>NZ_JANYGH010000077.1 GCF_025362475.1 Mucilaginibacter sp.
GGAAACCAGCTACTAATGAAAATACCTTTTAAATAACTATTTTTGTACACGCTTTTATAGCGTTTGCTGCACGCCCCACGTCAGCTAATTGCCTGGTCAGTTTGGCCCGGAATCAGGTGGTCAACATCTCCATAACATACATACCTATGCTCGGAAATAATCCAAAGACACGATGGTAAGATCTGGGTGGAAAGTGAAGTAGGTAAAGGGAGCACCTTTAAGTTCGCCATCCCGGTAGCCTGATATTATCGGAATGTTTATGCCAGACATGCTATTTAGCAAAGCGCCGCCAGTTCTTTGCGGATCATCACGCTTATCATTTCTCTAAAGCTTCATCAATTAGCGTTATAGATTGATCCCTATATGTAAGTCTTTTCGTTTTTGAGTTATGTGTTGTACTAGTATAAGCTATTTCGCACTTTCTGGATGCTGAAAGTAATTTTCCATCAGATATTTAAATCATTAACCTGTTTTCGTCTATCAAAATGAAACTGTATGCGTCAGCCTTTTAGTTTGAAAAAGTTTACCTCATTTGGAATAGAAACGAATTGTAAATTAGTGTGATATGTGAAAATATTAGTAACTCTACGATTTAACTGCCTTTATTCTATTACAGAAAATAATTAAAACAGGGTTTACTTTGTTACGAATTTGATGTAAATTTGCCTTTATTATGTTACAAACGTAATTTCTATTATGGCTTTTAAAAGGACTATCGAAATTAACCTTAATCGGTGGAAAATGGGCGCAACACGCAAGCCACTTATAATAAGAGGGGCGCGTCAGGTCGGCAAAACCACGTTAATCCGTGATTTTGCCAAAACATATACACATACCATTGTCCTTAACCTGGAAAAACCAGCTGACCGCCGCTATTTCGACGAATTTAACGATGTTCAAACCATCGTTGAAGCTTTATTTTTAGCCCATAATATTCCATCATCGGGTCTTACAAGTACACTCTTATTTATTGATGAAATTCAGGAAAGCCCAAAGGCTATTCAAATGTTACGCTATTTTTATGAAGAAATACCAAAGCTTCATGTGATCAGCGCTGGTTCATTATTGGAGTTTGCGATGCAGAAGGTACATAGTTTTCCGGTAGGGAGGGTAGAGTTTTTATACCTTCACCCTTTGAATTTCCAGGAATATCTGGAAGCTATTGGTAAGGATGCACTGCTGGATCAGTTGCACCAGGTGCCAGTAAAAGCCTTTGCACATCAAACCTTAATGGATGCTTTTCACCGATATGCGATTATCGGTGGGATGCCTGAAGTGGTAAAAACAGACGTTGAGAACCAGAGCCTTTCAGATTTGCGGGTAATCTATGAAAGCATCTGGGGTACATATAAAAACGATGTGGAGAAATACACTTCGAATGAAACGGAAAGGAAGATCATTAAACATTTAATGGATACCGCACCGCTGTACCTTGACGAGCGCATAAAGTATCAGGGATTTGGAAACTCTAATTACCGGTCAAGAGAAGTGGGAGAGGCATTCAGAACGCTTGACGAAGCTAAGATCGTGCGTTTAATTTACCCGACTACAGACCTGCTGCCGCCATTGAAAGCTGATCTGAAGAAAGCGCCGCGTTTGCAGTTTTTGGATACTGGCTTAGTGAATTATTCATTGGGCATACAAGCAGAAATGCTGGCTATGGATGACTTAAATAGTGCTTATAAAGGAGCCGTTATTCCTCATCTTGTAACGCAGGAACTCATATCGCTTCAAAGTATTTCAGCACATACACCGAACTTTTGGGTAAGGGAAAAAGCTCAGTCCAGTGCAGAAGTTGACTTGTTATACGTGTATAATAAGTTCGTTATTCCCATAGAAATAAAGTCAGGCAGTACGGGATCATTAAAATCACTTCACCAGTTTATCGAGGCGGCAGACCATCCTTATGCTATCCGTATGTATGGAGGTGCTTTTAAAGTAGAACAAGCTGTTACACCTAATAAAAAACCATACTATTTAATGAATCTACCATATTATGCAAGTACCGCATTACCCCAATACATTGAATGGTTTGTCACACAGGATAGTAAAACTGAACTATAGAAAATTGATTGATCAGATATAAGTATATATAAATCTGTTAGAACTGTCATTCAGCCCTTTATTTCCGAAGATACCATGGCAATAGTGGCCAGCTCTTTTTTTCAGGCTTGCCTGTATCCTGCGGGGCATTAAAAAAATAACTGCCAGATCTTTGCTCCTCATATTTCATGATCGCATCCCTGTCTATATGGGCCAGCCATTCGTCGGCCTTTTCGACCAAAGGGTCATACCAGTCCGCTTTATCTTTCGCCCATTGCACCCACGCTAATGTTTCTTCACTGGGCTGTTCAGCGGCAAGGGCTTGCTTTTCTACATGGTCGATATAACTACGCAATATATTGGCTTCTGCCAGCGGCCGGCATCCCTCATTGCTTTTTGAAAGGAACTGATCTCCAGTTTTTGCCGTTCCTCGGCAAGTTTTCGCAGGCGCTGCTTTTCTTCATAGGAGGCACTCCATATCTTGTTCTCAATAGCTTTAACACGCCCTTCCTCAGCCATCAGCTCCAGGCGAGCAATTATCTTCGCCAGTTGCTCTTCCATCGGCACAAGGCCGTCCCGGCCGGTAACAGTGGGGTCGTAGCTGCCGAACTTCAATTCAAGCTTGCCGTTCGGGGTAAGGGTTCGAGTCGACCAGCGATCGTCTGAAACCGTAGCTGTGCTTGTTTCCCGCATGACTACTTCTGTATTTTCTTCACCGATCAATACGTAACTGCTTTCATTTCGAAACGTGAACTCACGGCTTCACAAAAGCATCCATGATACAAAGTGCACGGTTGATCTGCGGGTCAGATACCCTGATATTAAGCTGGCCGCCCTCTGTTTGCAGGATGTCGCCTTCCCTGTAATATTGAGTTCTTTTAAGCAGGGTTGCTTGTGCTTTAATGATCAGCGGGTCCGGCTCAGCGAGCTTACCTGTGATATTCAGCTCGGCAGGATGGTCGCGCTCAAGTATCTGCTGCATCGCTGCCTGCGGTGTCATCCCGTCAACGGTAGCCGGATGATTCTCATCCCTCAGATATAGAATAACTTCTTTCTGACCGTAATGATCTTCGGGCAACGATTTGACCGGTGGCTGCTGTCCGTGCTGGATCTTAGCCCAGTACCCGGCTTTCGGCAGCGGCACACCCATGCGGTCACAGACCTTACGGAGACCCACATCGGAGATGTTATATTTCTGGGAAAGGGTTGACAGCGGTTCTGCCCATACAAGGTCGTACAAAGTCTTGCGGTCGAAAGTTTCTTTTTCCACGATTGATTTTCAGATGGTCGAAGGCTCAAGTTACAGGTTTTTGAGACAAAAAAATGCAATGAATCGTATTGTTAACTTTGATTAACGAAAACTATTGACTACTATTGCCAAGTTTTCCACACCCTGGTAACAGGATAGTACCAAAATTGACCTTAATTTAGGTCAAATAAATTGTTTCTAATTTGGTACTGAAATCTCATAATTTACTGATAATCACCGTATAAGTACTTTCTGTATCGGAAA
The DNA here is from genome assembly GCF_025362475.1 of Mucilaginibacter sp. Taxonomy (GTDB): domain Bacteria; phylum Bacteroidota; class Bacteroidia; order Sphingobacteriales; family Sphingobacteriaceae; genus Mucilaginibacter. The sequence goes on from NZ_JANYGH010000077.1 coordinate 3,557, forward strand.
GTAGTCGAAATAACTTATTGATTTTCAATTAGTTATAAACTGAAATAGAAAGTAAAAATCACTGTTTTATTTTATAGATATCATGATATCAGGCTTTTATAAATAAAGCCATTCGGTATATTTATGCTTTATGTTACTATTTGAAAGTAATTTCGTTTTTTTTGGGGTTCCCACGATGAACAACTGTTGGGTAAAAATAAGTCACCGGTGTTTTCAGAAAAAATGTACCTGTGTGCTATATAGTTCTACAGTCTTGATTTTTAAAGCTTAGTTAATTAATCAGAATACAGGTTTGTCAATGGCCGCATCTTTTATTTTCCAGGCGGCTGTTAACTGCTTTTCTACTTTGTTTAAAGCGAAGTCATCACCTGTGTTCTGATAAGCCAGCTTAAGCCCGGTCAATGCCCAACCATTATTCGGGTGAATAGCTAAATCTTTATTTAATACGGAGATTGCCTCCCAATACCTGCCGGTTTGTAATAACAGGTCTCCCAAATATTGCCTTGCAGGTATAGGCCAGTCACGGGGCTCGTTATAAATGAGTTTGTCTTCAGCAGTTACCGCCTTTTTTAAGATATCAGCAGCAGAAGCATAACGTTTTTGCGTTTTTGCTATAACACCTTGCAGGATAAGCTTAGCTACCCCTGCGGCTTGGTAAGCAGAACTGAAATTATCAATAGGTATCTGTAAGGAGGCGTCATGCATTTTAGCATTTAGTAGTTGCAATTCCTGTTCGGCCCGGGCCGAATTGTTTTTGGCACACCAGGCTAAGCCTTTTGAAAAATGTAATAAAATGGAGGCATAGGCAACGGTATCGATAGGTTTGATTTTCAGAATATCATCCCATTTACCAAAACGAACTAATGTTAATGCGGGCTGCATATAAATGTATTGAAAATAATTGCCGTCCCCGCCTTGGAAAGATAAATAAGCGGAAGGTATGATCGCTTTAAGGGAATCGGAAGTATTAATAGCTGTTTTATAATTACCCCCCATTTGCGCGCAGTTAATTTTTAAATGCAGGTTGTGGATCTGGTATAATACAGCCCCGTTTACCACTGGGGCATATTGTTTCAGATAAAGATCATATCCCCGGATTGCTGCCTCATTATCCTTTATTCCCCGCTGATAATCGCCCGTGCGGATATAGATGTGCGAGGGCATATGGGTGATATGCGATACCTGTGGCATCAGTGTATCCAGTAGATAGGCGCTTTTTAAAGCCATTTGCGGCGTAGCGGATGCCTCCATAGTATGGATATAGTAATGATTTGCGCCGGGATTTTTTGGGTTAATAGCGAGTGCTTTTTCTAACAGGATGCGTATCTGCGGTGTCCATGGCCTGGGTATAAAATTAGCTGCGTACAGATCCCAGGGGTGTAATAATAGTAAAGCATCTGCATAAAGTGTTACTATATCGGCGTTTTTGGGGTATTTGGCGTAAACCAGTTGCATAGCCTTAGCATAGCTGGTTCTCAGCTTCTTTACGCTGATGGTACTGTCCATACTGTAACGCTGCCGCATCGCTTTAATGAGTTCTTTTTCCAGTGGAGAACAAGAAAGGCTGAAAGTATTTGCCCGAACAGAGGCTTCATAAGCACCGGAGGGAGGAGTATAGCCATTAGGATAATTAATAGTGGGGCCCATAGCCAGTGATTTGCCATACCAGGCCATTGCACACTTTGGGTCAAAACGGGTTGCTTTGGTAAATGATGCGATTGCCTCTATCGAATGAAAAGCATAATACATGCTTATTCCCTGGTTGAAATAAAATTGAGCACTGTCAGACGCTGTCGTAATTTTCCATTGATAGTTACCCCAGCCTTTTAATGCCGGAATAGCTGAACCCGTGTCTGCAGCGTTATAAGCTGAACCACATACGGCGACACGCTTGCCGGAATCCTTAAACGAAAATTGTTTTGATGGCGCAACTTTCTTCAGATAATTGTAATAAAAAGATTGTGCAACAAAAAAAACTGCGACTAATGCAAAGGTTATTATGAATGTATATCTTAATTTCATTTGAATTGTTTTTGCAGGGTTTACAATGATTCAGCTTTGGATCTTCTATAAGACAAAATCCTCCTCGTATGATTATAGAAGGGTTTTAGATTTTTATGATAAAGTTAGTTAAAATACTGTTTTATAGATGTTTAATTAATAGTAAAAAAAGATGCATAAAGGGCGGGGCTGATTTATTATTAAGTTGGGGCGGATTTTCCGTGCTGCTATACCAGTATTCTGCGTTAGGAATTTTACCTTATTTACGGTGTGTTTTGTGTTTTCAAATAATCAAACTCATAACTTACTGATAATCATTGTACAGATATTTTCTGTATCGGCAAATAGTCGGAATAACTAATGGATTTTTTAATATTTATGATTTATTTGCAAGAATAAAAATCTTGTTTTATATTTATAAATAACAGATTTTCAAGCAATTGAAAATTAATTCCGTTGGTGTATTTTTGTTACTGATAGCTGTTTTTTTGATGATTGAAAACCGAAAAACAATCCGTTTTTATGAAAGAAACGAAACTAATAATTGGCATTATATCTTTAATAATGTCGGTTTATTTCTTTTATACAAGGGAAGATGTCGTGACTACGATTTTTAGCAGGGGCGTAAAATATGCCGAATTGGGATTGCTGATACTTCCCTTACTTTTATTTGTTATTGGGCTTTTTTTAATATTCTACAAAACTAAACCAAAACTCAAATGAAAAAGCTAATTCTTGCCGCACTTCTGTGTATTTCGATAGTAATGCCATCTTTTGCTCAGGATAAAGAACAACCAAGCTTTTTGAGCAGTATTAATAATTTCTTATCATGGATAAAAAATCTTGATAGTGCAATTAATTCAATAAATGACAAGGAGAAATTACGCAAAGTTTATAGATTAGTTGGGTACATTAATCTTGATCTTGATAATCTGCAGGGAGAGAATTATATATTCGCTATTAGTCTAAATAAGGCCAAAATCGATCAAGAGGACTTAAAATCTCAACTGACACAGATCACAAAAGACAATTCGAAACTGACGACTGAGTTAAATAGCCTGGCCGCCATACTAAATCAAACCAGTATTGATTTTAATGTAAATGGAGTAAGAAACCAGTTAGTAGGCTATTCAATGGTTGATCTTAGCAACATTGATAATGAATTGAATAAACAACTTATCGACAAAAAGAAAGTGCTCGTTGAAGCTAATCAATGTAAAGCCACAATTGAAAGTGTGAATATCGCATTAAGTAAAATGCGGGAAAAAGTTTTATTGGAATTAGTAAAATAAATATCTACCCCGCTAAATTAAAAAGCGGGCCGTCTTCACGATTAATGATGCAATTGGTAAAATCTAATCACGATAATGCCTTTAAAAGTCTCATTTAACCTAAGAAAATTACAATCTACAAAAAACAAAAAAGGGCGTTTCAGACACCCTCTTTTAAAATCAAACCCCTCAAATTCCCAATATTAGTGCTACTTTCTTAAATCACAGGAGAGATGAAGCGCTGTGAGTTGAAATCCATTGTTCAGGTACAACTTTTGTGCTGTATTATTATTGAAATTTGTATCAAGTACTACGGCATCTTTATTATTTGATATGGCAATAGCTTTCACATGTTTTAACAATTGAGAGGCCAGGCCTTTCCCCCTGTAAGATTCCAGCGTGCAGAGATCATCAATATAAATTATATTACCACTGTGCAATGACGTCATGATGCGGTATCCTGCAAATGCGACAACCTTGTCATTATCCATAATCCCGGCGATGCTGTATTTTTCATGTTGCATCATCTCTGAAATCATGGAAGGCCAGTTATTTTTATTCAGATGTGGCCTTAACAAAAATGCGACTTCCCAGCATTGTTCAATTTCAAAATCTGTCTTGATTATTTTAACCTGATATGTATTATTCATAATTGTTTGTTTGCCACAAAATTAGGCCACTAACGTGGATGCTAAATATGCCAATTACAAAATAAAGGGTGGCCCAGCGAACTTAAATATAAAAGCAAAGCCCTCGGTTAGAGGGCTTTAATTATCGATTTTCAGCATCAACGTTATGCTGGTATTAGGTTGGTTGTGATGCCAATTCTGTTCCATGCATTAATAGTAATAATTGCTAATATCACTTGTGCCAGGTAAGTTGCCTCCAGTACTTTAGCTGCCTGCTCATAAGTTTCATCTTTTACATGATTGCTAATTAAAGTAACTTCCTCGGTCAAGGCTAATATTGCACGTTCTTCTTCCGAAAAAAACGGAGTGTCGCGCCAGGCGTTGAGCGCATAAATGCGTTGTTCTGTTTCGCCGGCTTTACGGGCATCTTTAGTGTGCATATCAATACAAAAAGCACATCCGTTTATTTGCGAAGATCTGATTTTAATCAGGTCTTTATGTTTTCTTGTCAGTGGTGTGCTTTCAATGAATTTTTCCAGTCCAAGAATTGCTCTGTATCCTGCTGGCTCTGTTTTTTCAATGTTAATTCGTGTTTTCATTGCTTGAAAATTTATTTGTTTGAAACAAAATTAGAGCAATAACAGGGATGTTAAATATGCCAATTATGAGATAAAGGATGGCCCAGCGAACTTAATGCACTACCTTTTTCAGGATCCCGAGTGCTTCCACTATTTCATTTTCCTCAAGTGAAGCAAAGCCCAGTCTCAGCGCATTGGTAACAAAGGATTCGTTCTTATAAAAATTCCCATTGTCGATGTAGAGTCCTTTTTTTAATGCGTCTTCAGACATTTTGGTCAGATCGATCTTTTTATCAAAAGTAGACCACACCGCAAGCCCTCCTTCCGGAATTCTGAATTGTATCTCATCATTAAAGTCGGATTTAAGTATCTCACAAAAAAGGTTCCGGCGTTGCTTGTAAATTTTTAATGACTTCCTAAAATGTCTTTCCATCTCCCCATCGTCAAACATCACGGCAAATGCTTCCTCCAACAGTGTGTCTCCCTGTCGGTCTATCAGTTCTCTTAATGAAGATGCGGCATCAATAAATGCTGATGGTCCTGCCATAAACCCAATGCGCAGGGCAGGGGCAAAGGTCTTCGAAATCGAACCGATATAAATTACATTTTGATTATGATCGATACTTGCCAAAGGCAGGTAGGGCTTATTATCATAATGAAAATCAAAATCATAGTCGTCTTCGATAATGGCAAAACGGTGTTCTTTAGCAAGATTTAATAGTTTCAACCTCCGTTCGGTACTCATGGTTACCGCCGTTGGAAAATGATGATGTGGTATCACATATACTGCCTTTATTTTCTTATGCTGTAAAATCTCTTCGAGATAATCAACATCCATTCCGTTGTGATCAATCGGAATCCGCAGAAGGTTGGCACCGGCATGTTTGAAAACATCATCTGCAGAAGTATAGTTTGAAATTCCAACGGCTATATTATCTGAAGGTTGGAGCAGCAGTTGTGCAGCTAAGTAGATTCCCATCTGGCTACCCTTTGTAATCAGTATATTTTCAGAAGAAACAATTAAGCCCCTGGTATTGGAAAGGTACTTGCAAATAGCTACGCGAAGATGTTCTGACCCTTTGGAGCTGCCATATTTCAGAATGTTTTTCCCATGAAATCTTCTGGAAAGACTTCGATATTCGCGCATGAGCAGATCTACCGGCGCCAGGCGCACATCGGGAAAGCCATCATCAATAGCGAGCGTAGTTTTCTGTAGATTTTTGGTGGGTATGGCATTTGCAAAATTATTTTTCCATATGAAAGCCTCCTGAGCACTGTTGTTTTTGTTAGCTTCAGGTAGTATCCGTTTGGAACGTACCGGTAGCCTGGAAAGTACAAACACGCCCTTGCGCTCAATAGATTCAGCCCAACCCTGGCTAATCAATTCTTCATATGCCAGTTTTACCGTGTTTCTGTTAATGCTAATCAAATCTGCCAGTATACGGGAGCTTGGCAATATATCAGATGGCTGTAGTGTACCACTGGTGATTAATGATATAAAACTGTTGCACACCTGGATGTATAGTGATACAGCTGCATTTCTATCAATTTGGATTAATGATTTGTAGGGTAACATCTGGGCTGTGGTTTTTATAGAAACTGGTATGCAAATATAATCCAGCATCGCTATACTTTTGTATATAAAATTATCGAAATGAAAAAAGTATTGGTCATTAATTCAAGTGCAAGGGCGCTTAGATCTCATAGCAGAAAACTCACCGAAGTATTTATAGATCACTGGAAAACTATTCATACCGATCCAATTATCAATTTTCGGGAATTGGGAAGTACCGATGTGCCCCACATCAACGAAAATTGGATTGCCGCAGCTTTCAAACCTGCAGCAGCAAGATCAGAAGAAGAAATTGAAGCTTTAAAAACAAGCGATACTTATATCTCCGAACTCCGGGAAGCTGATGTTATTGTTCTTGCTTCTCCAATGTACAACTGGTCAATTCCCAGTGCGCTTAAGGCCTATATTGATCAGGTTCTAAGGGTTAATGAAACCTGGAAGTTTAACCCAGCCAATATGCAGAACCCGTATATAGGTCTGCTTGAAAATAAAACATTATTTCTTTTACTTTCAAGAGGTGCCCAGGGATATGAAAAAGGAGAATATAACGAGCATATGAACTTCCAGAGCAACTATTTGAAAACCGTATTTAATATTATAGGGATCAGCAATATTCATGTGATCGCCATAAACGGAGAATCATTTGCGCCGGAGGATTTTAAAAAGTCGATAGATACATCGCACCAAAATATCAAAGATTTGATTGAGATGGAATTGGCGCACATTGTGCTGGAAAATTGAACAAAGTTATCATCGTCACAGAAAAGCCCTTTTTTTGCCAACTCCTGCTTTCAATACAAATAAAGAGTTTTCTACAGATACCTTTGAATCGTTGGTCATTTTGGGGGCCGGCTGTATCAAATGAAACTTTTAGCAACAGAAAACTAAATCTGTAATGTTAGGTGACATAAAAACACATCAATGAAAAACAATGCACTTAAAGGAAGCATTTTGGTTGCGCTGGGAGCGTCGAGCTATGGAATGCTGGCAACCTTTGTAAAAATGGCCTATCATGAAGGATTCAGCACAGCAGAAGTAACGCTTTCGCAGTTCGGTTTGGGATTTGCAGGGCTCTTTATTTTAGCCTTATTCCGTAAACGGGGGGCGGTGCCAGAAACAAAAGCATCAGGCACTAATGGCATATTTAAGTTAATAGTTGCGGGAACATCTATGGGGCTAACCAGCGTTTTCTACTATATGGCGGTTCAGTACGTACCGGTGAGTGTTGCAATTGTATTGTTAATGCAAACGGTGTGGATGGGCGTTATCCTGGAGATGATTTTGCATAAAAAGGCGCCTGGATTACGTAAGATAGCGTCAGTTTTTATTATTATAGCCGGAACAATACTGGCCACCAGTTTGCTTAAACAATCCGTTAGTATCAGCTGGGCTGGATTTGGCTGGGGAATAATTGCCGCCCTTTCCTACACAGCAACTATGTATTCATCAAACAACATCGAACTGCATTTCCCTCCCCTAAAAAGAAGCCTTTATATGATCCTAGGCGGATTGATTATTATTGCTTTTATTTTTCATTCATCTTTGAATCAGCAGTTTTCATATGCCATATTTTTGCGCTGGGGCCTTCTGCTTTCATTGTTTGGAACAATCCTTCCGCCCTTGCTGTTTACCAGGGGAATGCCGCTAACAGGCATGGGGCTGGGAGCCATTATTGCAACTGTAGAAATACCGGTATCTGTATTAATGGCAAACATCCTGTTAAAGGAGCCTGTCAGCTTTCTGCAATGGGTGGGTGTTATTCTGATCCTGTTTGCGGTAGTGTTGATGAATATCGGAAAAAAAGAAAAAAAGGAGGAGTTAGTGTTAGTTAACGCAAAAGAAAAATCTGAACTTTTTCTGGTCGATTTGTAATTGAATCGTGACGGCTATTATTCCCCATAACGCAAGAAGGCCTGCATTTAAACAGGCCTTCTTCATAATATTATTTTCAGTATAATTTAAATTACACTGGTTGCACAGCGGCGGTTTTATTGGTGATCCAATAGCAAATGATCATAGCTACGCCGGGTAAAATAATTACTCCTAAACCGAAGTTTTTGGCCATCAGTGCGCCAAGGAGACAACCAATCAGGAAGCCCCCGATAGTGGTGCTTTGTTTTTTGAGACTTTCCCAGGTTAAAATATCTTTAAACCCAGATGTAATGATGCTGCCCAGATCAAGTGCTGCCTGTGTTACATTACCCGTCATCATGGTGGTAGGGCCGTATGTTTCTTTGGCAAATAGTTTACCAAATGCATTTTGCAGGCCCATTGCAAGTACAACCAGCATCACAACCGAATAGCCCACCCAATCCAGTTTAGGAACGTGGACGAAGGCAATTGCCGCCGCGCCACTTATTAATAATACTATCCCTTCCAGCAATAGGATCTTGTGCCTGTTTAATGCCCGGGATGCTATCTGGCCACCTATTATAACGGCTATGATAAATACAGGGAATGTTAAAAGCTTGATCCATGCCTGCGAATCTGACCCTTTAATGATCTGGTAGGCAAAAACGATAAAGTTTCCGGTTACGTGGGCAGAGAATATGGAATCGGCTGCAACAAATGTTACGGTATCACAATAACCGGCTACTGCTGCAAGTAGCAGGGTAACAAACCATACACCCTTTTGAGTCTCCATAAGGTTATCTTAAATGCGATCTCAGCATCCAGGCCATTTTTTCATGCGTTTCCATTAAGCCAGTTACATAATCGCTGGTTCCAAGGTCTTTTAAGTCATTGGCAAAGTAATTAATGTTTTCGCGCAGGTGGATGATCAAACTTTCATGGTCGGTTAAAAGCTCTGTAATAAAACCGGTACCATCATTTTTTTCGTGCAAAGTTTCCGAAATATGAGTCAGCTCCAAAAAGAGTTTAAGCGTGGCCGGTGCGTAGTGACCAAGCGATCTGATCCTTTCTGCAACACCATCCATAATTTCGTCCAGTTGCTCATACTGAGCTTCAAAAAACAGGTGTTTGCTATGAAAATCCGGACCTTCAACATTCCAATGTGCATTTCTTGTTTTTGTATACAGTAAGTACTCATCCGCCAGGATAACGTTTAAGGCATGCGCTACTTTAGCTAAATTGTCCTTAGATATTCCGATTTTTGGTTCCATTTTAATTTTAGTTTTATGTTGATTAATTTAAAAATTCAATAAGTAAATGATGGTATGATTTAACGTGCTGCCGATGCCGCGAAAAGGATGTTGTTGATGGCTTCATTCACGATATCTAAATTAGAGTTTAAAAAGCAAAACAGAAACACCCTATAGTACACCTAACGCCGAATAATTATTAACGGGCAGGTTGGGCTTCGTATTTGCCTTTAGTGAATAAGTTAGATTGCAGCGCCTAACGCTTGTAATTTTTAATGGTTTCCGCATCCCTTATTTCCGCATCGTCAGGATTATCACCGGCATTGCGCAATGCCCGGCGCTGTCTCAAAAAGTCCCAGCATTGTTCCAGATCGAGCTGTATTTTGTGCAATTGTTTGATGTCTTCGTCCGTCAGGTTTTCTTTCCCGTAAAGTTCTTCTTCGGTTACCGTTAGGTTTTTAATGTGGGATAAAACTTGGTTGTCTTCCATGATATGTTTTTTTATGATTAATTGATGTGGCTAAGATTTCAATAAAAGGGCCAATTAGTTAACTGGCTGATATTTAGTTTTGTACTTGTGTGTTGTTGCTTTAAGCCCTCACGATATATCATTGATTGGCGAAGGGTTTACTTTTAATGATGGTATTGATGATGCTTTACCTGTAAAATAGGTGCAGCAGATATATGGAATTGATATAAGCTGAAAGCAGCAGCCCGTGAACAGCAACCCATCCTGTTTTTAAAGATTGCTTATTAACAATATGGAGATCTCCGGTTGTTTCGTCAATTGACGAATATAGGCCTTTGCTCAACGCAAAGCTTTTCAACGAAGCCGGAATTGCTGATATAGGTTTTTGTGTTTCCATCTTTTCTGAGTTTTAACCTGTTCTCTGAATTTGATGACGTAAAATTATCGCGCCTTTATAATAATCATAGCTATAAATCGTCCAATGGGCAAAAAGTGTCGTTAAAGCCCTGTTGAAATTTGGTTGACGGATCGATTAACCGTTGATAGTAACCTTTAAAGAAAGACTTCAATAAAAAAGCGGCTTATATTGCTATAAGCCGCTCGGTATATCGTTTATGTAAACTTATTTAACACGCTCAAGGTATTCACCTGTACGGGTATCTACTTTTACCTTATCGCCCTGGTTCACAAAAAGTGGAACTTTTATTTCAACACCATTTTCTGTAGTAGCATATTTCATAGCGCCAGAAGAGGTGTCGCCTTTAACAGCCGGCTCGGCATAGGTAATTTCTAATTCAACATTGTTAGGTGCCTGGGCCATAATAGGTTCTTCACTTTCAAAAGAAACTATCACGTTCATTCCTTCTTTTAGGAATTTAACTGCCGGGCCAAATAATGCTTTAGGTATATTGAATTGATCATAGGTAACATTATCCATGATCACCATAAAATCGCCTTCTTCATACAGGTATTGGAAATCGTTGGTTTCCACACGGCAAATTTCAACCTGCTCGTCAGTAGCTAAGCGGGCTTCCACAATTTTCCCGGTTTTAATGTTCCGAAATTTATCTAAATAGAAAGCTCCACCTTTACCTGGGGTCCGGTGCAGAACTTCCGTAACTGTTACCAGTTCGCCGTTGTAACGTAAAATGTTTCCTACTTTAATTTCAGATGCCTTTGCCATGGAAATATAATTATAAAAATTTGAGCCCAAAGATAGATGCTTTTTGGCTATTTATTGTTTTTAATTATTGGCAGAGTTCCATATCAACTTCAAAATTTAATTAAATTCTCTATTTCTTCCTGATTCTTAGCAGGCCATTGGCTGTAGTTGCATAAATAACGCCTTTTGAATCCTGTACCAATTGGTAAATTGTATGACCGGGTGCCGATGAATTGTTGTTGTGATAGTTTTCCCAGCCGGTATTTAAATCAAACCTCACCAGGCCAGACTGATCTGTACCTATCCACAAAACATGTTCAAACTTATCATACAGTAAATTTGTAACATGGTTTGATGGCATGCCCGAGTTTTTATCATTATAATGCAGCCAGGTGCCATCAGCTTTCAGTACAGCTATGCCTTCATTATCATCGTCGTCCGTCGTTTTATTATCATCGATAAGGGAGAAATAAAGATTACCCTTTTCATCTTCTGTTACGCCAGAAATGCATGCGTTTTTTAACGGAGTATCTGATGTGTTAAATGTATTTGGCAAACGGTCATTCTCAATCATGATACTACCTTTTGAAGTACCTATCCACAAACGTTTCCGGCTATCAACATAGGCGTAATAAACATTACTTGAGGGCAACAGTGGTATGGTTTTTTTATTCAATACCACAACCTTGTCTTTTCGCACTACTACCATACCATCTTTGGTGGTAAAAAGAAGTTCGCCGTTGCGGCTTTTTAAAATGTGGGTAACGTTTGATTTTATAAACTTTTTAAAATCATAAACCTGCCAGCCGGCGTCGGTATACTTGTATATGCCATTGGCGATATAAACCCATTTGTTGTCGTCTTTGTCTACCGTAACATCCTGCACGGCAGTTTCAGAAGTAAACGGCGAGTTATATTCACTAACCGGGTTAAAGGTTGTTCCATCAAAGCGGGTTAACCCGTGGGCTGTGGCATACCACAAAACATCAGTGGCATCAATCGCGCAAGATTGACCTATGTTATCCGGCAGTGGCGAATTATACTTTGTCCACGTTGTAAATTCATAGTTTTTTAAAGATGGATTATCGTAAACAGCATTTTTATTATAGATCACCGGGTCGCCGGGTGGCTTTAACTGGGCAAGGTCCATTCTTAGCATCTGGCTTGATATTCTGCCATTGGCTATCCGGAAAATCACATTCACCGATGCAGAAACACGTTGGCCATTTTCGATAGCAGGTTTCCATATACTACCATTCAGCGCCCTGATCAAATCAGCAGTTAAGGGGCTGTTGGTAACATCAGTATGGCTCAATACGCAGCTAAAACCCGAAGGCTCAACCAAAACCTGGAACGTGATTGAACCGGCGGCATCCTTAAACTGGTATTTGCGGTTTATTCTATCGCATAGTTGATTAAGTGTAAACTGCGAACAGGTCGCTCTCGGGCTGCCGCAATCCATACAATAGTTTTCGGCACTGCATAAATCTATTTTTTCCAGAAAAAGATTTTGCGCGGAAAGCGCCGCAGGTAAAAAGAAAATAAAAAGGCATATAAGCGATAGCTTATAAGTTTTGGATGTGAATAACAATGCTAACATTACGTTTATAAAGTAAAGAAAGCAAACTCAAAACACCAAACTTATAATAGTTAAAAATGGTTAAAGTATTAGGCTGTGCTGTAACGCTTATAAAGCAACCCGGCAGAAAACAGATTGATAGTACAGAAGTGTTAAAAAATTATATTGTTTTTTGATATTGATTTTGCATTTTAGCCTTAAGCTTTTCACATATAAAAACCTTTAAAAAGCAATAAACTTTTTAGCATTTTTTAAATATGTTGCATTTGTAAGTTATTGATTTACTATTGTTTATATATGTATATTGATGCGTTGGATAAGAAGTTTTGTGAAATAGATAATCTTGATTGAACAGTTGCAGCCGATTCATTTATTTTTAATAATTTGCCCGGCAATTATAGCCTTATAAAATAAACTAGTACAGAAAATGAACCCGAAATGAATTGTATCATTTTTGTTAACCTGTGCGGTTTGTTTATAAAAAAAAGTTTTTTTCAGATTTTCTGAAGCATTAATACCTACTTAAATTTACTTTAACATCTATACCGTTACTTTGGCCCTATAAAATAAGTTTTGTGAAGCAATACCCCGATGATCAGCTTTTATTGGAATTACAAAGTGGCGATCACCGCGCATTCAAAGAAATTTATGAACGTTATGCCGATAAATTAATAGCTTTTGCCCTCAAAAAAATTCAAAACGAGGATGAGGCTATGGATATGGTACAGGAACTGTTTCTTTCTGTTTGGAAGAACCGCTATACCATACAGGTTAATGGAGCATTGGAAGCCTACCTAATGGTTTCTATTAATTACATGACTTATAAATGGTATAAAAAGCAGAGCTTGCAGCCACAATCTTTAAATGATATTATTGAATTACCGGGGATAGCTGAAGATAGCACGGCTCAAAAACTATCTTTTGCCGAACTGAGTTTTTTAATAAACCGTGAAATTGCCGATATGCCCGAAAAGATGAGGCAGGTTTATTTGTGTAGCCGGGAGCGGGACATGAACGGGCAGCAAATAGCAACAGAATTAGGCATTTCCCATCAAACCGTCCGCAACCAGATCAGCAGTGCATTGGGGCGGCTTAAAAAAATAGTACATCATTATTATAACGTTATTCCTCTAGATAACTTCCGCGAATTTTTGCTGCTGATACTTTTTTTTAATTTCTTATAGTACACATCGCCCTTACCTGTCACTTGATAAGTATAAAGGCTTTTTAAGTGAAAGAAAAGGAAATAAAACAATTACTTGATAAATTTAATGCAGGCAAATGCTCGGCTGAAGAATTAGCGTTACTACAATCGCTGATGCAGGAGTTTAACCAGGATACAGAAATAAAGACACCTGTAACTGAGTTAAAACAATCCCTTTGGAATAAAATAGAAAAACAAACCATTGCCAAAGGGACAGTTAAAAAATTAAACACCACCTGGTTAAAAGTTGCGGCAGTTGTATTGATCGCTCTTTTCGCGGGTATTTTCGGTTCCAGGATATTTGTTAACCACAAAGCCAATGATGTAATAGCCTACCAGGTTATTACAGCGCCCAAAGGGCAAATGAAACAGGTGTTATTGCCCGATAATACCCTTGTTCAATTAAACGCAGGTAGCTCCATCAGGTGCCCGGTTAAATTCAGCGAAACCAGGAGAGATGTAACACTACTAAATGGCGAGGCTTTTTTTGAAGTGAAGCATGATGCCTTAAAACCTTTCCTGGTACATACAGGCAAAGTTATTACCCAGGTTTTGGGTACTTCATTCAATATTGAATTTTACAGCGAACTACCCGATATAAAGGTATTTGTTAAAAGTGGTAAGGTTGAGGTGCATGATCAGCAGCATACTTTTGGTATGTACACCTCACAGCAACAGGTAACCTATAATAAACAAAATCAAAGCTTTTCAAGACAATTAATTGCCGGCGATCATTCGCTTAGCTGGATGCATGACGAACTTATTTTAGATAACGTAGAATTTAAAGAGGTAGTTGTTTACCTGCAAAACAGGTACAATGTGAATTTTAAATACACCGGCAAAAAGCTAAGCAAGCAACATTATTCGGTAAGGTTTTCAAATAAATTAAGTATAAACCAGGTGCTGGATATACTGCAGCTAATTGATGGCAGAAAATACAGGCTGCAGGGCGATATAGTAAATATAAAATAATATATAAAAGAGAAACCAATGCCTGCTACTAACAAGCACTGGCTAATTAAGTGTAACTGCCAAAATTAAAAGCAAGTCGGCCGTTACTAATCACTTTAAAAACAAATGTATGGAAAAAACTTTAACCCGGATTTCAAGAAAGTTAATGACCGCAATTTTATTGCTCTTAACAATTTTCACTTCATTGCTGCCAGGGCAAGCCCTGGCCGAGCGTAAAGCATCCCTGGTTGATCAGCCGGTAACCGTAAAGTTTGCCGATGAAACAATGGATGCTTCACTTGAAAAATTAAAAAAGGCATTAGCCACCGTTGCCTTTAATTACAAATTAGATGATGTAACCTTAGTAAAAGTAAAGGCAGGCACATTTATCAATAAGCCATTAAAAGAGGTACTTAATGCTTTAATAGCCAACACCCAACTGGAGTACAGGGAAAAGTATGCTACCATTATTATTTCACGTAAAAAAGTTGTACGTGCGCCGGATAAGATAGTAATAACCGGTACGGTATCTGATAAAGATGGCCCCCTTGCAGGTGTAGCCATCCGCAGCAAAAATTCACCGGCTTTTACTTCAACTGATATAAATGGTAATTTTAAATTATCGGTTGAGCACAACGAGGTACTGGTGTTTTCTTTTATTGGTTACAAAAGCCAGGAAATTGTTGCCGATCATTCGCCGCTTAATGTAACATTAACTGCCGATGTAACAGGCTTAAACGCGGTAGTGGTTGTAGGTTACGGAACTCAAAAAAAATCAGATGTAACCGGTTCTGTAGGTTCACTAAAAGTATCAAACGTTAAAGATCGTTCTGTTGGCTCGGTAACTGAAATGCTGCAGGGGCAAATTGCAGGTGTTACAGTCATAAACGAAAGTGGCGACCCCACCGCGACGCCAAGCATAAGATTACGCGGACAAAGCTCTTTTAATAGTGAAGGGCCTTTAACCGTAGTTGATGGTACCGTTTATAATGGCGGGCCAATTGATCCTAATGATATTGAGTCGATTGATGTGTTGAAAGATTCATATGCGGCCATTTACGGTGCAAGGGCAGCGGGTGGTGTGGTATTAATTACTACAAAGCGCGGCAAACAAGGCAAAACCAACCTGGATATTTCTGTTAAAGGAGGTACGCAAAATTCACTAAAAATATTGCGGGCTTTAAATGCGGCAGAGTATGCAGATGCTATCAATACGGCATATGATAATGCCGGTAAAACCCGCCTCCCGGCTTTTGATGCTACGGTTAATCCAGATTCGCGCGTAACAAGGACTAACTGGCCCGAGGCTCTTTTCAGAACAGGTTATGTACAGGATTACAGCCTGAACGTAAGTGGAGGAAATGAAAAATCAACATTTTACGTATCAGGTAGTTATCGTAAAAATGATGCTATCCTTTTAAATACAAATTCGGTTCGTTACAACTTCAGGGTTAATTCTGATCATCAGATAAAAGACTGGTTAAAAATGGGCGAAAGCATGACTTACTCTTACAGTAATGGCCAGGGAGCTAATACTTCAAGCGCTTATACCGGTGCAATTTTAACAGCTATATTTTATCCGCCCAACGCCTCAATTTATAATGCCGACGGAAGTTTTGGTGGCGTACCGGTTGCCTATGCAGGTTCATACGGCGACGTTATAAATCCTGTAGCTTATTTAAAACGTTTGGATAACAGTACGGCCGTAAACAGCTTTACCATCAACCCGTATGTTGAAGTAAGCTTATTTAAAGGGTTAAAATTTCGCTCAAATCTGGGAATTACCAAAAATTTGGGAACTGTTAAAAATTTTAGCACAAGGGTTTTAGAGCCGGGGAAAAAGTTTTTTGATAACTTCCTGTACCAGGAAAGTTATACGGCAACTACCCTCCTTGCCGAGCAAACCTTAACTTATGACAGGACGTTTGGTACAGATCACCACATTTCGGCTTTGGCAGGGTATACTTACCAGGATGATAAGTTTAGCAATTTTGGTGTAAACACTGACAATTACTTAAGCGAGGATGAAGCTTATCGTTATCTTATTAACGGAACGTTGAGTCCATCGGGCACTCCATTGATTGGCAGCCTAACCGAGTCGGCGCTTATTTCTTACTTAGGCAGGATAGGTTATGATTATAAAGGGAAATATTTTGTTAATGGAATTCTCCGCCGGGATGCTACATCAAAATTAAGCAGAAAATACCGCTCAGAAACTTATCCGGGTGTTTCCGCGGGATGGATAGTTAGTAAAGAGTCATTTTTCCCAGTTGATGGATTATTGTCTTTTGCCAAATTAAGGGCAAGTTATGGTCAATCAGGTAATCTCCCCGGTTTGCCCGATTTCCCAACATCTGTATCGTTAACCAAAACGTCGGGTTACCTGGGCAGCCCCGCTGCAATCGCTTCCGGTTACGGCATTGATGGTTTAGCCAATCCAAATTTAAAATGGGAAATAGCTACGCAAACAGATATTGGGTTTGATTTAGGTTTGATGAATGATAAGTTGAGCATCACGGGAGATGTGTTTGTAAAAAACAATACCAGATTTTTATTTGCGCCACCGGTAGCAGCCGTATATGGTGTATCAAATCCACCATTTTTAAACGGTGGAAAAATTCAGAATAAAGGGGTTGAGTTAGGTCTTAAATACCAAAACAGCGCCGGGCTGTTCCATTACAACTTAGCGCTAAACGGTTCATACATTAAAAACACCATTATTGATATATTACCAGGCGTACAAACAATACCCGGCAATCCAACAGTGCGGGATAACCTTGTGCCTATTCTTTTACAGAAAGGTTCGCCATTATATTCCTTTTACGGATATCGCACTGCAGGTTTGTTTCAAAGCCAGGATGAGGTTAATAACTATAAAGCAGCCGATGGTACACTTATTCAGCCTAACGCTAAACCAGGCGACATCAAATTTGTGGATTTGAACAACGATGGCAAACTTAATGTAAACGATAAAACCATACTTGGTACCCCGTTCCCTAAATTTACATACGGGTTTACTTCTAACCTTAACTATGGTCCGTTTGATATGAGCATATTTTTACAAGGTATTTTAGGCAACAAAATTTTTAATGCCGTTAAATACACCGGTTTAAATGCATCTATCCAAAACTATAACCTCCTGGCCGATGCTAAGAACGCCTGGAGTCCAGCACATACCAACACCAATATACCAAGACTTTCTGCAAGCGATAATAACGGAAACTTTGGTAACGTATCTGATTTTTACGTAGAAAATGGCTCTTACATGCGTATCAAAAACGTAACCCTTGGTTATACTTTGCCAAAAGCATTCATCACCAAAATTGGAATACGCAGCGCAAGAATTTTTGCCAATGCGCAAAACCTGGCCACGTTTACCAAATACACAGGTCTTGATCCAGAAGTTGGCATCAATCAAAACGGTGTCGATTTAGGTCTTTATCCGCAATCAAGAATCATTTTAGTAGGTGTTAACGTAGGCTTATAAGTAGTAATTCAATCAGAATTTAAGGAGATAATTGAGATGAAATTTAAAAATATAATTAAAAATAGCTTGCTGGGTATAATGGTTATTATGCTTGCGCAAAGTTGTAAAAAAGGTACTTTAGATAATATTAAACCCACCGGTACGCCAACCAGTACCAATTTTTGGAAAACTGCTAATGATGCACAACAGGCAGCAAACGGTTTATATGAAAAGCAAAGTAACAGCGAGGATCTTTACGGCAGGGGTTTCTTCTGGTTTATAAACGCCAGCGATGATATGGTAGTTGGCCGTACATCTGCCGATAGGGAAAATATTAAAAACTTTGTTTGTACCGGGAATGAAAATAGTATTTATGCGCCATGGTCATTACACTTTGTAGTAATGAAACGGGCTAATGATGTTATTGCAAATGTGCCTGCCATTAGCATGGATCAGGCGGCCAAAAACTTTATTTTAGGCCAGGCTTACTTTGTACACGCCGTAATGCACCTGGAAATTGCCGATTTATATGGTACTGATAAGCAAGGTGCACCGGTTCAAAACCGTACAAATCCAATTGCATTCCCGGCGCAACTGGCATCAGTTAAGGATAATTACGCTTATATCGCGGCTGATTTAAAGAAGGCAGCTTCATTATTGCCTTATTTTGATAAGCTTGCCACATCTGATTATGGCCGGGCCCATAAAACAGCTGCCTGGGCATATCTTGCCAAAACATACCTGCATGCAAAGGATTACCCCAATGCCGAAAAATATGCCGATTCGGTTATTTTAAGTGGCAAACATGCCCTGTTAACCAACTATGCCGATGTGTTTAAAATAGCCAATAACTATAGTTCAGAATATATATGGTCTGTAGCCAGTAATTTAAACGGACAGAGCATTTTACCGGGAGCCATGCTTGAAAATAAAGGCTGGGGTTTATACAATGGCTTTGGTTATTATCAGCCGACTAAGGAATTGGTTGACGAATTTGAAACCGGCGATAAAAGGTTGCCAGCAACTATCCTTCAAAATGGCGATAGTTTTCAATATTTCGGTCAAACGTATACTTACCCTATTGGCGGCAAAAGCAATAGCTTAACCGGTTACCAGTTTAACAAATACATGGAACCTTTTAGCTATGCAGGTGGTATACATGTAAGCCCTAATGGAGATGAGCCATCAACAGATTTGAATCTACCTTTATTACGCTACGCCGAGATTTTACTCATCAAAGCCGAAGCACAAATTATGCAGGGCAAAAATGCCGATGCCGCCATAAACATGGTACGCACCAGGGCAGGTTTAAAAGCTATATCGGGTGCAACGTTGGCGAATTTGAAACATGAACGCCGTGTTGAATTAGCCGGTGAGTGGAGCGATCGTAATTTTGACCTGGTACGCTGGGGCGATGCTCAGGCAACTTACGCAAAACCCTTACACGGTGCCAATGGATCGGTGGTGTGGAAAGCGCGAAACTTTGACCCGTCAAGGGATAATGTATGGCCAATTCCGCCTAAAGATATCCAGATAAGCCAGGGCCAGCTGAAACAAAATGCAGGTTGGTAATTTGAATTGAAATCCTAAAACCGGGCATCGCCCGGTTTTTTATATTTATAACCGAAATGAAAAACAGTACTACAATCCTCACACTTACAGTATTATTATTGCTGAATATCAGCATGAGGGCCAATGCTCAAATTAAAGCGTATACCGTAGCAGACGCGCACTCCCATAACGACTACAAAAATAATATCCCTTTTTACAGGGCCTATGAAAAAGGCTTTGGTTCGATAGAAGCAGATGTTTACGCGGTTAACGGGCAGTTGATGGTAGCGCATGATAAAAAAGATATTAGTGCTACTCGTTCCCTAAAGATCTTATATATCAATCCCTTAATCGAAAAACTTAACCACGACACGCAAAGGCATTTAAGGTTACTTATCGAAATAAAAGAAGATTATAAAGCGGTACTGCCCCTGGTAATCAAAGAGCTTAAACCGCTGGAGAAGTATTTTTCATATGATGGGCATCCGGGGCGGCTATCAATTGTGATGACGGGCGCTGTGCCGCCTGCCGCGTCAATGCCCGGCTATCCGGCCTGGATTTCATTTGATGTTGACCATTTGGATGGCTTTACACCCGATGAGTGGAAAAAAATAGGATTGGTGAGCTTCCCCATGAGCAAGTATGTGCACTGGAACGGTAAAGGCGTATTAAATCCAGAAGAGATCAGCAGGGTAAAGGGTGGGATTGACAGCGTGCACCGTGCAGGTAAAATGGTGCGTTTTTATGAAACGCCCGATACTAAAAGTAGCTGGCTGGCTATGATGCGTTTAGGTGTTGATGTTATTGGGGCCGATAAGATTGAAGAGCTTGGCGATTTTTTAAATAAAAAAGAACGATCTGAATATACTGCTCCCAAACCGTATGCCATATATCACCCTACCTATAAATCAGATGGGGCAGTAAAAAAAGTTAAAAATATCATCTTGTGTATAGGTGATGGAATGGGCCTGTCGCAAATATATGCTACCTATACCGCCAACCGGGGGCAGTTGAATATATTTCAGATGTTAAACGTTGGTTTTTCCATTACCTATTCGGCCGATGCTTATATAACCGATTCTGCAGCTGGCGCAACTGCTTTTGCTTCGGGTCAAAAAACAAACGATAGGGCAATTGGTGTTGATCCATCCGGCAAGCCATTAAAATCACTGGCAGATTATAGTGCGGAAGCCGGTAAAAAAACGGCAGATATAGTGGTGTGTGAGTTAACAGATGCAACCCCTGCTGCCTTTTATGCGCATGAGTATGAAAGGAGCAATGCCACAGCTATTGCAAATCAAATAGTTTCATCGCCGGTTGATATTTTTTTAGGTTCGGCCTATAAGGATTTTACTCACCAGGTAAATGGCGAAACCCCGATAGATAAAATGAAACAAAGGGGCTATACCATCATCCGTAATTTTGATGATTTTTTAGCCACGCCTTCAACAAAGATTCTCGCTTTGATGGATGATAGTGTAACCAGGCCTAAAATGGCGGGCAGAGGGAACTATCTGCCACTGGCATTTAATAAAGTAACTCAAACCTTTAAAAACGCGCCCAATGGTTTTTTTATGATGATAGAAGGATCGCAAATTGACCATGGCGGCCACAACAATAACCTGGAGCAGGTAATTACCGAAAATAGTGATTTTGACCGTATGGTTGGCGATGCCTTGCGTTTTGCCGATGAGGATGGCGAAACACTGGTTATTGTTACTGCCGATCATGAAACAGGTGGCTTAACATTGTTGGATGGCAGTATTAAAAATGGATACGTTTGGGGCGATTTTAGCACCAATGATCATACCGGCACGCCTGTACCTATATTTACCTATGGCCCGCATTCGCTTGATTTTAGGGGAGCTTTTAATAATACAGAGATCTTTAATAAAATTAAGGCCCTGTTGAAGTAATCCCATCCGGAGATAGGATTGGTCGAAATAAAAGAGGATAACCGTTCATATTAATCATGAATGGTTATCCTTTTATTATTTATTATCCTGTTCTTTTAAAAAAAATCTTTAAAATGCATGGGCGATGCCGCCGGTCATAACTGCGAGGTGTGCATTGATAAGCTGTTTAATAGTAACGGTACTATAAAACAAGTTATGCCTGCATGTGCAGGCATAAAAGCTCTTAAGTTAAATAAGTAAATCGATCAAATATTGGAGCCGAATTTAAATGCTACCTAAAGCAATTTCGGGGTCATTATTGTTGGTTGTAACATCTTCCTTAATAATTTCGGGCTCTGATGCATAGCCAAATAAACGCTTGTCCTTTATCATGGCAGCTACCTCTGGCGGAACAAATTCTTCCCAACCACTGGCACCTTGTTTTATGAGTTGTAATATTTTATCAGTTTCTGCATGCAGGTTGTTCTCATTGTAATGCCTGATATCTTCTATTTTATTATTGGCAATCAGGTAACGGTACAAGTCGATTAAATGTGGTGGCGGTGAAAATTTGAGGCAATTCCAGATCACTGCATTGCGTAAAGTAGGG
Source organism: Mucilaginibacter sp. (assembly GCF_025362475.1). GTDB lineage: Bacteria > Bacteroidota > Bacteroidia > Sphingobacteriales > Sphingobacteriaceae > Mucilaginibacter. The sequence continues at coordinate 25,597 of NZ_JANYGH010000077.1, forward strand.
TAAATAAACAGTTTTACTTTGCGGCTGAACAATGTAGCGAACGACTCCAAAATACCACCCGGCAGATCCTGGTAATGCTCTTCCGCAAAAATATACTCCAGGTTTGGATAACCCAAAACCACACCCAGTTTTAATTTAGTGATCTTTGACAGGTAAGCAACCAGTTTATAATACTCATGGAAATTAGAGATCAACACCGTTTGCCCAAGTGAACAAAGAATATCTACACGATCAAGGAAATCTTTTTCATCAATTTCGGCGGTTAAATCGGCGTTCCTTTCTTTTAATGACTGCAACGTTAGTTCGGTAATTACCATAACGTTTGCCTTATCAACATCGGGCTCCTGCATAAATTGCTTAACACCCGTGTTAAGCATATCTAAATGGACGTTAATAATAGGGCGGAAACGTCCGCGTATTACCACGATATGCTTTTTATATAAAACGTCAGAAGGTTGCTGGTTTTTACCGTTGGGACCAAATACGGCCGCATCAGAGAAACCATATTTTACCAGGTGCAAACTCATCAGGCGGTTATCTACCTTGGTAAAGTCGGGCCCTTCAAAACGGATCATATCAATCTGAATCCTATCCCGGGATAGGTTATCCATTAATGAAAGTAAAAATACCGGGGGAATATCGTTATAGTAAAAACAGGCATACATGAGGTTTACGCCTAAAATTCCTACCGCCTGCTGCTGCAGGTTATTGTCATTATCTAATAATTTTACGTGCAGTACTACATCATTAAATGGTCCGTTTGGCTCCAGTTGAAAACGTACGCCCATCCAGCCATGCCCGTCATTTGTTTTGTTGTAGTTAAGTGCCGAAACCGTATCTGAAAAAGCAAAAAAGGTTGTCGAATCTCCGCGCTGCTCGGCCAGGCGTTCAATTAACAGGCCATACTCATGGTCAAGCATGGAGATCAGGCGCGATTCACTTACATAACGGCGCACCTGTTGTACCCCGTAAATAGCATCAGAAAAGGTCATATCATAAGCCGACATGGTTTTGGCAATAGTGCCTGATGATGCACCGGCTTTGAAAAAATTGGCAGCCACATCCTGACCGGCGCCTATTTCTGCAAATGAGCCATAAATTTTAGGGTCAAGGTTAATGGCGAGCGCTTTTTGTTTTGTCCCTATATCTTTATTATGAATACTATTCATGCACGTTTTACTTGTTAGTTAATACCACCAAAATCAGGAAGTGATAAGATGCTATAAAATTACGGTTTTTTAGGTAATAGGTAAGTAAATATTAGGAAAAAGGCAAGGAAACAGGCCGTATTTTTTGATTTAGATAGCAGCGTTTGCTTCAGGCTTGATGAATTGTTAACAAATGTGGGAATATAGAAAGTAGATTTGAAAGGGAAATAAGGGCATGTCATTAAGGACAGTAAAATCTTTTTTTGCTTGTAACGAGCATTCCTAAATTTTTACCGTCATTTCGCCTGCTTTTTATAACTTACGGCTTTATAAAAATGTGCATGCTGAAAAGCGTACCCCTCACCAGCTATAAGCCTTTTCATTATTATGGATTACCTGTAATGAGTAGTTTCTTTACAGTGATTACAGTTTTGCTTGTCTTTTTATTATTACCCACTGGCTTGCTGGCCGAGGGTAGTAAAGAGCTCAATTCAAACGGGGGCAGCCGGGCTTACCTGTTTTCGAGCAATACAACAAACAATGCTTCTTTTCCATTCCCAACTTTGGGTACCATGAAGGTATATGTAAAAGTTGGCGAAAGTATTTATGCAGGTTCAAGTACACAGGGTATTAATTCAGGTTCCATCAATCTTAGGGCGCCGGATGGTGCAACTTATACCAGCGAGGCAGCAGGAAACAATGGTCTTATCCAAAATCGAGCCCAGGAAGTGGCCGGGCCGCTGCCCAACGCGGGTGGCTATACACCGTTTATTAAAACCGCATTGGCAGGGCAGGAGGGAATCTGGGAAATTGACTTTATTGCCGAAAATCCCGGTTTTGATCTCGCCGGTAACCCGCCCACTATACCCGCCAGTGCCAATTGGATGCAGCCTACTGCCGAGTACATTACAGCTTTTGATGTATCGGTACGTAACGCTGCTAACACCGGCTTTATAAGCGGCCGGGTTTATACCCAGGTTTTTTCGGGCATATTGGGTACATTCAATGTAGGGTTCAATGGCATATTTCATGTGCTTACCAAGGATGGCTACCAATACGTACTTAACAATAACGGGCAGGCGGGTAACGGTTTTACCTTTTTTGTAAACAATAAAGGCTTTAGGAATGCCGGCGGTTTGGCATCCTACAAAAGTATCAATGGCCTAAGTTCCAGTATTAACGTGCAGGACCCGCGGGCGGCAGATACAGAAACAGATATTACACAGAAAATATTTTTTAACACCCCGGCAGCTGATATGCCGGCTTCGGCCAATACACCGGGATTGGGTACAACCTGGCTTTTACGTGCTGCGGCTGTGCCGGCAATTACTAATGTAACCTTTACCGGGGCCGAAGGGACAATAGGCAAGGCCGGTACCAGCCCTTTAGGGGCCGATTTTAATTTTAACATCACCGGCAATGGCACCTATACAATTGCTGTTGATGTTAACCGTAATGGCCTGTATACCGATGCCATCGACCGGAAATTAACCGGCCAGGCTAATACAGGCATTAACCGGGTACATTGGGATGGTTTGGATGGATTGGGCAATAAGGTAATGGGTAATGGCGCAACAACTTATAATGCTAACATAACTATAGCTACCACGGCCGGGGAAGTGCATTTTCCGTTTTTTGATGTGGAGCGAAATGTGAATGGGTTGCTGCTTACCCGTACCAACGGCACTTTTGCACCCGATGATTCGCTTTATTGGGACGATACGCCTATAACGGTTGTGGGCACGTCATCAAATCCTATTAAAAACCTTACCGGGTTAAGCAGCGCCATAAACGGCCATAAATGGGGTAGCAGTACCAGTAATCCCCTTAATGATGCCGATTTTGGAAATAACAAATGCATTGATACCTGGAGTTATATCAAAAGTAACCCGGTGAATACTTCGGTTAGTTTTGTGATGCAGGAGGCCAATCTTTCTGTTGAAAATATTACCGCTATTGCCGCTTGCTCGGGCCAGCCGGTTACGTACAAGGTAAGCGTAAAAAATACCGGGCCATCTGATGTTAGCGCCGCGCAGTTTAGCTTCAATTTTCCTGCGGATATTAGTGGGCTATCAGTTACCAGCGTGGCAACTACCGGTACTTCTGCAACATCGGGTGGTGTAATCACATCAAACGCATATCATGCCAGCGTGAATTTAGTAAATGGGGCAGTACGTACATTTACCATCACCGGCAAAGTGGCGTTAAAGGCAAGCGGTGATCTTACTGTTTCGGCGGCAATTTTACGCCCGGCAGATGTGACCGATCCTGACGCTACCAACCCCGATGCCTCGCCGCCTGCCGATGCTGCTATGGAGTGCGATGCATCGCCATCTGGTACAGGGTGTAACAATATTAAAACCAATACAGTGAATATTGTTGTTGGTCCTGATGGTGGCCCCGATCAAACTATATTTCAATACGCCCAGGCTACAATGGCCGCTACGGGAGCAGGTAGCTGGACACAGGCCGGTAGTGATGCACTTGTTGCTACCATTACCAGCCCGGCAAATGCCACCAGTACCATAACAGGCTTAAATAAATTAGGCTTGTACCATTTTATTTATACCAATGCCAGCAGCTGCGCCGATACAGTGGTACTAAAAGTTATCTCCTCCGACCTGGATATACCTAACATCATCACCCCAAATAACGATGGCAAAAACGATGTTTTTAAAATTGGGGGCCTTGAAAATTATCCCGGTTCACAATTGCTCATCTTTAACCGCTGGGGTAATGAAGTTTACCGGGCCGATAATTATAAGAACGACTGGAACGGAAGCGGCCTGGCCCAGGCAACCTATTATTATATCCTGAACAGGAAAGAACATACAGGCGAAATTACGCCGCTTAAAGGCTGGGTGTTTTTAAAACTTACTAAATGATGCGCTGCTGTAAATTATATATGCTGATAGCCGGTCTGGTTTTACTCACGGTAAATTTGCAGGCCCAGCAAAGTATACAGTTTAGCCAGTATGTATTTAATGGTTTGGCCGTGAACCCGGCCTATGCTGGCTATAAAGAAGATTGGACGGTTAATTTAAGCAGCCGCATACAATGGGTGGGTATTAATGATGCGCCCAAAACGGGTACAGTATCGGTTGATGGTTTAACAAACAGTACTAATCAAAATATTGGATTAGGGCTGATAGCTACTTTTGACAGGTTGGGCCCCGAAAGCACATCATCGGTATACTTAAACTATGCCTACAGGTTGCGGCTTGATGAAGATGGTACCAAACGATTAAGCTTTGGTATTGGCTTTGGCGCCATACAATACCGTTTAGATGGAACTAAATTTAACGCTGCTGAAGAAGGTGATGCCAATGTGCCCGCAGGTATTCAAAGTAATATAACCCCCGATTTTCGTTTCGGTATATACTATTATTCGCCAAAGGTTTATTTTGGTGCATCAGTGTTTAATTTGTTATCGGGACTGGGCAATGCCGTTGATCATTTACAGCAGTATAAACAAGCGCGTACAGTTTATTTAACCGGTGGTACCATGATTCCGCTGAGCGAATTTATCGATCTTAAACCCTCAATCATGATCAAGGAGGATTTTAAAGGCCCTACCAATCTTGATGTAAGCAATTACGTAGTGATGAACAAAGCGGTATGGCTGGGTGCTTCCTATCGTACCGGGGTTAACTTATGGAATAAAAGCAACCTGCAAAGCGGACTTGATAAAACCGACGCAGTGGCTGCTATAGTACAGTTTTATGTCAATGATCATTTCCGGGTAGGTTACTCTTATGATTTTACCACGAGTAAACTGGCCGGTTCGCAAAGTGGATCGCATGAGTTATCGCTAAGTATCAGTTTTCCGGGTAAGAGTCAAAGGGTTGTTAGTCCACGATATTTTTAAGCAGATGAAGAAGTTTATATTGATCGGGATGTTTATGGTTTTGCTGGCGAAGGTAGCTTGCGGGCAAGAGCAACTATCCATAAAACAACAGGCCGATAGGCTTTTTGATCGTTATGAGTATTTTAAAAGCCTGAAATTTTACCTGAAACTGGCCGATAAAAAGAACCCCGATGTGAAGCTATTAGAACGTATTGCCACTTGTTACCGTTACATAAACCATTATCCGGAAGCCGAAGAATGGTACGCTAAGGCCCTAACTGATCCAAAAGCCGAAAAACTTAGTCATTACTTTTATGCTGAAGTATTGCTCAGGAACCAGCAGTTTGAAAAGGCCAAACAGCAATACCAACTTTATTTTACAGAGGATGCAGGCGCACTGGCGCTAAAAATTGCGGATTGCGATTCGGCGATGGTTTGGATGAAGAAAGCATCGTTATACAAGGTGAACAATGCCGGGAATATAAATACGCCATTTTCTGATTGGGGAGCAAGCTATGATGGCAAAAACGGTATCATATTTACATCCGACCGGGAGACTGGCGATGACAAAACAGATAATCGTACAGGCAATGGCTGGTTTAAACTATACACCTATGATTTAAGCAGCAAGGAGACCCGGGAGATGGCATTAGATGCCGGGAACAGCGCTGAGTTTAAAGATGCTTATCATGTTGGTCCGATGGCGTTGAACGGCGCAGGCGATACGGCTTACATTACACTTACTACCGAAATAGCGGCCAAAAAGTTGCCTATAGATAAGCGCATGGGCAAAAACGGGCAGAGGCTTTACACCCGCCGCCTGCAATTGGTAATGGCCGTTAAGAGGAATGATCGTTGGGTTATTTCGGGTAGCTTCCCTTACAATAATGTGCAACAATATTCTATAGGCAACGCTGCCTTATCCGGGGATGGTAAGCTGATCTATTTTAGCTCGGATATGCCCGGAAGCGTGGGTAAAACAGACCTGTGGTATTGTGAAAAAAACGCCGATGGGTCATGGGATAAACCTGTGAATTGTGGTAAAAATATCAACAGTAAAGAGGAGGAAAGTTTTCCTTTTATAGATGAAACTGGCGTTTTATATTATGCCTCTAAGGGTTTACCCGGCATGGGGGGCTATGAAATTTATGCGGCCCGTGGCCAAAAGGCTGATTGGGATATTCCCAAAAACCTGGAATATCCCATCAACAGCACAAGCGATGATTTTAATTTTATAACCCGGGACGGCCAAAGCGGTTACCTGTCATCAAACCGGGATAAGGGGCAGGGCAGTGATGATATTTACGCGTTTACCCGATTGAAGGAGACGATAACCACAACGCCCATAGCTGAGTTACCAAAACCAGTACCTACGGCAACAAGCCCCGATTTTTCTGTAAGAATGATCTACTATGATCTTGATAAATCATTCATTAGGCCAGATGCCGCGGTGGAATTGGACAAGCTTGCCGATGTTTTAAAGCAATACCCGGCATTAAAAATAACCTTGGCCTCTTATTGCGATTCAAGAGCATCTTATAAATATAACCTTGCCTTATCGCAACGGAGGGCAAAATCAGCGCTTGCTTATCTTATAAAAAAAGGCATAACCCCGGTAAGGATGACGGCCAACGGATATAGTGAAACCAACCTCGTAAACAAATGCGCTAACCAGGTAAAATGCACCGAGACTGATCATCAGTTGAACAGGCGGACGGAAGTGAAGATTGTTTTGGATAGGGAGTAAGGATTATTGGAGCAAGGAGCAAAGATTTTTAGATGAAAGACAGAAAGAAGAAAAATGTATCCTTTATCTTTTGTCCAAGAATGGCGTAAGTCCTCAACAAGGTTAATCCATGTTCCTTGTTCTAAAAGTCAAAAGACAACTCCTTGTTACTTATGACTATAAAATGTTCAATACTGTTTAGTTTATTGAAATTTATAGAATAATATTGCCGGTCAATAAAAAGGAAGATTTTTATACATCGCATATTATGAATTGGGAAACATTATTATCAGCTAAAAGGTGGGGTTATGAGGATAAATATATAGCGAGCCAGGCTGATGCGAGGTCAGAATTTCAAAGAGATTATGACCGCATTATATTTTCTTCCCCATTCAGGAGGCTGCAAAATAAAACCCAGGTATTTCCTTTGCCGGGGAGTATTTTTGTTCATAACCGCCTTACACATAGTCTGGAAGTAGCCAGTGTTGGTAAGTCATTGGGGCGCATATATTATAATAAATTAAAGGAAGAAGAGCCAGACCTGGATACCCGCCTGCCACTCATCAGCGAGATTGGTAACATCGTATCGGCGGCATGTTTGGCCCATGATCTTGGTAATCCCGCATTTGGGCATTCGGGCGAATCGGCCATATCTCATTACTTTACCGATGGCGACGGCATGGGTTATCAAAAAAGTGTTACCGGTGAGCAATGGAGTGATCTGGTTAATTTTGAAGGTAATGCTAATGCGCTGCGGATTTTAACCCATCCGTATGCAGGTAAAGGCTATGGAAGTTTTGCGCTCACTTACACAACCATCGCGGCTATTGCTAAATATCCCTGTGCTTCTGTAGCCGGTAACGATAAGACAAATATTTACACCAAAAAGTACGGCTTTTTCCAGTCGGAGCAAACAGGATTTGAAAAGATCGCTGCAGAGCTTCAGTTGAGCAAGGTGCAGGAATCTCCTTTGATTTATAAACGCCATCCCTTAGTTTACCTGGTAGAAGCTGCCGATGATATTTGCTATAATATTATCGACCTGGAAGATGCTCATCGCCTAAAAATATTATCATACCAGGAGGTAGAAGATATCATGCTTCCGTTATGTAACGATCCTAAAATGAAGGTAAGGCTGGAAGAGATTGATGATACCGATGCTAAAGTTGCCTATTTACGTGCCCGGTCTATCAATACGCTGATCCAAGCCTGCTCCAAGTTGTTTTACCAGGAACAACAAACCATTTTGGATGGTGATTTTAACCACTCGCTGATTGATATGATAGAGGAGCCTTTTCGTTCTATCATGAAAGATATCACAAAGCTATCGGTAAAAAGGATCTATAATTATTCATCGGTAGTACAGATAGAGGTTGCCGGTTATAAGGTAATGGGAGGTATTTTGGAGGAGTTTATTCCGGCCTATTTGCAAAATAGTTCCAAGTATCATCAAAAGCTGGTAGAATTGATTCCCAAACAATTCCTGACCAAGCAACAGGATGATTATTCAAAAATCCAAACCGTGCTGGATTTTGTATCGGGTATGACAGACCTGTATGCTGTGGAGTTATTCAGGAAGATCAAGGGGATCTCGTTTCCATCAATGAGTTAAATTTTAATACGGAATTGTAGAGACGCATAATTGCGTCTCCCGCAGGATATTCAGGCTTGCTGAGGTGTGATGTGTAATTACATCTTCAAAGGATATTCTACCCATCTCCTTAGTTTTCATTTTGATAATGCACTCCTCTCAAAATGATAGGGTTAAAAAAAAGCAATGGCTTGGTTTTTAACATTTTTGCCCCTTTTTAATAGGTTAGGCCTAATTAAGATCTGCTGATTTTTTTTTGGCATGCATATCGTTAAGTGGGATGCAATTGATTTATATATTAAAAAATTGCGTCATGACATCATTTTATATCGTGCTTAAAGTAATAGCTTTTATAGCCATAATCATAGTTCCGCTATCTGGTCCTAAAAAAAAGAAGAGTGCCACCAAAGGGGATATAGGCAAACTTGCAGTTAACGGAGAAGGTTACCTGGAGGCTGTTTCTTCAAGCCCGGCAAATCATCACCCGGTACTATAATTATTAAAACCGCTTAAATTGAAAATAAAAGCCTTTCATTTTGATAGGCTTTTTTTGTGCGCTTAACTGGCCTCAAAATATAAATTATTCATTTACACAGGCTAAACCTATAATTGAGGATAGACTGGCATAACAGGCATTCTTTTGGCATTAGGGTATTCGCAGTTATTAAACATTATAGTGTGGGTAACTGAAACTAAAAACAAAAGCAATGGAAGATGAACGAATTATTGTAAGGTCAGCCATTCCCGCTGATGTGATCTTCGCCGATCAGATTATTAGTGAAATGGAAAGTTCTGCGATAGCGAGGGGTTCCGGGATCTCCAAAAGGTCTGCAGCCTCTGTAATAGAAAAGATCGATAACGGCAAAGCCATCGTTGCCGTAACCGAAAATGGCGAATGGGTAGGTTTCTCTTACATCGAAGCCTGGGATAATGAGCAATTTGTATCCAACAGTGGCCTCATCGTTTCCCCCAAGCACCGTAACAATGGTGTAGCCTCTCAAATTAAAACCAAAATTTTTGAATTATCCCGTACCTGGTATCCTACAGCAAAAGTATTCAGCATTACATCGGGCCTGGCTATTATGAAAATGAACACCAAACTGGGTTTTGAACCGGTTACCTATGCCCAGGTAGCACAGGAACCTCGCTTTTGGGATAGCTGCAAAAGCTGTGTGAACTATGATGTATTGCAAAGTAAAAACAGGTGCAACTGCCTTTGTACCGCAATGTTGTATGATCCTCAATTAAACTAATTGAACATGGTTATGATAAATGATTTAAACCAGCGGAGCCTTTCAAGAGTTGGAGAAGGCATGCCCTTAAACCCTCATTTTTTTAGCGAATCTGTTGCCTTATTGCAGCAATTGATCAAAACCCGGTCGTTTAGCGGGGATGAAAGTGATGTGGCCGATATTGTACATCAGTATTTGTTTGGCTACTCAGTTAAAGTAAAGCGTAAAGGAAATAATTTATGGTGTTATAATAAGTTTTATGATGAAACCAAACCGACAATACTGCTTAACTCTCATCTGGATACGGTTATGCCAAACGAGGGGTATACCAAAGATCCGTTTTGCCCGGAAATAGCCGAGGGGAAACTTTACGGCCTGGGCAGTAACGATGCCGGGGGATGCCTGGTATCCCTGGTAGCTACCTTTCTGCATTTTTACAGTTACCATGGCCTTGGATTTAACTTATGCCTGGCCATAACAGCCGAAGAAGAAAACTCCGGGGAGAACGGTATAAAATGTATTCTGCCCCTGTTAGGCAACCTGGAGCTTGCCATAGTTGGCGAACCTACGCTACTACAAATGGCTGTTGCCGAAAAAGGCAACCTGGTTATTGATTGTATCAGTAACGGGCGCTCGGGGCATGCGGCAAGGGAAGAGGGCGATAATGCTATTCATAAATGCCTTAAAGATCTGGAGTGGTTTCGGAGTTATCAGTTTCCTCAGCAGCTAAAAGGATTGGTGCCGGTTAAAATGACAGTTACCACCATAAAATCGGGCTTGCAGCATAATATTGTACCGGCCCGATGTGAGTTTACCGTGGATATCCGCAATGATGATACCTATACTCAACTGCAGATACTGGATGTTATTAAAAAGAATGTGTCTTGCCAGGTAAAAGTGCGCCCGGGTTCATTGGGCGCGTCTTCCGTTTCGATGGATCATCCTATCGTAAAAACAGGTATCGCCATAGGATGCAAAACTTATAATTCGCCAACCACGTCTGATCAGGCCTGGCTATCGGTGCCGTCGGTTAAGATAGGCCCGGGCGATTCGGCGCGGTCGCACTCTTCGGATGAATTTATTTACCTCGAAGAGATCAAAAAAGGGATCAGCCTATACATCAGGCTACTGGATACATTGCCGCTGATGCTGATCAATAATCCCAACAAATACAAAAATGAAATCAAACATATTAATAATTGATGATGAGGTAAAGCTCAGCGAACTGATGGCCAGGATCCTGGTGCTGGAAGGCTATAACGTAATGCAGGCTTCCAGCGCCAAAGCCGGGATCCGCCTGGTTGAGCGTGAAGACATAAGGGTAGTATTAAGCGATGTGAAATTACCCGATGCTAATGGGGTTGACCTGGTAGAGCGAATAAAAAAGTTAAAGCCTTATATAGAAGTCATCAATCTTACAGCCTTTGGTTCCATTAGCGACGGTGTTTTGGCTATCAAGAACGGGGCCTTTGATTACCTTACCAAAGGTGATGATAATGATAAGATCATCCCCCTGGTTAGTAAAGCTATTGATAAGGCCAACCTGCAATACCAGGTGAGTGAATTACAAAAACAGAGCGAGGTGCAACATGGTTTTCCGATAGTTCTGGGGCAGTCGCCCGCAATATTGGAAGCCGTGGACCTGGCCAAAAAGGTAGCACAAACAGATGCTACGGTGTTGCTGCTTGGCGAAACCGGTACCGGTAAAGAGGTTTTTGCCGAAGCCATTCATACCGAAAGTTTAAGGAAAGATAAACCCTTTGTAGCTGTAAACTGCAGCGCTTTTAGTAAAGAGTTGTTGGAGAGTGAATTGTTTGGCTATAAGGCCGGCGCATTTACCGGGGCCATAAAAGATAAAAAGGGCTTGTTTGAAGAAGCCAGCGGCGGCACCATTTTTTTGGATGAACTGGGTGAAATGAGCCATGACCTGCAGGCTAAACTGTTAAGGGTATTGGAAAACGGCACGTTCATAAAAATTGGCGAAACCAAAACTACTAAAGTAAATGTAAGGCTGATCGCCGCTACGAACCGCGATCTGCAAAAGGAATCGGAGGAAGGCCATTTTAGGCTGGATCTGTTTTACCGCCTGTCGGGGTTTTCTATTGTTTTGCCGCCATTGCGCGAGCGGGTAGGCGATATAGAGGTACTTGCCCGGCATTTTATAAAACTATACTCGGCCAAGGTTAAGAAAAAACAACCGGGTGTAGATGAGCGCTTTTTTAAGCTGCTTAACCAGCATAAATGGAATGGTAACATCAGGGAACTGAAAAATGTGATTGAGCGGGTAATTATCCTGATGGATGAGCCAATGCTTACCCCTAAATTATTACCCAATGAATTTCATAACGGTGGCTATTATGACCTGGTAGCGCTCGACCTCAACAGCGTGGAAAAACACCATATCCGCAGAATATTGAAGTATGTTAAAGGTAATAAAACCGAGGCAGCCCGTGTGCTGGGGATAGGGCTAGCCACCCTTTACCGTAAAATAGAGGAGTACCAGATACTCATGAACTGATCAGGATGAGAAAGCTACCATCACAAAATGAGAAGGTTTTAGCCGAATCCGCAAAAGAAGAATCGTAATTGAATAATTATCTCCCTGATAATCAAATTAAAACAAACCAGCCTCAAAATCTGGAATAGCAATTGGCAGCCATGCCACAATTAACACAGCAAAAAAGGGCAGAGCATTAAAAAGCAAAAGCGCTTTGCCCTTTATGCTAACAAGTATTATCCATATTTAAAATGAAAAAATTTTTCTTATCAATTTTCTTAGGCACTTTATTAACTACTGCCTATTCCCAGGACCAGGCAGTATCCCTCAAAAAGGATAGCACCATCGTTAAAGATACCGTAAAAACCAAAGCCGAGCCATTTGCCTTTGGCGATTTTACCTGGCTAAATGGTAACGACCGCAGGCACAAAGCCCTGCTGGATACCAAATATTTTACCGGTCGTTTTTTGTTAGATTTTAATTACACCGCATCAAACAATAACCCTATTGACCATACCGTGGTAGGTTCAACCGCTTTAGCCCGCGACCATGAGTTTGAAATCTCAACTGTAGCCTTTGGTGGCGATTTCCATTACGATAATGTGCGTGCAAGTTTACTTACCCAATTTGGTACACGGTCCACTGTAGTGCCCCGGAACGATTTTAGCGTTACCCGTGGCCAGTTTGATCTTTCAACGGCATACCGTTATTTAAGTGAGGCTAATGCCGGTTACCACTTTAATGTGCTGAATGGTATTAACGTTGATGCAGGTATTTTCATGTCATACGTTGGCTTATTCTCTTATTACAATGCCGAGAACTGGGCCTACCAGCCATCATTCACATCAGATAATACACCTTGGTTCTTTAACGGTGTACGTGTCCAGATCTTTGTATCAGATAAGTTGAAGATTGAGCCATGGCTTATTAACGGTTGGCAGTCATACGGCATGTTTAATAGCAGGCCAGGTATAGGCGGCCAAATACTATGGCGCCCAAAAGAGTGGTTGCAGGTTTTAACAAACAACTATTATGGTGCCGATACACAGGACAAGCCCGGCCGTAAACGTTTCCATACAGATAATAGCATCGAGGTTCGTTATTACAAAAGCACCAACAAAAACTCGTTTGTAAACAGCGCTGCCTTCTCTGTAACCGGCGACCTTGGTGATGAAAAAGGCGACGGCGTTAACGGCTTCACATCCGATCCGGTTAAAGGCCCTGGACAATATTTTGCCAGCGCTATGCTTTATCACAGAATGGTAATGGCAAAAGGCCATTTAGGCTGGACAGTGGGCGGTGGTTTTATGAATAACCCGGGCCGTTACCTGGTATTATACCCAACCGGCGATGCAAACCCAATCCCGGCTATTAATACAGGTGCTGTAGGTACCCATCCATTCTCTGCCAATCCCGGCGATAAATTTAAGGCCTATGATTATTCAACCACGGTTGATTTAATGCCGAACGATTACCTCACTTTTAGAATGGAGGTTGTGCACCGTCATGCTAATGTGCCATATTTTGCAGGCCATGGAGGTGTTACTTCGCCGGATGGATATAATACTACCCCGGTAGGAAATTTTGTTCCAGACCTGGTTAATTCAGAGACAAGGTTCATCGCAGCGTTACTGGTAAGATTTTAATTTCCCAAAAACATTATAAAAACCGGCAATAACTTACGCTTGATTGTTTGGCTAAGTTTAGTAAGGTTGGAGGCCGGGTTTGCCGCCCGGCTTTTTAATAAGCTACTATCTACAAATAGTACATCATAACAATAAATCAAAATAAAATGAAAAATTCAATTAAGATGCTTGTCGCCATAATGGTGATCAGCGTGCAGGTCAACATGCTATATGCTCAAGGTAAAATGAACAGTACCGGTATTTATTTAACAGAGCAAGACTACAAAGCAGGCAAGCTAAGCTATGTTTTAGGTACAGATGATAAAATGCGTTTGAATGGTTTTTTAGAGGGCAGAAATGTAAGCCTTACCGTTCAGGGCAAAAAAATCAAGCTGTCTAAAAATGAAATATTTGGCTATCGCCAGGATAACTGCGATTATAGGTTTTACCAGAATGAAGCTTACCGTGTATTGGATACAGCCGGCTTCCTGCTTTACAGCAAAGATCAGTTAACCCAACAAGGCAAGGGCCCCAAACCGGTCCAAACGTATTTTTACAGTGTAAATACAGCAAAACCTGTTTTAAGCTTAACGCTTGAAAATATTTATAAAAGCTTCGCTGCCGAACGCGGGTTCCGTTACAATGTAGAAAGTAACTTTCACCAGGATGCCGACCTGATCACCTTTGATAGGGCAAACAGGCAATATCAAATCAAATACCTGTACCAGGAGTATAAACATACTTCCACAGCACAACATGCCTCACTTTAATTAACTATTGATACCCTTATGAACAGAAGCCCTGGTGTAATGCCGGGCTTCTTTTTTTTATAGGGAAATAATGTGGTTTTTGAATTGACTTTTAATTTATCTTTCGCCAAAAGTACAGGCATCCTACAAATCGTATCAACTTTTCTTCAAAACAAATCAATCATTCATCCTTACTAAAGCCGGTTCGTTTTTTAATATAATTTTAGCGCAAAGTAACCTGAACCATACCCCTGTGACTTTTTTTAAAGGAATAAGGAGTTGGACTAACAACCTGCATCGACCTTAAATTATGAACATTAAAAAACTTTTATCCATAGCTATTATAGCTATGCCTTCCCTTTTGTTTGCCCAGCAATGGCAGCCTAAAAAAGCTGTGTTGATGACCCGCTTCGCAAAAGATGTAAATCCGGATAGTGTGTTGCCCGAGTACCCAAGGCCACAAATGACCCGCGAAAAATGGCTTAACCTTAACGGGCTGTGGCAATATCAACCCGGTGCCGTTGGTGATGCTGTACCTGATGGTAAATTATCAAAATCAATACTGGTGCCTTTCCCGGTTGAGTCCGCACTTTCGGGCGTAATGGAACATCACGACAGGCTTTGGTACCGCCGTAAATTTGTTGTGCCAAGCACCTGGAAGGGCGAGCATATCCTGCTGCATTTTGGCGCGGTTGATTATGAATCAGAAGTTTTTGTTAATGGCAAAAGTTTCGGCGTACATACAGGCGGATATGATCCATTTAGCTATGATATTACTTCGGCTCTCAAAAGTGCTGGTCCGCAGGAAATAACCGTAAGGGTTTTTGACCCTACCGATGATGGCGGTTTTCCAAGAGGGAAGCAAAGTCTGCATCCGCAGGGTATTATGTATACTCCCACTACGGGCATCTGGCAAACAGTTTGGCTTGAGCCTGTGCCGGTAACCAATATCAACGATATCAGGATCACGCCCGATATCGATAAGTCGGTGGTTAAGCTTACAGTAAATACCGGGGGCAACAGCGCTGGTTATAGCGTTGCTATCAAAGTAAAAGATGGGCTAAACGTGGTGCAAACCATTACAGGCAATGCGGATGAGGAAATCAGTGTACCCGTAAAAAATGCAAAACTATGGTCGCCAGATTCACCTTTCCTGTATAATATGGATATCAGCCTGCAAAAAAATGGTAAAACGGTAGATGCTGTTTCCAGCTATTTCGGGATGCGTAAAATCTCTGTAGGGGTAGAGGATGGCTACAAAAAACTGTTCCTGAATAATAAGTTCCTCTTCCAGATCGGTCCGCTTGATCAAGGTTTCTGGCCCGATGGAATTTATACCGCGCCAACAGACGCGGCCATTAAAAACGATCTGCAAATGATCAAAAACTATGGTTTCAATATGGTGCGTAAACACATCAAGGTGGAGCCGTACCGCTGGTATTATTGGGCCGATAAGCTGGGTTTAATGGTTTGGCAGGATATGCCATCGGCAAACTCCTACACTGAGCATACCCCGCCGGTTGATACTGTCGCCTATGCATCTGAGCTTACCCGTATGGTAAAAACACACTGGAACTCGCCAAGTATTGTTACCTGGGTGGTATTTAACGAAGGCCAGGGGCAGCATAATACGCCGGGATTGGTAAATATGGTTCGTAAGCTTGATGATTCCCGCTTAATTAACCAGGCCAGTGGCGGCGGCCATTTTGGTGTGGGCGATTATATGGATATTCATAGCTACCCGCCACCGGCTGCACCGGCAAGCACTACACAGGTTTTGGCCTGCGGCGAGTATGGTGGCATTGGCTATATTATACCGGGCCATATCTGGAAATCGGGTCCTACGTATATCATGATTGATAACCAAAAAGACTATACCAACCTGTATGATACCTATGCCAACGACCTGGTGCTATACAAAACCAATAAAGGTTTAAGCGCGGCAGTATATACCGAGATTACCGATGTGGAAATAGAATTGAATGGCTTGCTCACTTATGACAGGGCTATTGATAAAGGCGGCGCAGCAAAAATCAAAGCATCAAACACCAAAGTAATTAATGATAAGTTGTACATCAACGATGTTTTGCCATCATCCCAAACCGATAGCCGTACCTGGAAATACACCTTTGATAAACCAGGCGAAAGCTGGTTTGCGGGTAAGTTTAATGATGCCGCGTGGAAAACCGGCTTGGGCGGTTTTGGCACAAGCTTTACACCGGGCGTTAACGTTAAAACGGTGTGGAATACCAATGATATCTGGATTAGGCAGGAATTCACCTTAAATGAAAAGAAGAATATAGACAGAGATAACCTTGTTTTATATATTCACCATGATGAAAATTGCGAGGTGTATATCAACGGCGTTAAAGCTGCAAGTATTGATGGCGCTACATCTGGCTATGCCGTTGCACCCATGAGCAAAGAAAGCAAGGCCGCGCTAAACCTCAATGGTAAAAATGTGATCGCTATTTATTGTCACCAAACAGTAGGAGGGCAGTATATAGATGCCGGCATCTCGGTTTTAAGTAAAACAAAGCCTTAAAGTTTTATAAGTTTTAATTTTTAAAATGGCTCCTGCAAATTGTGAGGGGCCATTTTTTTTGTTGATTTTTATCGAACTAAAAGTCCCTGTTTGGCAAGGTATTATTAGTTAAAATAAGTAAACCGAATTGTGATTAAAATAAATCGGGTGAAGGTTTCGCGTTATAAATTCAATTTGATATATTAACCTATATTTAAAATAACTAATATAAACGGGTGAAAAAGAAATTATCAATTGTTGATATTGCTAACGCGCTAAACGTATCAAAAACTACCATTTCATTTATTTTGAACGGGCGTGCACAGGAAAAGCGGATCAGTAGCGAATTGATTGAGCGGGTAATGAAATATGTTGCCGAAGTGGGGTACAAGCCCAATTCCCTTGCTAAAAGTTTACGTACAGGTAAATCCAATACCATCGGTTTAATGGTGGAGGATATATCAAACCCGTTTTTTGCAAGTATAGCAAGGCTGATTGAAGACCGCGCCTACAAAAATGGGTATAAAATTATTTATTGCAGTACCGATAATGATACCCACAAAACCCGGGAACTGATAGATATGTTTAGGGACAGGCATGTAGATGGTTATATCATGGCCCCGCCCGAGGGGATAGAGGAGGATATACAATCCCTTATAAACGATGGGATGCCGGTGGTATTATTTGACAGGCATTTGCCAAAGGTGAATACAGATTTTGTAGAGGTAGATAATTACTTCGGCGCCTACAACGCGACGAAACATTTTATTGAACAGGGGTTTAAGAATATAGCTTTTGTTACCTTTTTATCATCGCAAACACAAATGGTTGATCGTGTAAAAGGGTATGAGGAAGCTATAAAGAGCGAAAATTTGGAGGCTGTAGTAAAAGAGATTGCCTTTAACCAAAACGACGAACTGATCCTGGAGCCACTGCGTGATTTTTTAAAAACACATCAGGATATTGATGCTATACTTTCGGGGAACAATCACCTTGGTATCTGTTGCCTTAAAATCATGAAAGAACTCAATATACAAGTGCATAGCGATATCGCATTAATATCTTTTGATGATCATGATGTGTTTGAATTGCACTCACCGTCTATATCGGCCATAGCTCAGCCAGTTGAGGCAATTGCAGATAATGTGATAACCGTTTTATTAAAAAGATTAAACGCGCTATCTATACCAGAAAAATCACAGGCTATTATTTTAAAAACGGATTTGCAGATCAGAAATTCATCGATAAGAAAGCTCCTTTAAATATTCCTGCAGAGGAAGTTTTTATTTTGACACGGGTTTTAATGGTTTCCCTTTTTGGGAATGGCTTAGCCATATCTTAACCCAAATTATCGCTCCTCCATTATTTATTATGCAAAAAGAGGTCATTCTTGCTAAAATATGGCTAATGATTGCTAAATTGTTAGTTCAATAACATATGATACTGTATTACTTTTGATAAAAATATTTAAGAATGATAACTTTTGACTGGAAAGGCGTATTCCCTGCGGTAACAACCAAGTTCACCGATAGTGACGAAATTGATTTTGATGCTTTTGACATCAACTTAAATGCACAGCTTGAAGCCGGT
>NZ_JANYGH010000027.1 GCF_025362475.1 Mucilaginibacter sp.
CCTGCATAAATGAGGGAAGTGTTTTCATCTGTTCAAATAGATGGAATGGTGTCTCCATTCACCAGATAATCAGTTATTACAAAGAACATTTTGTAATGTCCGCTTACTTTACTCACGGACAACAAGTCACACATGCCGCTGTTATCCCTCACGGATAGCGAGGTTCGACCTTAACATAACCTAAAGGTTGTGTCAACCATTGGTTAAAAGCTACCATAACTAAAGACAGCAGCTCCAGTAGCTTCATTCCGTTCCTCTATTCAGCAGCTTCCCTGCATTTTAAAAGACCTTGTAATTTGAGCCTCGCGAATTGCATCGCTCAAATCACAAGGACTTTTTACCCGACACATTTTACCTTTTTTTTAAGGTTTTTTAACTGGTTTTAGGCTGTTTGTAGGGCAAATTTCTGAACAATCCCCTTGTCATCAAGACCAAGCCCTGCGGGTTTGCTGAAAAAAAATCTTCCTCGGCAAGGGCCGAGCGTATTTTTTTTCGCAAAGTCTTGCTTTACAAGGGGATTGTATTCAGGTGAGGTTGCTTAACAAAAAGCCAATAAAGGCTCCTGCCGAATGGTAGTAAGCAGGGTATAAACTTCAAAGCCATAAAATAATGGAAACCACAGTAAAAAACAACGGACAAGCTAAAGCAGTAAACACCGTAAAAGAAGAAAAAAACAATCCTCAATTTGTTGCGGGTAACCCTGTTAATGCCGTATCGGCAATAGCACAGGCGGAAAAAGAAACGCCAAAAAAAGAAACCGAACAGCCAAAGGCGGAAGCCGTTAAAGCGGTGCAACCTGTTACGGAACAGCCGAAAGCAGCGGTTAAGCCGGAACCTGCTAAACCTGTATTGAATTTAGAGGGTACTTTAAAGTTAGTGGAAGAACTGCACCGCCGTAAGGTGCAACGGGATAAATTACTGGACACCATCCAAAATTTGGAAGCGTTCGAGATTAACCAAAAGGATGAAGCCGAAGAAAACGGGGTGCCCAACTATTCCCGTTGCGAATTAACCATTGAGGACGATAAGGGCAAAAGCTTTGCTACTAAAAACCCGGTAATCATTTTTCATGTTGCGCAATATGTTAACGCCCTTTGTGTAGACAAATTGGCGCAAATCGAAGCAGGCATTATTATTCCCGCTTAATTAAATGGAAAACGTTCCCTGTATAAGATTGCAGGGAACGTTTTTTAACACTTCTATTTTCTTAAAAAGCGAAGACAATGTTAGAGTTATTTATCGAATTAACCAATCAAATATTTTGGGAGGGTTATGCACAACAGTTAGCATTTGAAAACCCCGCAGATTTTCAAATAGAGTTAACCGGATTTATCAATTCCTATAATAACTAAACTCATGAAAGATACCGTGTATCTATTGATCAAAGTGGTAATTAAAACCACGCATACCAAAATACATGATGCTATTGAGGAACTGCAAAATCAAACGGTTTACTACATCGGCAGTACCAACAATGTGAAGGTACTGGAAACAAAAATTATGAACTTAAAAACTAAAAATTAAAAGCATGGCACACAATCTGAATTATAACGAGGAATCAGGCAAACACTCATTTATGAGTGTGAAAGAAAAAGCATGGCATGGGCTGGGAACGGTTATAGAAAATTACCCGACCAGCGCGGAAGCGATACGGTACGCACAGTTAGATTATACCGTTGAAAAACGTAATCTTTTTACTTATGGGGATGATACAAACCCCGAAACGGAAGATAATGACGTGGTTATGGAATGGAGGGTAGATGTACCCGACCATTATGCAACGGTGCGCACGGATACGGACGAAGTTTTGGGCGTAGTCGGCAAGGATTATGAAGTGGTACAGAATGTTAATGCGTTTGAGTTTTTCGATAGCATCGTAGGCGGTAAAGATGGGGTGTTATATGAAACTTGTGGTGCTTTGGGCAAGGGGGAGCGAATTTTTATAACCGCTAAACTGCCCGATTATATCCGGGTGGGCAGGGACGACCTAATCGAGCAGTACCTTTTTTTAACCACTTCCCACGATGGTTACGGCAGTATAACCGCAGCATTTACGCCTGTAAGGATAGTTTGTGCCAACACGCTTAATGCAGCTATGCGCAACCATAGCAACGGTATTAAAATAAGGCATACCGCCAGCGCAAACGAACGGTTAAAACAGGCGCATCATTTATTAGGTATCACCAACCAGTTAGCTGATGAATTGGAGGAGGTGTTTAACCGTTGGGCTAAAATCCGCATTACCGACCATGCCGTAAAAAAATTGATACAGGTGGCAATGGCGCCGAATAAGGAAGTATTGCAAAACCTGCAAACCGGGAAGCAAGACGAATTATCTACAACCTATAACAATATGGTGAGTAGCGTAATGGAATATGCTTTAACCAGCCCCACGCAGCAGGAAGCCACCACCAAAGGCACTTTGTTTGGGGCTTACAATGCGGTTACCGGGTACTTTCAGAATGTGCGTAATTACAAAGATGACGAGAGCAAGTTTAAAAGTATCATGTATGGTACAGGGCTACAGCGTAGCCAATCCGCATTTGATTTATGTGCTGAATTTGCCAGGAACGGTTTAAACTAACATTAATCATAGGGGGCTAAACACCCCCTTTAATATTTACCTGGAATTTAAAACGATGTCATATATCATATTAGAATTGCATGGTGGCCCCGAATACGCCATTATCGTAACCGACCAGGACGGAAATAACCTTGTTTTTGAAAACTATGCAGATGCTGTAACAGAGGCGGCAGACTGTCAGAATGGTTTAATTGTTGAACTATAAATTATTTAAGCGAATGAGCATATTAGCTGAAAAGACAGATTACCGCGCTATTAGAATTATAGCCCGGTCGCTAAAACTCCTGCAAGGACTGGACAATTTAGCAATGACCAAAACGGATGATTTTGAGCTTAGTTTAGCTAAAAATATGATGAAAAGCGTTATTGACAATAACGAACAGGTGATGGATATAAGCCCCTCTGCTTAACGCTATTTTTTTGTTATAGCAAACATTGTTTAAGGTCAAAAAGTAGCAGGAAGCCCCTTAATTACCCATCTGTTGAGCGATTAGCGGAGGGTAGTTGGGGGCTTTTTGGCGTTTTTTAAGCGTCTTTTACGATCATAAAAGCGCCATTTACTTCGTTCTATAACTGCGTAAACATACATTTACCCAACAAAAAAACAGGATACCCTGATTTACGAAGCCAAATTATTTCTGTTTGCTACCGTATTTTAAAATCCAGGTTACAACGTCCGCATAATCCCTCAATGTCAATTGATATTTGTGTTTTTGTTGAAACTCTCTTGCATCAGCTGTAAACGTCGAACTGGTAACTAACATTGCGCTATTAGCCTGTGCATCACAAAGCGTACCATACAGGGTTCTCACCAGATCAACTCCAATTTTTCTGTCCGGCCTGTAATGTTTGGCTTCCACAAGACAAAGCAGACGGCCAATATCTGTATTCAGATAGGCCAATATATCTGTCCCGCCGTCTCTTGTTTGTTTGGTTAACTCGACTTCCCATCCCATATCAGCAAGCAGTTCGGCTAATAATGTTTCAAACTCTCTCGGTGTTAGTTTATGTAAATCACTCGGTTGTTTTTTTAATAAGCTTGCTAAATTTTTATTGGCAGTAATGATGATGGGTGGGGCAGCTATTAATATTTCATTCTTTGGAACTAATATGTTATTGGAAAGCTCATATAAGGGTTTCTTTAACAGCGCATTGATAGAATCCGGTTCTGTTTGAAGTAACCGACTAAGTAATGAAATTGCTAAGGGATAGCCTTTAGTAGCAAGTACCGCTTCCAGCAGTAAACTTTCTTGCGAAATATCCGGCAATAGTTTTTTTAGTAGATCAGATGATTCATTGTCGGACATCGGGCCCAAGTTCAACTGTTCATAACGCCTTAGCTTGACTTGTTTTCGCGAAGTAAATATTAAGGCAGAGACCGCCTTGTAATTAAAGATTTTTGAAACAGCCTGCTCATGTTGTTCTTCTGTCCAGGCCTCAGAGCCATCAATAACAACGATCATGGAATCGCCGTGCCGAACTTTGTCAATTTGGTTTACAAAATCATCGAGTGAATATTCCTTGTTAGCATAAAGATCTAACCAATAAGGGGTACTTGTTAAGCGCTTTGTTGACAGCCAATATTTGATTAACGAAGTTTTTCCTACGCCTCCGGCACCAGTGATTATCATTGGCGTAAACGAATAGCTATGCCGAGATAATCGACTATCAAGCCATTCTAACTCCGCGCTGCGGCCAGTAAATGTTTTTGTTAAATTCTCAGATAAGGTGTAGCCCTGCATTTAATAAAAGAAATTATTTGAGTTCTGATTCCAACTGCGGTACTAACTTACATATTTCCTGATAAACCAAACAATACCATAGTAGATATGAATACAATACAAATATCCATAGTAGAGCATTTGTAAACTCTCTACTATGGATAAAATCATGTTACTTATTTTCACCCCACGAATCACTCGAAAAACCCCAATCATGACCTTTCAGCAGTTCGTCATATTCTTTAATTTTTTTTGGTAAATCGGCCAATCGCTTCAAATCAGCGATAAATTTTGATGATATTTGTACTGCTAAGCACCCGAAAGCCTCTCATGAAAATGGGAGGCTTTTTTGATGATTATCAAAATTCATATAGTTACTAAAGTATGTTACAGGGTTATATTTTTTAACTTTATATGTTAGCTAACAAAAGTGTTTGGTTAATTATATCAAAACGACTATAGAATTATGCAATTTTGGTTGCATTAAAACCATTCAGTCGGATAACAAAAGTAAAACCTAAATCATGAAGCAATTAGTTATCTATCTTTTAAAGATTTGGGTTACAACAGCAGTTTTGTCACCTTTATTGCTTTTAATATTTGGTTATCTCATAGAGAAGGATTCTACTGCCTTTAGTTCAACAAGTTTTGGAGTGATGCTTTTCGCGATCATTGTTGGCGCATTATGTTCAGCACCAAGTTTTTTTCTACTATACACTATTTCTTTATTATTGATGTTCCGTGCGATTAAAACTTATATAATAAAAATCACA
Source organism: Mucilaginibacter sp. (assembly GCF_025362475.1). GTDB lineage: Bacteria > Bacteroidota > Bacteroidia > Sphingobacteriales > Sphingobacteriaceae > Mucilaginibacter. The sequence continues at coordinate 5,079 of NZ_JANYGH010000027.1, forward strand.
TTAACTATAACAAGCTTTATTTTAGTGTATACTTCATTTATTATTGTATTACCAAATGCTTCTGGAAGGATTCAATTAACAATTATGTATAGCGTGGTTATGTTTGTAACTATATGGCTGTATAAATTTAATTACGATTAAATATTCGGTTCAATCTTGCACCATGACCGTCCTCATATTCGAGCTATTTTTTTAAGTCCGCTATAAACTGTTCGAAATATAAACCATAACCGACCCGAAAGCCTCTCATGAAAATGGGAGGCTTTTTTGTTGATACTAACTTGCTTCGGGTCAAGGACTACATCCTTTTTGAGATTTTCGTCCCTTTTTTGCAATCAAGTCCGTGTTTTCTGGATTAACTCCCAGGCGAGTGAAGAAACTATTTCAATCGTGTTCTTAAAAAAAGAAGATGTACATGCCCGCTCGATTCTCGTCATAAGTCTCCAAAAAATCACACCAACGGGCAATGTGAGCATAGTATACAGTTTTATAAAATTTTGATTGTTAGATATTTAAGTTATAGCTTTAGTGTAACAAACCAGTTACTTAAATTTAAATCTCTAAATCATGAAAAAGCTATTTGTTCTTTTTTTATTGGCGATGCCATTTGCGGCAATGAGCCAGGCCCACGGCGGTTATACCGCTGCCTATTCATCAAGTTTCAAAATTGCTGATCCAAGTTATTCAGAAAAAGTCTTGATGCTTTGGAAAGATTTTGAAAACAATGCTTTGGATAAACATCTTGAATGGTTCGCCGACACGGTAAACATGATGTGGGCAAGCGGGAATAACATAAAAGGGAAAGCCGAAAACCTTGCCAATGCAAAGCAATTCAGAAGTTCAATAACAAATTATAAAGTTACTGTAGATGCATGGGTGAGCTTAAAAAGTACAGACAAGAATGGGGTTTCAGTTTGTATTTGGGGAAATGAAGAATTTACTGATAAAGATGGGAAGCAAGTTAAATCGCGTATTCACGAAGTTTGGGGATTTAACAAGGATGGTAAAATTGATTTAATGCTGCAGTACGCCGGCGGCGGGGCTATGTAATATTGAAAAATAGAATTTCATAATATTTTAAAGGAGACTGCCTCAGGGTGGTCTTTTTTATGGTGGTTTGCTAACATGGAGAATGCTAATATTAAAAAATCAGGCCGAAATTTTTTAATCCCTGCTTTTAAATTTCTTGTTGTAGGTCAAGTTTTTTGGACAGATTACAAGGTAATTTTGATGTAAATAAAACAAACACTAAAAAATATTATCATGGAAAATACAATTAACGGCATCCATCACATTACAGCGATAGCAGGCAATGCTAAACGTAACTATGATTTTTACACCAAAGTACTTGGCCTTAAGCTGGTGAAAAAAACAGTGAATTTTGATGACCCTGAAACCTACCATTTATATTATGGTGATAAGGAAGGTACACCAGGCACAATACTTACTTTTTTCCCCTGGGAAAATATTTCTCCGGGCCGCAGAGGCGCACGCCAGGTTACAGAAATTGGTTACTCTGTACCCGAAGGCAGCTTTGATTTTTGGCTTAAACGCTTTGAGGCAAAAAATGTAATTTACAACAAGGTAGCTGAAAAATTTGGCGAACCATATCTTACATTTTTAGATCCGGACGGATTAAAGCTTGAATTGATAGCCTCTAAAAATACAGATGCCCGCTTACCATGGGAAACTGATGAGGTTAAGGCTGATAATGCCACAAAAGGTTTTCATAGCATCACTATTACCACCAATAAAATGCAACCAACAGCTGATATTTTAACAGGTGTATTTGGTTACCGTTTATTAGAACAGCATGTAAATCGTTATCGCTTTATTACCGATACTGTTGAAAACGCAGCAATAGTTGATTTGGTTGAGGTTGCCGGTGAAGTTGCTGGCCACGTAGCCGGCGGATCTGTACACCACGTTGCCTTCCGGGTTAAAAACGAAGAAGTATTAATGCAATACCGGGAAAAAATTGCAGCCCTTGGTTTGCATATTACCGATAAGATTGACAGGAACTATTTTTATTCATTGTACTTCCGCGAACCAGGTGGCGTGTTATTTGAACTGGCTACCGATAATCCGGGTTTTGCAGTTGATGAGCCGGTTGATGAATTAGGTACTAACTTAAAATTGCCTGCACAGCACGAACAGTTTCGCAGTACACTTGAAAGAACATTGCCAAAATTATATTGATCATGTACACACATCAAAAAAAATATATAACAGCAGGTACCCCGGCGAAAGATGCCGGGGCTGCATTAATCATGATACACGGCCGGGGTGGTAGTGCTCAAAACATCGTTAGTTTGGCCGGCGATTTAAATGTTAAAAATATGGCCATATATGCGCCACAGGCTACCAACAACAGCTGGTATCCATATAGCTTTATGGCGCCTGAGGAGCAAAATCAGCCGGCGTTGAGTTCGGCACTTGAGGTGATAGGAGATTTGGCGCAGCAAATAATAGCAGATGGCATCCCTGAAGAAAAAATTTATTTCCTAGGTTTTTCTCAGGGTGCCTGTCTTACGCTTGAATATATAAGCCGAAATGCTAAACAATATGGGGGTGCGGTAGCATTTACAGGTGGCCTGATAGGCGAGGAGGTTATCCTGGACAAATATAAAGGAGATTTTAAAGGCACACCTATACTCGTAGCCACAGGTGATCCCGATCCGCATGTGCCATTAATTAGGGTAGAAGAAAGTGTAAAAGTTATGAAAGAGCTTAATGCCACGGTTACACTTAAAGTTTATAAGGGTCGCCCTCATACTATAACCCAGCAGGAGATTGATCTTGCAAATCAATTGATATTCGATATTTAATGAGCTATACGCTTTAAATCAGTACTATACTTGTGTTTTCCTTTATGGGGCAAAGTCTTTAAATAGATTTATGCCCCATTTTTTTGTCTTAAAATCGCGGTCTATTTTTAAATAATATAAATCCGGAATTACAGGGTACTTTAAAAATATGTTAATCGTATGTTAATGTATTTTTGCTTGTTGTAAAGTTTTCTTACATATAATTTAATTATTAGCTTTAAGTCCAATTATATCTACCCTAATTATTGATTTTTACTTGCGAATAAGTTAATACACAATTTATTTCCAGCTAACAACATAAGCGTTTTTTTGCACGAAATATCGTTTGCTAACATTCTTTGGCAGGCAGTTTTCTTACATGCAAAAAGGGTTTATAAAAATTAATTGAAACTTATGAAAAAACACTACAGACTTATTTTAAGGTTGTTTTATGATTTTAAGCCAAAAGCAGTTATGCTTTTGCTGTGCATGCTGATTGGTTCGGCAAGTGCATTTGCTTTTCAGCAGGGTAAAACAATAAAAGGAACAGTAACTGATGAAAACAACGCTCCACTGCCCGGTGTAGTGGTAACTGTTAAAAGTTCCGGAAGATCCACAACAACAAATGGCAATGGCGCTTACCAGGTTAACGTAAGCGGAGCTGATGATGTTATAAAGTTCACGTTTTTAGGATCGGTACCTAAAGAAGTAACCGTGGGCACAAAAAATGTTATTAACGTTACCCTGGTAACTGATACCAAGCAATTGAAAGATGTAGTGGTTATTGGTTACGGTACATCAAGCCGTAAAGATGTAACCGGTGCAATTACCTCAGTTAAAGCAGAAGATTTTAACCAGGGTGTATTAACTACCCCTGCCGAACTTTTGCAGGGTAAGGTAGCTGGTTTAAACATCACCAAAAGCGGCGACCCAAACAAACAACCTGCAACAATTTTAAGGGGCCCTTCAACCCTGCGTGAAGGTGCTGCGCAACAGCCGTTTTATGTAATTGACGGCGTACCGGGCGCATCGATAGATCTGCTTGCTCCTGCGGATATTGAGAGCATTGATGTATTGAAAGATGCGTCATCAACTGCTATTTACGGTTCGCGTGCTGCAAACGGTGTAATTATTGTTACCACCCGCAGGGCCAAAGCCGGTCAAACAAGGTTAACTTACAGCGCTTATGGTGCTGTTGAAAACGTGTCAAAAAACATTGATGTACTTACCGGCGATGAGTTGCGTAAATATTTAACTGACAATGGCGTGGCTAAATTAAGCACTGCTGATGATGACGGCTCAAATACCAACTGGCAAAAACTTGCAGAGCGTACAGGCTATTCGCAAAATCACAATCTTTCATATGGTGGCGCCGGTACCAATTCGGAGTATGGTGCAAGCGTAAACTATATGAAAAACAATGGTATATTGAAAAATACCAGCCTTGAGCGTACTATTTACAAAGGTTATATCAACCAGCGTTTTTTTAATGATCGTTTAAAACTGGGTATCACCCTTACCAATAGTGTTACCAAAAACAACGATATATTTCAAAGTCAGGTATTATCAGGTATTTTATTCTACCTGCCAACGGTTAGTCCCTTTAATCCTGATGGTTCCTATAAGGAAAACTACTCCCGTACTGGTAGTGGCCCGTTAAACCCGCTGAGCTTAATTAATAACAACTTTACCAAAACAGAGAATAACAAAACGCTGATCAATGGTTTTGCTTCTGTCGACATATTGGAAGGTTTAAAGTTTACAATATCAGGGTCAACTCAAAAAGAACAAAATAACGTTAACACCTACTCTACCAGCAAATCGGGGATATATGTTAACGCAGGTGGCGTAGCTGTACGCAGTGCTTACACTAATACCAGCAACGTTGTTGAGGCTTATTTTAACTATGATCGTGTTTTTGGTAAGCACTCGCTGAAATTATTAGGCGGTTACTCTTATCAGCAAGATCGTAATAATGATGGATTTGGTGTGCAAACCCAAGGCTTTTCAAATGATGCTTTGACTTATAACTACCTGGCGCTTTCTAACCCTACCCAGCTTTCGCAAATAGTTTTCAACCCTAACTATATCTCAACGTTAAGGTTCGTATCATTTTACGCACGTGGTCAATACGAATTTTCGAATAAATACCTGCTCCAGGCCTCACTCAGGGAAGATGGATCATCGGCATTTGGTATTAACCAGCGCCATGGTTACTTCCCGGCTGTTTCTGCTGGATGGAAGATCACTAACGAAGATTTCATGAAATCTATTCCGGTTATCAGCGACCTAAAATTAAGGGCTGGCTATGGAGTATCAGGTAACAGTTTAGGCTTCGACGCCTTTACTGCAAGGTTAATTTATGGCGTTCCTCCGGGCGGCGGTAAATTTGTAAGCAATGGTAACATTGTTAACCCTATTGGCCCTGTACGTAATGATAATCCCGATTTGAAATGGGAAAGTACTGCAACCACCAACATTGGTTTAGATTTTGGGATCCTCAACAACCGCATCACCGGTTCGGTTGATTATTATATCAAAAAAACATCTGATCTGATCTATACCTACCCGGTATCAACCACATTGTATTTTTATCCGTTTTATACTGCTAACGTAGGTAAAATTAAAAACAGCGGTATTGAAGTTGTTATTAACGCAGTGCCGGTAAAATCACAGGCGTTTACCTGGCGCACTTCATTCAACGTTTCGCATAACAAAAACGTTGTACAAAGCTTATCAAACAGCCAGTTTGGCCTTAACTTTATTCAAACAGCCCAGTTAGGCGGTAAAGGTCAGTCTGGTAACTACAGCCAGATCATTCAGCCAGGCTATGCCGTTGGTACATTTGACCTTTGGCATTATTTAGGTAAAAACGCTAACGGCGTAAGTACCTATCAAAAAGCAGACGGATCAACAACTGCTACCCAACCGCTTACTACCGATCAGTTTATTAAATACGATGCACAACCTAAACTGATTTACGGCTGGAGCAACAGTTTCTTCTATAAAAATTTCGACCTTAACTTCCTGGTACGCGGGGTGTATGGCAACAAGATCCTGAACGCAACCCTTGCCTCATTGAACAACCCGGCCGACTCAAAATTGCAGAATATCCCAACGTATACTTTGGGCGAATCATTTAAGGATATCAATGCTTATCTGGTATCCGATCGTTTCCTGGAAAGCGGTTCATACCTGCGTTTGGATAACGCTACTTTGGGTTATACCATTAAGCCACACGTTCAAGCTTTTAAAAGCCTGCGTTTTTATGCATCGGGCAATAACATTTTTATCATCACCAAATACCGTGGTGTTGATCCCGAAGTTAATATCGGCGGTTTAACCCCAGGTATTGATAATCGCGATTTCTATCCTAAAACACGCACGTTCAGCGTAGGTGTTACTGCACAATTCTAAAAAAATCAGAAAGAGATAAAAAAGATGAAAAAGATAATTATAATATGTGCCGCAATTGCTGTGATCATGAGCACATATTCATGTACAAAATTAGATGTACCTGTTGAATCACAATACGTAAAATCAAACTTCCCGGTTACCGATGCCGATTATACCGCATTGCTTGGTACCATTTATTCAAACCTGTCGTCAAGCTACGCGGTGCCATACTGGCGCATGCAGGATATGTCTACTGATGAAGCTATCTTGCCTGCCCGTGACGGTAACTTTGACGATGGCGGTCAGTACAGACAATTACACTACCACACCTGGACCTTTGATCACCCTAACGTAATAGGCGTTTGGCAATGGGGTTTCGGTGGTATTAATACGTGTAACCGTATTATCACAGTAATTAACGCTTCGTCATCAACACCAGCAAAAAAAGCAGCGTCAGTTGCCGAAGTTAAAACAATGCGTGCCCTTTACCTTTATTTCATGATGGATCTTTATGGCAATGTACCTATCATTACCGATTTTCCGGTAACTACACAACCTGCCAATCAGCCGCGTGCTAAAGTGTACGAGTTTATTGAAAGCGAGCTTAAAGCCGCTTTACCATTATTGCCGGCCAAAACCGCCAGTGCATCAACAAATGTATCGCAATACGGCCGCCCAACAAAAGGTATGGTGTTTGCACTGCTTGCAAAAATGTACCTGAACTCTGGTGTGTATACCGGAACCAATCGCTACCAGGAAACCGTTACGATGTGCGATAGCGTACAGACCAACACCAACTATTTTCTGGATGCTAAATACAGGGACATATTTTTGCCAACCAACGGCCCGGCGATTAATGAAACCATATTTGCAGTACCTTATGATCAGCAAATACCGGGCAACCAGTTTACCCGTTTCGGTTTCTTTTACTACCTGGTAAATGCATACGGCTTTAACGTAGGTTTAAGTATTGCCATGAGCACTACGCCCGAGTTCTATAACCGTTTTAATATTCCGGGCGACGACCGCACCAAAACATGGTTGGCTGGTCCGCAATATTATCCGGATGGTAGTGGTGGCTTTACCAATCAACCTGTTTACTATCCTGTAGGAACTGCGGGAGTTCCGCCGAACACACAGATTAACCTTATTCCTACATTAACCTTAACGGGATTAAAACCAATGGATTTGGGTAACAATGTGCTTACCTCTCAATCAGAAGGTGTACGTTCAATCAAATACTACCCTGATGTTAACATTATTCAGGCAACCCGTTTAAACAGTAATGATGTACCGGTATTCCGTTTGGCTGATGTTTACATGATGAAAGCAGAGGCTATATTACGTGGAGCAACACCAACAACCATAAATGGCGAAACACAAACTCCGCTTACATTGGTAAACAAACTGCGTGCCCGTGCCCACGCAGAGGCCGCCACAACAATTGATTTGGATGCTTTGCTGGATGAGCGTGCACGTGAGTTTTCATGGGAAGCATGGCGCCGTAATGACCTGATCCGTTATGGTTTGTTTGAAAAAGAGTATCCGCTGCCGGTTGCCGGTGGTAAAACGGATGACCTGAAAATGAACACCGATCCTACCCGCAGGTTATATCCAATTCCATCAACCGAATTAAAAACAAATCCAAACCTGAAACAAAATCCTGGGTATTAATTTATAGTTGATATTAATGAGCGCAAAAGGTAAAACTTTTGCGCTTTTTACGTTTTAATTAAATAGAAAAATAAATAAAAAATGAAAATTATTAGCGGGTTACTGATTAGTCTTTTACTTCCTCTTTCGTTTTTAAAAAATGATCAGGAGGATCTCACTATAAATAAGATCCAGGTGATAGGATCACACAACAGTTATAAACGGGCTATTGATCCTAAACTATTCCGTTTTTTGCAAAAGCGCGATTCTGTGGGGATGAGCAAAATTGATTACGACCATATCGGCCTTTCCGATCAGCTTAACCTGGGCTTAAATGCATTGGAAATAGATGTTTATGCCGATGCTAAAGGCGGTAAATACGCACACCCTAAAGGGCTTGACTGGGTACCTGGTCAACCACCTTATGATACACAAGGTGTAATGAAAGAGCCCGGCTTTAAGGTTTTTCATATACAGGATATTGATTACCGCAGCAACTGTTTAACATTTAAACTTTGCCTGCAGGAACTGAAAACATGGAGTGATGCGCATCCTGATCATAATCCTATTTTTATTACCATGAATGCAAAGGATGAGCGAATGAAGAAACCGGGCTTTACCGTGCCCGAAAAATTCACATCCAAAACGTTTGACCAACTTGACAAGGCTATATTAGATAACCTTGGCAAACAATACTTAATAACACCCGATGATATACGCGGAAAGTATAAAACCCTTGAAACAGCCGTATTGCACAACAACTGGCCAACATTGAAAGCCGCAAAGGGTAAATTTATTTTTATACTCGATGAGAAAGGAGCTAAAAGGGCATCTTACATAGCAGGCCATCCTTCACTTAAAGGACGGGTATTGTTTGCCGACGCGCTTCCGGGAACTCCTGAGGCTGCTATTCATATCATGAACGATGCTAAAAAAGATTTGGCAGCAATAAAAAGGCTGGTAAAAAAAGGCTACATCATCCGTACCCGTGCGGACTCTGATACCGAGGAAGCCCGTAATGATGATAAATCATCTTTCAAAGCTGCCCAGGAATCGGGCGCACAAATTATTAGTACTGATTATTACCAAAAAAGCACTCACTTTAAATCTGATTACATGATCAGCTTTAGCGGAGGAACTTATTTTAAAGTAAATCCTCTGTTTAAAAATGCTACTGTGATGGCAACAAAATAATCTGCTTGTTTGCATTCAGCCCATATCTTTTAATGGTGTAGGGGCTTTATCAATATAAAACCGGTCCGCACCCTGGGCCGGTTTTATTTATTTTAAACCTTTGCCAATGCTTGTGTTAAATCATCTATCAAATATTGTGGTTCTTCTAATCCAATATACATCCTGATGAGTTGATGGTGATCATCTACAACACTGTAGTCCTGCTCTGCAATTGATGCAATTGCCGGTACCACCAAACTTTCATGGCCTCCCCATGAAACCGCTATGAGGATGTGCTGCAATTGATTACAAAAGGTTTCGATTTTTGCGAAAGAGGAATCTTTTAAAATAAAACTGAATAGGCCGCCGCAGCCCTGCATTTGTTCATGAGCAAGTTCTGTTTGATCAAAATCAGCACTAAAAGGCCATAGTACCCTTTGCACAGCTTTATGACTGCTCAGCCATGCGGTAACTATCTTGGTACTTTCAAAACTCCGGTGTAAACGTAAAGGCAGGGTCCTTAAACCTCTTAGCAGTAACCATGCAGAGTGAGGAGAAAGGGCAGGGCCAAGGTTCATAAATTCATGATCGAATATTTTTTTGATCATGGCTCTGCTTCCTGTAAGTACGCCGGCTGTGATATCAGAGTGCCCTCCAATGTATTTTGTAGCCGATTGTGCAACAAGGTCGATCCCCATTTTTATAGGTTTTTGGAAGAGCGGCGTACAATAACTATTATCTATCATGGTTATTATTCCGCGCGACTTTGCAAAGGCAGCTACTTTTTTAATGTCCTGCACCTGGTAGGTGAAAGTGTTGGGGCTTTCTAAATAGATAATACGTGTTTGTGGCAGCACCGCGTTTTCAAAATTGCTGAAATCGGCTCCGTCAATAAATGTGGTAGTGATGTTAAATTTAGATAAAAAATCATTGAACAGTTTTTCTGTCCAGCTGTAAGGATCTTTAACAGCAATAACATGATCGCCGGCTTTAAGCAACGCAAGCATAGATACGCTAATGGCCCCAATTCCACTGTTAAATAATAAAGCGTCTTCGGCTCCATCTAATGCAGCCAGTTTTTTTCTTAAAATAGTAAGTGTAGGGTTTTGCCCGCGTGAATATAAGTTGGCCCCAAATTCATCGGCCATAGCCAGCCTTAAGTCGGTTATCGTTTTAAAGGCAAAATTGCTTGACTGTACAATAGGCGGCGAAACTGCATTGAAATAATTCTCCCGGTCTTCGCCCAGTTCATTTAAAATAAATGAAAGATCCATAATTAAGATGTTGAAATTGGTTTTTGGGTGCGTTTGGTAATAAAATATATAACAAGGCCAGCTGCAAATGCACAAAGGCATATGAGGGCAGCCAAGGGGTTTTCAATAAAAATTGATGTAGTAACAAACCAATAGCTGGTAATAAAAACAACGGGGATTAAGGGATACCATTTAATAGTATATATTCCTGTTCCGTCGAGATATTTTGTTTTTTTTCTCAAAATAAAAATGGATAAGGCGGCTGTTGAAAGCCCCACTGTATCAAAAAACATTACATAGTTCAGCATTTTCTCAAAGGAGTTTACAAAGAACAATATGATTAATACAGCGGCCACAAAAAAGCTTAATCCAAATTCCTGCACCTGTGTTTTGGGGTTGATATGTTTAAATATTGGGGGGAGTATTCCATCCTCGGCCATGGCATAGTAAACCCTTGGGTTAGCCATGATATTTACGTTAATAAACGCAAGTACAGAAACAAACATGAGTAGCGATATGATTTTATAACCCATGGCGCCAAAAATAACGCCGGCTAATGTAGCCGCCAATGCCGGCTGGTGCTGCATACCGCCAATTCCCAAAACTGAATAATAGGCAAAGTTGATGAGCATATACAAACAGATAACGATGATCATTCCCCTGAAAATGGCCTTTGGGATATTAACTTTCGCGTTTATACTGTCGCCTCCAAAATTGATGGTTTGCTGATAGCCGCCATAGGTGAAAAATATAGCTATTAAACTTACGCCAAAGCCGTATATACTGTTATTGCCAATGTGTTTAAATGCATGATTCGCAATAGCAGGTGTGGGGCCTTTAAACACGGCAGCACACAAAACAAGTATCATGCTTATTTTAAACAGTGTAAGTACATTTTGAGTTCGGGCACTCATTTTAATCCCCAGCAGATTTATGATATATAAAATAAGTACAGATGAAATGGAAGTGATCTTTATACCCATGTCATTTTGTAAATCCTTTGGCATAATGATGGGATTTATATATTCGGCACCGATAAGGGCAACCGCGGCTACAGACGCGGCGTTGCTGATCACCAGGATCCAGTTGATCATAAAAGCAAACGCGGGGTGAAAGCAATAGGAAAAAGCCTTATAAAAGCCACCCGTTGTTGGATACCGGGCACCAATTTCGGCAAAAGTGAGGGCCCCGCATAAACTTATTGCCCCACCAAAAAACCAGGCTCCAAAATATAAAAAAGGATTGCTTAAGCTGGTAGCTACTTCGGCAGGGGTAGCAAAAATACCCATGCCAATAACCAAACTAATAACGATCATCGACAGATCAAAACGGTTAAGTTTTGGAATTATGCTCATTTTAATTGAAATGTACCGGCTTTAAATTTTTATCATCATGTAATTTGCAAGGTAAGTTAAGATTTTGATAAATTAATATGTTGTTTAGTAAAAGGTTTTATCATTTATTGAAATTATTGCTTAATATTTAGTAAAAGCAGGTTAATCATTTGTTATATTTAGCCACAGGGCACTAATTGTGGCTATTATAAACCTTAAAGTTAATTGTAAAGCTTTTTTTGAAATGTTAAATATTGTTAACCGGGTTTAAGCCGGGGAAGATAATGGCCTTACTGTACTATTAATTTATAATTTTGGAGGTAAGCAGTATTACCCGCATTTACATACCGCAGGTTACCGGAAACTTAAAATAGCATGATCAACAAAAAAATATCAATCAAGGATATTGCAAAGCTTACCAATACCTCTATAACCACCGTATCGTTTGTTTTAAACGGGAAGGGGCGTATAAGTAAAGAGATAAGTAAAAAGATTTTAGATGTGGCCCATAACAATGGTTATGAGCCCAATAGGATGGCTGTTGGCTTGCGCACAGGTGTATCAAAGGTTATTGGCTTGATAGTGGAGACCATAGGCGGCCCATTTTTTGGCGCAATGGCTAAAGTAATTGAGGAAGAGGCCGAAAAAGCGGGCTATGGAGTCATTTACTGTAGTACCAACAATAATATTCAAAAGGGGAGAGATGTGATCAAAATGCTATCGCAGCAATTGGTTGATGGATACATTATAACCCCCATAAAGGGTTTGGAGAAAGAAATACAAAACCTGGTGACAAATGAAAAAGCTGTGGTATTGATAGACGGCTATTTTCCTGATCTCGATATTCCGCATGTGTTGGTTGATAATTACAATAGTTCTTATCATGCTATTCAGTTCCTTATCAACTCCGGCTATCGTAATATTGGTTTTGTAACGGCTGATTTGGAGCTAATTCAGCTGCAGGATAGGATGCAGGGATATAAGGATGCATTAAAGGCTGGCGATATAAAGGAAGATAAAAAGCTGATTTTTAAGGTGCCCTTTGATATTGATAAAACAGAGGCTGTAAACGCTATAAAAACATTTATAAAACAGCACAAACAAATGGATGCGGTATTTTTTACTACGAACTATCTGGGCACCATGGGGCTGCAAAGTATCAATGAGCTCAAATTAAATATACCGGGCGACCTGGCTGTTATCAGCTTTGACGATAACGAAATATTTGAGTTGTACCCACCCGGTATTACTACGGTTAAACAACCAACTTACGAGATCGCCAAATCGGCAATAGATGTATTGCTGTCGCAAATGAGCAACGAAAAGTACGATATCTCCAAAATTAAACTTCAAATACCAGCAACGCTTGTTGAGCGGGGATCTACGGCAGTGGTAAAATAGTTTTTTTACCTTCGATAATCATTTATGGCAATAAATAGCTGTTTCAGAAGCTTCTATTTATTGCTATTTCTGTTTCTGCGCATAATTTGAACATTAAAACTAAATTATTTTAATCATTTTAGTTTTAATGTGTTGTTTTTATTGCCATTATATCAAAAATTAATGTTTTTAAATAAAAAATGCGATTAAGTTTTGGTAAAACATTTTACTATATTATATTTGGATTATTCTATTGTTAACTACGTGTGATTATATTGATAAAACGATTTATCTTGAAGGGTTTATCTCTTGATAGAACAGGTAGTTTTAAAAACTAAAATGATCGTTTCTTAACGATTTGAAATAAATATTTGTTCTTTCGGAAAATTGAGCTTTCATTTCCAGTCAGGGTGCATTATTGGATGCGCCGGTTTTAAATTTCTTTTGTGTTTGCCTGGATGACAGCATTTTTGTGCACAAATTGATAAAACGTTTTACCTAAATTGATATATAAATTAATAACCAAAACCAACTGGATGGATAGAAAAACAACTAAAACTTAAAGCAAATAACAGCGCCGCTGTTCAAACCCCTATTACAGTATCGATATGGCATTGCTTCATATCAACAATCATTAACTGCTCATTTTATTAATTAATTATGATTAAATTTTTTTACAAAAAAAAGATCTTTTATTACGCGTGCATAATTCCAATACTACTTGTTTTGGGAGTATTTACCGCGCACGCCCAAACTACCCCGGCTACGGGTACCCAGGTTACAGTTTCGGGTATTGTTAAGGACGCCAGCGGTCCCTTACCTGGTGCTTCTGTTTTATTGGCAGGTTCAACATCTGGTATCTCTACAAATGTTTCAGGTGCATTTACAATTAAAGTTGAAATAGGTAAGTCAATTTCTGTAAGGATGATTGGTTACCTGCCAGAAACTATTAAAATAACCGGAGCTAAATCAGACTTGGTTGTCGTTCTTAAAACAGATCAGCAAGCATTAAAAGATGTAGTTGTAATTGGCTACCAATCTGTAGCACGCAAAACCATCAGTGCTGCTGTTACATCTATTAATCCTAAGGCTATAGCCGATATCCCTGCGCCAACATTGGATGCGCTATTACAGGGACGTGTTGCTGGTTTAAATGTTCAGAATTTTTCTGGCGAGCCTGGTGTACGCAGTAACGTAGTTTTGAGGGGTAACACCGCGGTTAGCCGTAATATTGATAACAATACCGGTACCACATCAGGAAAGCAAAGCCTTGCCAGAGCTCTTTCTGGTCCATTATACGTAATTGACGGAGTTACGCAAAGCACTGAAGATATAGCCGCCATTAATTATGGTAGCGGAACCAGTACCGATGCGCTTGCGGGTATCCCTATCAGCGATATCGAAAGCATCGATGTATTAAAGGATGCATCTGCGTCTGCAGTATACGGATCACGTGGCGCCAACGGTGTAATCCTCATCACCTTGAAAAAGGGTGTAGCCGGTAAACCAAGGATCACTTTTTCAACCTATCACGGTATAACGGATAAACCTAACTTGGATAAAGTACTTACAGGTGCTGCCGAGACAAGGGCGAAACTTGCGTTGATACAGCATTATGGCAACTATCAAAACTTGCAAAGTATCCCACAGATTTTGACCGATACCCTAAATCCTGCATTTAATAACGCTAACGATTACAGGGGCCAATTATACCAAACAGGGCAGGTTGATAACTACCAGCTATCTATGACTGGTGGTAACGATGTAGTAACCTACCGTTACGGCTTAAACTACTACAATGAAGCTGGTATCATCAAAAAAACAGGGTTGCAACGTTATTCATTTAACAGTACAGTGGGTGTCGCGCTCTCTCCAAAATTGAAGATCAGCACCCAGATCAGGTTTTACAGGGTTGATCGCCCAACTTCATTGAGCGATGTGAGCGGGAACGTAAATCCGTTTACAGGTGGTTATTATGCCAATAGCCCGCTGCCTCCTTCAAACTTATATCTATCACAGGATAATAAGGATTTTCTGTTTGGAAGCTCCAACCCTTCAACAGATGCTAATACCAATAACAGTATTACCATAAGCCCAACTATCGACTGGAAAATATCTGATCACTGGTTATTTAATACTGTAATATCCTATGAAAGTGCAGGCAGCCGCAGGGATACCTATACTCCCGGCAGTGTCAGGTTAAGTGGTACAGGATATGCATCAAGCTTTGTAGATAACTCTGCCAACTATTTAATGAGTAATAGTTTGCAATACAGTACAACATTAAATAATGTACACCATATAAACGTGTTGATTGGTCAAAATACCGAGTACCATAACTACAGGGCAACTGATGCGGAAGCGGATGGGATCCCTAATGATCAAATCTCGATTGTAAAAGTGCTAAACAAAGCCAGCTCAACAGCTTACTCAGATTTAATTGAAAGTGGTATTCAAACCGGTTTTTTAAGGTTGAACTATGATTATAAGGGTCGCTATTTATTATCAGGCGTATTTAATGCCGATGCTTCATCAAAATTTGGCGCGGGTAACAGGGTAGGTTATTTCCCTTCAGTATCTGCAGGCTGGATAGTAAGCGATGAGCCTTTTATGAGAGGTACCGAAAATTGGCTAAGCATGTTTAAAATTCGTGGTAGCTACGGTATTACCGGAAGGCAGCCTGATGGTGGCGATAACTATTTATCATACAATACTTATGCTATAGGCGCAGGTGGTTTCTCTGGTAGCAGCAGCCCACAAACAGGCCAAAACCTTTCTTATACTTATAATGGGGTTGCGGCCATATCTCCTAATTTTAACGGAGGATTAAGCAACAAAAACCTTACCTGGGAGCATTCAAAACAATTTAACCTTGGGGTTGATTTGGCTTTTCTCGACAATAGGTTCAGCTTTACGGCAGATGCCTATGTGAAAAATACCAGCAAGGGTATCTTCTCGCTTCAATTGCCGGTGAGCACGGGTTATACTACTATTGTAACCAACTCTATCGGTACACAAAACAGGGGCCTTGAGGCATCATTCATAGCCCGCTATTTTGCTCCTAAAAGTGCTTTTCAATGGGAAACCAGCTTTAATATTGCCTATAACCAAAATGAAATTACCGCGTTACCCAATGGCGGCCGCGATATTTATTTAGATAAGTATGTTTTAAGGCAAGGACAGCCTATAAACGAATATAATCTGTTTAAACAAACAGGTATTTACAAAACGGATAAAGATGTTCCTATTAATCCGGTAACAGGTCAGCCTTTAAATTTTTATGGTTATCCGTTTAAAGGCGGTGACCCAATATGGAAAGATTCAAATGGCGATGGCACACTCGATCAAACAGATTATGTACCTGCGGGTAATCCAAATCCTAAATTTACCGGTGGATTTGTTAACACATTTAGCTTAAAAAGCTGGACATTATCTGTATTCTGTACATTCACTTTAGGCCGCGATATATACAATGATTACCTGGTAGGTAAGTTATCGCATCTGGTACCCAATGATGATGGCGATCCTGATCCATATCATGATATAACACATAATGCTTTCCCTGATCTTTCGGGCATCAATTACTGG
Source organism: Mucilaginibacter sp. (assembly GCF_025362475.1). Lineage (GTDB taxonomy): Bacteria > Bacteroidota > Bacteroidia > Sphingobacteriales > Sphingobacteriaceae > Mucilaginibacter. The sequence continues at coordinate 21,663 of NZ_JANYGH010000027.1, forward strand.
AAAAATCCTGGTGATGTAGCGCAATACCCTTCTTTAAGTTCGGTAAGCGGAACGCATTATAAATACGCGGCTGTAAGTTCTGCATGGGTTGAAAATGGCGATTACCTGCGTGTAAAAACTGTATCCCTTTCTTATGGATTTAAAGAAGGTATTTTAAGAAAACTGCATGTAAGTCATTTAAGGGTATATGGAATGGTTGATAACCTGCACATTTTCCAAAAATCAAACGTGCCTGATGCTGAAGAAGTTGACGCTTTTGGTGTGTATAATGGCAGCGGATACCCAATCCCTAAAAAGTTTACACTTGGCCTGGATATAACCCTTTAACATTTTATACATGTTGATAATAAGAAAAGAAATGAAAAAGAACATATTAAAATATACCGCCGGGTTACTATTGGTAACTGGTTTAATAAGTGTTACTTCCTGTAAAAAGATACTTGACGTTGAACCGCATAACTCCACTTTTACAAATGCGTATTTTCAAAATGGTACTGATGCCAATACGGCAATTGCTGGGTCATACGCGTTGTTGCGGTCGGTATTAACCAATAACTACTCATTCCATGTTTATGGCGATGCACCTGCAGGTGAGTTTAGTATCAATTCTGGACAGGATGATGGAAACTATAACATTAGTAACGGCGAATTTACAGGGCTAAATGTTGGGTCTGGTAACTGGAACTGGTTAAACTATTACCAGCTATTACAGCAAATAAACCTGGTAATTAACAAAGTGCCTAATATTCCTATCAACACCTTTGCCAACCAGGACGAAAAGAAACAGATCATAGGCGAAGCTTATTTTCTGCGTGCGTTTACTTACTTTTATATGAGTAGGGTATGGGGCGCAGTACCTTTGAAGTTAGAACCTGATTTGGATGTTAGTCAGGCCAAAAATATACCCCGCACCCCGGCGGCCGATGTCCTTAAACAATGCCTTGCCGATTTAAAAACTGCCGAAGCTAACCTTGTATTTGGTTACAGCGATGAAAATCAGCGTGCGGTAAGGGCAAACAAAGGCAGCGCTCTTGCTTTGGAAGCACACATTAAAGCATGGATGCATGACTATAGCGGATGTGAGCAGGCCGCAGCACAGGTAATTAATAGCGGTGGTTATCATTTAGTTAGTGATACTTCACAGTTTAGCAAGGTGTTCATTGGTAAATCTGTTGAAGGTATCTTCGAGATCAACATCAGCTATGGCCAAAACGAAGGCGGCTCACTTAATAATCCATATGGAGGGCTTTATGCTCCAACTATTGCATACCCGTTTGTAGCTACCAAGTCAAGTTTACAGTGGCCGGTTAATACAACCTATGTAAATAAGTTATTCCCGGATACAACCGACCTGAGATACCGGAAATACTTTTTCCAGGCTCAAGGTTCAAACGGGCAAACCATCAAATACTCAAACATTACTTATGCCGATGGTTCTGCCAAGAACGATCCAAGGTTATCTAATAATATCATCATCTTCCGCCTGGCAGATATTATATTGCTTAGAGCTGAGGCGCTGAATCATTTAGGGCGCGATGGAGAGGCAGTAACGTTACTTAACACTATCCGTCAAAGGGCTGGTATTGATAATTATACGGGTACAGGCGATGATCTTAATCGCACTATCCTGGAAGAGCGCCTTCGTGAGCTGTTTTATGAGGGCCAGTCTTTTTATGATCTGGTGCGTACTAAACAAATCAGCAATCCAACCTCAAGTTTTATAGGAGATTATAACGAGCGATTTGATGATGTCAGGATCAACGCGGGCGGTAACTTATGGCCAATTGACCCGGGTATGTTCAAAGATGATTTTGTATTAACGCAAACACCTTACTGGCAAGGGAAATTATAACTATTTAAATAGCATAAAATGAAAACATTAAAAATATTTATACTCACCTTATTTGCGGCAACCGTGCTGTTCTCCTGTAAAAAGGACTATGTTATTGGCGGTACCCCCTTTAATGCTAAGGTGAACATGACTACCTATGATTATTTGAAAACTAATCACGCGTTTGATACCCTGGTGCTTATGATCAATAAAATGCAGCTAAAGGATGAGGTAAACACCAGCGGAACATTTTTCGCGATGACAAATTACTCTATCCACAACTATGTATTGTCTAAGCAAGCTCAGCTGCGTATTACCCAAAACGATGAAAATTTGGTTTACAAGTTTGATGACATTGATTTTGTTGCGCTGAAGGACTCTTTAAAATCATACATGTTTAAAGATAAGTATAGCAGGGATAATCTTACCCAAAAGGGAGTATACGTGCAATCAAAAGATGGCGAAAGGCGCCTGATGCAGTTATTACCAACAACTGATTATACCAGTGGCATTTTTACAACAAACCCGCAGTATATATTCTTTACCAAAGTTGTTCCATTGGTACCCGGTGGTTCGGTACCCACAACTATTGATGGTATAGCGGCGCTGGATAGCCGGCAGTTTCTTTATACACTTTGCCAAACTACCGGTATAATTACCACAACGGGCGTATTGCATGTACTAAGCAATAACCACACATTCACCTATTTTGGTAACATTTCAAATTAATAAACTTTTTAGATAATAAGAAAATGAAAAAAAGTTATAAAATCTTGGCCGTCGCCATAATAGCGACAAGTGTTGTGGCCTGCGTTAAGGCACCTCATGGTTTTTTAAGCGGACAGATCCGTTATCGCGATAGCCCGATACAGGTTCAAAGAGGAAATATTGTGCAAACATCTGCGGTTGATAACGATGGCTCAAGCGCGCCGGTAACTTATAGGTTATTGGATATAAGAGATGCTGTTACTCATAAACATGCAGATTCACTGTATAAAAATCGCGACAGATATGTTTATATAGAGCAATTTGACCCAAATGTAGATACCACGGTAGCTTTACTAAATAGCCGCCGTAAAATTGTTAGCTCACCAACTTTCGAGTTTAACGAACATACCGGTGGGTTTACCTTTTTCGGTACTACCGCTAACGCACCTGCGGGATCATATGAATTTGATATCGCTGCAACTAACGAGAACGGTACAAAGAATATCAAAAACGTGGCCACTTTTAATTTGTACGATGGCCCCGTTGCCGATATTGATCAGGGAGGAAGTGCATGGTTTGCCGACGGCACAACCACAAACGGAGATCTTGGCCAGCCGAGTGTTACGGTAACCAAATTATCGCCCAAAGGCACATTGGCTATCTTAAAGATAGTTGATAAAAATGGAGTGCCGTTTAACCCTAAAAAGAACGAATACATTAAACGTGGTGATAGAAGTGATTTTACAACCTTTGCAAAGTTTCACCCGGTTATAGTTTCTGATACATCTTTAACTTGTAATTTTGAGGTTATTCCTTTTCCATACCAGGGAGCGGCGCAGGGATTTTTGATGTATTACCGTATCCCCGGGCAATTTGTAAAGATCGATCCGGGTTTTACGCCAACTTCAGGGAGGAATTATAGTTACAACCCAAGGTTTTCTGTAAGGGTTTCGCAGGAAGGTACTTATTTAATCACGGTTAAATTAAAACACGCTACCCGCGATCCTATTTAAAAACAATACCATAACAATAATCCCGGTACAATCCTGTTAACTTGATTGTGCCGGGTATTTTCAACCTTGAATAATATAAAACAATACATAAAATAATGAAGAGAATATTTTTTTTGAACGTAATTGGGGTTTTTGCATTTTGTGCCGCCGGTCATGCCCAATCAACCGAGGTAATTAATAAAAACGGATACAAGCTAACGGTTATAAACCAGGATGCGGGTTTTGATAAAGCGGAGATAGCTAAACTTGAAGAAACCTTTTTTGAAGTATATCCAAAGCTTGAAAAAGAGTACAATAAAAAAGTTACTAAGAACGTAACCTTTGTTATTGATACTGCCTATGATGGCGTAGCTGCAACGGCAAACGCACGCGTGGTGTTCAGCTCAAAATATATGACCAAACATCCTAAAGATATTGACGTGGTTACCCACGAGGTGATGCACATTGTACAGGATTATGGTGATAGCGCTGGTCCGGGATGGTTAACCGAAGGCATTGCTGATTACGCCCGTAATAAATTTGGTGTTGATAATGCAGGTGCGCACTGGGCATTGCCTGAATTTAAATCTACTCAAAATTATGATAACGCTTATCGTGTTACCGCCCGTTTTTTGGTTTGGACTGAAAAAAATTACAAAGCAGGTGTGGTAAAAACTTTCGACAAACAATTACGCGACCACACGTTTACAGATGATAGCTGGAAAAAAGAAACCGGCAAAACACTTGACCAACTTTGGACGGCTTATGCTGCCAATCCAGCTATATAACAATTAGCTCTCTTTACAGATAAAATGAAGAAATTTCTTTTTGCATTACTTTTAAGTCCGGCAATTTCCCTGCAGGCGCAAACCCACCCGTCCGAAAACTTAGTACAATATGTACGTCCGATCATCGGCACGCAGCGGATGGGACACGTTTACCCGGGAGCGACAGTTCCCTTCGGGATGGTACAATTGAGTCCCGAAACCGATACGGCAGGCTACGAGCTGAACGGCAAATACAACCCCGATGTATACAAATACTGCGCGGGCTACCAGTATGATGATAAAACAATTGTAGGCTTCAGCCATACCCATTTCAGCGGTACCGGCCACTCCGACCTGGGCGACTTTTTAATCATGCCGACCGTAGGCGAATTAAAACTCAACCCCGGCACGGCCGATAAACCGGGCAGCGGCTACCGCTCCGGCTTTTCGCACCAGAACGAGGTAAGCCAGGCCAATTACTATAAAGTAAAGCTGAATGAAAGCAATATCACCGCCGAGATGACTACCACGGCCCGGGTAGGCTTCCACCAATACACCTTTCCCAAATCCGACCAGTCGCATATCGTCCTGGACCTGATGGCGGGGATCTATAACTACCCCGATAAAAACGTGTGGA
>NZ_JANYGH010000056.1 GCF_025362475.1 Mucilaginibacter sp.
AGGCCAACACCAGCTCGGGCAGCATCACGCCCATTACCGAATATCCTATTGAGTTACGACTTGCCGAGCAATACCTCATCCGCGCAGAAGCAAGGGCCCAACTGGGTAACCTTGACGGGGCCGCCGCCGATTTGAACGTGATACGCGCAAGGGCAAGCCTGCCCGCCGCAACTACTGCCTCAAAAGACGCTGCCTTGAGCGCCATTGCACATGAACGCCAGGTTGAGTTGTTTACCGAATGGGGCCACCGCTGGTTCGACCTTAAACGAACCGGTAAAATTGATGCCGTAATGAGTATAGTAACACCACAAAAAGGCGGCACCTGGAATACCAATAAACAACTGGTGCCAATACCCGTATCAGAGATTTTAATCAATCATAATCTTACTCAAAACCCAGGCTACTAAACATTAAAAAAAGTAGCTGTTAGTGCCCGCGCAATATCCTTTCATGGGGTATTGTGCAGGCATTTTAGCCCCCGTTTTGCCTTAAATTTTCTACAGAAAACAAACAACTAACCATTAATGTATATCAACAAAAAACAAACCGGTCGTGCGCTTATGCTGTCGGCCGCATTGATCATGGTATTTGGCTTTGCCCATGGTCAAAAAAAATCAAAAACAGCCGCGGTGGATACAGCCAAAGCAAAAAGCCTGGCTCTGCTGGCGCTGGCCAAGCCCATATCAAACATTAAGCCTTATAAAGAGGTGGTCCCAGCTACGGCCAAAACGCTTAAAAGTTTTTTAACGGTTCACCTGGTGGCTGATAAGTATTTGTTCGAGATCCCGGACTCATTGCTGAAAAAGGACATCCTCATTGTAACCCGCATCGATAAAGCACCTGCAGGTTTCCGCCTGCCGGGGGGCTATATGAGCTATGCAGGTGACGAGGTAGGATCATCAGTTATAGAGTTTGAAAAGATCCCGGGCGATAAGATCGTGATGCGCTCGGTCGCTTTCAGGGAGTTTAGTAATGATACCACCGAGAATGGTTTATCGCACGCGCTCATCAACAGTAATTACCAAACTATCCAGGGTGCTTTCCCCATAAAAGCCATTAACAAAGAGGGAAAGAGCACAGTGATTGATTTTACCGATTTTATTAATAACGATAACAACATATTTGCGCTGAGCGATCCGCTTATAAAAAGCCTGATAGGCAACCTCATTATGGATCGGTCTTTTATCGACAATGCCTCGGCTTACCCGGCCAATGTGGAGATCAAATCGGTAAAAACGTATAATATGCGACCCAGTTCCGGCGGGTATACAGCGCCACCGGTGACATTTGAGTTTAACAGCTCTATCGTTTTATTGCCGGCTATCCCCATGAAACCAAGGCCTGCAGACCCGCGCATCGGCTTTTTCTCCAACACGTATGTAGATTTTGATACCAATCCACGCGGTGTTACCAACACCAGCTATATATGGCGCTGGCGTATAGAGCCTAAGGATGAGGATATGGATAAATACAAACGCGGCGAACTGGTTGAGCCCAAAAAGCCCATTGTTATTTACATTGACCCGGCTACCCCCAAAAAGTGGGTACCATACCTAATGCTGGGTATTAATGATTGGCAGGCCGCCTTTGAAAAGGCTGGTTTTAAAAACGCCATTATGGCCAAACTGGCTCCGCTCAATGATTCTACCTGGAACATTGATGATGCAAGGCATTCGGTATTAGTTTATAAACCATCGGCTGTTGCCAACGCCATGGGGCCAAGCATTAAGTTCCCACGCAGCGGCGAGATCTTAGAAACCCATATTAACTGGTATCACAGTGTAATGAGTCTGCTGCAAAGCTGGTATATGGTACAGGCGGGCGCTATTGACCCTCGCGCGCAAAAGCCCCAGCTGGATGACGAGCTGATGGGACAGCTTATCCGTTTTGTATCATCGCATGAAATTGGGCATACTTTGGGCTTGATGCACAACTTTGGGGCATCATCAACAGTGCCTGTAGAAAACCTGCGCAACAAAGCCTGGGTAGAAGCGCATGGGCATACACCATCTATTATGGATTACGCCCGCTTTAATTATGTTGCCCAGCCCGAAGACCATATAGACGAGAAAGGCATCTTTCCGCGTATTGGCGATTATGATAAATGGGCCATTGAATGGGGCTATAAGCTGATTCCGGAGGCTAAAACCGCCGTTGATGAAAAAGCTATCCTTAACAAGTGGATGGTTGATAAGCTGGCATCTGGCAAGCAATATTTTTACGGCAGCCAGGTTGATCCGGCTACCAATGATATCTATATGTCAAACAATTCAGACCCCCGCGACCAAAGTGAAGATCTGGGCGATGATGCCATGCTGGCCAGCACATACGGTATCAAAAACCTTAAAAGGATTGAGCCCAATATTATGAAATGGCTAAAAGAGCCTAATGGAAATTACGATAAGGTTGGCGACATGTACAAAGAAATAGCCAACCAATATCAACGCTATATGGGTCATGTGCTAAAACATGTTGGCGGTACATATACAACCCCAAAAACGGTTGAACAGGCAGGCCCTATTTATGCGGTAGTGCCTAAAGAAAAGCAAAAAAGAGCAGTAGCTTTCTTGCAGGAGCAGCTTTTTACTACCCCATACTGGCTGATGGATAGCAAACTGTATGACCTTACCACAACAGATTTTAGCCTGATAACTAAAATTCAGAAAGGCATATTGATGGCGCTACTTAGCCCGCAACGCTTAACTACATTAGTTGACCAGGAAAAAAACTATGGCACCAAAGCCTACACCGTTGCCGAAATGCTGCGTGACCTGAAACAAGGTATATTTTCGGAATTGACAACACAAAAGCCCATTAGTATTTACAGGCGCGATTTGCAAAAGACATATGTAGAACTGCTGATATCCATCATCAGCAAACAAAGCACCGGCGTAGATAATGATGGTCTGTCTGTTATAAAAGGGCATGCCAAATTGTTAGCGGCACAAATAAAAACAGCATCGGCGCATACTGCAAACACAGCAAGCCGCGAGCACCTTGTGGATATGAGCGAACGGCTTAACCGTGCGTTAAAGCCAAAAGCAGATATTGATAAATAAATCAATGATTGAACGATAACCGTATTTATTGTCCGTATCCCCCAGTGCGGAAATTTTGTTAAGCGCGACCGCTGTATTGCCATTTTGTTTACAAATGGCAATACAGCGGTTTCGTTTTTGGAACAATTTGGCAACAAGCTTCCCGGCAGAACACTTCCCCTTCCCGCATTTACTTTTCCCTTTTACCAATGTGGTTTATTCAAATAAACAAAATCCGGGTTATTAAAAAAGTGAGAATTAATGCTGATTATAGCAGAAACAAATGAAATGTGTATTTTACGTGTACCGTTCATGATGTGCCTTGATCAATTGGGACACAAACGATACATGTTGAATATAAACCAGATCCCTTATCTAAAAATAAATTATGTTAAGAATAATAGCAATCAGTTCCATTTGCTTTTCAAGTCTGTCCTGTTTCGCCCAAAAAGAAGTGACCTTACAATCATTGTTAGCGGAATTAAAGGATAATACCACAGTGGCAAAATGGCCTGATCCATATTACAAGGAATCGCAGGCCAGCAGCTATGATCGCAAATCAAAGTCGCCCGGCACAGCGGGATGGTTTGCCAATGATGACAGATCACAATATATAAGATCGAAAATTAACCAGGGGCGTAAAGAAGAAGTTATGATGGACGCCGATGGTCCTGGGGCGATTGTCCGGTTTTGGCTTACAACATTTAAACGAAATGGAAAAATCAGAATATATTTTGACGGGCATCAAAACCCCGAAATCACTATTCCATCCTATGATTTAATGAAAATCGGTTTGAATTTGGGTACCGCGTTACTGGAACCACACTCCAGTTATGAGGCTAAAGAAAAAGGCGGTAGTACATTATACTTACCCATGCCCTACGCAAAACATTGCAAAATCACTTTTGAAGATAATGATCCCGACAATCAGCCACGTTATTACCAGGTGAATTACCGTGCTTATGCAACCGGTACTAAAGTAAGGACTTTCACACTGGAGAATTTTAAAACACTGGAGAAATTAACCGGGGCCGTTAATGATAAACTGCTGCACCCAGATAGTATTATAACCGGCAAACAAACCAAAATTGAGCAGGACATAGCACCCAAACAACAAATCTCGCTGAAACTCCCTAAGGGTGCCGCCGCCGTAAAGTACATGGTTATAAAAATTGCAACTGCAAACCAGCATGATTACGAACAGGCATTGCGCTCCACTGTCCTCAAAATAAAATTTGATGGCGAGCAGACTGTATGGTGCCCGTTGGGCGATTTTGCAGGAAGTGGCGTAGCGAGCAAGCCTTTAAAAAGCTGGTACAGAACAGTAAATATTGATGGCAGCCTCATTAGCAGATGGGTAATGCCCTACCGGGTTTCTGCAGAAGTATCTTTGTTAAATCTAAATGAGATTCCCGTTCATGCATCCCTTTCGGTAGTTACCGATAAATGGAAATGGAATGGCGGTAGCATGTATTTTCATGCCAACTGGAAGAGTGAAAACAATGTGGCCATCAAACAAACGGAACAGTATAATCCGATTGAATGGGACTTCAACAACATAACAGGAAAAGGAGTTTTTATAGGTGACACTTTTGCGGTTTATAATCACATGCACAAATGGTATGGAGAAGGCGATCAAAAGCTTTGGGTAGATAATGCGGTTTTTCCTGATGAATATGGCACAGGTACGGAAGATTACTACAATACTTCCTGGGCTCCGGTAGTGTTATACCAAACCCCATTTGCCAATGCGCCTCGTGCAGATAATGAAGATTCATTCGGCTATAATACTTTTACCAGAACCAGAAACCTTGATGCTGTTCCTTTTAAAAAGCAGTTTCGCTATAGCCTGGAAATGCTTGGATGGGAAAACGGCACAGCAGATTGTGCAGCAACCACTTATTGGTACGGTTTCAAAACTGCCAAAAGCAGCTTAACTAAAAATCAAACTAAACCATCATTGCTTCCCACAAATTAAAAGCGTTTTAGCATACATAGGCTGTAAAATAGCAGCTTTAAAAAAAATCTGTTTTCCACGTACGTGGAAAACAGATTTTAAAGTTTAATTATAGGTTATAGCTTATGGCTGCTTTTTATTTACCGTCCATTCGGCCATCTGAAAATCTCGGCTGCCGTTATTTGCCTTAATGCTTATCCTGTAAAATTTATAGGCAACATTATTGTTAAAATGATACAATTTACGCTGCGCACGGCCTGAAAATACCTCATTTGTGCGCGTATGTAAATTTATCCAGCGTATGCCATCTTCAGACCCTTGTAAGATCCAAGTTTTAGGATCACGATCCGGAGAATCATTTGCGCTTATCATGGTATATGCACCGGCAAGAGCAGCAGTTTTAAGTTCATACTTCATTACCAGGTCTCCGGAAAAGCCTGATTGGAAAAACTTTGAATTCGGATCTCCATCAACTACTTTTAACGAACCCTCGTTTGAATTTGGGCCTCCTCCATTATCGCGCGAAACAGTAAAAGTACCGCCAATTGTTGCAAAATAGCTTTCACCAACTTTAGTTCTATCAAAATTCGGATCGGCTACATTCAATATTATTTCTTTACTGGCCGAGTACCCCTGCGAGTTTCTTGATGTTAGCACAACATGATACAGCCCCTCAAAAGCATATTTGTGTTTGGGTGATTTTTCAACAGAAGTGCTGTCATCCCCAAATTGCCATAATAGCTCCTCGTAATTACTTGAAGTGCTGGTAAACTGATAACTCAAAAAGTCAACGCTATCAGTTTTGGCAACTGTAAAACCTGCCATAGGTTTAGGTACTTCAACTTCGATCGGTACCGGTTTATCTTTTTTACATCCTACTGATATCATTACAACCAGCATAATCGCGGGCATAATGTTGAATAACTTATTCATCTTCATCGTTATATTCATTATATGTAAAATAATTATTGCGCCGGAAACAACTGGCTTTTTGGAACAATCCGTCGTCCATTTATGCCGGCAGATGGCACTTCATACTCAAGCCTTGCCTGTTGCCCGCCAACATTTTCCCGATGGTTGGCCTCTATTTTATAGCGCTTTCCACGCTCCAGAAATATTTTGGCAAATCTGCTGGGCTTAAATCTTAGTCTCATGACCCGGATGTGGTTGTCGACACGCTCGATGAGCTC
>NZ_JANYGH010000045.1 GCF_025362475.1 Mucilaginibacter sp.
ATACCTCAACAGGAAGCAACAATATTATCGATAACAATTTATACTACACCACAGGCACTCCACAGTGGATCTGGAATAGTACCAGCGGCACTCCGTATACCGATTTAAAAGCCTGGAAAGCGGCCAGCGCTAATGATGCTAATTCATCAAATGGTACCGATCCCCGTTTACTGAATACATCACTTCCTGATCTTCATTTGCAATCATCTTCGCCTGCAAAAAATTCCGGACAGATCATTTCAGCGGGTATAAATGGTACAACAGATATTGACGGGAATACACGTATAGTGAACAATAAAATAAGTAAGGGCGCACAGCAGTAAGGCGTATTTAATTAAAAACGAAAGGTTATGAAACTTAATTTGAATGTTTTTTTAATGCTTGGTTTTGTTGCACAGGTATTTGGTTGCAGCAAAAAAAGCGTCAACGAGGTTGTAGCACCTGCTGGTGGGGTTCATATCTACTATGTGTCTGTAAATGGTTTAGAATCGAACAAGGGAACAATTGATGCGCCCTTTCAAACCATTAATACCGCGCTAAGCCGTACGGTGCCCGGCGATACCGTAATGGTAAGGGGCGGCGTGTACAGTGAAAAAGTGGTATTCCCGAAGTCGGGAGTGATGGATAAGTACATTACGTTAAAAGCGTACCATGGCGAGAAACCCATTATTGATGGCAGTGCTTTTAACGTTAATGGCCGCGAGGCCCTGGTCACCATTGATAAGGCAAAGTTTATAGTGGTAGATGGTTTTGAAATACGCAATCTTAAAACCGCAACCGGCGACCCCAAAGCCATTATGGTTGAGGGCGGCTCTGATTATATTACCATAAAAAATAACACCGTATATGGTATTGATTATACCCAGCTTCCGCTTAATGGAGGCGGGAATGCTATTCTGATTATCGGGAATACTACCGATCCGGTAACTAATATTACTGTTACCGGGAATACCATACATGATTGTAAAACCGGCTATGGCGAAAACTTAACCGTTAACGGTTATGTTGATGGGTTTACCATCACCAATAATACCATTTACAATGCCCAAAATATTGGTATTGACGCGGCCGGTGGCTATTCGGCCAATGCAGATCCTGCGCTTAATTACGCCCGCAATGGTGTTATCAGTGGTAATACCCTCTATAATATTGAAAGCAAAAGGGGGCCGCTTGGCGGGCATGGCGCTATAGGTATTTATGTAGATGGCGGCAGAAATGTGGTAGTGGAAAAAAACAAAGTATCCGTTACAGACAGGGGGATTGGCGCGGTAAGCGAAACCAATGGATTCCCTACTGATCATGTTACCATAAGGAATAACCTGGTATATAACTGCTGGTGTTCTGGTATCTATATGGGCGGATATTTAAACTACACAGGTAGCGGTACAAGTAACTCGGCCATTGTGAATAATACTTTGTACAACAATAACCAGGCTCTGGGCGCTTTTGGCGAAATAGAAGGAGAGATCAGTATCAGGGAGGATTGCACCAACAATGTTATAAAAAATAACATTATTTATGGAGGAGCATCAGATATGTTTATTCATAAATATACGGCCAAGGGATCTGGTAACGTCATAGATTACAATCTATACTACACAACAGGCGCCGCACAGTGGACATGGAACGGCAGCTCTTATACCGATTATAATTCATGGAAAACAGCCAGCGGCGCCGATGCAAATTCAACATATGGCACAGATCCTTTATTTATAAATACATCCGGCCCCAATCTTCATTTGCAATCATCTTCTGCAGCAAAAAACAGCGGACAGGTAATATCTGATATTGTTAACGGTAATACTGATTTTGATGGTAACGTACGTACTGTAAATAAGCAAATAAATAAAGGCGCTTATCAATGATCAATCATTACGCTGTAAATGGAATATGAGCTTCCTGCTTTGGATTGATGTTTTGAAATCCTGTAGTGGCAATGGTAATCCTTTACTTGCTTAATGCTTACATGTTTTGGACAAAATAGTTAATCCTCATTGTTTT
>NZ_JANYGH010000002.1 GCF_025362475.1 Mucilaginibacter sp.
GGCGGTGTCTACCTCTTCCCATTCCGAACAGAGAAGTCAAGCCCGCCAGAGCCGATGGTACTGCGGTAAAACGTGGGAGAGTAGGTCGGTGCCCAATCTTAAAAGCCCCAAAAGGCTGAATCGTGAAACCCTTCATCTATCGGATGAGGGGTTTTTGCGTTTATAGTAATTTTTCTTATCTATACCGGCAACTTCCTGGCTTCGCCTTGGTTTCAGTTCCTTTTTCGTTTGCCGTTCTTTTTGTTACATTTAAGGCATATACCTTAAACCATGACATCCCAACAGGCACAACTTTGGCAAAACATTCAAGACTTTCAATTAGATGGTCCCGAAGTTGATTTTACGTTTTCGGAAAGGCTGGCACGTGAAAATGGTTGGACTAAAGTTTATACCGAACGGGTTATCATCGAATATAAAAAATTCATTTTCCTTTGCTGTATCAGTTCAGATGGAGTTACCCCATCTGATCCTGTAGACCAGGCCTGGCACCTGCATTTAACTTATACTCAATCATACTGGACTGGTCTGTGTCGAGACGTCCTCGGGCAGGAAATTCACCATAACCCAACCCGGGGAGGTAGGGCCGAGGCTGGTAAGTTTAATGGCTATTATACGCGTACCCAACAGTTATATACGCAATTCTTTGATATTGCCCCACCCGATGATATATGGCAAAATAACATCACTCGTTTCACTGATATCAATTTCCAACGCGTAAATATGGCCAGGTATTGGCTGCTGCGCAAACCCGGGAACGGGAGCCAGGTGGCAATATTACTCATGCTTATTATTGTTGTGGGCTTGTTTATTCAGGCTTCAGAAACTGCTATAGCTATCGGTATAATGGTAGCTGTTATTGTTATAGTAGTAATAGCTGTTTATCAAAATGAAAGTGGAGGGAGCAGTAACGGTGGTTGCAGCGACAATGGTTGCAGTGGTGATGACAATGTTCATCATGGTGGCCATTCCGGGCATGATGGTCATGGTGGCGATAGCGGGTGCAGTAGTGGCTGTTCTGGCTGCTCGGCATCTGGTTGTAGCGGTTGTGGCAGCCATTAGTGAATAAGAAAATTGGAGGTAATTAAGAAACTATAAGATGATAGATTAAGGAGTTTGTAAATCAACGAGCAGGAAAAGATCCGGTGCCTGCTCTATCCGGTGAATGTTTATTTTACGCCCAGGCTTGCCCTTACCTTTTTAACTTCTGATGCGGTAACCAGGCTGCTGTTGTTACCGAAATTACTGCGGATATAGGTAAGCACTTGTGCTATTTGGGCATCGGTTAAAAAATTATGCTTGGGCATTACGCTATTATATGGTTTATTTTTAACCTTAACCGGTCCTTCCAGGCCATTTAGCAAAACCTGTATGGCCAGGTCTTTTTCCATGTATTTACCGCCGGTAACCCACTCAGATCCATTTAGCGGCGGAAATAGGTTGCCATCGCCTTTCCCGTTTTTTTGGTGGCAGTTGGCACAATAGTTAGCATATATTTTGGCTCCGCCTTTGAGCATACCGGTGGCTATGTTATTACGCACAGGGTTGGGCATTTTAAAATTCGGTAATTTTTTACGCAGTTCCATTTTGGCAAGTTGGTCATCGGCGAATTTGCTTTTATCGCCTTGGTAAAAAATGCGCCAAACCCTGCCTTTTTCGGTATCGCTTACATAAAGCGAACCATCGGGGCCAACAGATAATCCCATAGGGCGGCAAACTGCGTCACTTACGCTTACCACGGTATTATGTGCCGCAAAGCCATCTGCAAATATTTCCCATGAACCAGTGGGGACACCATTTTTAAAAGGAATAAACGCCACAAAGAATCCTGCCTGCGGATAGGGCGAGCGGTTGGTTGACCCATGGAAAGCTACAAATGCGCCATTCTTATACCTGGCCGGAAATTGGTTGCCGGTGTAAAAAAGCAGGTCGTTGGGTGCCCAATGCGCTTGGAAAGCTATCAATGGTTGCGCATACCGGGCGCCGTTACCAGCTTTTTTGCCGTCGCCCCCATATTCGGGGTTCAGTAATTTTTTATGTTTAATAGGATCATAGTAATAATAGGGCCAGCCAACGTCGGTGCCTTTTTTTATCTTTAAAAATTCCTCTGCAGGCATAACCGCGCTTTGCCAGGCACTAAAGATTTTAGGGAATAGCAGGCGAAAGTCATCCCGGCCATGGGCGACTATATACAGGCAGTTATCGGCGGTATTCCAGTCCATAGCCACTACGCTGCGCAGGCCAGTGGCGTAGCGGATGCCATCTTTTTGCTGCTGGTTGGGCTTGGCCTCGTCAAATTGCCAAATGCCTCCATATTCCTGCAAAAGCGGACAGCCCTTTACCCCTGGTGAGCCCGGCACACGATTTTGTTCCTGGCAGGCGTTTGATGGTGCGCCAAAAGCTACGTACATATGCCCGTCATTATCAAAGGCAAGGGGTTTGGCATCGTGCTCGTGCTCACCGTGCGCATCATGCAATATCAACTCCAGCGGGCCATCAGGTACCAACGTTGCCGGGTTCAATTTAGTTCGGTAAACATTTACTTCCGAACTGAAATACAGATAACCTTTATGAACGCGCATGGCCGTGCCATAAGGTCCCTTATCATCGTAATCGCCAAATTTTTGAATGATGTCAGCTTTGCCATCCTGATCGGTATCACGGGCGGCCACATTGCCGCCAATGGAATCGGGGAAGCGGAGTTTTACATAAATATCGCCGTTTGTATTTACGGCAAGATGGCGTGCCCGGCCCTCGAGGCTATCAATAACAATAAAGGCTTTAAAATTACCAGGGAGGTATAAGCCGCCGTTATTTGCATCTGCAACAAGGAGTTTATTTTTTTTTACGATAACCGTAAAACTGATCATGATTAACGCAATACCAATAACTGTAATATGCGTTATGGGCCGATGTGCCAAACTTATTGAAAGCCTTTTCACGCGTAAAAAATTGTGCTTTATCATTTCGAGGATCAGAAAAAGATCAATATTATTTGAATGGGTTAACGTAACATTTCAAACATTGCCGGTATTATAAGGATTTTAGATGTTAAATGTTTTTGATAAGCGGGTTAAAACTTTGCCGCCGCAAATAAAAAGTTGTCGGGAAGCTAATACTATGTATCATACGTATCAATAATTTTATCATCCATATTTAATAAAAACCCTATCTTATCGTCCTTTATAAACAGAACATATATGCCCGCATCTGAAAAAAAATTAGGTTTATGGACGAGCACCTCCCTGGTGGTGGGCAATATGATAGGTGCCGGTGTATTCTTGATGCCAGCGGCCATGGCCGGGTTTGGTAGTATAGGTTTGCTGGGCTGGGTGTTTTCGGCCATTGGCTCGTTCTTCCTGGCCAAAGTTTTCAGCAATATGAGCAAATTGTTGCCGCATGCTACCGGGGGGCCGTATGCATTTACCCGCAATGGTTTTGGCGATTTTGCAGGATTCCTGGTAGCCTGGGGATATTTCATATCTACCTCATGCGCCAACGCGGCTATCACCATATCATTGGTGAGCGCGCTTAGTACTTTTTTCCCGATACTGGCCACCAGTAATATTGCGGCTGTTTCAACTGGTCTGTGCGCGATTTGGTTACTTACCTATATCAATACGCTTGGTGTTGTTACCAGCGGCAAATTGCAATTGATAACAACTATTCTTAAGGTTTTGCCATTGCTACTGGTGGCTGTTGGCGGCTTGTTTTTTTTACAGCTTAAAAACTTTACGCCCTTTAACAGCAGCGGCAACACTACTTATGGTGCAATAAGCGCTACTGCTGCCCTGACCATGTTTTCATTTATAGGTATCGAATGTGCCACTATACCCGCGGGTAGTGTAATCAATCCGGAGAAAACGATACCTAAAGCAACCATGATCGGTTTATTTATAGCCACTTTGGTTTATATTTTGGGTAGTGTAAGTGTATTGGGAATAATCCCGGCGGCGCAATTACAGCGTTCCGTTACTCCATATGCCGATGCCGCTGTTGTAATTTACGGTAGCAGTGCCCGCTATTGGGTAAGCGCGGGTGTGGCCATTGCCGCTTTTGGCGCACTTAACGGGTGGACGCTGATGCAGGGGCAAATGCCCTTTGCTACTGCAAAGGATAAACTATTCCCGGCGATATTTGCCAGGCAGAATAAAAAAGGGGTGCCTTATGTAGGGATTCTTTTAAGCAGCGCGCTTGTATCTGTTTTCATGAGCATGAATTATACCAAAGGACTTGTTGAGCAGTTTAGGTTTTTACTGCTGCTATCCTTATTATCTATGTTGATCCCTTACCTGCTATCTGCCGCCTCGTACCTCATCATCAAGGCAAAAGCTAAACAAACCAACGGCTGGGCGGGTGCTGTACTGCTGGCCATTTTAGCGTTTGGTTATGCGTTGTGGAATATTGCCGGTACTGGCAAGGAGGCCGTTTATTATGGTTTTTTATTGCTGATGATCAGTGTACCGTTTTATGTTTGGGTGGCATATAAAAAAAGTAAAGAAAAGGAGTAAGGCCTGTGTAGTATTTTGTATTACAAATATTACGCTTTTATTATTTGTTTGTAAATCAATAGTTTCAATAATATCTATCCATTGTAAATGTTAAATTTTGGCGCTAAAGTGTTAAATTTCATAGCACAAGTGTTAAATAGCTTTGATTACTAAAAACTTAGTTATACCTTGGTTCTCATAAACTACCTTATGAAAATCACAATTCCTGCACTAATAATATTTTGCTTAAGTACGTTTTCTGTTTTTGCGCAAAATAGTTATTCCATTAAAGGTTTGGTTGCCGATACAGCATCAAACTCAAAACTTACCAATGCCACAGTAGCTGTTTTAAATGCCAAAGATTCCATTCTGCAAAAATTTACCAGGGTAAACGAAGGGCAATTTGCCATAAACAACCTTAAAAAGGGAAAGTTTATCCTGCTGGTATCCTACTCTGGTTATGCCGATTTTGTAGAGCGCTTTACGTTGGATTCTGCACACACTACACATAATTTTGGCAATATTGGTATGATACTTAAAACACAGCTGCTTAAAGAGGTAATTATAAAAGCCCAGGTAGCTGCTGTTAAAATTAAGGGCGATACGACCGAATTTAATGCCAAAGCCTTCACGGTACAACCCAATGCTAAGGTAGAGGACTTGCTGAAAGAGCTTCCGGGCATACAGGTGGATAAAGACGGCAAAATTACCGCTCAGGGCCAAACCGTAAGTAAAGTATTGGTTGATGGGGAAGAGTTTTTTGGTGACGACCCTACCCTGGTTACCAAAAACCTGCGTGCCGATATGGTGGATAAGGTACAGCTTTATGATAAAAAAAGCGACCAGGCCGCTTTTACCGGTATCGATGATGGTGTAAAGAATAAAACCATCAACATTAAACTTAAAGAGGATAAAAAGAACGGCTATTTTGGTAAAATAGATGCTGATGGCGGTACCGATAAATACTACCAGGAGCAGATACTTTTCAACAGGTTTAAGGGCAAGCAAAAGCTTTCGGTATATGGCACTTTGGGCAATACGGGTAAAGTAGGTTTAGGCTGGGATGATAACAGCAAATACGGCGGCAGTGGCGGTCTTGAATTTGGCGATGGGGGTGAGATTTATTTCAATGGCGGAGGTGGCGACGACCTTGACTCGTTTAGTGGCCGGTTTGATGGTGAGGGGATTCCCCTTGCGAGATCGGCGGGTGCGCATTACGATACCAAATGGAACGGCGATAAACAATCTATCAACGGCAATTTTAAAATAGGTTCGTTAAATGTTGATGGTACCAAAACTACGCTAACGCAAAACAATTACGGCAATACCTTTACCACTAATAACTCTGATCAGATTTTTCACAACCACATGTTTCGTCAAAAGCTGGATCTTACCTACCAGGTAAAGCTTGATACTGCACAAAATTTAAAATTGATGGTTGATGGAACAGATAAAAACACCATCACTAATAATACTTATGATTATGTGAGCAAGCGGGCCGATGGATCACTGCAAAACACCAACAACCGTACTATTGATAATAATGTGCATCAAAAAATATTTAATGCCAGCGCGTTTTATACCAAGAAGTTTAAAAAGGTTGGTCGTACCTTATCGGTAAACGTAACCGAGGGATTTAATCAAAGTAATTCGGATGGGCATTTATATGCCAGAACTAAATTCTTTGATACAACAGCTTTTGATAACACCGCGACTGCCACTAAAGATACCATCACTGATCAGCGTAAAACAACAAACATTAAAACCAATATCTTAAACACAAACCTTACCTATACCGAGCCGCTTTCAAAAACCTTTTCGGCAATTGTAAATTATGGCATCAACGTGAGTAACAACAGTGCCGACAGGCGATCATACAACGCTTCGGGAACTAATCCTGATGGCTCAAAACAGTATAATATGCTTGATACTACGGTAAGTAATAATTATAAGATAAACCAGGTATCAAACCAGTTTGGCTTAAACTTCAATTACAAAAGCAAGAAGAGTACATTTAATTTTGGTTCGCGAGTTTCGGCCGTTAATTTTAAACAGATAAATGAAATCACGGGCACCGAGCGTGTTCGTAATTTTACCAACTGGTTTCCGCAAGCCACTTTCCAATATCGCTTTTCTCAGCAGGAATCGGTAAGGCTGAGCTATAATGGTAATACTACTCAACCAACGATTGATCAGATACAACCCGTAAAAGTAAATACCGATAACCTGAACATTACGCTGGGTAATGCTAACCTGCGGCCATCATACACCAACCGCTTAAATTTTAGCTATAACTCCTATAAAGTACTGAGCGGACAATCTATATGGCTGTATGGATCCTATTCCAATACCTATAACCCCATTGTGAGCAATGTATCTACTATTGACGGTGCAAGTACCTATCAATACACCAACCTTAAAAATAAGCAAACTGTAAATATGTATGGAAGTATTTACTTTGACAGAAAAATACCGAAGGTTGATATCAACGCCGGCCTGGGTATAAACGCCAATGGCAATACCTATTATAATTACTCTAAAATTGATTCGGGCGCCAACCTGTTAAATAAAACACAATCATATACCTACTCGGCCGAATTCAGGTTATCAAAGTACAAACAGAAAAAGTATGATATCAATGCGTCCTTTGGGCCTACTTATACCATAAACTCATCCTCATTGCAACCCAATATTAACAATAATGGTCGCGGCTTTCAGGCCAGCGGCGGATTTAATATTTACCTGCCGCTGCATTTCACCATCGGGTCTGATTGTAATTACCAGTTTAATGCAAAAACACAGTCGTTTCCAGAGGATTTCAGAAAAACGATCTTAAATGCCACCATCGGTAAATCATTCATGAAAGATGAAAGCATTAAAATATACCTTGCCGGTAACGATCTGCTAAATCAAAATACCGGTTATAGCAGAACCGGGAGTGCTAACCAACTTTCGCAGGAAAGATATACCGCTATCAGAAGATTCTTTATGCTTTCGCTTGTTTGGGACTTTAACCACGTTGGCGGCGGCGCAGCACCTAAAAAATAACCAACCATGAAAAAACTCATTTTATTTGCAACCTGTTTATTTATGCTTGGCGGCAATACGCTGTTTGCCCAAAACAAGCACTTTACAACCAATGGCACCATCGAGTTTGAAAAAAGCGTGAACATGTATGCCGTTTTTCAAAAAATAATTGATAAGGATAATGAAGCGTGGCTGCAGCCGGCTTTTGATTCATACAAGAAAAATCAGCCGCAATTCAGGAAATTGAAAAGTACCCTTGCCTTTGGCAATAACAAAACTTTGTTTACGCCTATTGAGCCCGAGAACGTAAGCAATACTTTTTTCCTGGATAACCCGATGGTTGGGCAAAATAACGTTGTACAAACAGATTTAAATACCAATACCAGTATTAACCAGAAAAAGGTTTTTGAATCGGTTTTCCTGGTAAAGGATAGTGTACGTAAAATAGACTGGAAAATAACCACCGAAACTCGCGAAATAGCCGGGTTTACATGTCGCAGGGCTAATGCGCTGGTATTGGATTCGATTTATGTTGTAGCCTTTTATACCGATGATATACCCGTATCCGGCGGACCGGAGTCATTTGCCGGCTTGCCTGGGATGATATTGGGCCTCGCTATTCCTCACGAAAACGTAACGTGGTTTGCCACCAAAGTGAACGAGATAGTTGTTGACGATAAAGCTCTTACCGCACCCAAAAAAGGTAAACAGGTAAACCGGAAGGAATTATCTGCTACACTAACCGGGGTTATGAAAGACTGGGGTAACCAATCCAACTCCTATTTAAAGGCATTTGTGTTGTAATATATTGCGCATGCCCGTAAAAAACGGTCGTCATTGCTGTAAGGTACGAAGCAATCCCAAACTGTACAAATCGGATTTGTAGAGCTACTCTGTAAGTCGGGGATTGCTTCGTACCTCGCAATGACGTGCTTTTTAAAAAAAATTTGTCATCCTGAACAAAGTGAAGGATCTATTATTCGCTATGCTTTTTCGCCCTGTACAGTCTGTTAATAGATCCTTCGTTCCTCAGGATGACAAACCTTTTTAACGTCATTTCCCCCTTTAGAGGCCACAGGATTTTACAACTCAGGATGACAAACCTTTTAAAACGCAGGCCTACGCGTTTGCCAGCGCCCTATCTAAATGCACATAACCTCCGTCAACATGTATGAGTTGCCCGGTGGTGTGGCTTGACATTGGCGACAACAGGAAGGCGGTGGTATTGGCCAGTTCCTCGGCTGTGGTCATGCGGTTGCCTAATGGTATTTTTGCCTCAATCTCCTGCAGTTTAGCACCCGGATCAGGCAAGGTTTTTATCCAGTTTTCATATAGTGGTGTCCAGCATTCGGCTACTACAATGGCATTTACACGGATGCCGTATTTCAGCAGCTCCACAGCCCATTCACGGGTTAAAGCGTTGCGGCCACCGTTTGATGCCGCGTAGCCAGATGTATGGCCCTGCCCGGTATCGGCTGTTTTTGAAGTGATGTTAAGGATGGCTCCCTTTGATTTTTTAAGTTCGGGTAAAGCAAAATGTGCCATCAGGTAATAATGTACCAGGTTTTTATGCAGGGAGGCAACAAAGCCTTCATAGTTGCCGCTTTCTAAACCTACACCATCGTTAACGCCAGCGTTATTCACCAGGCCGTCAATTCTTCCAAATTTGGCAACTACTGCATTAATAGCGTTCTCGCTTGCTGTAGGATCGGTAAGTTCTGCAACTACCTGGAAAGCCTTACCGCCTGCCGCTTCAATTTCATGCACTACTTTAAGGTTATCCACTTCACTACGGCCCACAATAACGGGTATGGCGCCCTCAGCAGCCAGTACTTTAACAATGCCCTCGCCAATGCCCTTTGCACCACCGGTTACTATAATTACCTTATCTGTAAGTTGTAAATTCATGCTTATATGTTGTAAAATATCAAATACTATTAATGAGAAACGCTTAGTTTCACCTCTGTCGCCTCTTTCACCTTCAGGTTTTTAACTGCAAAATAAAAAACGAATAAAAAGCAGGCTGCGGGTACCAGGTAAGCTACCTGGATGTTGGTCATATCAGATAGTTTGCCCATAATAGGCGGGAAAACCGCGCCACCTACAATGGCCATAATTACCAGTGATGAACCTTCCTTGGTTTTGGTGCCCAAGCCCCGGATGCTTAATGAAAATATGGTTGGGAACATGATCGACATAAAAAACTCCACGCCTATCAATGCAAATACCGGGAACTTGCCATGCAGAAATACCGATAGTAAAATAAGCAGCACATTGGTAACGGCATAAATGGCCAGCAGTTTTACCGGGTTAATAAAGGTCATTAAAAATGTGCCTACGGCTCTGCCCGCCAAAAAGGCTATTAAAGCTGCAGTTAAATAATAAGCTGCGGTTTTTTCATCCATGCCGGATACGCGCTCAGAAAAACGGATAAAGAAACTACCAACACATGCTTGTGCACCTACGTAAAAAAATTGTGCAGCTACACCAAAATTCAGGTTCTTCTCTCTTAAAAGTGCACCTGTGCGTTGAAAAAATGATAAGTTTTCATGTAGCGGTGAGCCTTCGCCTTCCTCGACAATTTCGGGTAAATGTGTTCTCCATAAAAGAACAGTTACCACCAGCACACCAAGAGCAATAATGATGTAAGGTATTTGTACCGATGACGCTTCTTTATTTAAATAAGTATTCAATTGGCCTGATGACATGGCCGATTCTTGTACAGCAGTAAGGGTTTTGCCCGATAGAATAAAAATACCGCCGATTAAAGGCGCAAGGGCAGCTGCCAGGCCGTTAAATGTTTGGGCGAAATTAATACGTTGGGTTGCGCCTGCAGGATCACCAATGGCGGTGATGTACGGATTGGCGGCAGTTTCTAAAAAAGCGGCCCCGGAAAATATGATGAACAAAGCCCCCAGGAAAAACGCGTAGTTTCTTACAATGGATGCCGGGTAAAACAAAAATGCTCCTACCGAAAAAAGTATCAGCCCCAATAAAATTCCTCCTTTATAGCCATACCGTTTCATGAACTGGGCTGCCGGGATAGGCAACAAGAAATAGGCAAAATAAGATGCAGAATCAATTAATGAAGACTGCAAATCAGTTAACTGGCAGGCTTTTTTTAAGTGAGGTATGAGGATTGGATTTAAGTTTAGCGCAAAGCCCCATATAAAAAACAGGGAAGTAATGAGGGTTATTGCTAACAGATCTTTATTTTTTGCCATTGGTTGTTTGTTATAATTGGTTTATTTGATTGGTTTTTATTTTAATGCTGATGTAATATCCTTAAGCGAAATACCCAGCGTTTTTAATGCTATACTATTCAAGGCTTTTTCATCTCCGGTAAAATGAAACACGCTGTGTTTATGTGTTAGCTTTTCGCCGGGTTTCAAAAACGCGGCTGGCGATACGCTTTCAATTTCGTAGAACGGCCCCATTTGCGATCCATTGGCTAATTTGCCATCGTTATAAGCGTTCACGGCATCGCCGGAAAAAGGGGCTGTATCGGGTTTCCATTCCTGGTTAAGATAGCTTGCACCGCTATCTATATCAAAAACGGTAATGGTTAATACTTTGTTACTGGCATCATAGCTGCCGGCCATGTTTTTGGCCCGATTGGGTGGGATGCCCAGCTTACCGCGCGATTTACCGTCGGCTTTAAAAAGGAGGGTGCCATTGCCGTAGGTGATCCTGTCTTTAGCTATCTCGCCAAAATAATTAGTGGTAGCTACTTTGCCTGTTGCTTTATCTATATAGGGCACTACGATAATGGTTTTGGGCGATGGCGTAAACATATCCAAATTCCATAAACAGGGAGCGCCGGTAGTTTTATCCCAGGCTTTATCGCCGGCATTAATAATAGTATTGATGGTGCTAAAGCCAACCGATTTTACCGAATCATTTGTACTGATACCCAGTAATTGGTTAATCACATTCGGCTCCAATATTTCGATATCACGTTCCAGCTTGATGTTAAGCAGCGTACCCGCGTAATTTTGCATCTGGGTAGCCTTGCTCATAGATGCTTTTGTATCTGATGAGGAAAGCAGCTCCCAGTTTTCATTATCAATTGCTGCGGGAGTATGCCAGTTATCAAATTCCATTTTGGTGCCTGGCTTAAAGAACACGGAGAACGGGCCACCTTCGGGACCAAGCCAAAGGCGGTCTTCGCCACCAAAGGCATTCATGTGCGGGTCGGGTTGCTTAAGGTCGAAAGTTTCATATTTGATCCAGCCAAAGCTGTTTCCATCCAAACCATCGGCGGTGGAGGTAAATACCTTGGCCTGGTATTTTGGAGAAACGATAACCCTTGCGCTGCTATCTTTAGTTTTTAAAACCACAACGCTGCCATGTTTCTTTAAAAACTCCAAATCGTACCTGAAACTACCTTTAGTAGCCGGGGGCATGCGCATGGTACATGATGTAATACTTGCCGCCAACATAACCAGGGAAGAGATTTTTAAAGCGCTCATAGCCTTATAATTTATGTTTGGGATTAATGCCTATAATATTAACCATAGTGCCAATGTTATCGATAGTAATAACCACTACATCGCCCACTTGCAGGGTAAATGTAGGCGGCGGTACCAAACAGGTACCTGTCATCAAAAAACAGCCCTGCGGAAAATCGCACTCGGCATATAAATAGCCCACCAGTTCGGTAAACGATCGTTTAATCCGGGATATGGTGGTTTCGTCTTCATAAACAGGCACGTCATTACGCTTAATAACCAGTTTTATGGCCGATTCGCCGGGTATTGGCTCAGCGCTTACATACAGGCATGGGCCTAAAGCAGCACTTTTTTCATAGATCTTGGCCTGGGGCAGGTACAAGGCGTTCTCGCCCTCGATGCTCCGCGAGCTCATATCGTTGCCGATGGTATATCCCTGAATATTCCCTTTGGAATTAATATATAAGGTCAGCTCCGGCTCGGGTACATTCCATTCTGAATCTTTCCTGATATAAACTTCTGCACCATGACCGGATACCCGTTGTGCTGTAGCTTTAAAGAACAACTCGGGTCTTGGGGCATCGTATACCTTATCATACAAGCTTGCCGCGCCAGAACTTTCAGATTCCTCCATACGGGCATCCCGGCTTTTAAGGTAGGTAACGCCTGCGGCCCAAACTTCCTGTGCGCCTATAGGAGGTAGTAGTGGCCCGTTCAAAAACTCATGTTGCACGTCGGCGCCTAAAGCTGTGGTATCATCAATGATTTCCTGCAGGTATGCGGCCAGGTTATCCCGGTTAATCAGTGTGTCCCATTGGTCGTCAACAATATAGGCAGCCCCGGCTTGCTCCAGGATTATTCCTTTGGTGGTTTTATATAGTTTCATCAGTTTACTTCCAATTCGTCTCGTGAGGGTAATTTAGGAAATGGGGTGTGCGCGCCGGTTTGGTACCAGAATACGGTGGAGGCAATATCATCCTGTAAAGGCATATATCGCCCGTCGTGCCGCCAACCCAGGGCCTGTATGGTAACCTTCAGGCTTTTTTCAAAGCGGATAGGGTCAACAATATGCCATCTGTATAAACCAAACCGCTGTGCTACGTTGTAATGCCCATCGCCGCGAATCACCTGTGGCAGGCCGCTGTAAGGCGTATTAAATTCAGTGTATTCGGTATGCTCTGCCTCCTTGCCATCGGCATCTTTGTGGCGGGTATCAAAATCATATGATCCGCAGAAATAATCCTCTGTACCGGTACCGTTTATGGTAGGGAATTTGGTATCGCCATCCATAAAAAATTTGATCTCGCCCTCGCCCCACCAGCCATTTTTGTTGCTGCCATAGGCCAGGTAAGTACCCACATACTGGCCCTTGCCAACAATGCTATCTACCAAAACATAATCTTTTTTATAAGGGAGGGGGTTGGTACGGCGAAACTGTGCGTGAAAATACCCCGCATCATCAGGGATATCTGTCAGGGTGTAATCAACCTGGTAATAAAGCACCATATCGTTATCGTCGATATTTTCCATAGTGATGCGGCATTTTTTGCGGAATGGCATTGGCCAGTAACAATTAAAAGCGCTGCCGGGATTTACCGCGACCGCTAACGACGACAGGGGCGAATACTTACCCCAGCCCATACAAAAGAAATCGCCTACAGGTACCTCAACGGATGGGGTTGTTTCATCATCCCAATAAAAACGCAGGATGCTATAGCGCCAGTTGCCGGTAGGGGTCATCCAGATGTGCTGTATGGCGCCCGACTCATTAATTTCGGCAATGGTATAAGTAGTATGTTTTTTGATCACCACGCTTGGGCTCACTTTCCAGGTTTGCCCCAGATCGCGCGATGCATTGCTGCCTGTTCCGGTGGTGGCCATACCACCCTTGCCTTTCTCGCCGGTAAAGTTCTCCGGACTTATTGATCGTGTTTTGGCATCGCTGGTACGGTACAGGTTACCAAGGCCAACATCAAGGCCATTAAACTTTTTTTGTGCAAAGGCGGCAGATGATGTCAGCAAAACAAACATGCAGCTTAATAAAACATTACTTTTCATTTTTAACATATAGGTTATCTGTTGGTAAAAACTAATAGTGCATCAATTGGTAAATGCAATACCGTGTTTATTTGCTGTAACACCTGCCTTATACACAATAAGACAAAGCCGGTCACAATCATAAAAATAATTTTCTTTTTATCTATCCTGCTTTATCAGCATAACATACAAGGATTTTAGCATCAATACGGCCTTCCTATTATTTTGTCATCCTGAGCGATAGCGAAGGATCTATAAACTATACAGATCGGGTCTGCATGGCGAATATGCATTCGGGTAATAGATGCTTCAAGCGTTTATAATGACAAAGGAATAGTAGGCCTACTTTTGTAAAAGCTAATTTACATTTATCGATAACAGAAACACTAACCCCAACAATAATATTGATGTTACATATCGCATATACAAAAAAAAC
This sequence comes from Mucilaginibacter sp., assembly GCF_025362475.1. GTDB lineage: Bacteria > Bacteroidota > Bacteroidia > Sphingobacteriales > Sphingobacteriaceae > Mucilaginibacter. The sequence goes on from NZ_JANYGH010000002.1 coordinate 14,439, forward strand.
TACATTTTTGTATATGCCGTTTACGCTCATCCTTAACAATATTGCCAAACACATTCACCTCAGCAAAGAGGAGCAGGTTGTTTTTACAGATCTGCTTAAGCCCCAGGCTATTAAGCGGAAGCAATTCTGGCTTTCAGATGGCGATATTTGCAAGCACTCGGCATTTGTAACCACGGGCTGCCTGCGCGGATTTACTGTTGATAAAAACGGTATTGAACACGTATTGAGCTTTGCCCCGCCCGATTGGTGGATGGCAGATATGTATAGCCTGATTAGCCAAAAGCCAGGCATACTTAATGTAGAAGCACTGGAAGACACGCAAGTGCTGTTGCTGAGCAAAACCAACCAGGAAAAACTATACCAGCAGATACCCAAGTTTGAGCATTTTTTTAGGGTTTTGGTGGAGAACTCGCTTGTGGCCAGTCAGCAGCGCCTTATAGATGGCCTCAGCCTTACCGCCGAAGATCGCTATAACAACTTTTGTAAACGCTACCCAACACTCATTTATACATTACCCCAAAAGCAGATAGCATCATATATTGGCGTAACCCCTGAATTTTTTAGCAGAATGAGAAGCAGGAAATAGTTTGCAGTGAGCAGTTAGTAGTTTGCAGCAGGCATAAATTACCATCATCCAAGCTCCCTCTGTGAGTGAAGTGTCCGGGTAAACTTAACCGCTGTGCAACTACTCACTTATCACTAATTAACCATTCACCTAAAAACTTGACCTACATCAACTTTGCCCTGCAAATACCGCCGTACCTTTATAGCAACAAAAAAGGAAATACATCATGGCACAAACAATATTGCATAAAGGAGATACCCGCGGTCACGCAAACCACGGCTGGTTAAATAGTTATCATTCATTTAGTTTTGGTAGTTATTACAATCCCGACCGGATGAGCTTTGGCGCACTGCGCGTTTTAAATGATGATACCGTGGATGCCGGCATGGGCTTTGGCAAACACCCGCACGATAATATGGAGATCATCAGTATTCCCCTTGAAGGTGATCTGGAGCATAAAGACAGCATGAACAACACAGCCGTTATTAAAAATGGCGATATACAGGCTATGAGTGCTGGCACAGGCATTTACCACAGCGAATACAACCAGGATAAGGACAAACGTGTAAAGTTTTTGCAGATATGGCTGTATCCTAACAAACGCAACGTGGAGCCAAGATATGACCAGATTACCCTTAATCTTGCCGATCGTGAGAATAAACTACAACAGGTATTATCGCCCAATGCCAATGATGCCGGAGTATGGATCCACCAGGATGCATGGTTTAACCTGGGTAAGTTTGATAAGGGAGTAAGTACCGAATACACCATCCACAAAGCAGGCAACGGCGTTTACGCGTTTGTACTAAGCGGACAAATAGAAATTAACGGACAGCAATTAAATAATCGCGATGCCCTGGGCATTTGGGATACCGATAAATTTACCATTACTGCAACCGCCGACGCTGAATTTTTATTGATGGACGTACCGATGAGCATATAATAGATGTGTAGATATGCAGATGATGAATTGATTGGAGGTGGAAAATGAGGGTTTTGGCAGAATGAAATGGTGTTTTAAAAAGTTTGTCATCCTGAGGAACGAAGGATCTATTCACAGACTATACAGGACGAAGAAGCATGGTGAATAATAGATCCTTCACTATCGTTCAGGATGACAAAAAGGGTTTTAACAAACCCGCCACTCTGAAAGGCAAATGACACACGGCGAAAGACTTAAGAAGTTTTTAAACGGCGAAGCCCTCAACGAGGCCAAAAACAATATTATCGAGTTAAACTTCGTAAGTCTGGGATTTAACGATTAGCAGCGATTATAAAAATAAGAAATGGAATCAACACAAATATTAGTAGTAGGCCGCCATCCTGAGATATTGGCAACGGTGGTACGCCTGGTAAATAATAACCCTGATTGGAATGCTACCGGCTGCCAAACCGATGAAGAAGCTATCCTTGCTTTTGACCAACAGGCATTTGCAGTGGTGCTGCTTGGCGGCGGTATTGAACCTGCATCCGAAGATCAACTGTGTGCTTATTTTCGTAATCGCAATCCAAAAATCAAGATTGTGCAGCACTACGGCGGCGGTAGCGGCTTGCTGGCAGCAGAGATTTACGAGGCCCTGAAGTAGAAGGCTACGCTGCATTAGCATGTAATACTGGCGGTGTTACAGGTGTTTTCTATATCAAAGGGTAAATGAAGCCTTCGAACAAAAAAAGCATCCTTACTATTAACAGTAAGGGCGCTTTTTTGCGTGGCGGGAATGAGTAAGTAATTGGCCTTGTTTATAAACAGGGCAATTTTAAAAAGGCTCAATTTTGTGTATCAATATAAATAGTTGCCAGTTGTTTACATAAGAGATCCAGTACCAGGGAACAGGATTAAAATTTGTAAACGGTTTGGTTTAGAAAAACGCTGCACAATAAATGAACCTGTAATGGAAAAAATTTTAATTCCGATTGATTTTACCAGATCATCAAATAACGCCATAGCTTACGCGGTTGCGCTAAGTAAAAACAACCCGATAAAACAAATCATACTTGTTGTTAATGTATACATTACTGAGTTTGAGCAACTATTGCCTACGGCAGATTTTATACAATTTGCTGTAGATAAAGCGCAGGCTTTAAACGGGCAGCTATCAACCCAATTTGAAAACTTAAAGGCGTCGGTATTAAAAAAATTAGACCCTGCGGTGAGGGTTAGTTTTATTTTAAGCAAAATGCCCTTACTGCCTTCGCTTAGGGAGCTGATTAAGCAGGAAAAACCGGATTTATTATTAATCGGAAGCGATCACGCCGGGGCAACTGAGGAGAGTTATATCAGTAATCATTTAATTAAAATTGCAAAGGTAAGCACAGTCCCGGTGCTTATTATTCCTGCACTTAGTCGGTACCAGGAGGTGCAGAAGGCTTTGGTGCCGTTTGATCTTGGCAATTTTGCTTCTTTAAATTTAATTCAACACCTGAATCATATCCACAACTGGCCTCACCCCAAACTATTGTTGTTAAATGTTGATGCTACACCGCAGGTATTATTTAAAGATGATGTTACGTGCAAGGTAGTGGAGCAAATAAGTACGCACCTGCAAAATTACCAATACAAGTTTTATTATTCTGTAGAGAAGGATGTATTGAAAAGTGTTAATCATTTCTGTTATAAAAACGATTTGCAATTAATCATCGCGCTGCCCGGCAAGCATAGCTTTTTGTACAATTTAACACATCGCAATATAACCAAAGGCCTTGCCCGGAATAACTATAAACCGGTGCTGATATTAAAAAACGCGCAGTAATTATAATAACAACTGTTTGGCAAATTCAGATGGCCTGGTTTTGGTTAACTGATAAAATATGTTGCTAAAAGCCGATACATTGTTGTAGCCTAATGTGTAGGCAATTTCGCTGATTGATCTATCTGTTTGCAGCATCATTTCAATGGCCTTTACCATACGAAGCAATTTAAAATATTGCAGAAACGAGATATTCATGGTAGCCTGGAACAGGCGTGTTAAGGTACGTTCGCTAAAACCGGTTTCGTGGCTTAGTGTTACCAGGCTAAGTGATTCAAACAGGTGGTTATTAATATATTTCAACACCGGCTGCATCCTTTCGTTTTCTGTTGTTGGCAGTGCAATTGGTAAAGCTTTCCTGCTAATCTCCGGCAGGATGTTTTTGATACCCGCCAAAAAAGGGAAAGCTTTATCGCCCGGTACCACATCGCCTTCCCACCGTACCGAGTAGGAGAGCATTTGCATTAAAAGCGCATTGATGGGATAGATACCCCCCTTATTAAAAAATGGATGGTCATCATCGTCATCGGCATAAAAGTATAATGATATGATGGCTACCGATTTATGCATCTCTATAAAGTGCTTAACCTCCTTGGGTATCCAAACATAATGCCGCGCCGGTATAATAAGCGTTTTATCAACCAGGTGAATATAAGCCACTCCTCCCTCAATATAAATCAGCTGCCCTTTTTTATGCGCGTGCTGCGGTAATCTGAACTCATTTTTTTCGTGCATTACATATACCGATGCTGGGATGCGATCAATGGCGGTTAAAAATGCTTCAGTATCAATCACGTTTGCTTTGGCTGAAATGAGTAAAAGTTTGGCAAAGTACATAAAATTACTTAGGTGTAAAAGGCTCAATTTTGTATTATCAAATTTTATGAAATCGTATTTTAAAAATATTTTACTGTTATCTGTGGTTTATTTCCCACTCCAGCGCGCGTCAGCAAGGGCGGTTAAAACAGATTCATTACTCAGTATACCACTAACCTTAAACCAGGTTTGGGAACGCGCGGCAAGCTATAATAAGGCGGTACAAATGAAGCAGCTTCACCTGGAAAGCAGCGTTGAACAAATTAAAAATGCCAAAGCTGAAAGACTGCCGGATATCAACATTGAAGGCGAATACGCCAGGATAAGCAATATGCCGGTTTATGAAAACGGGATTTTTAAATCGCCTACCCAGTTTGAGGTATTGCATAGCACTTATACCGTAGGCGCTGATGCTTATCTGAATATTTACAATGGCAACAAACTCAATATTGAAATTGAAGCCCGCAAAAGCGAAAACAAAATTGCCGCCGAGCAAAAAAAATTGACCCTGTCCGAAGTAAAACTCAGGGCCGCTGCCTATTATCTGGATATGCAACGCAGCATCATTTTCAGAGATCTTTTGCTGAAAGATATTGAAGCGCAGGAAAAACAATTAAGACAAATACAGTCGTTAAAAGCAAATGGCGTTGTTTTAAAAAGCGATGTTTTAAGGGCCGAATTGAAACTATCAAGGCAAAAGCTATCGCTGGTGCAATTGAATAACGACCTGGCAATTGCCAATCAAAAATTAAACATACTGATTGGCTTGCCCGATGATGAGCGCATAGCCCCCACAACCAGTAATGTGCTCGACTCCCTTACGCTGAAAACTAACCAGGCTTATCTTACAGATGCCGGCAGCAATGCTTATCAGGTTAAAATATCTGAACAGGAAACCGAACTGAGGAAACTACAGGTCAAAAATGTAAAGGCAAATGTTTTGCCACGGATTGGTTTTTTTGCCCAGTACAAATACAGCTATCCGCAGATTTTTTTATACCCTTATTCGCCATACATATATGGTATTGGGCTGGCAGGCATAAAGGCATCTTTTTCTGTTTCATCATTTTATCATAATTACCATAAGGCAAAAGTAGCCCGGCTGGAGTATGAAAGCCAGGAAGTTGAACATGCGCAAACGCAGGATAATGTAAGGCAGCAGGTTAATGAGGCGTATTTGCGTTTCAATGAAGCGCTTAACAGGGTAGAAGTTAGCAAAACCAATATTAAACAGGCAACGGAAAACCGCAGGATAGTTAGCAATACCTACTTTAACCAAACATCCTTAATAACCGATCTGCTTGATGCGGATACCCAGTTATTACAAACCCGCTTTGACCTGGCCGCGGCGCAGATAGCGGCACAATTACAGTACTATCAATTACAAAACGTTACCGGCAATCTTTAATAAAATGAGCAAGCAACATACATACACAACTACCGATAAATTAATAACGAAAATAACGGCGTGGATAGCCGGGATCATAGCGCTGGCCTTATGCGGCTGGGGCATAGTTACACTATACAATTTATATAACTATGAAGAAACCGATGATGCCCAGGTTGAAGAATATATTAACCCCATTACTTCGAGGGTAAGCGGTTATATTAAAGAGATTAGGTATGATGAAAATCAGGACGTGAAAAAAGGCGACACCCTGCTTATTATTGATAACCGGGAGTATGCCTTGCAAAAAGAAGAAGGCGAAGCCGGCTTGCAAAATGCACGCTCGCAGGTGGCGGTGTTGGAGAGCAATGTACAAACCGCTGCTAAAATTGCCCAGGTTAATAATGCCCAGATAGATGCCGTCAAAGCAAAACTGGTAAGGCAGCAGCAGGAATATGACCGGTATAAAAAGCTATTCGATGCGGAATCGGCTACTAAGCAGCAGCTGGAAAACGTTAAAAGTGGGCTTGATGTAGCACAGTCTGATTACCAGGCGGCATTGAGTAATTACCAGGCTTCGCTTTCAAAGGTGAATGACAGCAGGGCGCAGATCAATCCTGTAATTTCAGAAATAAAACGGCGGGAGCTTATGCTGCAGCGTAATCAGCTCGATGTATCCTATACAGTGATCACCGCTCCATATAATGGCAAAATGGGCCGCAGAACAATACAGGCCGGTCAGCAGATACAGGTTGGGCAAACACTGGCATTTATAGTTGATAAGGAAACCGGTAAATGGGTAATTGCCAATTTTAAAGAAACCCAGTTAAAGTATCTTCAAACCGGAAAAACTGTGCAGATCACAGCAGATGCTTATCCTAATACTAAAATTACAGGCAGTGTTATTTCCTTTTCGCCTGCCACGGGTTCCAGGTTTTCATTGCTCCCGCCGGATAATTCAACAGGTAATTTTGTGAAAATTGCGCAACGGATACCTGTTAAAATAAAAATTACTGATAACGGTGCAGTAGTGGGCTTGCTAAGCGCAGGCATGAACGCCAGTGTTTCGGTTTCAAAAAACGCTTTGGGTCATGAATAAGGCTATCCCCGTTTTTAAACACTGGGCACCAGAGTGGCTTATCCGTTTTACATTGCTTATTGTGGTGTTGCCAGGTGTGGTTTTATTTGCGTTATCTGTAAGCAATGTTAATGCTGCGGCGGGTTTTTATGGCATCTCTCCAAATGATGTGCAATACTCCCTCATTATTTTATATGCGGCAATGGCCAGCTTTATTGTGTTGGAAGGGCGTTTTTTTAAAAACATTGCCAGTAAAGAGTACCTGCTTATAGGGGTAGTGATGCATATCATCACTTGTTACCTGTGTTATGTTACGCGATACTTTTTTGTGCTTTTAGTATTGAGGTATATCCAGGGGATGTTAACCTGTGGTACTATAAGTATCACCCTTACCCTCATGTTTAGCAGGTTGCACAATGAGCGGTCAAAAGAGATTGCTTACTCTATAGTTTACTGCATACTGTTGGCTGTTGTGCCTTTAACAACCTTACTTACGGCCGCTATTATTGATACCTTTAACTATAATGTAATATATAAATGCGCGGTATACTCCTACATACCAGGAGCTGTACTCATGTTTTTAATCATGAACAACGTACGGTTTAACCGCAAAGTACCATTGTACCGGCTGGATTGGCCAAGCTTTGTTACTTATTCGGCAGCCCTTTGTCTTATTGGTTATATTTTGGTATACGGCCAGCAATACGAGTGGCTTGACGACCGGAGGATATTGGCCAGCATTATAGCTATTGTATTACTTGCAGGTATTTTTGTTATCCGGCAACTGAGCTTAAAAAATCCTTATTTGCATCTTGGTGCATTCAGGCAACCCAAATTTTTATTAGGCGCCCTGCTGCTTTTTGTGTTTTATATTATAAGGGGATCTTTTGGTATTACCACATCCTATTTAGGTACAGTTTTGGGGCTCGATCCTATCCACATCGGTTATTTGCTGCTTTATAATATTGCCGGTATCATATTAAGTGTGATTATATCATCGCGGTTGGTGCTGTTAAAAAAACCTACAAGGCTTATCTTTATTTATGGTTTTGTAATCCTGCTGATATTTCATGTGCGCATGTGTTTTATTTTTAGCACGCAGGCCGATAGTTCAGATCTTATTATTCCATTAATACTACAAGGGCTCGGCGCAGGTATGTTAATGGTACCCATAATTTTGTTTGTTGTTTCATCATGTGCGCCCGGTTTTGGCACTACAGGATCTGCCTTTGGTATTTTTGTGCGCTTCTTTGGCTTTTGTACCAGCATCGGGATGATCAACTTTTTTCAGCTTTACGGGCAACGTGATCATTACAATCGCTTCCAGGAACAATTAAGCTCGCTAAATCCGGTTGCGGTGCAGCGCCTTACCCAATATAAGCAGGTACTCATAGGCGGTGGTACTGCCCCCGATCAGGTCGTGAAAATAGCAAACGGACTATTAAATAAAAGTGTAGGTGTACAGGCTCAGCTACGTTTTGCGGTAGATTATTACCAATTTATCAGCTGGCTCATTTTGGCTGCAATTGTGCTTATTGCCCTTTTCCCTTCGGTTAATCAAACAAACATCAGTATAAAATCCAACCAACCTGCGCCTGTAGCGTTTTAAGGGTAGTTTATTGCTTTATTTAGCCTGTAGCGGCAATGTGAACCAAAATGTACTCCCTTCGCCCGGTTTACTGTCGGCTCCAATTTCACCGTTGTGTTTTTTGATGATCTCGGCGCTGATGTAAAGGCCTATGCCCAGGCCGGAGTATTGGCTGCCACTGCTTTGTACCCTAAAATAACGATCGAACAGGAAGGGGAGCTTTTCGTGAGAAATACCGGGGCCTTTATCTGTTACGGATACTTTCGCCATCGTGTCATCCTTCGTTATGTCGATATAGATTTCTTTGGATAATGGGGCGTACTTTATAGCGTTATTAACAAAATTCACTACAACCTGTTCAATGCGCTCCCCATCTGCAAATACCTGTAGCGCCATATCGCCAGTAGTGATCACTTTGTAGATTCCGGATATTTTGATGTGATTGCTGCTGTCATTAATGATACGTGATAGCGTTATTGACGTTTTATTTAAATCAAGCTGGCCCTGGTTTAGTTTACCAATGTACAGCAGGTCTTCAATTAAATAGGCAACTTTGTTTACCCCTTTGTTGGCCCGGATTACCAGATCGTCCATTTTTTCGGGCGAGAGCCTGTCTTTCATCGTATGGATAAGCTGCACAGATGATTTAAGGCTGGTTAAAGGCGTTTTGAGTTCATGACTTGCAATGTTTATAAAATCATCTTTTTGCTGCTGCAGCTGTTTAATTTCCTGGATATCGGTAGCCGTACCTACCCACAGCTGCACCTCGCCGTTGTGATTTTTTAAGGGAGCCATTCGTACCAGGTGCCAGCGGTATTCGCCATCAAAACGTTTTTCGCGAATCTCGAACTCGCCGGATTCCTTACTGTCAATAATAGCCCGGAAACGTTGCAGGTTGTGCATGATATCGTCCGGGTGGATCACCTCGCGCCAACCCCAATCTTTGGTTTCATCAAAGGTTAAGCCGGTATAATCAAACCATTGCTGGTTATAAAAGTCAACCTCGCCCGAGGCAGTATTTGTCCAGGCTATCTGGGGGATGGTTTGCATTATTTTCCGGAACCGGGTTTCGCTTAACGAGAGCGCTTCGGTGCGGGCAGCAACCCTTTCTTCCAGATCGTTATTAAGCCCGTGAAGATTATATTGCGATACAGAAAGCTCTTCATTACTGGCCAGCAGTTCTTCGTTAATGGCCGTCATCTCTTCATTTGCAGCGGCAAGTTCTTCATTTAGCTCCGCTGTTTCATGCTCTTTGTTTTTAAGATCGTTTTGCATTTTTGTGCGCCCGGCAATAATGTTTGTAACACTTATGTATGATACAATGGTAAAAATTAAGCCGAGCAAAGCTGCAATAACAATAATAACAGGTACATAAGTGGTGTAGGTTTTATAAGTGCCTACGCGGGCATTTAGTAATTTAGTTTCGTCGGTCTCGGCTATGTTAATCTGTTGACGTAGGGCATCCATAGCAAGTTTTCCCCTGGCAAGGTCATCAATGTTTACCTTTTGGTCGCTTTTGTATTTGTCCAGTATTTGCTGTAAAATACTTAACCTGGTTTTTAAAAACCTTTTAACCTCTGCTATATTCCGCTGCTGCTCAGGATTATCTACGGTTAACTGCTGTACTTGTTGTATCTGGTTGAGCGCTTTTGTATAGGCGCCGTTATAGGGCTCTAAAAATTCTTCGCGTTTGGTAAGCAGGTAACCGCGCTGCCCGGTTTCAGCATCTTTCATGATAGACGCGGTGTTTTCGAGTTTTTGAATCACCAGGTTACTATGATCAACCAGGGCGGCGCTGTTTAACAAAAATCGGATACTTAAATACGATGCAATGGAAATGATGATGATTACAACAAGAGAAAAGCCATATCCGATTTGCAGATTGCGATTAAGCGATAATTTCATTTTAATAGAAGATTTAGCTTTATAGGGAATTTACTCGCTTAATAAAGAATATAAAATTAAAATATTTAATTTGTAATTACTTATGATTAAGTATTCAATTTAAGTTAAATCTATTTGAATTTTTAGCGTGGAAACTTTAATAACTGAATTACATTTAGTTAAGCAATTTATTAATGATATTAACAAGATGCTGATTTTCAAATGGTTTTGGTAAATAGGCATCATGGCCAAAATTACCTATTGCAATAGCTTGTTTATGGTAGGCTGTCATCAAAATAACCGGGATGTGGGCTAGCTCTTTATCGTTTTTAATAACCTGGCAAATTTTGCCGCCGTTCATGCCCGGTAAAATATAATCGGTTAGTACCAGGTCGGGATTATTGGCTTTTACCACTGCAATAATATCATCTGTTTGGGTTATTCCTTTTACCTCAAAATTGTTTAAGCTCAATAAGGTATCAATTGAGTCTAAAATATCTTCATCATCTTCTATTACAAGTATCTTTTTTATCATTCGGCTATGAAGTTATTATAAATTATATCAGTAATTGCTATTAAGCTAAAATATTTTGACTCGTTTGCTATTATGCAAATTAACATGTTTGAATACAATTCGGCAAAGTTACACTTAAAAAAATAGAATTTGAATTAATATTTTAACTAAAACGACTTTTTATGTTTTATGTTTTAATTAGAAGGAAATTTGAATCAAATAACTTATGTGCTTAAAAGTACAGACCTGGAATAAGCCGATAATTAAAAAATGAAAGCATGTAGTGTGTTTATATTGCGGATGCCGCCCCGAATCCCCATTTGAAGGTGCCAATGAGGAATTGTTTATATATTGTTTATCAATATGTTAAATATTGTTTAAGGCTTGTTGCTAAATAATATGAAAATATTTTTGAGCAATTTTTAACTGTGCTAATCGCTTTTATAGGCACCAGGCTTTAACCGCTTGCTGAGGTAAAAAAACTACCTTGTATTTATAAAAATATACTAATATGATCATTTTAAAATCAGATACATTTGTTACGCATACCCGCCTGGCAACATTCATTAACGAGAATAATATTAAACGGGGCGATATTTTGACTATAACTGAGGGTTCACAGGGCTGTACTATTTATTTTTATGCCGATGCCGAAATTGAGGAGATAACCCACGGACTGTTTTCTTAACCATAAAACACGCTATGCCAAAAAAAAGGTTTATATGGTGCATTGCACTGCTGGTTAGCTCAGGCTTATATGCACAACCTGCGTTGAAACCTTTTCCGCAGCATACCATTTATACAGCGGGCAGCATTATCCCAAACCATGTAAATCGCGAAAACCTGGATAACAGTGTGCGCGCCTTTTACCGGGAATGGAAAAGGCGTTATGTGAAAACGGTGGCTGGCAAAAATCAAAGTTATATTTGGTTTGAAAGGCCGGGCAACAAGCAATGCGTATCAGAGGGGCAAGGGTATGGCATGATCATCGTGCCACTCATGGCCGGTGCCGATCCATCTGCCAAAGCGGTTTATGATGCATTGTTTCGCTATTACCGCGCGCACCCGGCAAAAAGGGGGCAGTATCTTATGAGTTGGGCGCAAAATGCCAAAGGCAATAACCTTGATCATTCTTCGGCGGCAGATGGTGATATAGATATCGCGTATTCCTTATTACTGGCAGATAAACAATGGGGCAGCAAGGGCACTATTAACTATTTGAAAGAAGCCAGGGTATTGATAGGCGATATCATGCGCTACGAAATTAATCAGCAAACTTTTACGGTACTCCTCAGTAACGAGGTTGAAGCAGATAGTAAGGATTATTTTGATACCCGTCCGTCGGATTTTATGCCCTCGCATTTTAAAGCCTTTAAAGCCGCTACGGGAGATAGCCGTTGGGATAAAGTAACCAACAACACCTATCGTTTATTTGCCTTGATGCAACAACAATACAGCCCGGATGCGGGTTTGCTGCCCGATTTTATCCAGCAGGTGAACCATCATCCGCACCCGGCCAAAGCCATGTACCTGGAAACGAAATACGATGGCTATTATAATTACAATGCCTGCCGGGTTCCATGGCGCATAACTGCCGACTATTTATTATATGGCGACGCGCGTGCCAAAGCCATAAGTACTAAAATTAATCATTGGGTACGGTTGACCACCAAGGACAATCCCGATAATATTTCTGCCGGATACACATTGGCGGGAAATGATCTGCCTGCCCGCTACTTTGAAGCACTCAGTTTTATTGCACCATTTGCTGTAGCTGCCACAGCCGAAGCCAAAAACCAGCAATGGCTCAACCACACCTGGGATTACCTGGTGCATTTTAAAATAAAAGACTACGATTATTACGACAACAGCATAAAAATGCTCAACATGATTATTTTGAGCGGGAATTATTGGAAGGGGTGAAAAGAAATTTCTGTTTTTTCTTTTTTCGACGCTATGCCTTCCGTTGTCAGTTATATGATTGTTTTGGAAATAATTACTAAATTGGGGTATATGAACATACAGGCAGAAAAACTAAATGTATTACAGCAAATTATTAACTCCGATGATATAGGTTTAATTAAAGATATTAAATCTTTGATCAGCAACAGGGAATTGGATTGGTTTGATAATTTAAGCAAACATCAGCAAGCTGATGTTAAAGAGGGATTAACGCAATTAGACAAGGGGCAATCTTTCAGCCATGAAGATGCTAAAAAGAGATTCGATTTTAAATGATAATCATCTGGTCTGATAAAGCCGGAGAGACTTTTCAAAAAAATATTGATTAAGCCTAAGAGCAAGGTTATTGAGCTGGTTACTTTTATAGATAACAGGCAAAAGCCTTAGGAAAAACAGGCGCTTGCTTTAAAGGCTAATAAAAATATCAATCACTGGCTAAAACACAGCCAGTGATTAAGCTCAACACTTTGCACTAAAAAGACAGTGTCTTCCGTCTACAAATGATTTTATCAATGGTGTTGCCTATAGCCGTTAAAATATGTTCGTCCAGGAAATCTTCATTTCGCTGCATCCATTCATTTCCTAACTTAAAAAGCATTGCTGCCCTGCCGTCTTTAAATTTTATATTCCATACATGCCATGTTTTAAAGTATGCACTTGTAATGCTGATGATGTGTGCAGATCCGTCTGCCAATTTTATTTTGTAATCCATTGTTAGATGTATATGGTAATTCTGATGTATTATAAATACGTTACGGTAATTCCATTATTGTAAACTTTAAAGAATTTAACATAATTTAAGCAATCGGGTTGTGGCAGGTTTTTTAGTATAAAAAATGGTTGCGATAATGCTGAAGCCAGCATTATACGCTCTCAATAATTTCAAAAAGAACATATATAGCTGATAGTGTTGCTTATCCGTTTTAGGGATTCTTATCTTTATAAATATGGAAGTCGATAAATAAAAAATAAGGAATGGAAAAGTTGGATTATAAAGCTTATTGGCAGCAGGGAATAGGATATGATCAATACAAAAAGCAAATGGCGGATGACCATGCTTCAAATGAAGATATCCAGATAAAAGATTACATCACCCTCAATCAGCGAAGAATGTACCGGGTTGAAAAAACTTACGCGGTATCAACCCATTTAGCCGATCAGATTAAAAACCTGAGCCACAAAATTTATTGGTTAATTTTAACAGAGCATTGGTGTGGGGATGCAGCTCAAATACTCCCGGTTTTGAATGCCATGGTTAATTTAAGTGAAGGAAAAATTGAAATGAGGTTAGTTTATCGGGATCAAAACACCGAATTAATGGATGCCTGGCTTACTAACGGAACACGATCAATTCCAAAAGTGATACAATTTAATGAAGATTTTAATTTAACCGGCGCCTGGGGACCGCGCCCGGCTGTTGCACAGCAATTGGTACTCAAACTAAGGGCCGACCCGGCTACCATTGCTATTTATTCAACCGATTTGCATTTGTGGTACGCCAAAGACAAACAAAAATCCACTGAAGCAGAAATTGCCGAATTTATAGGCATGGCAGTAAACTAATAGTTACACAGGATGGAAGTTATATTTAAGGTGCTGTAGTTAATAATAGCTTAAAAAGCATTTTGATGTAACTAATAGTATTTTAATCCGTTTAATTTAATTGTCAATTAAAGCCAAGCTATGCAAAACGGTCCCTTCCGGATAGCCATTATTTATATTATTATCAGCATTCTCTGGATCACTTTTAGCGACCGCCTGCTCTTTTTTTTCGCCCATCAATTTACCCAGGACCAATTTTTATTGATCAGCAGTGCCAAAGGGTATTTTTTTGTAATAGCTAATGGATGGTTTTTATACTACCTCATCAGGAAAGATGATTTAAAATTAAAGCAAAACGAAAACCAGTACCGCAATATGTATGAAGCCAATCCGGTACCGATGTGGATCTATGATGAAGAATTAAAAATAATTTCGGTTAATGATGCGGCTATAAAAACTTATGGCTACAATAGAAATGAGTTTTTAACAAAAAGTATTCTGGATATCAGGCCACCGGAAGATACCGATAGCGTAACAGAGTTGGTAAAGCAATTGTCTGATGATTTAAATTTAAATGGTACCTGGCGCCATATCAAAAAAGATGGCTCCCTTATTTATGTAAATATAACATCGCAAAAGATCATCTTTAATAACCGGCCAAACGTAATGGTTATGATTAAAGACATGACCGAGCGGATATTATTTGAACAAACACTTGAAAAAATAAACCGGGACCTGAAGAACGAGAAAAGAAAATTAAGGGAAACGCAATTGATCTCGAAAGTGGGCGGATGGATGCTTTTTCCTGAAACTAAAAAATTGATATGGTCTGATGAGTTGTTCACGCTTACGGGCATTAGCAAGGATGACCCGCGTGATGCGTTTGATATTTACCTGGAACATATTTTTCCAGAAGACCGCCAAATGATGATTCAGGCGCTTGATGAACTTATTGGCAAGGGAAAGGCTATGGATATTACGCACCGCATCCTGGCCGTAAACGGCGAAACCCGTTATATAAGGCAGTTGGCTTTTTTGGATGATGAGGATTCTGGTGTTTTAAAAGTGGTAGGCTCCATGCAGGATATTACCGAACTGAAACAATTAGAAATAGAAAGAAATAAATACCAGTACAGTCTTGAAAATACTTTGAATAGCATCAGCGATGCTTTTTTTGCTCTGGACCATAACATGAATATTACCCGCATCAACCAGGTTTTCAGAGATTTGATTGATGAAGAAATTGTAACCATAGTTGGTGAAAGTATTTTTACGCTGTTTCCGAAAGAAAAGAATCGCTTATACCCGTATTACAAGAAAGCACTGGAGGAACGGGTTGTTGTAAAGCAGGAAGAATATTCGGTTATATTGAACAAATGGATACGTTTGGCGGCCTACCCAACAGAGGATGACGGGGTGGCGGTTTATTTTTCAGATATAACGGAGGATAGATTAAAGGATACCAAGCTTAAAGACGCCATAGAAAGGTATGAATTGGTTGCACAGGCCACTAAGGATGTGATATATGATCTTAATATCATAAGTGACCACATTGTGTATAACACCAGCTTAACCCAACTTATCGAGGTTCCTTATAACCAGATAGAATATGACCTGGAATGGTGGCGCGGACTAATTCACCCGGATGATGTTGCCGAGGTTAAAAAAAGCCAGCAGAAAATAAGTAGCGAAGGCAAAACAAACTGGGAATGCGAATACCGGGTAAATTGTGGTAACGGCCACTATAAATACATTATGGATCAGGGGTATTTTATTTATAATGACCATAAAGAGCCAGTAAGGTTAATAGGAGTAGTTAAGGATATTGATGATCTTAAACGATCGACCCAGGAAAATAAGCGCCTGGCCGATATTATTACCAGGGTTAACAATATGATTATTGTAACCGATGCTGAAAATAGAGTTCAATGGATCAATAAAGCATTTGAAGATATTGCCGGCTTTAACCTGGTTGAGATGGGCGGGCGCGAGCCATTTGAGCTTTTAAGGGAGCCCGGTATGGATGAAGGCGAGATAAGCAACATGTATGCCAAGCAAAAAATGCGCGAAGCTTTCTCTGTCGACCTCGTGATCTATACCAAATTTAAGATCCCTTTATGGGTTTCGATAGAGTTAACGCCCATGTTTGATGATCACGGCATCTATTTGGGATACATAGCGGTTTACCAAAACATCACCCTGAGAAAAGAAAAGGAACAGGAAATACAACGGCAGAATGAGTTTTTAAAGGAAGTAGCCTGGATGAGTTCGCACGAGATAAGGCGGCCGGTAGCCAACATGCTGGGGCTTATCAACCTGGCCGATGCAGCCAAAAACGAAAAAGAGAAAGAAGAAATTTTTGCATTACTCAGGATATGCGTTAGCGAAATGGATGGCATAGTTTATCAGATACACCATAAAATTGGTGATGTTGTGGATCTGTCATAAATTATTTAACTAAGCGTTTATTACCTCGTTTTAAATTGAGTTTAGCTGTTTAAAATTAAAAATTGACCTTGTCTTCTAAATTGATAATAAACGATAAGTCGGCATCGTTCCTGAATGCTACCTGCAAAGCATTGCCATTGCTGCTTAGTTTTTCTATAAAATCATCCATCTTTTTTTTAAGGCCCAGCTCACCATCATGGTTGGTTAAATGCAGGGTTCCCTTTTTCACGGCCTGGTCCATCATATCTAATGTCTCCTGATCGGGGTTGTTAAATTTACCACTGGCCGATACCACATAATGATCTGCAGTTACATGCATTAAAAATTCCGGGGTCATATCTGCTTTACTCCCATGATGCGGCATTTTAAGTATATCAACGTGTATTTTTCCGTCTTTATCAAGCAGCCCCTTTAGTTTTAAGCCTGCATATATATCATCGCTCCTGCCGTCGCCGGTAAGCAGCATTTTTTTATCGCCAAACTTAACCAGGCAAACTATGCTGGATAAATTAAACGGCGATTTATCATTATTAATAAGACTCGAAACGATGATCTTCTTACTTTCTTCCTTGCTTTTTGCTTTGGCTGCTTTTTTTAAATCTTTATCCCACTGTGTTTGTAGTTCCTGTAATCGTTGCGCGGTAGGATGTACCACAATAATTTCCAAATCGCCGATGTGTAAATTTTTAGTCTTGATATCGCCGCGAACAAGTTTTGTATTACCCGGCTTAAGATTTTGAAAGGGAGCGTTAACGGATAGATTTAATTTGGCAACGTTATCGCGGATATGCCTTCCCTGGCCTGTAGAGGCTATTACGGCAACAATATGTTCGGGGGCATTATCAAACTGAGGAATTTGCAGGGAGCTTATATCTGCCGCATGTGCAGAAGTTTTTAAATCTTTAATGATGGGTATTTGCTGGTTCCCGATAATATCATCAAAACTGTTAAACCAAAAGTTATCAATAATGAAATCCTGTTGTTCCTTCTCCGATAATTTATCTGTCATGGAATCTGTAAGGTCAATAATACCCTGTATATGATCTTCATCAGCATGGCTGATCATGACCATAGCAAGGGGCAATGGTTCGTCGCCGGCAAGTTTCGCTTTAATTGCCATAAGGCGGGGCTTTAGTGTTTTTGAGTAAACACCCGGCGGGCCACCATCAATCAATATAGATTTTGGATCATTAGGGTCGCCAAAATGAAGCAACAGGCAATCACCATATTTAGCTTCAAGAACTTCTAAACTGAAAAGCATATGAAATGAGATTTAGTGAATGATAAACTGTTTTTTAAATCGATTGAATGGCCCGCAACACATCAAGCATGCCGCAACCCTGAAAGTACTTTTCCCGGCCCAGATCGGTAGCTGTTTTGCACAGGGCCTGTTTAACTTTGCCCGGCTTGCCAATAAGCTCACGATGCCTGGCTAATATTAACGCAGCTGCGCCCGAAACATGGGGGGCAGCCATAGATGTACCATCCATGCGTTCCATACTGTTGTCTATACTGGTTGAAACAATTTTTTCTCCCGGGGCAACAAGATCAGGTTTTAACCTTCCGTCGCCGGTGGGGCCTTTGCTCGAAAAGTAGGATACACCGTAGTCATGTGGCCTGTTACGGTGAGTTGCCCCAACTGTAATAACCAACTCGGCGTTTCCGGGGTCGGTTATATTTACCATCCGGAACCCTGCACTTGTGCTGCTATCGGTGCTTGTAAACAATGCCTGCCCAAGGTTGCCTGCGGCGGCAACAATAACGGTACCTTCGTTAACCAGCTTTTCGCAGCAGATACAAACCGGGGTTTGCCCACAGGCATAGCTGGCCACCTCATGCACCATCGAAAAGCTCATGTTAACACCATGTATAGCCGGTTCATCTTTCTGATTGTTCATCCAGCGGATGAATTGGATGCCTGCCAGGATATTAAACTCTTCTCCCGACCCGGAATCATCCATTACCCGGAGATCATAAAGATCTATCCCCGGGCACATGCCTATAACGTTTTGCATGGTAACTTCATCTTTTATACCTGCGCCTATAATACCGGCTACATGGGTGCCATGCGGGTGCACAGGCGGATAGTATTCCTGGATATTATGCGGAATCCGCAACAGCGGAGCAATAACCGACCAATCCAGGAGCCTGCCGTTTCTAAGATCATTATCTATTTCCTTAACAAAGTCCATTAACTCGCTATCTGAAAGCCCCGCATCATCGCTATCGCCGGATGATTTGATGGCCGAGGGGATATGTCTTGGTTTGTCAAAGGCATATTGCTTATGAATACTTGCAAGTACTTTTCTGAACCTTGTAAAATCATAAGATGCAACTATCCGGGTATGATTAGAGAATTTATCCGTTTTATCGCCTAATGCATCATCAAAAGGTTTTTTTGTAGTTGTATCTGTTTTCCTGAAGGCTGGGTGGCGGGCATCAATGCCAGAATCAAGCACGGCCCAGGCAATACCCGAACCATCAATTTCAAATAAGCGCCTGCCGGCATCAGCTTTGGTTGCCGGTACCGATCTTTCAATGGTTAGTGTTGCGCGCCGGTTGCGGTTTATAGCCCACAGGGTAACCGGCGCTTTTATTTTAAAGGGCTTAAATTCATCAAAGTAAGTATGAAAAGCGTGTTCAAATTCTTCTAATATTTCAGCCGGATTATCGCTTTGAGTTTGATTGGTATTTGCCGATAACACAATTGCCCCGATAAGCCGGATAAGCCAATAATAATCTTCGGTAGGCTCCTTATTTTTAAACAGGTAGGTTTGCCACCACTGCGTCATGGGTAAAGCAACCAAAATCAGTTCTTCAAAAGTAAGGCAGGCTACTACAGATTCGCCACTGGTGGCCAGTTGCCAGCCGCTTGTTTCTTCCGGCTTTTCCTGCCGCAGCAGGTTATGGGACAATGCAGTAAATAATTGCGATGCCGAAGAGTTTTTATGAGGTGACAGAATAAGATCTACCCGGTCTTGTTTAAGATCTCCGCGTTGTTCAAAATAGGCAAGCCAAACATCAGGGAAAATTGGCGAATCCTGCGTAAAGCGCAAAGTTTGCTGAAATCTTTTAAAAATAAGGCTCTCTATTAATCCAGGGTTGATGATCATACAAGAAAGAATTTAGGTTTAACTTGCTTGTTAATTTGCGGCTTAAAATCGAAGCCATCTAAATGGTAGATAATTGTACCAATTTAGAGTATTATAAGATATCAAACAAGGTATAAATAATTTATTTGTTCGCAATTTATTGGTTATCAGTAGTGTTTGTGCTATGGAGAAAGGGGCAGCCCGTTTAATAGCGAGGTCAAATTAAACCGGGATACGCCTGCGTACCGGCGGCGAATCCCCGGAAACAAAAAATCCCCCGGCAACCACGCCGGGAGATCAAATCAATATATAAACCAGAAGATCCTTATTGTGTTATGATATATTACCAGAACTTAACATAAAGCGCGGTAAGTAATAACAGCGTTACTATAATTAATGCCAGGGTTGATTTCTCTACCTTGAACATGCTACTTGGTATATCGAACGCTTTAGGGTTTTCCTTAGGCCCTGCAAAGCTAACAGCCACCATCACTATAATAGTGAACAGGAATGATAGGCCCATACAGATCAGGAACGGAATCTCGTAACCGCCCTTGCCATTAGGGAATGCGGTGTACAAAAAGGTTTCGTGTCCAAACAAGGCCGGGGCATAGTTATTAAACAATACCGACATGGCGAAGCCTGTGAGGATACCCGCGATAGCCGCTGCACCGGTGGTGCGTTTCCAAAAGAAACCTAATATGAATATGGCAAATATCCCGGGGCTAATAAAGCCGGTGTATTTTTGGATGAAAGTGAAGCCACCTTCGCCGCCAATGCCCAAAAGATCTTTCCAGGTTAATATAATGGAGAAGATAAGAGCCGCAAGAATAGCTATTTTACCTACAATAACCATTTTCTTTTCGCTGGCATCCTTGCTGATATGCTTTTTGTAAATATCCAGGGTGAAAATGGTACTGATACTGTTAGCCTTACCAGCAAGTGAAGCCACAATAGCAGCAGTAAGCGCCGCAACCGAAAGCCCTTTTAAGCCCGTAGGTAAAAAGCCAAGTACGGCCGAATAAGCGTTATCTGAATTAAAATGCCCGCCCGATGCCATTTCATGCTGCAGGCCACCATTTTTGTACAATACATAAGCCGCAATACCCGGTAAAACTACAATGACAGGCATAGCCAGTTTCATTAAACCGGCAAACAGGATACCCGTACGGGCGGTTTTCAAATCGGCACCCAGGGCGCGTTGGGTAATGTATTGGTTACATCCCCAGTAGTTAAGGTTCACTATCCACTGGCCTGCAAAATACATCGCTATACCCGGCAGTGCCAGGTATTTATTGATCTCGGCTTGCGATGCGCCAGCTTTTGGCTTGGCCATCATCATTTTAAAGTGATCGGGGGCGTCTTTAACCATAGCGTTTAAACCCGCCATGGCATCTTTACCTAAACCAAAATGCTCGCTCACTAATGTAAGGGCAATATAGGTGGTAGCCAAACCGCCAACAACTAAAACAAGCACTTGTATAACATCGGTAAAACCGATAACCTTCATGCCACCCAGCGTAATAAACAAGGCAAAAATAGCCAGCCCGATAATGATTTCGTGCAGGTATCCGCCACCGGCCAGGCTGTTTATAGCCAATGCACCCAGGTAAAGTATAGATGTTAAATTAACAAACACATATAAAAACAACCAAAATATGGCCATCACAAAGCTCACTGTTTCGTTATAACGGGTATGCAGAAACTGTGGCATCGTGAAGATCTTATTCTTCAGATACACAGGTACAAACCATACTGCCACTATAATAAGGGCTATAGCGGCTACCCACTCATACGCTGCAACAGCCAAACCAACAGCAAATCCCTGGCCGCTGGTACCTATAAACTGCTCGGCCGAAATATTTGAAGCAATAAGTGAGGCCCCGATAGCCCACCAGGTAAGCGAACCTTCGGCAAGGAAAAAATCATGACTGGCCGAGATACTGGCTTTTTTTTTGCGGCTGTACACCCAGTAACCATAGCTGGATACCACAACAAAATAGATCACGAAAATGGCGTAATCAATGGTTTCAAATTTATTCATAAATTGGGTTTAATTAGTTTGTTTAATTAGCTCTTTTTTATTTTATTGTTTAAAACAGGCTCCCGGAATCCCATCGTAGGTTGCCTGTTTGGTGATATTTAATTTAAAAACGCAATGAGCCGTGGGACTAACCCATATTACCAGGTTTTAAAGCTTCATAAGTCTTTTGTAGCTTTATTTTATGATCCTGTTGCGGTTTTGTTGCGTTTTGTAAAATATGACAATTGGTATTTATTTGATTATTAAATAGATAGAAAAAAGTGTTGTTTCGCTTGTTGCGCAACACAACACTTTTTTCGTTTTCTTATCCTTGCTCCTTAATCTCTCCATCCTTGTTCCAATAAGGGCGTTTCCCTACGGGCCGGGCTATCCGTTCATACGCCTGCAGGCATTACACGCAGGCCGGTATCCACTGCTATCCCTAACGCGGATCAATCGTAACATATGTCATTGCGATTGCAGTAATCGGGAACTATCCCCGTCAAACATGCAGGTTGTTTACCCCTGTACAGTTCGCGATTGCTTCGTGCCTCGCAATGACATGTTGGATTTTGAGGCGTGCGGGCCTGTCAGTCTGAGCCTGTCGAAGACTCGCGCGCGCAGAGGCCTTTGCCCACATGCTTCGACAGGCTCAGCAGGACAGCCCTTTTTTAAATATCCTTTCTCCTTCAGAGCCCCGCCGGATTTTATTCTCGCAATGACATGTTTGCAACAAAAACCTTTTGTCATCCTGAACGGAGTGAAGGATCTATTCTTCTCCATGCTTCTTCGCCCTGTACAGTCTGCAAATAGATCCTTCGTTCCTCAGGATGACAAACCGTTTTAAAATGTCATTTGCCTTTCAATATTCTTCGGGTTTTATTCCTCGCAATGTCATACTTGCTTTAGCATTTAACCTACTACCATGCAAATCAAAAGTCTCCCCCTTCAGGGGGAGATTTAGAGGGGGCTTCCTACCTATATGCCACCTCATTCCACAATATCTCATTTCTGAATTGTGGGATAGTGGTATCCTTGCCAATCCTCAAAAATTCAATGCCGGCCATATCAGCAAAATCCTGCATATGCGCGGCGGTAAGGTTTTGGCTGTAGGCTGTATGGTGTGCACCGCCACCGTAGATCCAGGCTGCGCAGCCGGTTTTCATATCGGGCAGTGGTTTCCATAGCACACGGGCCACAGGCAGGTTTGGTAAATCTTCAACCGGTTCAACGGCTTCCACTTCGTTTATCAACAGGCGGAAACGGTTACCCATATCCACGATAGACGCGTTAAGTGCGGCACCGCCAGCCACATTGAATACCAAACGTGCAGGATCGGCTTTGCCGCCAATACCTAATGCATGAACCTCTAATGAAGCTTTGCCGTTAGCTAAAGAAGCATCCACTTCTAACATGTGTGAGCCTAAAACCAGTGCATTATCCGGATCGAAGTGGTAGGTGTAATCTTCCATGAAAGCGTTACCACCAGCCAAACCGGCTCCCATTACTTTAAAGGCACGTACCAGGGCAGCTGTTTTCCAGTCACCTTCACCGGCAAAGCCAAAACCATCGGCCATTAAACGTTGCGCCGCAATACCCGGTAGCTGTAACATGCCATGCAGATCTTCAAAAGTATCCGAGAAGCCTTTAAAGCCTCCATCAACCAAAAACTTACGTAAACCAATCTCAATCTTAGCAGCCTCGTAAACCGATGAATACCTGGCGCCTCCTTTTTTAAGATCATCTGCCATGGTATAAGTTGCCTCATACTCATCTGTTAAAGCAGTAATTGCTTCTTCGCTTACCGCGTTGATCACGGCAACCACGTCGCCAATGCCATAGGTATTTACCGAGAAACCGAACTTTAACTCAGCCTCTACTTTATCACCATCGGTAACAGCAACAAAACGCATATTATCACCAAAGCGAACAAATTTGGCACCTTGCCAATCGTGCCAGCCGGCTGCGGCGCGGGTCCAGGTTTCTATCTCGGCCAAAGCCTCGGTATCCTGCCAGTGGCCAACAACTACTTTGCGGTTAATGCGCATACGTGATACCATAAAGCCAAACTCACGGTCGCCATGGGCGCTTTGGTTCAGGTTCATGAAATCCATATCAATGCTGCTCCATGGAATATCGCGGTTAAATTGGGTATGCAGGTGCAGCATTGGCTTTTTCAGGATGCTTAGCCCACGGATCCACATTTTGGCCGGACTAAAGGTGTGCATCCAGGTGATGATACCGATACAGTTTTCCGCTACGTTGGCAGCCTGCAGGGTTTCATAAATTTCTTCCGGTGATTTTACAACGGGTTTGTAAACCACACGTACAGGGATATTTCCGGCTGCATCTATCCCGGCTGCAATTTCCTGGGAATGTTCGGCAACCTTCTTTAAAGTTTCTTCTCCGTATAAGTTTTGGCTTCCTGTAATAAACCAAACTTCAAATTTTTTAAGATCGATCATTGTATAATTAGTGATTTATTGAATTAGCGAATGGGTGATTTATATAATGGTTAATGTTTTAATTGCTTGCCGGCGATAGCCTTAACAAGGTAGCACCGTGCAGATTAATGTTTTGCTGGTAGCCTTTTTTAAATTGGCCAATATCTTGTTTCTTCCACAGGTCGCGCACCTTTATTTTGCCTTTGAGGCCAATGGCTGCAAAATCAATGGCTATGCTTTTGTTGGTATCGCCAATGTTGAAAAGTGCGGCATAAATATCCTTACTGCCCGGTATTTGTGAGTACCAAACCATGGCGCCATCTTTTTTATACAATTGGCGCGGGTTTGTTCCTTTCTGATTGGCAGCAAGTACCTCATCATTGGTAAATAATTTCAGTTCAAATTCCCGGTTCTCGGGCAGGTTGCCGCCTATCATCAGGGGCGACCGGTAAATGCTCCAGAAAGTCATGTGGGTATATTCCTCATCCTCGGTAAAGCGGCTAAAGCGCTCCTGGCCAACGGGGCCGCGTTTGCTCAGCTTGCCTATCTGTATCATATCGCAATCAGGCCAGTGACCGGGGCCACCTACGCCTTCCCAGCTTTTGGCATAGTCAAACATGTGGAGGATCTCTTTCCAGTTATCCCAAAAATCATCGGCCATGCGCCACATATTAGCGTATTTAGTGGCATGCGCGGCCTGTGCAACAGGAGTTTCACCTGGCGAAAGGCTTAATACTATTTGTCTGCCGCAATTTTGAATCGCTTTTTGGTATCCTTCAATTTCGGCGTTACTGTAAGGGCGCGAAAGGTCATCTACCTTAATAAAATCTACCCCCCATGAAGCGTAAAGCTCCAATAGCGAGTTTAGGTATTCCTGCGCACCAGGCTTTTTCATGTCCAGTCCGTACATGTGGTTCATCCAGGGGCATTTGGAATTAGTATCGGCAACCATATCGGCGGTTATGTTATTAGTGCCTTTAATGGGTGATTTTGCCCAATAAGCCTGCCTCGGGATGCCACGCATTACATGAATGCCGAATTTTAAACCTTTACCATGTACATAATCAGCTAAAGGCTTAAAACCATTACCTCCAAAAGCCGAGGGGAACTTGGTAGGCTGTGGTGTTAACCTGCCCCATTTATCCATGGTAAGCCAAGGCAAATAGGAACCATCCTGAAGTCGTAACTGAAAGGGATTGCCAATGTTACTTCCCGGCGGGTTGTCGTACGACCATAAAAAATCAACCACGATGTACTCCCAGCCATGCGGTTTCAGGTATTGGGCCATGTAATCGGTGTTGGCTTTCACCTCGTCTTCATGTACAGCCGAGCCGAAACAGTTATAGCTGTTCCAACCCATGGGTGGGGTAGCGGCTACGGTTTGTGCCGATGCTTTTGCACCCAGCAAACCCGCTGCCAGGATAATGATATATTGCAGTGATGTTTTCATTTATTGGCCGTAATAAGAATTTGGTCCGTGTTTGCGTTCGAAATGCTTTTTGATAAGCGAATCTTTTAGGCGAGGGGCCTGGTTATTAATTTGCTCGGTTAAATAGGCCATTTGTGCCACAGCTTCTAACACGGCGCTATTGTAAACCGCTTTGTGCGCGGTTTTGCCCCAGGTAAAAGGAGCGTGATTACCAACTAAAACCATTTCTACCTCGTTGTAATCCAATCCCTCAGCCGTAAAATGATCCATGATCTGGAAACCGGTTTGGTATTCGTAATCGCCTTCAATCATTTCATCGCTCATAGGCGGGGCACAAGGGATATCGGCCGTCAGGTGATCTGCGTGTGTAGTACCGAAGATAGGGATGCAGCGTTGTGATTGCGCCCAGGCAGTGCCATAGGTTGAATGGGTATGCACAATACCCCCAATGTTTGGCCAGTGTTTATATAATACGGCGTGGGTCTGTGTATCTGATGATGGGCGTAGGTCGCCTTCAATAATAACCCCATCAAAGTTAACAATCACCATTTTTTCGGGTGATAAATCTTCATAAGGCACCCCGCTTGGTTTTATAGCGAAAACTTCCAAAGCCCTGTCGGCAGCGCTTACGTTACCAAAAGTGAACAGCACCAGGCCGAGTTTGGGCAGCTGCATATTAGCGTCATAAGCAGCTTGTTTTATATGTTGATACTTGCTCATGCTAAAACTGAATTATCTGCTAAGCTTTGGGTTGATTTATCTGCAATTTGCTGTGCAATAAAACTGCCTAAGGTTTTATATTTATTATAACGTGCCAGGTAAGCAGCTTCCAGATCTTTATTAGGATAATACTCCACATCAAATCCACGACCCATGGCTTGCATGGCATCTTCAACGGTTGGGTAAATACCTGCAACAACGGCTGCAAACATGGCTGCACCCAAAGCGCAGGTGTGTTTAAACTGGTGAATGCGGATAGGCATGCCCAATACATCGGCCATCATCTGCATCACAAAAGGTGATTTTTTGGCAACGCCACCAATACCGATAATACCTTTAACCGGGATACCTTCGCTAATGAAGCGCTCAACAATGCTTTTAGCGCCAAAACAGGTAGCCTCGGCCAGTGAACGGAAAACGCGTGGCGCATCGCTGCCCAAACCTAAACCGGTTATTGCGCCTTTCAGTTCCTGGTTGGCATCCGGTGTGCGGCGGCCGTTAAACCAATCTATTGATAGCTCGTTGTCAAAATCTAAAGGTAAAAGGGCTGCCTGCCTGCTTAATTCAGGTATGATCAGTTCGGCCATTTCGGCTTTTAGTGCTTCGGCCGTAGCTGCATCTATTACTGTTGATTGTGATAACAAGTTATTTAAAGGCCATAAAAGCACATTTTTAAACCAGGCATACGTATCGCCAAAGGCAGATTGACCGGCTTCTAAACCTGTCATACCCGGAATAACGGAGCCATTTACCTGCCCGCAAATACCGCGTACCAGTTTGCCATCAATCTCTGCAGACGGAGCAACCAAAATGTCACAGGTTGATGTACCCATTACCTTACTTAAGTGGTAAGGTTCAATTTGGCCACCAACCGCGCCCATATGTGCATCAAAAGCACCGGTACCTACAATTACATCTGTAGATAAACCCAATCTTTCGGCCCATTCAGCGCTTAAAGTTCCGGCGGCTTCATCGGCGGTATAGGTTTCTGTAAATAGTTTAGCGGTAATGCCTTTCAATAAAGGATCAAGTGAAGAAAAGAATTCATCGGGCGGCAGGCCACCAAACTCTTCGGCCCACAAAGCCTTGTGCCCGGCAGAACACCGACCGCGTTTAATCTCTTTAACATCAGTGCCACCGGTTAGCAGGAAGGGAATCCAATCGCAATGCTCAACCCATGAGTGCAGTGATGTACGTACCAGTTCATCAACCCTTATAATGTGTAAAAGCTTAGCCCAAAACCACTCGGATGAGTAGATGCCGCCTACATATTTTAAATAATTGATATCAAATTTGGTGGCATGTTCATTAATCTGGGCCGCTTCTAATACCGAAGTATGATCTTTCCATAAAATGAACATGGCATTGGGGTTTTGTTCAAAACCGGGGGTTAATGCCAACGGTGTACCCGTTTTATCAACCGCGATAGGGGTTGATCCGGTGGTATCTATGGATAAGCCTTTTACGGCTTTGGCGGCATCAGCACCACCAGCCTTTTGCAGGCAATCTTTAATAGTAGTTTCTAATCCTTCTATATAATCAAGGGGGTGCTGCCTGAACTGATTCTCCGGGGCATTGCAAAATAATCCTTGCTGCCAACGGGGATAATTGAATACGGATGAGGCTATTTCTTCGCCGTTTTGCGCATTGATTAATACGGAACGAACAGAGTCGGACCCATAGTCCACTCCAATCACAAATTGGTCTTTACTCATATTGGTTTAATAATTCGTGTTGAAGTAACACTTATTTTTTTACAATAAAAAATTTTTCTAAAAAAACATTTAAAAAACTATAAAATCTGTTGGTGAAAATTTAATGTAAAAGGGAATCAGGATTAGGGATGAAATTCATAAATGCCTGAAATTTAGCGTAGTAGTTTTGCATGTTAAGCTGATAATAGTATGCGCCACGCTTGGATCCTGCTTTGTCTTTGTCATTTTGTTTGATGAGTAATCCGGTGGCTAAAACCCGCTTGCTAAAATTTCGTTTGTCAATTGGCGTATTAAAAACGCTTTCGTAAAGGGTCTGCAATTGTGGAAGTGTGAACTTGCCGGGTAAAAGTTCAAATAAAATAGGATGCATGGCCGCCTTGTACCTGATGCGTTTTTTTGCAGCCTCCACCATTTCCTGTTGATCGAAAATGAGCTTTGGTACACGTTTTAGTGGGAACCATTCTGCATGATAGTCCTTACTTAATTGGGTTTGATACTTATTAATATCAATTAAGGCAAAGTAAGTAACAGACACTGTGCGCTCTATAGGATCGCGTTTTGTGTTGCCAAATGTGTGTAATTGCTCCAGATAAACCCCCTGAAGCTCGGTTAGTTGTTTTAAAATGCGGTTGGCCGCCTGGTCTAAACTTTCTTTAGGCTGTACAAATCCGCCCATCAAACTCCAGTTATCTTTCTGTGGCTCGAAACTCCTTTTAATAAGCAGAATCTTTAAGGTATCGCCGTCAAACCCGAAGATAATGCAGTCAACTGCCAGTAAAAGTCGTGTTTGTTTGGAATATTTCTGCATGTGATTTGGTTTATAAGGATGGTAAATGTAATTTTTTAGATACAGAAAAATCAATTTCAAGTCATTGTTTATTCAGGAAAGGGCTTAAAAATGCATCTGTACAGGTTTATTTGTGTATTGAGTACACAAATAAAATGAAAATTATTTTAATTGTTTTTATCACAATTAAAATAATTTTATTCTACCTTAGATTTTAATTAGGGCGATCAATATGCTCCGATTAAAAAACCAAACACCAATTATAACCAGTAATACCGTTCAATAGGCTTCAATAAAAGGCGATGATGAGCGATAAACTATCAAAGAATTATGAAAATGCACGAAAAAAAGCACTTTTTATTATACGGCCTCGCGCTGTCGTTGTTTATGGGCTGTAATGGGCCGGCGGAGACGAAGACTGCCAACACCGATTCCACATCGGTAGTAAAAGCCGCAATACCCGATGCCAAAAATTTTGAAAGCGAAGTAAATGGTAAAGCCGTTAAACTATATACCTTGAAAAACAGCAAGGGTGCCAGCGTTGCCATTACCAATTACGGTGGCCGCATTGTAAGCCTGATGGTTCCGGATAAAAAAGGTACACTGACAGATGTAGTTTTGGGTTACGATAGTTTAAAAACTTACCAAAAACCAAAAGAGCCCTATTTTGGCGCTATCATAGGCAGGTATGGTAATCGTATAGGTAAAGGAAAATTCACGCTTGAAGGCAAACCATATCAATTGGATATTAATGATGGCGTTAATACCCTGCATGGCGGGTTTAAAGGTTTTTATGCACAGGTGTTTGATGCCACACAGGTTGATGACAAAACACTTAACCTTACCTATGTATCTAAAGATGGCGAAGGTGGTTATCCAGGAACGTTAACCGTTAAAGTAGCATATACCCTTACCGATGATAATGCCGTTAAAATTGAGTATACCGCAACTACTGATAAAACAACTATTGTAAACTTAACCAACCACGCTTACTTTAACCTGAACGGCGCGGGCAGCAGTACCATCCTCAATAATATTGCAAAAATTGATGCGGATAATATTACCCCGGTTGATGTTACGCTGATACCAACAGGGAAATTGCAGGCAGTAAAAAATACTCCATTTGATTTTACTACCGCAAAAGCTATCGGCACCAATATTAATGACAAAGACGATCAACTGAATAACGGTAAAGGTTATGATCATAATTTCGCGCTGAACAAGCATGATGCCACACAATCTGTAGCTACCATCAGCAGCTCCGAAACTGGTATCGTGATGGATATTTATACTGATGAACCAGGTTTGCAGTTTTATACCGGTAATTTTTTAACCGGAAAAACCAACGATGGTAAAGGTGGTAAGGCTTATGCGTACCGGTCAGCATTTTGTGTAGAGACCCAGCATTTTCCGGATGCGCCAAATCAGCCTGCTTTTGCATCAACTGTATTAAAGCCGGGGCAAACCTATCATACAGCAACCACATACAAATTTGCAGGTAAATAAGCTTCTTATAAATAATTGTAGTTCCATAGTTTGATTATTATACCCTGATTGAGATGAGCGAGACCGAAATAAAATATCTGCTTAATGATATTGCTTTGTATAATAACCGGGCATCTTTCAAAAAGCTATACCTGTTTTATTACTCTAAATTATTTTGGTTTGCCAAATCGTTTGTAAAAAATGATGAAGCTGCTGAGGAGATCATTGATGATGTATTTTTGAACCTGTGGGTGCAGCGCCAGAGGCTAACCGAAATTAATAACTTTAGTAATTATTGCTATGTTTCGGTTAAAAACAAATCCTTAACCCACATCTCCAAGGCCCAATTAAACCAGGTAAATATTGATGATGTAAAAATAGAGATCATTGATTCGGCGGCAACCGGCGAAGACAGGCTTATTTGCGGGGATGTTACTAAAGTTATTAATAATTCGCTGAACAAACTATCTGACCAATGCAAGGTGGTTTTTAAGCTGGTAAAAGAGGATGGCCTAAAATACAGGGAAGTTGCCGAGCTTTTAAACCTCTCCATAAAAACTGTGGAATATCATATGGGTAACGCGCTGAAACAGATTTCATCGGGTATAGCGAACGCTCAAAAGAACGCTACCATAGCGCAAGGAAAAGCATTTTCAGAAAAAAGATAATTGTTGAATCTGTTTTATGCTCATGGATGGTTCAGTTCGGATACAGCATGCAATTAATACTTATTTCGGGGTAATTCCATTTATACAAGGCAATAATGCTTAGTGAATTCCATTTATACAAGGCAATGTGATTAATTGAGCCCATTTAGCCTCTGGTCGGTGTTTTCACCGCATCAGCCTGAGGTCTGGATATTGAATCTAATATCCGATTACAACCGTAACAATTTTACTGATAACAGTGGCTGTTAAGGCCTTTTTGGAAAACGAGATCATCAACAAATGGTGCGGTGAAAACACCGACCATAAGCTAAACTATCTGACAATGCAAGGTGTTTTTTAAGCTGGTAAAAGAGGAGGCTTTAAATACTGGGAAGTTGCCGAGCTTTTAAACATATAGGCAACGCGCTGAAGAGGGTGGCAAACGGCATTGCCGGTTTCGAGTACCCCCGCTGTTCGAGTCGGAGACTTCGAACCACTATATCTGTAGTTTCCAGACTACAGGATGTCTAAAACAAACAATCAACATCGATAATACCATCAATTCCCACAGCAAGAAGTCTCATATCGGTCATCTCAAATCTTATCATGGCGTTACCTGCGGCCCGCGCTTTACGCTTATACTGCACAGGCCTTAGCCACATTGGCCGGTATCCGCTACAATCGCTAACGCAAACTTTAAGTAGATAGAAATGCTCAGGCAGGATCTACCTGTTTGTAGCAAACAAACAAAAAAAAAATAAAATTTGCGCCGTAGGTGCAACCCTAAACTTGCAAAGTAACCAACATACCGGCAAAGGGTAACCTCTACGAGGCAAGGGTTAATGGCGTGGTTTTTCTACAAACAGGTAGCACCTAACGGTGCAGGCTACTCATTTTTTAGCCTCTGGCCGGTGTTTTCATCGCACCAGCCTGAGGTCTGGATATTGCATCTAATATCCGATTACACCCCCGCACATTTACAATATGAAGACATGCCGCGTAGCGGCTACCTGTTTGTAGCACAAAAATTCAAATGTTTCTTTGCTCCATAGGAGCTACCCTTCTTTCTACATAAAATATTTAAACCCGATTCCCACGGGGTGATGTGTCATTTTATCCTTTTTAAAATAATTTTCATTTTTCGCCAGGGTATTTTCATTAGTTACAGTCTTTATGATTAGAGCCGTAAATAATGATTAATAATATTTGGATACTTATTGGTAAAAAGTTAAGTGGTGAGGCTACCGCCGAAGAATTGCTTGAACTTGAAGAACTGCTACAGCAAGGGGTTGCAGACCAGTATCCGCTTGCTCAATTGGAAGAGATCTGGAAAAGAGAGCACCAGAAAACAGCAGCGGGAAAGTTAGATGCTAAATGGCTGGCCTTTGAAACTAAACTTGATAATGCCGATAAGTTAGAATCGGAAGAAGTTTCACAATCGGAAGATACTGAACAGCTTAAGCCGAAATTGGGTATTATGAAATTCCTTAAAATTATTTCATTTGTTGTAGCGGCCTGTTTTGCGCTGGTTTTTATAATGTTCAATAAAAAGAATGTTATAGATAACCACAAAACCAACCAGATTATGGCGCCGCAAAACGGCATTAGTAAAATTCAATTGCCAGATGGTAGCAAGGTGTGGCTAAACTCTGGCAGTAAATTAGTTTATGGAGCAAATTATGGCGCCGAACAAAGAGCGGTATACCTTGTAGGCGAGGCTTTGTTTGATGTTGAAAAAGACCCCGATCATCCTTTTATAGTTACTACGTCAACCATCAGCATTAAGGTATTGGGTACCAAATTTAATGTAAGGGCATACGCCACCGATAAAACATCAGAAACTTCATTGTTAAGGGGACGCATTGAACTGACCGTTTTAAAAAATCCCGAAAAGAAGATCATTTTAAAAGCAGCTGATAAGGTTACAATTAATAATGAGCAACTATTTGTTAACGGTAAAGCGGCTATTTCATCTAAAGGCGGGATAGTAGAAGAAATTCCTTTAATGGCCTTAAGCAGGATTCACCTGGCTAAAAAGGATACTTTACCATCAGAGGCATTATGGATTGAGAATAAACTTGCTTTTGATGCCGAAGATTTTGAAAGCCTTTCCAAAAAGCTGGAACGCCGCTATAATGTGACCATCAGCTTTAAAGATGAGGAGTTTAAAAAGTTAAGATTTACCGGTAAGTTTCAAAATGAATCTATCGGTAAAGCCTTAAGAGCCCTGCAGTCCGCCACTTATTTCCGTTATAAAACCGACAATAATCAAATTTTAATTTATTGATAATTAATCATTTAACTAATTAATTAAATAGCCTATGCTTATATAAGTATCTAAACTAAAACCAAAAAACGGGGAAATGTTGACGCATCCCCCCGTGTATGTGGTAAAAGTTAACTACCAGCCCTTTAGAAAACCAAATAGTTAAACAACCTTAATGCTAAATTATGAAAAAAAATGTACCCCGCATTAACCAAGTGCGGTTAAACCAATTTTTGAAAATCTTTTTTATGTGTAAATTTATCCTTGCCCTGGTGATCATGTCATCGCTACAGGCTTTTGCAAAAGGATATGGCCAGAGTATAATAAACGTCAATTTCCAGAATGTTACCTTGAAAAAGGCATTTAAAGAAATTGAAAAAAAATCTGACTACCGCTTTTTGTACAATGATGATATACTGGCTAAAAATGTTTTGCCTGCAAGCCTGAATGTTACCAACGCATCGCTTGATGAAACTATGACTGCCTTGCTTGCCAAAACCAACCTGGTATACAAGTTAAGCGACAATAACCTGGTAATACTTTCAGAAAAAGGCGGTATCGTTTCCGTGCTTACCATTACTGGAAGGGTAACAGACGAAAGCGACCTGCCATTGCCTGGAGTAAGCATCAAAGTAAAAGGAGCTGCTGCGGGCGCCCAAACCGATGTTCAGGGTAAATATGTTTTAAACATCCCGGATGCCAGGGCCAGCAATGTGGTGCTTGTGTTTTCGTTTGTGGGCTACGCAACCCAGGAGGTGCCGTTAAATGGCAATTCGGTGCTTAACGTGCAGCTTAAGGCCGCGTCAAATTCATTAAACGAGGTTATCGTTGTTGGTTACGGTACGCAGAAGAAAGAAAATCTTACCGGCTCTGTTACCGTTGTAAACGTTAAAGATGCCACTAAACGTAGCACACCGGATATTGCCAGGGCATTGCAAGGCCAGGTAGCCGGTGTACAGGTAAATGGCTCTGGTGTACCCGGCGAAGGCGTATCTATTCGCATCCGCGGGGTAAGCTCATTAATTAATAACAACCCGCTTTATATTATTGATGGCGTGCCAACTATGGAACCCTTTGATTTTCCTCCCGGCGATATTGAAAGTCTGCAGGTTATAAAGGATGCATCAGCAGGGGCAATCTATGGTTTTCGCGGAGCCAACGGAGTGATCATTATCACCACCAAAAAAGGAAAAAACGGCCCGATGAAAATTAACTATAATGGTTATTTCGGCTTTCAAAAAAATCCTAAAACACTATCGGTTACCGATAGGATAGGCTACCAGAAAATTGCCGATGCTGCCGAAACAAATGCCGGCTTATCCCTGGCGCCAGGCAATGATCCAACCTCAAGTAAATTCATCAGTAATGTAAATACCGACTGGCAAAAATCTGGTTTCAGAACCGGCTATACCCAAAGTCATGACCTGGGTCTATCCGGCGGTAATGAAACCATGAACTATAATGTCGCTTTTGATTATTTTAACCAAACGGGTACTACTGTTTCGGGGCCGGCTTATACCCGTTATAACCTGAGCGGTAATATACAGGGTAAAAAAGGCATTGTATCTTTTGGTACCAAGTTTGCCTACACCGAAGGTGATTATAATAACCTGGCCTACCCGCACTTGCATGGTACCGGTAACCAGATTGTTGATTTGGTTACAGCCATCCCAACTATGCCTATTCTTGACCCTAAT
Organism: Mucilaginibacter sp.; assembly: GCF_025362475.1. Lineage (GTDB taxonomy): Bacteria > Bacteroidota > Bacteroidia > Sphingobacteriales > Sphingobacteriaceae > Mucilaginibacter. The sequence goes on from NZ_JANYGH010000002.1 coordinate 49,275, forward strand.
CGCGTTGGTGGTTACGGGGGTGTTGATCAAAATACCCAAAGAGCCATCTCGCTAAATATTATCGGTGTAAATAATTTGTTAAACAGCACCGGCCAGCGTAACCGTATGCTGGCATCTGCCTGGATGGAAGTTGAAATTGTTAAAAATCTGAAATACCGTTTAAGCGGAAGTTATGACCGTAACGATTTTAAAAACACTTATTTTGATCCTATTTATGACCTGGGCTGGTTTTACCCAAACACAACAGCTTATTACAGCGATGCCCGTGGCAATTACTATACAGCACTTATTGAAAATACATTAAGCTATAAACTAAGCATCCACAAGCATAATATTGAGTTGCTTGCAGGTACTGCTTACCAAAAAGATAAGAATGATAACCTTACCGGTGTAGCGTATAACCTGCCGCAGCCTTACCTGTTTGCATTTAATAACGTGAGCAATACGGTCGATAAAACAGTATTTAGCGATAGTAACCTGCGCAAATTTTATTCGCCCATATTTGGCCGTGTCAACTACAACTACGATGATCGTTACCTGTTAACCGCAAACTACAGGCGCGATGGTACATCGCAACTGCCATCATACAACCGTTTTGGTAATTTTGCCGGTGTATCTGTGGGCTGGAACATTGCTAAAGAAAAATTCCTGCACCTGCCGGATGCCGTTTCTCAGTTAAAAATAAAAGCGGGCTACGGTACTTTGGGTAACGTGAACGCGCTTCCGTTTTATCCTTACCAGTCCGTGGTTAATGCAAATGCGAGCTATGTGTTTGGTAATACCCTGGCATCGGGCGCAACCCAAACCCAGGTGTTTGACCAAACCAACAAATGGGAGCAAAAACGCACTACCAACATAGGGTTAGATCTGAGCTTATTCCATGATCAGTTAGCATTTTCATCAGAGTATTATGTCAATAAAATTATAGGCATCCTTTTACCAGTTCCAATTCCTATTTCGGTTGGTGCAATTAATACACCGCTGGTTAACGCTGCATCGTTCACCAATAAGGGTATCGAGTTTACAGTAACGTACCGCAGCAGGGATACCGGACCGTTTAATTACACCATCAGCGCCAACGCGTCGACAGTTAAAAATAAGGTATTATCATTAGGTAATGGCGGTAACCCAATTTATGGTGCTTACAGCAAAACCGAGGTTGGTGGCCAGGTTGGTCAGCTCTACGCGTTTAAAACCGAAGGTATTTTTAAAGATGCTGCCGATGTAGCCGCGCATGCCACCCAAACTGGTGCCGTACCGGGCGATATTAAATTTGTTGATACCAACGGCGATCATATCATTAACGATGCCGACCGTGTTTACTTAGGCTCGGCCATTCCAAAATTGTACTATGGTTTTAACTTAAGCGCCAACTATAAAAACATTGATGCATCGGTATTTATACAGGGTAACTACGGCAGTAAAATAGCCAATGGTGTTTACCAGTCATTAATGACCGGGCAATATACTAATGCCAGTACCGATGAGCTTAACTTTTGGACACCTGCAAACACCAACACCAATGTGCCAAGGCCGGTAATTGGTGATCCTAATGCCAATAACCGCAACTCGGACAGGTTTATACAAAGTGGTTCATACGCGCGCCTGCAAACCGCTCAGTTAGGTTACACGCTGCCAGCATCGCTATTAAACCGTACACATGTGTTCAGGAGTTTCAGGATCTATCTGTCAGGTCAAAACCTGTATACCATAACTAAGTACAAAGGTTTCGACCCCGATTTTATTAACGATGGTACTATTAACCGCGGTTTCGACTATGGTTCATTCCCTAACCCGCGTACATTATTAGTTGGTTTACAGGTAGGGCTATAATTATTGATTCACATTAAACATTAAGTATAATGAAAAATATATATATGAAAACTGTAGTTGCAATATTGGCACTATCGGCTTTTATCACGGGTTGTAAAAAAGGAGATCTGGATACCATAAACCCAAACGCGCAAACCACCCAAACCTTTTGGCAAAATGCCAGTGACGCGGTTAAAGGGATTAATGCCGCCTACGGAAGTTTAATTATTGATGGCTCGTACATGCGCTTTTCGCCAATAGTGGAAAACACCAGGGGCGATGATGCTACAAGCTATAGCCCATGGGATCAGATCTACAACATGGGTAAGTTTAACATGCAAAGCACCGGTGATGGTGTACTGTTTTCATGGACAGCTTACTACCAGGGCATTTTGCGTGCTAATGAGGTGCTAAAATATGTGCCGGCTATTAATATGGATGCCGATTTGAAAAAAAGGGTACTGGGCCAGGCTTATTTCCTGCGTGGCCTATATTATTTCCATTTGGCCGATTTTTATAAAAACGTGCCAATGCCTTTGGTGCCTGCCGGATCAAGCACAGATTATTTTCAAAAACAACAAACACAGGACGTAGTTTGGGCGCAGGTGATCAGTGATTTTAAAGCTGCCAAAGATCTGCTGCCTGCAAGTTACACCACTTTAACCACCGCTGATAACCAGGTTGGCCGTGCTACAAAAGGAGCCGCCGCGGCTTTTCTGGGTAAAACTTACCTGTTCACAAAAAAATATGCCGAAGCTGCTGCCGAATTTAAATCGGTTATTGATTTGGGTGTTTATAGTTTGGTGCCTAATTATTACGACAACTTTTTTGCTAACAACGAAAACAACGCCGAATCAATATTCGAAGTGCAGTTTTCGAGGGATGCCGGAGGTACTGACCTGGGCTGGGGTGGCGATCCATCATCAGGATGGGGACGTACATCTTCCAGGGCCATTACTTTTGGCGCGGCAAGCTTCGGCTTTACCGATGTGCAGCCAACACCTGTATTATACAATGAATATTTAGAAGAAAAAACAACCACGGGCGCTGTTGACCCGCGTTTGGATGTAACCATGTATTACAACAAACCAGGCGAAAGGCTGTATAACCAATCCTTTGCAGCAAGATATGCAGGCAGTTCATCATTAAACGCCCTGTTTTGCCACAAATATGAAAATGGTGATAGCGGACAGAATGATGAGTACGACTGGAGATCGGGTATTAATGAAAGGCTGATGCGCTACGCCGATGTATTACTCATGTATGCCGAGTGTTTAAATGAATTGGGCCAAACATCAGATGCCTATCCGTTTATACAACAGGTGCGCGGTCGTGCGGGTTTACCAAACCTGGCAACAGTTAAGCCAAACCTTACCCAGGCGCAAATGCGCGATCAGATTGGCCATGAACGTTTCCTGGAGTTTTCTTTGGAGGGACACCGTTTTGACGATATCCGTCGCTGGGGCTGGTTGCAGGATGCCACCAAACTGGCCTGGTTAAAAACAAGAGATCCGGAATTTAATACTTATACACCTGGAAAAGAGTATTTACCAATACCACTTACCGAAGTGCAAACCAATACAGGTTTAGTACAAAATACGGGTTATTAAGTAATAGCGAAAAGTAACGGGATAGTGCGATTCCTTCCTTGGGGAAGGGGAGGTAGGGGTTTAATCAGGCGGGTCAATCGCTCGTATAAACCCCTCCCTGCCATCGCACATAACCCCATTCACCCCTCCCGTTGGGAGGGAATTAAAACAAAAGGTTAAGAAAGCAAGATGAAGAAAGCAAGGGTTTTATACATAGCAGCCGTACTGGTAACTACAATGTTTTCCTGCTCAAAAAAGGAAACACCAACGCCTGTTAAAACAGATACTACAACTACCCCGGTAACACCGCCGGCCTCATTTGATGTTGGTTCTATAACCGATACATATGCCGATATCTCAGCCTTTATCTATTATCCTAAATGGACGGTATACAATGTGCACGATCCATCTATCAAAAAATTTGGCGATTATTATTATTGCTACAGTACCGATGTTGGTTTTGGGATAGATGTACGCTCGGGTCTGCAGATCCGCCGGTCAAAAGATCTGGTGAAGTGGGAGTATGTAGGCTGGGTATTTTCATCATTGCCGGCATTGGGTTCGCAATATATTACCGGCAAAGGCGGCACACCTTTTAATGCCTTATGGGCACCTTATGTAATGAAGGTAGGGACAGAATATCGTCTTTACTACTCATTGTCATCGGCAGTTGCACGCTTAAGCGTGATTGGCATGGCAACCGCGACATCACCAGATGGTCCCTGGACAGAAAAAGGTTTGGTAGTAACATCAGCAAATGATGCTACAATACAAACCAACGCTATTGACCCAACAGTGGTTACCACCACCAGTGGCGAACAGTACATGTACTATGGTTCTGCATGGGATGGTATTTATATATTAAAGCTGGATGCCTCAACCGGGTTGGCGGCATCACCGGGCGATAAAGGCAAACGCATTGCCAACCGAGGTTTTACAGGCGGCAAATACAACGGTAATATTGAAGGCGCAGAGGTGATCTATAATGCCGACCTGAAAAAATATTTCCTGTTTATCAGTTACGATTGGCTGCAAACCAAATACAATGTAAGGGTAGGCCGGGGCGATAGCCCAACAGGTCCGTTTTATGATTATAATGGGCATGATATTAATACCAGCGAAGATCATGGGCCTATGATTTTGGCTCCTTACCAGTTTAGTAACCAAAGCGGCTGGCAGGGCACCGCGCATTGTGCCGTGTTTGATGATGGCAGCGGTCAGTATTTTATGGCTCACCAGGGACGACCGGGAATCAACTCTTACTTTATGGACCTGCATGTACGCAAAATCTCCTGGACACCTGATGGCTGGCCGGTAGTATCGCCGGAGCGTTATGCCAATGTTGCGCAAACGGCTATAGCCAGTACCGATATTGCAGGTACCTATGAAAAAATAACGTTAGGTTACCATGTGGTTGTAGGTTACGGTACCGAGCAAACCAACCCGGATTTCCAGGTTTCAACCCAATTTAAACTCGATGCCGCGGGTACCATTAATGGTAATGCCGCCGATACCTGGACCTTTGCATCGCCATATATTACCCTTAAATACAGCAGCGGTGATACCTATAAATTAAAGGTTGAACGCGAACGCGATTGGGAAAACAAAATAACATCAACATTAATATTTACCGGCCTGGATAATACCGGCACGGCTATATGGGGAAAGAAGAAGTAAATTAAAATAAGGACGTAAGGTAAAAGGTGGGGCCTTGTGCGAATCTCCTCTCGAGAGGGGCGGAGGGGTGTGTTTATACAAGCGGCCGAGGAACGCAGATGAACACACCCCTGCAACCGCACTTTCTACCGCGCCCCCTCTCGAGAGGGGAACTTTAGAAAAAGCTAGGGCCCTGTGCGAATCCCCTCTTGAGAGGGGATGCTATGTGAACACATCTTTTTAATAGAAGAAAATTGTCATTTCGATAGAGCGAAAGGGAGTGTGAGAGAGCCGCGAAAGAGAAATCTTAGGCGACAGGCAATTGAAAAATGCATATTGAATTGCAGGATGTATAAGATTTCTCACTCGTACCTCGTTTCGAAATGACAATCTTATAATACTAAAAAAATAATGATTGTTGAAATAACACTTAATAATATTTTTTTTGTAGTTTTAGCGTACCAACAAAACCAAAAATGATCAGGAAAGCTTTTTTAACTTTTTGCAGCGCCGGTATGCTTTTATCGGCACATGCGCAAACGCCTAAGGTTTATGCCATCCAGGCCGATAAAATTAAAACACCTATTAAGTCAACCATGTATGGTATCTTTTTCGAGGATATTAATATGGCCGCCGATGGTGGTGTATATGCCGAGCTGGTAAAGAACCGTTCGTTTGAATTCAATATGCCTTTGGCTGCATGGACCCAACAGAAAAAAGATGGTGGCGATGGTCGTATAGAGGTCATCAACCGTTCTGTAGAAAGGCCGGAGAATCCGCATTTTATAAAAGCCTATGTATCGTCAGATGCAGGCTTTTTTGGCCTGGCCAATGAAGGTTTCCGTGGAATGGGGATCAAAGAGGGCGAGGAGTACAGCTTCTCTGTAATGGCAAAACAGGATGGCGATACCAACGTAAAGCTGAACGTGGAACTACATGGCGATAACGATGCCATTATCGGTACTGCCGAACTTACACCAACAGACAAAGAATGGAACAGGTATAGCGTAAAATTTAAATCATCGGCAACTGTAAAAAAAGCTAAGCTATATGTTTGGCTAAGTGGAAAAGGTACTATCGATATGGATATGATCTCCCTGTTTCCACAGCACACCTGGAAAGACAGACCGGCCGGCTTACGTGCCGACCTGGTGCAAAAGTTAGCCGACATGAAACCCGGTTTCCTGCGTTTTCCCGGCGGATGTATTGTGGAAGGCCGCGAACTGAACAACCGTTATCAATGGAAAAAAACTATTGGCAATGTTGACAAACGCACCAACATCATAAATCGCTGGAATACAGAATTTGCAAACCGCTCTACACCCGATTATTACCAGACCTTCGGACTTGGTTTTATGGAGTATTTCATGACTGCCGAAGATATTGGCGCTTCGCCGCTGCCTATCTTGAATTGTGGTATGGCCTGTGAGTTCAACACCGCCGAATTGGTGCCGATGGATCAGCTGGAGCCCTACCTGAATGATGCGCTCGACCTGATTGAATTTGCCAATGGCGATGCCAGTACCAAATGGGGCAAGTTGCGTACCGACCTTGGTCACCCGGCACCATTTAATCTGAAGATGATAGGTGTTGGTAACGAGCAATGGGGGCCGCAATATGTAGAACGCTGGAAAGTTTTCACCAAAGCCATCAAAAGTAAATACCCTGATGTGAAAATTGTATCGGCTTTAGGTCCATCACCTGATGGAAAAGAGTTTGATATGCTGAACAAAACCTTCCGTGGTTTAGGTGCCGATATTTTGGATGAGCATTATTATGCGCCACCAAAATGGTTTAGGGACAATGCCAGGCGTTATGATAACTACGACCGTAAAGGCCCTAAAATATTTGCTGGCGAATATGCAGCACAGAGCGTACATACCGTTAGTGTGGATAACAAGAATAACTGGGAATGCGCCCTTGCCGAAGCCGCTTTCATGACCGGTTTAGAGCGCAATGCCGATGTAGTAAACATGGCATCATACGCACCACTATTTGCCCACGTAGATGGCTGGCAATGGACACCAAACCTAATCTGGTTTGATAACCTGAAAAGCTATGCCACTCCGAATTATTACGTGCAGCAGTTATTTTCATTAAACAAAGGCACTGATGTAGTACCACTTACCCTTAACAATGATGTTGTTGCCGGGCAGGATGGCTGCTATGCAACCGCCAGTTTGGATAAAAACACCAATGAACTGATCATCAAATTTGTAAACACCGGGGCTACCGCGCAAAATGTAAGCTTTAAACTTAACGGAGGCAGCTATCAAAAACAGGCCAATGTAACCACGTTAAGCAGCGATAAAGGCAACGCTGAAAACTCTATCGAAAACCCAACGGCAGTAAGCCCTGTGCAAAGTACCCTTGCGGTTAACGGAAAAGCGTTAAACATCAATGTGGAGCCGTACGCGTTTAAGGTTATAAGGTTGAAGAATAAATAGGGGTAAGACCATCTTCCCCACCTCCCGTCATTGCGAGGTACGAAGCAATCTCTACATAGGCAGGTCAGCCTTGCACAGGCCGCCCTGTAAAGCAAAGAGATTGCTTCGTACCTCGCAATGACATAGTTTTTAAACCATACATTTTGAAAAAACTAACCATAGCCATATTCCTGCTGCTTACTAACATCACGGCCAATGCACAGGAATTGCGCACCGATATTTCGGTGCATGATCCGGTGATCATTAAGCAGGATAGTACTTATTATATTTTTTGTACGGGCATGGGCATAGCTATGTGGTCCTCGACCGATAAGGTACATTGGAAGCCGGAGCAGCCTGTTTTTGGCACTGCTCCGCAATGGGCGATTGATGCTATCCCCGGCTTTAAAGGCCATATCTGGGCACCGGATATTTCGTATCACGATGGTGTGTATTACCTGTATTATTCGGTATCGGCATTTGGGAAAAATACATCGGCAATTGGGGTGGCTACCAATGCCACATTGCACACCAATGATGTGGCCTATAAATGGGTAGATCATGGTAAGGTGATCCAGTCCATTCCCGGCAAAACCAATTGGAACGCTATTGATCCTAATTTGGTTACGGATAAAGATGGTACACCATATTTAATATTCGGCTCCTTTTGGGATGGCCTGAAATTGGTTAAACTTAATAAGGACAGGCTAAGCGTTGCTGAAGATATAGACAACCTGCCCACCATCGCTTCGCGCAGAAAAGATGCCGTAGAAAAACTACCAGCGGTTGATGGTAACCCCGTTGATGCAGGTGGCAACGCTATTGAAGCGCCGTTTGTTTACAGGCACGGTAAATACTTTTACCTGTTTGCCTCTATAGATTATTGCTGCAAAGGGCCAAAGAGCACTTATAAAATGATCATCGGCAGATCAAAAACCTTAAAAGGACCATATCTTGATAAAGCTGGCCTCGCCATGAATAAGGGCGGCGGCACTATTTTATTGCAAGGTGATAGCAACTGGTATGGCGTAGGTCATAACGGCGTAGCTAATTTCGACGGTGATGATTATATTATTTACCATGCCTATGATGCTGCGGATAGGGGCATCTCGAAATTGCAGTTGAAGAAATTGAATTGGGTTGATGGTTGGCCGATGATTGGGAAATAGAAACGGCGTCATTGCGAGGAACGAAGCAATCTCTACACAAGCAAATCGGTCTGCACAGTCCGCTCTGTATAGCAAAGAGATTGCTTCGTGCCTCGCAGTGACGTGATTTATATGAGTTAATAATACTTACAATGAAAATATCAACATACTTCATAACACTAATAACCGCATTCGGTTGCTTAGCCTCAGCACAGGCTCAGGTAAACGGCGATACCGTCATCCATGCAACCGGTAACCCCATCATTCGCCATGAATTTACGGCAGATCCGGCGGCAATGGTGTACAAGGGGAAAGTATATTTATACACGGGCCATGATGAAGCACCCGCCAATCAAAATGGCTATGTAATGCACAGCTGGACCTGCTTCACATCATCAGATATGGTAACCTGGACGGAGCACCCATCGCCCTTAAATGTAAAGGATTTTACATGGGCAAAGGCCGACGCCTGGGCATCGCAGGTGATTGAGCGCAATGGTAAGTTTTACTGGTATGTTGCTGTTGAGCATGGTACAATTCCCGGCAAAGCCATAGGTGTTGCGGTAAGTGATAGCCCAACCGGTCCGTTTAAAGATGCGCGGGGAACGGCCTTAGTTACCAACGATATGACCAAGGCAGCCAAACACCCCTGGGATGATATTGACCCATCGGTTATAATTGATAAAGACGGGCAGGCTTACCTGTTGTGGGGTAATGGCGTTTGCTACTATGCCAAACTAAAAGCCAACATGACCGAGCTGGACGGTCCGATAAAAACCATCACTCTGCCCCATTATACAGAAGCACCGTGGATTCACGAGCGCAATGGCTGGTATTACCTGTCATACGCCTACGAGTTTCCCGAGAAAATTGCTTATGCCATGAGCAGGAATATTAATGGTCCCTGGGTTTATAAGGGGATAATTAACGAGCTGGCCGGCAACTCCAACACCAACCACCAGGCCATTATTGAATTTAAAGGCAAAAATTATTTCATCTATCATAACGGCGCTTTGGTGCCCGATGCCGGTAGTTTTCACCGCTCGGTATGTATTGATTACTTGTATTATAATAAGGATGGTACCATTAAACGGGTGATAATGACGAGTGAAGGAGTGAAGAAAGTAAAATAAATATCGCGGTAGATTATGTTTGAATAAAATATTTTTCGAGGTTAAAAAAAGATATTTTTGGTTATTGTAACTGACCCTATTTGCAGTTAATTATAATAAGCCTCATATGTATAAAATTTTACTTGTTCAATTTCTTCTCCTGCTAAGCTGCCTAAACCTGTACGCGCAAAACAAGCAGGAGTTTGAGCTTGGTCCCCCTGAGGTCAAAGTTAAAAACAGCTTATACAATAGTCTTAAACTCCTTGATTGCAGGTCGGATACCACCAATATTGGGTTTGTGCAAACGGGTTTATTTAACCGGAAGGCTACGGTGGTTGCTAAAAAGCCTTTGGCTCAACAGTTTTCAATATTGTTAAATTCCCTTACCGATTCAACAGCTAAACAGGGAGAGCTGTTGCTACAATTACGGCAATTGGGTTTTGCCGAAGTCACAGGATCTGTAAGCGAAAAGGGTTATTGCTATTTCAATGCGCAACTTTACTCCAAAAAGGCTGGTCAGTATCAATTAACTGCGGCAATAGATACGGTAGTATTAGTAAAAGCCATGGATGTAACCAACGGGTTGCTAAAGGCCGGAAGCGCAACTATAATTAATTTTATTGCCGCCAATCTTTTGCAACAGCCCCATGAGGGTAACTTTTACACCTACCGCGAGGTGTTAAAAATGGATAGCGTTGAAAAACGGAAGATAAAACTTTATAATACGGCAACTTACGTAGATGGCCTATACTCCAATTATAAATTATTTATGGAGCAAACGCCCGATAAGCAAATAGTTGTTGAAGGGTATCAGATATACCCGGATGCTGTGAAAGCAAAAGATGAGAATGGAAAACTTAAAAAAGTACAGGCTCAAAATATTTATGCTATAGTTTATAAAGGGCAGCCCTATATTGCTTCCAAACACGAATATTATCCTTTAAAAAAGGTAAAAGACGATTTCTTGTTTACCGGTACAGCAAAGGTAACGGCCTCTACAGGTGATGTAGTTGCCGCGACTATGCTTTTTGGCGGTTTAGCCGGTTTGGCCGTCTCCAACGCAGAAGCGACGTTTGAAATGAAAATAGATCATAAAAATGGAACTTTTATCAGGTTAAGGGAAATTCCTGATCCGCCAAAGCCAGATTATTACGAGTAATAAAAATATACTTGATACATATTTAGGTATATTAGCATGGGCCGCTTTAAATCTAACAAGATATCACATTGAAATATTCCCTGCTATTTCTCCTGTTTATATGCTTTGCATCAACCAGCGTTATGGCGAAAGGGCCAACTGCGGATACCGTAAAAACCGGGGTTTATATTACCAGTATCCACGATATTAATTTTAAGGATAAAGAATATACCATTGACCTTTGGCTGTGGCTGAAATACGAAAATAGGAAATTTGATTTTTTGCAGAACCTGGAAGTGCCACAGGCAAAAACGGTTACCAAATCGTTTTCAACTATCGATTCCAGTGGTAACAAGGTTTATATGCTCATGAAGCTGCAATGTGTGATGAAGGATTCCTGGGCAATTAACAACTTCCCGTTCGACAGGCAAAAACTAAGATTTTCTATCGAAAACTCTCAGTTCGATTCCCAATCGCTGGTGTTTGTTGCTGATACGCTGGGCAAACATTTCGACCCGCGTTTTACACTAAGAGGGTGGAATATTGATAGTCTTAACATCAGCACCGGCATTAAGGCCTACGAAACAGCATTTGGCGATGAAAGCCTGAAGAAACCCCATACCGAATACAGCAATTTTAAAGTTAGGTTGCAAATTAATAGGGACGCCATGGGCTTGTTCTGGAAAATGTTCCTGGGCATGTATGTGGCCTTCCTTATTGCCTATATGTGCTTTTATATCCATACGGATAGTATTGATTCGCGCTTTGGGCTAAGTGTAGGCGCACTGTTTGCTGTTATTGGTAATAAGTATATCATTGATTCAACACTACCGGAATCAACCACATTTACCCTGGTAGATACCCTGCACGGGATGACTTTGTTTTTTATACTTACCGTAATCATTTGCACCTCATATTCGCTGAGGCTTGTAAAGCAAGAGAAAATAGCCAGGGCCAAAAAGTTCGATTTTATAAGCGCCCAGGTTTTGCTGGTTATTTACCTGTCGTTAAACGCCTGGTTTATTTATAATGCCAACGGTTAATAAATTATTGCAGCTACTTTAAGCTGCAACTTCTTTTAACTCATATGTTTTAGCCCTTAGTATGGGTAACAGCTCATCAGCTTTTTGCTGCGTTTGAAAATCACCGGGCAATATGGGCTTGCCAATACGCACACGTAATACCATCCCTTTTTTATTAAAAAGCTCGGCAGGCAGCATGGCGGTTTGCAAGGCTGGATGTATGTATCTGAGCAAACTAAAGCCTATTCCATTATCACCATGAAAATAAATGGGAAGTACCGGGACACCGGCTTTGGCAATAAGTTTGCCAACAACAGGGTGCCATTGCCTGTCGGTAACCCGTTTTGTTTTAAAATCAAAGGCAGAAACTTCACCGGCGGGGAAAATAGCAACCGGGGTGCCGTTTTTGAGTTTGCACAACGTGTTTTTTAGTCCGCTGATGCTGGAGCTATCTTTAATGGCTTCAAACGGGTTAACGGCGATGATGTAATCGGCCAGGTTTGGTACCCGTTTTAGCAGAAAATTGCCCATAAACAAGGTGTCCTCTCTTGATGAAACCAGTAAATTAAGCAAAGCGAGTGATTCAACAGCGCCGTAGGGGTGGTTAGCTACCGCAATAAAAGCACCTGAAGCCGGAATATTGGCCAGGTCCTCTTCGTCGATCTGAATGGTGATGCCTAAAAAATCCAGTACAAAACGGGTAAAGGCAACACCCTGTAACATGCCGGCCTGCTGCATCATACTATTAAAAGCATCTATTTTCATCAGCTTCATTAAAAAAGTAGCTAAACCGGGAAGCCTTTTTGTTCCCGTAGCCTTAATAACATCATTTTTGCTGATTACCGCCATTTGGCAAAGTTAAGGCTGCGGTGTAAAGGAATAGATGGATTGTTGTTATGCTTTGGGTATTGAATTAGCGTTTTTCTGCAGGCGACATCCGGTATATTACTATTTTGTTAAATAATTCACATGTACTACTAATACCCAAAAAGTGCATTTAACTTTGCACCGGTCATTGAGATCATTGCGTAGGGTGCTGGCCGGCAGCATATGAAAGGTTCGAGTCCTTTCCCTACATCTGTTTTATTAAACCGGTTATGGAAACGATAAATTATCCCTTAGTAATTGCCGTGGTACTTGCACTGGCTGCACTGGTAGTATGGCTCATCCGCAGGAATCAAAAGGATGAAAAAGATTATGAAAGGGATAGCAATCGATCAGAAATGAAGCCGGAAAAAGGGGTACATAAAAAGCCCCGTATCTAACCTGTTTACGTTATACATGCAAAGAAGATCAGCATTAAAAAATATTGGCGGCCTGTTACTGGCGCCAACCCTCGGTTTTGGTAACATCATTGATCCTAAAAAAAGTGTGCTCAGGGTGGCACACCTGACCGATATTCACCTTAAAAATAAATTCGACGCGCCTGCTAAATTTGTTAAATGCCTGCATCATATGCAGCAGCAAAACCCAAAGCCAGATCTGGTACTGAATGGTGGTGACATTGTTTTTGATATGAATAAAGAAAACATTGGCACCATAAACGACCAATGGCAGCTGATGAATGGTATTCTGAAAGCCGAAAGCAGCATCCCCACGCACTATTGCCTTGGCAACCATGATATATGGTGGAACGAGAACGACAAAAACCAGGCTATTTATGGCAAGCAGTATGCGATGGATCAGTTAAAACTTTCAAAGCCCTACAACAGCTTTATCAAAGGCGGCTGGAAGTTTATTTTACTGGATAGTGTACACCTTGATATTGACGGAACATGGTACATTGGTAAACTGGGCGATGAACAGTTTGCCTGGCTGGAAAATGAATTGAAAACTACCGATCCTGCCATGCCGGTGTTGGTCATGTCGCACATCCCTATCCTTACCGCTACGCTAATGATTGAGGATGATATTATTAATAAATGGGTAATGCTTGGTGGCGATATGCATACCGATACGGCCAAAATAATTCGCTTGTTTTACCAGCATCCCAATGTTAAATTATGTTTGAGCGGCCACATCCACCTAAGAGATAAAGTGGTTTATAATAATGTTACCTACATCTGCAACGGTGCTGTAAGTGGTGCATGGTGGGATGGAAACCGACGCGAAACCGCGCCCGGCTATGGGCTGCTTGATCTTTACAGTGACGGAACGTTTGAGGAAAAGTATGTGAATTATTTGGGGTAAGGGAGGGGGATTAATGTATTTCTGGAGTAATCCTGGGTTTAGAAATTAAAATAGATCTGAATGTGTACCAGTTCTTACTAACTCTAAAAGCATTATTTGTTCATTCTCATCCCAAATGAGTAACAGGTCGGGTTTTACATGGCATTCCCAATATCCTTTATAATCGCCGCTAAGTTTATGAGGTTGATGCTTTTTGCTTAATCCTTTATGGCCTTTTTCTGCAAGTACTGTGATTAGTTGCTGCAATAGTTGTAGATCTTTAACTGATCGCTTTTTAAGTAATTTCAAATCTTTTAGAAATTTTGCTGAGGTAACAATTTCAAACATAGATTTGATCAGATACTGTTAAAAAGGTCTTCAACACTTTTGAATTTTTTTCCCTTGCCTGCTTTAAGTTCATTCATTGCAGCTATAGTATCAGCGTTTGGAATATTAACCTCTTTTTTTACTTTAATGGTTACTCCAAGTTCTTTTAAAAATTCTTTAACCAGGCGGGTTTTATTGTCTGGTACTTTTATTTCGAGGGTTTGCATATACAAAAAGATTTTTACGTCTTATGAATTTATTTAATTAACCATTATGAATCTGCATTAAGCGCCATAACAGTTTTAAACGTTAAACAAATTTACTTAATTAAGCTCGACATATCAAAAAGCATTCCATGCGTTAATTAGTTTGCACCCTACCAGCTCATCCTCAGCAATGCCACCCCCTGCCTTGGCAATAAGATCTCTGTACTTAATCGTCCCGATTTAACAGGTATTGCTATCGGTTTACCCAAGGTTTGCAATTGCCCCGCCTTTTGCAGTTCTTCAATTTGTGCGGAAGTTGGAGTCTGCGGCGATCCCATTTTTTTCCAGGCCTCGTAGGAGTTACTATGTTGCTCATCAATCCGGTATTGCGTAAGTGTAACCGTGTTGGCAGGCAAATCATTAATGGTGACTTTTACAGTATTCCCGGCATCACGGATGTCATCATCATGATAGTTCCAAACCATTAAGGTAACTTCCTTTTTATCTTTAGTGGCCAATGCGCCTATATCGGTATGTGAGCCCCTTAAGCCTGAGTCAATCACTGTTTTAACCGGGTACATATGATCTCCCTGTATCTTAATTCTTTTGCCCTTCATCATTCCAAACATCCGGAATACGTTGAGTACTGGCTTATCGACTCCGTTGGTGGCCAGGTCCCTGAAACCGTAAAACCAGGGCTGATCTTCGAACTCAAACGACCATGAAACCGCGCCCATGAAGTTTACACCCAATGAATCGGCCAATTGGTATTCGCGGGCAAAGGAGGCCGCGGTATAACTGGAATACATAGTGCCGTTGCGATAGGCGTTGGATGGGTTAGTAGCCATGCCGCAGGCCGCGCAGCCTTCCGGGTCAGACTCACCAATAACTATAGGCAGGTTTTTGGTTTGCGGATAAGATGCTACAATTTTGAAGCCCTCGGCAATATCGCGCATCTGTGGAGCCATATTCATCCGCACATGACCATTGGTTACCGTTGGCTGCCCTTTGGCATGAAATGATAGCACATCAAGCGGCGAGCCTATTTTGCCGGTCGCGTAATTGGTATCGGCTACGCAATGTTCTATAAATGCTTTCAAAAACTTCATCCCGCTTTGGCTTGATCCTCCGGCTATTTCCGGTCCGCCAATTTTGCCCGTTGGCAAAGCTCTTCTCAGGCCATGGGCTGCATAATCATACATTTTAAAAAACTCGGGCATGGTTCCTTTCCAGTAGCCAATGTTGGGCTCGTTCCACACTTCCCAGTACCAGCTTTCTACCTCTTTTTTCCCATATCTTTCTACCGAATGTTTTACCCATTGGTATATCAGCTCTTCCCATTTATGGTAATCTTTGGGCGGATAGGTCCAGCCGGTATAAACATCATTATAATCGTCGCCGGGTTTCCAGTGGTGCTGGTATGGTTGCGGATGAGTTGAAAGGGCCTCTGGCATAAAACCAATTTGCGTGTAGGGTTTAATTCCCAGTTTAATGTAAGTGTCAAATATGCTATCAACCAGGTGCCAGTTATAAACAGGCTGGCCATTAGCATCTTCGGTATAAGCATTGGTTGATCCCCATTTAAGGGCGGCTTTGCCATCACCAGTGGTAAGCAGGTTATGCACACGCAAATGAACAGGCACCGGGCTAAGTTTTGCCAGCTCGGTAAGTAGTTTGCGGCCATCTTTCATGTAGGTATAGTTTGGCTCATCGTGGCCAAACCAGGCCCAAACCGGGCTCATTTCTGCTGCTTCGTCTTTTAAATTTACGGTAATTGTTGCAGGCTGCTGTTTAGCTTCCTGTGCGTAAACGAGTGGGGAGCTCAGTAAATAAAAAAGTACAACCAAGCCGAAATACCCTGTTTTTGTTCTCATAAATTAGATGAAAGGTTATTTCACTAATATATGATAAGTAAGGTCAATTTGGAGCTGATGGTTTGTATCAATATCATTGATAATTAAACTTTTTGTATCGCGCAAATGCTCATCACCCTTCGTGTTACAAATCCCAGTTTTTCATAAAGTTTAATAGCATTTACGTTATTGTGCAGCACATGCAGAAACGGCGTACAATCCTCTGCTTTAATAAGCCGCACCTGGTGTTGTATTAATTGGCTGGCGTAACCTTTGCCTAAGTGGTCGGGATGATTGCAAACAGCACTTACTTCCATGTAGGGCGAAGGTTGTAAACGCCGCCCTGCCATGGCTATCAGTTGCTGATCGTTAAAAATGCCGTAGTAATTTCCAAAATCAATAGTGCGGTTAAAAAACGGACCGGGGTTGGTTAGTTTGGTGAGTGCCAGCATGGCAGGGATATGCTCATCCCGTAAAGGGACAAGTTCCACATCGGTTATAGCCTCAGGCGCCGGGTTAGTGTATACCATTTGCAAAACCCGCATTTGCTGAATCGTTTTCCATGGCTGAGGGATCTCCATTTCTTCGGGACTAAAAACAGCTACCGTAGTTGAAGGTGGCAGGAGGTTATACAGGGTGTCGAAGTTCTCGGGCGTATTTTCTGCCATACCTGCAAATGGGGATACATCTTTTATAAAGTATTTAACCAGGTTGGTGCCTGTTGAAAGGTTTTTGTTCCCAGATGTTAAAGCATTCCAGGCCGGGTTATTTAATGGGTGGTCCATTTTAATGTTTGTATAGTTTATTGCAAGTTTATTTGGCGAAATTATACAAAATACCAACGGGCATTAAAGTTAAATGTTTTGTATTAGGATAGACTGACTATTTCGGGTGTGCATTTTTTCGATATATGGTGGCATTTTAAGTTTAAACACGCATATAAAATAGGCTAATAATCCTGTCAATTTGACTTGTTAATGACACTAAAGCCAAGCACGGGCTATTTTTTTGCGGGCGGCTGCACGCAGGGATCTATGAAAATTTTATGAAGTTTTTAAAGTGGAAAAATAAACACTTGCAAAGTGATAAAAATCACATGGTTTTGGATTGAAATTTGCTAAGGTATTGAATAGCAAACGAGTAAGGAGCCGAAACTGTAATTGAAATTGCCATGAAAAACATTAAAAAAAGATTAAGCGATGCCTTAACAAGCAGGGTTATTGATCTGCATGACCAGGGATATACTGACGATTTTTTATCAATAAAGGATGAAAGATTTTTATGTCTCCAAAACAGCGAAGATTTTTCTTTAGCTGATCTGAATATTAAAGTGATTGACGAAGGGTTTGATCAGTTATCAAATACTTACAAATACATACATACTATTGAAACCACGAACGGGGAAAAAGGTCTGTTGATCACCGATGTTGTTTTTGCTGATCTTGAACCTGTAAATTGATCAGGGTATTGAAGCTTTTTTCAATGATAATTACCCGGAACAGATTTACGGGTAATGAATGTTCTTTTCATTTTTGAAAGGGGGGCGGCTGACTGCACATAAACAAATCATACTATGAAAATAAAAACAACTACCCTGTTATTGGTAATCCTGCTTACCATGTTTTCATTTGCGGCAATTGCTGTTGTTAAACCAGCTTCGCCGCCTGCGGGTTTTAAGCATCAATATGCTACCGTAAACGGCGTTAAAATTCACTATGTAACAGGGGGCAAGGGCGAACCTTTGCTGCTGGTGCATGGCTTTGGCCAAAACTGGTATATGTGGAACCGTTTAATGCCCGAGTTATCTAAACATTTTACCGTTATAGCACCCGACCTGCGCGGCGTTGGCGAATCTGGCAAACCTACCGGCGGGTACGATAAGAAAACGATGGCCGTTGATTTGCATGAGCTGATGAAAAAGCTGGGCTATCAACACCTTAACCTCGCAGGTCATGATATTGGCCTTATGGTAGCGTACGCCTACGCCGCCCAGTATCCCCAGGAGATAAAGAAGATTGCGCTGATGGATGCCTTATTGCCAGGAGTTGAACCCGTATGGAGCCAGGTACGTGCCGGTGCATGGTGGTTTGGTTTT
Organism: Mucilaginibacter sp.; assembly: GCF_025362475.1. Taxonomy (GTDB): domain Bacteria; phylum Bacteroidota; class Bacteroidia; order Sphingobacteriales; family Sphingobacteriaceae; genus Mucilaginibacter. Next base: position 67,828 of record NZ_JANYGH010000002.1, read on the forward strand.
TTTGGGATGCCGCACTCGGGCGAAATTGTTGCCGGTAAGGCTGGGTTGTTTTTAACCAACTTTTGGCCATTGGTAGGTTATGTAAAAAATCCATTCACTACAGCCGAAAAAAATGAGTTCATCAGGGCATACTCTGTGCCTGGCGCTACAACTGGCTCGTTCCATTGGTTTGGGGCTTTCCCGCAGGACGCTAAAGATAATGTGGAACTGATGAAAAACAAATTGCCTATGCCGCTGCTGGCTATGGGGTCTGAGCACTTTGCCGCTCCGTTTTTGGCAGCCCATAGCAGACTGGTAGCCACCAATGTAAAAGAATCTGTTATCAAAGGATCGGGGCATTGGATAGTGCAGGAAAATACGGCCCAGGTTCAAAAAGATCTGCTGGCTTTTTTCCTGGAGAAATAATTAACGCCAAACGGTCAATAAATTTATAGGCTTTATACATGATCGGAAGCGGATACAATTCCCGCTTTGTGCCCGCCCCCTTAGGCTAATGGAACAGCTGCCATAAATGTAAAACGCGATTTTTCAGGGGAGCATAGGCTGCGGGTTTTAATTTAATAGTTTAGCTAAAAAGCAATAATCCGTTCATCAAAATGTTATTTTACTGTACATTGCCTTCATTTACAAACCTGAAATTTATATAGAAATGAAATACCTCTTTTTCCTGGTCTTATTAGGCTTCGGCTTTATAATTTTATCTTCCTCGTCGCCTCAAAATAGCGATGTTATTGGGCAAGGCAAACAGCCCCAGGTAAGTATTGATAATAAGGGAATAGTTAGAGTAGTATATGGGTTGGACGAAAATATTTTCTGCGCTACATCTAATAATCATGGGCAAACGTTTTCAAAACCGGTTTTAGTAGCTCATATAACCGGCATGCACCTGGGCATGGGCCGAGGGCCGCAGTTAAGCAGTTCGGCTAATTATTCGGTTATTACGGCTATGGATAAAACCGGGAATATTCATTGGTTTAAACTGGATCATACTGCGCAGAAATGGGAGGCGATGGGCCTTATTAATGACCAGAAAGGATTGGCCCCGGAAGGATTGATGGCAATAAGCGCGGATAAAGAAAATCATTTTTACGCGGTATGGCTGGATACCAGGCTGGGAGGCAGCAACCAAATATGGTTTTCTTCCTTAAGCGGCAATGCAAAGGGATGGTCCGCTAATCGTTTAGCATATCAATCGCCAGATAAACATGTTTGCGAATGTTGCAAGCCGAGCATTGCCGTATCGGGATCAACGGTTGCCATTATGTTCAGAAACTGGCTGAATGGTTCAAGAGATCTTTATGTGGCTAAATCAACAAACGGCGGGCAAACTTTTTCTGCTGCTCAAAAAATGGGAACAGATACCTGGAAGCTTAACGGCTGCCCCATGGATGGCGGAGCGCTACGCATTGCACCATCAAATAGTATACAAACGGTATGGCAACGTAAGGGCGATATTTATTATGCCCAGGCTGGCAAACCTGAAATATATATAGCTAAAGGAAGATATGCTAACATTACCGGCAGCACAGCTAATGCCGTAGTAACTTATCAAAATATTGATACCCTGAACATGGTGTCTCTTCCTGATAAAAAAGCAACTGTTATAGGCATCGGGAGCTTTTTAAAAGTGGCGCAATTAACCAATAAAAACGAGTTTTTTGTTTGGGAACAAGGTAATGACATAAAATTCAGAACGCTGTAAATAGCACTTTTGGAATATTAAAGATTTTAAGCAGGGGCGATTATATTAGTTTATAATCGCCCCTGTTTGCTGTCGCTTGTCGCTGGGAGCAGCATCGGAGGGTAATCGATGGCCTGATTTACTACATGGCAAATCACCATATTATATAAATCATTCCCGGAATACTGTAAGGCCGCGGGCTGAGGCTGGTGGTAAATTTGTACTATTAAATTAGTATAATGTTAGTACAAAAATCACAAACGCTTATCTTCCCGGTTACCGGCATGACCTGTGCTTCCTGCGCATCAAGCGTGGAAACTATGCTTGGTGCACAAAGCGGTGTTGATAAGGCAGAAGTTAATTACGCAACACAATCTGTCAAAGTTTCCTTTCATCCGGATATAGTACAGCCCCTAAAGCTGAGGCAATCTGTTCAGTCAATAGGTTATGATATTATTATCGACACAACAAACGGAAAGCAGAAACAGGAAGAAGCACAGCAAGTATATTATAAAGCACTTAAAAGAAACATTACCTGGGCTACTATCTTAACCATTCCCGTGGTTTTAATAGGGATGGTTTTCATGGATATGGCCTACGCAAATTATATCATGATGCTGCTTTCGGCCCCGGTGCTGTTTATTGCAGGTAAAAATTTCTTTATTGGTGCGTGGAAACAGGCCAGGCATGGCCGGGCCAACATGGATACCCTTGTGGCCATGAGCACCGGGATAGCTTTTTTGTTTAGTGTTTTTAATACAGTAAATCCGGGGTTCTGGCACCGGCAGGGTTTGCACCCGCATGTTTACTTTGAAGCGGCATCGGTGGTTATTGTTTTTATTATGCTCGGCAAATTACTGGAAGAGCGGGCAAAATCCAATACATCTTCGGCTATTAAAAAACTGATCGGGTTGCAACCCAATTTGGTTTACCTGGTTACTGCCGATGGTGAAAAGGAAATTGCTATTGCTGATGTGCAAATAGGCGATCAATTGCTTGTACACCCGGGAGAAAAGATAGCTGTTGACGGCGAGGTTTATGATGGCAGATCCTACGTGGATGAAAGCATGATTAGCGGCGAGCCCGTAGCCATTGAAAAAAAGCAGGGAGATAAGGTTTTTGCAGGCACGCTTAACCAAAAAGGCAGTTTTAGGTTTAAAGCCGAGAAAATAGGGAGTGATACCCTACTGGCCCATATTATTAAACTGGTGCAGGAGGCACAAGGCTCCAAAGCGCCGGTGCAAAAACTGGTAGATAAAATTGCAGGCATCTTTGTGCCGGTAGTAATGCTTATTGCTTTACTAAGTTTAGGTGCCTGGCTTGTATTTGGCGGCAGCCATGCCTTAACACATGGCTTGTTGGCTATGGTTACAGTACTTGTTATCGCTTGCCCATGTGCATTGGGCCTGGCTACGCCTACCGCCCTTATGGTGGGCATTGGCAAAGGGGCAGAAAATGGTATCCTGATCAAGGATGCAGAAGCCCTGGAGTTGGGTTACAAGGTAAATGTTGTAGTACTGGACAAAACAGGAACAATAACAGAAGGAAAACCCGTGGTTACGGATCTCATCTGGGCAAAAAATACCGGGCAGGATATCAATCAATTACAAGCCTGCTTTTTAGCGATGGAGCGGTTATCTGAACACCCTTTAGCCGACGCCGTTACAAGCTATCTGCAATCAATGGGCACCAGCTCGGTGAACGTGGATTCTTTTGAAAGCCTTACGGGCCGGGGAGTGAAGGCAGTGCATGATAAAAAGATTTATTACGCGGGCAGCCACAAATTGGTTGAAGAAAAGGGCATTGCTATACCAGCCGATCTGCAGGAAAATATTAATACCCAATTAAGCCTGGCCCGCACCGTGATTTATTTTGCAGATGCGAAACAGGTACTGGCTATAGTAGCGATTACCGATCAAATAAAAAAGAACTCGGCAGAAGCTATTAGTCAGTTAAAAAAACAGGGGATTAAAGTGTTTATGCTAACCGGTGACAACGCACAAACCGCGGCCGCTATTGCTAAGGAAGCCGGGATTGATCATTTTAAAGCGGATATTTTACCATCTGATAAGGCGGCGTTCGTAAAACAATTACAGGCAGAGGGCGATACGGTAGCAATGATTGGCGATGGTATTAACGATAGTGAGGCATTGGCACAGGCCGATGTTTCTATTGCGATGGGCCAGGGATCGGATATCGCGATTGATGTAGCCAGGATAACCCTGGTATCTTCTGATTTGCAGCAGGTGCCTAAAGCGTTAAGGCTTTCGCAGCTAACGGTTCGCACTATTCGTCAAAACCTGTTTTGGGCCTTTATATATAATTTGATAGGTATACCCATTGCGGCAGGTATTTTATATCCTATCAATGGATTTTTGTTAAACCCGATGATTGCTGGGGCGGCTATGGCGCTAAGTTCCGTTTCGGTAGTGAGTAACAGCCTGCGCTTAAAAATTTCAAAACTTAATCTTTAAAACACATATATAAACATGGAAACTTTAAAATTCAAAACCAACATCAATTGCAGTGGCTGTGTAGCAACAGTTACGCCTTCATTAAACAGCTTAAAGGGCATTGATAAATGGAACGTAGATACAACAAACCCTAATAAGATCCTTACCGTTGAAGCTGGGGAAGAACTATCATCCGACGGAATCATCAGCGCCCTAAAACAAAAGGGCTTTAATGCCGAAAGGGTTTAAACCATACATAGCCAATAGCCCAATAACCCGGGCTATTGACTTTTAAAATAAATTCGGCACGATGTGGTGGTTAAAAAAAAGCGATTTCCCTGCCAATAACGCGAGCTATTGGCTTTTAGCCATATGAACTGTTTTACGTAATTTTATAATTTAATTACGGGGTTTTATAAAAAGCATGTTTTATTAAAAGGTAACTTTGTTATTAAATGAAAAGGGCGGCAATCATCGGCATGGGGGCATTTTACCTGTTACTTACAACAGGGATGTTTGTTTGTATCGTTCATTGTGCCGCTGCTAACCTGTTTAAAAAGCCAGCCATGTCAATGGCTAATGCCGGCGCTGACAAAGAGAACAAAAAACATTGCGCGGATGGTAAGGATTGCGGATGCTGTAAAAAGCACGGTGAATATACCATCAAAGAAAATATTAAACCGGCACTTGATTACCAATTTTCACCAGTAGCTGTTTTAGCTAATTATACAATAACCCCTGGTTATTTATTGCGAAAAGCAATAGGCAACGACTTTGCCTGGACAGAGCGTAAGGCACCGCCCGGAAAATCCGGTAAAGAAATCTCTATTCAATTTTGTTCCCTACAGATCTGATCAGGCTTAACCGCGTCTTTTGCGGATTGGACACTTATTGTCTTTTTATTTAAACAGCTTGAAAAGAAATACATGATATTACATATTAAAAATATGGTTTGCGATCGTTGCATTATGGTCGTAAAACAACAACTCCAAAATTTAACGCTTGAGGTGGAGGATGTTAACCTGGGTGTGGCAGTTGTAAACCCAGAACCCGATGAAAGCCAGATGGTTGAAATAGCATCGGCCTTAAAGTTACTTGGCTTTGAGCTGATTGATAGTGAAAAAGATAAGCTGATTGAACATATAAAAAATATCATCATCCAGGAAGTACATTATTCAGATCTTGCTGCAAATAATTTCAATTTTTCGAGTTTACTTGCGGCTAAATTAAATAAGGATTATGCTTATCTGAGCCGCCTGTTTTCTGAACATGAAGACACAACCATTGAAAAATATATTATTCAGCAAAAAGTGGAAAAGGTAAAGGAACTGCTGCAATATGGTGAGTTAAATTTAAACGAAATTGCCTTTCAAATGGGCTATAGCAGCAGCGCGCATTTATCGGCACAGTTTAAGAGTATAACCGGTATAACGCCCAGCCAGTTCAAAGCTACAGAAACCAAGGGGCGCAAACCTATCGATAAACTATAAAATCAAATTCATAAAACTATACATCATGAAATCACTAAAAAAATTGTTATTAGCTTTTACTTTATTAATAGCTTGTACACAGATCAAGGCCCAGGAATCAACCACAGCAGGCGCTATAAATAATGTGGTTACCGCTTACCTGGGTGTTAAAAATGCGCTTATAGCCGATAACAGTGCGGTTACTGAAAGCAAAGCCAAAGATTTGCTGGCCTCTATCAGCGCTGTACCGATGAATAAATTAACTCCCGATCAGCATAAATTATGGATGACCTATATGGAAAAGCTGCAGTTTGACAGCAGGCACATTAGCGAAAGCCCGGTTTTGGATCATCAGCGCGAACATTTTACCAGCTTGTCCAAAAATATGTACGAGGTGGTTAAAGGCTTAAAATTAAACAGCACGGTGATTTATGAGCAATATTGCCCTATGAAAAAAGCCACCTGGTTAAGCGAAACTGCCGCTATTAAAAATCCTTACTATGGTAAGCAAATGCTTACCTGCGGAAAAACTACGGAAATGTTGACTCCGGTAACCAAATAATTTAATCAAAAGCTGCTGGCGAGTTTCCGGCAGCTCACATATTATGAAAATATTTATTTTATTTATACTGAACCTTTTAGGGTCGGTTGGTTTGGCCTATGCGCAACATGGCGGTATGAAAATGAATGATGGCGAAAAACATCAGCCATTTTACACCAAAATTGGTAAGCGCGAAATTTACCATTTATACATTGGCGATACCACGGTGAGCTTCACGGGCAAATTAAAACCCGCGATGGCTATAAACGGAAGCATACCCGCGCCGGCATTGGAATTTACCGAGGGGGATACCGCCGAGATCTATGTACATAATGGAATGATGATGGAAACATCCGTCCACTGGCATGGGCTGATACTGCCCAACCGGTATGATGGAGTTTCATACCTTACAACGGCGCCAATTAAGGCTGGCGAAACCCATTTTTATAAATTTCCGCTGGTGCAGCATGGTACTTACTGGTACCATTCCCATACCATGACCCAACAGCAAAGCGGAATGTACGGCGCATTTATTATTCATCCAAAAGAAGAAGTTGCACAAAAGGAATACACGCTGTTGCTGAGTGATTGGGTTGATGAAAACCCCGACCAGGTGGAGCGATCACTACATAATCAAACCGATTGGTATGCCATCCGCAAAGGCAGCACCCAAAACTATGCGGAGGCTATTAGTGAAGGTCATTTCAAAACCAAACTAACCAACGAGTGGAAAAGAATGGTTGCCATGGATGTAAGTGATGTTTATTACGATCGCTTTTTTAGCAATGGCAAAGTGGCAAACCATGCCGCGCAGTTTAAAAAAGGCGACCAGGTAAAACTGCACGTCATCAATGGCGGCTCATCTACCTATTTCTGGCTCAAGTATGCGGGCGGTAAAATTACAGTTGTGGCCAATGACGGCGAAGACGTACAGCCCGTGCAGGTAGACCGGCTGATTATAGCGGTAGCCGAAACCTATGATGTAGTTGTTACCATACCTAAAGATGGTAGTTATGAGTTTTTAGCTACCGCCGAGGACAGAACCAGGTCGACCTCGTTATGGTTGGGCAGCGGGGCCGAAGTAAAAGCAAAGCCTTTGCCCCGGTTAAAGTACTTTGAGGGGATGAAGATGATGAACGGTATGATGGGTGTGGATGGTAACATGAAAAAGATGGACGGTATGGAAATGACCAACCAGGTTATGGACATGAACACCGTAATGTACCCGGAAATTACGGGCGATGACGCCATGAAACAAGATACGGCGACTGCAGGCAAAAAAATGGCGGATATGCCGGGTATGGAAATGGGTAATGCCGACCTGGTAACATTAAACTATGGCATGTTAAAAGCCGTTAAGCCTACCAATTTACCGGCGGGGCCTGTTAAATTATTGCACTTTAACCTTACCGGTAATATGAACCGTTATGTATGGACTATCAATAACAAAACGGTTTCAGAGGCGGATAAGATCCTGATAAAGAAGGGCGAGAATGTGAGGATCATTCTTTATAACAATACCATGATGCGGCACCCTATGCATTTGCATGGGCACTATTTTAGGGTGTTAAACGGGCAGGGAGATTATTCGCCCCTAAAAAACACGCTTGATATTATGCCTATGGAAACGGATACCATTGAATTTGCGGCAACCGAAAGCGGCGATTGGTTTTTCCATTGCCATATACTGTACCACATGATGAGTGGCATGGGCCGGATATTCAGCTATGAAAACTCGCCGGTTAATCCGGAGGTGCCTAACCCTGCTGAGTCAATAAAAAAGGTGTATGCCGATGACCGCCGCTTTTATGCGATGGCCAAAATAGGGCTGGAAAGCAATGGCAGCGATGGGAATCTAAGTTTAGCAAACACCCGCTGGAAACTATCAACCATGTGGCACTTAGGCATCAATAACACTAAAGGCTATGAAAGCGAAACCATGGTTGGGCGCTACTTTGGGCAGATGCAATGGCTGTACGGCTATGCGGGTTTTGATTATCATTATAAAAAAACCACCGAGCAGGAAACAAATCTTTTTGGGCAGGCGAGTAATAAAAATAACCGCAAAACAGTAGTTGCCGGTTTGGCTTATACATTGCCAATGCTTTTTATTGCCGATATGAGGGTAGATGGAAATGGTAAACTGCGGTTCCAGCTGGGTCGGGAAGATATTCCTGTAACCAGCAGGTTGCGGCTAACGCTGATGGGAAATACCGACAAGGAATATGCGGCGGGTCTACGATATATCATTACCAAATATTTTTCTGTATCAAGCCATTATGATAGCGATATGGGTTTGGGCGGCGGTTTAACGCTCACTTATTGAGCTATGATCATACCTTGTTTGGAAGATATAAAAAGGTAGGGGCCATGTGTGATTTCTTCTTCGGGGAAGGAGGAGGTAGGGGTTAAACCAGGAGTTTAAGCACCGTTGCAGATGGTATGTCGACGAAACCCCTCCCTGCCATTGCGCGCATTTCAGCCGCACCCCTCCCGTTGGGAGGGAATTAAAAACACGTTAAGAAATCTTCTGAACGCCTATGATCTACGGCCGGGTATAAACGCGACTATTACTGTAACAAAAGGTAGGGTTATGTGCGATTCCTTCCTCGGGGAAGGAGGGGGTAGGGGTTAAATCAGGAGTTTAAGCACCGTTGCAGATGGTATGTCGACGAAACCCCTCCCTGCCATTGCCGCGCATTCAGCTGCACCCCTCCCAACGGGAGATCGCAAAAAAAGCCGCTGCGTCGCGCCGTCCGTCGGCTGACGGGTCTGCATTCCACATGCAAAGTAATTAAGTGATGTATCTCAGCCAATCAAATGATTTCTATTATTTACCCTATCACTCTCCTCGTATTCTTAGTACCTTAGATCAAAACTATACGTTTTAAAATAAGATACTAAGATCGAATATATGTGGTGGCAATACTTACTGGTTTTTGCGGGTTCTTTTTTGTTTGATGTTGTTCCTATCCCATTTCCACCGGCTTTTACAATTATGATTTTTTTACAGGTGACCTATGGTTTAAACACCTGGTTGGTTATTATAATTGGAGTTACCGGCTCCATTATTGGGCGGTACATCCTTACTTTATATATTCCATTACTTGCGGGAAGAATTTTTAAGAAAGCAAAGAATGAAGATGTACAGTTCCTCGGCGAAAAGATGAAAGAAAAAGGATGGAAAAGCCAGGTGGCCATATTGGCTTATACTTTATTGCCTTTGCCAACTACTCCTTTATTCCTGGCCAGTGGTATGGCAAAAATAAACGCAAGGTATATCATCCCCACATTTTTTGTAGGCAAATTTACCAGCGACGCGCTTACCGTACATTTAGGAAAATATGTATCGGAGAACGCGAAAGGCATAATGGCAGGAGGGTTCTCCTGGAAATCAATTATAAGTTTAATATTGGGATTGCTTTTTATCTCTTCTATTTTATTTGTGGAATGGCGGTCGTTAATTCAAAAAAATAAGTTTGTGTTGAATTTTAGAATCTGGAATAGAGCGAAGAAAAAAACAACTCATGTAGGGTAATTGGGGTTAGTTATTGTTGTTACTGCTACCTTCCTTCAAGTCGTCGTTGTTGATAGTCTTTTTAGGTTTTTTGGGTTTTGGTGTTGAAAGGCCGCCAAACTTATAGTTAAACGTGATTTCGATGCTCCGGTTATGCATAACGTTTACCGCGTTTTGGTTAATGTTGCCCGAGTTAACAACCGTAGGTATGCGGAATGCATTGGTTAAAAAGTTATCGCCGCCAATGCCGATACTGCCCTTTTTATTGGCAAACTTTTTATTGATACTCAGGTTATAAACGCTGAAATTGCCCTGGTAACCCTGTAGCTGGATCTGGCGGGAGCGGCGAAAGGCAAACGCCTGGATAGAATAACTATCAGAAAGATCATAGCTGCCAAACAAGCGGTAGCTAGCTACCATACCGTGATTTGAAGCCCGGAAAAGTGGATCGGGGTTTTGGTTATCAAGGTTTAAATAATAAAGATCCACGCCGCCGTTAATATTTAGCTTGTTGGTAAGCGCTAAGTTGGCAGATAGGCTCATGCCGTATGCATTTTGTTTCCCCAGGTTTTGAAAACTGGTTTTCACCGTGTCGCCACTGGTTGTCCTTATCGTTTGTATAGCATCATTGGTGTTGCGCATAAACGCCGAAATATTGAAATGATTATTCTTGATATTAGTACTATAGGCCAGCTCAAAGTTGTTGGTGAACTCTGGCTGTAGCCCGGGGTTCCCACTGGTTATATTTAAGGGATTTGAGGCTTGTATATTAGGATTCAGAAATTCAATTGACGGGCGCTGTATGCGGCGGTTATATCCCAATTTAATCATATCGCCGTTGTCGAATTTTTTGGAGATGTTTAGGCTGGGTACCAATATGCCATAGTTAGGGATATTAACGGCCGAGCCGCTCAGAAAATCGGCATTAATGCTGGTGTACTCGTAACGGGTGCCGGCTTTAATGGTGTAATTTTTAAAGGGAACAAAAGTAAAGGATACATAGCCAGCGGCAACATTTTGCTTGTAATTAAAGGCATTTGAAAGGCTTGCCGATGAAACGGGTAAATAGTTAAGCGAAGAACCTGAAGCCGCCAGGTAAGCATAATCGCTCGTTACCGTCCGGATAATATCCTTAGCCCCAAATTCCAGCAATTGGTTTTTTGCAAGCGGTGTTTGATAGTCGGTTTCTAAAGTCAGTTCTTTATTGACACTGTTATTGTTGTTTTTTAGGCCACCGGTAATCGAGCCATCGGTTTGACTGAGAAAAAGGCTTTCAAAATTATTGTTGCGGTTGTTTTGGCTGTACTCGGTAAGCAAGCTAAACTCGCGGTCGGGCTTTGCGCCTGTTAGCGTATAGGTTAATGTGGCATCAACCGAGTTTGAATTATTTGTGATCTTGTTTTTCTGTAATGATGAGCCGGTCAGTACATCATTTAAATAACTTTGGGTCAGAAAATTGTCCTGAACTGTGGGGTGGTTATTAGCCCCGAAAACAACGCCAAGGCTGAGTGAATTATGCTCGTTTATATCATAGTCTAATCCCACATTATACCTGGCAAACAAATATTTATTATGCGTGCCGGCAGATTGAGTGGTTAAATAAGTGTCATTTGAAGTAAGGCTGTTTACTGTCTGACTGTTGCTGAATTCGCCTGGGATATTGTAGCCTGTGCGGCCAAACCCTCCAAGAGAAAAATTCATTTTGCCTACCTTGTAACCTCCGTTTAACCCAAGATCGCCTCCTCGTGTGCCAACTGCCGAATTGAGGTTCAGCGACATGCCTTGAAGTGTATTTTGTTTCAGTATGATATTAATGATGCCACCGGACCCTTCGGCGTCGTATTTAGCAGAGGGAGAAGTGATCACCTCTACGCTTTTGATCAGGTCGGCAGGAATTTGTTTTAAAGCGTCGGAAATACTTGCTGAAGCCATTGCCGATGGCTTACCGTTAATAAGAACTTTGATGTTCTGGCTACCTCTAACACTTACATTCCCATCTGGATCCACAGCTACCATCGGAACGCGTTTCATAACATCGGTAGCATCGCCGCCACGGGTTGTGAGGTCACTTTCGGCGTTATATACCGTCCGGTCAATTTTTTCCTCAATCAATGCTTTTTTGCTCGTAACCTGTACTTCTTTCAAGAGCCGGCTATCAGGGCTGAGCAGGATTTTACCCAACTTTAATAAGGTTCCATCAGTTACTTTAAGGTTAGAAATGGTTTTGTTGGCATAACTCAAAAAACTGATCTTTAATTGATAAGTGCCTTTGGGTAATTTTTCTAAAGTGAATTTTCCATCTGTACCTGTTAATGAACCGGATATCAGTTTACCACTTACCTGGTCAAATACAGATATGGTTGCATAATCAACAGGTTTTTGGCTAAGCGAATCGATAACAGTACCGGCAATACTTGACGAGCCTGTATCACTGGCTCTTACCAATGTAAACGGTAGTAAGCATAACATTAAGAAGTATATTTTTTTCATCGCTTTGGTTTTATGCTCCAAATAAAAAGTAAATGACTCAACCTGTAAAATGCGATAGACCGTGGGAGGGAAATAATCGACGAAGAGCCGGTTAGCCCGGATGAAGCGTGAATTAGCCGGTGCCGAAACCTATTCATCGGTAAAATTGCCCCAATGGTCGACAGATGATTGTATATGGTCAATCAGACTCCGATGTAAAAACTATATTCCTGTTGATTTTCGAGACCCAATTTGCGGAGAGTTTTGGGGCGTTTGCCGGATATTTGTAAATTTTGAATGGGCGGATTCATAAATCAGCTTTTATTTACTATTTTAGTTTTTAAACCGGCTTTGGTCCGGCCTTGATTACTACGCTATCAACATACGGTCACATTCAAGTCCATTTATAATGGATTATTTACAGCTACTATTACACTGGTCCATAGAAGTATATTTACCTATTTATTAATCATCAAAAACAAACGCAATGAGTAAGATTACAGTAAAAGACGGAACCGAAATTTATTACAAAGATTGGGGAACCGGACAGCCAATTGTTTTTCATCACGGCTGGCCTTTATCGGGCGATGACTGGGACGCACAGATGATGTTTTTTCTTGGGCAGGGATTTAGGGTTATTGCCCATGACCGCCGCGGGCATGGAAGATCAAGCCAGGTTTCAGGCGGACACGACATGGATACCTATGCAGCCGATGTGGCCGAGCTAACCCAGGCACTTGATTTGAGAGATGCGATACACGTTGGGCACTCAACGGGTGGCGGCGAAGTTATCCATTATGTTGCAAAACATGGAAAAGGCCGGGTAGCCAAGGCTGTACTAATCAGCGCGGTCCCTCCAATCATGGTACAATCTCAAAATAATCCTGACGGCGTTCCTATGGCTATTTTTGATGACATACGCGAGGGTACAGCATTTAACAGGGCCCAATTCTATGAAGATATTACGCTTCCATTTTATGGCTACAATCGTGAGGGAGCGAAAATATCGCAGGGAATCAGAGACAACTGGTGGCGCCAGGGAATGATGGGCGGAGTAAAAGCGCATTATGATGGTGTTAAGGCTTTTTCAGAAACGGATTTTAAAGAAGACCTTAAAAGTGTGGATATTCCTGTGCTTGTTTTACATGGCGAAGATGACCAGATCGTTCCATTTCACAATTCGGCAGCAAAGTCTATAAAGCTTTTAAAAAATGGAAAACTTATTTCCTATCCGGGTTTCCCCCATGGTATGCCGACTACAGAAGCCGCAACCATCAATAGGGATCTTTTGGCTTTTTTCAAATCATAAATAAAAAAGATACTTCATTTAAATTGCCGGCATTATAAAGCTGGTAGTTTTTAAGTTAAAAAGCTAAGGCCTTGAAATTTAATATTTCAAGGCCTTATACATTTTGAAGCAGCCCTTGCCGGGACAATTTCCGAACTATTATAGAGGACCCAAGAAAGGCCTCAATTTTTCGTAACGGCTCTAAAGCGATTTTCGACAAGACCAGGTATGCTTATTGACCGGGTTTTAAAGATAACAGAGAGCTAAATATCCATCCTATGGTTTTAATGCTCCTTAATTTGCCCTCCACATTCTGCAATACTTCGGCCTGGCTATTTACCAGGTATACTTTACTCCATTGGCCGTTTGTTTCTATCAAGCCTACCTCATACCCTTTTGTTAATTTTTTAAGGACAGTGGCATTGGTAGAAAATGAATTTCTAAAATTCGTGTCTTCGGTATTTACAATATAAATTTTACCGGTGTTATTAGTACTGCCATATACATTCGCCTTAAATGTATCCCAGGGAAATGCCGGTCCGGGATCTGGCTTACGCGCCGGAGAGATATCATCATGACCAACGGCTGCTATTAAATGATACGTATCAAATAATACTTTGCAAAGCTTGTATAGCGCCTGTAGCTGAGCATCAGGAAAGGTGCGCCATTGATGGTTGCTTTTACCTGTCCAAAACTTATGCTTGTGATCAATCTTTATAAACTTATCACCATCGGTAGCCGGATAAATTTTTACACCATCATCTGTAGCTCGTTTAAAAGTATTATCTGCCAGCTTCTCTACAAAACCCGGGTTTACAATTTCTATCCCGATGGAATGAAAATTAAAATTATCTACCCCATCCCAGGTGCTGGTACCCGCATGATTTGCCCGGTGATTAAAAGGTATCAGCTGGGTAATTGTGCCATCGGTATTTAACACAATATGTGCGGCAATTTTATCAGGGTTCGATCGGGTATCCATAAACCAATCTATTGCTGATTGCGCAGTATCTGTGGCGGTGTAATGAATTACCAAATAATCAGGATCGATAGGATCCCTGACATTTCCGGATTTAGAAATTTTTATTTTTTCAGTAGCGGAGTCGGCAACTAACCAGTGATCTGTAATTTTCATAAGGGTGCAGGTAAGGTTTAAATAATTGATTGTCTTTGGTTTACTAAAGATAAATAGAATTAATAAAACATTGTAATCCCCAATCGTTTTTTAGATCTTTTTTATAATTGTACACAAATCTTATAAAAACCCGTTGATTGAATCGCGGTTATACCGGATGGTTTTCTGCTCCTGCCGTTTCAATCACAGCTTGCGTAACCAAAAGGTCTCATTATATTTGTACTTCAGGGTCTCAGATAAAAAGCCACTTCCTAAAATAATACAAGCTTACATCTATGTCGCAATCAATTACTATAAAGGGTAAGGTATCTTCTTTTTTTTTGGTTTTAAAGCAAGCAATAAAGGGTAAGGAAGTTGACCTCACCTCCATCAGTATAAAAAGAGCAATTGTTTTATTGGCTATCCCCATGATGCTGGAAATGGCCATGGAATCTGTTTTTGCCTTGGTCGACCTTTATTTTGTAGGTCATTTAAAAAACAGTAGTCACGCTATTCAAACAGTGGGATTAACGGAATCTGTATTAACCGTAATATATTCATTGGCCATAGGTTTAAGTATGGCCGCAACAGCGGTTGTTGCACGCCGCATTGGTGAAAAAAATCCTGAAGCCGCCTCAAAGGCAGGAATGCAAACCATTGTAATTGCTGTGTTTATTAACTTGGCCATCAGTATTTTGGGATTTTTACATGCCAGAGACCTGCTTTTAATTATGGGAGCCTCCACAGAAACTGCCGATCATGGAACTCCATTCGTTCGCATTATGATGGGCGGCAGCCTCATCATTGTGCTGTTGTTTTTAATAAATGGTATTTTCAGGGGAGCCGGTAACGCCGCCGTAGCCATGCGCAGTTTGTGGATTGCTAATATGGCAAACATTATTTTATGCCCTATTTTTATCAGGGGGCTTGGTCCTATCCCGGCTTTTGGATTAACGGGAGCGGCGATAGCCACAAGCATTGGTCGCGGTTTGGGGGTTACCTACCAGATTTATAACTTATTTAATGGCAAAAATGCTTTAAAAATCCGGATAAGCTATTTTATACCCGACTGGCATCAGATTAAAGCGATCATTAAAATTGCGGCACCGGGTATTTTGCAATTTGTAATAGCCAGTTGCAGCTGGATATTTTTGGCCCAATTGGTTGCTACAACAGGTGGCGATCATGGTTCTGCGGGTTACCAAACGTCATTGCGGTTAATGATGTTCTTCCTGCTGCCAGCCTGGGGTTTGAGCAATGCGGCAGCGACATTAGTTGGGCAAAATTTAGGAGCCGGGCATGTGGACAGGGCAGAACAATCAGTGTTTCAAACTATAAAATATACAATTGTATTTTTAGGCATTGTGACCGTATTATTTTTAACCTGCGGGCATTTATTTGCCTCTTTTTTTACAGACGATGAGGCTGTTAAAAAAGTGGCCACCCGGTCTTTACAAATTTTAAGCGGCGGCTTTATTATTTACGGAGTGGGTATGGTTTTAACCAGTGCTTTTAATGGTGCCGGTGATACCTGGACACCTACTAAAATTAACGTTTTTACATTTTGGTTATTCCAAATTCCTTTGGCTTATTTATTGGCCAAGTATTTTGCAATGGGGCCAACCGGCGTTTTTATTGCTATCCCCTTTTCCGAAATTGGATTAAGTATAGCGGCTTACATATTGTTTAAGCGTGGAAAATGGAAGAAAACCATGGTTTAGTGCATCGTTCATTATGCGGCTAACATCGCTGATTACAAACAAACCAGCGACCGGCTGCCTTTTCCAGTTCGATGCAATCCGGGTTGTTATCACAAGCCCAGGCGATAATTCCATCAGGGCGTATCAGTACGGCGCTTACCGATACTCGGTCTTTTGCATTGCCTGAAATATACCTGATTTGGTTGCCATATTCACCCGCCAAAGTTTTAAGTGAATCATTCTTATCAAAATCAAGTAGTATCCCCTGGCCATCGTGCATTAGCTCAGCAATTTTTGCACCGTTTTCCAACTCAAAGTTGGGAGCGCTGTGACCTACCAGGGGGTGATGGCCACCGAGATTGTAATGTGTGAAAATGCCCCACACCCGTCCTGCAACATAGGTGGCACCATCGCGTGTATTCATAAGGTCGCGGATAATCGCGTTCAGGGCGCGGGCATACGGGTCTGGTTTCATGATAGCAACCTGGGCGCGTGACCAATCCAGCACTTGTGCGCCAATTGGGTGCCGTTCTGTATAATAACTATCCAACAAACCCTCCGGCGCTTTCTCCCGGATGGTTGCGGCAAGCTTCCAGCCCAGGTTCATGGCGTCGCCCAGCCCAAGGTTGAGCCCCTGGCCTCCCAACGGTGCGTGAATGTGCGCGGCATCGCCGGCTAAAAGTATCCGTCCGTTGCGGTAAGTTGTGGCCTGCCTTGCCCGGTCAGTCCAGGTGGTTGCCAAATGCAGTGCGCTGATAGTAACATCGGTGTTTGAGATGCGGCGTAGCACCTCCTGCACGTGTTCAAGCGTGATTGGCTTTTCTGAATTATGAAAAGCCCCTCCATCAAAATCCTGTATCACCACGTAACCCGGCTGCGATTGCAGGTACATACCTGTTGATGTCACGTTTCGGCCCGGGCTCAGCTTCCAGGGGTCGGCAATATCAACCTGGGTAGTGTAGCCGGTAAATTCCGGCTCCGTACCGGCGAATTCAAAACCGCCTGCTTTGCGAACAACACTCCGGCTTCCATCACAACCCACAAGCCATTTACCCTTAAAGTATTGGTCGCCTGAGTTAACAGTCACCTCGTCCCCGGTTTGATGAAAGTGAGTAATGGCAAGCCCGCGCTTGATAACTACCCCCAAAGCTTCTGCGCCGCGGGTCAGCACAGCCTCAAGCTCCTGCATTTCAGAAATTAAACTGGTGGGGGGCGAGTTTGGCAGGCGGTATCTCCATTGTGAGGTATCAATATCGCCGTCATGGAATGGAATGCCAGCGAAGTGCCCGACCTGACGGCGTGGCCCTTGTACGGCGTTTGAGTGTGGGTTTTTAAGGCGTTTATGTATCTCAAGTTCTTTTAGCAACCCACGGCGGTAAAGTGCTTCAATAGTAGTTGCCGAGAGTCCCCGTATCCCAAAAGGCATTTGCTTCAATGGCGAGTGCGGACTCTCCGCCTTTTCCAATATCAGGACTGAGCATTTGGCCAGGGCGAGTTCACAGGCGAGGAACAGACCTACAGGCCCTGCGCCGGAAATGATTATATCGTGAGTAGAATGATTTTGTGCTGATTTCTTGCTTTCAGGTGTAACTTTCATGTATAATGATTGAAACACAAAACTCTGGAATGCGCCTGCGTTAGGCTTGTATAAACGCGACAAAATCGCTGCTTACAGCCTGTTTTCCCTTCTTGGCCTTTCGTGCGAATGCCGCTGGCGTAGTACCGCTGTAGCGCTTAAATTCCCTGCTCAGGTGGGATTGATCTGTATAGCCCAGCTCATGAGCTAAGCCGGCAAGGTTTGAATTTGGATAAAGCCATAATTGATTTCGTACCTGCTCAAAGCGCATCAGACCAGACACGTCTTTAACAGTATAGCCAGAAGATTGCTTGAAGTTTCTTTCCAATGTACGCACCGTAGCATGAGCCGCCGCCGCTACCTGGCTTACCGGCATGGTGCCATTTGCTTCCCTCATAGCAATCCCGGCTTTGAATAGCATACTATCAATAGCAATCCCCGATCGTGCATTCAAGAAATACTGTTTTACCTCATCCAGCGCTTCATCTATCCTGCCAGCATGAATCCACTTGCTCAACGTGGATTGAAGCTGGGCAATAGGGTGCTCAAATATTTGCACCCCGTCTTTACCGGCCGGCAGTCCAAGCAAGTCGAACACGGTCCATGGAAAGCACCTGATACCAATGATCTCTAAACGATTTTTAGTGTAAAAAACAGCGGGTTGATTGAGCAGCCCCATCATAAATGGCGATGGCAACGGCTGCAGGCCGCCATTGCGAGAAATGCAACAGGCGCTTCCGAAATGAAAAATAATTTCAGCGTAGCCATCAGGTTGTACCTCAAAACCCGATGGTAGTTCTCCGGAGTCTCTTCTGTTATACCAAAAGCACTTTATGATATCCCGTAATTCTTCAGGAGGTGCAAATTCTTGGTGCTGCATTTTGAAAGATAGCATATTTGGGTCAAAAATAAAACGCCCCAAATTTTTCGATTTGAGGCTTTGCCTTTATTTGTAACCTTATTGGTCAATTCTCGAATTATTTTGTGGAGGAGTTGAGGACATTCGTTTTTTAGCAAATCTTTTTCAATGTTCGGTTTTTCTATTGGCCTTCCGTTGCTGTTGGTGCCTAAATCAGCAAATTAGTGGCGTTTGTTAATTCATTTCGTGCAGCAGCTGGTGTGTAGGAACATTGTATGATCAGAAACAATGGAGGCTGCTACAATTTCTTGTAACAGCCTTCATCTTTAAGTAGCCTTAGGTACACAAAGCATCAAGATTTTTTGAATCATTTTCGTAGAATGGCATCATTATAATATAAAATGTAGATAATTGTAATTGTTCATCTTACCAAAACATATTGAGATAAGAATTACATTTATTAGATATAGGGCTATTGCAGGTATACCTCAATTATTTAAATGGATAATCAGCAAACGATAATTAACTACGCGCGGAAACTAGTTCCGTTTTCGGATGAAGAAGCGGCAGTGTTTAAAGCTTCCTTTAAGGAAGTAAGGGTAAAAAAACGTCAGTTTATTATTCAACCTGATTTTACGGCTAAAAGCAGGTTTTTTGTACTCAATGGTTCGTTAAGGGCATATGTTATTAGTGACGATGGGCAAGAGCATACTATTCAGTTGGCAGTCGAGGACTGGTGGATATCCGATTATAATAGCTATATTTATCAGCAGCCTGCCCGCATGTTCGTCACCGCATTGGAGGATTCTCTGTTATTGCAGATTACGTTTGAGAACGAAAGCCAGTTAAAAGCGGCAAATCATAAGTTTGAAACTTTTTTCCGAATATTGGCTGAACGTTCTGTTGCATTTATGCAAAGACGCCTTATTAGTAACCTGATGCAATCAGCAGAGCAGAGGTACGCATTATTTATAGAAAATTATCCGGGTATGGCTTTTCGGTTTCCGCAATATGTTATTGCTTCCTATCTGGGCATGACTACCGAATTTCTTTCGAAGATCCGCAATCAGCGTGTGAAGCCAAAATCTTGAACTACTTCAACTTGATTTCCTAAGCTACTTCATCGTATGGGGGCTTATGAAACTCCAACTTTGCTATATCAAAAAAGAAATAATCAGATAAGTAAAATGGAAAATTCAGGAAAATTAAACGGAAAAGTAGCCTTAATAACAGGTGCATCTAAAGGTATAGGCGCAGGTATTGCTAAAGCCTATGCAAAGGAAGGAGCTGCCGTTGCTGTGAATTATTCAAGCAGCAGAGAAGACGCAGACAAGGTTGTTCAGGAAATAATTTCAGCAGGTGGAAAAGCGATTGCGGTACACGGAAGCGTGGATAAAGCACCTGATGTAAAACAGATATTTGACGAAACCGTTAAAGCCTTTGGTAAACTGGATATATTGGTTAACAATGCCGGTGTATACAGCTTTGCAGGCATTGAAGATATTACCGAAGAGTCCTTTCACAGGATGTTTAACATTAACGTTTTAGGTAGTATACTGACTATTCAGCAGGCAATTAAATCATTCGGGAATAATGGCGGCGTGATAATTAATACCGGTTCTATCGTGTCAACGCTCGATATGCCTACTTCATTAGTATATACACAAACCAAATACGCCGTTGACGCAATGACCCGTATCCTGGCCAAGGAGCTTGGGCCTAAGAACATTCGCGTCAATTCTATCAATCCGGGACTGATAGAAACAGAAGGCTCTCACAGTTCGGGCGTAATGAACGGAGAAGCAGAAAAATGGCATATTTCAGAAACCCCGCTCGGTCGTGTAGGCAAACCGGAGGATATCGCCAAAGTTGCTGTGTTTCTGGCATCCGAAGAAGCTTATTGGATTCATGGAGAAGCAATTGCTGTCGCTGGCGGTCAGCGTTAAATTTGCCTGACACAGGCAGCATTAAATAATTAAACTCGTTTCAGATGTTTAGTTTTTAACTGACAATATAGAAGCTGGATAGTCCGGCTTTTATATTGTCAGTATAGCTACATAATCTTCAGATGTTAATTTGAGAAGATTTAGCCTATTTATTAAAGATCATCGAGTCGATAGAAAAAAGGCCCGCGCCAGTTAAAATCGATGAAATCAATCCGGCGAGGTACAAAAGATTGATCTCATATCCTGGTGGCCCGAACAAGGTGACTTGAGGTGTTAAACCTATCGTTTTACTGTGGGTGGGGCTTATACAGTTTTACCTTATGTAGCACAATTTGCGGTAGGGAAATTTGCCTGGTTATCTAAAATGCAAATGGCAGACGGTTTTGCGCTGGCCAAAACAACACCCGGACCGTTGAGCATCGTTGTTGGTTTTGTCGGGTTCATGGCTGGTTACAATTTTTTTCATGCTTCTTTATCGATGGGGCGATGACATTGTTTGTTACGGTATATTAGACTGTTTTGCCATGCTTCATTTATATTTTCGTTGAAGGTCCCTTAATTGAAATGTCTCACGCAAATGTGGGTTTAGCGCCTTTTTAAAACTCGTTTAATTATATCTTCATCGCGCTTTTAGGCAATTAATACCTAACGATTCAAGAACTTTATTGCTAAAACCGAACTGCTAATAGACTGAATGTAATTTCGCCCCAATCTAAAAATATCAATATTAGTGGTCCATAACTAATTTCTTATTTGCCCTTGGTTTAATATGGGCAAAATCTTCCTGATTGGTAAAATACTCGAGCCCTAAAATTAATAGCGTTGAACTGACAAAATTTACTTTTTGCATTATTGGTAATAAATCCCAATCACTTATGCCCCATAGGTAAATACTGTAATAAAAAACCAAAAGACTGATTATGCAAAAGAATTTAAATAAATGAAGACTTGTTTTCATGATAAAAACCGTGATAACGACTATACAACTCCAAAACAAAGTGGTTGATATGATCAACATGATGTCATGTAGCGATGTTACAGTTAAAAATGTAAAGAAAATATTAGCTACACCTCCGTATTTTAGAATATTGGCGGCATTTTTTTCGGGTATTTTTTTTGCCATATTAATGAAAAATAGGGCATAAGTAACTGGAAGGATGATCATTCCTGCGCATGCCCAAATTTTGGAAGGGTTTTCAGCGCCATTCAACGCGTTTGTTCCAAACAGGTTGCTCATGAAATTTTTTGTCCAGTTGAAACCAATAGAATATTCATCGAACCTTGTGCCGCCCGGGTAAACTGAAATTGCTATCATTATTAAAACCAACGAAAATAATATTCCTGCTAAAACTGAATATTTTTTGATCATTTGCCTAAAGTTCTGGTTTGTAAACTGCCAATAAGATTAAATCGCTTGCTTATTGTTACAATTGCTTTGCGTATTGAAATGAAAATTTTCCCAAAGTTCACCTGGATAATGGCCTGCGACACTTATATGCTTCTGGAGTTGTAACTATTGGTATTAGGATGGAGAATATGAAATATCTGCGGTAAATATGGTGAATTACATAAATAAGGTCATTCGAAATAGTGGCCTTGTAGCGGAGAACGTTATAATCATTTTTTCAGCGTTATATATTTGGTGCAGATCTGCATTTCAGCAAGTAGGTTGAGGGTTTGATGGTCGAAGCGCTGAAATAGATCATTAATTTGGCTGATCTTCATCATTTTATTTCTTCATTGGGCTTCCCATCTTTAATCTATGAAGACGGATCAGCAATTAAAATACAGAAAACCTGATAAAAAGAAAATTAAACCCGCTTTCAGCTGGATATGGGTTTATGTGATTATGTTACTGTATTTTATCTTATCGCCAATATTAACGGATTCTTATGGCACCAAAGAAATCACCTGGCAGCAATTTTCAAACACGATACTAAACCGCAAAGCGACCGAAAAACTGGTTGTAGTTAATAAAGAAAAGGTAGAAGTATATATCAAAAAAATATTTTCAGGGGATATCGCATTTAAAGAGGTATTTAAACCTTCATTTGGCAGCGGCATCAATAATGGGCCCCATTATGTATTTACGATTGGGTCGGTAGAATCCTTTGAGCGAAATATGGAAGAGGCGGAAAAAAACTTTTCTGTAATTGAAAAGGTTCCTGTTAGTTATACCTATCAAAGCAATTGGTTCTGGAATATATTAAGCTGGGTGCTCCCTTTTATCTTGATTTACATAGTAGCAGGCTTTTTCATCAGGAGACAGGGCGGCATGGGGGTAACCAGCGGGCCTTCTATTTTTAACTTTGGGAAATCCACGGCGATTTTGGTTGAAAAGGAGAACAGTAATATCAATTTTAATGACGTTGCCGGGTTGGATGAAGCAAAGACAGAAGTGCTGGAAATAGTAGACTTTTTGAAAAAGCCGGGGTCCTTCACTAAACTGGGCGCCAAGATACCAAAAGGTATCATTTTGGTGGGCCCACCAGGAACAGGCAAAACCCTGCTGGCAAAAGCGGTTGCAGGCGAAGCCCAGGTACCTTTCTTTTCTATTTCCGGTGCTGCATTTGTGGAGATGTTCGTGGGGGGGGGGCGCTTCCAGGGTACGTGATCTTTTTAGCCAGGCCAAGGAAAAAGCGCCGTGTATCATTTTTATAGATGAAATTGATGCTATCGGACGATCAAGGGGAAAAGGCGCCTTTTTAGGGGGCGCCAATGATGAAAGGGAAAGCACTTTAAATCAATTATTAACCGAGATGGATGGCTTCGGTACCAATACCGGCGTTATCGTTTTAGCTGCAACCAACCGTGCAGATATGCTTGACCCGGCGCTTGTTCGTCCGGGCAGATTCGACCGCCATATTTACCTGGAACTGCCTAATATGAGTGAACGTGCGGCCATTTTTAAAGTCCACATGCGTAATTTAATGGTTGATGAGGCAATTAATATTCAATTATTGACCGCGCAAACACCGGGGTTTTCCGGGGCAGACATTGCAAATATCTGCAATGAGGCCGCTTTGATAGCGGCGCGAAGAAAGGCAACTAAAATAGAAAAAACGGATTTTACAGATGCAATTGACCGGATCGTTGCTGGGCTCGAAAAGAAAAGTAAGATCATTTCTCCGGAAGAAAAAAGAATCATAGCCTATCATGAAGCTGGCCATGCCGTAACCAGCTGGCTATTAAAAACGGTTGATACATTGGTTAAGGTATCCATTATTCCGCGGGGGAAATCTTTAGGTGCTGCCTGGTACCTGCCAGAAGAGAAACAGTTAAGGAGCAAATCTGCATTCCGGGAGCATTTATGTGCTACGCTTGGAGGCAGGGCGGCCGAAGAAGTCATTTTCGGTGAAATTTCCTCCGGGGCAATTGATGACCTTGAAAAGGTGACCAAGGAAGCTTATGCTATGGTGGTTTATTATGGTTTCAATGATAAGTTGGGTAACGTTAGTTATTATGATTCAACCAACCAGCGCGACTTATCTATTCAGAAACCTTTTAGTGAAGCTACGGGCGAACTGATAGATCAGGAAATTCGGAAGCTGGTAGGTGATGCCTATCTGACCGCTAAAACACTATTGACCGAAAATAAAATTTTGCTGGAAAAAGTAGCTGAATCATTATTGAAAAATGAAGTGATATACAGGGAGGACCTGGAAAAAATATTAGGCCATCGTACCAAAGAAGATAAGATCCTCAACGTTTTATAATGAAAAAGGAAACTGCGCTTTTGGGTTTTTATGCAGCGCTTGCGGCATTTATTGCTGCTGCAGGATATGGCGTAGTACAGATTTTACAAATAATAGGTGTTGTGAGAATATTTTTGATAGCTAATGCATTGATGATTCCTTTTATTGGCTTTGCCTATTTTTACCCGCATTTTTCTACATGGGTACTGCTACTTGGGGCGCCATGGCTAATCACAGCGCCTGGGTCTATTTTATTACTGGCAAATTTTTTTTGGAAAAACCTGGATCACTAAATTTTATAACCCGTCAATCAATTAACTAAAAATCATGAGCAGCAACGACAACCCCCTTGTAGTATTTGAACAGGAAGCCCCTGAAGTATCAAAAGCATTTAACCAATTGATAGAGGCATTAAAAAGTACAAACGGACTGGACTCTAAAACTAAGCAATTATTGTATATCGGTATTAAAACAGCCCTGGGTGATGTTACTGCAGTACGTTACCATGTGCAAATGGCCAAACAACTCGGTGCCACCCGTGATGAAATCAAAGACACTATATTAATTACCATAAGCGTATGTGGCTTAAGCGGAGTGGCCAGCTGTTTGCCGGCGGCTTTAGCAATTTACGACAATGGGGATCTGAATTCTTAAATAAAGTTCATAGGATCCGGGGGGGCATTTATAGTTTCAGATCTTTTTTAAAGTTGGGAACAGCACCTCATGAGCATGTTACCCGTAAGGCGCGGAGTGGTGCTTATCGCGTGCGCTTAACTACATTCTCAAGCAAATTCAGCATCCTATAGATCAGTACAAGAAACCATATTGGCGGCATTAATAAAAGTGCCCCGTTAATGGTGTAAGCTTGACCCCTTGTTTCCTTTGTTTGTGCTACATTGGCATTTTTTTTATCGATGAGTAATGAATATCGGCAGGTTGTTGATTTTGATAAGCAGTTCTGCTGTACTGGCCTTGAATAGGCTGGATAGCCAGTTTCGCCCAAAAGCCCCCATCACCAGGCACGCATTGGCCTCCCGCAGCATATAATCAAACAGTTCGTCGTTCGGTTTTCCATGCAGGTCTTTAAAGTTTATCTGGCTGTAATGTTCCTTCAGGTATTCATACAGTTTTTCTTTCTGCGCCTCGCTAAATACCGCCTCCTTATCCGCTTGCAGTACAGTGATTTCACAATTTCTTAGTTCCGGAAATAAATAAGTGAATTGTTTGATCGCAAATACTGACGATGCGTTTCCGTCATAAGCGAACAGGATCTTATTAATCGGTCCGGCATGGTGGGGAGCGATAATGACAGGGCACTCTGATTTGGCCAGCAGTTCCCTAACCAATCCGGCAGGCATCTCCAGCTCCGAGGAAGCAAATAAACCCGGCCTGGTAATAATGGCGTCGGCATAGCGGCTTTCGGCGATTAATTCTTCCTCCGGCACGCTCTGGTCGCGGTGAATCTGGTAGGCTACCCCTTGCTCTTCGCAAAACGCTTTGAATTTCCGGATGTTTTCTGAGCCGGCTTTCAGTTTAAAATCCGTTTCTGGCAGATCAAGGGAATTAATTGTTTCCACAAAAACGCTCCCGTATGCAAACTTCACACCTGGCGCGGATTCGGCGGGGAGATTTTCCAGGAAAATGCCTGTTAACCCGGAACGGGTGAGTTTGGCCAGGTAACAGCCGAATGCAATGCTTTGCTGATCCGGTTTTTCTGCTTCAATAGCAATCATTAACTTTTTCATGTGGTTTATTTAAAAAAAGAAGCTTCCGCAAAATGAACTATACAAAAGCTTCCGGTTCTTGTTAATAGGTTAATTGCAGGAAGCTTAAATAAATTCTCCCTTTTCATTAATTTTTACTTTCATGCGCTTGTCGCCATTCTCCAGCAGGAGCTTAAAGCTTTTATCGGCAGATTCCTTCTGGTCATAGTAATGAACCTGGTAGATATCCTCGGAAATATGCCAGTTAGGGAACCGCTTGCTAACCGCATCCCTTACCGCTGCAGGTAGTTTGGTGTTTTTGAATTTTTCGGCAGTACGCAGCAGTTTGCCATTTTTATCATAAGCAGCCAGAATTTTCCCGTCAGGGATATAAAAGGATATAGAATAGCCATCATAATCATCGTTGTAGAATTCTGATTTTTTTACATCATAGGTGGCCGCCTTGAACTCCAGCATTCTGACCGGCTGCGCCATTTCCTTGTTATCGGTAGCGTTAAGATACTTATAGATCGAAGCTTTTATATTTACTTCGGGTAGGATGATCTGGGCAAATGACCGCATCGCAGATATGGTTATCACAATCACCAGGCTGAATATAAATTTTGATTTTTTCATGATTTTACTTTTATAAATAAGTTAATACACAAATTCCGGTTCAACGATAGACAGTTTGTTTTCCACGTGGTAAACACCCGGCGCTGCCCAGGCTACATCTTCCGCGTCTTCGCTTTCGGCAAATGAGCGAACCTTTCCGGTAAGTATGACTTTGCTGCCGCTCGTGCTAACGTTTACCTTACCGGCATCAATGGCGGCGTTTCTCCGGAAGGCCTCCGTAATTTTCTGCTCCAACTCAAATGGGTTAAGGTTTGGTTTAATGGTGATCAGGTTAGTTACTGATCGTACTCCGGAAAGGTTTTGGATGGCTGTTCTGGCGTTCATCCGCTGGTATTCCCATTCAAGCTCGCCTTCCAGGGTAACGATGCCGTCTTCTACCTTGATCTTAACCTTTTCTTCTGGTACGGCTGAATGCCATTTAAGGGCGTTAAACACCGCCTCGGCTATTTCCGTATCTGTTTTACGGTAAACGGGTGATACCCCGATCTGAATGTCTTCTGCAATGGCTTTTACGCCGGATACCTTTTTTGCTGCTCTTTCGGCGCTTAACTTTTTGGAGAAGGAATCAACTATCCCTGAAAGTGTTACAATTCCGTTTTTTACGGCAACGCCAATTTCGGATGAATTCAGAAATGGCTGCCATTTCAGTTCATCCATCACATCTTTTTGGATTTGAATGTCCGTTTTCATAAGTTTTATTTTTTAAATGATTTATAAATTAGATACATTTCATATATCAAAGGACAGCCCTTTTGGTGGCTATTTCAATGATTGCCATCATGCGGGTTTTTGATATGAAACACAATTTAAATGGAGGGGTCGTTCCCCAATCTGCCTCCCGCGAGACTCAAGGCGATAGATAGTGGAATGCTTTTTTCGAGGTACGCTGGTCGACCGTATAGCCCGGCTCCTTCGTTAAATCCAAATGCTACCGGCGGCTTAACGGTTTTGGTAAAATAGATGGCAAAGAGACCATGGGTGAATGTTATTGCTTAGTGCGAAAAGCAGGCCAGCGTGCTGGTTGTTTGCGCACCGCAGCCCTGGACGTACTTCCGTTTTGCGGCGAAAGTATCACTGCGAGATCAGTTTCTTTACCCTTGCGTACAATGGTCAATACTACATGATTCCCCGGGGCATATTGCGCAAGCAACTCGCGCAATTGGGGGGATGAGATTATTTGTTGCTGATCCAGTTGTATGATGATATCATCCCGCTGTAATCCGGCCTGCTCGCCTGCACCTCCCCGTTGCACGCTTTCAATTAAAACGCCCCTTGGGCTTTTGGCCAGTAGCCGTTTGGTTTGTGTGGCATCCATGTCAACAAAAAATATATCGAGGTACGCATAATGCACACTTCCGTAAGCAACAAGGTCGTGCCATACTTTCCTCACAATGCCGGCCGGAATGGCAAAGGTATACCCCGCAAAAGTTCCGGAAGGAGAAATGATCGCTGAATTGATACCGATAAGTTTACCATTACGATCCACTAAAGCGCTTCCGCTCATACCTTCATTGCTGGCGGCATCAGTTTGCAGATAAGAATTTACCAGGGATTCATCCGACTGGCTGTCCATGTTTCTGAATCGGGCGCTCAAAATTCCCCCAGTAACCGTAGAAGTCAGATCAAGCGGATTGCCAACAGCAAGCACCGGATCCCCGATCTGTATCGTACCAGGGTTGCCAAGTTCCAGAAAAGGGAGCGCATTACCGGGAATTTTAAGTAGCGCCAGATCTACCCTGTCATCCGTCCCGGTCAGCATCGCGCGGTATGCTCTGCGATCTTGCAAAATGACCATCAGACTGTCGGCCCCGGCCAATACATGGTTGTTGGTAATCACATAGCCATCAGCACTTACCAGCACTCCCGAGGCGCTGCCTGCGAGCATGCCAGTACCGGATTTATTTGATTTAATGCCCATGGAGGTTACCAGGTGAGGATGTATATTCAAAATACTATCGGACACAAAAGCCTGAATACGAACCACCGCGGGAATTGCCTTTGAAGCTGCATAACTTAAATCCGTCGCAGTCGTAGAAACCTGGCCATGCAGCCAAAGAGGCACTAAACAGAAGGTAAATAAAGTAAGCTTTTTCATGGAATTTATTTCTATAAAACTAATTGACCGGCAACCGTGGACCAATGAGTGCAATCATGTGAATCCATATTCCACATCACCTATTTATGTGACCACGGTCATTCCGCACCAGTGCTTTTTTTGAGAATATTGCATCGTAGTTGTTATCATTTTTATTTAAGGCTGTGTTTTTAAGAACCATCAAAAAAAATAGACAATGTTAGGGGAAATGACAAATGAGGAAATTGAGGGACTATTAAAGGAACAAGTCACCGGCCGGATTGCCTGCGGTACTGATGGTAACATCTATATTGTTCCTATTAACTATGTTTACAATGGCGCGGATATTTACGCGCACTCTGCTCAGGGAAAAAAAATTGACATGATGCGAAAGAATCCCGAGGTATGTTTCGAGGTGGATGATATACAAAGCATATTCCGCTGGAAAAGCGTGGTTGCCTGGGGAACGTTTGAGGAAATAACAGACATGGATGAAAAGGAGCGGGTTATGCAAGCTATCATTCACCGGATCATGCCGCTATCTCAAAATGCGCCCGACCATCCATCGCATGGCATCACGGAAAAGGATAGCGATATAGGCAGTAAAGTGGAACTGATTATCTATAAAATTAAGCTGGGCAAGAAAACCGGCCGGTATGAACGTTAATAGATTAAAACCGTTCAGTTTGCTTTTGATGCGGGAAACAGAGTCGGCAGCATAAGTTTGCCGCTGTGCAAATAAAAAACAACAGGCTATTGATCGAAAAAATGGAAATATTTGAAATGAAATTTAAAAGACTCAGTCGTGAAAAAAATACTTGTGCTCACCGATTTTTCAGCCAATGCGACCTGTGCCGCAGAAGCCGGTTTAATACTTAGCGGGAAGTTACATACTGACCTGTTATTGTTTAATACCTATATCGACTATGCAACCATGCCATCCTATGGCGGTGGCGGATGGATTGTGGACGAGTTTACGAAACGAAAAAAAAGCAGCCAACTGGGTTTGGGGTCATTGATGGAAGGCCTGGAATCCCTTAGTAGACAGTTGGAGCCTGATGATCATAAGCCGGTTATCTCTGTTGAGTTCAACGACTGCGACCTGGGAATGGATGTAGATGAATTATTGGTTCAAAACAAGATGGAACTCATAGTCATGGGAGCGCGATCGCATGACCGCGATGATGCACTATATGGCCACGATACCAATGCTGTAGTGAACCATGCCACCCGACCAGTGCTTATTGTTCCTGCAAAAACAAACCTGAAGCAAATAAGAAAGATGATATTCGCAACCGATTTTGATGAAGCGGATTTTAAAGCGATCCATTACCTCATCAAACTGGGCAACCTTTTTCATTTTCAGCTTGAGATTATCCATGTAATCAAACCTGATCAGAAAGAAGCGGAACAAAGTCCCCAGGCGCTTGCCTTCGAAGCAAAAGTTGCGCAATTAAAGTACCAGGGGCTAAGCTATCATAAAATTGGAGGAAATGATGTAATCAACAGGTTGAACCACTTAGGTACAGAAACCGGACCAGTGCTATTAGCCTTACTGCATCATCAGCGCTCCTTTTTTGTGCGGCTGTTTGCTCATAGTGAAACCAAAAAAGCCTTAGCTAAACAGAAAACACCCCTGCTGGTATTTCCTTCTAAAATGAACTAAATAAAATTAACGTTAGTTTACCGGCTTCCCGGATGTTGCGGGTAAGGCGATAACGGAAGTTTTAAATTGGATTAAACTGGCTGAATATTTATAAATTTCGGGATATTATGGAATAATTGTCCCGTCTTCCATCACGATGATCCGGTCGGCCCTTTTAGCAAAATCCGGATCATGGGTTACAACCAGAATGGTCTGTTTATTTTCCAGGCAAATGTCTTTAAAAATGCCAAAAACAATATCGCTGTTCTTTTTATCCAGGTTGCCGGTGGGCTCATCGCCCATGATAATCAGCGGGTCGTTGATCATCGCCCGTGCTATGGCTACACGCTGTTTTTGGCCGCCGCTCAGCTGGCTGGCATTTTTCAGGGCCTGGTCATCTATGCCTAAAGTTTTTAAATGCTGCATTGCCTTTTGCTCTATTGCCTCGGTAGAATATCTGCCCAGTTTCATGGCCGGCAGCATCACATTTTTGAGCACATTGAACTCTTCAATCAGGTAATGAAACTGAAATACAAACCCGATCTTTTGATTGCGAATGACAGCGAGTTCGGCATTATCTTTTTGACGAAGTGATTCATTGTCCAATATCAATTCGCCTTCATAATCTGTATCCATCGTGGATAAGATATATAGTAATGTTGATTTACCGCATCCTGATTTGCCTGTAATGGAAACAAAACTTCCACGGCTGATAGAGAAGCTAATATCTGTAAGCACACGAAAACGCACCGGGTCTAAAAAATACTTGTTAATATCAATCGCCTGTAAAACCGGTGTTTCCATTATTTCCCCCTTATGATGACCACCGGATCAATTTTTGCTGCCTTACGTGCCGGAAACAAACCGGCGAGATAAGTGGTGATAAGCGCGAAGCTTATGCCAATTAAATAGTAGGTAATTTCAAAATTTACCGGATAGGTTTTTATTGTTGGCAATGCCGAAGTCTGGAACGGAATATGACTTATGATAAGCGATAAACAATACCCTAATATGATGCCAATGACGCCGCCAACTACGCCGAGCACCATCGACAGTTGAATAAATATCGCTTTAACATCCTTGCCGGAGAATCCTGTTGCTTTCAATATCGCTATTGCATCCATTTTTTCATAAATCAACATATTCAATATATTATATATTCCAAACCCGGCAACAATCAGCAAGGTGACGCTTACGCTGTAGGCAATGGTGTTTCGTACGGTGGTGCCGGTTTCAAATTGCGCATTGGCGGTTTGCACATCGGTTGCATCAACATCAAATAGTCGTGCATATTCCTTAGCCAGTGCGGGAGCAAGCGCGATGTTTTTTAATTTAACCTGTATATCGGTAATATAGCTGGCCGGCTTGCCTTGCAGCTTTTGCGCGGTTTGCAGGGAAGTAAAACTTTGCACGTCGTCTACTTCGGCTATTCCAAACTGTACTATCCCTACTATTTTAAGCTTAGCAATATCGGCGTCAGGCGTAGTAACCTGTATCACGTCTCCTATTTTTACAATAAGCTTATCAGCAAGCCCTTTTCCAATAATTATACTGTTACTCACCACAGCTAAATCAGCAATAGTTCCCTCAATGATGTTGTCATTTAAGTGAAAAAGCTTCTGCTCAAGATCTACGTCGACGCCATCAATTATACCTGACAATTGAATGGTGCCGCTATTAAAGAAAACGGTTGTACTTATTTTAGGGGCAACATCAATTACCCTATCATCCTCCCTAATGGCTTTAATAATACGGCTTGCATTATAAAGCTGCTTTCCTTCATCCTTTGGTTTCACCGATAGAATGAAATTTTTGAACCCGGCGAAGTCGGCGGCCCGATTAACAGGTTGCGTTTTGGATGGGGTAATAGCATTGTATAACCTGATATGCGGGGTACGGTTTATAATCAGGTTATCCAGCATTTTGTTTAAACCTGTCATGAAACTAATAAGTGCTATAAACATGGCAATGCCAAAGGTAACGCCGGCAGCAGCCACAACCGATTGCTTTAGGCGCGCCATTAACAAGGCGAGGGCGATATTTAAGAGCAGTCCTGTTTTCATTTAATCAGGTTTATAAATAGTTTCCTGTGTATCTAGCCCGTGCAGTATTTCCACATTCTTTTCATCCTGTACCCCTGTGATCACTTTCTTTTTAATATCGCCTTTTAACCACACACAATTGTTTTTATCGAGGTAGTTTCTGGGGATAAGCATCGCATTTTTCTTCACACTGACGATGATATTAACCTCCGCCGTTAAATTAGGATAGAGCTTCCCTGGAGGGTTCAAAAAAACGGCTTCAACCTTAAATGTACGTGAGCGCTCATCCATAATCGGATAAATTTTGCTGACCCGGCCACTGAATGATTGTCCCTGATAGCTATCCATGGTAATTTCAACACGTTGGCTTAGGTTAATCTTTATGATATCCTTCTCATCAACATTCATCTCCAGATAAAACTGATCAGGCTTCCCTAAAACACATAGAGTGGTTTGTGTGGTAATCAGCTCGCCTTTATTTTTAATCACATCGAATACTTTACCGTCTATTTCACTCTTAATTAAATAATCGGTCTGTCGCTTTTTGGAAATGCTGTAATTGATCTTAGATAACTCCAGATCGTTTTTCAGTTGTTTTTTCAATTGGGCCAAACTTTTATTCGCGGCATCATAATTTATTGCTGAGGTAGTAAATGCCAAATGGCGCTGATCAAAATCTAAACGAGTGCCTATGTTTTGCTCCCATAAAATTTTTTGACGATAATAAAAGGCAGAGTCGAGTTGGTATTTTTCTTTGGCTACCTGAACCTGGTATATGGCTTCCTGGAGCCGTTCAGAACTGGCCCGACTGTTTGAGGTTGTAAAATCCAAAGCCTGACGGGCATTAGCTGCATTTAAAACGGCTTCCCGGTTTTCCAGAACAAAAAGTATTTCTCCAGCTTTAACCAGGTCACCAGGGTTTACATTGATTTGTTTAACGATACCCGGCACAGTTGATGTTACGGTGTACTGGTCTGTTGCTTTAACATTTGCAGAAGCATATAAGGATACGGTGATATTTTTTATAACCGCCCTGGTATGATCTTTTTTAGTTGAGCATGCACTGATTAAAAATACAATAGGAATATAATAGCTAATCAGCTTCATGTGACTGTAAGTTTAGTTCAGGCTAAGCGTGAACTGTATTATGTTAAAGCCTTTCCCTGTCCGTAATTATTCTTTGCTGCTAAAAAATAAAATCAGTTGACCTTGGTGTAAAAATGCGCAATTATGATGCCCGAAAGACTTCCCGGGCGCATTACCGGGACAGGAATAAACTCAATCTGCCTAATAATACAAATTTAGGTTTTAACTTGATCCAAGCGTGTAGCACAAATCATTATTTTAATTGATGCTGATCATTTTTTTAACTTACCAGGTACCCGGCATGCCCGGGTTATCCGATATAAATTACTCCCTATCACATCTTTAAATATCCATAAACCGACCGCGGTAAGCTCATTCGCCGGTAATAACGAACATATTACTTCGACTGTTGTGACATCACTTATGGCTATGCGGAAACAAGTCTTTCACCCAAGGAGGAAAATTAAAGGCGACATTTCTTCAGGCCATTGAAAAGATCCTGAAATCTGCGCGCTCAGCATTCGTAAATGTGCGGTAAATCAAATTTCGGGATGATTTCGGTCATGGGCGGCCGGGATACGATTGATCATATTTGTTATATCTCCTCGAGCAATGAGGGTAGCAAAGAGTTTACGTTTAAATAAATTGATCATGAAAAAGATACTGGTGCTAACCGATTATTCAGATAATGCAGATCATGCCGCGGCCGCTGCTATTCCACTGTGTGCGAAGTTGCATGCGAATATTTTATTGTTTAATACTTTTGCCAGCCAGCCAGTTCTATCCGAGTTTGGCGGAACGCCTTATGCAGTAGAACAGATGATCTGGCTGGATGAAAGCAAGGAGAAAATCATCTATCTGAAAGAGAGCCTGGAGAAACTTGTCTCGAAAGTCAGCATGGGGAACACAAGCCAAGTATCGATTGCCAACGGGAAGAGGGGAGCCTGCAGTATCAATTGAAGTTCTTGTTGGAAAGAAAGGATATCGAACTCATCATCATGGGCGCCCGCTCCGGCACAACCATGGAACATTTGCTGATAGGTAGTGACACCAGCACGGTCATCAATCAAACAAACCGGCCGGTTTTGATTATTCCTCAAAGCGCTGATCTTAAAAAAATAGCAAAAGTTACAATCGCCTGCGACTTTGATGAAGGTGATCTGAATGCGGTACATTATCTCATTAAACTCGGCCGTCTTTTTGATTTTCACCTGGAAATTTTGCATGTATCCCTTTGGGGCCATGATGATTCACGCGAAATGGAAATGAAAAGTAAATTTGTCAACCGCGTAAGAAGATATCGGTACCCTAATTTATCATACCAAGATATATCCGGCAAGGAATTGCCTGCTCGTCTGAATCGTCATTGTGAAGAGAATGAATCTGATTTACTTGTATTAGTGCATGACCATCATAGTTTTTTGAGCAGGATATTTAAAGGGAGTCATACCGGTGAGCAATTAAAACACCAGCAAATACCGGTAATGGTAATCCCGTCACGTATGGAAGTAAAGTAAACTATTGATATATATATATTCACACAGAAGCCACAGAAGAACTTAACTCTCTGCGGCTTTTTTTGGGTTGCAACTTTCAGTTTTGCAAAAGGAATTTAACCTAAAGAGCACGATTGATTTTTAAGAAACCCTGCCTGTAAAAGGGATATTGGTTTATCATAACGAAAGACTTTACGCTCAAGTCCATTCGGCAGCAAACCTGTTTTTTGCGCAGGATCAGTTTTGGTTTTGACCCTGGTCATTATTTGGAGACGGTTTTAGGCAGAAATTAGCTTCTCACTAAGCAAGAAGAAACACCGCCAGCGGGTAGATAAGATATAAGATACTTTCAAATAAATAATGAAAATCGATATGGAATCTTTCATCAAAAAATTCAGTGAAATCGGGATGCAAAATATTGCAGAGGTCGGTGGTAAAAATGCTTCCATCGGAGAAATGTTTACCCATTTGGTGCCCATGGGCATACCCATCCCGGATGGATTTGCGGTTACAGCTGCAGCCTACCAATATTTTTTAACGCGTAATAAACTACAGCAGCCCCTGCAAAAAATACTTGAAGAACTTGATCGGGATAATTTTACCAATCTTTCCCAGGTTGGAGCAAAAGCCAGGAAACTGATGATGGACGCTGAAATACCCCAGGACCTCCAAATGACCATTATTGATGCTTATGACTACCTGTTTAATTTTTCAGAACCATCAGTAGCCGTACGTAGCAGCGCGACAGCCGAAGACCTTCCGGATGCAAGTTTTGCCGGTCAGCATGAATCCTATTTAAATATACAGGGGCATTGGGCTGTTATCTATGCGGTAAAACAATGTTTTGCATCCCTTTACACCGACCGCGCCATTAAATACAGGGAAGATAAGGGCTTCGATCACGCTAAAGTTTTTCTTTCTGTGGGTATTCAGCAAATGGTCCGCTCAGACCTGGGCTGTTCAGGTGTTGGGTTTACCCTTGAGCCCGAATCGGGATTTAGGGATGTGGTGCACCTTGCCGGGGTTTGGGGCTTAGGCGAAAACATGGTACAGGGCACCGTTGTTCCAGACGAGTTTATCGTGTTCAAGCCCACTTTGAAAAAAAATAAGGAAGCGATTTTACAGAAAAAATTGGGCAGCAAAAGCAAAATGCTGGTCTATACTGAGGATGGGAATGAACACCATACCACGATAAATAGGGATACGCCTTGGGAATTGAGGGGGAAATTTGTTCTGGATGATGTGGAAATTGAGCAACTGGCCCGCTGGGCAGTGATCATTGAAGAGTATTATAAAAAACCCATGGACTTTGAATGGGCGAAAGACGGACAGAACCACCAGCTTTACATCATCCAGGCAAGACCGGAAACCGTGCACAGTCAGCAAAAGACGTTACAGATAAAAACCTGCCATATTTTAGAAAAAGGTGAAACGATCACCACGGGAGCTGCCGTTGGGCACCAGATCACCAGCGGTTTTGCGCGATTACTAAGCTCGCCTGAAGAGGCCGGTAAACTTAACGAAGGAGAGATCCTCGTTACCGACACCACCAACCCGGATTGGGACCCCATACTCAAAAAGGTAGCAGGGATCGTCACCAACAAAGGTGGCAGAACCAGTCATGCGGCCATCATAGCCAGGGAACTGGGAGCGGTAGCGATTGTTGGTACCGAAAACGCTACGGTTAATATCAAAGACGGTGAAGAGATAACCCTCTGCTGTACCGAGGGTAAGACCGGAATTGTTTATCGTGGCAAATTGAACTGGAAAGAAACCCTTACTGATTTAAAGAAAATCCATTTGCCCGAGCATCCCAGGGCACAGTTGATTGTAGGTGATCCTGATCAGGCTTTCCAACTGTCATTTTATCCTAACCATGGCGTCGGGCTGATGAGGCTGGAGTTTATCATTACCCATTCTGTTATGGTACACCCCATGGCACTGGTTCATTTTGAGCGTGTTATTGACGAAACAGACCGATTGAGGATTGCGCATCTGACCTCCGGTTACCCGGATAAGACAAGGTATTTTGTGGACCGGCTGGCACAAGGGGTGGCCACCATTGCTGCTGCTTTTTATCCCAAGGAAGTCATCGTTAGAATGAGCGACTTTAAGACGAATGAATACGCGGGTTTGATTGGCGGCAAATACTTTGAACCGGATGAAGAAAATCCGATGATCGGATTCCGGGGGGCTTCGCGTTACACGCATGAGCGTTACCGGGAGGGCTTCCGGTTGGAATGTGAGGCCATGAAAAAAGTCAGAGACGATATGGGCTTCACCAATGTTAAATTGATGATCCCTTTTTGCCGTACTGTTGAGGAAGGTAAAAAGGTTATAGCACAGATGAAAAAATACGGTTTGAAAAAAGGTGTCAATGGGCTGGAGGTATTTGTTATGGCAGAAATACCAAGTAATGTTTTGCTGGCCGAAGAATTTGCTGCTGTTTTTGATGGTTTTTCTATCGGTTCCAATGATCTTACCCAATTAACACTCGGTATCGACAGAGATTCTGCTTTGATAGCCGATTTATTTGATGAGCAGAATGCTGCCAGCAAAAAGTTGATTGTTTTAATGATTCAAAAGGCAAATCAATTGAAGAGAAATGTTGGACTTTGCGGACAGGCCCCAAGTGACTCCAAAGATTTCACCAGGCTAATCGTTAACGCGGGTATTGATAGCATTTCGTTTAACCCGGATGCACTCATCAATGGTATTAATAATATCAACGAAACGCTTTCACCTCCCATCAAATCAACAAAAAAAGTAAACCGACCAGTTAATCTTAAAAATTTATCAACACATGCAAAGGGCATTGCTTAAACGGAATGGCTACGTTATCTGCCCAGGCAATTACAATGAAATTAATACACTTTAAAAAAGCTGCCTGTCATTTAAGTCGAAAAAAATCAAGGTTGAAGTATTAGAACAACGGCGGTAAAGGGGAATAAACTATTTGAAAACAAAGCGGATACGCATTTTTTTTAGTGCCATATATGGTGTGAGCTCTGGTTACCCGGAGCTTTATTTATAATTATAGATTTTTGAGTAGAAGCTATAATCATCTCCCGGGTGCATTCATGACATTGATCATTTACCTGTATGATTTTCATCATTTCTCCACGATGGCGAACGTGGTACTTTTAGTTAAAAATCAGATCTGTACAGCATGGATAGCATAGATAAAATTCATTGGGCTTTTACTGACCGGATACTGGAATTCTTTAAAGAAACCGGTCATGTAATGAGATTTACAGGGCATTTTTTTTCTTTGGGTTTGAAACCCCGGTTTGAAGTAAAAGAGCTGCTGACTCAGTGTTATTTAATTGGTTATAAGTCCCTGCCGCTGATTGGTTTGACCGGATTTATTATGGGCCTTGTATTGACTATGCAATTAAGGCCCTCCCTGATCAGTTACGGGGTCGAATCTGAGTTGCCTGTGATGGTGGGCATAGCTATTGTTCGCGAGATTGGCCCGGTGATCACTGCCTTGATCTTTGCCGGTAAAATCGGCAGCAGTATTGGCGCCGAATTAGGCTCCATGAAAGTAACCGAGCAGATCGACGCCATGGAAGTAAGCGGAACCAATCCCTTTAAATATTTAGTAGCCACACGGGTATTGGCATCAACTTTAATGTTGCCTATCCTTACTATCCTCAGTGATGCAATCTCCCTGTTCGGCGCCTATATCGGTGTCAATATCCGATCGGTGACGAGTATTCGCCTGTTTTACACCCAGGTATTTGATAGTTTAAGCTTTGGTGATCTTACGCCAGCTGTTATAAAAACTTTCTTTTTCGGCTTTGCGGTAGGTATTGTTGGCTGTTATAAAGGCTATAATTCCAGTAAAGGGACGCGCGGTGTGGGTAGTTCTGCTAATACTGCCGTTGTGTTGGCTTCTGTGCTGATATTTATCATTGATTTATTGGCCGTGCAACTTACCGATGTTCTTGGACTAAACTAAATGCAATGGAAACGCCAATCAGATCATCAACAACAGGTAAGATAACGGGAAAACCGGAAGCTGTAATTGAGATTGAACATCTTTGTAAAAGATTTGGGGAGAATGTGGTACTGAATGATTTTAATCTCAAAGTGTATGAGAATGAAAATCTGGTGGTGCTGGGTAAATCGGGGTCTGGAAAATCTGTTCTGATCAAATGCATCATCGGGCTTTTAAAGCCCGATAGTGGTAAGATCATTGTGCTGGGGAAAAATATACCGGAATTAGATCACGAAGACCTGGACAAGATCAGGACCAAAATCGGTTTTCTTTTTCAGGGAAACGCTCTTTATGATTCCATGACCGTCAGAGAAAATCTTGAATTTTCCCTCCGAAGGCAATGGATCAGGCTGCCGCAAACCGAGGTAGATGCCATGGTGAAAGAAGCCCTGGACAATGTGGGCCTGCCACATACCGTGGATATGATGCCTGCAGAGCTTTCCGGAGGTATGCTCAAAAGGGTCGCGCTGGCCCGTACATTGATTCTTAAACCTGAGATTATTCTGTATGATGAGCCAACCACCGGGCTGGATCCTGTAACCGCCAGGGAGATCGATAATCTCATTTTATCCCTGCAGAAAAAATACCATACGGCTTCCATCATTATATCTCATGATATGAATTGCGTTAAAAACACAGCCGACCGGGTAGTTTTACTGTTGGACGGAAAGTGTTATATGGAAGGTACTTACCAGGAACTGGAGGATGCTACAGATGAAAATATTAAACAATTTTTTGAATAACAAACTATGGCAAACCAGGGAGAAAATAACATCAAATTGGGTGTATTTACATTGGCAGGATTACTGGTGCTGATATTTTCCTTTTACATGATCGGGAAGAATCACAACCTGTTTGGAGGTGGTTTTGAAATAAAAGTACGCTTTTCCAATTTGAACGGATTAATAGCCGGAAATAATGTTTTATACTCCGGTATTCAGGCCGGAACGGTTAAAGACATGCAGTTGATTAACGATACGTCGATTGAAGTGATTTTGTTGATCGACCCTAAAGTAGGTTCATTTATTCATAAGGATGCTATCGCTACAGTTGGGACCGAAGGGCTGATGGGTAATAAAGTTATTAATATTCAGCCCGGAACGGGCAAAAGTTTGGCGATAAGCAAGGGTGATTACCTGCAAACCCGTAAAGCTGTAAGTACTGATGCCATGCTGCAGACCCTGGATAAGACCAATAATAATATTGCACTTATCTCCGAAGAATTAAAAGGCACGGTTCAGCGTATCAACGAAAGCAAGATTTTGGAATTGTTGAACGATAAGGAATTAAGTCCGGTTCTCCGGTCTTCTTTAAAAAACATTCATGAAGCCACAGCAAATGCCAGAGATATGGCTGTAAACCTGGACATCATTGTAAAAGGAATCAGAAAGGGAAGGGGCGCAGCCGGACTTTTACTAACCGATACAGCTTTTGCAGGGAATTTAAATAACACAATGCAGAAGGTTAGTTCGGTTAGTGATCAAGCAAACCTGGCGACCATTCGGTTGAATACATTGATCGAAGCCGTTAGCCAGGACCTGTCATCGAAAGATGGTTCCCTATACGTATTGCTCCGTGACTCTGCTGTGGCCGGGCAACTAAAACAAACCATGAAAAATATTCAAGACGGCACCGCCGGGTTTAATCAGAATATGGAGGCCTTAAAACATAATTTTTTACTGAGGGGCTATTTTAAAAGCCTTGAAAAAAAGAAAAAGGAAGGCCAATAACTAAAACTAAGAATATTTTAACACAAAAAATTGTTAGGTTGTTCTGGATTTAATAGCAAGCGCAAAATACAGGTATGTGTTGTCTGGGAGATGTGGAAAACAAAAAAAAACGGAACCGGGGTCGCCGATTCCGCAATGCGGCAGTACATCAGTCACTAAAGACAAAATGTACTGCTTCATCTACCGAAACAGGAATAAATTCCATCCATCGGGTAATACAAATATAGCTTAAGGGCAATTCCGGAAACCTGTAATTGGTCATATATTGCATTGATCTTCATCATTTATTTAGTCGCCCAGTTATAGGGCTGGTGCTGCTTTTTGGGTGGAACGGAAATGAATAGCGATTGAGTTTTATTACGGTTTTTGTTATAATTTAAATTGTAGGTTGAAGGCCTGAAGCTGTGGTTAACTAAGCTGGCTTTAGCGCAAAAGCAGATCTTTTTCCCGGTTTTAATAATTCAATCCAGATCACCGATAGTATACCTGCTCCCGAGCTGATGGACAACTGAGCAAGACTTAAAGGTTCAAATCCAAAAAACGCTGACAAGGGATGGATATAAAACAATGATCCGGAAACAATTAAAGTAATACCGAGCACAACAGGCACCAGGCTATTGCGGTATTTAATGGTGGTTAATAGGGAATAATAAAAGGAACGGTTTACCAATGTTAGTATGATGTTGGCCGCAATTAATGTGCTGAATACCATAGTACGGGTAACAGGCTCATTAGCGTGCTGGTATACGGCAAACCAATAGATACTTAACGTTCCGGCGGTGATGACCAATCCCTGAATAACACTTGTTATAAGCTCCTTCCAGTCAAAAAAGGTTTGGGTAAACGCCCTGGGCTTTTGCAGCATGCTATTCTTTTCAATAGGTTCATTTTCATAAACGATAGAACAGGTGGGGCCCATGATTAATTCGAGAAAGATAATATGTATGGGCGAAAAAATATTGGGATAGATCCAGCCGAAGAACAGCGGGGTAAAAACGGTGAGGATGATAGGGATGTGAATAGAAATGATATACTGAATGGCTTTTTTAAGATTGGCGTATATCCTTCTGCCCATGGCAACCGCATCTGTCATTTTTGACAGGTCATCATCTGCAAGAACGAGGGAGGCAGCTTGTTTGGCAATCTCTGTTCCTTTTTTGCCCATTGCAATGCCAATATGTGCCGCTTTTAATGCAGGTCCGTCATTTACGCCATCGCCGGTCATGGCCACAATCTGGTTACTTGCTTTCAGGGCTTGAACCACCCTCAGCTTCGCCTCGGGGAACATTCGCGTAAATACATTGATTTGGAGAACGGTTTCCTGTAGTTCTTCATCGCTTTGTATCATTAACGCCGCGCCGTCTATGCATTTATCATATCCCTTGAAGCCGATTTGCCTGGCGATGGATGCAGTTGTCGCCGCGTTGTCGCCGGTAATGATCTTTACCCCTATACCTGCTTTATAGAATGTTTTCAGCACATCGGTAATATTTGCTTTTGGAGGATCGTAAAAAGCCACGATCCCTTTAAATGTGAATCGGAATTCCTGTTGGCTGGCAGGGAACGCATCATCTCCAAAAATGGCTTCTCCAACTCCCAACACCCGGTAACCATCATCAGCAAGTGTGGCTATTGCAGCCATGGTATGTCTTCGTTCGTCTTCGCTCAGTAAACATAAACGCATGATAGCCTCCGGAGCCCCCTTGGCGGCAATGATCCGGTGCCCCGAAGCATCAGCGAAAATATGGGTCATCATGGGAGGCTTGCCGCCCAGGGGGTATTCATGGATCATATGATAAAACGGCCTTTCATCAGCCGCAAATATTTGCGTATAAGTATGATGCAGGGCTATCTCCATTGGGTCAAACGGTACAGGCTCACTGGCCCACATAGCTATCCTGATGAGTTCCCGTTCATTTGGGTCAAACAGTGCTGCATCATTAGCAATGCGGTTTGATCTCAGCGCGAAGACACCGGCCAGGCTCATCCTGTTTTCGGTGATCGTTCCCGTTTTGTCTGTACAGATCACAGTAGCGCTGCCTAATGTCTCCACAGTTTTCATTTGTTTAACCACGATTCCCATCTTCATCAAACGCCAGGCGCCAATGGCCATAAAGGTGGTAAAGGCTACCGGTATTTCTTCCGGTAATATACTCATCGCCAGCGTAAGTCCTTTCAGCAGGCTATCTAAAATGAGGGCAGAACGGTAGTAATTGATGGCCCAGACAATCAGGAATACAACGACACCAGCAATCACCATCTTTTTGACAAAACTACCGATCTGCAATTCCAGTGGGGTTTGCTCTTCAGATATAGCTTCCAAACTTTGGCCAATTTTTCCCAGCTTTGTTTCATGGGCGATGGCTGTTACTGAAGCAATGGCCAATCCGCTGGCCACCGTGGTACCCCGGTAAATAAAATGGTCATTTTGTTCTGGATCTTTATAAACGGGCAGTGATTCCCCGGTGAGAATGGATTCGTTAACCGAGAAATCATTTGACTGTACAATTGTGGCATCAGCCATAATGGCTGCGCCTTCTTCAACAACCAGGCTGTCGCCAACAACCACTTCGTCGGCACTTATACTTACTGTTTTGCTGTTCCGGATAACACTGCAGCCAGCCTGTGTATAGTTCTTGAGCTGTTCCAGCGCATTGCGGCTCCGGGAGTCCTGATACAGGGAAATAGCCGAAACCAGTACAATTGCAGAGGCCAGAAAAAAACCATCGTCGGTATTGCCGCTGATAAAATAAATCCCTGAGGTTGCCAGGAGCAGC
Organism: Mucilaginibacter sp.; assembly: GCF_025362475.1. GTDB lineage: Bacteria > Bacteroidota > Bacteroidia > Sphingobacteriales > Sphingobacteriaceae > Mucilaginibacter. The sequence goes on from NZ_JANYGH010000002.1 coordinate 111,328, forward strand.
AGGACCATAGGCTCTTTGGACAGGCTTTTGACTGCATCAATGAAACGATTCCCTTTTTTAAAAACCAACCGGTTAAAACCAAATTGGTTTCGGGCTTCGATAACCTGCGCATCATTCAGTCCGCTTATGCCGGCTATTTTTGCAGTGGGATATCCGGGGCGAACGGTAATAGGAGTAGTTTCCATTATTTATTTTTTAGGCATCGGGGGAACCGTAATTAAAAGACTTTTGGATAGCTAAACCCGATTTTCTGTAAACGGCTTGAGTCCATTGTCAAAACTGCAGCTCCGCTAATCTGGCCCTTCCTTAATTTTTTAATGGCCTGTGAAAGACTGAATACGGTTGTCTGTGTATGAACAGGGATTATTTTTAATGTATCAAAAAAGGGCAGACCATTCTGGCGGGGCAGTTTAGCCACTGATTTGATCATCCGTTCCTGACTTGCTTTTTTGAATATCATGGACTGCATAAACCCGGGAGTTTCCATTTTAACGCAATTACAGTTTATCTGAAGGAACAACGTTTGCTTTGGGTATGTTTTAAATAACCGCGCAGCAGTCTGGCGGAAACACCAGTAGCGGAATGGTGATATGCTTAGCCAGTCTCTGCGTGTGGCTGCCGCTGATCAGTTTTGAAAGAAAATTATGCGGGCGGTGAACCATGGCCAGCATATCAATCTGGCTGTGTTCATAAAGCCAGTTCAGGCCACTATCTATATCGACACTCCTGACATGACGGTAATAGATTTTTGGATAATTGGCTTTATCGGATACTTCACTGAGAAAATTATCTATATCCTGTTTTTTCCTGGGGTTTTCACTTTTTTCATCAGTAACATGACTAACCAGGATCTCCGCGTTGAAATAACGCGCCATACTGGCCAGGGAATGAATTACCTCGATATCGCTCTTGCTTAAATCAGTGGCAAAGGCAATCTTTTGAATGGGCTTATATATAAAATCAGCCGGAATAAGGATAACCGGGAAATTGGCTTTTTCTATCAGCTCCCTGCTGTTGCTGCCCAGGAAAAATCGACTGAGCCCCCCTGCACCTGACATGCCCATCACCACCAGGGACATTTTTTGTTCTCCCACCACATTTCTGATCACTTCTGTTACTGAGCCAACCTCGCTGCTGTAACCAATAGCCGGTTGATAATCCGGCGGCAGGCCTTCTGCCTGGTCTTTCAGTTTTTGCTTTAGTTTTTCTACAGAAAGCTCCAATTGCTCTGTTGTAAAATTTTTCATAGAGGTATAATCTTCCAACGGCCATGCTACTTGCGGCGCCATCCGGGCCTCGGCTGGCACTGAAATCGCGCTGCATAACCTGATCCCTGTTTTCATGCCTTTGGCCAGGTGCAGGGCATAGCGCGGGGCATTGTTTGCGGGAGCAGAAAAATCTGTAGGGACTAATATGGTTTTCATATTGGGTGGTTTTAAAGTGTTGTGCTACAAAGGTTGATTTTTTGCTTCTCCCCTTAAATGATCCTGGTCACTTGCGTACATGATAACAGGCATAAAAATATTATACCATACAAATCATCATGGGTTGCGATTAAAGCGAGCGGTCTATATCTTTTTTATTAAGAAAGCACCAGAAGGGGAAGCTTCGTTATTATTTAGGGTAGTTTGAATAGGTGATCAAGCTGCTTATCAGCAAAATTGTTTCCAATTGATAAAGATGCTTTCCTGCCTGTTTGAATTTGGCGGGATATGACGCTGCAATGCCCGGATGAAGAGATCACCCATTAAACGCAGCAGGAAAGCTGTTTCAATTTTATGGAACCCTTGGTCGGCCACCACATGATTGCTATCATGATATTGTTTAGTGAGGTCCGGCGTTACGGTGTTACTGAGATTGAAACTGTTTGGCTGATTGTCCTGAAATTGGGGATCAGTCAATTTTTACTTCTTTTTTGGCCGTCAGGGCTTTGTCTGATTTTTTAAGATCAATGACCAGTAAGCCATCTTTGTACGATGCTTTGATCTTTTCTTCCAAAACGTTTTCCGGCAGCTTGAAGCTACGGGTGAAGGCGCTTTTTGAAAACTCCTTACGGGTGTAATTTTCTTTTTCTTCCTTTTGTTCGCTGCTGGTTTCCGCGCTGATCGTTATCAAACCATTTCCGGTAGAGACCTTAAAATCGTCCTTTTTAAAGCCGGGTGCCGCTACTTCCAGTTCAAAATTATCTTTTGTTTCCCGGACGTTAACTGCAGGTAATTGCTCGCCTGAAAACAAAGGTTTGTCAAAAAACCTGTCGGTGTTCCAAAAATCTTCCATCATTGACCTTAATGATGGAAAGCTGTTAGTTTTTATTAAAGTTGGCATAATGATTTATTTAATGGTTACAGTTCAAATTTCCTATTATCTGTGGCCAATCACGATGACCCAGATCAGTTTCCATTGTGACGTTCATCAATAATTTGGCTTCATCTACGCGCTAATTTTACCGGATATTAAAAGCCATTAGTCATGAACAACGCAAATGATGCTTCTATTGATGATGCTGTTTATTTACAGTCTTTTGGGGCAGCAGAAACTGTTACAGGTTCAAAACACCTGCTGCAAACACCGGAGTTGAACATCCTGGTAGATTGTGGCTTATTTCAGGGTATCAAGTCTCTCCGGGAACGAAACTGGGAAAGACCGCCGGCTGAACTTTCGGCCGTCGATGTGATGATCCTTACCCATGCACATCTTGATCATTGCGGGTATATTCCTTTATTTGTTAAAAACGGATACGGGGGCAAAATTTACATGAGCCCACCCACCCGAGACCTGGCAGAACTCATTTTGAGGGACAGCGCAAAATTACAGGAAGAGGATGCTGATAAAGCCAATAGGCACGGTTACAGCAAACACCGGCCGGCCGAACCATTATATACAACGGAGGATGTGGAAACAGCGTTACAGCAGTTTGTGACGTTGGAGCCCGACCGTATCTTCCGTTTGAATGAGCAGATCTGGTTTAAGTTTTTCCCCGCCGGTCATATTGTTGGGGCCTGTTCTCTGGAGATTACTTGTTATGGAAAAATTATCGTATTTTCTGGTGATATCGGGCGTTATCATTCAGAATTGCTTCCCCCGCCGGTTCATCCGGTTAAGGCCGATTTTGTGGTGATGGAATCCACATATGGGGATCGGCTGCATGACGCCGCTGATCCGGCGGAAGCATTTGGCCTGGCCATCAAGGATACGATTTTTCGGCGCGGTAACCTGCTAATTCCCTGTTTTGCTGTGGGCCGGGCACAGGATGTGATACATGTTTTATACCGGCTTAAAAATTCCGGGGGAATACCTCAAAGCATCCCGGTTTTCCTGGATAGCCCTATGGCGGCTTCGGCCGGCCGTTCCTTGTTGAAATACCCGGGCTGGCTAACAATCCCCGAAGCAGAAACTACCCGCATGTTCAGCGGGGTGACTATTAACCCGGATTATCACCATACAGAAAAAATCATTCGTCAAAAAGGAAGTAAGGTGGTGCTCGCTGCAAGTGGGATGCTCACCGGTGGCAGGGTGTTGGAATATCTTAAACATTACCTCGGGGATGCAAGGAACACCGTACTGATGATTGGATACCAGGCTGAAGGCACCCGGGGAAGAGCCCTGCTTAACCAGGTTCCGGAAATTAAGATACATGGGCAATATTACCCGGTGAGAGCGCGGACTTTGGAGATCGGCGGCTTATCAGCACATGCGGACCAGCGCGAATTGCTAACGTGGATAAAAGGATTTGAACCGGCGCCCGCGGAGGTCTTTCTTGTACATGGTGAGCCCTGCGCGCAGGAGGCACTCCGGGTGAAGCTAAAAGATGAACTTCGTGTTCCCGTTACGATCATGAAGGAAGGCCGGCCAAAGTTACTGTTCCCGATAAAGCGTAGTGAGTTAAAAGCGCAGCCCTTTACCGGAATGGAAAATGAAGATCCGGTTAAACCGGCTGGTTTGCCCGTCTGAAAAATACAGAAGATCAGGCTATTTTGTGCCTGATATCATTTTTTGAGAAATCGGTGGCATCTAAATTTGGTACTACATTTTGTTTTAAATAGGGAGGAGATATGCCAAGTCTGAAATTTAATTTTTTACACCCTGTTAAAGGCCGGGCTTGTTTGAGTCGCCTTTGTGGTGATACGTATACAGCTCAACAAATTCTGGTTGACAGCGAAGGAAAGAAAGACTTTGAAGTTGCTCTGGGCCCATGTGATGATGGTAGATACCGGTTCATTCTTAACTGGGAATATGAAAACAGGCAATTTACCCACCTCACCGAATTCGTGATTCGTGCACAGGAACTGCTGCTGTACCAGGACTGATAAAACTACTTCAGATCGGGATATTAGATTGTTAACCAGTAAGCCGTCCGTCATGTTAGGAGAATTAAACGAAAACCAGAAAGAGGATTTATTAAAAAGCCAGGTGCTTAACCGGTTTGGCTGGTTAACCGGGAATGTGTTATAATCTGGGGCGTTTTTGAAGAATTAACAGGTCTGGAGCTGCCACTCATCCATCACATGGTATAACGGCCGGGAAAGCAACATCGGAAATAACATCGGGATCATTCTTTATAAAATCCATATTATCAAGAAAACAGGACGGTTTGAACAAACATCCAACGGAAAAAAATACCAATATTTATCCGGTCAGCTTACCCGGCTGACTATTAATTATTTAGTAAAATAAAAAAGGCTTATATTGAATAATGAAAAAGCAAATTGCAATAGTTTAACCTAACTGTATCCTATGATAAATAAAATGCCGACGACCGTAAAACTTGCTATAGAATTAATAGGCCTGTTTGTTTTAGGAACTATCGTGGTGGCTGGAAATACAATCATAATGCCCATATTAATGGCATTTTTCTTCAGCCTGATGCTCTTGCCTATATTTCGTTTTTTCAGAAAACTAAAACTGCCCGAAGTCATTGCTGTTTTTTTGCCGATACTGTTATTAACTATTGTAATAGCGTTAATCATTTGGTTGTTTTCCAGCCAGGTGGGGGCCCTGTTAAATGATTTTCCGCAAATAGAAAAGACCGTAGCTAAACATTTGGATAATTTAAGTATTTGGATAAGTAACTCATTTGGATACTCTCCGGCAGAACAGCTGAAATTTATTAACGTACAAAGCCAAAAACTTTTTAATTCCCTGGGCGGTGTTTTGAAAGGTGCGGTAGGGTCTTTATCAGGCATAGTCATATTTATTGGACTGTTGCCGATCTACATATACCTGATCATGCTGTACAGGAATCTTTTTTTAAAGTTTGTGCTGATGTGTTTTAAACAAGATGAGCATCAAAATGTAGAAGAAGGTATCCGTCAGACAGAGCAAATGGTAAAAAGCTACCTGGTTGGCTTATTGATACAAATCGCCTATATCATTATACTTTTAGGGGGAATATTGTGGCTTTTTGGTATCCAAAATGCGTTACTGATAGGGATCATCTTTGCTTTTTTAAACCTTATTCCTTACCTGGGGGCCTTAATTGGTAATATTTTAGGTGTATTGTTAACCCTTGCTTCATCTGATAGTATTGCAGATGTACTGATCGTATTAGGCGCTATTACGTTTGTGCAATTGCTGGATAATAATATTTTAATGCCACGGATTGTAGGCTCACAGGTAAAAATTAACCCGCTTGTTTCCATTCTTGGGATCATTATAGCTGGCAGCATGGCTGGTATATCGGGTATGTTCCTGGCGATGCCTGTTCTTTCTATTTTAAAAATAGCGTTTGACCGCTCTGAAAATTTTAAGCAATGGGGGGTACTCCTGGGCGATGAGCTGCCCTGTAAAAAGCCTGATGGAAGTTTTTAATGACATAGTTGGTTAGTTTTCCTGGGTATTACTTTGAAAGCCTGGATAACGACCAATGGTAACATCCCCGCTGCTATTGCGGTAACCCATAATTTAAGCGAAAGTACCGATAGCCCTAACACTAAACGGATACCGGGGATTGCAAAAACCATTAGTGTAAGGCCGCTACAGATGAAAACGGCCACCCATACAAATTTGTTCCTGGTAATTTCATTATTAAAAAAGGCAGAACCCTTCGAAGACATGTTGAACACATGAAATAATTGTGCAAACGTGAGCGTAATAAACGCTACATTATTGCATACACTGTTGTTGCTATGAATCACCTCTTTACAGTAAACTACTGCAATAATTACTGCCGAGGTCATGGTTACTGAGTATAAGGCAATAACCATCCAGCCTTTATTGGTAATGATTTCCTTTGCAGGGTCTCTGGGTGGTTTCTGCATCACTGTTTTATCGCCTGTACCTAAGCCCAGTGCCAGCGCGGGGAATATGTCTGTAACCATATTTAAGAAAAGGATCTGCAGGGGCAGTAAAGTGGCCGCAGGGGTAATAATACCTAAGATGGTTACAATAAAAATCTCACTCAGATTACAAGACATTAGGTAGACGACGAACTTTTGAATGTTTTGAAATATTTCCCGGCCATGGGCTACCGCCTCAGCAATTGAAGTAAACGAATCATCTTTCAAAACAATACTGGCTGTTTCTTTAGCTACCTGGGTTCCTCTGATTCCCATAGCAATACCAACATCTGCTTTTTTTAATGCCGGTGCATCATTAACACCATCGCCTGTCATGGCTACTATTGACCCGGCCTTTTGAAAAACGTCGGCAATTTCCAGTTTTTGTTTGGGTGAGGCACGTGCAAAAACTGCAGTAGCCAAAATACGCTCCTTCCATTCTTTTGTTAATGAGTCACTCGTCGGAAGCTCCCTTCCGGTGATTACATTTTTGTTGTCTTCATCAATTAAACCTACTTCCCTGGCTATATTTAGGGCTGTTTGCGGATGGTCACCGGTAATCATCACCACTTTAATGCCTGCATTTCTACAAGTAAATATGGCCCCCTTAATATGTGTTCTGGGTGGATCAAGAAAACCAGCCATGCCAATATAAACCATATCATTCAAATAATTGTGGTCATCGAGTGTGTTGTCCGACCGGTAGGCAAATGCCAATACCCGCAGCCCGGTCGTTGCCATTTTCTCCGATTTTGAAAGTATGGCAATCCGGGATTCATCATCCAATGTTTTTATAAGCGTGCCCGATTGAACTTTACTGCATTTCTCCAGCAATCTTTCAACAGTTCCTTTAGCGGCAGCAAAATATCCTGATGATGTTTGGTGCAAAGTACCCATCATCATGATTTCTGAACTAAATGGAATTTCTCCGATACGTACGTATTGTTTGATTAATGCATCGGTATCCAAACCCCCGGCAACTGCTATTTGTAATAACGCAACTTCCACCGGATCTCCGGAGAACTTCTTTTCCCCGCCGCTCATTTCGTCTGTTGTAATGATGGCATTATTACATAGAATACCAGTTAAGAGCAATTTTTCAAAGTTTTCGGCGCTCACGTTAATCACATCGTCCGGGAAATTTAAACTATTATTTTCTATGTTTACTTTGATACTTTCCTCCGGAAACGCCAATGTATCGGCATAGATCTTATTTTCAGTTAAGGTTCCGGTCTTGTCAGTTAGTATCACCCCAGTACTCCCCAGCGTTTCTACCGCGGATAATTTTTTTACGATTGCATTCCGCCTGGCCATCAGCAACATCCCAAAGGATAAAGCAACCGTTGACACAATAGGTAAACCCTCAGGTATGGCAGCCACCGCCAGCGCAATGGATGTTTCAATGATGATCAATATTTGCTTACCCTGGATAAACCCTGTTGCCGCAAAAATAGCGGTCATAGCCAGTGTTATCCAGATCAGTTTCCGACTTAATCTATTCAGTTTTTTATCCAGTGGCGTGGCTGTATCGGTCGAATTTTCCACTAAAGCGGTAATCGTGCCTAATTGCGTATGTGCTGCAATACCAGTGATCACCATTTTCCCGTTCCCGCTGAGCACGGACGTGCCTTTAAAAGCCATGTTTTTTTGATCGCCAACCACCGTATCCTCGGTTAATGCTACTGTGTTTTTTTCAGATGGAAGGGATTCGCCGGTAAGCGATGATTCATCACATTGCAAGCGGTGCACCTCTACTAAACGGCCATCTGCCGGGATTATATCCCCGGCCTCCAGCGGAACCAGATCGCCGGGAACCAGCTGTTCCGACGGGACTGATTTTGTTTTACCATCGCGGATCACCTTTGCCAGTATGATGTCCATTTTTTTGAGTGTCTTCATAGAACTGCGTGCTTGCACTTCCATAAAAAAGCCAATCAGGGCATTGATAACAATAACAACCAAAATGGCTATTGTCTCCAACAGATCCTTAAAGTAAAGTGAAACGGTCGCCCCCAATACCAGGAGGTAAACGATTGGGCTCCTGAATTGCAACAGCAGGATAAACCAGAGGCTTTTCTGCTTTTGAGTTTTATAGATATTAAGCCCGTAGGATTTACTGCGTTTTGCAGCCTCATTTTGAGGAATACCTTTATTCACATTTGTTTGAACGAGTGTTGCAACTTCCTCCAGGGATAATGAAAAAGGGTGATCTAAGGGATATTTCATTATCATTTGGTAAGCTGTTATTTGTTTTCCATTTTATTGAAGGTGAGTAAAGGGATTTTTCCATGAAAGGAGTAATTCTCTGCATTGGAAGGGAAAAATAATTTTTCAAACATGGACCTTGACTGATGGGTAAACAAAACCAAAAGAGATGGTTTACTGATTTTAATGGCATCGTCAATATCTTCCAGCAAAGCATTGGTGATATCTCTTTCTCTTTTTAGGATACTCACAGTATAATTCGCTTTTTTCTTTAACATAGCCTCCATAAACTCTTTATCAAATGCAAACTCATAAGGATAGGAAATATGCATCATTTCAACACTCGCCTTTATAGGCCGTGCAAAGGCAATTACTTTATCGAGTTCACGTTCGTAATCGGTCATGTCCGATGCATACAGAATATGCTTTAATTCTTTGAGATGATAATTACTTGGAATGCATAGTACAGGGATTGCAGAATTGGAGATGAGCTTAGCGGTATGGGTTCCGAATATTTTTGTGAGGGCGCCCGCACCACGGGTACTGATACATATATAGGAGCAATGATGTTTGTTTGCATAATCCATGATCCCATCCGCCACATCAATGTTAGATACCAGTACCAATTGATAGTTGCTTTCAGGTTCCTCAATAGCCTTGTAGATTTCTGCAATAAATGAAGATAGCTCTTCAACCGTTTTTTTTCTGAAGTTACCGGCATACTCTTCAAAGGCTTGTTCACTCCATTTGAAAGGTTTTAACAGATGGTATACATGAAGAATAATTAATTCGGCTTTGCGTTGCTTCGCCAGCTTAATGGCAAAACGAATCGCGGCCCTTGAATTGATGGACTGGTCGGTAGTGACGAGTATCTTTTCCATAATTTTATTTATTGGTGATTTAAAGGTCAATTGGCTAAAAAACCTGCATTGCTTTTATATTTATTATTGATGAGCAATAAATAAATGTATATCAATAGCTTTCATTAGTCTTTCAGCCATAATAATTACTGCATTTTTGGCAATGGCTTACTTATAATTACAAATATTTCTTAAAAAATTGAGTTATATAATGATGGCTGGCATTTAAATAAATGATGCAAATCACGAATTCATTTATCAACCTTTTAATAAGATAAAGCACATTCCGGCAGTTTCGATGATGTCAAATCAGGATATACTTAGGTGCTAAAATAAATGCGATAAAAGGAGTTTTTTCTAAACAGAAATGTTTAGCTGCTTCCGTCTATTGTGTTTGATACCGCTCTATCAAATATATTGTTCTCCAGTCTGTCAATTTTACCTTTGAAATAACAGTAGTCTTCATGCGGCATTTTCCACACTGCCCTGAATTCGGAAGGGAACCTGATCCCGTTTCTTTCCATGTAACCTCCGGCATAGGCGATCCATTTATACTTTTTAAAAGTTCCGTGATCCGTATAATAACGATCTGAAGTTTCAAAGCGAAGAAACTCATTGTGTTTATTGAAGTAGAAAATACCGCTTGCAGAAACACCTCGATCATGAATGATCCCTTCCAGGGTATAATGATCCAATTCTCTCCAGCTGATGTAGGGTTGTAGCGCATAGGCTGGGATCAGCATGGTTTCTGCCAAAATCGTTACCAGTTCCGCCACATCCATTTCTTTTCCCTTGGTATCAGATAGTGTGAAAATATTCATCAGCTTGATCAGCATGCTTCCCTTTCCATTTTGATATTTATCCCGCGCACCAAACGGCACTACACCCATCAATTTGGATCGCATATACACGATTCTCGCAGGTACCGGAAGAAAGTTCACCTGTTTGCATACCAGGGGAGCCCAGTTTTGTTGATTGGCTGTTTTTAAAAACGCCTCTTTCCAACTGACGCTACAACAGATCAAATTTTCTTTACCGGTGTAGCCAGAGGCAGACAAGCACTGTTGCAGGACTTCTGGCAAATCCGTTATATCCCGTAGAGGTCGGCTTACCCCGGAGAGATAATACTGATCGGTTTCTGCCTTAACTTCTGTAGCGAAGATCTTTTTCAGTGAGGTGAAAGCGTTAAAGCCAAACATAGGATGATATGATAATATAGGGTGTCAAAATAGTTCTGGTGCTTATTTAACCATGATCGTGCTAAATAGAGTCCGGTCAAGATCAATGCTGTTCAAAATTGCAGAGATATTGCTCCCTAAAAAATGCCGAAACTCATTTTAGTTCATAAAATATCGTCTGTCGCCGGTTAATATGACTGTTTTTTCCGACATAAGGTCACCATAAAACATGACCGTCATCAGTTTTATACTGCAAATAATTAGGCAGCTTTATATAACAAATTGATTGTGTAAAGTCATGAAAACAATAGTAATAACCAATGATTTTTCCGACGGTTGGAAACAGGTTGCCCGTTATGGATTTGAACTGGCCAAACAATTAAAAGCCAACGTGGCCCTTTGTAATGCCATGATCATTCCGGCACAAATTCCACAAACTGGTTTGGCAGGCTGGCCTCCTCATGTTTTTGAGGAGTTGATGGACGACGAAAATTTATCAATTATAAAGCTATGAACACGAAACAATCCGACACTCAATTAGAGTACGAACTACAGGAACTGTATATTTTAAGCCAGCACTGGTTGCAGGACATTTCTTTTATGGAAGATGAAGTGCGTTTTTTTAAGAATATTCTGCTTAAATACCAGGAAGCGTGCCCTCTAAAAGAAATGCCAGCCACGGCAGCAGACTTTATAACAAAAATACGGGGACAGGAACAGCATATAGATTCCCTTAAAATAAAAATTCCGGAATTTCTCCATTTTCTTAAACCGTTCATTGACGATTCGAAAAAGGAAATGGGAATTGATTTTCTGGAAAGATACAATAAGCTAAGAACAGAATTAAGGGCTTTGTTTGCAGCGGTGAAGGTAACCAAGACAGACCTATTCAATTACACGGAAGCGATTATGACAAAGGAAAAAGCGGTATAAAAGCGATGATACCTATTTAACCAACTCACCCATAATCTCGATGATGAGGTTAATCCTTTCCATCTAGGAGGGTTACAAAAATTTAAATTCGTCGTTCGGATTGCTATGTTGATGGTCACAAATCTCGGAGGAATAACAGGCCTTGATCAGTATATTAAAAGATGGTGGTCATTCTTTGAGAGCAATAAAATGGAAAGATTTGAAAGTAAAGTCTTAATTAAAATACCATGAAAAGAATACTTCTGCTTACTGACTTTTCCGAAAACGCTGCGCATGCGGCACGGTCGGTGGTGATGTTGGGAGAAAAGCTGCATGCCGATCTCCTATTGCTGCACAATATAGCCGGCATCCCGGTAACACCCTATCATATAGGCGGTGGCTTTGTGGCCGAAGAAACGAGTTGGCAGATGGATGAAAGCCGCGGGCATCTTCTCGAGCTTACCGAGCAACTTGAAATAATGATTGGTAAGCTGGGTTCAATGAGTTACAACCCGGTTGTACACCGCCAGATAGCCGAAGGCAGCCTCGGCGAGAACATCCTCACTGTAGTTAAACAGCAGCAGATTGAAATGATCGTGATGGGCGGCAGGTCCGGAAGCGCTTTTGATCATCTATGGTTCGGGAACGACACCCGGTCGGTGATAGAACAAGCGGGCTGCCCTGTAATGGTCATACCGCAGGAGCACGACCTCGGCACAATAAAAAAAGTGGTTTTCGCCACAGACTTTAACGCCGGGGATATGAAAGCCGTTAAATACCTGGTCAAATTGGGGGAACTATTTGATTTTCAACTGGAAATTGTTCATGTCAGTCAGTTCGGTAAACAGGAAGGAGCGGATGATCAAAAGAAACTGTCGTTCGTGAGCCAGGTTTACAAATTAAATTATCCGAAGATTATATACAAAGATATCAGAGGTAAGGATTTCCTCGCGAGGGTTGATCGTCTTTGCGGGGAAACGGGAGCAGACCTGCTCGCGCTTGTACATTATCCACATTCTTTTTTTTCACGTCTGTTGCAGGGCAGCCATACAATGAAAGCCCTCAGCCGTCCGCATATACCTGTACTGGTGTTTCCCGGCAAGAATTGAAAATCAATGATCATGGAACTGCTGCAGATTAATTTTAGTCCTCCACTGACCATGCCTTTTTATTCGTTTTTTTTGGGCTACGGGTCCCTGTCAGCCTTTTACGCTACCGGTTCCTCCCGCATTCCTAAGACTGAAAGCTCAGCGGCTCACCGGAAAGGTCATTTCAAAACAGGTTTCGTCCTGCGGCCTGCTGTAAAAATGTAGAGTGCCACCCATCAACTGTACATATCGTTTAACAATGTGCAGCCCCAGTCCCGTGCCGGGGATGTTTCCCGAATCATCAACCCTGTGAAAGATCGTGAACAATTGATGCTGGTCTTTTTCTGCTATACCGGTGCCATTATCCTTCACGCTGATAGTGATCCATTCCTCCGTAATTTGCAGCAGCAGCCAGATATGCGCCTGTTCACCTGCGTATTTGACGGCATTGAACAATAAGTTGGTCAGCGCCTTTCTGATCAGTTCCTGATCGAGTCCGACCATGCCGACGTTACCCGTTTGTTCATAGCTGAACTGCTGACCAGGCTTGCCCATGAAACAAACTTCCTCCATTGTCTCCCGGCACAACGTATCCAGGTCGAAGCTGACGGCGCTGGCCATTACCCGCCCGGCATCCAGTTTTTCGAGCGAGAGAAAGTCATCCAGGATAACCTCGAGTCGGTGAACCACCGTTTTAATCTTCAGGCTATGTTTGACGATATTTTCGGTTTCCTGTTTTTGGGCGTATTTTTCGATCAGCGCGGCTGAGAGCATTACCGAGCTCAATGGCGTGCGGAACTCGTGCGACGCAAGCGTGATAAAATTGCTTTTCAGTTTATTCAGTTGATGTTCGTGCTGGTAGGCCCGGGAACGGCTCTTCAGCTCATTCAGGACGATATAGACCAAAAAAGCCACAATCATCAGCACCATGGCGGTTCCGGCGGTCACAAATAGTTTGATCTGTCTCAATGCACCGGATTGCAGGCCGGTGCGGGCGGTCGTAGCCTGCAGTTGGCTGAGGTGCATATACGAAATCAATCCCAACACCACAACCAGGACGACAGAAACCCCGCAGCCGGTATAAAACAGCAGGCGGAAACGGTACATAATATTATCCCCGCGGTCTGGGATTCTGTCATTGCTATGCTCAACATATTTCCTCCAGCCGAGGATCGCTGCTAATTGGTTATTGTTCATCTGTTTTTTTTAGACAATTTATCCTGTTCTGCCCGGTAACGCAATGATGACTAACAGAAGAAGGAATGAGTTTAGTCATGTTATGCACAATAGTTGCGCGATTTTTCTGACGATGATCACCCCTTGATGTGTCTCCGGTCATATTTTTCGGAGACTGGCCTGCCTAATTTTAGGGGTCAGTAATAAACGGTAACACTACTATATGATACTACTCTTTGGTGCCGCCAGTACGTGCTGTGTACTGGCAGTCAGGTTATTAAATTGCACAACAGAATGTTAAAAAGCTATAGTTAACGAGACTGGAACATGAATATCAAAATTTTGATTATAGAAGATAACTGCGATATCCGCGAAAGCGTAGCGGAGATATTGGAGTTGGCAGGTCATACGGTATATGTTGCCGGTAATGGCAAAGAAGGGGTGGAGCAGGCCCGGATACAGCTGCCTGATATAATCCTATGTGATATCATGATGCCGGAACTGGATGGATACGGTGTGTTGCACCTGTTGGGCAAAGTGCCCCAAACGGCCCATATTCCCTTTATTTTTCTGACAGCTAAGGCCGACCGGGTGGATCTGCGCAAAGCTATGGAAATGGGTGCCGACGATTACCTGACCAAGCCTTTTGACGATGTGGAACTGCTGAACGCAATTGAAAGTCGCTTGAAAAAAAGGGACCAGCAAAAGGAATTTTACAGCAAGACCCTGGACCAGCTGGGCCATCTTGTTGCCCGGAACAATGGACTGGCGGAGTTGCAACGGATTATTCGCGAACGCAAGACCAGGCATTTCAAAAAGAACCAGGTTATTTATTATGAAGGTGATAAAGGGAACGGGCTTTATATTGTACTTGAGGGGAAAATAAAGACCAGTAAACTGGCCGAGGATGGCCGTGAACTGATCACCGCTATGCATACCGCAGACCAATACCTGGGCATCCACGCATTGTTGGCCGATGACGCCTATGCCGAAACTGCCACAGCGCTCGAGGACAGTCAGCTCTGCCTTATTCCCAAAGAACAACTGGAGCAATTGCTGAGTGTATACCCTGATCTGGCGCGTCAGTTTATTAAGCTATTGGCTGATCAGATTCGGGAAAACGAGGATCAGTTATTGCAGATGGCTTATCATTCGGTCCGGAAAAAGCTGGCCGAAGCTATTTTGCGCCTGCAGCGTCAGTCCGTTTCCACCGATGCCGGGCTCAAAATATCCCGTGAAGATTTGGCGGCGCTGGCAGGTATAGCTACAGAAACGGTCAGCCGTACCTTATCGGATTTCCGGAGCGAAGGCCTGATTGATAAGAACGGCAATCTGATCACGATACTTGATTTGAAGCGCCTCGAGCGCATGAAAAACTAAAAGGTGGGTTGGTAGACCTTTCCCGTGCCCATCGCCAGGTTGAAAGGAATGTGACGATAACCATGTGAAAACTTCCACCGTCAGTGCTTGTCAGCGAGCAGGCAGCAGCGGCCGAGCACTTCCAGGAGTTCTTCGGGACTGAAAGGTTTGCGGATATAGCCATCGGCGCCTAAGCGCATGGCAGCCTCCATTTCCGTATTTTCAGAGTTGGCAGTAAGAAATATGAATGGAATGGCCGCGGTTGAGGGTATGGCTTTTAATTCCCGAAACACTTCATAGCCATCGGCCTGGGGCATCATAATGTCACACAAAATAATATCCGGAAGGCATTCCTGTGCAAGCAACATCCCGGCCCGTCCGTCGGTAGCCGCCACAACCTCGTAGCCTTCCAATTCCAACAGCTCACAGGTGTTTTCCCGGATGTCATCATTGTCCTCTATCAGTAAGATCTTTTTCATGGTGGCTGTTTTTTGTTGTGCGGTGACCTGGCCGCAGACTATCTATAAAATTAACAAAGATTGTTTAATATTCCTATTAGTTTTGAAACGTCCCTTTACTTGATCTGCGGCTGCCGGAAACGCAGTGTGAAGGTGCTACCCTGACCGGATTGACTCTCAAAGCCGATCGCCCCATCCATAAGGCTCGCGTACCTGGCCACAATATTCAGACCCAGCCCTGTGCCCTGGATGGACCCGGTGTTCCCTGCGCGAAAAAATGGGCTAAACAAATGCACCTGGTCTCCTTCCGGTATGCCGATTCCCTGGTCAGAGACAGACAGGCGGCATTCGCGGTGAGAAGTTCAGTGTCCAGCCCGATTATGGTGTCTTCGGATGAATATTTGATCGCGTTGGATAGTAGGTTATGAAGGCAGTTCTTGAGCAATTGCTGATCCAGCAGCACTGGTTCTGTTGCTCCCGTATGCCGGTAAAGTAGTCGTTGTCCTGGTTTGGCCAGCATCTGCATTTCCAGGGCCGTTTCCTGGCAAAATTCAGACAGGTCAAATTCTGTCAGCGAAACGCTGATCTTCCCAGACTCCAGCTTTTCCATTGAAAGAAACTCGCCCAGGATGCCGGAAAGGTTATTGACGGAATTCTTGATTTTGCCTATATGTTTGGCAATATTAAGGTCCGTGTAAGGCTGCGCATATTTTTCGATGAGGGAGGCGGAGAGTTTGATTGCGCTGAGCGGTGTGCGGAACTCATGAGAGGCCATTGATACGAAACGGCTCTTCAGCTGACTCAATTCTTTTTCTTTTTGCAAGGCCCGGTTCAGTTCGTCGGTCCGTTGTGCAACCATGTCCTCCAGGTGTGTAGTATAGGTCTTTACCTGTTCCTCTGCCAGTTTCTGCCGGGTAATATCACGGGCAATCTTGGAGGCGCCGACAACCCGGCCCGAAGTGTCGCGTACAGGGGAAACGGTCAGCGAGATCGGTATTTCCTGCCCAGTTTTGGTTCGGCGCACGGTTTCGAAATGTTCCACCTTTTTGCCTTCGCTAATCGCTTTGATGAGCCGTTTTTCTTCCGCCAGCCGTTCGGCGGGGATGATCAGACTGATGTGCTGCCCTACTGCTTCGGCGGCGCTGTACCCGAACAGGCGCTCCGCGCCCCGGTTCCAGCTGGTGATTTGGCCATCCAGATCCTTGGTGATAATGGCGTCATCGGATGAATCGACGATAGCGGCGAGCAGGGCCTGTTGTCTTTCTGACCTGCGCTGAGCGGTTACATCGATCAACGTATGGATTGCGCCGTCGTAGTTTTCTGCCTCGTCCCATACCGCGATGGAAGAGACCAGGACATACCGGTCGGCACCATCGGGCATCCGGTAGCGGATCTCCTGCCGAACACCATCCTGATGCATTTTGATCTCCATTGTTACGGATTTATCGCCTGCATCGATCTGGCGCCCTTCGTGGTCATATTTCGTTAGGGCCGGGTACCAATCTTTTTGTCCCGTTAGCGGAGTGATTTCGAACAGTGACGCGGCAGCGGTATTATATTCCACCAATACATCGTTTCGGTCGCATAGATATACGGCTATAGGAAGCTTCTCGTAATACTGAATGGAGGAGGGGCGAACATCATCCATAGAAAAAGGTTTTTGTAGTTGTTGATTGCTAATTTACTATAAATTAACAAATTATATATTTTATTTCTTGGTAATCAACAGCGAAACAATACGAGTGACGAGGAGCCCTCCTCTCTCTCCCAGAAAAATGAATAATCGTTATAACATGGTCTTTAAACTTAAAATTTTATTTATTACCGTTGTACATTTTAGTATAATATTCATTGGCCAGCCGTCCGGACTCAAAATTGGGAACTATATCGGTTGCCGCTTTTTTAAGAATGGCCAGCCACTGTTCCGGGTGATCATAATACATGGGTAATACCACATTTTCAAGGGTGTCCATGAGGTTACGGTTTTCGTGAACATCTTTTTCCACCTCCGAAAGTGTGTCTGGTGCCGGTTGTATCAGGAAACAATTATCCTTGTCGCGGGCGAATTCAGGTACCCAGCCATCCGGCATAGACAGGTTAATACTGCCGTTCATCGCAGCTGTCATACCGCTCGTCCCCGAAGCTTCGTGGTAGAGCCGGGGATTATTGAGCCAAACGTCCGAACCTTTTTTTAACAATGCCGACAGCTGCAACTCATAGCCGGTAAGTACCGCGCAACGGGCAAACGGTTGGGCGCTGGTGATGATCTGGTTGAACAGCCCGATCGACTGCTCATCACGGGGGTAAGGCTTCCCCGCCCATATTAGCTGCACCGGCCGGTTCGTCTGGTTTAGCAGGCTGATAAACCGGGCCCAGTCTGCCATCAATAAATCTGCACGTTTATAACCGGTAAAGCGTCGGGCCCAAACTATGGTAAGTATGTTTTCATCAAACAACTTACCGCATTGATCGGCCACCACCTTAAACAACTCCCGTTTCATTTCTTTTTTCCGACGGATGATCGCCTGGTCATCCCCGACGGCGATTGCGTTATCAAGCGGGGCATCCTTCCAATAATTTTTGTTCTGCGCGTTGGTGATCGGGATGATATCGCAGATACCGGGGTTGCCGCCCCACATTTGTTGTGCCACTTTGCCATGAAGCCTGGAAACGCCATTCGCCTTCCCTGAGAATTTGAGTGCCGCAAGGGTGTAGTTAAATTGATCGCCCGCTAAACCCAGCAGGCTTTTGACCTCATGTTCCTGCAGATGGTAGAAAAAAGACATTTCTTTTAGCAGACTGTATTTATGCGACTCGTTGCCAGCCATCTCCGGTGTATGGGTTGTAAAAACCACTCTTTTTCTTACTTCTTCGAGGCTTTTGTATTTGGCATAGAGGTAGAAGTTAAGCGACAATGCGTGTCCTTCATTCATGTGATAAACATCCGGCGCCAAACCCAATATATCCAGCAAGCTGGCGCCACCGATCCCTAAAACAATGGTCTGCGCAATCCTGCTCGCCTCATTGGGGTCATACAGGTAATGGGTGATAGATCGTGAAAGTTCATCATTCTCCTTGATATCCGTGCTTAGCAGGAACAGGGGGGCGGTACCAAAGGTCTCCGGGTGCAGCAGGTAGGCTTTAACCTGCACCGGAGCGTCATGCACCCTTACTGTAAAAATGATACCGGTATCTTTTAAAAAAGTATATTCTTTTTTGATGAACGTGGTTTTCATCAAGCCCTCGCTGTCCCTGGTTTGGTCATAATAACCATATTTCCAAAGGATTCCTATACCTAACAGGTTTTGCTTAAATTCATATGCACTACGCATGTGTGAGCCAGCTAAAAAGCCTAACCCGCCGCTATAAGTTTTGAGCGCCTGGTCAACAGCGAATTCCATCGAGAAGTAGGCGACACTCGTGGCATATTTTTCATCCGGCGAGAAGCCGAAAATTTCAGGTTTGGTCATCATCATTTTGAGCGTTAGCTTGTTTTTTCGGCCGCGGGCCGGTAATTATCTACCACCAGCGGCAATGTTTTTCGTTAGTGTCTACCAGAGGGCTCTTTTCATTATTATCAGCATTTAATTAATAGATACTGCTGCCCGTACCAGCCTGGCCATCATTAATTCCTCGTCAGTTTTAATGACACGGACTATTACACGGCTTGTTGCTGTTGATATGGTATTTTCATTTGCTGTATTCTTTTGCAAATCCAGCTCCAACCCTAAAAAACGGAGGCCCTTACAAATTCGTTCGCGGATGATGGCAGCGTTTTCGCCGATGCCGCCGGTGAATACCAGCGTTTCTAAACCTTCCAAAGCGGCAGCGAGCGAACCGATGTGCTTTCTGGCACTGTAACAGAAAACTGCGAGCGCTTCTTTCGCCTGCGTATTTTCGGGTTCCATTTCCAGCAGTTGCTGTACATCGCTTACGCCGGCAATGGCTTTTAAGCCGGCATGTTTGCTGAGCAGTTCCTCCAGTTCGGCCGGTGTCATCTGGTACTGATTTAACAGGAACAACAATACGCCCGGGTCCAGATCCCCGGAGCGGGAACCCATCACTAAGCCGCCGAGTGGACTAACTCCCATGGTGGTATCCACACTGCATTCCTGATCTACCGCGGCCATGCTGGCGCCATTGCCCAGATGAGCTATTATCGTTTTTTGCCGGGCTGCAACCGGATCTTGCGCAATTAGCTCTTCCAGGATATAGGCGAAGGAAAGACCATGGAAACCGTATTTGAACAAACCTTTTTCACGGTATGTTACAGGCAACGGGTAGTTTTTCGCGATAGCAGGCATATGGCGGTGGAAGGCGGTGTCAAAACAGGCTATCTGCCGGCGCCCCGGATAAGCAGCCCGAAATGCCCGTATTGTTGCAAGTTCAACCGGCAGGTGATTTGTTGCCAGGTATGTATATCGTTCCAGGTCGTCGAGTAGCTCATCGGTGATTATTTCAGGTTCGCGGTGGTCCGGTCCGCCCTGTACCAGCCGGTGGGCGATGGTGTTTATCGTATGATATTTTTTTTGACCACTTAGCCAGGTGATCAGCTCGCTGACTGCGGCCTGGAAATCGATGTAATGTGCTGAACGGCTTTCGAGTATCTGCCCTGCGGCATCTTTAATTTCCAGCCCGGAATTTTCCTGCCCGATGCGGCTAATCTGGCCGCTGAGTTCCAGCAAACAGGTATTCGCCCGGTAAATGCTAAATTTCAGGCTCGAAGAACCGCAATTGATACATAAGCTATAATTTTCTGCCTGTTCAGCCATGTCCTCTCCGGTGATATTATGATGGGATATAATTCGTATTTCTGCAAAGGTAGTATAGGCCATAGCCGCGGAAAATGATCTGACCAGGTAAAAAAACTGACGGCGGTCATTAACCGGTAGTGGCCTTGATGCAACAGGATGCTCCATGACATAAGTTATTCATCCTTGAAATTGTGTCATCCGGATCCCAAAGAAAAACAGGCAACGCGCTGATAGCCGGAAAAATGAGCAGTATCATGCGTAACCCAGTTGCGGGTCACGAAAAACGTGTGGGGCCTTACCGAACTTTGTCTTTATCAGCGAACGGATCAATCCAATTGCCGGCTCGTTTAATTAAAAAATTAATCTATACAGATATGAAAAAGAATATCGGTATACTCTACAAAGTAGCGTGCGTTTTGGTGGCTGCCGCCATTTTGGCTTTATATTTTTTTAGCGTTATTTCCGGCCTGCTGGCTATGCTGTTACTTGTGATCGCTGCTGGTCTCCTGCTAACCGGCCTGGCCAGTTTTTGTCAATTGTTTTTTCCGTCAAGGATTCGGACCCGGAAATCCCTGATCAAATAAGTATAATGATAAGTGTCACTTTCCGGGCTGCTGCCGGTCATTCTGGTTTTTGGAAGTCCGCCGTAATCTTGTCATATGAAAAATCATGTTAATATTAAACACATCAAAAACCTGAACAATGATGGTTTGAGAGGCACTGCGTTTTATAAACAGGAGTTGGGCATCCTGCAGGAAAGACTGCAAGAGATCGCGGCCGACAACACTACGCGCGAAGTACAGGAAGAAGTAGAGCATTTCCAGAACCAGTTTCTGATCCACGGGAATTACCTGGATGAATTGAAGCATGACATCCATGTCAATGACCAGGACATCGAGGCCGAGCTGCTGCTTACAGGTACCATGGTTTCAGAAGCCGTTGCTAACGAACATTCCCTGATTCATGAGCGTTACCTCAATGAGGAAAAAATATTTAACGACCTGCGTCATGAATTTAACTCCATGGCGGCGAAATGGATGTAAAGATTTTTAAGTACATTTTATCGAAGTTTCGTTATGAGCGGCTGAATACCTTTTCATAACGGAACTTCCTGACATTGGCTGCTGATGGGCTTAAAAAAAGCCACCTTTTGAGCACTGCCCAAAAGAGTGTGCATTAGCCCGATGGCCACAACTGATTTTCCGCTGTGCGCTTCAGTAGCGGCCATATATATTGTTTTGCCCATATCAGATTAGTAGGCCGTCCAACCACCATCAGCTGTCAGCACCGCCCCATTAATGAAAGTTGATTTTTCTGAAGCCAGAAATAAAGCCAGTTCTGCAATCTGCTCCGGATTTGCAGCCGGCGGGGCATTACCGGTTCCAGCGTTCATTCTTTCAAAACCGAAGGGGTGGGGTTCCATGCCTTGAATAATGTTGGTATTTACGCCACCGGGCGCTATCGCATTGCAGCGAATGTTTTTTGTGGCATATTGGTAGCCGATATTTTTGGTGAGGCCGACCAGGGCGTGCTTGGAGGCTGTGTAAGCGGCGCCTGCCCGGCCGCCGTACAGGCCGCCAATTGAGGCGATATTGATGATCGTTCCTCCTTGTTTCTTCAGGAAAAGTTGAACGGCCTCCCTGCAGGTGAAAAAAGGACCATTTAGATTGGTGCCCAGCACTTTGTCCCATAATTCATCACTAACCTCGGCCACCGGGGTGAAATTATCCATAACGCCGGCATTATTGACCAGGATGTCGAGCGTTTGGTAGCTATCCAGCACAAATTTTATAACCAGTTGTACGTCCTCTTTGCGGGCGATATCCGCAGCAATGCACAATGCTGTTCCTCCTTTCGCGTTGATCCCCGCCGCAACGGCTTCGATATTTTGGTGGTGGATATCGGTCAGTACAACTTTGGCGCCTTGTTCGGCAAAAGTTTCCGCGATGGCTTTCCCGATCCCTGATCCGGCTCCGGTCACCAGGGCTGTTTTTTGTGTCAATAGCTTCATAATGGTAGGATTTTATTAAACAAAAGTCCTGCGTAAATCGGGGTTAAAGAATGATCACGGTCACCCAAATGGATGATGCCATACCGGAAAGATCAGGCAGCAAAATACGGCAGTCATTTTGCAGAAGTTGCCAAAACTCGCTTTTTCGGGGTATGGTTACGTCTCTTCGCTGTTTTGGGAGTGCTTATGTCCATTTGTTTTATACAACTCCACGCTAAAGGTGACAATTGTCATCTCTATAAATAACAACGATCATTTATCCGATGAAAGGTTGATTGTAGCTTCGTCTTAGTTTACAGTGGGCTTTAGCAAAGCAGTCTACAATGCTATCGCTAACGATTATTGCGGCTTTTGAATGTCAGGTTCAGTGCCGTGGCTCCCGCCGGACAACCGTGTAAAATGGCAGGGGGATTATTCCACAAGTAAAAAACTAAATGGTCGCAAATATATAGTTCAACCTTAATGGCTCAGTAATCAAAAAAGCAATTATGAATACATTATCTCAAAAAGAACTGACTGATATTAATGCCTACTGGCGGGCAGCAAACTACCTGGCAGCAGGGCAGATATATTTACAGGAAAACCCCTTACTGAAGGAGCCTTTAAAGCCAGGTGATATTAAGCCACGCTTGCTTGGCCACTGGGGTACTTCTCCGGGCTTAAACCTGATCTATGTTCATTTGAACAGGCTGATCAAAAATACGGGCGCAAATGTGCTTTATGTTTGTGGACCGGGGCACGGTGCTCCCGCCATTGTAGCCAACACTTACTTAGAGGGCACCTATTCAGAAATTTATCCGGAGGTTGGACAAAACGCGCAAGGTATGCGGCAGTTGTTCCGCCAGTTTTCGACACCGGGAGGTGTGCCCAGCCATGTAGGAGCTCATGTGCCCGGATCGGTGCATGAGGGCGGTGAATTGGGATATGCATTGAGTCACGCATTTGGAGCGGTATTTGATAACCCCGACCTGCTGGCCGCCTGCGTTGTTGGAGATGGGGAAGCGGAAACAGCTCCGCTGGAAGGTAGCTGGAAATCGATCGCATTCCTAAACCCCGTACGTGATGGCGCCGTATTGCCGATACTGCACCTAAACGGATATAAAATATCCGGTCCTACAATACTTGCCCGGATGACCGATGTGCAATTGACCCAGCTATTCTCTGGTTATGGCTATGATGTGTTTTTTGTGGAGGGGGATATACCTGCGATGGTTCATCAGCAAATGGCAGGGATATTGGACGAGGCCTACCGGAGGATCAGGTTGATACAGGAAAAAGCCAGGACGGGCGGTATTACAACACCTATCCGGTGGCCGATGATTATTTTACGGACGCCAAAAGGCTGGAGCGGACCCAAAGAATGGAAAGGGGTTCCAATTGAGGGCACCTTCCGGGCGCATCAAGTGCCGCTTACCGGGGTAAAAGAAGATCCGGATAAACTGATATTACTTGAATCCTGGATGCACAGCTACCGGCCAGAAGAATTGTTTGATGACGCTGGAAAACTGATACCCGAACTGGCGGCCCTGGCGCCGCAAGGGGATAAACGGATGAGTGCATTGCCTGATGCTAACGGGGGGGTGTTGCTAAAGGAACTTATATTACCTGATTTCAGCTCATACGAATTAAAGATAACAGGTCCTGGTGAAACAGAAGCGGAAAGCACCCGCAATTTTGGCAAATATCTCCGCGATGTTTTTACCCTTAATAAAGATGCTAAAAACTTCAGGCTTTTTTGCCCGGACGAAACGACCTCGAACCGCCTGGAAGCCTTTTTTGAAGTAACCAACAGGTGTTCTATGGAACAGATTTTGCCAAAAGATGACAAGCTGGCCAACGATGGGCGGGTGATGGAAGTATTAAGCGAACATTTGTGTGAAGGATGGCTGGAAGGTTATTTACTCACCGGGAGACATGGCTTGTTTCCATGTTATGAGGCTTTTGTCACCATTGTAGATTCTATGGTGAGCCAATATGCCAAATGGATCAAAACATCGCGTGAACTGCCTTGGCGCAAGCCTGTAGCATCGTTGAACTATTTACTGACTTCACATACCTGGCGACAGGATAATAATGGCTACAGTCATCAGGGGCCGGGTTTTATAGATACGGTGGTGAACAAAAAAAGCTCGGTAGTCAGGATTTATTTGCCGCCTGATGCCAATACCCTTTTATCGGTTATGGACCATTGCCTGCGCAGTAAAGATTATGTAAATGTGGTGGTGGCAGGAAAGCAGCCGGAATTGCAGTGGTTGTCTATGAAAGAAGCTATTGAGCATTGTGCCAAAGGAGCTTCGGATTGGAAATGGGCGGGTAATAGCCATGGGCAAATGCCTGATGTGGTATTAGGCTGTGCCGGTGACGTACCCACACTGGAATCTGTTGCTGCAGCGAAATTATTAATGGATCACTTTCCCGATCTGGTGGTTAGGTTAGTTAATGTGGTGGATCTGATGGCCCTCTCTCCGCAGGCTTATCACCCCCATGGGATGAGTGATGAATTGTTTAGTGAACTGTTTACAAATACAGCTCCCGTAATTTTCGCATTTCATGGCTACGTACGCATTATTCATGATCTGGTGCATGGCCGCCCTGATCCTGCCCGTTTTCATGTGCGTGGCTTTATGGAGGAAGGAACTACAACTACGCCCTTTGATATGGTGGTATTGAACCAGATGAGCCGCTATCATTTAGCGATGGAAGCAGTAAAAAGAGTACCGCGGATGCATCAGCAAGCAGATGGTTTTATCAACTGGTGTGAATCCAGATTAAAGGAGCATCACAACTATATCTGTGCTCATCTGGATGATATGCCCGAAATTAAGAACTGGAAATGGACCAGGACTGAAACGGTAGTAGAAGATTGATCGTTTTTGCATACCCGCCAATTTACCAATAAGTGGTACGCATCATCATAATGATGCGTGCCACTTCGATTCAGGGTCTGATGTTAAACAATTCCTGATGTGATGTTTATCATTTAATTGCCGGGGCATTATTGCAAAATTTACAACAGGAGGAATATTCAACCGGATACATTATGAAAACTATTATCGTTCTCCATGACAACTCGCCGGCAGACCTTCATGCAGCCGCTTTCGCCAAGATGATCGCCAGGAAGATCCAGGCAAAAATAGTGATTTGTCATACTTCAAAAGTACGGAAGCAGAAACGCGAAAAAGTGCGGGCTGGAACACATCTCGCAGCTGATGAGCATGAACAGTTTGTAAATAAAGTATGGGATGAAACAGATGTACCAAATTATTCTGAGCGTAACAATAATCCCGTTATTGAAGAAATGAGGATTACTGATTTCAATATTCCCCGCTTTGCAGAGATGGTCAATAAAGATCAGGTATATATGATCATCAAGGGCTTGCCTTCTAAAGTAAAAAAGAACGATGCGGAAGGGAAACTGGATGCCTATTGCGTATTGAACCGCGTGCTTAGCCCGCTCATGTTGATCCCGGAGGATTGGCCGCTGAAAGATCTGGAACGCCTGGTTTATATAGCGGACCTCCGCTATTGCCGTATAGCTATTGTTAAATACCTGGTTGAGCTGGCTAAGCCATTTTACGCCAGCTTAACCATTGCCCATTTATCTGCCAAGGGATTGCCACATATTATTGAGTCATATGCACAAAGTATATTTTCAGAAGAAATAGTTTCTCGTTTTGATTATGACCGGCTGTTTTTTAACAATATACAGGAACGCGATCTGATCAAAGCGGTTGACGTGATGATCAACGGTATGCATAACGATTTGCTGGTTGTGGTCAATCACCGCTTTCATTTTGAGGAAATTATCGGTGAATATTTAGGACATTCCCTGCCCGTTCATATCTCTGTGCCATTGCTCATTTTTCCATGCTGATTAAATTAAACTATGGAAGTAATGGGCGATACTGAAATGAAATTTTGGGAGTTTGATACAGAAACGGCTTATCAGCAGCTATCTGCTGATCCTAAGGGCTTATCAGATCGGGAAGCTGCCATCCGAAGGCGGAATTATGGGCCCAACACAATCAGGAACAATCCAAAAATATCTTTTTTTCTTTTATTTCTGGCACAGTTTAAAAGCCCGGTTACGCTGTTACTAATTGCAGCCGCTTTGCTTTCTGCTGGCTTGGGTGATGTGGCGGATACTGCAATTATCCTCGCCATTGTTCTAATCAGTGGGTTTTTAGGCTTCTGGCAGGAAAAAGGAGCCGCGGACGCTGTTAAGGAACTGTTAAAATTGGTACAGCTGCACTGTGATGTGCTGCGGGATGGTCAATTTAAAGCCATTCCTGTGGAAGAAGTTGTCCCTGGGGATGTAGTTAGCTTAACCGCGGGAGACTTTATTCCCGGAGATAGTTTACTGATGGAATCGCAGGACTTGTTTGTGGATGAAGCGGCATTTACCGGTGAGACCTTTCCGGTTGAAAAGCGTTGCGGCGCTGTTGCTGCCAATGCTCCCATGGCCAAACGGAGTAATACCTTGTTTATGGGATCACATGTAATCAGCGGCAGGGCCAAAGCATTGGTCATCCAAACAGGAGCCGGGACAGAATTTGGAAAAATATCCGCAGAATTAATGAGCAGGACACCCGAAACTGATTTTGAAAAAGGGATAAGAAAATTCGGCTACATGTTAATGGAGATAACCTTACTGCTTGTTATTATCATATTCGCCGCAAACGTACTGCTTCATAAACCTGTATTGGATTCCTTTTTATTTTCCCTGGCATTGGCTGTAGGGCTTACGCCGCAATTGTTGCCAGCCATTATAAGTGTGAACTTAGCTGCAGGGGCAAGAAGGATGGCCCAGCAGCAGGTGATCGTTAAACGCCTGTCTTCTATAGAGAACTTTGGCAGCATGAGCATCTTATGCACGGATAAAACCGGGACAATTACGGAAGGAAAGGTAACCCTTGCAGAGAGTCTTGATTGTAATGGCAGGCATAGCGATAAGGTGTTGCAATATGCATGGCTTAATGCTAAAATGCAGCAAGGCTTTCATAATCCCATTGATGAGGCAATATGTAATACGCACGTGGAAACGCTAAGCGACTATCATCTCCTGACGGAAATTCCGTATGATTTCATCAGAAAAAGACTGACTATTCAAGTTAAAAATGACACCTGTAATATGGCAATAACGAAAGGCTCACTGCAAGGTATCCTGGCGTTATGTGACCAGGTGGAAACAAGCGAGGGAAAACGGGCGGATATCCGGGAAATGGAAACGGTGCTTCATGAACAATATACCCGGTTAAGTGAAGCTGGCCTCCGGACGTTGGGTGTGGCTTATAAACCTATTGACGGTAAACTTATCATAACAAAAGATGATGAGCGTGGGATGATTTTTTTAGGCTTTATAACCTTATTTGATCCACCCAAGGAGGGGATTTATGAAACAATTAAAAAACTGAATACACTTGGGGTCAGTTTGAAAATAATTACCGGGGACAATGCCCTGGTTGCTAAAAGCCTGGCGCTACGGATAGGTATAGGGCACCCTAAGTTGCTCACTGGATCCGCTATACAAAAAATGAGCAATGCTGCACTGAGCCATCAGGCGCCCCTGACAGATATATTTGCGGAAGTGGAGCCTAACCAGAAAGAAAGAATCATTATGGTTTTGAAAAAGGTAGGGCATGTGGTTGGTTTTATGGGGGATGGCATCAATGACGCCCCGGCCTTACATGCGGCAGATGTTGGGATCTCTGTGAATACAGCGGTGGATGTAGCCAAAGAGGCCGCTGACATCGTATTACTGAGCAGGGACCTGAATGTGTTGCTGGAGGGGATCCTGGAAGGGCGCAAAACGTTTGCCAATACCATGAAATATATTTTTATGGCCACCAGTGCTAATTTTGGCAATATGTTCAGTATGGCGGGCGCATCCTTGTTTTTGCCTTTTTTGCCGCTGTTGCCAAAGCAGGTACTGCTCACGAACCTATTAACGGATTTTCCAGAAATGGCGATCGCGACGGACCGTGTTGACGACATCAACATCCAGACGCCGCAACGCTGGGATATGCGGTTTATCAGGCGTTTTATGATCACCTTTGGCCTGCTAAGCTCGGTTTACGACTACCTGACGTTCGGGGTCTTATTATTCGTCATCCATGCCAATGAAAAAGTATTCCAAACCGGCTGGTTTACCGAATCCGTTATTTCAGCGATCTTAATTGTACTGATTGTGCGCACACGCCTGCCATTTTTTAAAAGCCTGCCCGGTAAGTATCTTTTTACAGCAACGATAATTGTCCTTATAGTGGTCTTGACCTTGCCTTTAACGTCGTTAGCTACCTGGTTTGGATTTGTTCAGTTATCCTTCGCATTTTACTGCTGGATGTTATTAATCATTGTATGCTATATGTTTAGCGCTGAACTTGCTAAATACTTTTTTTACAGGGGAGCGTATCATCTTTTGAAAAAGGGTCGCTTTAAATTTTTAACCAAATGAATCAAACCGAGATCCGTTTCCTGGAAGGACCGCATTCACGCTTGCAGGAATTGAAGTTTACTGTGCAAACCATGATTGACCTGATTCATGGTTTGCGGGCATTGCATTTTATTGGTCCGTGCATCACCATATTTGGCTCTGCAAGGTTCAAAGAGGATCATCCTTATTATGAAATGACCCGACGTGCTGGCGCAGCATTTGCCAGCCTGGGTTTTACCATTTTAACTGGCGGTGGTCCGGGTTTAATGGAGGCAGCCAACAGAGGGGCAAAAGATGTAGGTGGGCGGTCTGTAGGCTGCAATATACAGCTGGCTGCAGAACAGTTACCAAATGCCTATCTGGATAAATGGGTGTATCTGAAGCATTTTTTCGTGCGCAAGGTATTGCTTGTGAAGTATTCTTTTGCTTTTGTGGTAATGCCCGGAGGATATGGTACCCTGGATGAATTCTTTGAGGCCCTTACCCTGATACAGACCCATAAGATCCATAATTTCCCGGTCATCATATTTGGAAGGGAATATCATCAGGAATTGCTCGACCACATTGCTATCATGAAAAAGGACGCGACCATAAGCGAGCCGGATACAAGGCTTTACCTGGTGACCGACGATATTGAGGAGGCTGTAAACCTGATCCGTGAAAAAAGCATCAAGCAGTATGGATTAAAACCCAAACGTGTAACAAAACCATTAAGGTGGCTTTTTGAAGATTCCTGATAACAGGTAATGGGGGGGGGCTACTTATGCTTATTAAATTGCAAAATTGTATGCCAAAGCAGGGTTTACACTAAAAACAGATGCTCAAAAAGCAGGGTAGTGTGGAAATACAGATGTGCAACTATGTTATCTAAAGTATGATAAAACAAACTAATGCTGATCGGCAATTTTGTAGGAGTGCTTATTATAACCCAGAGATATTTTTTCAATAAAGCCGGCTTCTACCAATTTTTTTAACCGGGTGTTAAATGAACTGATGCTCATCTTATATCCTTGATCGCACATTGCAAGCCAAAGGCTTTCCGCGTTTTTCTCTCCCGGTAATGTGGTCATATAATCGATGATCTGCTCGTTAATTATCCGTTGTTGTTCCTGCGGTTTGGTAGGGCGTGATTTAGAGGTTCTAAAAGGAAATGGGATATTCATACTTGTATCGCAATCAATAATAGCTACCGTAGTTTATTTAATCCCGTTAAAATAGCGTTGAAATTTGAAGCAAATCTGAAGTTGAGGCAGAATGACTTAAAGGAGGTTATATCAGGTTTTTGTTAAAATCTGTTAAATGCCCTCAATTTCATGCCAACTACAGAATGTTAGGATAGTATTGTGAAAATAGAAGGTCCCGGGCGGTTATGTTCTGGTGTTTGTCGATACAAAAGCCCTCTCTGCCGGCACATCGTTTATAATGTTTAAAGGCTTTTTAAATTTAATAGAAACTTATTGATGTAACCTGATTTTAAATTTATGGACAGAAAAGAATTTCTTTCAGCTATTGGTATTACTGCCGCGTCATTCGCCCTTATCAACTGCGTAGGTTGTTCCAAAAAATCGGACGGCTCCGCATCTGGCGTTACTGGCCCTTCCGGCGTAGACTTTACACTTGATCTTAGTACATCAGCTAACTCAGCACTGCTTACTAACGGTGGTTACCTGGCATCTAACGGAGTTATTGTTGCCAAAACATCCGCCGGTACGTATATCGCTGTTCAGCAATCCTGTACTCACGAGAGTTATCCCCTGATTTATCAGGGCAGCAGCCAGCAGTTTTACTGTAATAACCATGGTTCGGCTTTTACAGAAAAGGGTGTTGTTAAAAATTCGCCGGCAAACCGTAGTCTAACGGTATATCAAACTACATTAACCGGAACATCGCTGAGGGTGTTCTCTTAAAAATTGGTAAAAATGAAACTATTAACAATTTTTCTTTTCTTGTTTACAACCAGTACCGCCACATGGCTGGGTGATTTCAATAAAGCACAAACTGAGGCAGCAGCAGCACATAAACTTATCCTGGTTAATTTCTCCGGATCAGATTGGTGTGGCCCATGCATTCGTTTGAGGAAGGAAATTCTGGAATCGGAAAAATTCAATGATTTTGCTACAGATCGCCTGGTGTTGGTTCGTGCCGATTTTCCGCGGCAAAAGAAAAATCAATTGAGCAAAGAACAGGTAAAACTGAACGAAGCGCTGGCCGACAAATATAATCCCGACGGCAAGTTTCCATTTACGCTGCTGATTGATGAGCATGGTAAAGTATTAAAAGAATGGGATGGATATCCCGATGAAACTGCCGACCAGTTTATTAGCCAAATCCAATCTTCTGCAAATGCCGGCCATTGAATCCATTAAAAAAGCAACAACCGCTTACAAGCGGGTACTGAAGTTGATGGGGAACCGGTTTGAGATTAGCGTGGTAGGCGATAACCAGGATTGGGCAGATAGTTGTATTGATATGGCTGTTGCCGAGATTAGCCGGATTGAAAAACTGTTGACCACCTTCAGCGATGATAGCCAAACTAACCAGATCAATGCAGCTGCGGGTATCCGGCCGGTAAAGGTTGATCTTGAAGTATACCAGCTGATAGAGCGCTCATTGAAAATATCTGAGCTTACCCAGGGAGCGTTTGATATTACTTATGGTTCTATTGATAAAAGCCTTTGGAATTTTGATGTGAACATGAAAAGCTTGCCGGCTGCAGAAACAGCCCGGGAGACGGTCCGCCTTATTAATTACAGAAATGTAATCATGGATGCTGAAAATACCACAGTTATGCTCAAAGAAAAAGGTATGCGCATTGGTTTTGGAGGAATAGGAAAGGGTTATGCGGCCGATCGCGCTAAAGCTGTGCTACAGCAAAATGGAGTAAGTAGCGGGATAGTAAACGCAGCTGGCGACTTGATTACCTGGGGAATGCAACCCAACGGCAACCCCTGGACGATTGCTATTGCCGATCCTGATAAGCGAATGACGCCATTCTCTACACTCAATATCAGCAATATGGCTATTGCTACGTCCGGTAACTATGAAAAGTTTGTCATCATCAATGGTAAAAAATATTCGCACACTATCGACCCAAAAACCGGCTTTCCGGTAAGCGGAATTAAGAGTGTAAGCATTATTTGCCCCAGCGCGGAGTTTGCCGATGCAATGGCCACACCCGTCACAGTTATGGGGGTTCATGTAGGACTTAACCTGGTAAACCAATTGCAACAGCTTGCTTGTGTAATCATTGATGACGATAATCAACTCTATACCTCCAAAAATATTAACATTAAAAATTAGCAGATGAAAAAAATACCCCTGAATAAATTAATACTCATAGCCAGTTTACCAGTCTTCGGCTTATCGTCATGTATGTCTGTAAAAGCTTATCAAAAAAACCGCCTGAATGATGCCGAAATGGAGTTGTCTGCCCGTAAATCGCAGAAGTTTGAACAAAGTTTTCAATTATACAGAGAAGGTGGCTCGGGAGCCAATGGTGGTAAAAGCGGCGGTGGCTGCGGATGTAACTAAAAACGCGGCTTGATATGAGAAAAATATATTTATGTGTGGCTGCCCTATATTTAGGGATTGTTGCTTCGCACGCGCAAACTAAAACTTTACCGGTTAAGGATAGTAGCAATTATGAAGCACGGAAGCTTAAAATTGAAGAGATCAATATCATTTCGGCTTATTACCACCAAAATGGTAACAACTCTGCGGTAACCGGAGGCATCGGCACCGAAAACTTAACTGATTTTGCCAATACATTTGATTTGCAGCTTTCAAAATATGGCGTAAGTGGCAAAAAACATACTTTTACTTTCGAACTGGGGGTAGATCACTACACCTCTGCATCATCAGATAAGATAGACCCGAACAGTATTTCCTCCGCCTCAAGGCAGGATACCCGAGTATACCCATCATTGAACTGGACCATTTCAAACGACAAAACCGGCAACGCTTTCGGATTAACCGGATCTTATTCGCATGAGTTTGATTATCAGTCTTTTGGTGGGGGTATAAATCTTACCCGGGTATCTAAGGATAAAAATACCCAGTTTGATTTTAAGGGACAGGTTTTTCTTGATACCTGGAAAGTAATTTTACCGGTTGAACTGCGACCGCCAGGATATGGTTCAGGATCTGACCGCGATGGGCGAGGCGCCGTTGACCATAGTCCGCGTAATTCATTCAGTACCTCTTTTTCTGTTTCACAGGTGCTAACGCCCCGGCTTCAGGCTTTACTGATCATCGAGCCATCTTATCAGCATGGTTTGCTGGCCACCAAATACCAGCGTGATTATTTTACTGATGGCTCTGAACGGGTAGAAAGCCTTCCCGGTAGTCGATATAAACTCCCCATAGCCGTACGATTTAACTATTTCCTGGATGATCATTTTGTGATCCGGACGTTTTACCGTTACTATATGGATAGTTGGGGTATCCGGGCCCATACTGCAGAATTGGAAATACCTATTAAGCTAACTTCATTTGTATCAGTAAGCCCTTATTACCGGTATAATAACCAGCAGGGTACACGCTATTTTGCGCCTTATGGGCAGCATAATCCTACAGATACATATTACACCAGCGATTATGACCTGTCTACATTACATAGCAATTTTGTTGGGGCCAATATAAGGTTGTCTCCGCCTACAGGTGTGTTTGGTTGGCAGCATTTCAATTCGCTGGAGATTAGGGCAGGCCACTACATGCGCTCTACCGGATTGAATTCAAATATTGTAACGCTGGCCATGAAGTTCAAATAATATACCCGTTAATAAAACAAGTGTAAATGCATCACGAACACCATGTAACCAGTTCAGAAACCATCAGAGATATCGTGATAGGTATGTCTGATGGGTTAACAGTCCCTTTTGCTTTAGCGGCAGGTTTAAGTGGGGCCATCAGTTCTTCGGGGCTCGTGGTCACCGCGGGTATCGCGGAGATCGTTGCGGGTTCTATAGCCATGGGCTTGGGTGGTTACCTTGCCGGGCGAACAGAGGTAGATCATTACCAGTCTGAACTAAAGCGGGAATATGAAGAAGTAGAGCGCCTGCCTGAACAGGAAAAGGCAGAAGTGAGAGAAGTATTTGCAGGCTTTGGTCTTTCGGAAACTTTGCAGCATCAAATTGCTGATGAAATGACAAAAGACAAAAAACAATGGGTGGAGTTTATGATGCGCTATGAATTGGGATTGGAAGAACCTAATGCTAACCGGGCGAAAAAAAGTGCCGTTACTATTGGCATATCCTACATCGTTGGAGGCATTATCCCCCTGACGCCATACATTCTTATTAGCCACGCTCAGGAAGCTCTTTTTTATTCTTGTGGACTTACATTAATTTGCTTATTTATCTTTGGTTACTTTAAAAGTAAGATGACGGGCCAACCGGCATTAACCGGGGCATGCAAAGTAGTTGTAATTGGCGCACTTGCCGCTGGGGCTGCTTTCGTGATGGCTAAGCTAATTACCGGAAAATAAAGCCTGCTAACTTAGTGTAAATATGAATGCCATTCCTGTTAAAACAAAAATTGCATCAAATCAGGTTCTAAAAATCAGCCCGTTTAAGGAAGTGATCAAGCCCACTGTGCCGCATAAACATGTTGGTTACTTCGAGCTGATCATATTAAGTCAGGGTTCGGGATTTCATACCATTGATGACAGCACATTCGAGGTGTTGCCCCCAGCTGTTTATTTTTTAAAGCCTGGCCAAACGCACTGCTGGGATTTTTCCAGGATACCCAAAGGCTTTGTTATCCTGTTCAGAGAGGAGCTGCTGAACAGGGAGGGCTTGGAGATTGTTTATCATTTGCCTTCGCACTTAATTCCTGCAAATAGTGATACGCTTTTAGAGTTGGTAAAAAGATTTCACCAGGACTATCAATCCGGCACATCACTCACTATACTTAAGGTTTATTTACAACTGATTCTGTTAAAGATTGCAGAGAGGGAAAATGCCTTACCCCAAAAAGATGCAGCGTTTAATGCCGTTTATTACCAATTTAAAAGCCTGGTTAATGAAAACTACCAACAGATAAAAAAGATACAGGATTATGCCGATCTGTTAAACGTGCCAACATCCCGGTTAAATATGATCTGTAAGAACGCTTCAGGTAAAACCCCTTCCATGTTGTTAAATGAGCGCATCCTCTTAGAGTCCAAAACGTTGTTATCCAATACTCCATTGTCTATCAAAGAAATTGCCGCCGTTCTCAATTTTTCTGATACTTCACACTTTGTTAAATTTTTCAGGCTCAATACCAATTTAACACCGGGTCGGTACCGGGAGCTTGCCTTGGCATCGGCAGGCAAAACAGTTTAATTATACCGCAAATGATAGGTATTATACCGTGATCAACATGCGGTAAACTCTACTTTTACAGGTGCTATCTGTATGCTGTCATGAAAGTACGTTTACTACTCGGTTGTTTCATCTTGTTTTTTTCTTATACCCATTCATTTGCACAGCGCGCGATTTTGAAAGGTAATGTAACGGATGCCAAAAGCAAATTGCCGGTTGAATATGCGAGTGTTGCCCTGTTCAAAACAACAGATTCCACACTGGTTGCTGGCCAGGTAACCAGGGCCAATGGCGAATTTGAGTTTGCCAAAATACCACAAGGCAGCTATCGCCTCAAAGTTGTATTTATAGGCTATGAAACTAAATATCTGAAAGATATCAATGTATCATACAGCCAGCAACTGAACTTAGGCGATATTCAGATCAATCCTTCGGGTAAAATGCTGAATGAGGTTGCTGTTTCTGGCCAGAAAATAACAGCATTAAACAAAATTGATAAACAAAGCTATAAAGCCGGGCAGTTTGAGTCTGCCAAAGGTGGCTCAGCTATTGACGTATTAAAAAATTTGCCATCTGTTGCTGTCAATGCCGAGGGCGACATTAGTGTACGTGGTTCAGCAGGCTTCATGGTTCTCATCAACGGTAAACCTGTTTTGGCCGATGCACAAACCGTGCTAACACAGTTACCGGCCAATGTGATAGATAATATAGAACTGATAACGGCGCCATCAGCTAAATATGATCCGGATGGCCGGGGCGGCATCATCAATATAGTTACTAAAAAGGGTACGGCTGATGGCCTTACACTTACAGCCAATGCACAGGGCGGGCTGCCCAGTACAACCGACTATGGCAACCTGGAGAAGCCGAAACGCTTTGGAGGCGATGCCACCATTAATTATAGGAAAAATAAGTGGGATATTTCGGTGGGGGGTAATTATACCCGGAATGATAATGCAGGCTATCGGGAAGGTGACGTTTATACAAAAAATTTCACCAACAATACCATCACCCGGTTCCCATCTAACGGAGAAAGAAGTTTCGACCGGTATAATTATGCCGGAAGGGCATCCGTAAGTTATGCTGCCGACCCAAACAATGTGATTTCGGTGGGATTGTACAGCGGCAAAAGATACCAGGCGCGCCTGGCCGATCTGCTGTACAGCAACACCACTTCAAACCTAAGCAACAATACACCTATCAAAAGTACAACCTATTATAACTCAAACCTACAAACCAAAGAAGGCGCTTTTAATCTGGGGAATATTGATTATGCACACACCTTCACCAATAAATCAACCCTGATAGCCAGTTTGCTGTATGAGCACGATAACTTGTACGGGGCTACTCAAAATCGAAATTTAAAATACCCAAATACAACCGACACTATACAATATGTAAATAACCCTTACAAAAGACCCATCAATGCTTACCGGTTAAAACTTGATTATAGTGTAACCCTTGGCATGGGGAAACTGGAAAGCGGTTACCAGTTCAGGCATGATACCCAGGATGGTATTTTTGATTATTTTGTAACACCGGCTACCTCGCAACCCGATCTGGACAGGTTTAGCGGCAGTACCCACGCTAAAAATGATATCAATTCATTTTATAGTCAATATACAGGCAAAGTACAAAAGCTGGAATACGTTGGGGGCTTGCGCTATGAATATGCAGCACGCACGGTTAACTTGTCATATGACCTCAATCCTCATATCCTGAATCTGTCCAATCTATTTCCTTCCGCCAGCTTGCTGTATCACATCAACGAGGGTTGGAACCTCAAGGCGGGATACAGCAGGCGGGTACAGCGTAACAGCAATTTAGAATTAAACCCTATACCCGAGCGCGAACATTCAGAAACACTGGAACAGGGCGACCCCGACTTGCTGCCGGAATTTATTGACCTGGCCGAGTTGGGTATGAACCGGAGTTTTACCAAAGGCTCCTTTTTTACCACACTATATTACCAGCATATTAAAAACCCCATACAACGGCTCAACAGTGTGTATGCCGATACCATCCTGAACCGGGTGTATACCAATGCCGGAAGCGCCAGGTTATTCGGACTGGAGGCGGGAATGAATTTATCGCCCTTTAAATGGTGGGGCATTTATCTTGGCGGCAACCTGTATAATTATAAAATACTTGGTAACATTGCCATTTTAAATGAGCCTTTTGTCATCTCCAATACAAAGTGGGCCTATTCGGTTAATGGTAATACCAGCTTTCAACTCAGCAAAACGCTTAGTTTGCAAGCTAACGTGAACTATCTTTCTAAAAGGCCAACAGCCCAGGGAGAAGATGGACGGTTTTTTGTACCGAATACCTCTGTGAAAAAAACATTCATGAAAGGGCGTCTGTCTGCATCGCTGCTATGGCAAAACATGAATATGGGGGTGTTAGGCGCAAACAAACAGCGTATTACTACTGCCGGGCCTAATTTTTACACTACAACAAATTACATCTCTGAAACAGATATACTCCTGCTCAACCTTAGTTTTAGTTTAAACAGGTTTACCAGTAAATTAAAATTACCCACCAGCGAAACAGGTGATAAAGAGTTTTAATAAAGAAAGGTTACAAAATATTAGCTTCGTTTAAACTACACTTTACCCCCATTGATCATATCAGAGACGATCCCTTTATTATCCTTGCGTTCGGCTAAAAAAACACCAGCCAGGTGAACAATGATAAAAACAATGATCAGGTACATACAAAAGCCATGAACTTCTTTAACGCTGTGCCTGATAGATTTGAAAGGTGCCAACAAGTCTTCAAATGCCAAAAATAAACCGGTTACAGCCATAACCACGAGCAAAATATAAAATGCAGCATAAATAGCTTTTACCGTAAGTTCATGTTTTGCCAACTCCCTTTCCTTTTTTGTAGATTGGAATTGCCGGTAAACGCTTTTCATTTTACGAATGAATTTTTGATCTGCCAACTGGAAAAACTCAAAAACTAAGCGAAATAAAAATAAACCAACCAATACATACCCAAAATAGGTGTGTATGCTCCAGACGCTATCGCTAAGTGCATGTGCAACAGAACCAGCCTGCTTGTTACTTACCGTGGTGCCGGCGTTCTTTAACTCATCTTTAATCAGTGTTGATACAACGCGGTCATCCGTAATGGTTGCATTGATTAATACTGTGATTAATGAACCGCTGATAACGATGGTATTGGCCCAGTGCCATACGCGCAGTGAAGTTGAATATTTTTTTGTATGTCCGTGATGCTGGACGTCTTTACGGACAGGTTCTATTGTTGCCATATTGGTTCTAATTAGTACAGGCTTGGCTTAAGTATGTTTTAATGTTAATCAGATTTAAGCGGATGATCGTGATTGTGTTTTTTTAATATAAAATATCGGGCTTTCTTTTTTGAGCACCCTATTTATCGCAAATAGCGGCTGAATTGTTTGTAAATTACCAAATAAATATGAAGCAAATCTGTAGTTGCGCTATTGTTACCCGATTCATAAAATAACAGGTCGCATATACTTCAGGTTGTCTTCAATTTCGGTGGTTATATTTGAATAAAAAGCAACTTTGAAAATACTGGTAATAGAAGACGAGCAAGGTTTACGTGAGAACATCACCAACTATTTGAATGTAGATGGCAATATCTGCGAAAGCTGTAGCGCGTTGAATCCTGCACTACAGAAACTATCAGACTATGACTATGATTGCGTTCTGTTGGATATCGGGCTGCCTGACGGAGACGGTTTTGGTGTTCTGGAGTACTTGCGAACCAATCAGAAAAATGAAGCAGTGTTAATCATTTCTGCCAGAAATTCGTTAGATGATAAATTAAAAGGATTAAATGTTGGTGCCGATGATTACCTGACTAAACCCTTTCATTTAGCAGAACTCAAGGCTCGCCTGATGGCAGTTTACCGCAGAAAGGCATTAAATACTAATAATAAGCTGGTATTTAATGAGATATCCATCGATGTATTGGGCCGGACGGTGGAAGTTAATGAAACCGCTATTGTCTTGACCAGGAAAGAATATGATATGTTATTGTATTTTATTGCCAACAAAGGTAAGGTTATCTCCAAAAATGCCATTGCCGAGCACCTGTGGGGTGATGAGATGGATATGCATGATAATTTTGATTTTATTTATACACACATCAAAAATCTTCGCAGGAAACTACTGGACGCGGGCGGCAAAGACTATTTAACTTCCATTTACGGGCTTGGGTATAAATTTATTGGTTAATGAAATTATCGGCACATTATACCAGGACGAGTATTTACATCACCCTCAGCGTATTATTGATTGGGGCGGTCATCTATTATTTTGCTATTAATTACATTGCCCAGCAACAGTTGAACGAGGGACTTCAACAACAATTGACAGAAGCAGAAGAATATGTAAGGAGCAGTAATCAAAACCCGCAA
The DNA here is from genome assembly GCF_025362475.1 of Mucilaginibacter sp. Lineage (GTDB taxonomy): Bacteria > Bacteroidota > Bacteroidia > Sphingobacteriales > Sphingobacteriaceae > Mucilaginibacter. The sequence goes on from NZ_JANYGH010000002.1 coordinate 150,753, forward strand.
CAGTATGACCTTGACAAAGATCATGCAGTGTTTATCAGAACTAATGAGCAGGAGTTACAGAAACGCTTTTTTGATACTATCTATTTTAATCCCAAGGAGCAGCGGAAGGAGGCTGGACGTGCAGTTGAGGACCTGGTTAAGCTGAAGGATACCAATTACAAGGTTATTATTACCATTTCCAGGGCTGGCCAAAAATACCTTATAGAGATTATCATCATCATTACCCTTGCCCTGCTGGCAGGTTTGTTATTGGTGCTTTTTATTATCAATAAATATTTTCTCAATAGCCTTTGGAAACCATTTCAACTCACATTAAAGGAGATAAAGCAATTCAACATTGCAGATGTTAACCAGTTTAAAGGAAAGGCAAGTAAGGTGGACGAATTTGCTGAACTTAACGAAGCCATCCGGGAGATGTCTTTAAGGGTAACCTATGATTACCTGAACCTGAAGCAATTTACAGAGAACGCCTCCCATGAAATGATGACCCCTTTAGCTGTAGTGACCACGAAGTTGGATACGCTGATCCAGGATGAAACCTTAAGTGTTGAACAATTGGCACAGATTACTGACATCTACAGCTCGATCAATAAATCAAGCCGGCTTAATCAATCTCTATTATTGCTGGCAAAATTGGAAAATAAACTGATCACTGATGAGGTGCCAATTAGCCTTGAGGTTGTGCTGCCCGCAAAAATGCTGCAGTTTCAGGAACTGATGCAAACCAAAGATCTTTCGTTTAAGTCCAATCTGCAGCCCAGGCAGGTGTTAGCCAACAAATACCTGATCGATATTTTATTAAATAATCTGTTCAGTAATGCCATCAGACACAATAATCCCGGTGGCGTTATTAGTATCGAATTGACAGAAGATCAATTGTGTATTAAGAATACCGGTGCCGGCCATCCGTTAGATGAGCATCTGATCTTTGAACGTTTTCAAAAGGGTAAGGAATCACAGGGCACCGGCCTTGGATTAATGTTGGTTAAAAATATCTGCCAGCATTATGGCTGTACCATCAGCTACCAATATGAATCCGGATGGCACGCGTTTATCCTCTCTTTTAAGAAAACTGTTGCTGATCAGGGATTATCATGATCCTGTTTTGTCACTTTTGTTATACAATTCAAATTTAGCGACCAACTACAATTTTGCTTCAGATTATCACGATAGTTTTAAGGCGAATGCGATTTGCATACGTTTAAAACGGAATATCAATGAAATATCTATTCGTACTTATCCTTGCGTTTTCTACCCTGAAACTTAAAGCACAGGACAATTATGAGATCCAGGTTTATGGTTCTGAAACAGTTGAAAAGGGTAAAACCATGGTGGAGCTGCACAGTAATTACACGATCAACGGAAGTAAGACAGTCACTAATGGCGAGCTTCCGACAAACCACGTAGAACATGAAACGATTGAGATAACCCATGGCTGGACCCCCTGGTTCGAAACCGGTTTTTATTTTTTTAATTCGATGGGCGATGGCGGTCGTACCGCCTATGTGGGCTCCCATATCAGGCCAAGAGTTGCTGCACCGCTGAGCTGGAACTGGCCAGTTGGTGTAAGTATTTCAACCGAATTTGGCTTTCAAAAAAGTGCATTCTCGGCAAATACAAGCACACTGGAAATAAGACCTATAGTTGATAAAAAATGGAATAAATTATATGTTTCTGTTAACCCAACCCTGGAGAAAAGCTTTAAAGGGCCGGATGAGAACAGGGGATTTATCTTTTCGCCTAATGTTAAAGGCAGTTATGACGTGACTAAAGTTGTTGCCCTCGGCTTAGAGTATTATGGCAGCACCGGCCCGTTTTTTCATTATGACACATTCAAACAGCAGGATCATCAGTTGTTTGTAGCGACAGATTTGAATTTTGACCCTAATTGGGAGTTTAACGGTGGCGTTGGCTATGGTTTTACGCAAAATGCAGATAGAGCTATCATTAAAATTATTATAGGGAGGAGATTTTAGGCAAGATTTATAGTCTATCACAATTTTGTTATCTGGCCTTCCGTGGGAATTGAACTTCTCGTTAAGGTTGGTTTACTATAAAAGTACGCTTCTGTTTAACAACACGCCCGCTGTTTATATTGATATAGCCCGGCGTTAATAAAAAAAGCTGGGCATCCGTTAGAAAACCCAGCCCAAGTATCTTGATAACACCAAAGTGTTAACCCTTTGCTTTTTTTGCTTCTTCCTTTTTCTTTTGCTGTTCTAAGAAATAACAATGTGCAGCACAGGCATGTAACTTATAGTTCATATGAGCGGTTCCAAAATTATGTCCTTTAGGGTCTAAAATGGCACATTTTTCTTTATCAAGGTCTTTCGTGTTAAGAATGTTCTGTCCATTGATATTGTAATAGGAACCATTTTTCTTGGCCATACCCAATTTCTTACCATTGGCATCAATCACATTACCGCTCCCATCAATAAAGTAAAGCTTTTGCCCTTTGTTGTTGCGCACGATGTTGTCTTTATCGATATACCCCAATTTGGTGCCACCGTAGTCTCGTATCCAGCCTTTATCGGTAATGGAGATTTTAAATGTCGTGTCTTTTTTGGTTTGCCCCCACGCACTAACAGTAACAGCTGTCGTCATTGTTAGTATAAATAAAAATAAATGTAGCTTTTTCATGATTTTGATCTTATCTGACGTAAATCTCCTTTATTTTTATTTTTAATTAAATGATAGTCAATTGGTTATTGGGTGATGGAAATCACTTTTCTGATGGCGGGAAACGTCTTGCTTACTAAACGCTCCATTGTTATTCCACTGAGGTTGCCGGGTCAAAATAAGCAAATGATCCATTCATTAGTGTTTCCGGACGGTTCGATGCCTGTGGACTTTCAGGCGATAGTTATTGCTGATCAATATGGAACATACTAAACGCCTTTTGCACTGTCATCGAGCGTGTAGCCGCTGCTTTTGCCATAAAATACTAATTAGTAGGTTTGCAAACCTAAAAGTTAAACGGCCGTATTAACAACCCGCTAAAATACTTTCGGCTATCCGCTTGTTTAACTGTGCTACCTTTGCATCGCCCAGCCCCTGCGCCACAATGACCGATCCGGTGATCAGACTTAACAATTGAGGAAAAAGTATCTTCACTTCGTCCGGTTCTACAAGTGTTTTGAGACGCGTTTTAATAAAATCTCCCCAATGCTCAAAATAAAGATCAACCTTCCCCCTTAACACTTTTACATCCTCCTGGTTAAAATCATTTAAACCACGGGCAAAAGCGCAGCCATTAAAATCATCTTCAGAGAACCATTGTTCCAGGAAATCAAATATTGCCAAAATCTCCGCTTTAGCCCCGCCTTTTACACGCGAAACGTGTTTATCAAGCTCCGAAAACCGGAGCCAGTCCTTAGATTCTAAATAGGCAGCGATCACTTCGTTCTTTGAAGGGAAGTGATTATAAAAAGTTCTTTTTGATACACTGCTTTCTGCAATGATCCGATCAATTCCAATGGTATTAACGCCATATTCATTAAAAAGCGCATTCGCTGTTTTCAAAATGCGATCACGGGGTTTGAGCGATTCAATGGTATCTGCACGCAGGTCTTTAAAATTTGATACTTCAGTTGTCATAAATCATCCATTTGTCAATTTATAAAAAGTACACAAATCTGTCTACTTTTTCTTGCAAAAGTACACAAGTCTGTCTACTTTTGTCAAAGATAATATTAATAAACATTTTCAATAAAGGAGGAAAAAAAAATGACAAATTACAGCGAACACGAATTCAGGAAACAACCCTGGTTCGATCAAAAGAACTTCCCCGGCTTCGACCAGGCAATCCCGATGAAATCTATGGTGATTTACTGCTTTGATCCACGCGCCGCTAATATTCCCAATGCAGTTGCAGCATATTTTGGGGATGAGGTCTATCCTGGCGAAAACATATTTAACGAAGCCGGCAATAATGTAGGGTCGACACAAACCTTGTTTACACTATCAAATGCAGGTGGCCGGGCTATCGGTGCTTTGCAGTCAGTTGCTACCATGAATTATCTATTTAATGACTTGGAAAGACTTATTGTAGTTCACCACTCTTTCTGCGGCGCGACCTCATTTGAACCGGACCAGCTTATCGAGAAGTTTCATGACCACTACCACGCAGATATCTCAAAAATGTGGGATCATGATGACCTGGCTATCATGGACTACGAGCAATCGATCAGGCATGATGTCGAACTGCTACGGTCAAGCCCGGCAACGCCGAAAAAAATGAAGATCTATGGTTTCTTCTATGATATCAGTTCTGGCAAATTAACCGAGGTGCTTCGCGATATTCCAGCAGAAGACTAAACGTAACTAATGTCATAAACACAGATCAATATGAATATAGATTTCAAACTCCCGGACACTGAAATCGTCAGACAAGCACACGATCTGGTCCGCTCAGCTTCGGGCGACATGCTTTATAACCACCTGATGCGGTGCTATTTTTTCGCGGAGCTATTCGCACAGCAGGAAAACTCCAATGCTGACCGCGAATTGATCTTCTTATCAACAACCATGCATGACCTTGGTTTCACAGACCTGGGCCGCGGCCCTAATCGTTTTGAAATAGAGGGTGCTCACGCAGCCCGCCGTTATCTCAAAGAATGGGGTGTTGAAGATGACCGAAGCTGGAAGGTCTGGACCAATATCGCCGCGCACACCTGGGACATTAACCTGTTCAAAGAAGACGAGGCCAGGATCTCCCAACTGGGGATACTTTATGACGTAATCGCCCTGCCGCCGGAGATCAAACTTGACCCGGAAACGGTGGCAGAAATTGTTCGGCGCTACCCGCGCCTGGACTTTAAACATGGTTTTTACGAGATGCACAGGGAGGAATTGGAAAGTAAGCAGCCTTATCCGCACAGGTTTCATATGTGTACATGTATTGCGCATGAGCAGGGGCTTCAACTGGAGATCCCCAACCCGAAAACTTGGTTGAACGGTGCTCCTTTTAACGAATGATTCCAGCACAAGTTTAATGGCAATATACAAGAAAAGCCCTTTTTCAAGGGGCCTTCTGCCAAATGTAGCCCAAACTGGACAATTCACGAACTTTTTCTTGGAGGATTTGCATAGAATGGCGTTTTGAAAAACATTTCGAGAAGGGCACTGGACAATTCACGAACTTTCAATGGGTATAAAAGTGGCTCGAACCGTTTTATTTAGTTGATCAATAAAACGGTTCGAATTACTTATCACCTGCCGATCAACTTCATTAGATATCCGTAAGAACCGATGGGTCTCCTGAGCGCCAAACATTATCTATTGTAACCCGCTGAATAATCCAAACATCTTCCTGTCTGATCAGTTCCACATCGTATCTGTTTTTCATGAGATAATGCCGGGAATGATCGTTCGAGGGTAAATGTTGTGCTTCTACAAGAGCGTCCATAACCGCTTTATCCCCATTGATAAAGACCCTTGGATTACTTACTGAGTGGGTGGTATCAATCTTGCTCAGTGAACCAGTTAAGGCAGCTACGATGGCAACTCGTCCTTCCAATACCGGATATTCGAAGCCGGCTTTTCTTGCGGCGGGCCCGAAATCAGATATTGCGTCTTTCGCAAAAGCTGATGCAAGAAGGTTGCTATCACGCAGGTCAATGCCCGCAGCGAAGCGGTAGAGGGTTTCAACTACCGCAAATTTATCTGCGGTTTCCTGAAAGTTTATTATTTGATTTTTCATTATATTAAATTTTAGATCTGAATTTTTAGATGTTTAATAGCCAACGCCTCTTACACCGCCCGATGCTCTGATAGATTCACCTGTTACCCAATGTGCATCTTCGGATGCAAGAAAGACAGCAAGCGGGGCGATATCTTCCGGTTCGCCAAATCTGCCAAGGGGTGTTCCCGAGATCAGTTTTTCGCCAAATTCGCCCTCAAAATTTCCGGCGGTGGCCGGTGTATTGGTGTGGCCCGGAAGTATTGAATTTACCCTGATCTTACGAGGGCCAAGCTCCCTGGCCAGTGCTACTGTCAAGGTATCCACAGCACCTTTGGTTGCTGAATAAACGCTTGATGCCAGGTAGGGATCCGTGCTTAAAATAGAGCTGATATTAATGATGCTTCCGCCATGATCCATCTGTTTTACAGCGGCCTTCGCTGCCAGCAAATAACCCATCACATTCAGATTAAACTGTTTGTGAAAAGCGTCCTCAGTCAGGTCGTCGAGCATTTCGAAAACTGCGACACCGGCATTATTGACAAGGATATCAACAGGTCCGAATTTCACTTTTACCACATCGAACATGCGTGTGATATCGGTTGAGCTGCTCAGGTCGGCCTGAATGGCGAAAGCCTTTCCGCTGGCTGATACGATTTCATTAACAACCTGATCGGCGTCCTTTGCACCTGAGGCAAAATTTACGATCACTGTTGCGCCCGCTTTACCGAATGCTTTGGCGATCCCGGCGCCTATGCCTTTGGAAGCACCGGTCACCAGCGCCACTTTATCTTTGAGTTTTAATTCCATTTTATTTAAATCTGTAATAAATGATGGTTCAAAGGTAGATACCCCTAACTTTACTTATGTTATGGGTTTCCTGAAGTAAAGCGGGTTCCCTGTTCAGACAGCAGCACATGGGAAAGACCAAAACGATATATGAAGAAGAGGCAGATTGTTCCAAAATACTTTTTGCCATACAGGATACACTCGATCTGATCAGCGGTAAATGGAAGATCAAAGTGGTGGGTGTTCTGTTATATGGTAAAAAGAATTTCACCGATCTTCAGCACCGGATCAACGGGCTTGGCGCAAAGATGCTTTCAAAAGAATTACAGGACCTGGAGATCAACGGAATGATCACACGGACGGTCAACACAACAAAACCCATCACCGTGACTTATGAACTAACGCCCTACGGGCATACACTTGAACCGATCATCCAGGCACTTGCCGATTGGGGAACGGAACACCGGCACAAGATCACGGGCCGTTAGGTTTATTACATTTATTTCTGGGGAGCCTCAATTTACATAAGTGAATAAAATGACATTATTTTAGAACAGTTGTTCTAAAATAATTTTAGGTTTGCAGGAGAAATGGCAAGGAACTTAGAATTTAACGAAGAAGAAGCAATCAAAAAAGCGATGGAGGTTTTTTGGAAAAAAGGCTACAGCGGCACTTCTATAAGAGATGTGGCCGAGGCGATGAATATCAAGATCAGCAGTATCTATAATACAATGGGTGATAAACATCAGCTGTTCATCAAATGCATTCGCAGTTACACACAAACCCGGGCGATTGAAGCACAAAACAGCGCCGGCAGAGTGAGGTCACCATTAAAAGCCATTATTAGTTTTATTGAGGGTGCTGTACATACGATCCTTTACAGCGCTAACAGTTGTTTAGCTATAAAAACCACTTTCGAAGTAGCCGCAACCGATCCGGAGTTGCAGGCCATTCTCCGCGAAGACCATGAATTTACGTACGGCTTATTGACAAGTCTTATCCAAAAAGCGATTGAGCTAAAAGAACTCCCTGCTGATGCTGATGCGAACACCCTTGCCGATTTTATCCTTAACAACTTTACCGGCTGGCACGAGTCCTACATTATCCATCAAGACCCGATCAAGATCAAAAAAATGGCTAAATACTTGATCGGTCAAATATCAAAGTAATACCGTTTTACCTATGTGCTTATTAATAGAGCAACACAAATAGGCGCTTATTTTGTAACAAGTGTTCTAAAATAAGCGATAATAAATTGTCCACACGCATACCCTTTAAACAACTCAAATGAGCAAAGAACTGAATTTCACAGAGGTAATTTCCCGGTCAAAACAGATCAGGAAGCAGTATCATGAACTTGAAAAAGAACACCACGGCAGTGAATGGACCATTGAAGAGGATGCTCTGGCATTTTTAACAGATGCAGGTCTGGTGGGCAGGTTAACCATGTCGCAACAAGAGCGCTGGCCAAAGGGAGATACGACGAATGAGGAACTTTCACACAAATTGGGAGAAAGCATCTGGTGGCTGATCATCCTGGCCGGCCGTATGAATATAGATATTAATGTTGCCCTGGAAGGCTTCCTTTCAAAAACAGAAAAACTCTTAAAGAAATAAAACATGACCACGATAAAAGAAAAAATGGGAAAGCTACTGATCTACGGTGCCACAGGCTATACCGGTACCATGATCTGTCATGAAGCCGCACGAAGAGGACTTGATTTTGAGATCGCGGGACGAAGTCACTGTTGTCCGGTAAAGATTGGCTAATCAAGAAAAGATGTTGATTAGTGTATGTTTTAACGGTTTAGGTTTTAAATCCGATTTCTAAGCCCCCCAGTTTTAGCTGAGGGGATCGACTATCGGGAGCAGACAGCTTTTCCGGATTATTGAGAAAATCGAATAAATGGATATAACTCATCAGGTGCAGCCTGATAATGGAACTCAGATTAGAGAATGCCCATCGCTTTTTTAGCTGTGCCTGTACAAGTTTGATAAGTAGATCGGCAATAAAAGCACACCAAATCTGTATCTTAATTGCATTTTCATTATCTCCAAGAAAGTATTTGAGCGGGAAGTTTTGTTTGATTCTTTTAAACAATGTTTCGATCTGCCAGCGCTTTTTATAAAGATCAGCTATTTCCAGTGCTGATAAGGTGAGATTGTTGGTCAGAAACTCAAACTCCCTCGACTTTTCCCTATCAAAAAAGGTAATCAGTCTGCTTTTAAGTTTAACCTTTTTACGGTGCGTCCTGGTACCTAAAGTAATCATCCGGTCAGCCCTTACACCGGCTTCCATTTCTTCGGCACTAATTGGGTTTGTGCCAGTTTCCGTATAACTTGCCCCTTTTCTTTGCCGGGTAACGAAAGACACACCTTCGTTATCAAGCCGCTGGTATTGACTATAATCAACGTAGCCTTTATCAAACACTATAAATGAACCTGCATCGAGATTAATCTCTTTTAGAAAGGTCATATCATTGGCACTTGCAGCTGTGAAATTAATCTGTATAGCAACATCATTGGCGGCATCCATTAGTGTATGGACCTTAATGCCGCCTTTCCTTTTTCCATTCATTTTTCCCGGACTCGGGGCTTTGAGTATTTGCTGAAATAAAGTAATAGTAGAGGAGTCTGCTATATATAGTTTAGGCTGGAGCCCAGTCCGGCTGTCCGGTAAAAGATGCCTGTAATTCCGGTAAAGTTGTTCATAAATCAACTCGAAGACCTTGCAAGATCGTTTCATATTAGCATCGCATAATGTGCTTCTTCCCGGGGCTTTTTTGATACCTGTATGTTGCAGTTTATGGCAGCAGGCTTGCATTCCGCTAACTACTTCCCGGCTGCTGGTACACTTATTAAGCACGCAATACAACATCGTTACCAAATGTGTATAGGTGTCGAAATAGCGGTAATAACGATCATGCTGTCCGGCGCGGGCTAAAGTCTTTACAGAGCTGCGATCTATCAAATTCAGCAGCTGATTTAATATCGGCTGTCCGGTAAAAAAAGTACTTTTGCTCATGTTGGTTATTAAAGTGTGGTAACTCTAATATCAACACAAAAGGGGTGGCTTTTAGCTACCCCTTACTTTTTTTCAAAAAATTCGTTTACCGGACAACAGTGGGACGAAGTAAGGATAAGCTGGCCGTATTGGCGGGTGAGCTCAATGTCTCTTATCATGTATTTCCGGTTAATGATCATGGCGGATGGGGGGCGGCACTCGCAGGTAAAACCGCTTTGCTGAATATTGCAGGTCCGTTTAGCGAAACGGCTGAACTGGCCATGGAAGCTTGTATCACGTTCAACGTGCATTATATAGACATCACCGCAGAAGTGGATATTTACCGTCTTGCTGAAACAAAGGATGAGAAGGCTAAAGTCGCGGATATAATGATACTTTCAGGAGCAGGACTTTTTGCAACTTACGACCCGCTGGTAATGCACACAGCCAAAAGAGTAAATGAACCGGTGAAACTACGCGTGGCCTTCAAATATTCGGGAGGTTTTACACCCGGCTCCATCGCCAGCAGTGCCAATATTATCAATGCCGGATATTTGGTGCGTAAAGATGGCAAGATCGAAAAGCTGATAGAAGCGCCCTCTGCTGCTTTTGATTTTGGCGACGGACCGGAAGATTGCTTTCCGACCCCTCTTGGCGGTGTCGTTTTATGCTACAGATCGACCGGCATTCCCAATATCGAAGAATATTTTCAGATGGCCCTGCCCGCAAATACACCCGATCCCGAAACCGTAAAGATCCAAAATGGTGAATTGAGCGCGGATATAGCTGAAAGGGTAAGTATGATCGTTGCTGAGATCACCGGCGCAGACGGAAAGATGGTCAGATCTTTGGCGAAAATGCCTTCTGGGTACATGCCAACGGTCACTTCCGCGATAGAGGTTGCATCCCGTGTACTTAAGGGCGGGTACAAAGCAGGCTTTCAATCGCCGGGATCTGTCTATGGGCAGGACCTTCTTTCTTCATTGACTGATGTTGAAGTGATTGATCTGGAACAATAGCATGCAATTACCTTAAACAAATACACCTTACAGCGATGAGCTGTAAGGTGTTTTTCATACTGATAGTTACAATATGACTAATCTAAATAAGCATCAATATGTTCAATAAGTCCCGCTTCATTGACACGAATATCCAGGCCTCCGGTCTCATGGCCGAAATCCCCGGTAAAATCCACTTTGACCAAAACATTATCTGGTCCGGAATATTCCAATGACAGCAATTGGGTTGACGTGTGATAACCGATGAAAAAGGTCACAAAGTAATTTTTGATCCCCGCTGTATGCTCGAATTTATCACCCACGGAAACATCTTCGATCACTGCGTCCGCAGCGAAAAGGTTAAGGACAGCCTGGGTGTCAAAGCGGTTGGCCGCAGCTATGAATTGTTGAGCGATCTGCTCAAGTTCGGAATGTTTCATAAAAAGCTTTTTAATTTAAAGACTGCCTGAAAGCAAGCGGTGAAAATTTGGTTTTGCTTTTGAACAAGCGGTTAAAGGATTGCGGGTGTTCGAAGCCTAATTGGTAGGCGATCTCAGCAACGCTTAATTCACTTGCGCTTAACAATTCTTTTGCTTTTTCGACCAGTTTAGCATGGATATGCTGCTGCGTGTTTTGGCCGGTCAGCGAACGAAGCATGTCGCTCAGATAATGTGCTGACACATTTAGTGCTGCCGCTAGTTCATCAACCGCCGGCAAGCCATTCGTTAAGGGCTTACCGGTGTCAAAATAATCAGCGAGTAAACTTTCAAAACGAACCATCAGATCACTGCTGGCTGTTTTACGGGTAATGAATTGCCGGTTATAATAGCGTTTACTATAGTTCAGTAATAATTCCACCTGTGATATCAGTACGTCCTGGCTGATCTGGTCGATTGCCGAGTCAAGTTCCATTTCGATGTTCCTGAACAGAGCGACGATGACTTGCTTCTCTTTCTCTGATAAGTATAAAGCTTCACTGACTGCGTAGGAAAAAAAACCATAGTTTTTGATGCTTTTCCCCAAAGGGTACGACCTGATAAAGTCAGGGTGTATCAGCAAGGTGTAGCCCCCGTAATCAGCTTCTCCTTCCAATGCAGTGATCACCTGGTTCGGTGAGATAAAGGATAAGCCGCCCTCATCAAAATCATAATGGTTTTGGCCGTATTTTACTTTGCCGCTAAAATTCTTCTTGTAGGAGATCTTATAGAAATTGAACAGCATTCCTTTTTCCAGTTCGACTGTATCCACCGTAATATTACTGTAATCTACCAGACTGATCAGCGGATGCAGGGGTTTGGGTAAACCCAACGCCCGGTGCAGTTCCGAGATCGAAGTGAATACAACGGGTTGTTTACTTACACTTTTCATGCTTGTGGGTATGGTCTCTGCAAGTTAAGGTATTTTGTCAAACCGATACGGTAAGCTTCAGGGCCTTCAGCCAGGCGTTTGGCATAAAGACGCACCGCGTCATTCCCGGCCGGGTAAGTTAGCTGGTCTTTTTCATCCGTAGCTGCCTGATAAACCACCTCGGCAATCTTTTCAGCGTCCGTAAATTCCATCAACGTTCCATCTTGAAAACCTTCGGTCATTTTGGCCACCGTAGCTTCATAGGCCTTATCCTCAGTTACCTGCATGGCTTTCATAAAATCACTTTTAATGCCGCCCGGTGCTACGTTCTTGATACCGATATTAAATTGGGCCAGATCATAGGACAGGCTTTCCGCCAGGCCTTGCATGGCCCATTTTGAAGCGTTGTAGATCGCCGATTGCGGATTGGAAACCAAACCGCAAAGCGAAGTGGTATTAATAAATAATCCTTTATTACGCTGACGAAAATAAGGGATAAATGCCCTGATAACTGCCAGGTTACCAAAGAAATTCGTGTCGAATTGCGCGCGGATCTGTTCTTCGGTATGCGATTCGACCGGCCCGATCAAACCGTAGCCCGCGTTATTAAATACTACATCAATATCACCAGACTCCAATGCAGCCTGCACGGTTTTTACTATCTGTTCGCTATTAGTGATATCCAGCGGCAACAGCGTTAAGTTGGTTAATTGATTGAGTTCTGTTTCTTTTTCCGGTGACCGCATCGTGGCAATGACGTTCCATCCCTTAGCCTGGAATAATTTGGCGGTTGCTTTGCCTAATCCGGCCGATGCGCCGGTGATCAAAATAGTTTTCATGTTGCTTTCCTTTTGTGTGATACAAATTTGCGATGTTACAAAAGCGTGATCATAACCGAATCGGACGGTGTTATAACCGAAATGAAGAATAGCTGAATTTTGATTTATTAGTTGAAATGGTTCGAGAGGTACCTTAAGGGAAATTCGAACCTTGAAAAAATGGCGTGGAAACACTTTTCAACGCGCTTTTTAGACTATATGGAATAAAAGGCTAAAGACTTCGTCAGTAAATTTCGAACTAAAAATGACCAGGTCGTAACGGTTTGGATCACAGAATTTTATTGGCATAAAAAAAGGAAACAACCACGAAGTGGTGTTTCCTTAAGTAGGGGAAGCGGCAAAAATTCTAACTTTCATCATGATATAGAGGCAATTGTAAGCGCTCGAACATTAATTGAAAACGCAAATAGTTTATAGGATTAATTCTTCATTCTTTACAATTCGCTTCGGGTAAAGAGCCTTTGTCAGCCACGATTGATCGACTATCGTTCTGTGTTATTAATTTTCTCGAAAGGCTGTTATTTTCGGCTGATTATTTATTCTCATAAATAATTCCAACTAAATATATAAATCTACTACATACATCGCTATTGTCACACAATTATATGATTTAAATCATATAATATAGATCAAAGTGTGTTCATTTTTGCGTTATGGAACTCGCAATAAATTCGCAAACAAAGATCAGTCAACTGCTCGAAGTCGACCGAGACCTGGTGATCAAGACGCTGGTCGGCTTGAATAAAAAATTTTCAAGACTTAAAAATCCATTACTACGGAATTTATTGGTCAAAAGGGTTAGCATTGCCGATGCCTGCAAAATATCAAAAACCGAGATCGCTGATTTTATGTGGAGCATGAAGCAGATCGGATTCAAAGTAACCACTGATACTTGCGTTGAAAATAATATATCCGTGCCGAGTGCTTCTTTCCAGGAGCCGTTGGATTATCTCGAACTTGATGTGCGCCCTATACTGGCCCGGGATAAAGATCCTCTAAAAGAAATATTAGCCTGTATTAAGAAACTTGAAGACGGTCAGGGATTAAAACTTATCAATACCTTCGAGCCGCTGCCATTGATCCATTTGCTGGCGGACAAAGGTTTTTCTTTCCGTATGGAACACCCGGAGCCAAACGTGGTCGTAACTTATCTTAGCAAAGCAATACCGACCACGGAAGAAACGGCAACCATTCCTTTAACAGTCCCGACAGCTGATAATGACCAATTCGACCAGCTGCTGAAAAGATTTGACGAACACCGAATTATTTTTCTTGATGTTCGCCAGTTGGAGATGCCAAAACCCATGCTGGCCATCCTGGAGCAAACGCCGAACCTTGTGGCAGGTAACGCCTTATTTGTACATCACAAAAAGATGCCGGTATACCTGCTCCCTGAACTGGAGAAACAGGAATTGACCTATGTCTTTAAAACGATCGGCCCGGCTGATATCAAGATGCTGATCTATAAAAAATGAGTGGGATAAAGCAGAACCCTGGCCTTTATAAAATCGTGGTAACCCATTATGTGACTGCCGCGTTTTGTTTTTCGGCACTTTCTGTGATGATGCTGTGCTCCGTGAAAGCTTTTACCGGGCACTATTTCCATCCGCAGATCCTTGCTATCACCCATATGGCCGCGCTCGGCTGGGGAACAATGATCATCCTCGGGGCATCTTATCAGTTGATCCCTGTTGTACTGGAAACGGAACTGTACAGCGAAAGGCTCGCGTGGATAAGCTTTGCGCTCTTTATGCCAGGGTTAATTGCACTTGTCTATTCATTTTGGGTATTTGTGCCGGGTATCCACATGCAATGCGGGGCTATTTTATTGCTTTTGGCGGTTGTCCTGTTTACGGTTAATGTATATCTGACTGCTAAAAAGAAAAAGCAGCAGACCATCCAAGAGGATTTTATCTTTAGCGCCTGTATCTGTCTTTGCCTGACCATTGCATTAGGCGCGGCTTTGGTCTTTAATTTTACGCTGTCCATATTTCCGCAGGATCATCTGCATTTTCTGAAATTGCACGCGCATATGGGGTTGATCGGATGGTTCCTGCTGATGCTGATCGGCGTGAGTTCCAAACTGGTACCCATGTTTCTGGTATCTTCGTATCAAAGCACCAAATTGCTTACCTACAGTTATTACCTGATCGTCGGCGCGCTGCTGTACTTCCTGGTAGATTCCTATCTATTCGGGCTCAGTCTACGTACCTATCTGATATTCGCGATAGGTACCGCCGGATTAACCTGCTATTTTATCTTCATTTTAAAATGCCTGCGGTCGCGGTTAAGAAAACATATCGACCTGCCGATGATGAACAGTTTCCTGTCGTTTATTCTGTTAAAGATAGCAACGCTAACCGTTCCATTCATCATCTACTTCTATCTCAGAAACAACCCGGTGACAATCCGGTTTTCCATGATCTATGGTGAATTCATGTTGATGGGCTGGATCACCGCGTTAATACTGGGGCAAACTTTCAAGACTCTGCCCTTCATTGTTTGGGTAAAACACTACGAGCATCTAACAGGCAAATTCAAAACGCCGATGCCCGCGGACCTTTTTTCAAATAACCTGCTAAAGGCACAAACAGTTTCCTACCTGATCTTTTGTGTGACCTTTATGCCTGGCTGTTATTTATTGTTCATGCCGCTGATCTACGTCGGGGTAGCCGCGCTAATGATTACCGCGATGCTTTACCTATCCAACATCTTTATTGTACTTTTTCATAAAACGAAAACTTATGGCAAGCTTTGATATTACCGACCCCAATTCCTTTTTTAAAGAACAAATCATAGAAACGCTCCGCCTGGTGATGGATCCGGAACTGCACATCAACATTATCGACCTTGGGCTGGTTTACGGCATAGAAATAGACAGCCCTAAAAAACAGATTCAGGTTCAGATGACCTTGTCCTCTTCGTATTGCCCAATGGGTGAAAGCATTGTATCTGCGGTTAAAAACTGTATCGAAGGCCATTATGAAGGTTATACGACTAACATCGACCTTGTTTTGGAACCGGTTTGGTCATATAATAATATATCTGATGAAGGTAAACGGTTGTTACGCATTTAATGAAACGCTTTTTCACCCTTAATTACCCCCGCTGGGCGATCGTTAATTTTATTGTTTTGAGCATCTTCGGCATAATGCTGCGTTATATACAGCTTTACCACATTCCCGGACTTGATTACCAGTTCATCCTGCACGCACACTCGCATTTCGCTTTCTCAGGCTGGATGTTTTTTTCAATTGCCTTGCTGATCGCATTATTATGCGGTGACGGCAAAATCGGTTCCGGTTTCACAATTGTCCTTTTACTAACGCTCGTCAGCGCTTATGGTATGCTGGCCAGTTTTTCCTGGCAAGGCTATAAACTTGTTTCCATTAGTTTTTCAACACTTTTTGTAGGTGTAACTTTTCGTTTTACGTACCTCGTATTTCATGGAAATTTATTAAAAAACCGTGTGAGCGAAACGGCTTATGTCCTCCTCCGGGGTAGCCTGATCTTATTATGTCTTTCTGCGTTGGGGCCATTCACCTTAGGCCCGCTGGCTGCATTGGGGCTTAAAAACACACCGTACTACCAGGACGCGATCTACTTCTACCTGCATTTACAAATGAACGGGTTTATGTTACTCGCTGTTTTGGGACTACTGGCTGCTGCCTTGCCAATTAAGCCATTAGGAAGGCGATCAAGGCTATGGCTGTATCTTTTTATCTTTTCTACGGTACCTCTCTTTTTTATTTTCACCTTATGGAGCAAGCAAGGTAATATTGTCTGGATTCTGGCCTGTATCAGTGCTGGCTTAAACTTGGTCAGTTGGCTTGTACTGTGTTTTAATTTTAGAAGTCAATGGCGCAATTTGTCGTTTATAGAACGGGCGGCTTTCATAGGCCTTACTTTCAAATGCGTTTTTCAACTCCTGGTATGTGTTCCTGCCGTTGGCGACTGGACCTTCCTCAACCGCAACCTGATTATTGGTTACATCCATTTGCTTACCCTGGGAATAATCATGCCCCTGTTGATCGGTCAGTTTTTAAGGAAAAGCCTGATTGTCCGCTGTAAATCAGTTTCCATAGTAAACACCCTTTATATCTTGCTGGTGGTAGCATACCTCTGCCTGCTCTTTATACAATCCTTGTTAGCGTTATTTTCCATCACAATCCCATCTTACCAGTCCCTGTTATTTTTACTTTGCCTTTCCTTTCTTCCTGTCGGTATTTTATTGTTGTTTAAGACAAAAAGCAACGTATAAAGGCCAGACGTGACGACAATCACTTTTTGATAAATAATAAAAGATATATTTGTCTTTTATTATTTAACAATTTAGAAAATGGAAGTATTAGACATTTTGGACGTGACCGTGATCGAACCACGGTTTAAACATCCAAAGATTTTTGACAAGTTCGATTCGCTGTTAGCAGACGAAGCTTTTATTATTTACAATGACCATGATCCTAAACCTTTGTATTATCAGCTCCTGGCTGAAAGAGGTCAGGTATTTTTTTGGGATTATCTGGAAAGCGGGCCGGAAGTATGGCAGGTGAAAATCGGCAAAAAGACCGAAGCAGAAAACACCGAGACCATTGGTGAGATCGTGGCAAAAGATTACCGTAAAGCGCAAGTCTTTAAAAACTTAGGTATAGACTTTTGCTGTGGTGGTAAAAAAACCATAGCTGAAGTTTGTGAGAAAAAAGGGATTAGTCCCGAAGAAGTGGTGCGTCAGCTCGAAGCCGTTAAAGGTGAAGCCACCACGACCAGCGAAAACGATTTTCAAAACTGGGATCTGGGCTTCCTGAGTGATTATATTATCAATACTCACCACCGTTATGTACGCGAGAATACAGCTTTCATCCTGGAGATAGCGCAAAAAGTAGCCCGCGTCCATGGCGAAAGACATCCTGAACTTATCCAGGTAGCCCATTTATTCGAACGGATCGGCAATGACCTTATCCTGCACATGGTCAAAGAGGAAAAAATACTATTTCCTTTTATTAAGGAACTGGCACAGGTTTACCATACAGGTGGATTGCTGCCTTCAGCAAACTTCGGAAAGATCTCCGTACCGATACAGATGATGGATTCCGAACACGAGCAGGTAGGTGGCGATTTTGAAACTATAAGGACCATTACTTCGAACTATCAATTGCCGATAGACGCCTGCAGTTCTTATACTATACTATTCAAGAAACTGGAAGAATATGAAAACGACCTGCACCGTCACGTGCACCTGGAAAGCAATATCCTGTTTCCTAAAGCCATTCAGCTCGAAAAGGAATTATCTTAACGGATAATTATATATAAGGGTTGTAAAATCAACAGCACAAAAAATGATACTATCCAAATCATGTGAATACGCCATTAGGGCGACGGTTTATGTCGCCCTTAAAAGCAGGAAGAATGAAAAGACGGGGATCATCGAAGTTGCTGGAGCAATTGGTTCGCCCATGCATTTTACAGGCAAGATATTGCAAACCCTGGTCCATAAGAAGATTCTTTTGTCCGCGAAAGGGCCGACCGGTGGTTTTTATGTTGAAAACGGGCAGGACCTTTTCCTGATCGACATTGTACGGGCCATTGATGGCAACGATCTTTTCACCTCTTGTGTGCTGGGTTTAGAGAAGTGTTCGCAAACACAGCCATGCCCGATGCATGAACAGGTCAAACCGATCCGGGATATGTTAATGGCCGAGTTCAGCAAGAAGCCGGTTACCGAACTGGTGGAAGAGTTCCATAAGCATAAATACTTTCTGAAGTAAAAAAATTTGATTTAATAAAAGACATTTATATCTTTTATTAATATGATTTAAAGTAGATAAAATAAGCATAAACAAATCAAATACAGCTTATAATATGATTTAAATCATATTATAAGCTGTCGGACATCACGTCCACCCTGCTTGTTTACTGATAGTTTTATCAAAAATTAAAACACAAGAAAAATGAAAAATTTAAAAACCTTACTTATTGCTACGCTCGTGTCAGGTTTGACCTTTTTATATGCCTGCGGTCCGTCAAACGGAGCCACGGAGGCAGACAATACATCGGCCTCTACGCCAGCAGCAAGCGCGGATATTGACCCGGCTGCAAAAAGCGACAGCAAGGGTGTCGGCAAATTCACGGATGTGAAACTGACTGCCATTGACCCCGCAATGGCGGATAAAGGGCTTGTCGTGTTTAACGCGAAATGCGCTGCCTGTCATAAATTGACCGACCAGAAAGTGGTTGGCCCGGGCTTGAAGGATGTTACCAAAAGACGCACCCCGGAATGGATCATGAACCAGATCACCAACCCAGTTGAAATGGAAGCAAAAGATCCGGTTGGCCAGGCATTATTGGCAAAACACCTGACCCAAATGACCTTCCAGAATGTAACAGATGAAGAAACCCGCCAGATATTGGAATACTTTAGAAAAAACGACAGCAAATAACATTTAAACTTTTACGGATTATGAAATTTTCACCTTATAAATTATTGGTAGCGGCCCTGGTTTTGTTAGCGGGCAGTACCATTTATGGCTGTAAACCCGGAAAAGCCGGCTCATCAGTCGATGCCGATGCCGCGCAAAAAGTATATGTGGCACCAGGTAAATATGATGAAGTATATGCTTTTCTATCCGGCGGGTTTAGCGGTCAGGTAGCTGCCTACGGTATTCCTTCCGGACGCTTGTTAAAAGTGATCCCTGTATTTTCCCAAAATCCTGAGAACGGCTACGGTTATTCGGAAGAAACCAAACCGATGCTGAATACTTCACACGGCTTTGTGCCCTGGGATGATTCGCACCACCCGGAGCTTTCAAAAACCAATGGCGAGGACGATGGCCGCTGGTTATTTATTAACGGAAATAATACGCCGCGTATCGCTCGTATTAACCTGACAACCTTTAAAACAGCAGAAATTTTAGAATTGCCGAACATCGGCGGAAATCACGCGTCCCCGTTTTGTACGGAGAATACCGAATACGTTGTCGGCAATACCCGTTTCAGTGAGCCGCTTGATAACAATAAAATCGACAATCCGATCAGCAGCTTTAAACAGACCTTCAAAGGTGCTGTATCATTTGTTAAAGTAAATAAAGACAATGGAGCAATGAACCTGGCTTTTCAGCTGATAGTTCCCGCCTTTAATTATGATCTCGCACATGCCGGTAAAGGCCCGTCACATGACTGGATCTTTTTTACCTGCTATAATACCGAACAGGCGCATACCCTATTAGAGGTGAATGCCAGCCAGCGTGATAAGGACTTTATAATGGCCGTGAACTGGAAAAAAGCAGAGGAATTGATCGCCGCCGGTAAGGGAACTAAAACGCCTGCAAAATATGCGCACAATATATATAATGAAAAAAACCACACGGCTACCTCTGTCATTGAAACAGAGACACAGACCATTGATGTCACTAAATTTCCAGGCCTTGTTTATTACATGCCCTGCCCGAAATCTCCGCATGGTGTAGATGTAAGCCCTGACGGTTTAAGTATTGTTGCAAGTGGCAAACTGGCGGCTGTGATCCCGGTTTTCTCTTATCAGAAAATGCTGGACGCTATCGATAAAAAACAATATGACGGTATGGTAGCCGGTAATATCCCGGTATTGAAATACGAAGCCGTCCTTCGCGGTGAAGTTAAAAAGCCGGGTTTGGGCCCCCTGCATACCGAGTTTGATGATAAAGGCTTCGCCTATACGACCATGTTCGTTTCTTCAGAGGTGGTTAAATGGAAAGTGGACAACCTGGAAATTATAGACCGGATACCTTCTTATTATTCACCCGGCCATTTATCCATTGTCGGCGGCGACTCTAAAAAACCATTTGGCAAATACCTGCTTTCACTGAACAAGATCACCAAGGACAGGTACCTGCCAACAGGTCCGGAACTTGCCCAGGCTTGCCAGCTAATTGATATTACCGGTAATAAAATGAAGCTTTTGCTGGATTTCCCAACCATCGGTGAGCCGCATTACGCGCAAATGATCCCGGCAGAAAAGGTGCTGAAAAACCAAATCAAATTCTTCAAACTGGAAGACAATAAAAACGCCTATGTAACCAAGTCTGAAAAAGACACTAAAGTAGTACGAAACGGCAACCGGGTGGATGTTTACATGACAGCTATCCGTTCACACCTTGCACCTGATAACATTGATGGCATTAAGATCGGGGACGAAGTTTATGTCCATGTAACTAACCTGGAACAGGATTGGGACGTACCGCACGGCTTCGCGATCAAAGGTGCGAATAACGCAGAATTATTGGTCATGCCGGGTGAAACCTGTACCCTAAAATGGACTCCAGGATTAGCGGGTATTGTACCCTTTTATTGCACTGACTTTTGTTCAGCACTTCACCAGGAAATGCAGGGCTACTTTAGGGTGTCACCGGCAGGCTCCAATGTACCCATTAAATTCTCTATCGGCGAAAATCCGGTAACTCAATAATTATAAATCAAAGCGTATGGCGTTTGAAAACACTATACGCTTTGGATAATTCCCCGACCATGAAAACCCATACAAGAGTGTTGATCTTCATCAGCGGCCTGCTGATGCTGAGCGCTTATTTTTTTCCGTTATGGCATATTTTACTGGACGCTCCCCAATACCCCGAAGGCCTGGAAATGAAGATCTGGCTGAACGGACTGTCGGGTAGTATCGATCAGATCAACGGTCTGAACCATTATATCGGAATGAAATTTATTTCTGTAGCCGATTTTAAAGAATTTAAGATACTCCCCTATGTATTTGGGGTATTGACGCTCATCGGTCTCGCCGCCGCCATCGCCAAAAGCCGCAAACTTTTATGGACCTGGTTTATTGGTTTGTGCCTGTTCGCCTGCGTTGGCTTTAGTGACTTTTACATGTGGGAATATAGCTACGGACACAAACTCAATCCACATGCCGCTATCAAAGTAGAGGGGATGAATTACCAGCCGCCGCTTTTTGGCTATAAGCAACTGCTCAATTTTACTGCTGGTTCTTTACCTGATACCGGCGGGATCCTGGTAGGATTAGGCGGGTTACTAGCCGCAACCGCACTTTTTTATAAACCGAAAATTTCTCCAAACAAGATCAAATGAAAAGGTTAAACATCATTACAATGGTGCTGTGTTATTTTTTGACGGCTTGCAGCAACGCGCCCGATCCCATCCGCTATGGTAAAGATGCCTGTGCGCATTGTAAAATGACGATCATGGATAAGCGTTTCGCTGCTGAGCTTATCACCGCGAAAGGCAAAGTATTCAAGTTTGATGCAGTTGAATGCATGGGTAATTTTATAAGCGAAAACCCTGCCATTGCCGGCGACTCGAAGAGTGTTTTTTTAGTCAATGATTTTAGCAAACCCGGACAATTTACCGATGCCCGGAAATCCTTTTTCCTCCGGGATAGTTCGCTGTCCTCACCTATGGGTGGGAATTTGGCGGCTTTTCTTTCCCGGCCAGCGGCAGAAGCCGCAAAAAAGGACAGGTCGGCACAGGTGTATGACTGGTCACTGCTATTAAGTAAAGACAAATGATGAGATCGCTGATCGTTAAAATAGGTTTGTTGTTGGCGATGCCGCTTCCGTTATGGGCACATACGATCATCGTGGCGCCCGGAACAAAGGTGGTAACGCTCAAACAGGCGGTAAACCTCGCTAAAAATGGCGATACCATACGCGTTGAAAAAGGGACCTATATTTCACTGAATACTATAGTAGATAAAGAACTGACCATTTTAGGGCAGAACCAACCGATCCTGGATGCCCGTTACCAGGAAGAAGTGCTGACGATCACTTCCGGTCATGTTAAACTGGACGGTTTTATCATCCAAAATTCAAAAACGGGCTCCATGCGTGATTTTGCAGGCATCCGCTTAAGTAATGTGGAATTTGTGACCATCAGCAACAACACGCTCGTCAATAATTTTTTCGGAATTTATTTATCCAACTGTAAACACATCCAGGTACTGCATAATCATGTTACCGGCTCCAACAACATTGAGAACTCCGGGAATGGCATCCATTTATGGAAATGTAAGGAAGTACTGCTCAACGGAAATTACGTGACCCGTCACCGGGATGGTATCTATTTCGAGTTCGCTAAAAAATGTCTGATCGAGAATAATTTCAGTGAAAAGAATATCCGTTACGGGCTGCATTTCATGTTCTCTGACGATGATACCTATCGGCAAAATACCTTTAAAAACAATGGATCAGGTGTTTCCGTCATGTACACCCGGCGCATTGCCATGCTGGATAACACGTTCATTGAAAACTGGGGTAGCTCTATCTATGGCGTATTACTCAAAGAGATCACCGATGCGCGGATCGAAGGCAATCATTTTATCCGGAACACCACCGGTATCTATATGGAAAACTCCGACCGCATCACGGTAACCCATAACGATTTTATTTCCAATGGCTGGGCCATGCGGGTACTGGCCAGCTGTAACAAGGACCATTTTACCCAAAATAACTATAAAGGAAATTCTTTTGACGTTACCACCAACGGTACTTTAAAAGAGATCTATTTCAACGACAACTATTGGGACAAATACGAAGGCTATGACCTGAACAAGGATGGTACCGGTGATATCCCGTACCGCCCGATAAGCCTGTACGCGCAGATTATCGAACAGAACCCGCAAAGCGTCATGCTGATGCGAAGTTTCATCGTCAACCTGATCGACAAGGTAGAACGCGCCATTCCTTCCATTACGCCCGAATCTGTTAAAGACGAAAAACCAAGAATGAAACTATGGAAAAGATAATAGCGGTCAAGGGACTTAAAAAATCATTTGGGCGGCTGGAAGTACTCAAAAATGTGAGCTGCGATTTTACCAGCGGCGGGGTGGTATCCATCCTGGGTCCAAATGCCTCGGGGAAAACTACGCTGATCAAATCCATCCTCGGGATGGTTATACCAGATGGCGGAGAGATCTTGTTTCAAGGCAAGTCTATTCTGAACACCTTTGATTATAAAAGAAACATCGGTTATATGCCCCAAATAGGGCATTACCCCGATAACATGAAGATCGGTCAGCTTTTTAAAATGGTTATGGATATCCGGCAACAGGACGCGGTGGACACAGAACTGCTCAAAGCTTACCAACTGGAGAGTATGTATCAAAAAACCATGCGCACTTTATCCGGTGGCACGTTACAAAAAGTAAGCGCTGCGCTGGCATTTATGTTTAACCCTGATGTGCTGATCCTCGATGAACCATCTGCCGGCCTTGACCCGCTCGCCGCCGAAGCGCTGAAAGAAAAAATACTGGAAGAAAAATCTAAAGGCAAACTGATCATGGTAACCTCCCATATTCTGAGCGAAGCCGATGAGATATCTGATCATATCCTCTACCTTTTTGAAGGCCAGATCAAATTTTATAAAACTTTAACGGACCTGAAACTGGAGACCGGCGAGCAGAAACTAAGTAAGGCCTTAACACAAATATTGAGTTCACCATCATGCTAAAGATCGCGAAATATATCATCCTTGATATTGTACGCAGCAAGGTATTGCTGGCGTATACACTTTTATTGCTGGCGATCAGCCTGACCATTTTCTTGTCAGATGCGGACGTAACCAAAGGTCTGGTAAGCATTACGACGGTTATCCTGATCATCGTTCCGCTGGTGAGCATCGTTTATGCGACCACTTATTACTTTAATGCGGCCGAATTCACCGAAATGCTGGTATCGCAGCCCATCAGCAGGCGAAATATTTTACTGGGGAAATTCATCGGGATCAGCAGTTCGATCTTGCTTGCCTTTTTTATTGGCGTATGTATTCCCGTTTGCCTGTTCGCTTTTTCTGCCACCGGCATCACACTGATGATCTCCGGCTGCCTGCTGACACTCAGCTTTATTTCGCTGGCTTTCCTGACATCGACCATCACCCGCGATAAAGCCAAGGGTATTGGACTTGCCCTAATGCTTTGGTTCTATTTCTCGATCATATTTGATGGGCTTGTTTTATTATTCCTTACGCTTTTTGCCGATTATCCCCTGGAAAAAGCGATGATCGTTTTAACGGCATTAAACCCAATAGACCTTGCCCGTATCCTGATCCTGCTGCAACTTGATATTTCCGCGTTAATGGGCTATACGGGCGCGCTTTACCAGCAGTTTTTTGGAAGCGGTATCGGAATTGTATTTTCCCTGTTGATGCAAATGATCTGGATCATTGTACCATTATTTTTTGCACTTAAAATATTCAAAAAGAAAGACCTATAATGAAAAAATCAATCACTGTTATTGTGCTTGCACTCGCTTTTTCTGCACTTCATGCAACGATCCGCTATCAGCATGAAAAAACTTCTGAGGAATTAGTGCTTAACAACGGCACCAAATGGAAGATCGACCAAGCTACCGGTAATAATGTTGCCCGTCTCCGGCAGATCGTCAAAAAAGTCAACGGCAATACGTTAGCTGATTATCACCAGGCAGGCACCAGGTTACAGGCGGGTATCGATCAAATGATCAAAGAATGCCGGATGAAAGGCCCGGATCACCTGGCCCTGCATAAATGGCTGGAACCTTTGATGGAACAAGTTGCCCAGCTTAACCAGGCAACTAACGCAGCATCGGCCAAAATTCACATCGGTGAAGTAAAAAAACGCTTAAATATATTCAACCAATATTTTAAGATATAAAAATGTTAAAGCAGTTAACGGCATGGCTTTTAATTTTCTCGGTGCTCACCGTTAACTACTCGCGGCTGTTCGTTTATGCCGGGTTCAAATTGAACCAAAGCTATATCACCGCCAAACTGTGCGAAAATCGCGATAAACCTTTACTGCATTGCAACGGTAAATGTTACCTGATGAAAAAGATAAAGCAAGCGGAGGACAAACAAAACAATGCCGAAAGCCAGGCGCAAAAAAACCTGTTCCAGGATGGTTATTTTGTCAACAATTTCTTTCACAACAGCACCTTATGGCGCGTGGGTATCGAAAGCCCGTTCCCGTCCGTAGGAAATTACGGTAAACTTCGAGGTACTTTTCACTCCATATTCCGCCCGCCCCAATTGAGTTGATCTTTAATTAAGTCTAACCATCAAGGAGGAGCCTTTTGGCACCTCCAATGGATAATTTATGCACGGATCGTTTCTTCCGACCTAAAGAATAATTTTCAACGATCAGCAAACCGCAAGCGGTTTTACTCAATATATATTCCAATGAATACGCTAAAAAAAATGGCGTTGCTTATGATAGTCACCGTTTTAGCGGTGCAATGGGCAAACGCACAATACATTTATAAAGGCCATATCGCCGATAATACCACCAAACAGCCACTGGAATGCGCCTGTATTCGCGCCAATGGCAAATTGTGCTGCACCAGTAAAACAGGGGACTTTCAGCTTTCGCTTCCATCTGACACGGCCACTTTGACAATTACTTATATTGGTTACACGACAAAAGTTTTCCCGGCGCACAGTTCAGCTATGCCGGTGAGCATTGTAATGGATAACGGGCAGGTTGACCTGAAAGAGGTGATGATCGCCCCTTCACTGATGTGCAGTCCTTTTCATACCCTGAGTACTTTAGATCTGCGGGTGCGCCCGGTCAATTCTTCACAGGACCTGATGCGTCTGGTTCCCGGCTTGTTCATCGCCCAGCATATGGGCGGCGGCAAAGCGGAACAAATCTTTGTACGGGGCTTCGATGCGGATCATGGCACCGACCTGAATGTTTCGGTCGATGGTATGCCGGTCAATATGGTTTCCCACATCCACGGGCAGGGTTATGCCGACCTGCACTTTCTGATCCCTGAAACGGTGAAGAATTTTGACTTTGGCAAGGGTCCTTATTATTCCGCTTATGGCGATCTGGCAACGGCAGGTTATTTAAGTTATACCACCAAAGACGCGATTGACAGGAGCATGATCAGCCTGGAGGGCGGGCAGTTCCATACCTTCCGCATCGCGGCACTGGTCGATCTATTAGGGAAGCAAGCCGCTCAAAGCGGAACAACAGCCTATATAGCCGGGGAATATAATTATACCGATGGCGCTTTTAAGCTGCCGGAACATTATAAACGCACTAATCTGTTCGGAAAGTACACTCAAAAAATAGGAGCAAACAATAAATTAACCTTAAGCGCTTCTACCTTCAGCACCAGTTGGATCGCTTCCGGGGAAATCCCTGAACGGGTAGTTGCGGCTAATACGGTTGCGTTGGACGAACAGGGAAACGCGATCAGAATCCAGGCCGCTCCTGTAACCATCGACAGGTTTGCCGCCATCGACAGCGCCCAGGGAGGCCGCTCAACAAGGGTGAACGCCATTGCCCGCTTAACCACTGGTTTAAAAAACGACTGGTCCATGGAAAATCAGCTATACTACACCCATTACACATTTTCATTGCATGTGAACTCCACTTTTTTTGCGGCAGACAGTGTTAACGGCGACGAGCGACAGCAAGCGGAAACTCGGGATATGTTCGGTTATAACGGCAAACTCAGTAAACGCAAATACTGGGAGAATAACCTCCTGACTTCTATTATTGGATTGACCGGTCGCTTTGACCGCACCTATGGCACCGTTTATGACCACGTAACCAAACAATACCAATTCCTGGATAACATCACCCGGGGCGATATCCGACAAAATAACACGGCTATCTACCTGGATGAAACATTGGAAAGTGGTAAATGGCAGTTCAATGCTGGTGCACGGCTGGACTACTTTAAATTCAATTACCATGATTCCACAAAAAACAGTTTCGCGGTAAGTCCAAAACTGAATGTCCAGTATACAGCCAATGAACAAATTCAATTTTATCTGAAAGCGGGTAAAGGATTTCATTCCAATAACGCTATCATCGCCAATAACGGGCTGGAAACTATCCCGTCAGCATATGGGTTGGACCTGGGGCTGAACTGGAAGCCAATGCCGCGCTTATTCATCAACGCAGCGGTGTGGTACCTGTACCTGTCTCAGGAATTTGTTTACACCGACGATGGTGACATTGTGCCAGGTGGTAAAACCAAACGTTCTGGCATTGATCTCTCTGCCCGCTACCAGCTGACCAAATGGCTTTTTGCCGACCTGAACGTCAATATGGCCCGTCCAAGATACGCCGACAGTACAAAAAGCACCGGCTACCTCGCGCTCGCGCCCACGTTGACCAGCACCGGGGGGCTGGATTTTAGATTAAATAACGGGATCAACGGCGGGTTGAGCTACCGCTATATGCACGACCGCCCCGGAAATAACACGAATACCCTAACCGCAGACGGCTACTTCGTAACTGACCTGAAGATCAACTACAGCAAAAAACGCTACGAGTTCGGTTTAACTGTAGAAAATCTGCTGAACAAAAAATGGAACGAATATGCCGTTGAACAGGTGAGCCGCTTGAGAGGAGAAGCTGCACCGGTCGATCAGATGAGTTTTACACCAGGTACCCCCTTGTTCGCGAAAGTCAGGGTGGCTTTTTTCTTTTGACAACATATACTATTATTACCAACTGAATATTTAAACGAAAGTCCATGAACAAGCCCCAGAAAGGATGTAACCTCGAAAAATGTTTTTTGTGTAGTAATACCGTTCCGGAATGGCGCGAGACCATCAACCTCCATAAACAAAACCTGAAATTCAAAAAAGGCGAGGTGATATTTAGCGAAGGGCAACCGGTAACAGGCATTTATTTTGTTTATTCCGGCGCGGCAAAAGTTCATAAGAAATGGGGCGATGACAAAGAACTGATCATCAAGTTTGCCGCAGATGGGTCTATACTAGGGCACCGGGGACTGGGCAGCAAAATGGTTTACGGCGTTTCCGCTACTGCTGTAGAATCGCTGATAGTTTGTTTTGTGGATATCAAGTTCTTCGAAGCTTCGCTGAAAACCAATAGCGACCTAAGTTATAAACTCATGGTACTTTTTGCAGAGGAACTGGATGTTTCCGAACGGAAAATGCGTGACCTGGCACATATGCCAGTCAAAGGGCGCGTGGCGCAGGCCTTGCTATCATTAGAAGAACAGTTTGGAAAAGATACAGGTGGCTACATTAACCTTACCCTTTCGAGGCATGATCTCGCGGCCTTCGCCGCCTCGACCTACGAAACAGTTTTCCGGGTGATCATGGACCTTATAAAAGAAAATATCGTTATCGTGACTGGTAAGCAGATCAGGATCAATGACCGCCAAAAACTGGCGGGACTCACTACGGACGCCTGATGGCTCCTGGGCCGTTTGGCAAGTTGCTGTTAGTCGCTTTTTATCCCGGCGCTCATGAACAGCCGCTGCGCCAGAACCCCGATCAGCTTACGCTCTTTGGTTACCCTGGCTTCGTATATCTTCTCAGGTAGCTAATCAAAATGCGCCTAACCTTAAGGAGAATTCGAACCTTGAGAAAACAGCTAAAAAGCAACTTTCAGTTTCCTTTTTAGACCACATTGAATAAAAGTCTAAGGATTTGTCAGCAAAGTTCGAACTAAAAATGATGAGGTCGTAACAGTTTGGATCACAGAATTTTATTGGCATAAAAAAAGGAAACACCAATGATATAGTGTTTCCTTAAGTAGGTCGAGCGGCAAAGGTTCGACCTTTTATGATGATATACATGCGGTGATGGATGCAAAAGGGCTG
The DNA here is from genome assembly GCF_025362475.1 of Mucilaginibacter sp. GTDB lineage: Bacteria > Bacteroidota > Bacteroidia > Sphingobacteriales > Sphingobacteriaceae > Mucilaginibacter. The sequence goes on from NZ_JANYGH010000002.1 coordinate 179,981, forward strand.
GATCAATATAGTTTTTCTTCTAACAAGTCTTTCCAAACAATAAACCCTTTATGATCATTTGTGAAATCATGTAAGATGCGATTAAATTGTTCAGGATTAGGTAGAAACTTTAGCCTGTTTCAAATTTAGGAAGCAAACCATTCCTTTTCTAATTGATTTGATCAGCCATGATTTCAGTTAAGATTCATCTTTCTTTAATACGTCCTCTAATTTTGTAGTTTTGCGATTGAACCATAATTCTTTCTACAATGCTTATTAACCAATCTGTCATAGCTGATATTCAAGCCATTATTTATGATGCTAAAGATAAGGCGATTAGGTTGGTTGACCATGAGCGTACATTAATGTATTGGCAAATAGGGCAACGCATTTTCGAGGAGGAACAACAAGGGAAAGACCGGGCGGATTATGGCAATTACCTCACTAAATTTATTGCTGATCAATTAGAG
>NZ_JANYGH010000018.1 GCF_025362475.1 Mucilaginibacter sp.
TTCTAAATTTGTAATTTTAAGTTTGCAATCTGTCCATGCTGATTCCCTTGTAATCCCTCTGCTATGAGTTTTCCACTCACCGTGATCACACAATAAATTTGCAATCTCTTTGGCCTTGGCTTGTTTTTCAATTGGAGTTACTGGCAATCCGGTGGTAGAGTGGTTAGTCCATGATTTAAACTTATAATCAATCAAATACTTTGTAACAAGTTCAATCGAGTATTGGCTACCGTTTTTAGCGCTGCCTATGTCCCTGGCATCAATCCTATTTAATATTTGCATATCCGTCCAATCTGGATTTTTTCCTTTATCGATTTTCTCCTGCCCTCGATCCTGTATATCTTTTATTAACGTCAATATTGATTGGGCGGGTATGAACCTGCCTTCTCTATTAGGAACTTGAGGATCAATCGGACCAATGTACGCTCTGCTATCCATGATAATCTCATCCCCAGAAGTGACAAAAATGGTTCCAGCACTCATGGCCATATTGGGTAATATAAAACCAACATAATCAAACCTAGGCCTAAGTTTATTAACAAACTTTCCTATTTGCTCCCCAGATCCCCCTGGCGTTACCAATAAGATATCTACCTCCCTTATTTCTGCAGGTATCATAGAAATCATTTCAGCAAATGGCAAATCGTCGTTATTATCGATCCCAGTAGGTGCCTTAATTTTACTACTAACAACATTTGCAACATAACAAATCAGGGGCCTACCTCTAATTTTTTCAACCTCTGATATCGCCCGGCGTATTTCAGTTGCAATATCGATATTAACAGCACTGCCGGGCTTAAAGGCAGCTAAAAGACTTTCGAACTCTCTACCTGGAATAATTTTATCAAATAACGTTATTGTTTTAGGACTTGACATTATTTGCGCGTGATCGACAGCCTTTGGAGCATTATACTTCGTTTGAGGCATACCAGAATACCCCTTTCCATTGGAAAATTTACCATTCATGATTTAGGTATGAAATGTGCAAAATGAATTTTCCGCACAATTTCCGCACAATTTTTAATAAAGAAACCTCTCTATGTTAAATAGAGAGGTTTCTTTGTGATCCCATTAGGATTCGAACCTAAGACCTACAGATTAGAAATCTGTTGCTCTATCCAGCTGAGCTATGGGACCATCTGCGTTTTAAACAATAGCACTATTAAGGAAACCATCGTATTTTTCGCGGTGCAAAGATGCAAAATTATGGTTAAATATCAATCAATTTTTTTTAATGATTACAGACGCTCCCTTTTTATATACTTTTTGTACAGATATTCGGCATATCCAACACTTATATAGTCGGGAAATTTCCAGTTAGGGTAATACTTCTTTTTAATGTATTTTAAGAGACTGAAGAATAGTATTGCTACTATCAAAAAAATACCAAGCGAGAGCAAAATTGCCCCAAACGCAATTATAAAATTCATATCAATTTGTGATTTGTAACTAATACGAAATTATTGACAAATGGTTATGAATTTCTCCAAGTAGTGAATAAGTTTTTTATTTCAATTACCCGGCTACATTAAAAAGTCAATAAAAAAACTGTCATGCCAGCCCGCCAATCAAAAAATCAGGTTCAAAATAAAAGCCCCTCGCACTCGCTGCTTGGGGCTTTAAACCTAAACCTTATCACAATTAATAAGTGTGAACCACTTACCTTATGAGGGGGCAAATATAGGGCACTTTACTAAATACTGCAACCCCTATGTGTAAAAAGGACACAGTCATTATAAATATATCATTCAAGTTAATTCATTGTTTTATAGTTCACAAACTATGGATTTTAAACAATCTTCTATAATCAGAAACCAATTCCCCCCTATTCTTTATATTTGATCTACCCAATCAACCATTATGAACCCTACAAAAGATCTTTTTCCTTTAACTGAGAACCATAACAGGCGCAAATTTATTTTCAACCTAAGCAAAGTGACAGCAGCCACCGCTTTTTTAACCATGCCCTTTGCCGGGAACGCTGCCAGTTTCTTTGAGGTAAATGATGATGTTACTGTAGGGCAGATCATCGATAAATTTATTGGTCAAATTGCAGGCGCACCTTTCCCCTCAACTGTTGATACACTTAAAAGCGGCAGCAGGGACATTAAAGTTACCGGGATCATTACAACCATGTTTGCCACCATTGAAGTTATTAAACAGGCCATAGCTTTAAACGCCAATTTCATTATAGCCCATGAGCCTACTTTTTATAACCATGCCGATGAAACCCAATGGCTGGCTAATGACGATGTATACCAATACAAAGCTCAACTACTTAAAGAACATAACATAGCCGTATGGCGAAACCACGATTATATCCACAGCCTAAAGCCTGATGGTGTTGGTGCAGGAGTGCTGAAGCAGTTAAACTGGGGTGCTTATCTTAAACCCGAGTTGGGCAACGTACTTGTACTGCCTACTACAACCTTAAGTTCATTGATTGCGTACCTTAAAACAAAATTATCTATTGGTATGTTAAGATACATCGGCGATCCGGCGCAAAGCTGCCAAAAGGTATTATTTTTACCCGGAGCGGCAGGTGGTAAAAGGCAGATAGGTGAAGCCAGTAAGATAAAGCCTGATGTATTAATAGTGGGCGAAATACAGGAATGGGAAACTGCAGAATATGTGCGCGATGCCCGTGCGAAGGGGGATAATTTATCGCTGATTGTGTTGGGGCACATCGCCAGTGAAGAACCCGGCTCGGAATTTATGGTGGGCTGGTTGAAGAGTAATTTTCCGGCTATTAAATCAGTTCATATTTCGCCAAAAAATTCGCTTTCCTTTATGTAAACTAAATTGGTTTAGCATAATTATATTCAAGTATTGTTAATAGGTGTTGTTAAATTATTTAACATTACGTACAATTGCAGAAAAGCTTGCTTCAATGGCCTGATCCTTAATTATATGTTAGTTTTACATTTATTATAATACCCTAATTTTATAATAAAGCGTTATTAATAATGATACGTTATGCCATTAAAGTTAGATTTTGTGTAAAAAGAAACTGTTCTTGAGGTGAAAATGGCAATTTTTATCTTTTAGATTACAAAGTGTTTTTTTTACAATAAGTTAATCCTACTTTTAACCGAATTTTTTTTTAAAAACTTAATTTATGATCATAATTGCTGACGGTGGCTCAACTAAAACAAACTGGTGTCTGGTTACTGAAGAGGGTAAAAAAGTGTATTTTAACACTGAGGGCTACAATCCCTATTTTTCGAGCACCGCGTACATCATACAATCGTTAAACGAAAGTTTGCCTACCGATCTTGAGAAAGATGAAATAACCGAAGTTAATTACTACGGCGCGGGTTGTTCAACGCCCGATATGCGTAACATTGTGAAAGAAGCTATGGAAGCGGTTTTCACCAAATCAAAGGTGTATATTGGCCATGACCTGTTGGCGGCGGCACGTGCCCTTTTGGGTAACACCGAAGGCTTTGCAGCTATATTGGGCACCGGTACAAATACCTGTCTCTACGATGGTAAGGATGTTGTTCAAAACATCGATTCGGGTGCTTACATCCTTGGCGATGAAGGCAGCGGCTGCTACATCGGCAAAAAATTACTGGTTGATTATTTACGCGGTTATATGCCCGAGCCGGTACGTAACCTGTTTTGGGAAACCTTTAAACTTACGCCCGATGATATCAACGAGCAGGTTTATACCCAGCCACGTGCAAACCGCTTTTGCGCGAGTTTCAGCAAGTTTGTTTATGATAACAACGTGCATATAGAATACTCACGCAACCTGGTACGTACCTCGTTTGAGGATTTCTTCCGCAACCTGGTTACACATTATCCTGATTATCAGAAATATACTTTTAACTGCATAGGTTCTGTTGGTTACAATTTCCGTAACGTACTGGAAGAAGTAGTTACCGAAAACGGAATGGTTGTAGGTAACATCATCCGCTCACCTATAGATAACCTGGTAAAATACCATTTAGAGTTATCGCCAAGCTCTTTGTAGCTGCGGGACTCAAGAATTAAGAGTCAGGAATCAAGACAAAATAAAAAGGGTTGGAGGTAAAACTTCCAGCCCTTTTATATTAAATAGAGTTACCAAAAAGCAAAAAAGAAACGAGCCGGAAATAATTCCAACCCGTTTTATATTAACCCTGCTAAGTGCAGCTGTCTTGACTCTTGACTCTCGATTCTTGACTCTCTCCTCCTATCCCAAATTCATTTCGCCCTGAAAAATCTTGCCGTATTTGCGTTTATCAAACTTGTAAAGTTTTGCGGCGCGGTATGATACGCCTTTTTGCTTTTCGTCCAGCTCTTTTAAAAAGCCGTAGCTGAGCATCTTTTTACGGAAATTTCTTTTATCCAGCTTTTTATTAAGCACCGCCTCGTAAAGCGATTGCAGTTGGGTTAGTGTAAATTTTTCTGGCAGTAATTCAAAGGCTATCGGCTGATAGTGCAACCTCCTGCGGATTTTGTTAAAGCCGGTATTGAAAATCTCGCTGTGATCAAAGGCCAGTTTTGGCAAATCATTAACCGGGTGCCAGATAGCTTTCTTTGCAAATTGGGTTACGGGGCGCAGTTCTTTTTGCCCGTTAATACGGATAAGCGCGTAATAAGCCACCGTGATCACGCGTCCCTGCGGGTGCCTGTTCACCTCACCAAAAGTATGAAACTGCTGCATGTGCAAATCGCGCAGGCCGGTAAGTTCATATAAAATACGTTCTGCCGCGTCATCTATACTCTCATCCTGCTCAACTATATAGCCAGGTAGCGCAAACCAGTCTTTATATGGTTCTTCGTTTCGCTCTATCAATAAAATCTTAAGTTCGCCGGCTTCAAAACCAAAAATTACGCAGTCTATAGAGAATACGGAATCGAACTTAGGTAGCATTACTTCCAAAATAGTTGTTGAGATTTAAGTTAATGGTTTAAATATAGGTCCTTAATTTCTAATCTAAAAAAAAACAAATAAATTTAATGGTGTAATTTACACACTGTATCTTCGTAGCACAAATTTAGTGGTGTAAAAATGCATAAAATTTCAAAACTTGCTGTTTTAACTTCTGGTGGTGATGCCCCCGGTATGAACCCATGTATCCGTGCGGTTGTAAGAACAGCTATATATAACGGCCTTGAGGTTGTAGGTGTAAGACAAGGTTATAAAGGACTTATTGAGAACGACATGTACGACATGAACAAACGCTCGGTAAGTAATATATTGAATTTAGGAGGTACCATTTTAAAAACAGCCCGCTGTTTGCCCTTTAAAGAAGATGAAGGTATGGCCACGGCTTACAAGCATTTAAAAGAGCATGGTATTGATGCCTTGGTGGTAATTGGTGGCGATGGTACTTTTACCGGTGCCCTGCGCTTTTCAAGAAAATATCCGGATATAGCCGTAATGGGCGTTCCCGGCACTATTGATAACGACCTTTGCGGCTCAACCTATACCCTGGGTTTTGATACCGCTACCAATACTGTTATACAAGCTATTGACAAAATACGCGATACTGCCGATGCGCATGACCGCCTGTTTTTTATTGAAGTGATGGGTCGCGACTCTGGCGCTATCGCCCTGCGTGCCGGAATTTCATGCGGTGCCGAAGCCATTTTACTGCCCGAAAAACAAACCGCTATTGAAGATCTTATTCAAAACCTGAAGGAAGGACATATGAATAAAAAATCATCAAGCATTGTTATTGTGGCCGAAGGTGATAAAAATGGCGGCGTTTATGACGTAGCCAAAGCGGTGCAAAAAGAAGTTAAAAACTACGACATTAAAGTAACTATATTAGGCCACTTGCAAAGAGGCGGCAGCCCATCCAGTTTTGACCGTATTTTGGGCAGCCGTTTAGGTTTTGCAGCAGTTAACGCTTTGATAGCGGGAGAATCACAAAAAATGGTAGGTTTGCAAGCCAATAACATTGTGCTCACCACTTTAGAGGAAGCACTTAACCATCATGAGTTTAAACTGGAACCAGATCTTTTACTTATGGCAGATATATTATCGATATAATTAATGATTGCAGTAGTATATAGCGGATCGTATTTTGCACATTGGCGCCTGGCCGATAAAGGAAGAACTATTGCTTCCTTTAAAACCAATGGCATCAATCCCTATTTTAACGACGAAAAGCACATACTGCAGCTCCTCAACAAAAACATCAACCTTATACACCACGCCGAACAAATAAAACGCATCTATTTTTTTGGCGCTGGTGCCTCATCTAATGAACGCAAGCAGGTGATCCATAACGCCCTGTCAGCATTTTTCAAGTTTGGTAAGGTAACTGTTGAGCATGATATTACCGCCGCGGCCATCGCCTGTTGCAAAAATTCGCCGGGCATTGTGAGCATTTGCGGCAGCGGCTCAAACGCCGGCTGGTACGATGGTAAAAAAGTTGCACCGAATAATTATGGCCTTGGTTATATACTGGCCGATGAAGGAAGCGGTAACTGGCTGGGCCGGCAGCTTATTAAAGGTTTCATGAACCAAACCCTACCGCCAAACATCCGCAAAAAATTCATCCATAAATATGATGCCGATAGAAAAACGCTTTTAGAGAAGGTTTATCGTCAAAAACAACCGGCATTATTCCTCAGCTCATTTACCGAATTTTACATCGAGAACAAATTGGACAACCATCTACAGGGTGTCATAAAAAAAGGATTTAGCACGCTAATTTCCACATATTTAGTACCTTTGAGTAAGCAACATCCAGAAGCCTCCATCCATTTTGTGGGCACGGTTGCTGCCAACTTTCAGGAACTTTTATATGAGAGCGCTGCCGAGGCTAACCTTCAAATTGCAAACATTATAAAAGAACCCATAAATAATTTATTAACCTACTATTCTAATAAAAATTAAAAAAATCATGAAAATAGGAATTAACGGTTTCGGCCGTATTGGCCGTCTGGCATTCAGGGCCGCAATTGAAAGATCCGATATTGAAGTTGTTGGTATTAATGACCTGGTTGAGCCAGATTACATGGCTTACATGTTGAAATATGATTCAACTCACGGAGCATTCAAAGGCACTATTGCTGTTGAAGGCGGACATTTGGTTGTAAACGGTAAAACCATCCGTGTTACTGCTGAAAAGGACCCTGCTAACCTTAAATGGGGCGAAGTAGGTGCCGAAGTGATCATCGAATCAACTGGCTTATTCTTAACTCAGGAATCTGCTCAAAAACATATTGATGCCGGTGCTAAAAAAGTAGTAATGAGCGCGCCAGCTAAAGATGATACCCCTACTTTTGTAATGGGTGTTAACCATAAAGAATTAAAAGCAGATCAAACTATCGTTTCAAACGCTTCATGTACTACCAACTGTTTAGCTCCTATCGCTAAGGTATTGGATGATAACTTTGGTATCGAAGAAGGTTTGATGACTACTGTACACGCTGTTACAGCTACTCAAAAAACCGTTGATAGCCCGTCTGCAAAAGACTGGAGGGGTGGCCGTGGCGCTTACCAAAACATCATCCCTTCATCAACAGGTGCTGCTAAAGCAGTTGGTTTAGTTTTACCTCAGTTAAAAGGTAAATTAACCGGTATGTCTTTACGTGTTCCTGTTGCCGACGTATCTGTTGTTGATTTAACTGTACGTTTGAAAAAAGGTGCTTCATATGATGCCATCAAAGCAGCTATGAAAGCAGCTTCTGAAGGTGAATTAAAAGGCATTCTTGGCTACACTGAAGATGACGTAGTATCTGAAGACTTTAAAGGCGACGCACGCACATCAATTTTTGATGCAAAAGCAGGTATCGGCCTGAACGATCACTTTGTAAAAGTAGTATCATGGTACGATAACGAATGGGGTTATTCAAACAAACTGATCGACCTTGTTCAGGAATTAGGCAAAATCTAATCCCAGATCATCAATCTTAATTTATACCAAAAAGCCCTGGCATTAGCCGGGGCTTTTTGGTATGTAAAATATTGCTTCTCCACTATGTTATTGCGGGCGCAGCACGGCAATCGCGAACTGTGTAAAGCTGCTCTGTAAAGCCTGCGATTGCTTCGTTCCAATTGACATGGATATGAAGTGCATTAAATAAAATTAACACTCAATTACTTTCACTATGTCATTGCGAGCGCAGCGCGGCAATCGCGAACTGTGTAAAGCTGCTCTGTAAAGCCTGCGATTGCTTCGTTCCTCGCAATGGGATTGATATGAGTGCATTAAATAAATATTAATTCCGTCTTTACCCCGCTCTCCGAAGTGTTTCGCTGTTCGAATGTCTCCGACTTCGAACGACTATGCCTGTAGTTTGCAAAACCCGAATGTATAGCAAGTGTTGATAAGGCTATCCCAAAAACAAACAAGGCCACCCAAAGGCGGCCTTGTTTGTTTTTGGGATAGCCTCCCTTTTTTATTCAAGGGCGGTGAAATACAGCAAATTAGTTTTTAGGGTAATGTAGCACTAATGATGTGCCTGCTGCCACGCTTACGTCGCCGCCATCGGCTTTTGCAGCATTATCGTCAATTTGATAATGATACACATCTTTAGCGCCATCGGGGGTGATGCTGATAAGCAAATGATCGCCGGTGGTGATGGTGGTGTTATAAGCAAAACTGGTACCGGTATTGGTTGCCGATGTTAATACTTTAGCATCCTCCGCAGCAGTTCCTTTTGCCTGAAGGCTTATCACGGTTTTGTAGCCGCTTGCATTTGTACTGAAGGTAACCTGGTGGCTGGTTACCGGTGTTACGTTGTTTTTTTTACTACAGCCTGCCATAGCCATAACCGCAAGTAAGGATAAAAATGGAAGTGTTTTTTTCATAGTTGATATGTTTGTAGATTAGATAGTGTTGCCCTGCAGGCCTATTCGGCCCGCAGAACGCTCGCAAAACTATATAATTTATTCTCTCAAAAAGAAAAAAAATTAATCTAAAATATTACTTACGCAATTTGTGATTGATATTTTCACCATTGGTTGATGATTTCGTTTTCCAAAAGGCCATAACAGCTGCCGTTATCCTGTAAAATTGTTACAGTTGTAATCGGGTTATTAGATGCGATATCCAGACCTCAGGCTTGTGCAGTGAAAACACCTGCCAGAGGCAAAAAAATAAATACCTGCACCGTTAGGTGTTACCTGTTTGTAGAAATACCACGCCCCGCTACCGCAAGGCTCCACCCTTTGTGGTCCCCATGCTGAGTATGCGCCATGCCTCACCACCCTCCGTAGTTTGGAGATTGCGTCGATCCTACCTACCCATGACATGTTCGCAAAAAACTTTTTGTCATCCTGAACGCAGTGAAGGATCTATTATTCGCCATGCTTCTTTGCCCGGTACAGTCCGCAAATAGATCCTTCGTGCCTCAGGATGACAAACTTTTTTAACGTCATTTCACTTTTAAAGCCTCCTATTTCAAACCCCGCAATTACAAAACTTTTAGTCTTTCGTCCAAAAGTCCTTGCTCCTTTGTCCAAAAATCCTTGCTCCCAAAAACCTACCAGGGCGTTTCGCCGTTATCACTGATATATTTGCCTGTTGGGCCATCCTTATCAATCATAGCATATTCCACAATTGGCGCTGCGCCGTCCTCTACCGGTTTTGGGCCCTGGTTGCCGTTAAATTCGGTATTGGTGTAGCCGGGGTTAACCATGTTCACTTTAACCTGGTCTTTCAATTCAAAAGCCAGCGCAACGGTGTAGGCATTTAAAGCCGTTTTTGATGGACCATACGCTGCCGATTTAAAGTGATAATACTCCCAGTCCGGATCGTTATGGTAAGTGAGCGAACCCAAATCTGAGGTTACATTTACTATCCTTGGGTTTTCCGCTTTTTTAAGCAGGTCGATAAAATTCCTTACCGTGCGTATCACGCCAAAGAAATTTACTTCAAAAACCTGTTTCATGGTGTCGTCGCTTACGGTGGTTGCCGGCTGCGGGAAAGCGCCGGGAATGCCTGCATTATTGATCAGCACATCTAAATGGTCAATTCGTTTGGCAAGGTTGGTATGCGCTTGCTGAACCGATTGTTCGTCTGCAACATCAATCAGCAGCAATTCCACATCTGCAAACCCTTCTGCTTTTAGCTGTTCAACGGCTTTATCGCCATTAGTTTTATCACGTGCTCCTAAAAATATATGGTAACCTGCCCTGGCCAGCTGGCGGGCGGTCTCGAAGCCAATGCCTTTATTGGCACCGGTTATTAAAACTGTTTGTTTATTCATAAAGCAAAGCTACGGCGGCGCCATTTTAATACCACTGCACATAGCAGGGCATTAACTGTACATTTCCCGGATTTGCTGCCTGTAGTTTATTGGCGTGGTATCTGTAAGGCGTTTAAAAAAGCGGTTAAAGTACGCGGCATCCTCAAAACCAAGTTCATCGGCAATTTGCTTAACCGACAGATCGGTATGCAATAGCCTGCGTTTGGCCTCCACAATGAGGCGCTCATGAATATGGGTAATGGCGGTTTTACCGCTTTGCTGTTTAATAACTTCGGTAAGGTGACCGGGTGTTATGTTGAGTTTTTCGGCGTAGGCTGTAACATCATGCTGGGTGGCATAATGCTCGCCAATAAGCGTCTGGAAGCTTTTAAGCAGGCAATAGTTTAGGGTAAAGCAGGTTTCACTAAACTGCTCAGTATACAACCTGCTGAGGTATATTACCAATACACGCAACCACGATGTAAGCATATGGTTGCGCCAGCTGCCATCGGTATTAAATTCAGCCAGCATTTTGATCATTACGTCTTCAACAAAAGCCACGTCCTGTGGGCTGAGTAAAAGCTCATGTGCGCCGGCGGGGTTCTGGATAATGGGCAGCTGTTTTAGCATGCGGTTCTCCTCCAGTTGCAAAAACTCGTCGGTAAAGCTGGCAAACAGACCTTCCATGGGGCCCGAGTGTTCTTTAAGATGCACCTGCTGTGGTACTGTAAAATAAAAAGTATCGGGCTTTATGGTGTAGGGCATAAAATCGACCCAATGACGATTATTGCCTTTCTTTACCAGCACAAACAGGTAATAATCTTTACGGTGAGGGATTAAAAATGCCGGATCGAGTTTAAACTCGCCACAGCCGGTTTCGGCCGCCCGCACCTCAATCATTGAGGCCGACTCACCATCACTTTGCAGCAATGGATAGGTTCGCAAAACGGATTTATCAGGAGCTGTTAAAACTGGCATGCCACAAAATAACAAAATAAATAGGCAATGGAGATATAACACTAAAAACAAGACATACGGCCGACATACCCATCCGCAGAAAGCCCCTTTGATTAATTTACTCTGTTTTTAAACTTTTCACCGGGTTCATCAGCGCGGCCTTTATGCTTAAAAATGAAACTGTGGCAAAGGCAATAACCATCACTACCAAAAACGGAATGCAAAACAGCAAGGGATTAATATCAACCCGGAAGGCATACGTTTGTAACCATTTGGATATGGCATACCAGGCAAGCGGCGCCGATACTACAAATGATACTATAACCAGTAAGGCAAAATCTCTATAAAGCAGGGTTAATATATTGTTTACCGTAGCTCCCAATACCTTGCGGATACCAATCTCCTTGGTGCGCTGCACTATGGTATAGGATACCAGCCCAAATAAGCCAAGGCAGGCCACAAAAATGGCTATGCCGGTAAACACACCAAACACCTGCCCAAAGCGCTGGTCGGCTTTGTATTGCTCATTAAAATACTGATCTAAAAAGAAATAATCGAACTGATCGCCGGGAAAAAAGGCAGACCATGTTTGCTTTAGCCCGGCAACAGTTTGGGTAATATTACTGGAATTTATTTTTACCGATACGTACCCCCTTACATCCGGGATACATCTGAATATCAGCGCATCATAAGTATCCCGCAAAGATTGCTGGTGAAAATTATCGGCCACGCCAACTATGGTGTAAACCTGTCCCCAAAAATCAATGCGTTTACCTATGGCTTCATCTGGTTTATTAAAACCCATTTGTTCGGTAGCCTTTTTATTGAGTACCACGCTGTGCGGCTCATCACCATAATCTTTAGAGAACTTTCTGCCGGCCAGCAATTTAATATCATAGCCGTTAAGGTAATCATAATCGGTGCCGATGATGCGGTATTGCTTACCCTTGGTTTGGTCGGCCCCTACCAGTTTAATACCGCCCGCGTTCCAAAATACGGGTTCGCCGGGGATAGATGTAGAGACGGTTATATTTTTAACCGTTGATTGTGCCAGGCCTTCCTGTTTAAAGGCGCTCATGCTGCGGTAAAAGGAATCTACTTTAACCAATGGCGCTTTAATTACCAATGTCTGGTCAATCTTTAAGCCCAGCTTCTGGCTCTGCATAAATTGCAACTGTTTAAAAACGGTGAGCGAGCCGATCAACAAAAATATAGATGCGGCAAACTGGAATACTACCATGCTTTTACGCAAAATAATACCTTTGGGAGATGCCGATATTTTCCCTTTCATCACCTCTACCGGCCTGAAACCAGATAACACAATAGCAGGATAGAAGCCGGAGAAGAACGAACCGAGGAGGAATATGCTCAAAACCGCCACCCAAAAAGCAGGCTCGTTAAACAAAACAAAACCCATTTGCAGGCCCGATATATTGGCAAAAACCGGAAGGCAGATAACAATAAGCAAAATGGCGGCAACTATAGCCAGCCCGTTGAGCAGCATAGCCTCCAGCATAAATTGCATCACCAATTGCGCCTTTGCCGAACCTAAAGTTTTACGCACACCCACCTCTTTGGCCCTGCCAATGCCGCGAGCCGTTGCCAGGTTGATGTAATTGATCCAGGCGATAACGATGACAAATATGGCTATGCCCAATAGTAAATAAACAGATTTGCCATCACCATTGGGTTGAAACTCCAACATCCGGTTGGAGTACAGGTGAATGCTTTGTACAGGTTGTAAAGTATATACTCCTCCTTCGCCTGCGCTTTTGTACTTGTCATATACTTTTTTTACCACCGGCACAAACTTAGCCTCCAACGTTTTTGGGTCTACACCTTGCTTAAGCAAGAGGTAGGTTGTACAGCCATCATTGAGCCAGGCATCATCCAGGTTAAAATCTTTATTAGGTGGATTCTCCTTTAAAAGGGTACTGTATGATTGTAAAAAGTCGAATTTAAAGTGGGTATTAGCTGGTATTTTTTTCATAACACCGGTAATTTTCATGGGTTTATCGGTATTAAGATACAGTGTTTGCCCAACAGGATCTGTGTTATGAAAAAGCTTGTGGGCCATTTCTTCTGATATTACCGCGGTGTTTGGTTCTTTTAACGCAGTTTTGGGGTCGCCGCTAATTAACGGGAACGAAAAGATATTAAAGAAGGACGCGCCCGCATAGTAATCGTTTTTGATCACCATCTTCTGATCTTTGTAATTGGCCAGGGCCTGCCCCGCGCCTACTATTTTTACAAAATCTTCTATCTCGGGTAAAGCGTTTTTGAATGCGCTGCCCGGTGCAAAGGCTCCGCCTGCCCATTGGGTACTTAGTTTACCATTATTATACCTATCCTGGTTTATGCGGTATACGCGATCTTTTTTAACGTGGAAATTATCGAAACTCAATTCATAACTTACATATTGCAAAATAAGCAGGCATGCTGCCATGCCAATAGCCAAGCCAACGATGTTGATGAACGAGAAGGCTTTGTTTTTAGATAAGTTTCTAAAAGCAACCAACAGGTAATTTTTAAGCATAACAATTACGTTTATACCTGAAAGACAACCAATTACATGCCTAAAATTTAATTAATTGGCATTCAACACCTTATATCGATTTTGCATTTACGCTACTGTACGGATACGTTACAAATGATGTGCATAAACGGGCAGGCGGACGCAGCTAACCGGCTTGATATTAATAGCTATTTTCTTTTAAACTTACGTGTACCCACAACCGCGAATACACAAGTAATTACTATCCCCAAAACAAAAAATATGAGCACGAGATCCATTTTTGCGGGGAAATAGGCCATTAAAATACCGGTAGAAAGGGCTATCGCGGCGTTGATGAGCATCAGCCCACCTACCCAATTGCACAGGCCATCAACATCGGTAACCAGGTCTTCATTAAAGCCGGATATGAGGTTGGCCTTCTTTTTATACTTTATCTGGTAGCCCAATAAAAGCATCACCATGGCTATAACGCCAAATACGATCAGGTTAAACATTTATTTGGATTGAGGATTTGAATTTTGATCTTGTTCGAGGTTAAGCATTGCCTTGATATTTGTGAATGGGGTTAACAACCCTTTCTCCGCTTGCTTCAAAGAATCTTTTACACCTTTAATTACATAGTCAGGATAAATTTCGGGCTGCTTATCCCCGTTATAATTATTCAATTCGTTCATAAAACAAATTTAGCTTTTATTCAAAATCCAAAAAATCACATTAACTCCCCATCCTTATGCTCATGATAGGTTTTATAAGCCAGGTAGTAAAGCAACAATGCAGGTATAGCATTTAACAATATTCCTTCGGCACTCATATATGGGTATGTCATAATAACCTGTATAATAAGTATCAGCAAAGCAATAGTTCCACCTATTAAAAACAGGTTCCGAAATTTGGGATTCATAAGCAGGTAAATCTATAATTAACTATTTAACCACCCCTTAAACGTAAGGGTTTATGAAATGGTTAAATAGTTTTATTTATTTTTTAAGTATTACCGCTTCAATTCATATTTAGCAGGCGTTTCCGGCGCTCTTTTAAATATGGTGGCACCCAATGGAGGTATAGTAATACGGATAGAATTCTCTTTGCCATGCCATTTTTCGGGATCAGCTTTTACCGGATCGTAATTAATAAGACCGCTGCCCCAAAGATTCTGAGCATCAGAGTTAAAGATCTCTTTCCAGTTACCACCGCCGGGTACACCTATGCGATAGTTGTAACGCGGTACAGGTGTCATGTTCAGGATGATCACCAAATCGTCCTTACTGTTGTGCCCCATACGGCCGTAAACCAGTATGGAATCATTGGCATTGCCGCCATCTATCCATTCAAAACCTGTAAAATCAAAGCTCTTTTCATGAAGCGCAGGCTCATCGCGGTATAAGTGGTTAAGTGTTTTTACCGTTTCTGACATGCCCTGGTGATTGGCATACTGCAGCACATGCCATTGTAACGACTGGCTATAGTTCCACTCATCGCCCTGGCCAAACTCGGCCCCCATGAACAGTAGTTTTGTACCGGGATGGGTAAACATATAACTATACATCAACCGCAGATTGGCAAACTGCTGCCACTCATCGCCCGGCATTTTACGCAGCATGCTCCCCTTGCCATATACCACCTCATCATGAGAGAAAGGCAGCATAAAGTTTTCTGTAAAGGCGTATATGGTACTAAACGTGATCTCGTTATGGTGATATTTACGATGAATTGGGTCCTGTGCAAAATAATCAATGGTATCGTGCATCCAGCCCATCATCCATTTCATTCCAAAGCCCAATCCGCCTAAATAAACCGGGCGACTAACGCCTGTGAACGATGTAGATTCTTCGGCAATGGTTTGGGTTGATGGGAAATGACTGTAAACAGCTTCGTTAAATTCTTTTAGGAATGATATGGCTTCCAGGTTTTCGTTGCCGCCATAAATGTTAGCTTCCCATTCGCCGTGTTTACGCGAGTAATCGAGGTAAAGCATAGATGCAACCGCGTCTACCCGTAAACCATCGGCATGGTATCTATCCAGCCAAAACAGCGCGTTACTGATCAGGAATGCCCTAACCTCGTTACGCCCATAGTTAAATATGTATGATTTCCAATCGGGGTGAAAGCCTTTACGTGCATCGGCATGCTCATACAGGTGTGTACCATCAAACTTATAAAGCGCATGAATATCACCGGGGAAGTGCGAAGGCACCCAATCCAGTATCACACCAATTTCTGCCTTATGAAATTCTTCAATCAGGTACATGAGTTCCTGCGGCGAACCGTAGCGCGAAGCTGCTGCAAAATAGCCCGAGATCTGGTATCCCCAGCTTGGATAGTACGGGTGCTCCATAATCGGCATAAACTCTACATGCGTAAAGCCCATTTCCTTAACATAAGGCACCAGTTTATGTGCCAGCTGTGTGTAGGTTAAAAACTCATCCGGACTTTCGATATTACGCGCCCATGAGCCTAAATGCACCTCGTAAACACTATATGGTTTATCTATTGCGTTATGTTGATGGCGATTAGTCATCCAGTCGCTGTCTGTCCATTCGTAAAAAGTATCGGCAACTATAGATGCGGTACTTGGCGGTACTTCCCAGCGCAGTGCAAAGGGATCGGCCTTTTCCAGGTCTTCGCCTGTTGATGATTTGATATAATATTTATAGGTTTCGCCAACACCAATGTTTGGGATAAAACCTTCCCATATACCCGATGCATCCCAACGGGCATTTAAACTATGCGAACCCCTGTTCCAGCCATTAAAATTAGCTATAACCGCCACATACTGCGCATTTGGCGCCCAAACTGCAAAATAGGTTCCTACAACCCCATTAAACTCCACCACGTGCGAACCAAGCTTCTCGTACAGTTTAAAATGCTTACCCGATTTAAATAAACCAATATCAAAATCGGTAAACCTGCTATATGGTTCCACTGCCTTTAATATTACAGGCGGAGCAGCCTGTACGGCTTCTGCAACTTTTGCTTTTACAGATTTTGGTTTGGGCACAACAACTTCTTCTGCAGGAGCAGCTTTCGCTTTAACCGCTTTCTTGGCTTTAGCAGCCAAAGCTTCGGGCTCAACCTTAACGGCTTTTGCCTTTGTAACCTTTTCGGGCGCGGGTACAGGTGTTGCTGTAGCTTTTGCCTTTGGTGTTTTCTTCTCTTTTACTGGCTTTGCTTCCGGTAACGGGGTTTCGGTTTTCTTAGTTTGTTTGGCCATGATATAGATAACCTGTTGGGGCTTGTAAGAATAACCCAAATAACAGGATTGAGTTTTGGTTTATGTAATCAAATATAACAGGATTTATACACGATTAAAGGATTATGCAAGATTTAAGAATTTATTTAAAAATCTCGACTTTCCTTTTAAGCTCAATAAAAAAGGCCTCATTTTATTGAGGCCTTTAAATTATTTTATTATTTCTATGTGTTTAAAGTTTTTACTGAACTTGAACTCAACTGTTCCATCGCTGTTGATATAAAAATCTTTTACCAATTTACCGTCGGCTACAATTCTGCCGGGTTTAAACGGCAAGCCGATGATGTTAAGATGATAGCCTTCATATCGTGGCGTATATAACCCCTCCATACTTTGGCTAATGGTAAGCGTTCTTGAGCCACCATTTACTACAAATTTTTTCTCCAGGTAAATATCCTGCTCGTAGGCAAAAGTTTCGCCGTAATCTTCAAACAGGAAGGAGTTAACTTCGTAATCAGTGTAATAGATATTCAGTTTTACTTCTTCAATTTCCTTTTCGCCAATGTATTGCATTACCGGGTATTCTGGTATTACCGAGCCGGCTTTAACAAATAATGGTATAGTCTCCAACGGCGTATCAACCGTTACTTCCTTACCGCCATCAAGTACTTCAAACGTCCAAAAGTTAAACCATTTGCCTTTTGGCAGGTAAACGTTCCGTTTTAACTGACCTGGCTCCATCACTGGGCAAACCAGTATTTTATCCCCATAAGTAAATTCATCCTGGCGAAAATGATTCAACAGCAAATCCTGCTCATGCATCACAATCGGCCTTAAAATAGGGAATCCGTAACGGTGGTGCTCCCAGAAAGTAGAGTATAAATAAGGGATTAAGCGGTAACGCAGCTCAATAAATTTACGGTTGATAGCTGTAAAAGGCTCGCCAAAGCTCCATGGTTCACGCTCTTTGGTATCACCAGCAGAATGCGCGCGCATGAACGGTGAAAAAGTGCCCATCTGTATCCAGCGGGTAAACAACTCACCATCGGGCTCGCCGCTAAAGCCACCTATATCGGTACCGCAAAAAGAGATACCCGATACTGATAAACGCTGACATTGAATATTACCCAATTTTAAATGCTCCCATGAGGCAACGTTATCACCCGTCCAAACGGATGAGAAACGCTGTACGCCAGAGTAGCCTGCCCTTGTAATAGTGAACGGGCGTTTATTTTTCATGATCTTGCGCAAACCTTCGTAGGTTGAGCGTACCATTTGCATACCATAAACATTGTGTGCCTTCCGGTGCGATCCGCGATGCCCATCATATTGGTGGCGTACATCATCGGGGAAGGTTCCAGCTCCAAAAACGGCTGGTTCGTTCATATCGTTCCAAACACCGGCCACGCCCATTTGTACCAGCTCATCAAACAAACCACCCCACCATTCACGAACTTCGGGGTTGGTAAAATCCGGAAACTGGCAACGGCCCGGCCAAACATGGCCCTCCATAAAATAGTCGTCGCTGCGGCGGCAAAAATATCTATTCTCTTTTCCTTGTTTAAATACCTCGTAATTATCATCCACACGAATACCGGGGTCAATAATTACAACGGTTTTAAAACCATCGGCAGCCAATTCGCTGATCATTTTTTTTGGATCAGGGAAGTATTTGCGGTTCCAGGTAAAGCAACGGTAGCCATCCATGTAATCGATATCCAGGTAGATACCATCGCAGGGGATCTTATTTTCGCGAAAACCCCTGGTTATCTTCTTCACCTTTGCCTCAGGATAATAGCTCCAGCGGCACTGGTGATAGCCAAGCGCCCAAAGCGGAGGCATTGGGTGGGTACCTGTTAAAATATGATAACTTTTTACCACATCCATCATGTGCGGACCATGGATATAATAGTATTGCAGTTCGCCGCCATCGGCCCAAAAACTGGTTTTGGTTTTATCCTCGGCACCAAAATCAAACTGCGCTTTAAATGTATTATCAAAAAATATCCCGTGCGCTATGCCTTCATTTACACTGATGTAAAAAGGAATGCTCCGGTACAGCGGATCCTGGTTCCAGGCAAAAGAGTAGGCATCAGTGTTCCAGTTCTTTAGTCTTTTACCGCGCAGGTTAAGCTCGGTTGGCTTATCGCCCAAGCCAAAAAAGCTTTCGTCGGGCCCGCAGGTTTTGGTACAAAAAACGTAGTAACCACCAAATTGCACATTCTCTTCCCAGTGCATAGGCACTGCATCTGCACTGGTAATGTGATTGTTGCAATCAGAAAAAGAGATAAAGAAATCTTTTTTGCGGATATGACAGTTTATCGATTTAGTGGCAACGCGAAATTCACTGGCATCCTCATATAGGGTAAATGCTGCCGCTTTATGTTCCAGTTTGGGAACCGCGTATGAAAATTCTTCCAAAAATACACTGTGCGGGGCAAGCCTCACCCGGATGATCTCATCGGTCACTACAACTACTTCAACCTTGGCATCACCATCAGAAAAGAAAAATTTATTTCCTATTTGATCTGCATGGTTGGGTATGCCCAGGTATTTCTTAATGATAGGTTTTATGCCATCTGCAGGATTATTAAGGTGGTGAAACTCCTCCTCCACTTCCAATAAATTCTCAGCTTCAACTATCTTACTTGTTATCTCCTCCGGATTCGGCTTATTACTTTCCATTCAAATTATTAAAAAAGGGGTTTCTGCAAATATGTATAATGTGTACTTACTACGCAATATACAACATTTGATTTGAGGAAAAATCATTAACCGTGCCAGTTTGTAACGTTTTTTTTAATTAGTAGCCTCTATTATTTGAATTTTTTTACCATCCTGTACAAAAAACACCATCATCGCTGCGATAAACATAAATACGCCCCCCATTACCAAACCGTAAATTGCCTCACTATTAAACAGATTTTTGATAATCAAACTACTTGTAAGACTGCTCACTATCTGCGGAAAGGTTATAAAGAAATTAAATAAACCCATATAAACACCTATCTTTTTTGGTGGTATCGAGCTGGATAATATAGCGTAAGGCATTGCTAAAATACTGCCCCAGGCCAATCCTATACCAACCATGGGCAATAGTAACAGGTAATGATCCTGGATAAAAAATACAGATATTAAACCTATGCCTCCCATGGTTAATGAAAAAGCATGCGTTTTTTTACGGTTGAGTTTTTTAACTATCCATGGCAATGACAGGGCATAAAGAGCCGAAACTCCATTGTATACCCCAAACATGATCCCTACCCAGCTGCTGGCTTTATTAAATGCCACCGATGCAGTATCATTGGATGGTAAATGATACACATGTGTAGCAATGGCAGGGGTTGTCCACACCCACATGGAAAACAGCGCAAACCAGGAAAAAAATTGCACTAAACCCAACTGCTTCATGGTTTTAGGCATGTTCCATAAATCGTGCAAAAACTCCCTGATACCGCTTCTTTTAACTACTTCAACATCGGGCTCATGAAATTTGGCATATTCCTCTGGTGGGTATTCCTTCGTTTTTACTACCGTCCATACAATACAGCCTATTAATATTAAACCGCCTGCATAAAAGGAGTATAATAAGTTGTTAGGAACAATGCCTTTTGGCGCTACAGATGTTACATGGAACCAATTGGTTAATACAGATGGCAGTACCGACCCCATAATGGCGCCCACGCCTATAAGGCAGGTTTGCATTGAAAACCCTGCGGTATGCTGGCTATCGGGTAAATTATCGGCCACCAAAGCTCTGAAGGGCTCCATAGCCACATTAAATGATGCATCCATTAACATAAGCATACCCGCACCAACAATAATTGGCGGTATCAGGAATGCCAAACCGGATGAGTTAGGTAAAAAGCATAGTGCCAGGCCGGACAACAGCGCGCCAGTTAAAAAATAAGGTCTGCGCCTGCCCAGTCGGTTCCAGGTCCTATCGCTGTAATGACCAATTATAGGCTGGATGATCATTCCTGTTAGTGGAGCTGCCAGCCAAAACAAGGATAAATTACCCACATCGGCACCAAAGGTTTGCAGTATACGGCTTGCATAACCGGTTTGCAAAGCAAAGCCAAACTGGATGCCTAAAAAGCCAAAACTCATGTTCCAGATTTGCCAGAAACTTAATCTTGGCTTTTGTAATATTTTATTCATTGGTTCAATTGGTTTATTGGTTCTTCGGTCTGAATCAGAATTTTCAGAATTAAAGAATTTCAGAATTATTTTTCGTGTTTAGTACTTGTCATATACCTTTATTTGGGCGCATACGACTAAGCAATAACAATAATTAGTTTAATATTTTCATTAATTTCTAAAGCCGGTCTATTCAAAATTCTCCCTATTCTAATATTCTGTAAATTCTGATTCTGACAATTAAAACTCCAGCATCAAGCCGCCGCTCGCCCCCACAGTTACCTCAACGCCGTTTTTAATATCACCGGTGCTGAATTTGCCGCCGCTCAGCAGATCGGTAAATTGCTTTTTGCCGTTTATGTTTAATTTATATAACAGGTCATCCGGAAGTTTTACATTGATTTTGCGCGCTTCCCGGTTAAAATTGGTTATCACTAATATACGCTGATTATTGGTATACCGAAGATAAATGTACATCCTGGTATCAAAACCCGGTTGATGCTCATTAGCCATCATCAACTCATAAAATTCGCCGTTTTTAAGGGCTTCATTTTTGTGTACAGCGTTTAACAGGGTTTGGTAAAAACCACGTAGGTTCTTTTGGTCGGTTGATAGTTTGCCACCATCAAAAGCGCCATTGTTGATCCATTTCTGATGCTCGGGTACTCCCCAGTAATCAAAAATAGATGAGCGGCCATCATTACCGCTAAAACCTTCATTACCTGCACCGGGTTCGCCCACTTCCTGGCCAAAATAAATCATCACCGGCCCGGTGTTGAGCGTAGCGGTTACAATCATGCCCGGTACGGCCAGCCATGGGTTACCTGCAAAATCGGGCGAGGCAATGCGCTGCTCATCATGATTTTCCATAAAGCGAAGCATGTGCTCATCAATACCCTTACTATCATGATTCCAAACACTGTTGATTCCCCAGGTGGTAGTGTTATGCTCATTACGGGTTAGGTTCCGGATGGTATCATACAAACCAACTTTATCGTACAGGTAATCAAAATGTCCTTTTAAAATATAATCGCTGTATTTTCCCTTATCATAAGCTTCGCCGATGAAAACAATGCCCGGATGCTCTGCTTTCATTTTAGGGATCCCCCATGCCCAAAACTCGAGGGGTACCATCTCCACCATATCACAGCGAAAGCCATCCACACCTTTTTGGCTCCAATAGTGCAAAATATCATAAACCTTATTCCAAAGCGGAGGCACCGGATCAAAATGCCCACGGCGGTGATCCATGTAGTCGACCCCATAATTCAACTTCATGGTCTCGAACCAATCGTTGATGGATGGCGATGCGCTGAACACATCATTACCTGTTGCCCTGGCTGGATTCTCATCAAATTTGCCATCTTTTAGCGGGCTTTCAAATTCATCACCACCAGGATTGTATCCCGAAGGAACAACAAATGGCTGCCCCGGCATATAGTAGAAATCGTTTTTGGCACTAAAAGCCTGCGTTTTATCATCATCCTGCCCAAAATCACGAACGCCGGCCGGCTTTACATCTGATGCATAGGTACGGGCAACGTGGTTTGGCACCAGGTCCATCAGTACTTTTAAGCCATTGCTGTGGGTTCGTTTAATCAGCGCTTCGTACTCACCTATGCGGTTTTTAACATCAACAGCCAGGTCGGGATCAATATCATAATAATCCTTAATAGCATAAGGCGAACCCGCGCGTCCTTTTACAATATCCGGGTCATCTGCTTTGATTCCAAAAGCCGAATAATCTGTCATGGTTGCATGCTCAATAACGCCGGTATACCAAACATAGGTAAATCCCATTTTTTTGATTTCCTGCAGGGCCTTATCGTTGATATCGTTCAGTTTACCAACGCCGTTCTCTTCAATGGAGCCATTGGTTTTGTTGAGCGTTTTGGTGTTGCCAAAAAGGCGGGGTAGTAACTGGTATATAATAAGTTTATGATCTGTTTTAGATTCTTCCATTTTTTTTAATCTCCGGTGATGTTTTATCTGTGCAAACGAAATTAGCGGCATCATGAATATGAATACCGCTATAAAACAGACAATAATTTTATTTTTTTTCATTATGCCTCAACCAATAATTCGCTATTGGCTTTTACCAACTGCTCCTTGCCGTAAACCGATACCGTGATTTCGACAGGTGCAAGATTTTTGATCATTACACCCTCCTTGCTTACCTTGATATTCAGTAATGCCCCGCGGAAACCGATATGGAACGAGAACGATGCCCACTTCTCTGGTATAAACGGCTGGAAAAGCAATTTGCCATCCCGTACACGCATCCCCCCAAAACCTTCAACAACAGCCATCCAGGTGCCGGCCATGGATGTAATGTGGCAGCCATCTTCGGTATCGTTATTATAATCGTCCAGATCTAAACGGGCGGTACGCAGGTAAAACTCATAAGCACGAGCCTCATCGCCCAGTTTGGCAGCCAATATAGCATGCACACATGGCGATAGCGATGACTCATGTACCGTACGGGGCTCATAATAATCAAAGTTTCTGCGGATGGTTTCTATATCATATTGGTCTTCAAAAAAGTAGATCCCCTGTAAAACGTCGGCCTGTTTGATATAGCAAGAGCGTAAAATCCTGTCCCAGCTCCATTTTTGGTTTAGCGGCCGATCTGTAGCGGGCAGATCTTTAACCAGTATCTGCTCTTTATCAAGATAGCCATCCTGCTGTAAAAACACCTGTTGCTTAGCATCGTAGCCATAGTACATTTTATCAATAATGTGAGCAAACCTCGATGTTTCGGCAGCCTCATCAAAACTAATCTTACTTACCAGCGCATTGTATTTGGCACTATTTGCAGATTTTACCTTATCAATAACTTCCATGGTATATTCCATACACCAGGTGGCCAGTTTGCTGGTATACCAGTTATTATTAACGTTGTTTTCGTACTCATTAGGCCCGGTTACACCCAGCATCACGTATTGCCCCTTATCCTGCGACCAGCTAACCCTTTGCGACCAGAACCTGGCTATCGCGATCAAAACCTCCAAACCATGATCGGCCAGGTAAGCTTCATCGGCAGTATAGCGCACATAGTTGAAAATGGCATATGCTATAGCACCATTACGGTGAATCTCCTCAAAAGTGATCTCCCATTCGTTATGGCATTCGGTACCATCCATGGTAACCATTGGGTACAGCGCAGCGCCGTTTTTAAAGCCCAATAGGGCAGCGTTTTCAATGGCCTTACCCAATTGTTTATAGCGGTATAAAAGCAGGTTACGGGTAACCTTTTGCGGCGCGGTTGACAAATAAAAAGGCACACAATAAGCCTCGGTGTCCCAATAAGTTGAACCGCCGTATTTTTCGCCGGTAAAGCCTTTAGGGCCGATGTTTAAACGATCGTCTTCGCCGGTATAAGTTTGGTTTAACTGGAAAATATTAAAACGGATAGCCTGCTGTGCAGATACATCCCCTTCTATGATGATATCGTTATGCTTCCATTTTTCGGCCCAGGCAGCTGTCTGCTCTGCCAGCATGGTATCAAAACCTTTGGCAGTGATGCGTTTTAATGTTGAAGCTAATTGTTCAACCAATTCTTCGGGCTTGTAATTTTGTGAGGACAGGTTAGCCACATATTTTATAATGCTGATGCTTTGCCCCTGTTGTGCCTGCAATTCAATTTTTGAGGCAACGTATTTTTCTTTTTGGATAGATTCAGTTTTGGGTTGGATAGCCTCCCCATTTTGCACTATACTGAACTTCATGCCGGTTGCCACCTCGAAACCTGTTTTTTTGGTGCGCATTACAATGTAACCGCCATCGGGCTGATTTTCTTTACTTATCTCATCCCAAAATTTTTCATCGTAGTTGGAGTCCTTGTTCATCACATCACCGTCAATAGCCGGGGTAATGGTAATGGTACCACTAAAATTTATGGGGGTGATGCTATAATTTATAGCAGCGGTTTCATCATCAACCATGCTGCAAAAGCGACATGCCTCCACCTCAACCTGCTTACCTGATGCAGTTTTGGCTGTAAAACTACGTTTCAGATAACCTTCTTTCATGTTCAGTTCCCTGCGGAAGTTGCTTACCGCGCATTTGGCAAGGTCAAGTTGCTCGCCATCAAGCACAATATCAATGATTGTCCAGTTGGCGGCGTTAAGCACTTTGGCAAAATATTCGGGATATCCGTTCTTCCACCAGCCAACGCGGGTTTTATCGGGATAATAAACCCCCGCAACGTAGTTACCCAACAGGGTTTCGCCGCTGTAAGCTTCCTCAAAGTTTGCACGCTGGCCCATGCGGCCATTTCCTAAACTAAATATGCTCTCAGATATTTGATGATGATGCGGATCAAAGCTCTCTTCAATTATCTTCCATTCATCAACTTTAATATAGTCCTTCATTTAATTTTCTATTTGACCGTCATTGCGAGGCACGAAGCAATCTCTACACAGGCCGAGCGAACTTGCACAGTTATCCTGTACAGTTTGGAGATTGCTTCGTACCTCGCAATGACGTTTTTTTGTAAAACTTTATTCCTATAATTTAAATAACTTATCTAACGTCATTTTATCCAGCCCGCTGATTACCAGGTCGGCATCCAGTACGCCGGGCTGGCCTATGCCAACTACCTTCATACCGCCGGCTTTGGCTGCCTCAACACCTGCAATGGCATCCTCAAACACCACACATTCTTCGGGTTCAACGCTCAGCTCCTTTGCGCCTTGCAAAAACACTTCAGGATCCGGTTTGGCCTTGCTTACTTTATTGCCATCAATAACGGCATCAAACAGGTTGGTGATCCCAATCTTGTTAAGTATGGTCATGGAGTTTTTGCTGGCCGATCCTAATGCTATTTTAATACCTGCTTTGCGGCAGATCTCTACAAACTCCCTAGCCCCGGGCAGTATCTCATCGGGTTTCATCTGGTTTACCATCTCCATATACCAGGTATTTTTTTGGGTGGCCAATACTTCCTGCTCTGCGGCGGTTTTAGTTACGCCGCCCCAGCCCAAAATAAGTTCAAGCGAACGCACACGGCTCACGCCTTTCAACTGTTCGTTCTGATGCTCTGTAAAATCGAAGCCTAATGAGTTGGCCAGCCTTTTCCAGGCTTTATAGTGATAAATGGCTGTATCTACAATTACACCATCCAGATCAAAAATGCAAGCTTTAATATTGTTCATTGTAACTTTTTAGATACATGGCTCAAAGCCACTAAGATATAATTTTTAATGAGTAACGCCCGGTAAAATTTCAAGCACTAAAGTGGCTTTTCCTGATATGGTAAGTTGCGCCAAATCAACCGGTTCGTCAGTAATCACATTGCGGGCTTTTTTTGAATCACCTATCCGCTCAAAGTATCTTTCGGTAGCGGTAGTTTGTTCTTTATCGCTGCTGTTGAATATAATCATCACCGTTTTTTGAGCATCATACCTAAAATATACATAAATGCCTTTCTCTGGTACAAACTGCATCATTTTGCCGGTTTGCAAAGCGGTTGTACTTTTACGGTAATTAGCCAGCTTGCTTACATAATCATAAGCTTCGTTTTCTTTTTTGCTGCGGCCGGCGGCTATAAACTTATTGTCCTTATCGCCCTTCCATCCGCCGGCAAAATCTTCACGCACCAAACCGTCCGGATCTGAATAGTTTTTCATCAGGATCTCATCGCCATAATATAATTGGGGTACACCGCGCATCGTTAGCAGCATAGCCATGGCAGACTTGTACTTGGTAAAATCTTCTTTCACCATGGATAACAGGCGGCTCATATCATGGTTATCCATAAATATGGTGTTGCGGGTAGCATCCTGGTATAAAAAATCCTGCGCTATTACAGAGTATAACCGACCAACACCATCCGTCCAGCCATCATTGCCGTTCAAAGCTTCGTAAATGGCATCTTTCAATACGCCATCGGTTACGCCCGGCAAGTGCGTGTCCATACCGCGGTTAACGGTATTTCCCTGTGTAAAAAAGGCCTGGTTAGCCGCCGACCATACCAGCGTTTCGCCAAATATGGAAAGCTTAGGAAATTCGGCTTTAACATCCTGCGCCCATTTAGCCATATAAATGGGATCGTTATACGGGTAGGTATCCAAACGGAAACCATCTAAACCCGAATACTCTACCCACCAGATGTGATTTTGGGTTAAGTAATTTTGCACGTAGGTATTATTCTGGTTCATATCGGCCATCCTGTGGTCAAACCAGCCGTCAGCCATCAGTTTACGATCCATTGGTGATGCATGAGGATCCATCACCGCGGCATCCCTGAAGTTTGATTTGGTATACTTTGGCCATTGGTGTACCCAGCTTTTCATCGGCATATCCATAATGGTATAACCTTCTGTACCGGCGTGGTTATGAACAAGATCTTTGATAACCTTCAATCCCATTGCGTGGCATTTTTCTACAAATTTTTTGTACAGGTCATTGGTGCCGTAGCGTGGGTCTATTTTATAATAATCAGTTACAGCATAGCCATGGTATGAGGCATGTGGCTCATCGTTCTCAATTTCTGGGGTTAACCATATGGCGGTAACGCCCAAACCTTTTAAATAATCCAGGTGGTTCATGACGCCCTGCAGGTCGCCACCGTGGCGGCTGTACATCGAATCGCGGTGAACACCTTTTTCGCGCATATTATCAAATGAGTCGTTGCTTTCATCGCCATTGGAGAAACGATCGGGCATGATCAAATAGATCAGATCTTTGCTGGTTACACCCTGCGCCCGGCCTGCTGATCTATCACGATTTTTGAGCGCATATTCGTAAACAAGGTCCTTTTGACCAGCCTTTGTAAACTTTATCGGGAACGTTCCCGGACGTGCCGATGAAAAAATCTGCAGATCGAGGAATAAATAATTTGAATTTTCCACTTTGTGCACTGCTTTAAGCTTCACACCAGGGTAATTTAATACCACATTGCGGCCTGCAATATTATCGCCGTGAACAATTAACTGCAGGTTGGGGTTGCTCATGCCCACCCACCAAAACATGGGCTCTACACGCTCCAGGGCCGGTATTTGAGCCATTGTTCCCAATGCCAGCATTAAGCAGCAAAAGGTAAATAGTAAAGTTTTTTTCATATTTAACAGGTCAAAAAAAATAATTGGTTGCGTAACGGGTTTGTGACCAGTATCCGCGTTTCAAATTTATAATAAAAATGATTTGTTGTATGAAAAAGTTAAATATTATTAAGGGGGATAAATCGGCCATCAAAAAAATTTAATCTTATTTGGATTAATTATAAATAATAGCGACATTTGTACTATTATATGACTGCAACACTTAGCCCAACAACCCAATGGACCGATGTTTTTAAAACAGCAAAAGGAGCCGTTTATCAATGCGATGAAGAGCGCTGCTGGTATGTTGATTTTGCCGGGAAGGTTGCCAAATTTGATTACCGTTGTTTGCTAAAACTCCGTAAAGCAGTTTATCATATAGATATTGAACATGCCCTGTTAAACACCACCAAAGATCCTGATGTGGAGATCATTTTCATCTGCGCCTGCGATCATTGCTACGTTTTGTCCCTTTTGCAGATCATCGCCCTTAAAGAAATTTTAGAAGGCACTTTTGTAATGCTGGAATTGAACCGCATCCTCCATGAGCGGCTTTTTACTGTTTCCGTATAGTTATTTAGATTAAATTCATATTGTTTTAATATTGATCTAATTTGAATTTATAGCATTATTATTGTATATAATTGTATATAATTCTGCTGTAGGTTCGAAAAACTCAATTTAACCCAATCATGAAAGATTTACTCCGCATAAAAAGCCTCATCTCTACCGAGATAGAAACGCTTTTAAACCAACAGGTAAAAAAAGAAGCATACTCTTCATCGGTATACCTTTCAATGGCATCATGGTGTAACCGTAATGGTTATGATTTCTCATCCGACTACTTTTTTAAGCAAGCAGAAGAGGAAAGACTACACCAGTTAAAATTTTATAAATACATCCTTGATATGGGTGGCAATTCCATCTCTCCGGAAATTACCGGCATCAAACAGGAATATAACTCGTTTCGTGAAGTATTTGAGGAAGCTTTAGACCAGGAGATCAGCGTTACCAACGCTATCAAAAACATATATGCCCGCTGCATGAAAGAGCAGGATTTTATAACCATGGAATTTTTAAATTGGTTCCTGAAAGAACAACGCGAAGAAGAATATAAAGCACGCCGTGCACTGGAATTATTTGAAGTGATAGGTGAAGAAGGAACCGGCCGCTGGCAGATTGATAAACATGTTGGCGAAATAAAATATAACGCAGGGGCGTAACGCCCATAAATCTCCCCTAAGAGGAAGATTTGAAATAAAAAGTCCTTTTGCTGATTGCAGAAGGACTTTTTTTATTATCTCATTTGTTATCCTATTGGAGCTATCATGTGTTACAAAAAAACTTCTGTCATCCTGAGTAATAGCGAAGGATCTATTTGCAGACTGTACGGGGCGAAGAGGCATGGCGTAGAATAGATGCTTCACTGCGTTCCAGAATGACAAATTGTTGAACCCCAGACTTACGAAGTTTTAAAAACTTCGTAAGTCTTTCGCCGCTTCCTGTTCCCTCAGGGTCTCCTTGAAAAGGGACCCTGAGGCCGCTTGCTAAGTATATACCATGCGTATTTGACCTGCATGGTGCCTCAGGGTCCTCCTTTGGAGAGACCCTGAGGGGACGAAAAGGGCGAAGAGATATGGCGTAGAATAGATGCTTCACTGCGTTCAGCATGACAAAAAAAAGAAAAAGTCCTTTTGCTGATTGCAGAAGGACTTTTTATCGGGACTCTTTGTTCAAAAGTCTCCCCTACCGGGGGAGATTTAGAGGGGGCCGAGTCTCTACTCTATTAAATCCATCAGCTTCAGCACATCTTTTGCCCTGTATTCGCTTAGCCAGGTATTGCCGGGTTGGATACTGCAAACAGGGGCAAATTTGCATCTGTCCGTACATTCCGTTTCTATTACTTCAATTTCTTCTTTTCCGTGGTGATGTTTAATGTATGATTTGGCAAGTTTATACATTTCCTTACCGCCTCTTTTGCCGCATTTACTCCCGGTGCATACATACAGTACCTTATCGGGTATTGTGAACTTACTCATATGAGGTATGTTATTACAATGTTAAGCTATAACAAAGTTAAAACAATAAAGTTCCATTAAAGTAATCTGAATCAGCGATTTGTCTAATTATCGTAATTTCGATGCCTCCTGATACAAATCCATGATTTGTGCAGGCTTATCTTACTTATTTGTTAAGCTTAGCCTTTATCAATTTGGCCGCCTTGGTATATCCTCCTTCGGCCCCATCAACAAAATGAATATGGCCATCGTCCCAATCCCGTACGTAACATGACATTACGGATTCTCTGCTTACATGAAAACCATAATACAGTTCTCTTTCATTTTCCAGTTTGTTTAAAGCATCCTGCAATTGCCTGCGCTGGGCCGACGTGCCGGTTATAACCGTATTTATTTTACCATCTATCACCAGCGTATCAGACATTTCTACCAGCTTAGTTAAATAATGCTTTCCCTTTTCGGTGCGGAAATAAATAAACCCGTATAAATTGACAAACCACGTTTGCATCAGCTCAAAAAAGCGAACGTTGCCCATCCTTACCCGTAACTCTGTCTCAATCCTGTCAAAGGTTGTTTTAAGTCGGAGTTTCGCTACCGAAATGGGTTGTCGTTTTTTGGGATCGCCGTAAATCTCGTCAATATAGCACATTACTTTTCTGAAAACATCGGCCTGCCCGCCTTCATGCGCCGCCACAACTAATAATGAAAGAACCTCGTGGCTGTTCTGCGGCGGGGCAATTGCGTCCCAGCGGCATTGCATCCCCGTTAAGTCAACCTCCCCCAATTGCGCGGCATAGTTTAGTGCAATTTCATTTCCTTTAATCAGCTTTTCGGCAAAACTTAAGCCGTTGCCCAAAACAATCGGGATAGAAAATGCTTCGGACATGCAAAACTTGGTTATCCGCAGTTTATATCCTTGCTCATAAACCTGTTTAACAGGCACCGTACCTGTACGAAGCTCCATTTCAAAATTTGTCATCGTGTTATCCTTGTACAAAAGCAAGGCACTCATAATAGTGTTGATAATTGAAGAGGGCACCAGGAACGTTGCGCCATCCCCGCCAAAAAAGAATGGAACCGTTATATGGGCCTTTAAAGCAATGTTAAGTACAGATATGATACTACCCGTAGCTATAAGGTTTACGTTTTGCGATCCGCCCTCGAGTACGGCAAGTGTTGAGTTTTTAATGTCGGTAATAACAACGTGCCAATCATCTGGAACATCCATAAAGAGCTCCTCTTTAATAAAAAGCTCGCCAAGCGGCATGTTGTTAACCAAGAGGTTACCGTAAAAGTGATCGTTATTTGCCAACATGGATTTATAACTGCATTTATAAAACTATGATTATAACCAATTGAACCTGAACACTAAATTACCTTTTTGACAGCGAATATTATTGATTTTTTATAATTACAAAAGCCAATTAAGCCGGGATCAAAAAAAATAAAAAATATTTGCGCAAGCCATCAGTTACCCATAAACTTGATAGCCCACAATTGATTTTTTTAAACCTTTTTAAACCAAAACATAAAGCCAAATAACATGAAAGCTATTGAAATTATCTCCATCCCGGTTACCGATCAGTTAAAGGCGAGGGATTTTTACCTCCAACTCGGTTTCGAACTCCTGGTTGAAGCGCCTTTTGGTCCCGGTGAATCGCAATGGATCCAGATGGCTTATCCAGGTTCGGCGGTTTCCATTACATTGGTCAACTGGTTTCCCGAAATGAAGGCCGGTAGCACCCGCGGCCTGGTGATTAAAACAGATAACCTTAACGCCGATATAGCAGATCTTACGGCTAAAGGCATCGAATTAGGCAAAGTGGATGAAACACCATGGGGCAAATTCCTCGCCATCAAAGATCCGGACGGAAATGTGGTGAGTTTGCATGGGGATAGATAGACAATGTGCAGGTGTGCAGATTTCAGATGTGCAGATGATGGAAGGGGTTTTTTGATTTTTTCTGAACCGGGATTAAACTGATTTATCCGATTTTTTGGATTTGACTTGCCTATTTATTAAAATCGGAGGAATCCATTAATCCGAATAATCCCGGTTCAGACAAAATCATTTGCACATCTGAAATCTGAAATTTGCACATCTGATTTCAATTTGCACATCTAATTTTAATCTGCACATTTGTAACAGATGTTAAAAAAGTACTCCTCCCTCCTCCTCCTGATCATTCTTTTTACCCTGTGGGGTTGTAACCGCAAACCCGATAATTTATATAAAGTTGTAAAAATTAAAGATGGTGATACCATCGGTTTGCTTAGCAGTGATAACCAGGAAATGACCGTCAGGCTGGCCGAGGTTGATTGCCCCGAAAAAACACAGGCATTTGGGCAGGCAGCTAAAAAGTTCACTTCGGATATTTGCTTTGGAAAGTATGTGAAGCTTATTGGCAACGTACATGACCGTTACGGCCGTACTGTAGCCCTGGTAATTTTGGAGGATGGCACCAATGTAAATTATGCCTTGGTAAAAAATGGTTTCGCCTGGCAATACAAGCAATATTCACAAAGTGCTTACCTTGCAAGGTTGGAACAACAAGCCAGGGAAAGCAAACTTGGCCTGTGGCTGGATGCCAATCCAACACCCCCATGGGAATACAGACGCGAAAAAAAATCGGGCAACCGTGCAACCAAACCCGATAGCCTGCAAAATAAACCTAAAAAACATTACAGGAAGCGCAAACCAAAGCTTGAAGAAGTATATTAAAACGCTAACTTTATAGGCGATATCTCCCTAAACTAATGAAGTTTATAAAAGCATTTTTATCAATTGCCCTTACGTTAGCCCTTATTTGGGTGCTACAAACAAAATTTGGTCCGGTGCCCCCATTGGGTAAGTTTTTAAGTCCGGCAGATGGCTTTTGGCAAAACGCCGAGAGCAAGCATATTTTAACAACCAATAAGTTAAACCTGCCAGGTCTGCAGGATGAGGTGACTATTAAGTACGATGAGAACCACATCCCGCACATATTTGCCAAAAACGAGCATGACCTTTATTATGCGCAGGGTTATGTAACCGCAACCGATCGCCTTTGGCAAATGGATATCCAAACCCGCAGCGCGGCCGGACGATTGGCAGAAGTTGC
The DNA here is from genome assembly GCF_025362475.1 of Mucilaginibacter sp. Lineage (GTDB taxonomy): Bacteria > Bacteroidota > Bacteroidia > Sphingobacteriales > Sphingobacteriaceae > Mucilaginibacter. The sequence goes on from NZ_JANYGH010000018.1 coordinate 33,105, forward strand.
TGGTCCTCAGGCATTGGAAATAGACCGTTACCACCGCCGCATGGGCATGGTTTATGGCGCCGAAAAAACATTGAAAGCCATGATGCGCGATAAGCCAATAGCTGATATAATAACAGCTTACACTGAAGGTGTAAACGCATATATACACCAGCTTGGTCCGCGGCAATACCCGCTTGAATTTAAGTTACTGGATTATGCCCCGGAAGATTTCAAGCCCATCAACTGTGCATTTTTGTTGAAGCTGATGTCAGAAACATTGGCGGGCGGCTCAAACGAGTTTGCCATGAGCAATATATTGAAGCACTTTGGAGCTAACGTCACCAATGACCTTTTCCCTGATTACCCAATGAGGGAAGACCCTATTATCCCAGTAGGTACCAAATGGAGCTTTAAACCACTACCTATTCCAAAACCATCTGCAAGCTTTTTAGCGTCAATGAATGATAGTGCCCGGCGGGCGGTAAAAGAAGAAGGCATAGGCAGCAATAACTGGGCGGTTGCCGGCAGTAAAACAGCCAGCGGCTATCCTATTTTGGCCAATGACCCGCACTTGAATTTAACCTATCCATCCATCTGGTTCCAGGTACAGCTTTCTGCGCCGGGTATAAATGTTTACGGGGTGAGCTTACCGGGTGCGCCTTGCGTTATCCTTGGTTTTAATAATAACATCAGCTGGGGTATTACCAACGTTGACGCCGATGTGCTGGATTGGTACCAGGTTAAATTTAAGGATGATAAAAAGAACGAATACTGGTATAATAACCAATGGAACAAAACCAGCCGAAGGGTTGAGGTGATCAGCATCCGTGGCCAAAAACCATTGTATGATACTGTTATTTATACCCACCACGGCCCTGTAGTTTATGAGGATAAAAGTAAAACAACAGCGCACACACCAGATTTTGTTCCGGTTGGCGACGCGTTAAGGTGGATAGCGCATGATGAATCGGATGAGCTGATGACCATGTACATCCTGAACAAGGGTAAAAACTATGATGATTACCGCAAAGCGCTTACTTATTTTAATGCCCCGGCATCAAACTTTGTATTTGCCAGCAGGGATAATGATATAGCGATTACCCCTAACGGGAAATTCCCGCTGAAGTTTAAAGATCAGGGAAAATTCATTTTAGATGGCAGCGACCCATCAAACGACTGGCATGGCTGGATTCCATTTGATCAAAACCCTACCGTTAAAAATCCGCCAAGAGGATTTGTAAGCTCGGCAAATCAATCATCAACAGATCAAACTTATCCTTATTACATCAACTGGTCGTTTGCGCCATACCAGCGCGGTAAACGCATTAATGACAGGCTTAGCGCAATGCAAAAAGCCACAGTTGATAGCATGCGTATTTTGCAAACCGATGTATACAGCATACGGGCACAGGATATCATGCCGGCAATGTTGAAATATGTTGATGCATCAAAACTCGATCAAACACAGCTTGCTGCTTTAAACGCGGTAAAAACATGGGATAAAAACTTTTCAATAAACTCAATTGGTGCAACTATTTTTAGTAACTGGTGGCTTAAGGTTTATGATATGGTATGGAGTGATGATTTTGCTGCGAAAAACTTACAGGCCAATTACCCATCGATGGATCGGACTGAAAAGCTGATCCTGCAGGAGCCCAATTCAAAATGGTTTGATGATATCCGTACCCCGGCAAAAGAAACATGCACCGATATTATCAACAATGCTTTTACAAGTACCATTGATGATCTGACACATAAATATGGCAAACCCGGTAAAAGCTGGCAATGGGGATCGGTTAAAAAAATGGAGATCTCGCATCTTACCAACCAGGAAGCTTTGAGTTCAGGAAATTTTGCATCGGGCGGCACCGGCTCTACGGTTAACGCGCTGAACAACGGGCATGGCCCATCATGGCGTATGGTGGTACAAATGGGACCAACAGTAAAAGGATATGGTATTTTACCCGGCGGAGAGAGTGGCAACCCAGGCAGTTTTTATTATGATGATATGCTAAAAACCTGGCAAAACGGGCAGCTTAAAGAACTGCTTTTCATGCAATCTGCAGATGAAAAATCAAATCGCATCAAAACAACCTTAACCATTAGCAACAAAAAATAAAGATCATGCTATTCCTCATTATACTCATACTTTCATTTGCAAGCGGTTTCTTTTTACCCTGGTGGGTGGTGGCCATCGCGGCATTTTTAGCCGCTTTTTTTGCGGGCAAAACACCCGGACAAGCCTTTATATCAGGATTTAGCGCTGTATTTATTGTATGGATAGTTTTGGCACTATTCAAAAGTATCCCCAACGATCATATATTGGCTAAGCGCATAGCGGAGCTTTTCCATTTACCGTCATGGGGATTTATATTGGTGATCAGCGGCCTTGTTGGCGGCTTAGTTGCCGGGTTTGCTGCCCTATCGGGCTTATTGGTGAAGAAAGCTTTTGAGAAGCCGCAAAATAAGTAATTATCATTTACAAGGATAAAAGCAATCTCCGGCTTACAGAGCTAATCTGCGTAGCATGGAGATCGCTTTCATCATCACAATGACGATATAAACATCAATTATTTAAAATCTTTTAAACTGGCCCGCAATACAGTAACTGCTTCCGAATCATTTTTTGACGCGGCAAATATTTCCTGTGAGGTATCATCATTGCCGTAAAAATTGCTATTGGCATTATTATCAATATTAATACCTGAGCCATTTAAACTTATACCGGCAAACAATCCACGGCTGCGCGAGTAGGAATAAATCTCGGCCTCCAGCTTATAATCGGTAGTGGCCGATTTGTTTTTATTAGTTGGGCCTGCTGCTGCAGAGATATCGCCCCCGATAGTAAAATTACCTTTTTTGATATCGGTTAACACCTTTTTATGGCGAAATACCAATATCAAATCTACAGATTGTACGCCTATCTGGAAACCAACGCTACCGCCAGTAAGGGTTACAAAAACAGGATCGCTCCATTTGCCATCGCCCAACTTTACCATAGCTACACCCTTGCCCCGTTTGCCGCCAATACCAAAACCGGCGTTGATCAGTTTCGGGATAATTACGATGCCCTCATAATCTTTTAACAATTGCGGCGGGATACTTTCCTTCATCTGGCCAAAATCCTTTAGCACATTGGCCGCATTGTGCACACGCTCTGTTTCTTTATCATCTGCTTTTGCCGATATCAGTACAAAAAAGAGGCTTAATATCAGCGGAAATTTCAAAAATCTCATTGTTTTCATGGAGTAAATAAATTAGAATTATAAGAGTTATCAACGTAATCACTCCCTAAAAAGTGCCGCTGTTTGTGAATTAAATTATAGGGTAGTATACAATTATTATCAATATCGACTTCCGTTACCAGGCAATTGACTGCAACCTTGCATGATATGTTTATAAGTAATTATCGGCACGCGGCAAAACATCAGGCCGTCGGGTAAAAAAACATTTTCAAAAAAGCGATGAGCCCTAACAACTCATCGCTTTTTTGAATTATCTATATGCCCTGTTGTGTGAGTACCTGAACTTTAAAATGTTTTCAAAGTTTCCTTTAACACAGTAACTGATTCCTTGTTACTTTTCGACATCGCAAAAATATCTGCAGAGGTTGCATAGTTACCATAAAAATTGGCATTGGATTTTTTATCTATACCCAGGTTTGAGCCATTTATGGTAATACCCGCAAACAAACCACGGCTACGCGAATATGAATACACTTCTGCTTCCAATTTATAATCGGTGCTGGCGGTTGAGCTGCGGCCAACGGGACCAGCTGCGGCAGAGATATCTCCACCTATAGTAAAATCGCCGTTTTTAACTTTGGTAAGGACGCCTTTATGGCGGAACACCAAAACCAAATCGACTGATTGTACGCCTATCTGTAAACCAATACTTCCACCTGTTAAAGTTACAAATACAGGGTCGCTCCATTTACCACCAGCCAGTTTTACCATGGCAACTCCCTTGCCGTGCTTACCTCCAATACCTAAACCGGCATTAATCAGTTTGGGGATAATAACAATACCTTCATACTGCTTCAATAACTCGCCCGGAATACTTTCCTTCATCTTGCCAAAGTCCTTCATCACATTTGCCGCGCTGTGCACACGCTCATTTTCCTTATCCCCTGCCTTTGCCGATATCAGCACAAAAAAGAGGCTCAATATCAGCGGGGTTATTAAAATTTTGATTGTTTTCATGGGGTCGATCATTTAATTACAATTATTAATCATTCATCAAATAATCAACCCCGAAACCGGACGCTTTGTTTCCAATTAAATTATTTAACTATCTAATTAAATTCGTTCAATTTTACATATAAAGCAGCAAGCCTGCGCATTACGGGCATGCAGATAAGCAACCTCCTTGTTTTTATCAAATATCTCCCCAATCAGCTCATCAACATCCGCGTCTCCAACAAGTCGGGTAAAAACCATCATCTGATCATGATTATACCCGATAAGCGACAATGGAAAACTTTGTTTGTTGGCCTTAATCTCAGGTGGGAAACGAAAAACATCGCTGTATTCCTCCACATCGGCAGCATTTATGAAAACCGGGCCGGGCTGGTTATAGGCGTTCTCCACCTCAAAAGGCGAATGCTTAAATAATAAACGCTTGTCCACGCCATTGTTAAATGGTTTTAAAGATATGCGGCAAGGCCCCAGCCCCGTAGCCAGTTGCTCTACAACCGGGTTACCAAAATCATCGGTCATGGTTGCTTTTATCCGCTGAACACAAGCTTTTGAAAGTGGTACTATTTTAAATTTATTCATGGTGTTATATTTTATGAATCAAAGGTCTGGCTGTCATAGCTGGTTTAAAACCCGGAACTTGCGGAGATTGTGTCTGAGGAGAGGAATTTTGTCTGAACCGGAATTCTTCGAATTAAAGAATTTTGAGAATTTATGTATAGCTTCCCATTGCAGTATTTTAAAATTCGGTTGATTCCTTAATTCTATAAATTCCGGTTCAGACATTCTGAAATTTGCACATCTGCACATTTACCTATCTTTGCATCAAATGAGTATCCCGGATAAAAAACAGGTATTTTCGATAAATAATAAGGAGCAGTTTGAAGAGGCAGCTCTACAGATCTTTAACTACCAGGCCAAAAACTGCGCGGTTTACGGGCAGTTTATATCGGGATTAAAAATCAATCCTGATAAAATTAACGCTGCAGATCAAATCCCCTTTTTACCTATCGAGTTTTTTAAATCGCACCCAATACTCAGCACAAAGGAGTCTGTTCAAGTAACGTTCACCAGCTCGGGCACTACAGGAATGGTAACCAGCAGTCATTACGTAACTGATAAAACCTGGTATGAAGACAGCTTCCGTAATGCCTTCCATTTGTTTTATGGCGACATCAAAAATTATACGGTGCTGGCGCTGCTCCCCTCTTACCTGGAGCGGGAAGGATCATCGCTGATTTATATGGTTGATGAACTGATTAAGTTATCTGGCAACCCTGATAGCGGCTTCTTTTTATACAACCATGACGAGCTTTATCATCAGCTAAAAAAACAGCAGGATGCTAAAAAACCCACATTATTAATTGGCGTTACTTTTGGGTTGCTTGATTTTATTGAAAATCACCATATCGATTTCCCCGAACTGATTGTGATGGAAACCGGGGGAATGAAAGGCCGCCGTAAGGAGATGATACGGGAGGAATTGCACGAAGTGTTATGTAAGGGTTTCGGGGTTAAAACCATTCATTCGGAGTATGGCATGACGGAATTGCTTTCACAGGCCTATTCAAAAGGTAAAGGTATTTTTGACTGCCCACCCTGGATGAAGATCATCATCCGTGATACTAACGACCCTATCAGTACGTTAACCAAAGGTAAAACCGGGGGCATTAACGTTATTGACCTGGCCAATATAAATTCCTGCTCGTTTATTGCTACACAGGACCTGGGTAAAACTTATGCCGACGACTCCTTTGAGGTATTGGGCAGATTTGACCAGAGCGATATTCGTGGCTGTAATTTGCTGATTGCTTAAAACTTATAGCCAACTGAAGTATTATTATTATTTTTGCGCGCATCATAAATGCTAAAAACATGATTGAGAAATTTTTAAACGAAGAACAAGATCCAAAAACGGTTGAAAAAGTTTATTCCCGTTTGGTCGACCTGCTTTCTTCAGGTGAAGAGGTAATATATATTGCCGTTCAGAAAAAGCCATTGGTCAATTTATTTCCTGATTGTATTGCTATAACCAACAAGCGTATATTGTTCTTTACCCCGGCAAACCTGGGCCTCTCCATTAAATTTGTTGATTTTGTATGGAAGGATATAGTTGATGTATATACTAAAGAAGAAATCATTGGTGCTGTATTTAGTGTAAAAACTACCAACGGTGCAGAAATGGCTGTTGATTACCTGCCTAAAATACAAGGCCGTAAATTATACCAATATGCCCAGGAACGTAAAGAGGTTGAGCGTGAAGCCCGCCGCCTGCGCGACCTGGAACAAAAACGTGCCGAATCTGGCTCTATTCAGTTTGAGAATCCAACTGCTGCACATGCTTCAACCGCGCAACAGGCATATGCCGCGCAAGCGCCCGTAGCTGCGCCTCAACCACCGCCGCCAGCACCGGCACCTATTGCACCACCGGCACCTGCCCCAATAGTTCATGAAACACCAAAGCCCGATGAGCTTACCGAAAAATTAAAGAAGCTGAAAACGCTTTTTGATAATGGTTTGATATCGCAGGAAGAATACAACAATAAAAAACTGGACCTGCTGAGTGACTTTTAGTTATTGAGCATTATATAATTAACAAAAGAAGCTGCCTCAAAAAAGGGCAGCTTCTTTTGTTTTAGAAATATTTTCAATTAACAAGCACCGGAACCGGTAAATCAACAGACTTATTTGCAGGGTTCAATTATAGATTGAAAGTTATTTAGGGCTTTTTCTATTTAACTTTTAACTTAGCGTTTAAAAATCATTCATACTATGTCGGCATTATATCCATTAAAATTCAAAACCATATATAAAGATAAAATATGGGGTGGTCAAAAAATCAAGACCTATCTGCATAAAGATTTTGGCGATCTGCCAAACTGTGGTGAAACATGGGAAATATCGGGCGTAAAATCTGATGTATCTGTAGTGGCAGGCGGAGCCCTGGAAGGTGAATCACTTGCCAACCTGCTGGAGCAATATAAAGATGAACTGGTGGGTAAAAAGGTTTATGACCATTTTGGTAATATTTTCCCCTTGCTGGTAAAGTTTATTGATGCCAATGATGACCTTTCTATACAGGTGCATCCTGATGATGAGCTGGCTAAAAAACGCCACAATTCTTTCGGTAAAACAGAGATGTGGTATGTTATTGAAACCGATCCGGGTTCAACACTCATAGCCGGTTTTAACCAGGAGTTGGATGAACAAACTTATCTTGATAAGCTGAATAGCGGCCATATCATGGATATTTTAAATAAAGAAAATGTTGCAGCAGGTGATGTTTTCTTTTTACCGGCCGGCCGTGTACATACCATTGGTAAAGGCCTGCTAATTGCCGAAATACAACAAACATCAGATATCACTTATCGCATTTACGACTTTGACCGGGTTGACGATAAAGGTAACAAGCGCGAACTGCATACCCAGGAAGCTCTTGCAGCTATTGATTACAAGCATTATCCCGAATATAAAACCAAATACCAGCCAGCAAAGGACGAGACTGTTAAATTGGTGAGCTGCCCATATTTCACTACCAATTTATTGGATTTTGATAAAGATACCTCAAAAGACTACTCTGCACTTGATTCTTTTGTGATACATGTTTGTGTTGAGGGAGCCTACAATGTTACTTATAATGGCGAGACTTACCCGGTAAAAATGGGCGAGTGTATTTTGCTGCCAAAAAGCATTGATAAAGTTGAACTGGAAACTACAGGCGGCTTTAAAATACTGGAAAGCTATATTGAATAATAAAATTTATTACAAGTACAGGTCCTGAACTATCAGGACCTGTACTTGTAATTTTTGGTTTCCCGTTGCTCCTGCAACAAATTGATGATCTCACTTAACTGGTACCCGTTTACCGGTTTAAATATATAATCTTCAACGCCGGCAATTTTTCTCGCCCGGTAAATATCGTTCAGATCAATTGAGGAACTGAGCATATAAATTGTGATTATTTTTCCCAGTTGGGGTTTTATGTCTGCAAACTCGTGCATAAATTCCCAGCCATCCATAACAGGCATATTAATATCCAGGAATATCACATCTGGCAAATTATCGCGGTTTAGTGAATTTTTCAACCAGGCAATTGCCGCGTTTCCATTGCTAAAATGAGTTACCTGGCTATTAAGTCCCTTTAATTTTGTTAGTGTTTTAAATCCAAAAGCATAAATCTGATCATCATCAATTAAGCAAACACGCACGGCATCTTTCTCTACATTCATCTATTGATAGTATATTTAGAATTTTTTTATACTAGCCTAATAGTAAATTTTGTGCCAATATTTACAGTGCTCTCCACTTTGATGGTGCCCCCAAGGGCCTCTATCTGGTTACGGGTTATAAACAGACCAATACCTTTTGCATCTGGATTTTGATGGAATGTTTTATACATCCCGAAAATTTTATCGCCGTAGCGCTCCATATCTATACCTATTCCGTTATCTTCAAAAATGAGGTATATATGATTGCGATCCTTTAGCGTATGGCATTTTATTAGCGGTTTCCTCGCCGGGTCACTGTATTTTAAAGAGTTGGTAAGCAGGTTTTGCAGAATGCTCTCCATATAAGCCGGGATATAGCTTATTTGCGGGCATTTACTAAAATCAAGCTCAATTGTAGCATCTAGTGCTTCTATATTACTTTTAAGTGCCGATAAAATATTTTTGAAAAGCGCTTCAAAATCAATTACTGTTCTTTCACGGGTAATTTCGGTTTGTATGGCAACTATTTCATTCAAGTGTTCTATGGTGGTGCTTAAACTATCGCTGATGGATTTAATGTGCGAAAAAATTTCGGCCCGATCCTCATCAACCGCGGTATCATCGTATAATTTGACCATAAACTGCAGATTACCAGTGTGCGACCTCAGGTTGTGAGATACTATATAAGCAAAATTTTGCAGCCGCCGGTTTTGATCTGTCAGCAAATTTAACGAGGATTCCAATCCAAGAGTTTTTCGCTTTTTATTGTTGATATCCTGAATAATGCCATGTACGGTTACACATTTACCAAAATCATCTATAATAGGTATTCCTTTAGCCCGTACCCACATTACATTGTTTTTTGCCGATCTGAAAAGCAGTTCCAGATCATAAGGCTGGCAAAAGGCGATGGCGCTATCAATAGCATTTTTAATTACGTGGCGATACTGGGGTTCAAAGAAACTTATAGCTTCATCCAACGAAAGCTTAACGTGGTTTTGCAGCTCATAAATATCATATAATTGCTTTGATAGCGATAAACCCATAGAAGCAGCATTGATTTCCCAACTGCCCAATTTTGCAATCTTAAGGGTATCCCTGTAAATGGCATCATTATGCGCTGCCTGTATCTGAGCCTGCTTATATTGATTAATGTTGATGAGAGAACCGTAAATGATGTGTCCGGTTTCGTCGTTATATTTCCTTATAGTGCTTTCAAACCAATGATAGCCTGATGTTTTGGTTAGCAGTCTTATTTGTAAAGGCTGAGTAATAGCCGATTGCTGATTACTTAAAGCGGCCAGAAAAGCTGGTTTATCCTGATGGTATAGCAGGTGTTCAAAAAACATATGATTTGAGCACTCTATTTCGCCGGGTTCATATCCCAAAAGCAAATAAAAACCGGATGACCACCTAATGTCTTTAGTCGTAATATTATATTCCCATATACCGGCATTAATATTATCGATAATTTGAGCAAGATGCCGCTTGCTATCATCAGAAAATTTATGCCCTATAGAAAAACTCATACAATAAATAACCTCTTCATTTACTTTGTTAATGACACATGCTAATAATAAATCACGTGCCACAATCAGAAAACTATCCCATTTACAACCCGAGGTTGTTTTATATTTTGATGAACTTTTATTTTTTCTTAATAATTATGGGATTCCAAATATAGTATTTGATAGGATATAAACCACTCAAATACTGACAATTACAACAACTTATAACTATTAGTAAATTATTTATACCAAAAGTATGTTTACAATACTCTCTCGTTATGTAATTTATGTGTTATTCTTTAATGTTCAAACATCAAACCTCGGGTAGCCTGCATTATTTGAAATTTTTTAATAAAGAATAATAATATTACTCTTCTATATTAATTATTTAAGTTTATTGATCAATCATTGCTTATTTAGCAATTCGGCCAATGCATTATTGCCTATCCACTTAGCCGATTTATGATTTTGCAGCAACATACGCCGGGAGGTGGCTATTGCTTCAAGCCTTAAAAAGTCGTTTCTTTTACCAATTTGCCTTAGTGCCCAGTTTACTGCCTTTTTAACAAAGTTGCGGTTATCCCAGGCCTCACGTTCCATAATGGCAAAAAAAGGGATAAATGACCCATTCGGTGCCTTTTTATTATGTATTGCATATTCGGCCATTAAAACAAATCCGGCACGTTTTACATACTCTTCTTCACGGGCGCTAAACGCTATAGCTTTGTCAATAGCAAATGGCGTACGATCGAAGAGATTACCGCAAACCTGGTCGCACAAATCCCAGGAATAAAAATCTTTTGTCCAGCTATCTATTTGCTCTCCGGTAACTAAATCCGGGTCATCTATCAATGAAGCCATAATGCGGGCCTCATGAATGCCGCTGTCCCAAAGTTCCTGGGCCAGGGCGTGGTCTTTTTTTATTGTTTTTGCCAACTTTCGCAAATCGGGGAGCTTAACTCCCAATGCATGTGAATTATCTACCCCAAAGCGGAGCATCCCTGCGAGATAAGCAGGATTGGCCTTCTGTTTTAGCAGGTCAATAATATCTTCTGTTTGCATTGGTTAATCGGCAACACTTTTGCTTTCAATAGTATGATGAATATTCACTACTTCCATTAAAGCAGCGCTGCCATACCAGGGGTGTAGTTCCATTGTTAGTTCCCCCGCTTTTATCGCCGGGTCGGTTTCTGTTAGTATTTTAGCTTCTTCAACCGTTTCCACATTAAAAATGAATATACCTCTTATAGCCTGATCATCCAAAAACGGACCAGCAACAATTAACTTACCTTCGGCAGCAAGCTTCATAATGTTTTTCAGATGCGCGTTTTGCAATTTGGCCCTTGCAACAGAATCTTTAATTTGGGTAGGCCCATCTTTTAAAAATGCCATTACATATTTTTTCATTCCATATTTATCGGCTCCTAATTTTTTCGCCAATGCGGCGTTATAAACAGGCTTAGAGGTGGTTTGAGCAAAGCAGTTAAAACCCAGGGTAATAATTGCCAGTAGCAAAACGATCTTTTTCATCTGATTGAGGTTTTAGTCATATCAAATATAGGCATTGTTATATAAACAAAAAGCCGGGCGAATGGCCCGGCTGATTTGATATTAAACCATTGGAAATTATCGATTATGAAAATTGAACATCAGAATTACAAATTCCCTCTCAACTCTTGTTCGCGTTCAATAGCTTCAAAAAGCGCCTTAAAATTTCCGGCACCGAATGATTTAGCACCTTTACGTTGAATGATCTCGAAGAAAAGGGTAGGCCTGTCTTCAATAGGTTTGGTAAATATTTGCAATAAATATCCTTCATCGTCCCGATCAACTAAAATGCCCAACTTTTTAAGTGGCTCCAAATCTTCATCTATATGGCCAACCCGATCAGTTAGTTCATCATAGTAAGAAGTTGGTATGTTTAAAAACTCCACACCACGGTTTTGCAATTCGGTTACCGTTGCAACTATATCATGTGTGGCAAGGGCCAAATGCTGCACGCCTTCACCCTCATAAAAGTCGAGGTATTCCTCAATCTGCGATTTCTTTTTTCCTTCAGCGGGCTCATTGATAGGGAATTTAACGTACCCGTTACCATTGCTCATTACCTTGCTCATAAGGGCCGAGTACTCTGTCGAGATCATTTTATCATCAAATGTTAAAATGTTTTTGAAACCCAATACTTCCTCATAAAAATTCACCCATTCGTTCATTTTATGCCAGCCAACATTGCCCACGCAATGATCAACATATAACAAGCCAGTTTCTGTTGGGTTATAGGTGGTTTCCAGCGCTTTGTAACCTGGTAAAAATAAACCTTTGTAATTTTTACGTTCCACAAAAAGATGAACGGTTTCGCCATAAAGCTTAATCCCGCTAGTGCGCACCTCGCCATATTCATCACTAAGTGTTAGCGGTTGCTGATAAGGCTCGGCACCGCGGCTGGTAGTTTGTTCAAAAGCGTCATAAGCATCATCAACCCAAAGGGCCAGTACCTTTACACCGTCGCCGTGTTTTTTAATATGTTCTGCAATGGGGTGACTGGAGTGCAAGGGGGTAGTTAATACCAGCCTTATTTTACCCTGTTTTAAAACGTAAGATGCCCTGTCCCTAACTCCGGTTTCCGGCCCGGCATAGGCCAGCGTTTGAAAACCGAAAGCAGTTTTGTAATAATGGGCCGCCTGTTTGGCATTTCCCACATAAAATTCAACATAATCGGTACCATTAAGAGGTAAAAAATCAGTTGCGGTTGTTGGCTTATCTATGGTTTGTGTATTCATTGTTTCTTAATTAATTAGTGAGGTAGTGATTTATTGAATTAGTGATTTAATTAAAGTGCGGGTACCTTTCAGCTTTCGCCTTTAACTTTTCGCCTTACATCTGCCAGCTTTTATAATAATTTTCATCTTCTATTTTAATAGCATCCTCGGTAAGCATCAGCGGGCGAAAAGGATCTATCATCACGGCCAGCTCATCGGTTGATTCTTTACCTATTGACTTCTCTACAGAACCAGGGTGCGGACCATGTGGAATACCGCCCGGGTGCAGGGTAATTTGTCCCTTTACTACGCTTTTACGGCTCATAAAGTCGCCATCAACATAATATAAAACCTCGTCGCTATCTACATTACTGTGGTTATATGGCGCCGGGATTGATATGGGATGATAATCAAATTTACGGGGCACAAAGGAGCATATCACAAAGTTATTGCCCTCAAAGGTTTGGTGTACTGGCGGTGGTTGGTGCAGGCGACCGGTAATAGGTTCAAAATCATGTATGGATAGCGCCCATGGATAATGAAAACCATCCCAGCCAATAAAATCAAAAGGGTGAGTGCCATAAATATATGGATAGATGAGTCCCTGTTTCTTAATCAGTATTTTAAAATCGCCATGTTCATCGTGGGTTTTCAAATCCGTTGGCCGCTTAATATCGCGCTCGCAATAAGGCGAGTGTTCCATCAGTTGCCCGTATTGGTTGCGATAACGTTTTGGCGCGCGGATAGGGCTAAAACTTTCAATAATGAACAAGCGGTTTGCTGTTGTATCAAACTCCATTTGGTAAATAGTACCACGCGGTATCACCAAATAATCGCCATATTGAAATTTTATATTGCCGAAACCGGTCTTTAATGTTCCTGTTCCCTCATGTATAAAAACTACTTCATCGGCCTGGCTGTTCTTGTAAAAATAATCAGTCATGCTTTGGCGCGGGGCCGCAAGCGAAATATGCAGATCGCTGTTTACCAGCACAGGTTTACGGCTTTGCAGGTAGTCATCTTCGGGCTCAATGTTGAAGCCGATGAGGCTGGTATGCTTCAGGTGCTTTTCGCGCGCTATTTTAGGCTCAACACTATAAGGCTCGCCTAATGTTTTTACTATGGTGGGCGGGTAAGCATGGTAAACCAACGAGTAAAGGCTGGAAAAACCCTCGGTGGAAACCAGCTCTTCGGCATATAATGTACCATCGGGCTTACGGAACTGCGTATGCCGCTTAGGCGGAATAGCTCCTAATGAATGATAAACAGGCATAGTGTTTTAATTGGTTGAAAATAAAACGTTTAAAGTATCCGGATAGTTTCATAAGCAATCAAAAATTGCCCAAAAACAACGTGAATAAGCCGACTAAAATGGCTTCAGTAATATTTAAAAAAGAAGAGTTGGAAAGGTAATTAGTATTGAGCCAATACAATTTTGGCAAGCATGGCATCCCTGAACGATGATGCATCGCTCATTGAGGTAAGCCCCAGGGAAAAATAAAAATGCTTTTGTATGCTCATGGTTTATTGAATACGAAGTTAGGTGGAATATTATTGTGATGCAAGTTTTAGTTTGGATGAATGATTGACGAGGCGACTTGTTAAGCGGTTGGTTAAAATCCGCATACCTATCGTATTCAATTAAATAATCACACACGTAATCAGGCACTCAGCATTCAACTAAATTTTATTAGTTTTGACACAACCAACACCTCAATTTATGAAATTAGTATCCTATAAAACCGAAGACCGCGAGCATTTAGGTATTTTTATAAACGGACACATTTATAACCTCAACTCGTGCGATAAGCTGATCCCCAATAACATGAACGAGTTTTTGTGGGGTGGCGACGAGCTGATGGATCGTGCCCAAAAGGTTCATGAGGCCATAAGTTTGGGGAAAATGGATGCTAAAGAGGAATTGTTTTTTGAACTGATAGCCCCCGTGCCCCACCCTACATCATGCCGGGACGGATACGCCTTCAGGCAGCATGTGGCCGCAGCACGGCGCAACCGAAAGGTTGATATGATACCCGAATTTGACCAATACCCTATATTTTACTTCACCAATCATAATGCCATACAGGGCCCCGGCGAAATTGAGTGCATGCCCGATCATTTTAATAAACTTGATTTTGAACTGGAAGTAGCCGTTGTACTCAACAAAAAAGGCCGCAACATTAGGGCTGCTGATGCGGATAGCTTTATAGCCGGTTATATGATCATGAATGATATGAGCGCCCGCACCCTGCAGATGGAAGAAATGCTGCTGAACCTTGGGCCGGCAAAAGGAAAAGATTTTTCAACTGTGATTGGCCCCTGGCTGGTAACACCTGATGAGTTGGAAGCTTATAAGGTGGCTGCCAAACCTGGCCATACCGGCAATAATTATAATTTAGAAATGAAATGCGTGGTAAACGGCAAGCAGGTATCGGCGGGGAATATGGCCGATATGGACTGGACCTTTGCCGAAATCATTGAACGGTGTGCCTACGGTTGCGATGTGTTGCCCGGTGATGTTATAGGATCTGGCACGGTTGGTACCGGCTGCTTCCTGGAACTTAACGGAACAGGGTTACTGAATGACCCCAACTACGAAACCCAATGGCTTAAAGCCGATGACCTGGTAGAGATGGAAATAACCGGCCTGGGTATGCTGGGCAATATCATCACTAAAGCCAAGGATGATTTTTCCATTTTGGCCCTGAAGAAATAAGTTTTATACCATATGCTATCTATAAATATTAAAGACCTTACAACCTTAGAGCTTCAAAACTATCTTAACCATGCAGTTGCACCTCGCCCAATATGCCTGGCATCAACCATTGATAAGGCTGGTAATGTAAACCTAAGCCCTTTTAGTTTTTTTAATGTTTTTAGCATTAACCCGCCGATATGCGTGTTTTCGCCATCGCGCCGGGTACGCGATAATACTACCAAGCACACGCTGGATAATATACTGGAGGTACCGGAATGCGTCATAAATATCGTCAATTACAATATGGTGCAGCAGGTTTCTTTATCAAGCGTGGAGTACGGTAAGGGGATAAATGAATTTATTAAATCGGGATTAACCCCCATTGCCTCCCATTTGGTAAAACCGCCACGGGTAGCAGAATCAACCGTACAGTTGGAGTGCGTGGTAAATGAAGTGATAAGCCTCGGAAAAAACGCCGGTGCCGGAAATTTAATTTTGGCCGAAATAAAGCTGATCCACATCAGTGAAAGTATTTTGGGGGCTGATGGAAAGATAGATCAGACTAAAACAGACCAGGTAGCCCGCCTTGGTGGCGACTGGTATTGCAGGGTAACCCGCGATAATCTTTTTAAAGTAGCTAAACCGAACGTAAAAATAGGCATCGGGGTGGACGCCTTGCCGCATGCCATCCGCAATTCGAGGATATTAACAGGGAATAACCTGGGCCAATTGGGCAACCTGGAACTTATCCCCGCCGACGAAGCAATTGAAACCTATGCCCAGGTCCCCGAAATTAAGGACCTGCTTGATGCAACCATCGGCGATAGCAACACCCGCGAATTGCAACTTCATTTAAAAGCCAAACAATTACTTGATGAAGGCAGGGTTGAAGAAGCCTTCATGGTATTATTGATAGGAGATTAGATCTGCAGATTGATTGTCTGAACCGGAATTTTTCGAATTAGAGAATGAACAGAATTACCAAACTTATATTGTATGCAACAGAATTCTTAAAATTCAAGTAATTCCATAAATTCGAGAAATTCCGGTTCAGATAATCAAACATCATCTGCACATCTACCCACCCTTTATTTAAAATCCAATATTCTTTCGGCCATTCTTAAGCCACTGGTAAGCGCCGCCTCAACAGTGCCCATAGCAGTACCCTCGTAAAGGTATTCGCCAGCGAAGAAGATGGTATCTTGAACAGGTTCACACAAAATATTTCTGGATTGGTTAGCCTCCACGGTATCATAGGCGTATGAACCTCTAGTGTATTTATCGGCCGTCCAGTTTACTACATGCCAGCTTAGGAGACTATCTTTCAATTGCTGAGGATTGCGCTTGAAGATATTACCCAATGATTGCAGGCTTTGAAGCAATATCTCCTCATCCGGCGTTTCAACTTTTTCGCTTGCTTCGGGGCCGCCAAGCCAACCGGTTAATAAGGTTGTGTGGTTGGGTATTTGGGTCCACCAGGTGGGTATCTGTTCTTCACTAAACAGGAAACCCATATTTTCCAGACTGCCGACAGGCAGCGTTTCTGTTTCCATGGTTTCCCAAAAAGCCTTATCAAACTCCAATAGTACTTTAATCACAGCTCCAAAACCCAGGGTATTTATAGCGTTGATGTAAACAGGTATTGGAGGATTTAAATTTACAGTACCAATAGCATCCTTGCCAGCCTGCAAAACACCCAATGGCAATGCAATAAGCAATTGCTCCCCTGTGTAGGTAATACCTGCATCGGTAGTTATTTTTACCTGGTGTTGCTGCCAGTCGATATCCCGCGCTACAGCATTTAAATAAATATTGCCCCCGGCCTGCACCAATTCATCAGCCATAAATTTAACCAGCCTGATATATCCGCCTTCTATACGGTATTGTGCATTTTCATCTTCGCACTGCCATTCTTTTCTTAAGGAAAAAGCGCTCGCCTTCTTAGGGTCGGCGTTGTCATAGCCCGATACATATTTCCTTACCGATTCCCTTAAACCCTGGTATTCATCACCTTTAAATTCCTCAATTAAAAAGGCACTGATGTTAGTGTCCTGCTGCAAGGCGTTCAGCTTATCAATCAAAAGATCCCAGTGTTCAACAAAACTTCCATCATTTTTAAAGTCACCATCATCGTATCTCCACATAGATGCCGTTGCATGGTGATAGGTTATACCGGCCTCGTCCAGCAGGCATTGAGTAACGGGCAAATCACCATGAATAAACTCCGCCCCCATCTCTAAAGGTTGCTGGGATGAGCCATATTCCAGTGTATGGATGCGGCCTCCTACCCGGTCACGGGCCTCCAGTACGGTTACTTTTTTGCCCGATTTTGCCAGTGTACGGGCAGCCATCAGCCCGGCTGCACCGGCACCTATGATAAGTATATCGGCATCTGTCATGATTATAATTTGATAAAGCAATATAACGATTTGCAGGGATTAACCGGAAGTGTTACAACATCAAAGTTCCGGTAAAAACACTAACTATTTTCACCGAGAAAACCCCATCCCTTACCGGGTTAATCACCCCAAGTCGCCAATATAGGCTTGTGGGCACCTAAATACCGCTGTACTTTTAGGTATTATTTAAAACTTACAACAATGAACAACGACATAAACACCGCCATTACCCCAAACAACAGCAAAGCTGCTGCCGGCGTAATTTTATTGGTAATGGGTAGTATTTTACTGATAAACGAATTTCACTTGTTTTTTATACCAGATTGGTTGTTTAGCTGGCCAATGTGGATGATAGCCTGGGGTGCCTATATGGGTGCTAAATATAATTTCAGGAAACCATCATGGATCATTATAATACTCATAGGCGTAGCCTGTTTAATTAGCAACAACGTACCCGATGCTGACCGCATAGTTTGGCCAATAGCCATCATGGGCTTTGGTACCTGGCTGGTATTGAAACCACGCAAGCAGAAAGAAGAAGAACACTTTTTTGGAGAGGCTAAAAAGCCATTCCATTTTGATAAAACGGCTGAGCCGGAAGTTTAATTGATTTAATAGTTTGATTTAAGTGTAAGGGAGGGCCGGTATCGGTTCTCCCTTTTTTACCGGTGTTCGCTTTTTGGAGAGGATTGGGTGTTTTAAAAAGGAGTAAAAATTAAATCATTGATAATAAACACTTTAAGTGTTCGAATATATTTCACACACAAAACTAAAACATTGATAATAAGCGTTTTATTTTTATACAGGTGTTCGGGAGGGAGGTGCCCGAACACCTCGATTTTATAATCCGAACACTGACAGAATCTTGTCAGTAAATTCAATTTCGGGAAGGTTATTGATCTACATAAAACCAGGGGATTCGCAGCAGACCGGGCATTGTATTTACCTTAACTGCCTGCCCTGTTGATACCCTGTTATAGAAATCCCTGCTCACCGTAATTTCATCCGACTTTTGCTTTGCACCCCATTTATCAATGGTTAGGTAATAGGCCGAGTGTTTACCAGTGGTATATCTTTTATCCAAAATCGTAGTTTTATAAATCCGGGCCGGGGCGTTATCGAACTCACAATTTGTTGTTATTGTAGCTACGCCACTATATAATAAAACAAAACAAACGATATTGAATTTTGTAAATTCATTGCTCCGGGTTTTGATATTGGCATCATTTAATATAAACACAAAAACAACACATAAAACAACCGCGATGACCAGGGCCGGTAAAAAGATGGCCATGTAGCTCAACAGGTCCCAGTCATAAATAACCCTAAATAATAAGGCGAACGGGGCTGCTATCAGCGCGCTTGTTAAATTAGGATAAACCGACTCTTTACCTCCGCTGCTACCAGATATGTCGCTGCCAAATATCATGATATCGCGCTTTGCGTAAAACAGGCCTATCACCAGTAACGGATATACCAATCCGGATACCATAGCGTACTTATAAGGATGTGGATAAGCAAATACCCATATTGCTATAGCTATCCCTATGTAATTGGCACACACGCTCAGTTTTTTTGCCCGGGCAATATTTAATTTTCTTTCCTTTGGTGTGCTGCCAATAGCCTCGTCATGCAGCATCGCATCAAATTCGTTTTGGTATTTTTTGGCAAAAATAACTTTAAACTGACTAGCCCAAACCAAAATCTCACCACTATTAACAAGGGTTGTATAATTACTGATATATAGTGACTTAGCCGGCTTATCAACTTCAAAAATAAGATTATCCTTCACAATCTTGTAGCCGTTTATCTCGGTTTTTTGAAGTTCCTTGCTTGTAAAAACCGCCTGATCTATTATGCTGTTCGGGGTAATGATCACCCTTTTTCTTTTAACATAAACTCCCAGGTAAACAGCCCAGCTAACCAGGAAAGTTGCCACTAAAAAATGAAGTAATTTATCTGTAGGTGGTACTGTAGTATATAGGTAAATTCCCCCTGCAAACGCTGCAGCAATGGTTATATAAACAACTATTTTCCAGCCGGGGCTTATAGGATATTCTCTGTTCAATTTGATGTAATAAGGAGGCTAAAAATATGATAATTTATTCAGGGATTTAACAGCTTTCGCTCAACTTTAATCTAATAATTAGCAATTACTTAAAACCCCCAAACTTTTTCACCGACAAAACTTCCACTCTTACCGATTTCTTTAAATATATCGCCAGTTTTTGTTTGGCTCAACTATAATGTTATCTTAGTTTTGAATATGATTTAAAAGGCATATAACAAATGAACAACGATATAAATTCTCCGCAAAACCCAAATAAAGGCAAAGCAATGGCCGGCATCATTTTGCTTGCCGTTGGTGGGGTACTGCTTTTGAGGCAGTTTGCATCTTTTCTTATCCCCGGCTGGCTGTTCAGCTGGCCAATGTGGCTTATTGGCTGGGGATTGTACATCGGCGCCAAACACAATTACAAAAATTCATCATGGGCTATCCTGGTGTTTTTAGGCGTCTTGTTTTTATTCAACAATAACATTCCCGATGCCGGCAGGGTGGTATGGCCTATTGCCATTATCGCTTTCGGTATGTGGCTGATAGTGAAGCGTGGCAAACACGGCGACCAGCAATGGGAAGGCAAATACAAAACAAAATGGGAAAAAAATTATGCCGATCCCCAAAATTGGGGCAAGGCAGAAAAACCCAAATTTAACTTTGAAAAAGCCACCGACGCCGAGGTTGATTACGTGGTAAAAGAAGGTGAAGTTGTGCCACCAACTGAACCCAATACACCGCCATACACTCCCCCATTTGGTCACCATAATGGCGACGACTACCTGGATACCGTTTCCATATTTGGCGGCGTTAACAAAACTATACTGAGTAAAGATTTTAAGGGCGGCGATATAGTGAACATTTTTGGAGGTGCCGAACTTGATTTTACCCAGGCCGATATTGACGGGCGTGTGTACCTGGATATTACCCAAATATTTGGCGGCACCAAAATTATTGTGCCATCCAACTGGCAGGTGGTATCAGACCTGGCAGCGGTTTTTGCCAGTGTGGATGATAAAAGGATAAAAAGCACCGCATCAAGCGTAAACGGTAAAATACTGGTGCTAAAAGGAGTTTCCATTTTTGCGGGAGTTGATATCCGCAGTTATTAATTATAAAAAAAACAATCATGAACTGGTACGTAGCAAAATTAGTTTTCAGGGTAATAAGCGGTGATGGAGATCATCAGGCGCAATTTGATGAGCAATTACGACTTATAAGTGCCGAAACCGAACTAAATGCCTTTGAAAAAGCTAACAAGATTGGCCATGCCAACCAGGATAGCTTTAAAAACATAGAGAAACAAACCGTTAAATGGCAGTTTATTGATGTGGCCGAACTAAACCGCATTAATGAACCTACCGATGGAGCCGAACTGTATTACAACATTCACGAAACTCCCGATGCCGACCTTTACATTGCCTGGGCGCACCATAAAGCGGCATTGCTGGGGATTAGGAATTGAGTGGTGGTGAGGAGTGAATGGTGAGTGGAAGAAAAAAAATCAAATAAAAGTAAATGTCATTTCGATAGAGCCGGAGAAGGCATGAGCGGTGGATGCGAAAGAGAAACCTTATACGCCCCGCTAAGCCACAATGCACAGGATAAGCATGAGCGCCCGTACCTCGTTCCAAATGACAAAAGATTATAAAGTAAACAAAAACAACATTGGCCATACCTTCATCTACTTCAAAATTATACGGTGCATTAGTTGCATGCGGCTTTTTATGGGCCGCATTGCAAACCTATATCATCCATAGTTTTGGCTTTTTATGGTTCACCGCCTCGGTAGATGGTATGTTGAGCGCCGTTTTATTATCGGGCGCCTGCTGGCTCATCAACAATAACCTGCGCTATTACCAGCCCGGCAAGGGCAGTTATATCAACCTGTTCATCTGGGTGGTAGCCCTGGCGGGCATCTGCGCCGCCGGTTGCCGCTACCTGTTACCCCTGCTCAATACCGATAAAGTTTTTATCAATTTTGTAATTCAATCCCTCACCATCAGGTTTTTTATCAACTTTTTAGCTGTAGGATGGATGGCCATGCTCAGCCTATTGTGGTATTCGCAGCTTGATCAAAAAGAAACCCAGAAACGCAAAAACGAAGCCGAACAACTGGCCCGCGATGCCGAGCTGTATAACCTGCGCCAGCAATTACAACCCCACTTTTTATTCAACAGTCTTAACTCCATTAACGCCCTTATCGGCTTTAAACCCGATGAAGCCCGAAGAATGATTCACCAGTTATCTGATTTTTTACGCGGCACTTTAAAAAAGGACGATAAACAGCAGGTACCTCTATCAGAAGAACTGGCCCATTTAAACCTGTACCTCGATATTGAAAAGGTGCGCTTTGGTCACCGCTTGCAAACCGAGATCAGTTGCGATACCAAATGCGGCGCAGCCCTGCTGCCCTCCATGCTGCTGCAGCCCCTGGTAGAAAACGCCATTAAATTTGGATTGTACGATACCACCGGCGACGTAACCGTGAGCATCCGCGGCGAAATTGAAGAGCATTACCTGGTCATCATGGTACAAAACCCGTATGATCCGCAAACCTCGCGACCCAAAAAAGGCACTGGTTTTGGCTTACGGGGAGTACAACGACGCCTTTATTTATTATTTGCCCGTAACGACCTGATGGAAACTCACGCAAATGATAATATATTTACAACCATAATAAAAGTACCACAGTTATGAGGCGAGCCTTAATTATTGATGACGAACCATTAGCACGCATGGTTGTAATGGAATACCTGCAAAATTTTAAAGAGATTGAACTGATACAGGAATGTAATGATGGCTTCGAGGGCCTAAAAGCCATTCAACAGCACCAGCCCGACCTTATCTTTTTAGATGTGCAGATGCCCAAGATCAATGGTTTTGAGATGCTTGAACTGGTGGAGAACCCTCCCGCAGTAATATTTACCACCGCCTTTGACGAGTATGCCATTAAAGCATTTGAAGCCCACGCGGTTGATTACCTCATGAAGCCTTTCAGCAAGGAGCGCTTTAACAAAGCAGTTGAAAAATTCCTGGCTGCCGCACCCGAGAAACAGGCTCAAAAACATACCGAAGATTTACTTGAAGCCGTTGCCGCGCATTCGCCCGCACAGCACGAGCGTATTGTAGTTAAAACCGGCACCAAAGTAAAAATCATCCCCGTTGCCGATGTTGACTACCTGATGGCCGACGACGACTACGTAAGCGTAATCACCAAAGAAGGCTCCTACCTCAAAAACAAAACCATGAGCTTCTTCGAGCAAACGCTCGATCCACGCCAATTCGTCCGCGTGCACCGCTCCTACATCATCGCCATCCAACAGATCACCCGTATAGATCCTTACGAAAAAGATGCCCACCTGGCCATCCTAAAATCCGGCGCCAAAATTCCGGTGAGCAAAACGGGCTATGTAAAGTTGAAACAAGTATTGGGAATTTAAGCGGAAAGCCGAAGGCTTAAGGCGGAAAGCCAAAAAAAAATTGTCATTTCGATTGAGCAAGGGAGGCAAAGAGCGTCGGCGCGAAAGAGAAACAATCTCTTGAGCGTAGCGAAAAATCTTTTACGCCATGCTTATCGAACCATGCTAATCGAACCATGCATCACCACCATCCAGGCATCCCACATGCTAAGTATACATCATGCGCACCGCCTGTCCTATGGGATTCCGATCCGTCGGCTGACGGACGGGACGACTTCAGTTTTTGGGAATTGTAATAGCTAATTTCATAAAAACCATGCCTCACCACCATACAAGCAAAGGCCCACGTGCGATTCCTTCCTCGGGGAAGGGAAGGTAGGGGTTTAATGAACTTTGCAGATCATATGCTTTGTTCCCCCAAGTTGAAATTCAATTAATATGTCATGAATCAAGGTCTACCTTTCTTTGAATGTTCCGCGGCCATAATAGTCTTATTGTTGTTATTGCTTATTGGCTATTTTTCGGTGTTCCAAACGCAAAAATTTATCGATTATGCCAACTCCCACGGTGCTACCGACCTTACCAAAGAATGGAGTAAGAAAAAGTGGTATCGTATAAACATGAAAATAACAGGCTCGTTTATCCTGCTGATTGGACTGGTGATGTTGGTTTATATTATATCCACGTTGATTAAAGATTTATAATCAGGCCGACTCTGATCCCACCCTATCATTGCAGCAAATATTAAAGCATGCAAATCTTCATAAATAACTTACCCAATAATTTCAAAGCCCCGGCCCACGTGCAATTCCTTCCCCTGGGAAAGGGAAGGAAGGCGTTTATCTTTTAGTAAAAAATAGTAACGTTAAAGGAGTGCACTTTCAACACCTACATAAATAAAAAAACATAAACCCTTAGTCGTTGTTGTGATGGTAGCTATTAGGCTATTCGAAGTAGCATTTAAAATCCCCCCACCTATTCTAATTACATTAGCGTCACCCACCTTAATTTAAGTTAAGGTGTAGAACAATTGTTTTCCCCCTTTACCTTACTATTCATATTAACTTAAAAGTTATCAAATGAAAGTATTTCCCATTAAAATTAAATCATATAAACAACTAATCTCAGTAATTGGCATTGCAGGTTTAAATAAATTAAAAACCGAATGTGAAGAAATAAATAGAGAACACAATCTTAATTTATATAGTCCATCAACTTATAGTTTTAATTACTCAATAAAAGTTTACAAATTTCCTACGTTATTCTCCATACAGGTAGAAAACGCCATTGAAATTTGGTTTTTAATAATAAAATAAATCTTCATAAAAACTGACTTTTGTACTTGCATTACCTTACCCCAATAACTTTTAAAGCCCAGCCACGTGCGATTCCTTCCCCGGGGAAGGAAAGTTAGGGGTTTATGGAACTATTTAGGTACACCATTAATTATGGCGTAACCCTCCTTAGGTCGGGTCGGGCTATTCACTTATACGGCTTCAGGCATTAGGCGCGAGGCCGGTATTCGTTGCTATCCCTTACGCGGGGGGGACGGCATTGGAGTAGCGCAGTAAAAGCCTCAGCTACCCTTGTGGTTCGCATGTTAAGTATACGATATGTTCCGAGGACAATCAGCTACAATTCAAATTGATGTGTACAAATAGCCTCTAAAAATAAAAAAAAACGGATCAGATAAACATCCGGTATTTGCATATTCAATGCCTGGCATGCGGGCGCACAAGCCTGGAGCAGCAGCGAAAAATGTTTGCGTGAGCGCGGAGTTGGAATTTTATCCATTATTGGCCGCTTATTATACATTAACCAGTCCAGAACTTGATGTAAATTAGATATATCTATTGGCTTTGATATTTTTATAAGCCTTATATAAAAACCAGAATGGGTTCGGTTTATATACGGCCGGGTTTTCATTTTTGCCGTCTGTTAGCTCACCGGACAGACTACACCGTAAAAAATTAACCCATGTATAATTGCTTTCGAAACTTTCTTTTACCGTATACAATATATAAAGACTGTTTCTATGCTCATTTTTAAATTCTACGGTATACTCCATTTCTCGCGTAAACCCTGCTTCAAAAATTTGGATAGGATCAAGTAAAAAAGGAAGACAATAAGAAATCAGCGTATGCGCTTGATCGTCATAGTCACTTCGATTTCGTTCCAATATAGTTACCAAGCGGTAGTCGGCCGAGTAATTTTCGTAAAGAAATTTGAGGGCATTTTCCAATTCAGCCTGTCTGCTAAAAAAACGCTCTAATGTATTAACCAACACTAACAAAGGATAATATAGCACATGCCATTCCCGATGGCGGTGTTTAAATTGACGATTAGGGAGGGCAAAATATTGAAACCGTTGGAAATTTCGGATTCGAATCTGCTGACTATCTATAAGACCAGTGATGACATAAGACAAAAACGAATAAAAACCGTCGTGCTTATCGAGTCGAAACCTATCTTCATAGGTTTGGTTTAAGCCATCTGGAAAAAACTTTTTAAGCTGATGTCTGGCCATCAACAAAGCCTTTAGCGAATCCTTAAGATATTGGCTGATATCGAAATTGAATACCTCAGAAGAATAGAACTTGTCGATATATCCGTTAAACTCTACGCTTATACCATAGCGATGGGCGAACATTTGCTGAACATTATTGATGTCGCAAACGAAAATTATTTTATCAAATCCGAATTTGTTTGATTCAGTTACCTCGTCATAATGGGCAGAAAATACATTAAATAATCGAAATACATGTTCAGGATCTAATCTGTCCAAATCATCGATCAATAGCACTGTTGTAATCTTTCTTTGATCGTCATCGCCGTTTTTTGCTATTTTAACACGTTCCAACATATCAACAATCAATTCTGTAATATCATCTGATTCATGAACATGGCCAGTCTTGTTCTTAAATGATTGAATGTATTTGTTCAACTGTGTCCATTCTGAAGTGTTCATTTTTCCTTTAAACTCAGAAAACTCACCAATTAGATTAGTTATCCCATCAATTGTTTCTTGTTCAGGAATAGGCGTACCAGTAACGGTTCCCGCGGCTTTTAAAATCAATTTGAGTGGCAAGTCTATTTTCATCCGATGTAACAAGAACATTTGGCTCATTAATAGGCAGGAGTATTGCTCCTGTTCCAACTGGATTTCTTTAGGGTACTTACTCAAAAGTTCATACAACAAATCATACTTAATCAATTCAAAGACGTCTTGATTTTGTGCGATCGAATAATTCACCGGAAAAAGCTTAAGAACAATAATGTCGTCCTGTTGATCGAAATAGTTTTTCAGGAATGTCGACTTTCCTGCACCGAATGGGGCAGAAAATAAAATGCGTTCGTTAAAATCGTCCCTGATGTGTTCGTCGAAACTTTTATCTAAACTTTTGGTAGGAACCGTAGGAATCTTGGCATTAGGCATATAATAAGGTTTAAATCAGATATTCATCAAACTTAAATATTTGATTTCAGGGGGCGGATCTTTTTTTGCTACTTTTCTTTAGGTTACTACAGGAAAGAAAAGTAGCCCAAAGTATTATATTTATCTCCATATTACGCATAGAAATGGAAAACACCTACCTTTTTGCTTGGAATCCTAAGAATTGGGTTTTTAAAGATCTCGAAAGAAATTTAAATGAATTAAAGGATTTTGGGATAACCACAATGGACTGGAAGGTTCAATCTACCAAAAAAATCAAACTTGGAGACCGTGCTTATGTAATGCGGGTGGGTGACAATTGCCGCGGTATATTTGCATCTGGAATAATTTCCAAGCTACCATATAAAGGGCCTTATTTTAAAAACCCAACAAAATTGGTATCGCAAGTGAACATAGATTTCGACGTATTTTTAAACCCATTTACGGAAAGTAATCTTTCACTTGACGAAATAGAAAAAAATATCCCAAGCAAACAATTTTGGACACCGCATCAATCTGGCATTCAAATAAGAGAGGATGCCGCTGCAAGGTTAGGCCCGCTCTGGCATGAGTTTTTGCAAAAGAAAACTAGGCCATTTTCGGATATTCTGGTGCAAACGTTATTTGAAGGTACTCCATATCAAAAAGTCATAATCTCCTATGAAAGAAGTGAGTTTGCAAGGGCGTTATGCTTATTAGAATATGGCTATAATTGCATTGTTTGCGATGTGAACTTTGAAATTGCTTATGGCGAAATCGGAAAGCATTTTATACATGTTCACCACATAAATGAACTTGCAACGTTGAATGCCGGACGTTACACTGATCCGATAACTGATTTAAGGCCAGTATGCCCAAATTGTCACGCAATATTGCATAGAAAGAAACCAGCTATGGCCGTAGGCGATTTGAAAAAAATATTTGAAGAAAGAAAATTGAGCCAACAATATTTCTAAGCTTTGATCATCAACCGAATACCGGTATGAAGTATCTAACTGCTTATAATTTATATGCTCAAGTTTAATATTTAAGGTATCCCAAAATACCTGGCTCACCCTCCATGAATAGTATCCATTCAGCTTCCCATTATTGCCAGCACCCGAAGGTAAGCCAAAAGAAATACCTCCCCCGCTGCCGCAAGCGTCCTCGGCTTGTGGCCCGCATGCTAAGTATAAGGCATGCCTTTTAGGGAAGTGCATGTATTGTGAAGCATAGGTCACCCATTGCTAAAAAACCACACACACAAGACCTGCGCTAAAATGGGTCTCCAACAATCCAATGATTGTTGATAAGGAAGGCTTGCTAATAAATCATTTATCGGCGACAATAACTGCCTGCGTTGGCAATATCTAGCTAAGGTTTTTAAATTTTGATATCCGCTGGATCCATTTTGTGAATATCGAAAAACACTTTGTTAAGATGGTCAAAATCAGCATCCGTAGTCACAAGCATCAGACCAAGTAAAGCGGCTGTGGACGCAATCCAAAGATCATTCTTGCCCATATTCCGGGCAGTATGTGTGTAATCATTAAAAGACGGATTTTTACATTGAGAATAGGCATCTATTTCAGCGTACGTGTCAATTAGATTTTCATTAATTTCAACAACCAGTATTTCATCAAGTATAACATTAACCAATCCCATTTTTTTTGCTCCCCAGCTATTTTGCAGAGCAATGGATTTTAGCTCGGCTACTGTAGCAACCGATATGAATACTTTATCATTATTGGGGTTAACGCGTTGTAGTAGTTTTAGAGAATAATCCTTGGCAAGATGGATTAGGATGTTTGTATCAAACAATAAATTCATTTACTGCTTTTTAGCGATTCCAATGCTGATTTTGCTTCGTCATCTGTCAGGAAAGCTTCTTGCGGGAAATCTTTAAGGCGCGCAGCGAGATTCTGCGACTTTTTGCCCATTTTGGCGGCAAACTCAGTAGCTCCACCGGCCGCTAATATATCGGCAATAGAATGTGTCTTTACTTTGAAGAAGGAGTGTTGGGCTTCTCCACCTGCTTGAATACCTGTTTTTCTCATGACTTGTCCTCCTTATTACAAAATTACAAAAAATCTTTCGGTTATGTCATTTTGGAAATGGCATAAGGATCATTTTAACCTCTGGGTAGCAATTAGTTCATTCAGCCACTGGTCGGTGTTTTCACCGCACCAGCCAATGCTTTGTCCATCGCAATTGGCCTATTCAATACAAAGTAATACATGGGTACCCGGTTTATGGAACTGTTAGGCACACAATTACCATGGCGTAATCCCTTCCCATCTTAATAAATTGTCATAATCTATATCAAATACCTATTTTAGGCGATAATAACCCTGTGAATAATAACACCTATTATGAATCCTTATAAAAAAACTATTCCTGCATTTTTCCTGTTTGTTGTTAGCTGCTGTAGCTTATTTGCCCAGGAGCCGAAATTGCCTACGCAGTGGACAACCGCTGCCATGCAAGCCACTGTTCCACTATCCGAATATCCGAGACCGCAGTTGCAGCGTAACGATTGGCTATGCCTTAATGGTAAGTGGGATTATTTAGGCGGCAAAACTGCTCCCGATGCGTTGAACCCCGAAAAACCGGCATCTTTTAACGCTACGCCCGATAAGATCCTGGTGCCCTACTGTCCCGAATCTGTACTATCGGGTGTGCAGCGGAAACAGGAGATTAATATGTGGTATCGTCGTACTTTTGATGTGCCTGCAAAATGGCAAAGTAAGCAGGTAATTATTCATTTTGAAGCGGTAGATCATGATGCCACCATTTTTGTAAATGGCAAAAAAGCGGGTACGCACGCGGGCGGATATGATTCATTCAGCTTCAACATCACCCCATATCTGAAAAAAGGGTCAAACAGCCTTGTTGTTGCAGCACATGATTTAAATGATGGCAGAACACCATCCGGTAAAAACGGTCCGCGCGGCGATTACACTTTTTCCTCGGGCATCTGGCAAACAGTTTGGTTGGAGCCGGTGAGTAAATCCTACATAAAAAGTATTCGCCTGCTGCCCGATCTGGACAATAGCCGCCTAAAAGTTTTGGTTAATACAGAGGGCAGCGCCAGGATCTCGGCTGTTGCGCTCAATAACGGAAAAATAGTTTCAAAAGCTGATGCAACCGGGGGTGCAACCTTTTATCTGCCGATAGATAAACCTATGTTGTGGTCGCCTGATGCGCCTTTTTTATATGATCTTAAATTGACCGTTTTTAATGCAGATGGCAGTGAGGCCGATGAAGTTAAAAGCTATTTCGGAATGCGCGATATAAAGCTGGGCAAACTTAACGATGTGGTAAGGCCGCTGATAAACGGTAAATTTATGATGCAGCTTGGCCTGCTTGATCAGGGTTACTGGCCCGATGGTGTTTTAACCGCCCCAACGGAGGAAGCTCTGAAATATGATATGGAGTACACCAAAAAGGCCGGGTACAACCTCATCCGGAAACACATGAAAACCGAGCCGCAGCGCTTTTACTACTGGGCCGATAAAATGGGTTTGTTGGTTTGGCAGGATATGCCCGCTATCTGGTATCAGCATGAAGACACCACCAAAAACAGGCGCGTGTACCGCCAGGAGTTGAAAGCCATTATGGACGATCATTACAATTCGCCATCGATAATAACATGGGTACCCTTTAACGAAAATTGGGGAGCTTTTGATGTTAAAAACATCACCAATTGGGTAAAGCAATATGACCCATCGCGGTTGGTGAACGGCAACTCGGGTTTTAACAATAACCCCGGCTATCAGAAAGCTTACGGCGACCCGGGCAATGGCGATTATGTAGATACCCATATTTACATAGGCCCTAATGGTGCTTCGGAACCGGATGCCCACCGTGCAGCATCATTAGGAGAATTTGGTGGTGTTGGCCTGTTTGTGCGTGGGCATATGTGGCCGGTAGAAAACAACGCCTATGATTTACAACCCACCAAAAGCTCGCTTACCGACCGTTACATTTTATTGCTTGATCAGGTAGAACAGCTCATGAAATACAAGGGCCTCAGCGTAGCCATATACACCCAAACCACCGACGTGGAACATGAAGTGAACGGTGCACTTACCTATGACCGCGCCGTTGAAAAAATGGAGCTTCAAAGGATAAAAGAAGTTAATGAGGCCGTTGTTAAGGAAAGTTATAAAATGAATAAGTAAAAAAGTTTGGCCGCTGGTTGGTGTTTTCACCCCAGCAGCCAATGCTTTGTGTATTGCGGTCGGCCTGCAAAAAGTATTGCAACCTGGAACTAACTACCTGATATTTACTACCTCTTGCTTTTTATTATGATTCCGCTTAACTTTAATGAGGCCCAGAACCACGCCTAAACTGTTAAAAAAATTATCATGAAAAAAATTTTAATGAGCGCGGTTGTATTAACCGTTTTCGCACTATCGATGATGTTGTTTCAAATAAGCTGTCAGAAAGGGGCCATTGCCGATATACCACAAGTGACATCCATACATGGCTTGTGGATTGGCACCTATACCGATAACGCCAACGCCAGCCTTGGCAAGCAATATTTCAGTCTCATCATTAAGCCCGATGGCACCATGATTGCCGATACCAAGGGGGCCGGTCAGCAGCATTTAGCGCCAGGCACCTGGACTTTAAAAGCCGATACCCTTACCTGTACCTACACCTGTGTTTACGGCATTGCCAGTAACGTTGGCGTAACGGAAGTTGCCGTAGCTGTTGTTGACAAAACCGGCGGGTTACATGGCACCTGGAAAAATTCGCCTGATCCTACCGGATCGGGAACTATCACCTTAGCTAAGGTTAATTAAGGATGAAAAATTCAGTCCCCGCGGGGTCTCTCAACGAGGCCCCTGCGGTAGCATAATGCTTGTCTTGTCCTCAGGGTCCTCTACGAGAGACCATGAGGGGACATAAGGAATTAGCTTTCTTCAAGGTGCCTTAGATTAGGAGTCCGATTCCACTATGGGTTACGAAGCCGCTCTACGAAAGTACAGCGGCTCTTTTGCTGTCTGAACATGACATGTGCGAGCACCGGAGGGCAAAAACATGCAAAAATGAGACGATATGCGTGGACTTTGATACAATATGAAGATATCCCGGCAACGCTTTTACTTATTTTTACGATCTGAATAAATAATTATATACCATCCATGAACCAATCTAACCGACTTAAGTCATCGGTCTTACTGGCCTATACATGTTTGACCTATCCTGCGCATGCACAGGATAGATAAGCACCTGCTTACCCGCTGATCGCCCACAACATCTACTTTAGCATCTGGTCAAATACCGGCCAACTCAACAACTCTAATCCTATACATGGACAATAATAAACTGATCACCAAACCGCATTACCAGATATTGGATGGTTTACGCGGTGTTGCAGCCATCATCGTAGTTACCTTTCACTTAACAGAACCGCTGGGGAGCGGTCATCTGGATATCATAGTAAATCACGGATACCTGGCTGTCGATTTCTTTTTCCTGCTGTCGGGTTTTGTTATCGGCTATGCTTATGACGACCGCTGGCATAAAATGACGATTGGCAGCTTTTTTAAACGCCGTATCGAGCGCCTTCAGCCGCTCGTGGTTCTGGGCATGACACTGGGTGCTATAGGCTTTTACTTCACCGATTCAACGCTTTGGCCGCTTATCCATACCGTGCCAGTTTGGAAAATGCTGCTGGTTATGCTCATCGGTTACACTATTCTGCCTGTACCGCTATCCCTGGATATACGCGGTTGGCAGGAAATGCATCCGCTTAACAGCGTAGGATGGTCTTTATTTTTTGAATACATCGCCAACATCCTTTATGCGGTTTGGATAAGAAAGTTTTCAAAAACAACATTGGCTGTATTGGTATGCGTTGCAGCTGTAGCACTTGCGCACCTGGCGATCACCAATGGGGATGTGAGCGGCGGCTGGACATTTAATGTGGAGCAGGTGCGCGTGGGCATTACCCGTACGATATATCCGTTCTTTGCCGGCCTGTTGCTTTCGCGTATTGCTAAGCCCGCCCGCATCAGGCATGCCTTTTTATGGTGCAGCGTTTTATTAGCGATGGTATTGTATATGCCGCGCATCGGCGGTGCACACCATCTTTGGATGAACGGGATATACGAATCTGTTTGCATCATTATCATTTTTCCGCTTATCGTTTACATTGGCGCCAGCGGTGAGGTTCATACCCAAACGGAGAGTAGAATATGCAGGTTTCT
The DNA here is from genome assembly GCF_025362475.1 of Mucilaginibacter sp. Taxonomy (GTDB): domain Bacteria; phylum Bacteroidota; class Bacteroidia; order Sphingobacteriales; family Sphingobacteriaceae; genus Mucilaginibacter. The sequence continues at coordinate 65,963 of NZ_JANYGH010000018.1, forward strand.
CAGCGATATATCCTATCCTCTTTACCTGGTACATTATCCGCTGGTTTATTTTTATGTGGCATGGATCAGCAATCACAAAGGCGTAACCATTGTACAGGCCTGGCCTTATGCGTTAGCTATTTTGATAGGTGCAATTATCCTGGCGTATATCGCTTTGAAATGGCACGATGAGCCAGTTCGTAAATGGCTGCGAAAAAAACTTGGCTAAAAAGAAAAGTCCCCCGGATTAGACAATGAGGTTGAAAATAATTAATTGTAGATTTTTCACAACGATCTTTATTTTTTAAACAATTGTAGCGTTTAGCAGTGCAGCTACGTTATATGATATGTAACGGTTTTCAATAAATACGCTTAAATTTATAAACCAATAAACTAAACTTGTCATGAAGTTAATTTACAACTGTACATGTATCATAACTTGCCTGGTCATAATGAGTTGCCATAAAGATAAAAACACCGAAGATAAAAATACCGTTAAGCAATTAACCGCAGCCGACGCAGGTAGCACAGCGTCGGTTACCATGGGGCAAAGTATTTCTTTAATCTTAGGGAACCCCGGTGATGGCGGCTACCAGTTTAACAACCCTCAGTATAAAAGTTCGGTATTAACATTGCAGAGCCATACCCACCAAAATGGCACAAATAATATTGGCGATTTTGGTAAGGATATCTGGACGTTTACCGCAAAGGGAAGCGGCACAACAACGCTCGAAGTTACAGCCAGCCGCGGCAGTGGCGAGACTTTATCATTATTTTCCAATCAGATCACCGTAAAATAAAAACCGTTAAAACTACAAAGGGCGGCCCTCTCCTTTGGCGCAAGCGTCCCCGGCTTGTCGACCGCATGCTAAGTATGCGCCCTTCCTTTAGGGAACCGCATTATATTGTAGAACACAGGATAGCCATCGCCAAAAAAAAACATCTGCAACGCCTGCGCTAAAATGAAGTAAAATATTTACCGTTCCCTTATCGGCTGTATTCGCCAATTCGTCTATTGATTGCGGCCCAACGACGATTACACAAAGTGATATCCCCAACTGTTACTATCTTTAAAGCTATACGGATCAAAGAAAATATAATGCGGGCCGGCGGCCAATAGCAACCTGCCGGCAATTCCCTTAATTGTAAATTATGATGAACTTTCAACCAAAATGGTCTCGACGGGAGTTCCTGGCCGCTATCACTATAGCCGGGGCAGGCACTACATTAATGAATCCATTGGCCGCATGGGCCATCAGCGGATCAGACCCGGAGGTAGCCAGAATTGTAGCCGCCACCATCGGCATCGACGCACACAATCATATCGACGTACCGCTCACCACGGCTGAAGTTCCCGGTCCGGATATCGACCTTACCAGTGAGATGAAACGTTCGGGTTTATCGGCCATCTGCATGACATTTATAGTCGCTTTTTTAAAATGTTAACTTACAAAACGGCAAAATGTTAACTTACATCAATAAAAAAAGCCCATTTAAAGGGCTTTTGATTAGTGTTTAAATGGTGTTTTAAGGCTGCAATCTTGATCCAAAAACGGCTTTAGCATCATTATATAGCTTGCTTTTTTTGCCGTAATCAGCGGTAAAAACGGCCACTTTTTCAGCTGCCTTATCGTCAATATAGGTAATAGTCATAACCAGATCCGGCTCAAAAACTACCACCTCTTTTTTGCCTATACCTGTCATACCGCCTATAATTGCACCTATTGGCCCCAATAATAAACCGCCTATTAAAGCCCTACCTATTACAGATTTTTCTTTAAATTGAGTTATAGTTTCTTTATCCTCTATGTGTACGCTAACAATATCATTAAAGCTTATACCAACCTTTTGAAGCTTAAACCGGTGCATAATGCTAATTTCTACACCTGATGGCCGTAAATAAATATTTGTTGGTATTGCATTACCCATGATGCTTTTGGCCTCTATAAGACTATCAAAAAAGCCAATACCTCCAGCATATTGGGTACAAAGCAGGGATGTTTTAGGAACAAAAAAGCCATTCTTTCCAATGGCTTTATTTAATTCATTTTCAGATATAACTGTCATGTGATTATGTTTAAGTTGCTAAATATAAACAATATCATCTATCGTTAAATCTCTAAGAATATTATTAAAGTAATAGGACTTTATGTCCAACTTTTTATTTTCATTGTTTGCCTTGCTTAGTAACGAGAATAATTCTTCGCCCAAATCACTATACAATGTCATAAGCACACTTGAATACTCATCCGGGCCATTTTCTAAGTAATGAAAAAACAATTGTTCTCCTGTCATATATGAATAATCTGTAAAAGCAAGTTACTAATTAAAAGCCATCATTTGAAATTTGACCACTTAACCTTACAGAGGCAATTTTTGCAGATAATAATCTTTGAAACTTAGCAGGGTCATTGCGCTGGATGAGTTCCAGCTCATTGGGAGCATGTAAAGCATACTCATCATAGGTTTTATAAGTATCTCCAGTGATAGCGCCTAAAACGGGCTGATAATTGCCATAATCCATAAAGCCATCATTTGAAATTTGACCACTTAATCTGACAGAGGCAACCTTTGCAGATAGCAACATTTGAAACTTAGCGGGATCGTTGCGCTGCATAAGTTCCAGCTCTTTTGGCGCATGTAAAGCGTACTCATCATAGGTGTTATAAGTACCTCCAATGATAGCGCCTAAAACGGGCTGATAATTGCCATAATCCATAAAGCCATCATTTGAAATTTGACCACCTAATCTGACAGAGGCAACTTTTGCAGATAATAGCCTTTGAAACTTAGTCGGATCATTGCGCTGCATAAGCTCCAGTTCATTTGGTGCATGTAAGGCATACTCATCATAGGTTTTATAAGTACCTTCAATGATAGCGCCTAAAACGGGCTGATTATTGCCATAATCCATAAAGTCATCATTTGAAACTTGACCGCTTAACCTTACAGAGGCAACCTTTGCGGATAACAATCTTTGAAACTTAGCCGGATCATTGCGCTGCATAAGCTCCAGTTCAGCCGGTTCATTAAGTGCGTACTCGTCAAATGTTTTTTCTTTTAAAGATGCTATTTGACTGCCTTTATGGTAGTTATTCTCATACCTGGTTAAAATTGCGCTAAGGTCATTAGGCATATTTTCAGCAATGTAAATCAGGGTACTCTTTGCAGCACTCAAAGCAGGATTTTTTAATATTGCAGCATCAATTTGCAATATTTTATCAGATGAACTTAAATTATTGAGCTGGATGCTGCTGGCTACTAAAGAGGTAACCGAAAGAAGATAATTTTTTACATCTGAAACATCAAGCTTACTACCAGATAAACTATATAAGGCTATAGCACTTTTATTTGCAGGAACTGGTGTTAAACTCGTTTCTTTCAAGGCACACTTTGTCATAGTCTGAGTTGCCTCATCAAACTGAATTGGAGTAATGCCAATACTCGCGCCTTTTAAAATACCCTGCTCTGCTTTGCTGTAATAAAGCATGGCCTCGGTATCATTCTCATCAAACTCAGGTACGCCAGTGAGTTGCGTTCCTTGTATTTGCAGATCAGTCCATAAACCTAAAAGCTTGTTATAGTCATGGTTATACAGGCAAACAGGATTCAATTTAAAATCATCTAATTGTATGCCGTTAGTGATTACTTTAAAACCGTAAAGGTTTTGTGATTCATCAGATAGGATAAATCGTTTTGAACTTTTTTTCATATTTAAGTATTAAGTAAGCGTGTAGCCATATAATTATAATTAGTTTTTTATTCCTTTAGCCTGTTTGCTCATATTCAGAACAACTCTGTAAAGGGTACTTGGAGCTAAATAATATTTTTCCTCAAGCTTTGGCCATATTAATTCTTCCCTCAAGCCTTCGCCCCAAAGCTTAGCATAGTCGTTGTAGATCAGTTGATCCCGATTTTGTTTTCTTTCGTTTTCTTTCATAATTTATAAAGTGAGTAATAAAAAAGGGCTCGCGCCCTTTTATGAATTAACCAGAAACATGAATGAGTGCTTATGTTATGGACATCTGCAATAATTAGCTCCCTTGCGCAACTTATATGAATTTGCAAAAACCACGTTTCAAAAGTAAAGCCCGTTTTACCAATTTAAAAACGGGCTTTACATAGCTGTACAAAATTTGGATCAAAATAGACCAATCACCGGCAAAGCCTGCATGAAACTATTAAACATAGTTCAAAAACCCGTTTATTGGCGATTACTTGGCATACCTGCCACTATTGGCAGGCGCGTTTTTGTAGATTTTATCTCTAAAATAGCAGGCACATCACTAATACATTCAAGCTCAAACGGCTGTATATTTTGATATCCCTCGACAGAGGGAAAGCTATGCCTTACAATATAAATACTGTAAATATCTAAGAGGTTAAAAACTTGCGATTTAATTAGAAGTGGTTCCTTTGATTTTATCACTTGCATCAAATCCTGTAATTGTTTTTCAGGATATTCCTGTGTTTCATAATTTATTAATATCCCTCTTATTCTGATGTTATAATCATCTTCCGATATAAACTCCTTAACAGATCCTTTCTTTTTCATCATAATGGTTTTTATTATGATATCCTGACCTGTTATATCAAATAATGGCCAATCAGGAAAAGTGTAATCCAAAGCACCACCAGGCAAAGACAAATTTATTTGTTCATAAATTGGCGTACCTAAAACGCTACGCATATTTGCAACCGGCAAAGGCAATGTTTCAATACCTGAATAATAATCGGGCTGGCTGGTTTTGCGAAATTCATCGTTAGCAAATTGCCCCGCTGAAAAGGTTGCTGTTTTAATAGCTGATATTGCTATATTTTCAGATGGCGGAATAGAGAACTTAATACCAGATATACCAAAAGCTTTTTGATATAGTTCTTTTAGATCAAATTTATTCATGAGCTTTTTATCAGAAATTAGTGTACACGTTTAATTATAGAAATTATGTCCTGATTAATTGTGCCGTCACCGCCTATTGTAAAACCTAAATCTTCCAAACCGAAACTTTCGCCACGAAAATTAAAGTGTTGTGGGGCTACTTCTTTTAATTTACAAAGACCATCATAGATGGATGTAAGCGTGTCATGAACTTGATTCTGTTTATCATTTTGAGTATAAACAGAAAATTGATTTTCAGTACGTTCTATAAAAGACTTCTTCAGCACAAACTGCCCTTTTACTAATTCGATATCAGACAGCTCTAATCGGGTTGGATTTGTTTCCCGGCTCCACTGAGGGTGATCTTTTATATGGCTCGGATTGTCATTCCTATCCCGTTTAAATTCGTTTACTATTTTGATTACAGCCAACCAATTGGACGGCATCTCTACAAAATCCATCGCCTTTTCTTTGCTTACAGTTATACCGCCAATTGTAAGGGGATTAGATCCAACCAAGATATCAAACCCGTATTCTTTCGGGCTTTTCAAAAGTTGGCTAAACGATGTTTCGTCAATTTTCAAGTCGGACACACTTGTTTTAACCACTGCCAAAACATTGTTAAACAGTGAAAGATCTTTGTCAGCAAATTTTAACTCACGCTCATAAGATATTTTATCAAAATTCAATAGTCTTTTTTTCATTTTCTTTTTTTTATAATTAATTATTTCTGTTTAAAGGTGTTGTCCAATCCAGATCCTCTGGCTGTATTTCTTTAGGAGGCCAGTTTTTATTTAAGGAATTTTTTGGCCCTGGTTCAATAACCTTACCTAACTCTTTTATAGCTTCCTGAAATGCTAAGAGGTTATCAATGGAGTTGTAAAACATTTGCCTGGTTTGATTAATAATTTCAGCTTGCTGCCCGAATTCGGTGCAATCGGCTGAAAAATCCATTATCAATTTAACTCTTGACTTTTGTGCCATTCCTAATAGTACTGTTAACTGCTGGTCAATTAGGACGAGGTTTGCGACAACTCCGTCAATCTCTTTTTCAGTGGTAATTTGTTCCATCTTATAGTTTTTTGGTTACTGTTACTATAGCTGCACTTAATGTATCAGCGACATCAGGCAGCGCAGATGCAGATACCAGCCCCTGCAAGCAATCATCAAATTGTTGCTTCTTAAGCCTTACAGTACCGCAATTATCGGTCTGTATCTTATCTCCAATATCAGACAATGATTTTCTGACCAAGTCAAAAAAAGTGTCTGAATAAGCACTTACACCGCTTAGCGTGATTGCTAAGTCTGTAAGGTTTTCTTTGTCTAACTTTATTATTCCCATATATTTGATTTAAACTATTTCTGCTTGTTTAGATACCTTGTATCAAAAATTTAGTAATCCGGCTTTAAACGGCATTTTAAACGGTGTTTAAACGGTGTTTAAAACTCATCTCAATTCTGTTTTAACTACAGGACCGAATAAGCACACTTTTCGATTATCGACAACGTTGAACAAAGAGGCTCTCCAACCTAAAGTTGTTTCATCTTTATCAAATCCTCGTGCCATAAATCGTAAAAGTGTATCACCTGTCGCAATGGCTCCTGTACCGCAATCCTCTGACCAGTCATCGGCACCATTGAAATTTATTTGTATCTGCCTTGCAGTTAAATCAATCATTAAAACATCAATATTTAATTGATGAGTAAAAGACTTTACCTCTTTACCTATTAGCTTTAGCATATCGGTTTATTTACTAAGTATTAAATTCAATTCTGTTAATAATTCTCTCACTGCCTTTTCAGCCTGCCTATGCTCCTTACTTTTGGCAATCCCTTTTACAATAGCCTCAAATTGCCTATGAGTTTTTGTAAGTTCCGTATAACTCTGCTTGTGTAAATCCTTTTTGACTGATCCATTATTTTTAAAAAACAAGTCCAGTTTTACCTTATTCAGAATTTTATCTGTTTCGGTTTCGCCGTAAATAATCCCGGCTCTAAATGCTAATTGATTAATGACTGTTTTTAACCTTTCAGTAGGATCACAATCACACAAGCGGCTTATAAGAAATTTAGCCTCGGCAAAAGTTAAATCTTTGCTGCTGGTTGCTCTGCCTTTGGTTACTTCTTTTATTATGGCCTTTTTATCATCTATCAACTGCAATTTATTAAGCAGGATATGTATTTTAGTTAATTGGGGTTTTGTTACGCTTTCCATATCATGGATATTTAGAGGGTTACTTTTTTATTTTTTGATAAACTACTGGTTGCTTTGACATAAAGACAAATCTCATCTTTTACCAGTGCCAAAAGTTCGGGATTGCTTTGCTCCAGGTGTTCATAAAAGGATGCTGATATAATACTGAAAGTAGTAACCAGAGACACCGCACCCGCAGTATCTTGATTTTTCCAGCCGTTTTGTCTCACCCATTTACTCATTGTGGCCTCTGTAACGTCTACCTTTGCTGCAATTTGCCGGGAGGTATACTTGTGGGTAAAGAATAAGCGTTTGGCCTTGTAGCGCTTATTTCTGCGTGATACTTGCTGATTCATGGCTTATGTTTTTAGTTGCGAGCGTTCAGTTTTTTAAGTAATATTTCGTTAGCTAAATCCCCAAATCTTCTTTTATGTCTAAATTGTTTTTGATCGTCCTGATTAGTAATACCTGATTCAGTGCAGATGAAAACAATATCATTACCGCTCAATCCCTCCAGTTCATGCCATAAATTCACCCTGCGATAAAATTCCGCATATCCCTCTTTTTGCTTGTTTGCAAACTTTATGAGGTTAGTCTTAAAATATGGCATGCCGGCCAAAACGTATCCGCAAGACAAAGGAGTTTTATCTTTTAATACCTGTAAGTAAACTATCATGGTATGCGTAATTTTACCAGCCTCATCAATTATAACTAAGGGACTCTCCATCACATTTAACTCATCGGCAATGCGATTAACCATTTCATTAATACTGCCATCAAACTGAATTGACATTTCTTTTAAAAGGGCTGCAAAGAATTGACGGGGCTTCATGGTTTTATCATAGCTTACATAAAATGTTTCTTTTGTGCGGTGGCTGTAAGATGTTAAAGCGGTTGTTTTGCCCATGCCTGTATCAGCAATTAAACCTGTCATGAAAAAGTTATTGCGGGAAAAAGTGCATAAATCCTCGACGGCCTTAAAGTCCTTAGTGTGGAATATTTTTAAATCGTTTATACGCCCTACCTTATTCCAGATCTTTTGCCACATTTTTTGGTCAATGCTTTTCCAGTTTTCATTCTCAATGCTACTGAGCGTAGATGCACTAATATTTAATTGCGTGGCTAACTCATTTTTGCTAATTCCTTTCACTTTGCAGTAGTGATTTACCGCTGTTTTGATTTCTGTTTTTTCTGCTAACTTTGTCATGTTCTTATATAATTAGTTATCTAATTGGAGCCTATGTTGTCGCATAGGCTTTTTTTATTCGTTATCTATATATTGAGGCTCAATAATGCTTATTTCGTGATGTGCCGGGGTAAATGGGCTTACTTCTTTTCGGTTTTGCTTTTTGTTGAGGTAAACAGGATTTGTGATTTCGGTTATCTTAGGCACGGTAATTACGCGGCTTAAATCAATACCTCTACTTTCGGCCTCCTGCCTAAATTGAAAATCCGTATCAGCTTGCTTTAACACATCTTTTGGCGTGGTGTAGTGATGCAGGATCTCTAAAGCATCTGGATGATGCTGCAAGGCCTTTTCTCGTATGTTTTCAGAATGGTTTTTGGATTGTGATACAATTCCTTTTGTACGGCCTTTATTTTGAATTAAAAGGCGTAAATCCCTTTCGGTTTGATCTGCTATTGCTCCGTGAATAATTGACTTTTGTTTAACTGAATAAATAGGAACGTCGGTTTTCAAGTCAAACAGGTATATAAGATCTGGAGTATCATATCTTACAGCTACCTTTTTACCATTGTAATTTTTAAAGGTTGCTGCATCAACTTGATACTCATATTTTATTCCTGCTATAGTGATGTTGATTTGCCCGCGCGAAATTTTGTATTCAGCTTTTTTAGTAAAAATCCTTAACCGTTCAAATAGATCTATTTCAAACCTGACAGGCTTTTCGCTTTGGCTGTACAACAAATTCGGTGATAGTTTAAAACCGCTCAATGTGGTATCATTAAACTGTTGTACAACCGACATACCTATCAGTTTTATCTCATTTTCAGAAAGTATTTTACCGGCCTTTGTTGCGTATTTCTGTATCAGTTCATCACTTGACCGGCCATTTTTGTCTTTAGTTTTTATACCTTGACCTATGTAACCGTAATGATCTTTACAAAACTGCTCACCAAGGTTTTTAAAATACCTTTCGGCTATAGACTTATGTTGAGGGTTTTCGGTAACAGTCCAGGTAACGCCAATTTTTCCAATTTCGCTTATAAAGTGTTCGGCCTCTTTGGTTTTGTTGAATGAATGATTATCGACAACAATTTCAAACGGTAAACATCCGGTGTTTGCTACAGCATCCTGAAAGGCCTCCAGTATGCTTATTCTGTTTTCTGACTGGCTGATACTATAGCCAATTATTTTACGACTGTACGCATCCCTAATGGCTATAAGCGTTAACTTATTTAAATAACCATTATCATTTTTAAAATAGAATGGTAAATTCCAGCCATCTACCTGCCATTGTTTGTCAGCATGCAAAGCGGTTTGCATCGTTGCATAAGGCATTGTTTTTGCAAGTTTATCGCTGCCATACCTTGTAGAATACTCGTTATTTTTAGTGTTGTTTTTGATGAAGTTTTTAACCCACGAAAGAGACGGAACTGCAATATTTGTCTCGTTACACATAGGCATAATTTTTTGTAAAACTTGTGCAGCAGTATAAGCTTTGCCTATACTTGTAACACCTCCAACAAAAAAGGCGTGTAACTCATTGAATTTAAGGTTATTTCCGCCTGTTATTTTGCGCTTATCAATGATTATACTATCATATCCAGCCACTTTACAGGCGTTTATTGTCCTTAAAAAAGCCTGTTTTGATGAGTATTGACCACTATAAACGGTGTTATAAGCAGCAAAAAGCAACTCTAAAGCGCCTTTTTTTAAACCGCCTTTATATCCGGTGGTATGTGCATCATCATATAATTTGATTAAACGCTCCCAAACGGCGCGCTTCATAGCTGCCTTTAAAGCCTCATCACTTGATAGTGAATAGGTATCACGATAGTAAGCCCTAAAATCAGTGCATTTGTTAGCCTGTGCATATTTTAGCTTTTCAGATAGGCTAACAACTTCGCTATCCTTTTTATCACTGGCTATAGCTGCAAGCAATTCGTTTTCAGATGGCAGTTTAATTTTTGATGGAGCTGGAATAATTGCAAAATCAATAAAAGCCTCATTGTTATATTTAAACGGCTTAGAGTCCTTTCTTGCAGCCCATTTTTTTATAACATGATAGCTTATCCCTTTACCCTCTAAATAAGAGTATGATAGATAAATCTTTCCGTCAACTTTAACAACACTACTCATTACCCTTACCCGGATTTAAAACCTTATCCCTTTGTTGATCCAGTTCGGCAATAAATTCCAAAACCGCCTTTTCAAGTTTTAAACTTCTTGTTTTGCCGTTCAAAAATTTTGATACTGATTGCTCATTAACCCCGGCTATTTTGGCTATTACTTTGCCTGATCCGTGCGGTAATTTCTCTTTTAATTCTTGACTATAAACCATAATTAGTAATATTGCAGTACAATTAAAGTGTAACTATAGAACAAATTTAGTACTAATAGTAATATAAACAAGAGAATAAAGAAATAAATATTACCAATGGAAAAAATTAAAGCTGTTAGAGAGGCTTTGAATCTCAAACAAAATGAGTTTGCCACGGCATTAAAGATTACTCAATCTTATCTTTCAGCGCTTGAAACAGGCCGAAAAAACGTAACAAATAAGATTGTCGAAATTTTGATAGAAAAATTCAAGATTTCTCCAGAATGGTACTACAATAACAATGGTGATATTTTTAATAGTTCTATGGGTAATATAATTGGGGAAACTAATGGGGAAAACGATGTTCAACTACAAAAGGACTATGTAACAAATCCACCTGCAAAAGAAATTTTGTATAAAGGCTACTATGAAGAGAATAAAATTGACTTTTACTATAGGCATCCAGACCGCCAACTCAATAAATTACTATCCGTGTCCATTACCGAACTAAAGCAGGCTTTTACCGATTATTCAAAGCTTGTTAAGGTATCTGAAAGTTTTGGCGCGCCGGATTTTATTCGTGAAAAGTTCCCTTTAGGCTCAAATTTCAAGGATTACAAAAAAGAATTTGATTTTGATTTTGGAGAAAGTCATAATCATATAACCGATAAAAAACTTTTAAAATGCTTTTTATTGGTTGCTTATGAAAGTGAAATTGAGGGTGATAGAATGGCCATTTCTCAATTAATCAATTACATGGATATGTATGCTGATTTTTATAAGGGATATACTAAAGAGAGCCAATTTAATAAGAGTTGAGTTATACATTTATACTGTTTTGAGTATAATTACTATAGGTAAAACCGATCAAAATTATACTCAAATTATACAAAATAGTAATTAAGTTAACAATTTGACTGACTTTTTTGTACCCACCATAAAAGCAAAAAGCGCCCTATCTAACTCAAAAACGCCATTTTTTGCCATTTTGCCATTTTATATTATGTTAACATTTTAAATGAGCCCCTATACATTCGCTGTAGATTATCAAAAATTACAAAACCCCGGAGAAGCCTACGAACGGTTTAAGAATGGCCTGGCTTCTATGGACCAGCAGCTGGCCCGCAACGGCATGAAGCGCGCTCTGAACCTTGCCGATCTACTTGCGGCCCACAAAAAACACCAGCCCACCGTGATCCAATCAGTAGAGGGCGGTCACTTTCTTGAAGGCCAGCTGGAGCGCCTTAGCGAAGCTTATGACCGGGGCTTACGCCACCTAACACTGCTTCATGACAGCGATGCATCAGCACCACTGGGCGATGTTTTCACCAACCCCGCGCGTTGGGGCGGCCTCACCACTTTCGGTGCCAGCGTGATTAGGGAATGTAACCGCCTGGGCATTCTTGTAGACCTTGGGCACGCCAGCACAGAGACGGTGGCCGCCGCGCTCAAAGTGGCGAAACATCCGGTGATCATCTCCCATACAGGACTTGATACCCAGCTGGGACAGAACCAAAATATGGCCCGAATGATGAAGCCAAGGCTCATAAGCAAGGAGCAGGCTAAAATTGTGGCAGACACGGGCGGCGTGATTGGTGTATGGACACATTTAGCCGACTCCGCATTGGAGTACGCCCAAAATATCCGTGCCCTGGTACATGTTGTAGGTATCGACCATGTTTGCATCGGCACCGATACCAAATTGACCTCGCCATATAGGCCAGCCGGTAACTTAGGCCCTAAACCTGGTGTTGATCCTGGTGATCGCCATGATGGGCCGCCCATGGATAAAGGTCACGATGGTACAGGCGGCAACGGTCAAAATGGCGGCAGGATCGGCGAGCGCACAAACCAGGCCTGGGCAGATCAGAAATCCGGTTTCTATTACACCGTGGTTGATGCAATGTTAAAAACCGGCTTTACTGCCGATGAAATAGGTAAAGTAGGCGGCGGTAACTTCTGCCGTGTGTTTGATGCAGCAACAGTTGGGAAGAGTTAAGGGTTCGAATGTTCCCGTCCCCGCGGGGTTTCTCAAAGAGGCCCCCGCGGTAGCACTAAGGCTGTATCTACACAACATTAATGCAGGCATGCTCCAATATCAACTACACAAAATAAAAACATCAGTTGAAATATCTCCTCTTGTTGGATATGCCACAATAATCCAATTTACACAGCAATTATTTTCTTATTTTTATTGTTCAGATACCGATCCACCGGCATGGAACAACTGAAAATCACCCCATTATGAAGAAAATAATTTACCTGATCTGCCTTATCTCCACGCTAACCGTACGCGCGCAACAACCAGCTCAGCCGCCTAAACTTACAGCTGCAGAACGAAACACGGTGATAGACACGCTGATTGCGAAAATTAACGCCCTTTATGTTTATGAAGACCTGGCAAAAAAAATGACTAAGGCCATTCGCCAACATCAGCAGCATCACAATTACGATACAATTAGCAGCCGGGAAGTGCTCGCTAAAACATTAACTGCTGACCTCCATGCCGCCAATAACGACGGACATTTAGGCGTAGAGTATTCGGCTACTCCTATCGGTGATGAAAAACCGGAAGCTCCTTCGCAAGCAGATGCCGACGCGTTCCGAAAGACCTGGGCTCGCAGTAATTTCAATTTTAAGAAAGTCGAAATACTTGATGGCAATATCGGCCTCCTGCAGGTTGATACATTTTTCCCCTCAGATTGGATCAAGGACCTTGCCCAGTCCTCCATGACGTTTCTCGCCAATTCCGACGCCATCATCATTGACATCCGCAACAACCACGGTTTTGCCGACGGCGGCTATTTGATCGCCAGTTATTTTTTTGGCGATCCGGTACACTGGAATGATAACTATGACCGCGACGCAAAAACGCTGCGCCAGTCATGGACGTTGCCGGTTGTTCCCGGTCCCAAACTGGTTGATAAGGACATTTATATCCTCGTCAGTAAAGACTGCTTTTCAGCATCGGAAGATTTTGCTTACAATATGCAGGCGCTGGGCCGTGCAAAAGTGATCGGCGAGGTCACCGGCGGGGGCGCTCATCCAACTAAGCCCTACAAGATTGGCACTTATTTTTTAGCGGATATTCCATTTGCTTACAGTGTAAACCCGGTTACACACACCGACTGGGAAGGAAAAGGCGTTCAGCCAGATGTGAAAGTTCCCGCTAACAAAGCCCTGTTGACCGCGCAGATCATGGCCATCCGGGCGGTGATAAAACGTAATCCCAACGATAAAGACCGCATAGCCGGCTTGCAGCAGGTGATCGCTGAGAAAGAAAAAAAACTGGAGGCATTAAAAAATTAGAAAGAGATGAAACTACCCGCCAGTTCTATCCTGTCCAAGCTGCCCCGCAGGTCAATCTTTCACCGTCCCCGAGGGGACGAAAATAGGACCCCGCGGGGACGAAATGTTGACCAATCAATTTTCTGCGTCACCTGCCAAAGTCCCCCAAGCTGCCAGCAGGTCAATCTTTTATGATTTATTAACCTGCCTATTTGGTTGTTTTACATTAAATAGTCGAACTTTGTTTTCATAAACCACCATGATTATGAGAACTTTAAAACTACTAACTACGTTGTGCCTTATTTTAGGCTTCACGGGCTTTGCTAAAGCACAAACAAGCACCGCCGATTTGGTGAAAGAATGGGAACGGGCAAAAACCTACACCAAAGAGTACCTGGATGCCATGACCGAAACTGGTTATGCCTTAAAGCCCACGCCCGAAATGCGTTCATTTGCCGAGCAGATGCTTCACCTTAGCGATGCCAACCTTGGATTTGCTTCAGGTGCATCGGGCGAAAAAAGCCCTTACGCCCCCGGCGCGTTGGAAAAATCAACCGACAAATCAAAAGCAGCTGTTACTAAAGCCGTGATGGAAAGTTATGATTTTGCCATAAACGCGCTTAAAAAGTTAACGCCCCAACAATTGGATGAGCAAATTAAACTTTTCGGCAGTATGGATCTTACAAGGAGAATGGCGTTTACCAAAGCTTTTGAGCACCAAACGCATCACAGGGGCCAAACTACCGTTTACTTACGCCTGGCCGGTGTTAAACCACCACAGGAAAAATTGTTTTAAGCAACCCAAGCAGGTTTAAAAAGCTTCATCTCCGCAGGCTTCTCATTGAAAGAACCCTGCGGAGTACTTTTCAGTATCTACCCAAATTCACTCAGTCTTTTATCTCCACAAAACTATGCCGTTTCCCAAAGCGATAAGTGCCAACACCCCGGTACCAAGCGATAAATCGGCGAATCATCCTATCTTAAAATAGTAACATTGCCGGATAGTTTTTGGTTGCCATCTTTAATATTAATGATGTAATAATAAACGCCTGGTGGTAATGGTTTACCGCCATAAGTACCATCCCAGGGTTTAGTATAGCCTGTGGATTGCATGATCCTGTTGCCATAGCGGTTAAAAACACTTACGAGGCAATCCGGATAATAAGAAAGATTTGGAATACTCCAGGTATCATTAACGCCATCGCCATTGGGCGTAAAAATATTGGCAACGGTTATGGCGAGCGGCGGCAATACGTTAATTGTTACAATATTGCTCGTAGCAGGCAGCGTACAGGCATTACTTACCGTAATAGTGCAGGTAACTTCGTCCCCGTTTTTAAAGATTGTACTTGTGAATGTACTTTGGTTTGAACCTGCATTTACGCCATTTACTTTCCATTGATAGGCTGTAACCAATGGCGCGTTTTGAGTAGTAGCCGTTAAAGTAATGGCTGTGCCCGAGTAAACATCATTAGCAGATGCTGCTATTGCCACAGTTGGTGCCGGATCAAGCGCTGATAATACCCCCACATTTATAACATTCGATTTTGCCGGCACCGGACCGGCGCAGCTACTGTTATTGGTGAGTGTGCAGGATACCTGGTCGCCATCTGCAAGGGTATTACTTGTAAAAGTTGCCGTATTGGTACCGGCATCTAAACCGTTTACCCGCCATTGGTAAGTTGGATTTGTACCTGCATCTGTTTGTAAAGCTGTAAACAAAACCGGGGTGCCCGCGCAATTGGGGGTAGGTATTGAAGCACTTATGGTTATGGCAGGCTGTGGCACCGCGCCCACAGTTAACTCCTGGGTAAGCACCTCGCCATTACTGGTTGCAGTTATAGTTGCTGTACCCGGGGCAACTATATGAATTTTACCGTTGATGATGGTTGCCACGGCGGTATTGCCGCTTACATAGGCAATTGATTTGGTACTTGTTGCACCGGGATCAAAATCATTATCGCAGGTTAATTTTAATGGGATGCCGCCAAATGCCAATAAGGGAGTTACTGTAAACTCCTGCGTAACAGGAGCTGCCGCAACATGCAATGCATCACCCGCTTGCGAAGCAGTAATAAGTGTAGTGCCGATCCCGGTAATATGGACCTTCCCGTTAACGATGGTTGCTACCTGCGGATTGCTGCTTGTATAAGTAACCGGAAAAGCAGAAACATTGCTTGTTGCCCCGGGACTGAAATCGCCATCGTTCAGGTGTTTAACTGGTGGTGCTACAAATGCGATCTCTTCCTTCTGGTAAACCGTAAGTATTCGGGATACAGGAGCGGCTGTACTATAATTACCATTACCCGCCTGGCTAACGGTAATGGTTGAATAACCTACACCTATCAACTGGATGTGCCCATCGGCAGTAATTATCGCTGCAGCGGGATTACTGCTGGTATAAATAAGCGGGGTTTCTTTATTGGTACTACTGGCAGTCAGGATTATCAAATTTTGAACAGCGTCGCCAAGCGGAGGAAAAGTAATTATTGATGGCTTAAGCGTGGTTAAACTTACCTGTATGTTTACCACAGTGCTGCTGCTACCCCCTGCATTATGCGCGGTAATGGTATAATCGGTAGCAGGTGATATTGCAGTAGGCGTGCCGGTGATAGCTCCCGTTTGGGGGTTAAATACTAAGCCGGCGGGCAGAGGCTTATCAATGCTATACCCCGTTAAAGTTATTTTTCTGATTTGATAATTGGCGTAATCTGTTATAAATAAATTCCCGTTTACATCAAAAGTCAATCCTACTGGAAAATTAAAGCTTGCCGCAGTACCTATTCCGTCTGCATAGCCTGGGCTTCCGGTACCTGCAAAAGTTGTTACATCGCCGGCCGGGGTAATTTTTCTTATGGAATGATTTTTATTATCGACTACAAACAAATTATCGGTTGCATCAATCGCTATGCCTGTGGGGTAATTAAAGCTTGCAGCTGTTTTAAACCCATCACTTTTACCTGCCGCACCACTGCCCGCAAATGTTGTAACAGTACCATCGGGGGCTACTTTTCTGATCAGGTTGTTTTTGGTATCGGCTATATACCCATTGCCCTGCTTATCAATAGTCAAACCATCAGGATTATTAAAGCTGGCTGTCATGCCGGGTCCGTTATTTGACCCGGCAATGCCGCTGCCCGCAATTGTTTTAACCACGCCGGCAGGAGTGATCATACGGATGCTGTTATTTAGCTGATCGGCAACATAAATATTCCCGGACTTATCAATTACCAGGCCACCCGGCGAATTAAATGAAGCAGCAGTGCCGGTTCCATCCGTATTACCCGCAGTGCCGCTACCTGCAAAAACCGATACCACTCCAGCCGGAGTAATTTTGAGAATATCATTACTGGCGAAATCAGAAACGTAAATATAGCCCTGGTCATCAACTATTAATGCCGATGGGTTACGGGTGTGAGAAATGGTATGTACAACAGCCCCCTGCGAAATTTGCCTGATAGCTCCGCTGCCATAATCTGAAACATAGATATACCCTGCCGCGTCGGCGCCAATTCCCGATGGTAAATTAAAACCGGCATCCAAGCCCTGAGCATCATGAGTAACGGGCGCCCCCCCGCCTGCAAATGTGCTTACCTGTCCATAAACTCCGGGCAGCACCGGGCCACCAGTATTTACAGGCAGCAAAGGTGCAATGGGGGTATTTATAACATAAGCCTGGGGACTTTGATATTTAATGTCGGGGGCCAAAACAGTTGGTAATGCATTGCCTTTAATACTGGCTATCGCAGCATTTATTTTAGGCGATAATTGGGCTTTATTATTAACACTGTAGCTTTGTAAATACAGGTAATTTTTATCTGGTGACTGCGCATAGGTATCAAAGAAGAAAATTATATTAACTAAAAACAGTAAAAAGTTGGTAAAAATTTTATTCATAAAAACCTCCTACACTGATCATGTAATATATGTACCAAAATATAGGTTTTTGGTGGATATTTGCAAGGTTGTTAATAAATACTTTTATTTAACAAACGCAGCCACAACACCATGAAACACAAGCCAAAAGACAAAAACATAATACCCCATCTCACTGTTTACATTTAAACTATTTCTCATGACAGATCATACCACCTCAACCTGGCCAGCTTTGGATTTTCATGCCATTAAAGACACCATTGCTACGGTACACATGTATACTCAAATAGTTGGCAAAATAAGGCTGCAGAAGATGCCCTGGATAAACCATTCGTGGCAGGTAACGCTGTATGTAAGCCCCACAGGATTAACTACGGGTAGTATGCCATATGATGGCGGCGTTTTCCAGATCGATCTGGATTTTATCAGTCATGAGGTGCAAATCATCACCAGTACGGGAATAAAACTCCATTTTACACTTGGCACCCAAACGGTAGCCGGCTTTTATGGCCAACTGATGGATAATATACAAAAAGCCGGCGTAAATGTAGCTATTTACCCCGTGCCCAATGAGGTTGACCCTGCCGTACCTTTTGCAGAAAATCATACACCCTGCGGTTACAATGCTGCCCTGATGCACAATTTTTGGCAGGCGCTGGTCAGGATCCATAATGTGTTTACTGATTTCAGGGCTGGGTTTCAGGGGAAGAACAGCCCGGTACACTTTTTCTGGGGCGCGTTTGACCTGGCCGTTACCCGGTTTTCTGGCAGACCGGCTCCTCAACATCCCGGAGGAATGCCCAATATACCCAAGGCTGTTATGCAGGAAGCTTACTCGCAGGAGGTAAGCTCATGTGGCTTTTGGCCCGGCTCGGCCGATTTTCCTCATGCTGTGTTTTATGCATACTGCTATCCTACTCCTGATGATTTTAAAAACCAGCAGATAGCACCTCCAGAAGCATTTTATAGCGCCGAAATGGGTGAGTTTTTATTAACCTATGAATCTGTACAGCGATCTGCCAAACCAGAAGAAACATTGCTGAAATTTATGCAATCCACTTATGACGCGGCAGCCAAAACCGGCAACTGGGACAAAAACCTTCAATGCGACTTATCGGCATTAAAAAACAGTTAACATAATAAGCACAAACCTCCATTATCAACCACCGATAGCATCCTTTAGCCACGCGCCAAAAAGAGACAACTGCAATGCTGCCGGTTGATTGCCGTTGATGGTATGATCTGTAATGCTGGTTCCTTTTAGTATTCCAGTGGTGGTATCTATTGTCCAGGTTTCGTCAAGTACTTTTCGGCCGGCGCCACTGCCCCCGTTATCATCAAAATAGCCGATGGTTAATTGGTTGGCCTGTAGGGTTAGGATGACATAACCATTGTGCCCCAAAGCGATATTGCCTTTAACTACCTGGCGTTTACGCTGATCATAAAGAACCAGGTTGCGGTTTTCGTGACTGGCTGGAACGTTATTCCTTGGTTTTTTGATGCCCCCATCGGGATTATAGAGTTCAACCGGCATGCCACCGTTGCCTATACAGCGGGCAAAAATGTTTGAGCCGTTATCAAGCTTGTTGGGGCCATATACCGAAAACCAGTGTTCGTGCCCCCACAACCACAAAATATCCCGGCCGGGCGACATCAGAGACGAAATAAATTTAGCCGGATTTGGAAATTCATCTTCAAATGCCGAAAAACACTGGTGATGAGATAGGATGATGATCCCTCTTTTATCCTCGTTAAGTTTAACCGTATTCTGCAGCCAATCCTTCTGTTCCGGAGTAAGATCAAGCTTTTTATTTGGGCTAAGGCCCAGGAACCCGGTTAGGGAATCATAACCTGTATCAAGCCCTATAATGCGCCAGTGGTCATTTTCAAGGCAAAAAAAACTCGCTTGCTGTACCTGCACCGGCAAATCCTGATTTTCTACATAGGTGCCCATATAGGGCAGTAATTGGGTAAAATAACTTTGCCCGTTTGAGTACATTTCATGATTACCAACCATAGCAAAACTGCCCAGGGTGCCATAAGGCCAGGTACCGCCCTCATCGGTATTAAAATTTTCGGCAATCTCCTTTTCGTTGCCTACATAATAAGTATCTCCCAAATGGATGCTATAATCCTGGATGCCCGCCTGCTGTGCAATCAGCTGCGCTTCGGCGGTATCTGCGGCCCAGTCGCTCAACAGGGCAACGGTAACCGGATCTGCAGAGGGCTTTTGAATTTTAAAGATGCCATTATTATTTTGGGGATCATGGTAATAAGGATAGGGCTTAAACTTGTTTTTGCCAATGCTGCTAACATTCTTTTTTATCCACGCCCATTTATTTTCTGCTATAAGTCCATCCATGTTGTATGCCGGCGGCGCCTTTACAACGCTTTCCTTGATAGACCGCAAATTATTGGCCAGCGGTGTTGTACCGCTTAACCCTAAAAGTTCGTTTTTATCTCTCATATTAATGTGCTTTACGTATCACCGTTATATATGGACAGCCAGGTTGTAAAAGGAAGTAATACCGGCTACGCAATTTCCTTAGTTCAGTTCCATTTTTATATATGCCGTTAAGGGCCTGTGGGTATATCAATTATTTTTTACCCCAGCCGTTCTTTAATACCCTCATATAATTTGCCCAGCCAATTTTGTCGATATCATCGCGGCTAATACCGGGGATACGACTAATGGCATTTACCAGGTCCTTCATCATTCTTGCCCCGCCAAGGTCACTCGGAATGGTGGTGAATCCATCCAGATCAGACCCAATTGCAATATGATCATAGGTGCCTTTAACGCCATTACTATCGGGCACATCGCGTATAAATACCATGGTTTCAATTACTGCTTGTATACCAGGTCTGAAATCGTCATCGCCGGTAAGCCAGTAATCCATAAAAATTACGCCCAAAACACCCCCGCAATCTTTTATTGCCCTGATATCGCTTGCATCGGGCAGAAATGCAGCATAATTATCGGGCATATCCGGATTATGTTTTTTTGCTACCTCCCTAACCCCGGTATGCGCAAATACCAATGGCCGCTTTTTATCAAGCCGTAAATTATTTCTGTCGTAAATCATTTGCTTGGCTTTAGGGTGGCAATGCACCAGGTCAATAATAATCCCTAGTTCCAGCATTTTGTCAATAATGCCAATCGCTAAATCACCGTTATACCCCAGCGGGTAGGTATTATACTTATCGGGTTCATAATCCAGCTCGAAGGCCAGTTTGGGCGGTACTCCACCTGATGAGGATACCAGTATATTTTCAAAAAAGTGCCCTAATGTTATCTGGCAAACGCCCATGTTAAAAAAATACTCCAGGTTTTTTTCAACAGTAACATTAGCAATTGGGTTATTACCTAAACAATGCGCCCCCTCAATACTATGCAGAAAAATAGTTGTCCCATTATTTATTTTATTCAGTATATCACTATAACTGGTTGCAATGGATACATTTTTACCGCTCCTGATAGCAACATTAATATCCTCCGCAAACATGTTGATATAGGATTTCATTTGCTCAAACGAAGCCGTAGGGGTTGATTTATCTTCTATAATTTGTGGCAGCCTGCTGCATACAATCCGCAATAAACCGCGCAGTAACGTAAACAGCACGTTTCGCATTTGATCTGATTCCAGCTCGGCTTCGGGCAGGTAATAAACAGATACCGCTATACCCACATTGCCCCGCTGCATCTGATCGATGTTTACAAAACAATTTTCACTAAACTCATAATTTGTGGGATTCACTTCGTCATAAACATGGTGCGAGGGAAACAGCCAGGTTTTTAAAGCCGGATGACAGTGGATGTCAATTACTTGTTGTTCCATAGGATGCAAAGTTTAAAGCTTGTTGTTATTAGTATCCGTGTTAATTGTTTTATAATAAAACTAACAGTTGCCGTTTTATCGTACTTAAAACAGCTATTTAATACCTTTTTAAATCAAGTTCAGCTTAGCCACATCACGCAGGATATTTCGATATTGTACCTTCCTGCCGGCCAATTGGGACTGTAAGGGGGTACAGTGCGGCGCGCAAGGAATAGTACAGCAATATTTTATATCCTGGTTATTATCATCTTGTTGGATAATCTAATTTCAAATGGGTTCACGCAATAATTGTTAAGATGGTAGAGGCCTGGCTTATTTATTAACTAAAGCTATATACAAAAAGACTAAACTGCAAATGTAAATATCAAATAAACAGCTGTTTAGGCTAAATAATATATATTTATATTCAAAACATTCAATCGTCATTATAAATAACTACCGGGCGATTGAACGCCTGCCTTGTGGACAGTCCTTTTCATTAGGTCAATACTCGATTTGAAGGGTCAGGCAAATTATCATTTTTTATAGAGCCATAGGCTCGAACATATTATAGCAACGGATTTTAATCCGTTGATCATAAACCAAAATGAAAAATGAGTGCCGTAGGCACGGCGTATATCTTTTAAGTAGATACCAGCATTTTTCATTTATTGCATGTTGAATAACCGTAACCAGCTGGGTATATGGGCCGAACCTATGGTTCTTTTTATAGGCTGCTTCTTTTCAACGGATTAAAATCCGTTGTTACAATATTAGCCGTGGCTACGCCACTGGTTTATTTAAAAGTATAATATTGATGTGTTCTAAAAAATTAAAAAAGGCCATCATGCCGATCTGCATCGGCATGATGGCCTGTAAAGCGTCAACCTTGCTGATAGGATGCTGAAATAAATTCAGCATGACTATTCGTTAAAATAACGAATAGTCATCTTCTGAACACTTGCGGTGAAAAAAAGCGCCCCACGAAAAGCAAAACTCATTTATTTAAAATCCAGGTCCCCAATATATACCGCCCCTTTGGCATCTTTTTTCATTTGCAATACAATAAGCTCCTTTTTTTCCTGTGGGGTTCCATAATGGGTAAACAGCTCGGCCATGATAGTTGTAGGGCCGGCAATGGTTGCCTGCCTGTCGCCATAGTAATTGATCTCGATTTTGTAAGTTCCCTTGATCGCCTTTTTCAACAGGAACTGCTCCGGACCAAAACCCTGGGTCATATCCTGCGAGATGCGCCCGCCAATTTCGGTGCGGTTGTGGCCGTAATAACATTTTTCGTTATTAGGGTCGGTTACCCAAAGGTCAATATCGGTGTTGTTCATGTTCCAGTCCATTACAATGCGAATATCTGCCGGCAATGATTTTATCACCGTTTTAGAAACACCAGAAAGCTTAAGGTCTGATTTATTTAAGGCAATAATTCTGTTTATTTCTGGCAAAAATACTTCCTCTATGCCATTGTAAAGGCGTTCTGCTTCGGGGGTATAGGTCCTTTTCATGGCGGCATAAAGTACATCTAAAGCTTTTTGATGTTCGCCGGCATCTTCTAAGGCCAGCCCATAGTCTCGGTAACTTTGCGGATCTAAAGGGCGTAATTCCATAACTTTTTTAAACGCGAATAGCTCACCCTCCACATCGCCCAGTTGCTTTAATTTATAGCCCAGCATTTTATAAAGCTCATAGCTCCCCAGGTCCAACTCGGCCAAATTGCTTAATATGCGCTCGCCCAGTTCCTTGTTCCCGGCGTTCATAAAATAGCCGGCCACATCAAAATAGTAAACGGGGTTTCCGCTAAAAGCTTGCCGCAACTCCAGGTATTTCTGGTATTGGCCAGCTTTGTCTGTTTTTTGGATAGTTTTTAAGTAATCGGCCGCAGCGGGGTTATAGGCTATATTAATCCCTCCATTTTTATCTGCACGGTTAATCACAGAATCCGCATGGGCTGCTCTACCCTTTTTTGTAGTTACTACGATGACACCATTGCTGGCCCTGGCTCCGTAAATAGCAGTTGTATTGGCATTCTTTACTACATTTATGGATGCAATATAGTTAGGATCTATATTTGGCGGACTGCTGCTTGCTACCCCATCTACAACGTATAATGGTTGACCGTTACCCATTGTTGCTGCCCCGCGGATACGTACTTCTGCATTTGCGCCGGGAGCACCTGAGTTTCCAACACTAAGCCCCGCTGCCCGACCTTGTAAAAAACCCGGTTGTACAGTTGACAGAGATCCTGTAACCGCAGTTTTTCTTTGTGCTCCATACCCCACTACAACAACTTCATTAAGCTGACTAGAATTTGACGAAGCCGCGTTTGCCTTATATTGTACTGCCTCGTCTGAGACCACCTGTATGTCTGGATTTCCTACCGGTTCAGCTATTTGTAAAGATGCAACCACGGCAGGTGCACTTTGATGAACTCTTTGCTTGCTCTTAGGTTTGGGTTTAACCGCAAGCTTGATATCGGCATTCCACCATTGGGTTAATTCCTTGAGTGTGGTTTCTGCCATGCTGAGGTCTTTTTGCCGGGCTTGCACATTATTGGGTGCCCTTTGTTTCATAATGGCATCATACTGTTCGCGCAATTCGGCTGGCGGCTCAATGTCGTATTGGATATAATCGTACACGGTTTCTAAAACAATGAGGGAGGTGTTACGGGTAACTATACCAAAACGTTTGCCCAATGATTCAATGTCCTGCCGGTTGGCGTTATAGTTAATATCCTGTTCGCTTATCTTTTTTTGCGCCCATAGTTTGGCCACATTAACATCATCAACGGTATTTTTTGCCAGGTCAAGCGCAATCACTTTTTCATAACTTACCTTATCGCCATAGCCATATTGTAAAGTAATGCTTTGGTTAGGATTGCGGGTAATCCCCGCTATTGAAAATGTGCCACCAACTGCAACCGGTAAGGAAGGGTAATTTTCTTCGACCGACGCCCCGGCCTTAATCCCTAAAAAATGCAGGGGCTGCGTAGTTAAACTTTTTAAGGCCTTGGCGTTATCATCCCCGGTAAGGTCAATTAGTTCGCCATGTGTTTTCAGGGCAATCAGTTTCAGGTTACTATAATCGGCCGCTGCTGATGAATTGATACAATAAACGGGCTTGTTACTTAATTTAATGGTCTTTTCGCCAAAGGTTTGATGCCCATCGCTCATTAGTAAAAACTCATCGGCGGGGTATTGCGTTAAATTGATGTTCCCTAAATTGGTAGCCCCATCATAGGTGGTATGCTCCAGTTGGTTTTTAAGGGCCGACCAGTCGCCATTGCTTATGGTATATGCTTTAGTACTTAAAATGGTGTTGCTAAAGGTTACCAGGGTAACTTCGGCATTGTTTATCTTTCTGAAATAGGCATCCAGCAACGCAAATTCCTTTTTGCTATCGCGATTGGCACCACTTAAGGATGCATCCCAAAGCAAACCTATGCGGTGTGGAGCCGGTTTGTTTATACTTTGCGATTGCAGGGTAGTATTGATGAAATAATAATACTTATTGCCTTGTGTCTGTATCATTACCTCGTTTGCATCCGATGGTTTGGGGATCAAAAATGAAATGGGATGGTTTGGAGTGTAATTAGTTTTCTCTATAGAAGCCGTGTAGGTATTTTGATGGTTATCAAACTGCAGGTTATCATCATTGGAGTTATCAGCAACCGGGGCAGTTACGCTTTGAATTACAGCAGCATTCAGCGAAAATTTATCTACTGTATCTTTTACGTTGAGCGGTAAGGTAAATTTAAGATTGCCATTATCTGCCAGTGGCATCTCTTCTTCGTAGCCAATAATTACCGTACGGGTACTGTGCGGATTAATGGGATAGATGCGGGTACGAAAAGTATTACCCTCTACTTTTTCAAGTAATCCAGGATCAACCCGTCGGCGTTCAATAGCTTCAAAAACTACGGTACCCTTCCCCCTGTCAACCGGAACGGCCTCGCGCATTTTGCCATTAATATCTAAAGCATACCGACTGATGCTCACACCATCCTTAAGCGGAAAAGTGAGCGTCCCTTCCAAAATACGCGAAGTAGAATTAAAGAAAGTCATTTGCCAGGTAGTACGGCTGATATTACCGTAAATAGCAACATCAATTTTTAGCTGCTGCAGCTTTACGCCATTATTGCTTTTACCATCTACAGTAAGCTGCGGCGTTTGGGCGAAGGCGGTTGATAGCTGTAACGTGAAGAGTATAATTACCGATAAAAGGAATGAATTTAGTTTTTTCATGGACTGCTTATTTCCTGTAGGATGCAGGGATTAAAAACATTCCATAAATGATTTTGAAAAAAACTTAAAGTAATCGTCCGTGCTAAATAAATGCCAGGCAAAGTTTATTTATGCAGGTTAAATTATTTAGATATTCGCTATATTACCTCGACAAACCTTAAACACTTTTATAAGCATTCCCAAATGAAAATAATTATACGCGCGGGCCTCATTTTGCTTTTTTGCCTTGTTTTAAAAACCGGCGCAAATGCACAAAACAAAATTGATGAAACTAATTTAATAACCCGCCTATCCGGATTAAACAACCTCACCGCCGACGAAGCAGGCAAATATTTTACAGATCAGGGTTATACTTTGTTGAGCAAGCAAAGCATACCACAAGCTACTTATACCATGGATTTGTATAAGTATAAGCTGAAGAATAGTTATTTATTAACAGTTATAACAGGCAGCGTGGCCGGGTCGGGAATTATTACCTACAATGAAGATGATTATACGCAAGCTTTAAAAATAATTAAGGATATGGGATTTACACCGGGCGAAGCTACAAGCCCCGAGTCGGGAAAAACGCTTTTTGCGAAGGGGGATTTGCGTTTTATAATACAAAAGAAAACAACCGGCGATAAAACATTTTATGTAATGATGTTGAACGATCTTTTAAAGATAGCGAAGCTGGCAGGGTTGAAAAAATAAGGTGAGGCAGCGGTTTGTTAGATGCCGCTGAAATTTTTTAATTTTAAACGTGCATGGCTGTCCCTGGCCTGTTAAACCTGATAAATTATGTTTCCTTCATTTAAAGAAAAGATCACTATAGGTAGTTTACAACTGAATTTCCTGGTCGACGGTGAGGATACCGACGGAACACTTGTATTATTTGAAATGCTGGTTCCCCCACAGGCCAAAATACCAGCGCCGCACTTTCACGTGGAAGTGGATGAAACCCTCTACATTATGGAAGGTACCCTGACCCAGCTTTACGGCACAGAAACCCTTGAACTAAAGGCAGGTGATAAATTGTTTATAAAACGGGGCACGGTGCATGGCTTTAGCAACCCGCATACCGAAACCGCACGTGTCCTTTGCGCACTGTCACCGGCTTCCATAGGCCCGGCCTATTTTCGTGAAATTGCCGATGTGATCAATGCCGGCGGTCCGCCTGATATTACAAGGATTTTAGCCATCATGAAACATCACGGACTGGAACCTGTGAAGAACGTATAAATATCAGTATAGTAAAACCTGGGGCAATACTCAATAGCCCACTTAAGGCTTGCTGTGCTGCAGATGGCATGTCGGCGAAACCCCTCCCTGCCATTACGCGCATTACAGCCGCACCCCTCCCGTTGGGAGGGAATTAAAAAAACGTTGATAAAAAAAAAGCGGAGGCAATGTGCGATTCCTTCCTCGGGGAAGGAGGAGGTAGGGGTTAGATCAAGCGTTCAAATACCGCTGCAGATGGCATGTCGGTGAAACCCCTCCCCGCCGTTACGCGCATTTCAGCCGCACCCCTCCCGTTGGGAGGGAATTAAAAAAAACGTTGATATAAAAAAGCGGGGGCAATGTGCGATTCCTTCCTCGGGGAAGGAGGAGGAAGGGGTTAGATCAGCATTTAAATACCGCCTCAGATGGCATGTCGGCGAAACCCCTCCCTGCTATTGTGCGCATTATAGCCGCACCCCTCCCGTTGGGAGGGAATTTAAAAACCGTTGATAAAACCTTCCGTTGCTTTACACCACTTCTGCCATTGGCGCAAAAGCTTTTTCGTCTTTCCCTATCATGCCATTGATAGAAAAATGCATTTTCAAACACTCTAAAAAGTTTTGAATGGCGGGTGTTTGCTTAATAGTTGCGGCGTACCATGCCCGTTTTGCAACGCTGTGATGCAATGGTTTTGTAACAATATTACGACCATTGAGGTATGGTTTCACAATCCAGTCGGCCATAACGCTGATTCCAAGGCCGGCATTTACCATCTCAATGGTGGCGTCGGTGTAATGGATCCGGTGCAAAGTTTTGGGCTTTACCTGCTGCGCCTGGATCAATGATTCTATCACCGGGGTGTCCTGGTAAGAGGGATCATAGAGGGGCAAAATAAGCTCTTCACCCTGAAAATCTGCCACGTTAATTACGTCCTTTTTTGCCAGCGGATGGTCCTTACAAATGATGGCTACCAGGTGATCTTCGAAGATGTGTTCGTAGGTTATTTTGGGGTTGATCATCTGCGTGCGCACGATACCAATATCCAATTCTCCACGCATCAAATACTCCAGCGGACGGCGCGTTGCATCCGATAAAATGTGGATATTGATATCAGGCCAGCGGTTTTTGTAATATTTAATGATGCCGGGCAGCCAATGATAAGCGGTGTAACATTGCATACTGATGGTCAGTTTTCCGGTCTTCCCGTTCTTGTAATTCTGGATATCTTCTTCCAAAGAATTGATCTCGGCGAGGATCTTTTCGGCGCTTCTCAGGAAGCGATAACCGTGCTCAGAAAGGTGCAGTTTTTTCCCCTGCCTATGAAAAACTTCGATGTCCATTTCGCGCTCCAATTCTTTCAATTGATGGCTCAATGCCGACTGTGTAAGATGCAAAGTTGCGGCCGCTTTGGTGAGCGATCCCTCCTTCGAAATGGTATCAACCAAACGAAAATGATGTAGCGCAATATTCATATATTAGTTTTTCTAATGATTATGACAAAATTAATTCATTTTTCTAATATATGGTATACATCTACATTTGCGGTGTACAAATTACACCACAATGTTACAGATACCTTCAAAACAACTACTTCTGTTTTTAGGTGTTTTTTATGTCATACACGCTCAGGCTCAGCAAAAGGTTCTCAATATTAAAGACGCTGAACAAATGGCACTCGCTAATTACGGTACCATTAAGTCGAAAGCAAACCAGCTAAACGCTGCAAAGGCATACTTAAAAGAAACACGTACAGAATATCTACCAGATGTAAGCATCTCGGCCCAACAAGACTACGGAACCGCAAACGGACAAAATGGTCCGCTGTTTGGTTACCATGGTTTATCAGTTGCCTCATCAGGCCCTGCACTACCTAAGCAGAACTGGAACTCGGCTTTCGGCTCACTTTACCTCAGCAACGTAAGCTGGGATTTTTTCAGCTTTGGTAAAGCCAAAGAGAAAGTGAAAGTACAGCGTTCTGTAGTAACCCGCGAAGAAAGCGATTTATCGCAGGAGCAATTTCAGCATCAAATACGTGTGGCAAGCACCTATCTTAACTTATTGGCGGCTCAGCAACTGGCAAAGGCACAGCAGGATAACCTTAAGCGGGCAATTGATCTGCAAGCGGTTGTTGTTGCCCGGGTAAAAAACGGCCTTAACGCAGGCGTTGATTCATCTTTAGCTAATGCCGAGGTATCCAACGCGAAGATAGCGTTAACCAATACCCAGCAAACCGAGCAGGAACAAAGTAACCAGCTGTCTATCTACCTGGGCATACCCGCCCAGGAGTTTGCACTCGATAGCGCTTTTATTACCAAAGCACCCGCAAACCTGGCCGCACAAAGCGCGGTTGCCATTACAGATCATCCGTCATTACGTTATTTCCAGAACCGCCTGGGGGTGAGCGATGAGCAAGTTAAATATTTAAAAACCTTTGCACTGCCAACCTTTAGCCTGTTTGGTGTTTACCAGGGCAGGGGATCGGGCTTTAATTCTGATTACGGCACTGATCAATCAAGTTTCAGCAGCAGTTACGGAGCTGGGGCCAACCCAACCCGTTACAATTACCTTGTAGGTGTGGCTATGGCCTGGAATTTAACTACCATTTTCAGAACACATTACCAGGTGCAGTCACAAAAATACACTTCGGCACAATACAGAAATGACTACGACCTAGTTACCCAGCAACTACAGGCCCAGCAGGTATTAGCAGAAACCCGCATCGGCAACGCGCTTAAAAATTACCAGGAAGTACCTGTTGAAGTTAGAGCCGCCAGTGATGCCTATACCCAAAAGTATGCCTTGTATAAAAACGGGCTATCAAACATTGTTGATTTTACGCAGGCCCTTTACACACTTAACCGCGCCGAAATTGACAAATACATCGCATCAAACAACGTATGGCAGGCACTGCTTTATAAAGCTGCCGCTACCGGCGACTTTGGCTTATTTATAAATAATTTTTAATAACAGATACACATATATAATGGGAATGATAAAAGGGGCGCTTCAAAAACCAATTACCATATTGGTTATAGTAGCCGGGTTGTTTTTTTTCGGGATAAATGCGGTACGTACCATTAAGATCGACATTTTTCCTGATCTTAACCTGCCGGTTATCTATGTATCCCATCCTTACGGCGGTTTTACCCCAAACCAGATGGAGGCTTACTTTGGTAAGCAATATGTTAACCTGCTGCTGTTTGTTTCGGGCGTTAAAAGCATCGAAACAAAAAACATACAGGGTTTAACATTAATAAAAGTTACTTTTTACGAGGGAACCAACATGGCGCAGGCCGCGGCCGAGGTCACGAGTTATACCAATCGAGCCCAGGCCAGCTTTCCGCCAGGTTCGCAGCCACCGTTTATCTTAAGGTTTGATGCTTCTACCCTGCCTGTTGGGCAGCTGGTATTGAGCAGCCCCAAACGGAGCAATAATGAACTGCTTGATTATGCCCTGGTATATGTGCGGTCGTCCTTTACATCTATCCCCGGTTTGGTTGCCCCTGCCCCATTTGGTGGTAACCAGCGGTCTGTAGTGATCAAGGTTGATCCCGGTTTGTTACGCTCGCATAATTTAACGCCCGACCAGATTGTGGCCGCCCTGCGCGAAAACAACCTGAACACTCCGGCCGGTAACGTGCGCATAGGCGATATTAATTACCTCACCCCATCCAACACCACCATTAAGGAGATCAAGGATTTTGGTGATATCCCACTGTATAAAAACGGCATCCAAACCGTATTTATGCGTGATGTAGCCAACGTTGAAGATGGCGCGGATATTACAAACGGTTACGCGCTTATTAATGGCAAACGGTCGGTTTACCTGCCTATCACCAAATCGGCAACGGCATCTACCTGGGAAGTAGTTCAAAATCTAAAAAAAGCGCTTCCGCGTTTCCAGGCTTTGCTCCCTCCTGATGTTAAGCTATCGTTTGTGTTTGATCAATCGGTATATGTAATTAACGCGGTAAAAAGTTTGGCCGAAGAAGGCGCTATAGGCGCTGTACTTACCGGTTTAATGGTATTATTGTTCCTGGGCGATAAGCGCGGCGCGTTAATTGTAATATTAACTATCCCAACCTGTATCATATCTGCCATATTCTTCCTGGCCTTGTTTCATCAAACCATA
The DNA here is from genome assembly GCF_025362475.1 of Mucilaginibacter sp. GTDB lineage: Bacteria > Bacteroidota > Bacteroidia > Sphingobacteriales > Sphingobacteriaceae > Mucilaginibacter. The sequence goes on from NZ_JANYGH010000018.1 coordinate 97,085, forward strand.
AACATCATGACGCTGAGCGGTCTTTCGCTGGCTATTGGTATCCTGGTAGATGAATCAACAGTAACCATCGAGAATATTCACCAGCACTTTGATATGGGCAAACCCAAAGCATTAGCTATATGGGATGCCTGTAAAGAGATAGCGTTCCCTAAATTACTTATCCTGTTCTGTATCCTGGCGGTATTTGCGCCGGCTTTCACCATGACAGGTATACCGGGCGCATTATTCCTGCCACTGGCTTTGGCTATTGGTTTCTCCATGATCATATCGTACTTTTTGGCTCAAACCTTTGTACCCATCATGGCAAACTGGATCATGGTGAACAAGCATGAAGATCACAGCCATCCGGATGGATTTGCACTGGAGGATGAAGGCGAACCATGGGAGCAGAAAGAAAAGGCTATGAAAATAGCACTTGAACATCCGGGCGAAAAAGCAACCCGCTTTGATAAATTCAGAGACAGCTTTATGCGCCTGATGGATAAGATGCTGCCCAACCGCAAATTACTGGTAACCCTATATGTTATTACAGCATTCGGACTTGCTTTTTTCCTATTCAACATTATTGGCCGCGATGTATTGCCTAAGGTTAACTCCGGCACTTTCCAGGTACGTTTACGCGCCCCGGATGGTACCCGTTTAGAACGTACAGAAGTAATTGCAATTAAAGCCGAGCATATATTGGCCAACCTGGTGGGTAAAAACCACATTGCCATAACCTCTACCTTTGTAGGATCGCACCCTTCGTCTTTTTCAACTAACCCTATTTATTTGTTTATGGCGGGCCCACAGGAGGCTGTAATGCAGATAAGCTTAACAGAAGATTATAAAGTACCCAACCTTGATAATCTGAAAGAAAGATTCAGAATCGCGATTCACAAAGAAATACCCGGTATTAAGCTTTCTTTTGAACCTATAGAGCTTACCGATAAAATTTTAAGCCAGGGATCGCCAACGCCTATTGAAATTGCCCTATCAGGCAAAAACAAAAAACAAAACCAGGAGTATGCCTTTAAAATACTGGATAAATTAAAAGACATCAATTATTTACGTGATGCGCAGATTGCCCAGTCGTTCAATTACCCATCTATAGATATTAATATAGACAGGCAACGGGCCGCGCAGTTAGGTGTTGGGTTAAGTGATATTTCCCGCTCACTTGTGGCCTCTACGTCATCATCAAGGTTTACCGAGAAGAATGTGTGGCTTGATCAAAAGATAGGCTTAAGCTACCAGGTACAGGTACAAATACCGGAGTATCAAATGTCGAGCCTGAATGATGTCCGCGAGATCCCGGTATTAAACAACCAGGCCCGGCCGGTGTTAAGTGATGTGGCCGATATTAAAACCGGTGTAACCAATGGCGAAAATGATAATATAGGCGCTATACCTACGTTATCAGTAACAGCCAACCTGTTTAACAAGGATTTGGGTACCGCCACAACCGACGTGCAAAAAGCAATTAACTCATTAGGTAAGCCACCCCGTGGTTTAACTGTAGAGATGCGCGGCATGAGCCAAACCTTAACCGATACGCTTGATAGCCTGCAATCGGGATTAATGGTAGCCATTTTGGTGATCTTCCTGATGCTGGCGGCCAACTTCCAATCGTTCAAAATGTCGTTAGTTGTATTATCAACTGTGCCGGCTGTATTGTTTGGATCGTTGTTACTGGTTAAAATTACAGGCGCTACGCTCAACCTTCAATCATACATGGGTATGATCATGTCGGTAGGTGTATCTATATCAAACGCGGTATTACTGATAACCAATGCCGAAGAATTACGCAAGCACAATGGCGACGCCTTAAAATCAGCCCGCGAAGCAGTTGCTTTACGTATACGCCCAATATTAATGACCAGTTTGGCTATGATTGTGGGAATGATCCCGATGGCCTCAGGTTTAGGCGAAGGCGGAGACCAGACATCGCCACTTGGTCGCGCTGTTATTGGCGGTTTAGTAGCCTCTACGTTTGCGGCTTTGTTAATACTACCTTTGGTTTTTGCCTGGGTACAGGGCAATGCCACCACCCAATCTGTTTCGTTAGACCCTGAAGATAAAGAAAGTAAATTTTATGTCCCTTTGCATCATCATGAATAAATTTAAAAATACATCATTACTAATCCTCGCAGGGTTAGCCATAACCATCAGCTCGTTGAGCTCATGCCAGTCGGGCGCTAAAGAAAAAGAACAGCCCTCCGAAGAGGAACAACAAGAACAGGCGGTTGAAACACCAACGGTTGATCTTGTACCTGTAACCAAAGGCAAGCTGAGCAACAGTATTGCCATTCCGGGCGAACTGATTCCTTACCAGCAGGTTGACCTGTATGCAAAGGTTAACAGCTACGTGAAAAAATTGCTTGTTGATATCGGTTCAGAAGTACATGCCGGGCAATTGCTGGTAGTATTGGAAGCCCCAGAGATCAACTCACAATTAGCCGGTGCACAATCACGCATCAAGCAATATGAGGCAGTTTACTATGCCAGTAAAGCCACTTATGACAGGTTGGTAAATACCAGCAAAACCCCGGGTACCATTTCGCTGAACGACCTGGAACAGGCCGAAGCGAAGAAAAATGCCGATATGGCTAATGTGGAATCTGCTAAATCAGCATTGAAAGAAGTTTCGGCTAATTTGGCTTACCTGGAAATCAGGGCGCCTTTTGATGGCGTGATCACCAGCCGCAATGTAAACCTGGGTGCTTATGTTGGCCCCGGAGGTAAAGGATCTGACCCATTGTTTACCTTACAGGATCAAAAAAGACTCCGTTTAGTGGTATCTATCCCAGAAAACTCTACCGGCTTTTTAAGCAATAAAAGTGAAGTAAACTTTACGGTAAAAGCATTACCTAACCAGAAATTTACCGCCCAGGTAAAACGTATGGCCGGCGCGCTTGACGAAAAACTAAGAGCCGAGCGTTTAGAAATGGACGTTTACAATAAAGATAAAAAACTGTTGCCACACATGTTTGCCGAGGTTAATGTACCCCTGCCAGCCGGCGATAGTACTTTTGTGGTACCTAAAACAGCTGTTGTAACCTCTACCGAAAAGGTGTTTGTAGTGAAGGTGGTAAACCACAAGGCGCAATGGGTTGATGTAAAAAAAGGATTTACCTCTGGCGATATGATAGAGATCTACGGCAATCTTAGTCCTGATGAAAAACTGGTAAAAGTAGCCAGCGACGAGATCAGGGACGGATCAACGGTAAAAGACAAATAGTGTTGATGGACTGGGGAAGAAAAGGGAAAATGATATAGCCTGCAACGTTTTATAAGTGGCTGCGTCTTATAAAGAAAAAAGGTGATCATGAAAAAACTTATCTTCTCTGGAATGGCATTGCTGCTTACAGTGTCCATGGCTTTTAATTCATCGGCACAAACAGTTACAAGAAATGTTTCGGGTTATACCGGCGTTAGTTGTGGCGGCCCGTTTAATGTATTTATAAAGATAGATGGTACAGAAAGCATCAAGCTTGATGTAGACGCCAATGTGGTAAACGATATTAAAACAGAAGTAGAAAACGGTGTGTTGAAGGTGGAGTTTAAAGATCACTGGAGAAATCACCGTAATATTCAAAGGGCCAATATCTATATCACTGCAAAAACATTAGCGTACCTGGGCAACAGCGGATCGGGCAATACCACGGTTGATGGTGTAATGAGCGCTCAAAACGCCAGGGTAGCCTTAAGCGGATCGGGCAATATCAAAACAGCGGTTAAATCCAGCACGCTTGATTTAAGCCTCAGCGGATCGGGTTCAATTGATATTAAAGGCAGCGCCGGCACGGCTGATATACATATTGCAGGCTCTGGCGAGGTGAACGGGAAAGACTTAAAAACACAAACGGTTGAAGCCAGGATTTCAGGCTCGGGCAGTGTAAATATAATTGCTGATAAAACCGTTTCAGCCAGTATTGCAGGCTCGGGCAGCGTACAATATTCCGGCAATGCTACAACCGGAACTACACACTACGCAGGATCTGGAAGAGTAAATAAGGTTGACTAAAAGATACTATTCGTTTTTAATTATAAAAGGACTGCTTAATCGAGCGGTCCTTTTTTTATAAGTATTTCCGGGATTATTATTACTTTGCCTATATCTTAGAAGCTGATTCTGAAGGGGGAATGCCATCGATTTAATCCGGATCCCGAAACAAGTTCGGGATGACTTCCGTTTCAGTTTACTGTCATAATCTGCCTCCAAAATGTCGTTTTTACACCGCCTATAATCCTCATATTCCTTCGATATTTGTATTGTCAATAAAATCAAAACAATTTAAATAACGCATTATGAAAAGAGCAATTAAAGGGTTTAATGTCCTCAAACCGGGACTATTAATCGCTACTCTATTTTTTACGGTGTTTCAGTCTAAAGGCCAACAGCTTAAACCTGCAAACAGTGGCTATGCGCCTGTTAATGGCATCAAAGTTTACTATGAGGTATATGGCGAGGGTAAGCCCCTCGTTTTGCTGCATGGTGCTTTTATGACCATTGAGATGAATTGGGGACAATTAATACCCGAATTGTCAAAAACAAGAAAGGTGATTGCTATTGAATTGCAGGGACATGGGCACACCCCGTTTTCGGACAGAAAATTAGACATTACTACCCTGGCAAGTGATGTGGAAGGAGTAATGAACCACTTAAAAATTGACAGTGCCGATGTTGCAGGATATAGCATGGGTGGCTCGGTGGCTTACCAGTTGGTAGTAAAAAGCCCTAAACGGGTAAAAAAATTAGTGATCATTTCTTCTACCTACAAAACCAGTGGCTGGCTGCCCGTTGTAAATAATGGGTTTAAAGGTTTTAAGCCTGAATTTTTTAACAATACTCCTCTGCAAGTGGCCTATGACGCAGTAGCACCCGACAAAACAAAATGGACAAAGTTCATAGAACAAATGATTGTTTTTGCCGGAGAACCCTTTAACGTGGGCGATGCCAATATTGCGAAAATTACTTCACCGGTATTGCTTATATCGGGCGACAATGATGGCCTGGACAAAGTGGAGTTGATGAAAACCTACCAATTACTGGGAGGTGGAATAGCTGCTGATTTGGCGCCGATGCCAAAATCGCATTTGGCCGTTGTTCCTTCGCAGGGGCATGTCAGTCTAATGATGCAGACGAAAATAATATTAGGTTACCTGGATGATTTTTTAAAATAACAAAATCGTATATGCCGTAAGTTTGGGATTGCTTCGTACCTCGCAACAAGGATCTATTTATTTATTTTTAAACAGACTTTTGCGGTGTGTACACATCTTTTTACTCGGACGGATCTCCTACTGCAACATTTTCAAAATATTTACGCCTACTGCGTCCACCGTTTCGCCGCAATTAGAGAGCACAACAACGGCCAGGTTTTTCTCTTTATTAAAAGCTAAAAATGTACTGCTGCCAAAGGTACCGCCATTATGAAAAATGTATTCAACCCCATTCACCGTGATGATATGCCAGGCAAGGCCCAGCTTGGCATCTTTTTTAAAGGTTATTTGATGGGTTAATTCCAGTGCTTTGCCAGGCTTGTTGCCGGAAGGCGTCATGTTGGCTTTTGCATAAATCATCAAATCGCTTAATGAGGAATGCAGCGCGCCACAGGGCGCAAGGGCATCAAAATCCCATGCCGGGGTTAAATTACCTTCGCCGTTATAAACGGTGGCAAAACGGGCCTGCAACGCTGGGGTTAAATGCTGAGCCGTGCTTTTCATACCGAACGGCTTACAGATAATATCTGCCACCAGCTGATCATAGGTTTTACCGCTGATCTGCATTAAAATTTCTCCTAATAAACCAACCGCCAAGTTTGAATAAGCATATTGCTCACCGGGTACGCTATTGACCTTACAGGTTTTAAGATAAGCGAAAAGCAGCTTTTTATCATATAATTTATAGGGATTCAATGGATCCGTAGCCGGATTCAAATTATCCGGCATCCGCGCAAGGCCAGAAGTATGGTTACTTAAAGTGAGTAAAGTAACCGCTTTAAGTGCCGGATTGGCGGCTACAGAATCGGGCAGGTATTTGGTAATGGGGTCTGTTAGTTTTACTTTTCCCTCGTTTACATAATAGGCCAGGATAGTTGAAGTGAATGTTTTGGAGATGGAGCCAATCTCGAAAAGAGTATTGGCATCCGGCAATTTACTGTTGCCCTTAGTGGTTTCGCCATAGCCATAAGTAGTGATCTTGCCATCTTTTAAAACACCAATGCTCAGGCCTGCCGTATTTTCCTGGTCAACGTAAGCCCTGGCGGCCGAGTCAACCTTTTTATCCATAGCTGTGAGCATTTTATTTGATGTGGTGGCCTTCGTTATCCTTTGGGCTGTGGCCTCTTTAAATGGCTGAAAAAGCAGCATATCCATCTTGTCTTCCCGATCGATGCTCAGCAGAAGCTGCAAGGTAACGCTGCTGAAGATTACCTTATAGGTAGCTACCTTATTATTTACAAAGCTGATCAATGATGATCCCTTCATTTCTCCCAGGGGGATCAATTGCTGATTGGCAACCGTACGGAAAGCATCCTCGCTTAATTGTTTCCTGAAACTTTCGCCGGCCAATGAGTATAATGAATCGGCGCGTTTATGATTAAAATAGGTTTTAACTAAGGCAAATACCGAATCGGTTTTACGTTGCTGAAGGCTTTGGGCTATAACCGATGTTGAACCTATCCAGAAAAAGAAAACGACAATACTTAAGCGGCGGAAGTATTTAAATTTCATCTGCATAGTTCAACTATTTACCACTGAAAACGAGTTCAGTTAAAATATAGTACAATATTTTACGGTGTTTGCCCGGCCAGCAGGTACAGCACTGCCATCCTTACGGCTACACCGTTCTCCACCTGGTCTAATATGATTGATTGTTTGCTGTCGGCTACGTCGCTGGTGATCTCCACGCCACGATTGATCGGGCCCGGGTGCATAACGGTGATCTCCTTATCTAACGAATCCAGGATGGTTTTATTCAATCCGAACAGCATAGTGTATTCTCTTAACGAAGGGAAATACTTAATATCCTGCCGCTCCAGCTGGATGCGCAGCATATTGGCTACATCGCACCAGTTAAGGGCTTTGATGAGGTTATGCTCTACCTTAACGCCTAAGGAACCGATGTATTTAGGGATGAGCGTAGTCGGACCGCAAACCATTACTTCGGCGCCTAATTGTTTCAGGCAAAGGATGTTTGACAGGGCTACGCGTGAGTGCAGTATATCCCCTACTATCACTACCTTTTTACCGGCAACATAACCATATTTTTCGCGGATAGAAAAGGCATCAAGCAAAGCCTGTGTAGGGTGCTCATGCGCACCATCACCTGCATTAACAATCTGGGCTTTTACGTGCTTAGACAGGAAGATACCGGCACCTGCGTAAGGATGCCGCATCACCACCATATCCACCTTCATGGCCAGGATGTTGTTTACGGTATCTATCAGTGTTTCGCCCTTGCTTACCGATGAGGAAGAAGCTGCAAAGTTTACCACATCGGCCGATAATCTTTTCTCTGCCAGCTCGAACGATAAACGGGTACGGGTAGAGTTTTCAAAAAATATATTGGCAATGGTTACATCGCGCAAAGACGGCACCTTCTTGATCGGTCGGTTTAAAACTGATTTAAAAGTATCAGCCGTTTCAAATATCAACTCGATATCTGCCCGGTTTAAATCTTTTATGCCTAATAAGTGCCTTGTGCTTAGTCCTGCCATTTTATTTTGATTTCGGATTTTTTCTTTCCGTTATTATCTTCTGTCCGTCATTGCGAGGAACGAAGCAATCTCTATACTATACAGGTGAATCTGCACAGGTCGCGATTGCTTCGTTCCTCGCAATGACATATTTAATATCCTATTAATCTTGCCCCTCTGATATTAATACTATTTTATCTTCCCCGTCTGTATCTTTCCATGATACCACTACTTTTTGCGACGCAATAGAATCTACTTCAATTCCTACATAATCTGCAGCTACCGGGATATGACGTGAGTAACGGCGATCAACTAATGCCAATAGCTCAATCTTCTCTGGCCGGCCGAAGGCTTGCATGGCATCCATGGCCGCGCGTATGGTACGCCCTGTCCATAGTACGTCATCCATCATGATCACTTTTTTGCCTTCGATAATAAAATCTATTTTTGTTTGATTGGGCACCAGTGGTGACCCTTGTCTGCGGAAATCGTCGCGGTAAAAGGTGATATCCAGATCGCCCTGCATTATTGTTTTACCGGGAAGTATTTTACGTAATTCTTCGGCAACGCGGCGGGCTAAATAAATGCCACGGGGCTGTATACCAATCAAAACCGAGCTTGAAAAATCATTATGATTTTCAATTAACTGGTGACATAAACGTTGTATGGTTATCTGAAATTTTTGACCGTCGAGCAGTGTAAGATTTTGCATCGTATGGGTGGATTTGGGCAAAAATAACAAATAGTTTTGAGTTTTGGGTGATGAGTTTTAAAAGGGGGCATTACTCACAGTAGATCAAGATATGCTTGTTTTGACGAATATCATTAAAGTGTTAAAAAAAGTTTGTCATCCTGAGGGACGAAGGTTCTATTCGCAGACTTTACGGGGCGAAGAAGCATGGCGAATAATAGTTGCTTCACTGCCTTCAGCATGACAAAAGTTTTTTTTTGCGAATACATCATAGGTTGCCATAAAATTTAGTGAAACTCTGAAAGATGACCTGATGTTAAAAGGGCTGTCCTGCTGAGCCTGTCGAAGCATGTGGGCAAAGGCCTCTGCGCAAAACCCTTCGACAAGCTCAGGGTGACAGGCCTTTTTTAAAATGCATATACGTTTAATAACAAACTTATCATAGATTGCTACGTAGCAATCGCGAACTACACAAATACAAATTATCTTTCAGCCAACTTCTTCAAAGCCTCCATTGCCCGCGCCGCATCTTCTTTGGCAACAAAAATATGGTCGTGATAGTATGCAGCAACCACATTACAGCTGATATCTTCTGCTGCCAACGCGTTGGCAAATGCAGCCGTTAAACCGGTTGCTGCTAATGAGGAGTGAATGGTAAGGGTTATCCAGGCGGCAACGTATTCGTATTTTAAATGGAGTTGATCCGCGATTTCTTTTTTGAGAATAACGGTTGTTGCCTCTTCTTCCTTAAATAAACCGATGATCTCTTTGATATCTATAGTACCGACATCTGAAATGGCACAATAAACATAATCACCGTCATTTAAAACAGGTGTCATGTTTTTTAATAAAGTGTTGAGGTTGGTTTCTCCGGGCATGGTTGTAAATATAAAAAAATAAGAATCCGATCTTTTGGGTAGCTCCATAAAAAAAGCCCCTCCAATTTCTCGGAAGGGCTTGTAAAATTATGCTTCAGTTAAAGCTTATGCTTCTTCTTCAGGTTCAGCTGTTTTAGCCGGAGCCGGAGCAGCAGGGGCTGGCGCAGCCTTGCGGGCTTTGTTTTCAGCACCTTCCATTTGCTCTTTTAACTGAGCTAATACGCTAAGGTCACCTAAAGTTGATTTCTCAACTGATTCTTTCACTTTTTTAACCGCGTTGCTTGCAGATTTTGCTTCTTTTTTGCGGTTTTCAAATTCCTGTACACGAGCATCAGCGCGAGCTTCTTCCCATATACGTGAGTGTGAAATAACTATACGTTTGTTTTCTTTGTTAAATTCAATGATCTTGAATTCAGCAGCTTCTTCAGCTTTAACGCTTTTGCCGTCTTCTTTAACCAGGTGTTTGGTTGGCGCAAAGCCTTCAACACCGTAAGGTAAAGCTACGATAGCACCTTTGTCTGTTACTTTTAACACGGTACCTTCATGTATTGAATCAATAGTGAAGATGGTTTCAAAAGTATCCCAAGGGTTTTCTTCAAGCTGTTTGTGGCCTAAGCTTAATTTACGGTTATCGATATCAAGTTCTAAAACAACCACGTTTAATTTTTCACCAACTTTAGTGAATTCATTAGGGTGATTTACTTTTTTAGACCATGATAAGTCAGAAATGTGAATTAAACCATCGATGCCGTCTTCCAGTTCAACAAACACACCAAAGTTGGTCATGTTTTTTACTGTAGCAATGTGAGTTGTGCCAATAGCATATTTCTCACCAGCATTTTGCCATGGATCAGGAGTTAATTGTTTAACACCTAAGCTCATTTTGCGTTCGTCGCGGTCAAGTGTTAATACTTGTGCTTCAATCTCATCACCAACTTTCAGGAATTCCTGAGGGTTGCGTAAGTTTTGTGACCATGACATTTCTGATACGTGGATCAAACCTTCAACACCAGGGATGATTTCAAGGAATGCACCGTAATCAGCAACAGTAACAATACGTCCTTTAACTTTAGAACCGATAACGATACCTTCGTCAAGGCTCTGCCAAGGATGAGGAGTTAATTGTTTTAAGCCCAAAGCAATACGTTTTTTCTCGTCATCAAAGTCGAGAACAACAACGTTGATCTTTTGATCCAATGCAAGAATTTCACGTGGATGCTCAATACGGCCCCAAGAAATATCAGTAATGTGCAATAAACCATCAACACCACCAAGGTCAATAAATACACCAAAGTCGGTAATGTTTTTAACAGTACCCTCAAGTACTTGTCCTTTTTCAAGTTTAGCAACAATTTCTGTTTTTTGGTTTTCCAAATCGTCTTCGATAAGCACTTTGTGCGATACCACAACGTTTTTAAACTCGTGGTTAATCTTAACAACTTTGAATTCCATTGTTTTACCTACGTACACATCGTAATCCCTGATAGGTTTAATATCGATTTGTGAACCTGGTAAGAAGGCTTCAACGCCCATAATATCAACAATTAAACCACCTTTAGTTCTGCTCTTAACAAAACCAGTGATGATCTCATCATTATCAAGTGCTGAATTAATGCGTTCCCATGATTTTTGAGTTTTTGCACGTTTGCGTGAAAGTACTAACTGACCGTTAGCATCTTCCTGCGACTCTACAAATACATCAACTGTGTCACCGATCTTCAGATCAGGTGTATCACGGAATTCCGATACTGAAACTAAACCGTCTGATTTAAATCCTACGTTCAGCACTACATCTTTGTTGTTAACGTTAACAACAGTACCAGTGATGATTTCGCCTTTGGTGATAGAGCTAAAAGTTCCATCATACATTTTCTCGAATTTCTCACGGTCGCTATCGCTGTAGTTACCAAATTTTTTGTCATCTGCATCCCAGTCGAAATCTTCGCTTGGTGTAGCTGCAATTTTTGATTTGATCTCTTCGATAGAGATTGAATCAGCTTCTGATTCAATAGTTTCTTTTTCGCCAGACGCCGTAACTGTACCCAGTTCAGCTTCTTTCGCTTTTAATTCTTTTTCTGCTTCTTGTTTTTTTGCCATTAAATAATTTATCTCCTTTTCCCAATTTGTTAATTGGGACTGCAAAGGTACAGACATAATTTTATTTAAAAAAGAATATTTTAATGTTAATTACTGATATTTAAGGCTTTTTGAGGAGAATAGGTGCTGGTAAAGCAAAATACGCTAATTTAGTATGCCTGTTTTGATACAACACAATTTCCTGAACAGTAAATTAATGCTTAATTAAATGATCAAATATTTGCAAAAAGCCTGGGGCGACAGCATAGATAATGTTGGTATGCCTGATGTAATTACCGCCATAGCCGAAACACAACAAATGGATGATGAGCACGGCGCATTTTGGGTGGGTACCGAAGAAGAGGAAATTATACTGGAAACCAATAAGTGGCTGCAAATGATATGCGTTGTGGAAAATACCGAACTATCTTACAAGGCTGCAAACTGGCAGGAGGTAGAAGAACTTTATCAGTTATTATTAAATGAAGATTTTGAGGCCTTAAAGAAGATTATAAACAACGGTAAGTAAAAAGGGAGTTACAGATTATTCAATTTATCCTCTATCTCCTCAAAAATATCCATGAAACTATCTAAAAGATAATCCCTGTAATTGCCCAAAACGTCGTTCATCTGCGCTTCATGCTCCGGGGTAAAGGGATCTTTCCAAACCCGCATACAAATGCGTTTAAGGGCATAAGCTATCTGGTGGGTTTCGGCATAGGTATGCAGGTACTGGCTTTTTTTAAAACCTTCATAAAATTTAAAAAAAACGCTGGTATCTGCCAGGCCAGAGAAGGTTAAAAACTCCTCAATGATCCCGGGCTTACAGCCGGATAACTGCGCGTAAAAATCATCAACGCTTATTTTGCCGGTAGTTAGCAATAAATTATCAATGATGAGCTCCAAAGCGATGTGCCCTAAAAAGAATGGCTTCACCGGCGAGCCTTCAATAGCTGGCAGCAACGCCTTTTTTAATTCATGCGAGTGAGTTAAAAAAAAAACGGATGAGTGAAAATAACGGTCAACCGCCAGGTGTTTATTCCAGCCGGTTATGATGGAATTAACCTCATTATTACCATGATGCAGTTTTTCGGGGTGAAGAATGATGTGCTTATCCGCATTTTTCAACAAGTCGGGCAGCACCGTTCCCAATACATGGTAACAATTACTGGTATGCTTGTCGAAATAATAATGCGATAAAAAATTCATAAGCGCTACGTTGCAAAATACCCCGTTTTGCTCAATATACAAACATTAAGTAATTATTTGAAATAGAATTTACCTGTAGTTAACCATTAACACAATTATTCATGATACATCAATGGTGAATAATTTGCTCAGCTTTATATCTTTGCAGCTTTTGAAACAACACTTGATATGAATTTTGTTGAAGAACTAACCTGGCGCGGTATGCTGCATACCATTATGCCGGGTACCGAAGAAATGTTAAATAAAGGCATGACTTCGGGATATATTGGATTTGACCCTACTGCCGATTCATTGCACGTAGGCCATTTAACCCAAATCATGACCCTGATCCACTTTCAGCGCGCGGGCCACAAGCCTTATGCTTTGGTAGGCGGTGCAACAGGCATGGTGGGCGATCCATCGGGCAAATCGCAGGAGCGTAATTTATTATCAGAGGATATCCTGAATCATAACCTGGAATCGGTAAAAGTACAATTGACCCGTTTCCTTGACTTTAACACCGGCGCCAACAGTGCCGAGATGGTAAACAATTATGATTGGTTTAAGAGCTTTACTTTTCTTGATTTTATAAGGGATGTTGGCAAGCACATCACTGTAAACTATATGATGGCTAAAGAATCGGTAAAGAAACGCCTGGAAGGCGATACCGGTATGTCATTCACCGAGTTTACTTATCAATTGGTACAGGGATATGATTTTTACTACCTGTGGAAACACCATAACTGTGCCCTGCAAATGGGCGGCAGCGATCAGTGGGGTAATATTGTTACCGGCACCGAGCTCATCCGCCGTAAAGATGCGGGCGAAGCATTTGCTTTAACAACCCAATTGATCAAGAAAGCTGATGGCACCAAATTTGGCAAAACAGAAAGCGGCGCGGTTTGGCTGGATGCTGAGCGTACATCGCCATACCAGTTTTACCAGTTTTGGTTAAACACCACTGATGTTGATGCCAAAGCCTACATCCGCATATTTACATTGTTTGATCGTGAGGTTATTGAAGCCTGGGAAGTTGAGCATGATGCAGCCCCACATACCCGCATTCTTCAAAAAGCCCTGGCAAAAGATATCACCATCCGTGTACATGGCGAAGCAGAATATGAAAAAGCGATAAAATCGTCGGAGTTTTTGTTTGGCAACATCGGCATTGAATTTTTAAACGAATTGAATGATGCCGAAGTACTCGGCCTGTTTGCCGGTGTACCTAATTACACTATTTCGGCAGCCGAATTACAGGAAGGTATAAATGTTACCGATCTGCTGGCTGCGAAAACTTCGGTTTTCCCGTCAAAGGGTGAAGCCAAAAAAATGATAGCGGGCGGCGGAACTGCCATTAATAAAGTAAAAATTGCTTCGGCAGATGACACTTACCATACAGACTCATTAATCAACGGAAAGTTTCTTGTTGCACAAAAAGGCAAAAAGAACTACTTCCTGATAATTGCAGAATAGATTTATCTATTACAAAAAAGAAAGCCGCCTCATAAATCAATGAGGCGGCTTTCTTTTTTTATATGGATACTATGAGTTGATTTCCATCCCCGGCATTTTCCAATTATAAAACATCCCAAAAACAAAAGAAGCTGCCCTTTTGGAGACAGCTTCTTTCATTTTTGGTTAAATATGATTACTTACCAAGCTTTGCTTTCAGATTTTCATCAATTGCAGCTAAAAACTCTTCGGTATATAAATAATCTGTACCATGCTCAACTTTTGGTTTAATAGTGATGGCCAAATCTTTTGTCATTTTACCGCTTTCAACAGTTTCAATACAAACTTCTTCCAACGCTTTGCAAAAGTCAATCAGTTCCTGGTTGTTATCCAGTAAGCCACGGAATTCCAAACCTCTTGTCCAAGCAAAAATTGATGCAATTGGATTTGTTGAGGTTGGCTTACCCGCCTGGTGCTCACGGTAGTGACGAGTAACTGTACCATGGGCAGCCTCAGCTTCCATTACTGTACCATCTGGTGTAACCAGGGTTGAGGTCATTAAGCCTAATGAACCAAAGCCTTGTGCTACAGTATCTGATTGTACGTCGCCATCATAGTTTTTACAAGCCCATACAAAGTTACCGTTCCATTTTAAGGCCGATGCAACCATGTCATCAATTAAACGGTGCTCATACGTGATGCCCGCATCAGCAAACTTTTGTTTATAATCTTCCTGGTAAATGGCTTCAAAGATATCTTTAAACCTACCGTCGTATTTTTTAAGGATAGTATTTTTGGTTGATAAGTATAAAGGCCAGCCTTTCATCAATGCCTGGTTAAAGCACGCATGTGCAAAACCCTTTATTGATTCATCGGTATTGTACATAGCCAAAGCTACACCATCGCCTTTAAAATTATACACTTCAAATGATTGCTCTGCAGCACCATCTTCCGGGGTGAAGGTAATGGTTAATTTACCTTTGCCTTTGGTTACAAAATCTGTAGCACGGTACTGATCGCCGAAAGCATGACGGCCAATACAAATTGGAGCTGTCCAGTTTGGTACCAAACGCGGAACATTTGCCATAACAATTGGCTCACGGAAAACAGTACCATCCAGTATATTACGGATAGTTCCGTTTGGCGAACGCCACATTTGTTTTAAGCCAAACTCTTCAACACGCTGCTCATCGGGAGTAATGGTTGCGCATTTTATACCTACGCCATATTTTAAAATAGCATTTGCGGCATCAACGGTAACCTGATCGTTGGTTTCATCGCGATACTCAATACCAAGGTCATAGTATTTTATATCCAGATCAAGGTAAGGGGTAATTAATTTGTCTTTGATGAATTTCCAGATTATCCGGGTCATTTCATCGCCATCCAGCTCAACTACCGGATTTTCTACTTTAATTTTTGACATATCTGATGTTGTTGTTTTATTTAAATGGCTTCAAATATATTAATTTGAGTTTATCAAATTAACTAAATAGCACATGAAAATAATTGATTTGATAATCCTGACGATTTATTAACACAGTTTATTGTTTTTATAAACAATGATGCTATTTTTATAAAATTAAACGTTAATAACCCAAGCCGGTTGCTAAACCAAAGCCCGGTTGCTTCATTATGGTAAAACTAATAGCAAAGATCACCCTGATATTATCCCTGTGTACAACTTCATTTTTGGCAAAAGCGCAAATCGGGTATGATTACGCCCAGTATGACATTGGTACAGCTGTTGGTCTTAATACCGCTGTTATGGCCGATGTAAATACACTTAGAATTGCACCCTCCATCCACTTTAATTTTAATTACAACCAATCTCCGTATGTTAACTATGTATTGGAACTGCAGGTTGGCCGCTTAGAGGGTGGGGATTCTGTTAAATCCTCATCGGGCAGGCAGTTTGAAAATCATTTTACATCTTTTTTATTCAGGGCACAGTTACAGGCCGGCGAATTTATAGATTACTCCGCAAGCCCTTTTATGAATGTGATGAAAAACTGGTATGTATCTACCGGTGTAGGCTACATTGCCAACCATATAGTAGCCAAAAGTCTTGACAAACGAAACCCTGCTTATGCAGTTGGAGATAATAATGCACAAACACTATTTATACCCGCAAGGCTTGGGTATGAGTTTAAGATTTATAATGATTATAACCAGCCCAGCGTTAAAATTGATATTGGGTATCAGTATAATTTTGTATTTAGTGACAATCTGGATGGCTACAGCACGCAGGCTTCCAATAAAGATGCTTACGCGCAACTAACCATAGGTGTAAAATTTGCAATTGGCGGAGTAACGTCCTATCGTAAACAAATTCATTATTAACCACAGGCTTATTTTATTTTTATTTTAGTGGCACTCTGTTGATTTTTTGGCAAGGTTTTTTCTGTATATTTAATATAAAATTCAAAGCTTATGAATAACTTGAATATTGATCCCGGCTACGAAGATGATGACGATGCATTAACTGATAACAGCAATGACGGGGACAGGACATTGAAAGATGACTTGGATGAAACTACAGTGGAAGAGGAAGACCTGAGCTATAACGCCGACGAGGATAGCTTTGAATATGATGTAAAAAGCGACGACCCCGATTACTACCATCCCGATCCATACAAAACATCAGTAAAAAACGGCGAGGATATGAACTCCACTTATGATGAAGCGAATCCTTACGATACTGCCGATGGCGAATACTCTGAAAAAAGATCAATTGAAACAGATGTAGATGATTTGGCTATGCACATTGACAATGGCAATATTACAGAAGTTGACCCTGTAGACGCTGCGCTGGCTCATACGCCCGAAGATGACAGGGATGATCTGGATGAAGAAGGCTACCCTAAGAATGATACCTTTTTTAAATAAAAGGGGACTACTTTCTGAGTACAAAAGCAGTCACTTTTTGTGTCTTTTATTCAGAAACAGGTAAAGTCTGTTCTGTTTTGTACAATTCTCAGTTTTCTTATTACTGCGTATAAAAATCAATCCAGATCAAGATTGAAACGATTACGCAAGTCCATCAACTGCGGATTGCGTGATACCATGTGCTGAAATTTTTCGCTTGTTGTATAAGGCTTGCGTACAACCTTCTGTTCATCAACCCGCGCATTTACCTCAATAGTGAAGTTGTTTAGCTTGGCCCGTAAAAAATTATGCATTTCGGGCCGCTCCTCTTTAAATATGTTTTCCTGCACCTTATTGCCTACCAAAATCTCAAACTCATACGGTTTTATCATGCGTGGAGCGTTTGAGGTAAAAATGGTAACCAGGTTTTTCTTACCATCGGCCTTTACTTTAGCGGCAAAATCGCTCCAATATCGCAAAAAACTATCCATGGTAAAATCCTCCCGGGCATCGCCCTTTAGGTAGGGATCTTCCTCTTCAAGCAATTCCTCCTCGGTTTTGCCGGTGTCTGTTAATGAGGGGATAGATAAAGAACCTAAACTGGGACTTGGGATAAATATTTTAGGCTTTTCGGTTATAACAGGGGCAGCTTCTTTTACCGGTGCCGAAGAAGTTACAGGCTCGGGCTTATTAACCGAAGGCTGTGCAGTTTTATTATAAACCGGGGGGGCATCGTTTAATACACCCGTTTCATGAATGATCTTAGGCTCCTGCGCCGGTGCTATTGCTGAGGTATCAGGTTTTTTTTTTAATGACCCTTCTGCGAAGGGCGTTGCGTTTAGCGGCGTGGTAGCCATATTAAAGGCTGATGGCAAATGGCACATCTTGAGCAAGGCCAGCTCAACCTGCAATCGCTGATTTTTACTCAGCTTATAACTAACATCGCACTGGTTGGCAATATTCATGGCCGAGAGCAGGAATGACACCGAGCCTGCCTGTGATTGCTGCAGGTATTTATTCTTGATGCCCTCGCTTACTTCCAGTAATTTTAATGTGGATTGATCCTTGCTTACCAGCAGGTTACGGAAATGTTCGCTTAAACCGGCAATAAAATGCGCCCCATCAAAACCACGTGACAGGATCTCATCAAAGAACAACAATACTTTTGCCGTATCCTCTTTAAGCAGGCTTTCGGTTATGTTAAAGTAGTAATCATAATCAAGTATGTTCAGGTTATCAATAACAGAGCGGTAGGTTACCTTGCCGCCCGAAAAACTAACAATCTGATCAAACATCGATAAGGCATCTCTTAAACCACCATCGGCCTTTTGGGCTATAATGTGCAAGCCATCGGTTTCATAGCTGATGTTTTCTTTACCGGCAATGGATGCCAGGTGGCCGGCCATATCATCAACCCTGATGCGGTTAAAATCAAATATCTGGCAACGCGAAAGTATAGTGGGCAGTATTTTATGCTTCTCGGTAGTGGCTAATATAAATATGGCGTAATGAGGTGGCTCTTCCAGCGTTTTCAGGAACGCGTTAAATGCCGCCTGCGATAGCATGTGTACCTCATCAATAATATACACCTTGTAACGGGCAGCCTGCGGCGGTATGCGCACCTGCTCAATTAAACTACGAATATCATCAACCGAATTATTGGATGCCGCATCAAGCTCATGTACGTTAAAAGAATTACCATTTTCAAAAGCTTTGCATGAGGGACACTCGCCGCAGGCTTCTCCATTGGGCTGTAAATTGGTACAGTTAATGGTTTTGGCCAATATACGCGCACAGGTGGTTTTGCCCACCCCACGCGGACCGCAGAACAAAAATGCCTGCGCCAACTGGTTATTTTTAATGGCATTTTTGAGCGTATTGGTTATATGTTGCTGACCAACAACGGTTTCAAAAGTAGCCGGGCGATATTTACGGGCCGAAACAATGAAATTATCCACAGCACGAAGTTAACAAGAAAATGCTTTAAGTTAAAGCACCAAAACATGAATGTTAAGATATTGCTTAATGGTTACTGCAGATCATCATCCGGCAGGTGATCATCATCCTCCGGATCGGGTTCATAAGTGTTATTCCCTACCCTTATCTCATGCAGGTCATTCTCGGCGTCAAGCCGATCGTCAAAATCCTCATCATCTTCATCATCCCAGTCTCCCTCAATAGCCCGCTCACTACCGCCGGGAGACAACATAACTGCATCATCCACAAAGAAATTGTCAATTAAAATCTCATTTTCTGTAAACTGCATAATCAATATTTAGTAGTGGTACGCTTAATAACCTTGCAGGGTTTGTAAAACTCGTTAAATATTTAATTCTTTTCTCCTATAAAAAAGTTTTTGATGCCTTTAATATAACACCAAATGAATTATAAAGCAGGCCTCCCTTGTCATAACCAATGTCATAACCAATATTATATCCGTTTTTTAATGGTCTTAAGCCCTCAAGGTAAGCAGAAACCTGATTTATCTTCCCAAAAGCAATTGGCGACGGTTGTTTTATTCCACCAACGCCACGATAGGGTTCCGAACCTGTTGCATACGTGCCATAATTTACTGAATAAGAAAGTTTTCCGGTATAAAACCATTTAAAAGCATAAAATTGTGCTGCTCCATAAAATGCTTTTACCCTGTTATTTACAAAAAATTGATTGTCGGACCTGACAAGATTACTACGGGCATCAAGTGTTGTGGTAATAAAAGGATTACCCAGGGCTAAATTTTTATATGACCACCCCTGTAAATATTCATAGTTATTGTAATAATCTTCTGCGCCTGATTTTGTGCTTTTTGCATCTAATGCGCCTGCCTGATTAACGCTGTAGAATAATTCAAATACCGCTTTTTTCCAATAAAAATTACCTGTATTGTTTTTTTCATTATTAATTAAGCTAATACCATTTAAACCATCTTGTATGTTAGCCAACGACCCTAAGCCCCCTTTATCAAAAAAACTTTGCTTATATATTAATAAAGTAAGGGCATCAAACTTATATTCGGCCCCAAGATCCAACGAGCCTAAATGATTACCAACTTTTGATCCCTGGTATACCTTGCCGGTAACCACATACTTGTACGTTTCCCATCCGGATAAATCAAACCTGGGAAAAACATGCTTTTCATCTCCCCATAATGCCTCATGGTTATAACCTGCCAGAAATTTAAATCGCCATGACGGTTGGCCTACTCTTACGTAAACACTATTTGATAAAAAATAATTTCTATTTTTCCCGGATCTCCTTCCACTATTTACGTGTACATCACCTACATATCCGTTTGCAAATGCACCCTTAACCGCAAATAACTTTCCCAAAATAGGTATACTATAGTAATTTGGTATACTCAAACTAATTTGCGGTATCCCAAGCGCATTACCTGATACCGGAAACGAACCGGAAGATAAAGAATCTACCAGCCCAACAACATCTTTGGAGCGCCCGGCCTTTAACTCAAAAATACCCGCATGAGCTTTCACTAATCCCTCAACAAGTATAAACTGGCTACCCTGGCCTATATTCCCTCTGCCTTCAAATGATGCTCCCCAACCAAACGTTTTGGTGGTATCATAATCCTTGCGGATTTTGCCTATAAGACTACCAGATGTGCCTGAAAGCGGAATACTGCCGAATTGATTTGACCTTAGCCAGAATGGCACAACATCGTTGGTAGTTTCGACACCTTGCAGTTCCAGACTTGCATGAACATCCTTTACCTGTGCATTTACAACTAAATGAACGAGCAATATTGTCGTTAAAATCAATGTTTTCTTCATATCTCTTTCGTTTTTAGATAATTAAGCACAGCATGCACTAATGTTATTTTTGTACTAAAACGCAAAAATCGTTACAAAATTGGCAAGCTTTGAATACTTTTTTTTCATATTTCATCAACTTACCGATTGCGTAACAACAACCTTGTGTAAATGTTTTGAAAAAAATTTAACGAAAAAGCAAAAAAATCACAGCGACTATATAAGTGCCTGGAGTAAATGGAATTGCAGCATTTGGGTATGCTACGCCACCGCAATAATATTAATAGGAATGTATTGATTTTTTAATAATTATCACTACATTTGCAGCCCCGTAATAGCGGGTAATTAATTAAAAATCAAAGTATAATAATGCAACAGTACGAAATCGTGATCGTTCTAACCCCGTTGTTATCAGAAGAAACAGCTAAAGAAGGCATTGCCAAATTTAGCAAGATCTTGACTGATGGCGGAGCCGAAATTGTCCAGGAGGATAATTGGGGTTTGAGAAAATTAGCGTACCCTATTCAAAAAAAGACTACAGGGTACTATCACTTAACTGAATTTAAGGCTCCGGGTGATTTAATTAACAAATTGGAGATTGAATTAAGGCGCGATGAGCGTGTTTTGCGTTTCCTGACCATAGCGTTAGACAAACATGCCATTGCTTACAATGACAAAAAACGTAGCGGTGCCTTTAACAAGAAACCTAAAACAACAGAGGAGGCTTCAAACTAATGGCAAACGATCAAATTAAATACGTTACCGCTCCTAAGGTGGAGGATAACCGTAAAAAATACTGCCGTTTTAAAAAGAATGGTATTAAGTATATCGACTACAAAGACGCTAACTTTTTATTAAAGTTCATTAACGATCAGGGTAAAGTATTACCACGTCGTTTAACTGGTACTTCATTGAAATTTCAGCGTAAAGTGGCCCAGGCTGTTAAACGTGCCCGTCACATTGGTTTATTACCTTACGTTACAGATTCATTAAAATAATAGGAGATTTAAGAAATGGAAGTTATTTTAAAACAAGATGTAAAAAACCTGGGTGATAAAGACGATGTTGTAAACGTTAAACCAGGTTATGGCCGTAACTACCTTTTACCTAAAGGCTACGCCATATTAGCTACCGTAAGCGCTCGCAAAGTTTTAGCTGAAAACTTGAAACAAGCTCAGTTTAAACAAGAGAAAATCCGTAAGGATGCTGATGCGATTGCTGCCCGTTTAGAAGGTGTTAAACTTAACATTGGCGCTAAAGCCGGTGAAAGCGGAAAAATATTTGGTGCTATCAACACTATCCAAATTGCTGATGCATTGAAAAAAGAAGGCT
Source organism: Mucilaginibacter sp. (assembly GCF_025362475.1). Classification (GTDB taxonomy): domain Bacteria; phylum Bacteroidota; class Bacteroidia; order Sphingobacteriales; family Sphingobacteriaceae; genus Mucilaginibacter. The sequence continues at coordinate 119,019 of NZ_JANYGH010000018.1, forward strand.
TTGAGGTTGACCGTCGCCGTATCACATTTGATCAGGAACCAAAGTTTGTTGGTGATTATATCGCAAACGTAAACCTGCACAAAGAAGTTAAGGTACAGGTTCCTTTCTCAGTAGTAGCTGAATAATTTATATTTCGAAATCCTGATTTCTATTTCGGATTTTGAGTTTAATTTTAGATTTTTAAAAGGTGTTTTGCTTTGCAAAGCACCTTTTTCATTTAATAGAAACTTACTATAAATAGTGCAACGTAATTACAACTCTCCCCGAAAAACAAATTCAAAACCAGGCACCCGAACTTCAAAATCAAAAAGCAAGTTCGGTGGTATATTTAAGCTCATTTTTAGGGTAGTTAAGCTGGCATTTATACTATTTTTTGGCCTTAGCTTGTTTGGTGTACTGTTATTCCGCTTTGTGCACCCACCCTTCACCTGGCTTATGATTGAGCGGGGCTTTCAACAAAAAGCCCGCGGTAAGGATTGGAAGATTGATAAGCAATGGAAAAGCTTTGATGAGATATCTGATAACATGAAACGCGCCGCCGTAGCTGCCGAAGACCAGTCATTTTTAGAACACCATGGTTTTGATTTCCATGCGATTGAAAAAGCGATTGAAAAAAACCAGCACAGCAAAAAACTGATAGGTGGCAGCACAATATCACAACAGGTAGCTAAAAATGTTTTTCTATGGGAAGGTCGCTCCTTATTGCGTAAAGGCGTTGAAGCCTACTTTACGGTGCTGATAGAAGTTTTTTGGAGCAAAAAACGCATCATGGAAGTTTACCTCAACGAGATTGAAATGGGCGATGGCATTTACGGCATTGAGGCGGCATCACAGGCCTATTTTAATAAACCGGCATCCGATCTTACCAAACATGAGGCTGCCGCCATAGCTGTTATTTTTCCAAGTCCGCTTAAATGGTCGGCAACTAACCCTACCCGTTATTTAAAACACAGGCAATACCTCATCATGAAAAACATGAAAAGACTGGGGCCTTTGGATTTTTAAAATAAAAGACAATTACAGTTTTTTCTGATTTAGAGATCCTAACGATTGGTGTTTACTGCCAAAAGTTTAAGTTGTTGCAGCGCCTGTAGTGCTTTTTTATTATTCCCCGGATCGTTCTGCTCAAATTTTATACTATCGGCGGCGCTATAAAAAGTGAGGATATTTTGCTGCATATCGGGGGTTATGCATGCAAACTTGTCATCCTGCAGTTTCAGCAACCATTGGTTATAGGTTTTATCAGCAAGTGGGTACTCATCAGGTTTAGTCTGCTTCCCTGTATCAAAATCTATATTACTGAGCTGCAATTTATGGTTACCTACCCTTGTTAAGGCAATAGAATAGTTAATCAAAATACTATCCATACTTGTTATAAACAAATTTTCGCTGGCCACTCCCGGGTATTTAAATTTGAATTTTTTAAGTGGCCCTACCTTAGGTAATATTTTTATCATAAAAGCGACCGCACGGGCTTTAAAATCCGGACGGGCATAATTACTACCAAACTCGTTGTTGAACATTTTCCGGGGCATTCTGTACCTGAAACTGCCGCGTTTTACCAGCGGATCGACTTTCAATATTTCTTCTTTTTTAGATTGCCAGGCATTATGAATTATCGCCGGGAATAAATTGCGCACCCCCCATCTGAATGTAGCAACGCTGGATTCAAAGCTTGGGAACAGCTCATTAAGATTTTGCCCGTAAACTTTCAGGAAAGCCCTTTCAAGTACCGGTTTCGACATAGAGAAGCCAATAAAGTCATGATAAGCTATTGACGCGTAATGCCCTTTGGCTGTTTGTATGGCATCATATGCCAGTTCCATTCTGCTATGTGAAGTATGATCATCATTATAGGTAACTACTGCGCCAAATTTTTGCTGAAGAGCTGGATTACCTAAAGGAACCGAACGATTAGTAGCCAGCGAATGGCCATATTGATCGGCCATATAATGTGATAACGCGCCAAGTGCAAAGGCATATTCATCCAGGTTTTGTGATTCGTCAATTAAAGTAGTTATAAAATCACCACTGCGCACATAATGAAGCAGATCTGTAAAATAAGGATCACCAAATGGCATGTACCCCATATCTGCCACCAGGCAACCTCCATAAGCAAAGGCATGGGCTTTTTTTAAATCAGCGATACTTGAATTAGGGTATCGTTTTAATAGCAACGGCTGTATTTTGCCCATCCATTCCGCATCAACTATAGCCTCATGCGCCAGGATTGAAAATCCTCTTGAGGAAGACGCAAGCATCATAAAAAAAACAATTACAAGGAGATACTTAATAAGAAAGGGAGCTTTCACGATAGCAATATATGCACAATAACAAGAAGCAATATTATTTGTTTTATGTTATACAAAGGCGACTACCAACAAGGCTGCTTATCTTCTTTTCCTCATTATTTATACTTCCAGTGTCTTGATTTACCTTCGGCAAGCCACTCGGCGGCTGTTTCCATACGTTTTTGGCGCGTGGCTTCGCTTTTGGCATCAATTATCCACTCCACGTATTCTTTTTTATGCGAATAGCTCGATCTGTCAAAATTAAGGCTGGCATTGGGGTAAGCCGTTAAAAATTCCGTGAAATATTCAGGGATAACCAATTCGGTTTTAGGGGCCGAAGCCTTTTTTACCGCTTCGGGAGTTTTTTTACCGCTTTCATTAAAGGCAATGGCCTGCAGTATAAAATCCTGCAGAATCTCTTTTGAAGGCAGGTCTTCTATTTTGGTGATGCGGCCAAAGCTGCCGGCAGAACCATCGCCAATGCTTAATGCATTATAAGGGTCATTTAACAATGTTGCCTTCCAAAAACCGAAGGCGCAATGTTCTTTGAAAGCTACCATTTGACAAACCACGCCTTTGTAATCAAAAAATGGAAAACCCCATTTAATCGCTTCGGTTAATAATGGAGAAGTTTCATGAACTAACTGCCGCAAATAAGTAAGTATTGGCTTTGCAAATTCGGGCGACTTTTCAATGTAAGCATCTACCCTGTTATCATATTGTTCCATAAATAAATTTAACAACAAATGACTTAATTTCAAGCAGATGTGCAACCAAAATAATACACCATGCGTCTAAGGTAATGGAAGAACAGATCAACAGTACGCAAATCAATATCAAGCTATGTTATCAACATCATTGAAATTATCCATGGGCACATTAATCATGGTATTACTTTTACAGCCTTGTTACTGCCAGGTAAAAAGCACATCGCCCAATCCTTTTACTGATAAAGACATGGTTTCATGGGATTACAGCTCAAAAGTGATTGGAGAAGATTATACGATATATGTACATTTCCCTCCCGGATACGATACAACCAAAACAAAATACCCGGTACTGTACATGACCGATGGCGACTGGAACATGACCGTTGCCATGAACTGCTTTAACATGCTGAGGCAGGATTATGAAACCACCGAAGCCCTTATTATAGGCATAGGCTACGGCAGCAGGCCAAACAAACGAAACCGAGACCTTGACCCAAAAACCGGCGGACCAAATTTTTTATCATTTATTGAGCAGGAAGTAATCCCTTTTGTGCAAAGTAAATACAGGGTAAATGATAATAAAGCTTTATATGGCTACTCCTTTGGCGGCATGTTCACTACTATGGTGCTGTTTCAACATCCGGGCTTATTTAACATGGTGTTCATCGGCGCACCGGGGAATAACGGCCGCGAGTTGATACCATCGGCACAAAAATATTTTGCCAGCAATAAGGACCTTAACTGTAAGGTATTTGCCGGCGTAGGGTCCTACGAGCACGAAACAGCCCAAAACATTGAGCTATTTAAAAGCTTCATGGAAAAGCAGAACTGTAAAAGTCTTGAAATTGCAACGGCGATAACCCCTAACGCGGGTCATGGTGCTGCATTGGCACAGGTAATGCAAAATGCTATAGCCTTTGCCTACTGTAAAAAACACAAAGTGACCCCGATACCGGCAAAAGAGCTTGAACAATATACAGGCGATTATGCCATGACTGATAACGCCAGGGATAAATTTAAACTATACCTGGAGGGTAATAAACTTTACTTTAAACAGAATGACGAATTACCTATCGAATTTGCTCCGTATGCAAAGGATTCGTTTTTTATGCAGGAGAATGAAAGGGCTGATATTACCTTTAAAACAGCCGGAGGCAAAATGTACATGTTATTTAGTTTCCCCAATGAAAAACCAACACGGCTTGACAAAACCAAATAGGTTATGATTTTAGCCAGGCAGGCAGTCGTTATTGAATAACCAGATCTCTGAATAACTGGATATGCCAGCTGTTTTTAAAAGGCACTTCCCATTTGCTTTCCAGCTCGGTTAAGTTTTGTACCATGTTGTTGTAAACAATGGTTTCGGTGTTTATTTTGCCTTGTTTAAGCATATCTTCAAACGCATGGCGCGGCAATGATAAAATCTCCTCACCATCGCGATAGGCCAGGTTAAAACGATCAAATAAATTGATGTTAAAATGCTGCTCTATCTGCTTCATAAAATGAACCGATTTATCAATTGAGCATCCGCTCGCGCCAGCCTGGCTTTCGTCTACAATCAAAATCAAAAAACGATTGTATCGCACCTCTCCTTTGGCTTTCAACTGGTTGTTGTGAGCCGTCCAACTGGTGGCAAATTTATCAAGCTCTTGCTGGATCAGAATTACTTCCTGGTCGGTTAATTTTTTATCGGCCTGGTATATCCAAACTCTTGATTGTTGAGAAAATTCCATTTGCAAAAATATCAATTTATTAACTTCGGGTTACATTTTGTTGTCATGAAAACATCAATCTTGCAACCAATTAAAAAAAACACGGTAATTATAGCAATATTGGCTTTCAGCGGCTTCATTTACGGGTTTAAACCGGGTATCGATGAACTGGAATGGCTAAGCTGGAGCAATAAATGCCTTGTTGAATCATACAACCCTGCACCTGACATCCAGCTAAAAAAGTGGGAGATCACCCTTACTAACGATTACTTTTTGCGCTTAAGAAAAACTTATCCACATGGCCGGCAGGAGTATTTTTCATTCAATTTGCACCGGCTCATCAACGTTGAATACCAGGGAAATGACACAACAGGAACCCTCAAATTAAGTACAATAAACGATGATATTATTGTACAAACCTACGAAGACCCCAAGGGTGATATTGACTCTATGGCAACCACTTTAGAATTGCCGGTAAAGAACATGAGCCCGGTACGTTTAGATAGCCTAAAAAACGCCCTAAATTACTTTAAGATAAAAGGTTCATAAACCATTGGCCCCCACCGGAGGTCGCCAATATTAAGCAATGCTTAATAATTTATTCAGGCGATTCGCTGATCTCGCCTATAAATTCACTTATACTACTGTAGTTTTTAAACGCGATGGCCGAATTAATAACGCTTAACCGGTTAAGAATATCAAGCGCCACCTGTAAAGCATCAATTTCTTTTCCAAGCATATTTGCATCCCAGTTAATGCCGGCCAAAGTTTCATTCTCGGCCATACCCACACACCAGCTTTCTAAAAATTCTGCCAATGGAATTTCTGTCGGAACGTAACTACGCCAGTCGTCCCTGGCACAAATTTTAGCATAAGCCCTTTCCGACCAAAATGGCACCACAGTAACTTCTTCATTATCATGCGAATGCGAATTTGCCCATCCTGTTTTGCTCATTAGCGCCCACACCAATTTTGTGGCTGCTACTCTTTCTATAAATAATTGATACTTTGATTCAATCGCTGCGGTATCCTGTAACATATCTTTTTTATTAAAAACAATCATTTAATCATTCTCTGCCCCCATTAAGCTATTCCAAAGGGCATCATCATCCCAAACCTTATTAGCTCCGACAGCTCACATTTACTGAACAGATCTCTGCGCAGGCATTACAGGCGATACAAGCTCACCATTCCTCCCCGACAAGACACAACACCACAGAAAGCATTAATTTCCCCTCAGCCCCCTTTTCTTGCCTAAATAAGCCAACACCTGCCCCGGCCACCTGATCACGGTTACCCACCTCCAAAAAGGGTAATGAATAAAGCTTGTGCAATCATGATGGCCTGCATAGTAGCTTTTCAAAGTTAAATTCAATTGTTGATACACAGAAATGTTTTTAAAGTGAAAAAAATAACAAAAGCTAAGTACCTGATTTATTGAAAGATTATTCAAAATATGCGACTATAGCGCTATAAATTCAAACTTTTTTCAAAAAATAATTTCCAAACTCGAAAAAGAAAACTACATTTGCACTCCCGAAAAGAAGGTATCATAGCTCAGTAGGTAGAGCAAAGGACTGAAAATCCTTGTGTCGCTGGTTCGATCCCAGCTGATACCACAGAAACAGAAATCCTCTTAGTTAACGCTAAGGGGATTTTTTGCGTTTAACCGCCTTTCCTGACATGCAACGACTTTTTTG
>NZ_JANYGH010000030.1 GCF_025362475.1 Mucilaginibacter sp.
GGAAAATAAAGCCTATTAAATTAAAGAACACAAATTATTGTAAAAGTTTAAAAGTCAACAATATCAGAGCAATAAGAATGGAGTTTAAATTGCCTATATTTGAGTATACTGCAAAGGTATTAATTGTTGCTGTGTTAGATGTTTCAAATATGTTACAACGCAAAAATAGATTGACATAAGTAGCTCATCCTTAGTTCGATATAGAGGTCGGCCATTTTTCTGTTAATCAGAGGGTCCCTGGTTCGAGTCCAGGCTCAGGAGCACAAACTTCAGTAATGTCAAAAATTACTGAAGTTTTTTATGGAAATTTAATAAAGCCCTTTACAAAGTTGTAGAGGGCTTTTCCTTTTAGCGGCCGTTTTAATTATTTCCTAACGAAATTCTTAGAATATAGTCGGGCTTTTCGGCCTATGCCGGCACGTATTTATTCACTATTTTTCCATTTTTGTAAGTGGTTGAACTTTCTAATTTCAGTATTTTTCTCTCCTTAAAAATAGACAGGCCGGCACCAATAGCCACTGGACTAATGATGATATAATATTCATCAATAAGATTAAGGCTGATAAGTGAGCTTACAAAATTGGCGCCGCCATAAACCAGGATATCCTTGCCCGGTTGTTCTTTCAGTGCCTGTACTGCCGTGGCAAGGTCGCCGTTTTCCACCTCCACATTTTTACAGGCGAGGGCTGTTTCTGTTTTGCTGAAAACGATCTTGCGCATATTTACGATCAGCTTTGCCAAAGGATATGCCGGGTGGTCGGGCATGTTATCAGCCATATTTTCCCAGTAAGGGACAAATTCCGGGGCCAGTTTGCGCCCCAGCAGAAGGGTATCGCTACTGTCGGCCAGGTCAATTATTTTCTGGAAACCTGCTTCATCCGGGCCGGCCAGAAACACCCAGTCATTTTCGCCATTTGGTCCGCCTACAAAGCCATCAATTGACATGTGTACCTGTAATTTTAATTTTCTCATGGCGATAGTTTTTAAATAGCCAACAATTCTTCCAACTGGTTAAGACCCATGGTAAAGCCACCTTGAAAGCCCATTTCTACCATCATTTTTATGGCTGATTCATCATCGAAGTTAATATCAATTACCACTTTGGTTTTATCGCCTGCTGCCACAAATTTGTTGTCCCAGTGCCCAATCGGTGCGCCGGGCGCTATGGTACCATTCTCATCACAGAAGGTAGTATCCGCCGCGAAACGGCTGCCATTTTCAATAGCGGTAAACTGTACATGGCTCCAGTGCTTCTGTCCATCCGGACCTACCATGGAATACAGCCAAACGCCGCCTACCGTAAAATCCATTGATTTGGTTATGGCTACCCAGGGTTTCGGCCCCCACCATTTTTGAAGCAGGTCTGGGTCTGTCCAGGCTTTCCATACTTTTTCAATCGGCGCGTTAAATTCGCGTACTACGTGAATCTTTTTAGCGGCAATGTCTTTTTCGAACACAAAATTGTTTGTCATGATTGTTTAGTTTTTATAAGTCTTTTAAAAGGTTATCTAACTGATCAAAGCTGTCTTCCCACATCTTGCGGAGGCGTTCCAGCCAAATATCAATCTCTTTCATTTTTTCGGGGTTAAAGTGATAATATATTTCTCTGCCGGTTTTTTTCTGTATCAGCACTTCGCATTCGGTTAGGATCTGGATATGCTTTGATATTGTCTGCCTGGCACTGTCAAAGTGCTCTGCGACAGCATTGGGCGTCATAGCCCCCATTGCCAGCAAACCTAAAATAGCCCTGCGCGTAGGGTCGGCAATGGCTTGGAAAACATCTCGTCTCATATTAACTTGCAGTTGATTGACTGCAAATATAAATGCAGTTAATCAACTGCGCAAATTTTTTTTTATTTTTTTGCTGCTGGCGGCGGAAGGTTCAGATTATTATGCTGTAGCCTGTGACTACTTCAAAAAACGACTCCATGTGTCATTGAAGGGTAGTATTAAGTGAATTGAACCCCTAAGTTAAGCAGGCAGTACGTAGAGAGCCATTTGCTTTACACCTCTGCGAGAGTGCCAGTAAAACTGGTAAATAAAACAGTAACCTGTATAACGAGGTTATGGCCATCTGTCCCGAACTTTGTATCTTAGAATTTTGCCACCAATTTCTTATTTGCTAAATAAATTATCAATGGAACAACCAACAATTTTTACAAGACTAAGATCAGGTGAGCTGATTCGGTTAAGTGATCCTGAATTTCCGAAGATCGATGAAATTGTAAACCGTACTATACGCCTTTCTGCTCAACTTAATTCCGCAGCGGATACCCAGCAAATACGCCAGTTACTTACCGAGATTACGGGTAACTATATAGACGAGACTACAACTGTATTTGCACCTTTCTATACCAATTTCGGCAAGTTCATTAGCATAGGCAAAAATGTTTTTATCAACCACGCCTGCTCATTCCTCGATATGGGAGGGATAACTATCGAAGACCATGTGCTCATTGGGCCAAGGGTTAACCTGGTTACCGAAAATCATCCTACTGACCCAACTGACAGGCGGGCATTAATTACTAAGCCAATCCTTATTAAAAGAAATGCCTGGCTGGGAGCAAATTGTACTATACTGCCCGGAGTTACTGTAGGTGAAAATTCCATCGTAGCCGCAGGTGCAGTGGTATCTAAAGACGTTCCTGACAATACTGTTGTTGGCGGAATCCCGGCAAGAGTAATTAAATCGATTAATAGCTAGTTAACTATACGCTTAGTCAAATGAAATCGATCACTCGCTCCTTAAGCTCTTTACCGGGTTTGCCAGCGCCGCTTTTATTGCCTGGAAACTGATGGTAAACAGGGTAATGATAATAGCCGCTATACCCGACGCGATAAATACTCCCGGACCGAGGAGGATGTGATATTCATATTTATTGAGCCAGTATGTTAAAAAATAGAGCGCAAGCGGCGAAGCGATGGCGCAGCTGATCATAACCAGCAGCACAAATCACGCGATAACAACATCCAAACCTGTGCTATGGATGCGCCTAATACTTTGCGAATGCCTATCTCTTTAGTGCGCTGTTCTGCAACGTAAGCGGCAAGCCCAAACAGGCCGAGGCAGGATATAAATATAGCCAGGCCGGCAAATACGCCTGCCAATTTGCCTATCAATACTTCCAGGTTAAATTTGTGCTCATATTCATCATTTACAAACTTGTACATGTAAGGAAAAGTAGGGTTATATTTTTCAAACAGCTTCCCGATTTTTTCTATCACAGTATGGGTATCAGCTTTTTTCGGCAAGCGGTAGGTGATCACAAACCCGCTTGGATTATGGCCGAAAATGGCAGGCGCCACAGGGCTATAGGGCGATTCCATTAAAGCATCCTTTACCACACCGATGATCCGTACTGGTTTGTTGCTTCCGTTCCATGATATCATTTGATTAACCGGGTTTTTTAAACCGATGCGCCTGACCGTGGCTTCATTAACAATCACATTCAGCGAATCACTTTTTACATCACCTGAAAAATTGCGCCCGGCTGCCATGGTCATCCCCAGGGTTTGAAAATATTCTTTTGACACCCATATGGCGCCAATATTTACCTCTTCGTCCCCGGCATTTTTACCCGGCCATTTCTGCAATGAAAAATGACTGTAAACTTGCGTTGCAGGCGACGTAGACGACGCCACGCTCTCTACAAGGCCTGATGACAGCAGGTCATTTCTTAAGGCATCATAATGCTGGTAAAGGTCGCCGTTCATATCTGTCATCATCAGCCTGTCGGCGCTGTAGCCCGTCGGTCGGCTTTTAACATATTGTATCTGCTGGTAAACAATTACGGTACTTATGATCAATGCGATAGAACAGGTAAACTGTATCACTACCAATACTTTTCGGGGCAGCGAGGCCCACTTGCCTACCTGGATGGTACCTTTCAGTACTTTAACGGGGCTTAATGAGGATAGGTAAAACGCCGGCCTGCTTCCGGCTATTAAACCAGTGGCCAGTATAAAAGCGATCATGATGCACCAAAAGCCGATACGGTCATACGGGATACTGATAAAGGAACCGGTTAATGTGTTGAACGATGGCACAGCCAGCTGAACAAAAAGTAAACACAGCAGGAATGATAAAAATGTGACCAGAACAGACTCTGTTAAGAACTGGAAAATGAGGTGGATGCGCGCTGAGCCAATAGCTTTGCGAACACCAACTTCCCGTGCCCGTTTCTCAGACCTTGCTGTTGTAAGGTTCATGAAATTGATACAAGCTATTGCTAATACCAGCATGCCTATGATACTGAACAAACGCACGTATTCCACAAAGCCGCCAACGGGCTTCCCGTTTTTGAAATCGGTAATTAAATGCCAATCTTTCACCGGATGCATAAATACCTCGGGCTTTAAAGACCGCATCTCCGGACTACTTTTATAAACAATGTCCCTTATTTTCGGGGCAATTTGCGCATAGGTCACACCGGGCTCCAGCGCCACATAGGCAGAAAATGAATTGTAGGTCCATTTGGTACGTGCAACCCGTATCCAGTCCTGGGTAGCTTCTGTGTAAGCAAAAGGAGTAAGGTAATTAAATTGCAGTGTTGCGTTTTTTGGGATATCCTTAATAACCCCGGTAACCCTGAGGTTCTGTACATTGTCGAACCGCACATATTTTCCCATCGGATCGACATCACCAAACAAAGCTTTTGCGGTCGATTCTGTTAAAACAATAGAATAGATATCCTTTAAAGCTGAATTGGCATTGCCTTTTATAAAGGGATATCGAAATATTTTAAAGAATTCCTGGGCTGCTGCACCACCGCTCAGGTATAGCTTTTTATCGCCGATCAACAGGTTGTGGTTCATCCGGCCTATGTTGTCAGCTTCAGCAACGTACTGTATGCCGGGAATCTCTTTCTTTAAAACATCAGTGAGTGGCAGAGCTATGGAAGTTTGGGTACTGGTGCCGTTGTGCTGCGAGGTCAGGTTCATCTCAACCTGGTATAACTGCGTATAGCCGGGCAGAAAACGATCATAGGAATATTGGTTTGTCACCCATAAACCGATCAGGAGCGCCACCGCCATACCGGCTGCCAGACCGACAATATTCAGTGTGCTGTAAACCTTGTTGTGTAGCGTGTTGCGCCAGGCGATTTTCAAATAGTTACGAAACATATAATTGCGGTTTAATTTCTCACAAGACCATGTTGGAATGACATTGTGACCCGAAGTTATCGCTACGTGTGCAGAATAAGGTCTCAAATTATAACCTGGGAACTCTTTTTTCAGACTTGTTTTATATTCCGCAGGGCTTTTACCGGTCAACTCCTTAAAAATGCGGTGAAAAGTGCTTTTGGAGTTGAACCCGGATTCAAAGGCAATGCCCAACAGCGTTATCCTGTCATATGCAGAGTCCTGCATTTTTCGTGCTGCCTCCACCACACGATATTCATTGATGAAATCACTAAAGCTTTTTTTGAGTGCTATATTGATGATTTTGGATAATTCATTAGGATGAACTTGAAGCTTTTCGGCCAGCGAACGTAAATTGAGTTCGGGATCAAGGTAATACAAACCTGAAGCTATGGCTTTCTTTAGCCAAATCCCTTTTTGTCTCAGTTCTGCGGGTGGCGATGGTTTTGGATACGACGGTGTTTCGACCGGCATAAAAGCTTGCGGCCTTAAAAACGCCACGACCGCCATTCGGATGATCAACGCCGCTAAAAGCAGATATAAAGGATAATAAACATGTATGTTCAATTGATGATAGTAAAGAAGATCTGTTGCTGCAAAGGGGATCCATAATAGCCAAAACATCGCGAAAACTGTCAATAGGTTATCCAGCCATCGCAATTCCATTCGGTGCCGGTCGCCTCCGATGAAATTTAGTCGCCGGTAAAAACTTTCTATCAACCGGTGGGATGCATACAGGTAGATAATAACCGAGCTAAACGCCAGTACTTCTAACACGGGGCTCAATTGCTGAAAGGTTTGTGTATGATAAGTTGCAGCACCTGTTCTTAAACTTTCCTCAACTTCCAGTGCGTGGGCACCGAGTTGCAGTAGCAACGGAATAAAATGCAGCAGGTCCTTGTGGTGGAATTTATAATCCGCCTGGGTTATTTTAAGTACATAAAAGAAAATCAGAGGGCCGAGTGCCAGCGAAAATTGCAGGGGTAGCCGATTCCAATTCAGAATGTAGTTTTCCAGCCGGATATCAATGCATATTATCCAAAGCATCTGTAAGGCAACATTTACCAGGATAAGACTAAGAAAGCGGTTTGCATTTCGGGACGGTCCTTTTACAAACCATAGCAACATCGCAAAAGTCAGTCCGATGAATATAAACCCTCCAAAGAAGATGTCGTAAATGTTAATATGGAACAGATAATTCTTCAAACCGCCTGATCAGGCTCAATACCCATTCCAATTTCGCAATTGATTGAAAGATAAGTTATTATATATTGTTGAAAAAGGTGACTGTAATAAAAACGAACACGGGTTGTGCGGTTTTAACTTAACCGCTGGGATAGTGACATTTACTGAACTATTATATCTGTTGTATTCCGTGATCCCCGCTCTCCCTTTTTTCTTGGATCATTTAAAAAATGGTTAAGTGCCTCTTTTCGACCAATACGGTTGATGTTGCTTTGCATACCTAAAATTTTACGTCCTTTGTAAAAATACTAACCAGTATCTTTTATGAAAAAAGCAGCGGCAACCCGGTTAAATATTCTACAAAAGGCTTTTGAACTAATCTACATCAACGGTTATCAGACTACCAGTATTGATCACATTATTGCCACTACACAGGTAACCAAAGGTGCCTTCTTTTACCATTTCAAAAACAAGGAGGAGATGGGGCTGGCCATTATCAACGAAATTTTGAAGCCTACGCTCGCCACCAGTTTTCTTGAACCATTGCAAAAAGAGCAGGATCCGATAGTAGTTATTTACAATCTCATGTATGATCTGCTCCTGAAAAATGAGTTTTTGAAAGCGGAATACGGTTGCCCGGTGGCCAATTTTACGCAGGAAATGACGCCCTGGAATATTGACTTTAGCAAAGCGCTGGCTGAGCTCACCCAGGAATGGACGAAAGCGATGATAGCCGCTATTGAAAAAGGACAGCAAAATGGCATTGTACGCAAGGATGTGAACGCGATGCAAGTCACATTGTTTGTTGTATCCGGCTATTGGGGCATCCGCAATTTTGGGAAATTGGAGAATAACAAAACGGTTTATTTGTCTTATTTAAAAGAGTTGAAAAATTATCTGAATACCCTGAAATAATTTTTTATCTAAAAAACATACTAAATGGTATGTTTTATTTTACCTTCACTGCGTGGATGAATCATAATCAATAATAGAAATGTACCCAACTTTATTAGCACTGCATTCTTTGGTTCGCTGGCTGGTGTTAACCAGTTTACTATCGGCAATTTTTTTTGCTTACTACGGCTGGCTTTCGAAAAAGCGTTTTACCCGTGTGGATAATGCTATAAGGCATTGGACGGCCACCATTGCCCATATCCAGCTTGTTTTGGGCCTTTGGCTTTATTTCATCAGTCCTATAGTGGCTTATTTCTTAAGTCACTTTAGCACAGCCATGCATGAACGGGCAATCCGTTTTTTTGGCATGGAACATATCACCATGATGCTCATAGGAATAACCATCGTCACTATCGGCTCTGCCAAAGCCAAACGAAAAACAACTGACCATGAAAAGTTCAAAACAATGGCTATATGGTTTACGGTAGCCCTGCTGGTTATTTTGAGCTCGGTGCCCTGGTCGTTTTCACCACTGATCAGCCGGCCAAATTTCAGACCTTTTTAAATTTCGACGGAATATGGAATCTATTTTGAATAAACACACAACATCCAGAGCCAAAAATTATAAACCCCTGATATGGGCTTTAACTTTAGGCATAAACGGGTTGATCATATTCGCCTTTTTTCTGCCCAATAAAGAAAATTTTAAAGGGCATGATTTTTCATTTTTACCCTTATTGAACGCGGTAATGAACGGAGCTACGTTCATCTTTCTTTTGCTGGCGCTTTTTGCTATCAGGCAAAGGAATATTCAAAGGCACCGCAATTTTATCCTCGCGGCGTTTTTGTGTACTTCGATATTTTTATTGTCTTATCTGCTCTATCATTTTACCACGCCATCCACTAAATTCGGGGGAGCTGGTATTGTAAAATACGTTTACTATCTAATATTGATCACCCATATTATATTGGCTGTAATTACAGTTCCTTTGGCGCTGATATCAATAGGGCGGGGTTTAAATATGGAGGTAGCTTTGCATAAAAAAATCACCCGCTGGGCCATGCCCATCTGGTTGTATGTGAGCTTAACCGGCGTAATCGTATATTTACTGATATCGCCCTATTACAAGTAAAAGAAAATGGGAGACATCGCTCAGCTTCAGGATTCTGAGGCCAATGCAAGGCCTGGATCGCTTAATTAAGTAATTGCTTTTTAAACAGATTTGGGCTGATGCCTACTTCCTTTTTAAATAAGCGGGAAAAATAGGAAAGGTTTTCAAAACCTAAGCCATAGGCTATCTCTGAAACGGACTTATCTTCACCCTTAAGCTTATTTTTAGCTTCAGATATTAAGTAGATGTGGATATGCTCCAGCGCGGTTTTGCCGCTTTCCTGTTTTAAAACATCAGTTAAATAGCCGGCGGATATATTAAGCCTTTCGGCCATATCTTGTACAGATGGCAAGCCTTTGGTTTCTAATAGGCCACTTGCCACATACCTGTCTATCTCCTCGTTAAATTTAGTTACCGTTTTGCCCGAAATCTCCGCGCGGTTGATGAACTGTCTTTTGTAAAAGCGCTGGCTGTATTTCAGCATCGTATCTACATTAGCCAAGATCAATTCGCGACTGTATTCATCCTGATTGTTTTGATATTCTGTTTCAATTTTACGATAAAGATCCCAGGTTGTTATTTCTTCACTGGGAGATAAGTGCAAGGCTTCGTTAGTTTCGTAATCAAAATAGTGATACTTTTTAATATCGTTGTGTAACGTATGCCCATTTAAAAAATCCTCGTGAATAAACATCAGAAATCCGTCTTCATCCATTTCAAGGTTTTTCATTTCGATAACCTGCCGTGGTTTAAAAAACATCATTGATCCAAATTGGTGGTCGTATTTGGTGCGGCCATACAGGATAACGCCCGAGATGATCTTTTTAAAGCCAATCATATAAAAGTCGCTGGTAAATTCCCGGTCGCCAATGGAGCAAGCATGGTTACATTGGTATATACTAAATAGCGGATGTTCCGGTGGCGGAAAGCCGTTATCTTTATGCAATTCAATTAAACTTTTATAGTGCTTCATCTTCGGTAATACTAATAAACCACAATCTACGCAATAACGCTGGGCAGATTGTGGTTTAAGATTTTAAATGATTTATTAATGACCGTGAGCCTCAGCAGATACGTCTTTCCATTCTTCAAATTCTGCCAGTCGTGCTGCATAAACCTGCTTAACCGCAGGATAGGCAACTTTACCCAATAGAAAATGCAGTGGTGGGTTTGCACTGTCAATTAATGCCAGCACAGCCTTAGCGGTTGTTTCTGGTTTACCCCAGCTATCTGGAGTGGCGGCATCAAAAAACGCTTTTTTAACCGGTGCATACGCTTCGTTGGCCTCTGTTTGGAAAGCGGAAGCACCTGCCCAATCCGTTGAGAAACCATTTGGTTCAATTAAACTCACGTTTATGCCGAAACTTTTTACTTCGGTAGCAAGCGTTTCGCTTAAACCATTAACCGCATATTTCGATGCATTATATAAACCCAATACCGGTAAACTTACCAGTCCCAAAAAGCTGGATACCTGAATAATGTGCCCACCTTTTTGTTCCCGCATGATTGGAACAATAGCCTGGGTTACCCAAAGCAACCCAAAAAAGTTGGTTTCCATTTGGGCGCGGGCTTGTTCTTGACTTGTTTCCTCAATAGCACCAAATAAGCCAAAACCTGCATTATTTATCAATACATCAATGCGGCCGAAGTGTTGCTTTACTTTGTTTACCGCAGCAAAACAAGCGTCGCGGTTATTTACATCTAGTTGAATAGGAAGCACTGCGTCGCCATAAGCCTGCACCAGGTCATTTAAATCTTCAGTATTCCTGGCAGTTGCAGCAACCTTATCGCCGCGTTCTAAAAGGGCTTTAGCCCAAATTTTACCAAAGCCACGTGAGGCGCCGGTTATTAAAATTATTTTTGACATCTTTTCTTTGTTAATTGTTGATAACAAAGGTATTGGCATCATCCTACTATGATTTATACAAAACAAGGAAGGATTAGCACATTTCCAAGATGGCTTGAATCATTTCAACAGAACGAAGTTCTTCAACATATTATGTGACGACACAGAATATAATGCAATAAAAAGCAAAAACCTTTCGATGCGATATGATTTCCATTTTAATATGGAGATTTCACTTTTTTGACTAATACGGGGCTATATCAATAACTTTCAGTTTCTTGATATTTACTTAGGCTGTTGCGGTACTGCGATTAACTGTCTTAGACAAACGAAATGCAGCAAGCAAGTAATAAAAGGCGCCAAATGCGGCATACCCACCCAGACTGGTAATTCCCTTTGTAGGGTCGTGTGCCAGTAGGATAAAAGAAGTGCCGCCGATTATGGACTGGCCACCGCTGATGATCATTGGCCATTGCCCGCCTAAAAATTTTCTGCGGCGCAATCCTAAGATCAGTTGGATCAATCCTGTTCCAATTGCCCAGGCACCGAAAACTATCAACGCTTCAGGAACGCCTTTCTGCAAAGCGATACCTACAGTTACAGTAGTGATGCCACTGATTACAGCATTTACATATTGTGGTGTTTTAGACGGGCTGGTGTGATTAGCGCGGATATCGAGGAATGTGCCCACTACATCCCAGGCCGGATAAATAATGAGTAAAACGCTGGCAATCCCCATAGATGTTTTTGCAAAAAGGGCGATAAGCACCACCCAGACTACCGAAAAGGCAGCACGGGTGAAATAAAGCTTGCGTAAAGATCTGGCAGTTTCAACGGCCTGCTCGCCAACTACTGCATTAGATTGAGAATTTGATGTCATAATTAAAATTTTAAATGTTTTGTTATTTCAAAGTTCTCCAGTATTACCTGACACATTTTTCACTTAAGTTAAAATGCTGATAAACATTACCGTACAATTACAGTTTTACTGTGGTGGTAAATTTTCACTTAAGTGAAAATGCTTATGTTATATTCAGATTATATTTGAGGGATTGTTTAGCGCCGCTAACTATTTATGTATGATCAAATGACCGATAGAAACGATATCGTCTTTCAGCATCTGAGGGATTTTGCCTCGTTGAACGATAAAGACATTAGCGATAGCCAGCCATTTTGGAAAGCGCGGAAAATAAATAAAGGGGACTTTTTCAACATGCAGAGTATGGTTTGCAATGACCTTGGATTGATAGTTAAAGGCATATTCCGGATTTAATACCGTGACCCTAATACAAAAGAAGATAAGAACATATTTTTTTTCTCGGAAAATCAATTTGTCGTTTCTTTCAGAAGCTTCGTATCACGCAACCCCTGTTGGTATTTTATTGAAGCGATGGAAGATTCGGAAATTTTTTTCATTTCCTATAAGGACCTTAACAGCCTTTATGAAACGCACCCTAACTGGGGGAAATTCGGCAGGTTGCTGGCCGAATTATTCTTTAATATTGCGCAAACGCGCACAGAAGAATTTATTTTTTTCTCTCATGAACAACGCTATATCAGGTTGTTGGAAGAACATCCGGATATTGTTGAGCGTATCCCGGCTTATCACATCTCGTCTTACCTCGGCATCACAAACCCTTCACTGAGTAGGATCAGGAAGCGTATTGAAAATAAAAAGGCTGAATAAGATATATTACGAATAATGTTAGCGCTCGTATTTAACAAATAAATCAATCCTCAAACAGGTAACCACTGTATGCTAAACCTTTGGCCACACTTTTGAAGTTATCTCCCGAATTTAGGTTAACATGAGGAAATCTGTTTTTAAAGAGCTTTTGAATGCTGCCCACCATGGAAGTACCGCCAGTTAAAAAAAGGCTATCTATATTTTGGGGCTCGATACCATTTTGAAGCATAAACTCGTCCAGGTAGTTTGCAATTCTATCCACATCTTTAGCAATAATCTCTTCATAATCCGGCAAGGGTATTTCCTCATTAATTTCGATGTCCATTTTCTGATAGCTAAACATCGCCGTATTTGCATTGGTAAGCGTGATCTTTGTTTTTTCGATGGATTGAAATACCGAATAGCCCAAATTATTGTCGATAAGCGTGATTAGATTTTTAAACTGCGGGTCATTGCCAGAAAAATAATAGTAATCTTCCATGTCTTTTTTAATGCGCAGACCATTAAAAAAATTCATTTGTTCCCAGGAACAAATGTTGGCGAAAAGTGATTTTGGCACAGTTAATACCTTACCAGGAGTGGCTTCATATTGGGTGTTTTTGCCGAAGTATGGCGTACCTTTCTCCCACATAAAAGCAGAATCGAAGCTATCTCCACCTATATAAATCCCACCATTGGCCATCATGTCTTTCTTCCTGTCTTTGCTTCCAACTTTTTCAGGGTCAAGCACTAAATAAGTAAAATCTGTGGTGCCTCCGCCCAGATCGGCCACCAATACATTTTCCTTTTTTACCAAACTTTTTTCATAAGCGAAGGCGGCTCCGATAGGCTCAAATTGAAAACGGACTTCCTCAAAACCGGCTATTTCTGCTGCTTTATTTAGTCGCTTCTGCGCTAACGTATCTTTTTGCACGTCGTGGTCGTCAAAAAAAACAGGCCTGCCAATTACTGCTTTTCGGCAGTCTTGCCCGGTCAATTGATCTGCACGTTCTTTCAGCTCCTTTAAAATGATAGCCACAAGATCTGAAGCACTATACCTCTTATTGTGAATACGGGTTTCTGTGAAACTGCTCCTTGATAATATTTGTTTAATAGACTTGATAAAGCGCCCTTTCATGCCATCATTAAGATAGGCTGTGATGGCCTCTTCGCCTACAACATAGTTTTTAGCATTTGCTGCACTGAACTGATGATAGAAATAAATGAGCGAAGGAATAATAATGGTGCTATGTATTTCTTTCGTTTCTTCATCGTAAATAGCCAACGCCGAGTTGGTTGTTCCAAAATCAATTCCGTATAAAAACTTCTTCATACCAAGGGGATAAAACAATAGAAATTTGAAGGGCGGCAAAAATATTAAAAAATAGCTTACCTAAGGAAATAGATATTTAATTTTTGAGGAAACTCAACTATGCAATTATTTGTGAACATTAACCTATTAAAATTTAATAAGCACTTCAGGGGGCAAAATGAAGCATGTCCCTGACTGCAGGAATAAATTGGCGCAATTTGTTAGATTTGTTATAATATGTTCAAGGTTTTTGAAGAATACCTACGTCAGAAAATTCAAATTTCAGATGAGGATCTGGAATTGATCCGTGCCGCCAGTATCGAGAGAAAACTGCGCAAATGGCAGTCAATTTTGCACGAAGGAGAAATATGGCGTATCAACTGTTTTATAGCGAGCGGATGTTTCCGGCTTTATCGGTTTGGAGAAGATGGAACAGACCATACCTTGAGGTTCGGGGTAGATAACTGGTGGATCAGCGACCAGGAAAGCTATAATAACGAAAAGCCATCTGAGTATAATATTGAAGCATTAGCAGGCAGTACCGTTATTATATGGGATAAAGAAAAATGGGAAGCCTTAATGTCGGCTATTCCGGCGCTGAAGTTATTTACCGAACAGCTTTTGGCAAGAGGATATGAAGCAAGTCAACGCAGGATTTTTTCATTGATCAGCTATTCTGCCGAAGAAAAATATACCGAGTTTCAAAAAACCTATCCCAGTGTATTTAACCGCGTTCCTTTGCATATGGTAGCCTCGTACCTTGGTATTTCCAGAGAAACGTTAAGCAGGATAAGGAAAGAGTTTACCAAGCATAAATAAAAAGAACCTTTTGGAGGCATCCAAAAGGTTCTTTGATACAAATCAATTTTTTATATTAAGCAATAGGGTGTGTGCCATAAGCATCACTACCTGTCTGTATCTTTTCGCCAAGTTCAAGAATCGTTGCTTCATCAAACCACCGGGCAACAAGCTGAATGTTGATTGGCAATTTTTCTGAACTTAAGGTTACGGGCACTGAAAGTGCAGGCAGCCCGGTAGCGTTGAAAGGCGCTGTTGCGGCCATCACATGGTATGCTGAAACAGTTTTTCCATCTACAACATATTCCTGCAAGCCATGCGGGGTAGCAGTCATGGGGTTAACGGGGCATAGTAATATATCATACTGCACAAAGTAATTTGCAAAATGGCTTTTTAGCTCTTCTATCTTCGCTTCGGCTTTAACATAGTCGGTTGCTGAAAGCAGGGGGTAATCCATGGTAGCCTTACCAATAAAATGCAGCTCAGATTCACGGCCTTTGGTGAACTGTTCCATATACGGTACCAGCTCGCCATAAATTAAATTAAAGTAGGGGGTAAGCCAGTCAGTGTTTTCCATAAAAGGCAGGCGTACTTCCTCTACATCGCAACCGGCATCTTTAAGCAGTTTTGCAGTTGCTTTAATGGCCGCTGTAATCTCGGGATCAACCGGTCCGAAAGCGGTATCCGATACCCATCCCACACGGATCTTTTGACCCGGGATCCTGAAACTGGCGGGTGCGGCATCTTTTGCAAAAATACTATACCCGTCAATTCCATCCGCTCCGTTAATGATTGAATAACCCAGGGCAACATCTTTAACGGTACGGGCCATTGCGCCAATATGCCAAAATCTGCTTAACGCCGTTGGGAAGTGACCGGTATAAGGTACCCGGCCGTGGGTTGCTTTTAATGCGGCAATACCTGTAAAAGCAGCCGGGCCGCGAACAGATATAGCCACATCGCTGCCCAATCCAATAGGGGAAAGGCCTGCTGCGATCACGGCAGATTCACCACCGCTTGATCCACCCGGCGTACGATCAGGGTTCCATGGGTTAAGAGAGCGGCCGGTAACCAGGTTATCAGATTCCCAGTGAGCCGAAAATTCAGGGAGATTGGTTTTCATTAAAGGAATCGCCCCGGCGTTTTTCATGCGGGTAACCACGGTAGCATCTTTTTCGGGAATAAAACCTTCAAATATCTTTGAGCCACGGCTGGTTGGTATACCGGCGGTATCAATAGCGTCTTTGATTGAAAATGGCACACCGTGAAGCGGGCCTAATTCGTCGCCGTTGCTTACTGCTTTATCTGCAATAGCGGCTGCTTTGAGTGCTTGTTCGCCCATTAGGGTAACAACACCGTTTATCCTGGGGTTAATTTCTGCAACACGGTCAAGGTGGGCCTGCACAACTTCTACCGAAGATATTTGCTTTGTGCGGATCAATTTGGCCAATGTGCCGGCCTCCTGGTAATAGATGGGGTCTGTTTTACTGTTCAATGAAGTTTTCATATACTTTGTTTTTTTTGTTCAAAATCTCAGCACTTATCTATCAAAGTGCCTGAACAAAAGTGGGTACTAATGGGTACCTAAAACGAAGCTATATGACACAATTTGACGTTGACATTTATCACGGTTTTTTGATTGACGCATATCTCAAAGTTTTCATTAAAGCAGCAGTTGGGCTAAATGAATTGTAGCTTTTCTTCTTCCAGATCAAGGAATAGCAAGTGTTTTCTTATAATTTCCTCATCAATATCACCATCGGCTTTATTTTTACTGATAAGCCATTTCCTTTGCAGGTTCAGCAAGTCAAGATATATCGCCCTTGATTCTTCAGTCATCAGTACACCATCAGTAGAGTGATCACTTACCTGCCATTTGCTGGCGATTTGCTGAAGCACAGGTTGCCTGTTTAACTGCTGGCTATAGTTGGTTGTTAAATGTTGCAGCGCATGCCGGGCCAGTTGCTTTTTTAAATCGTTGTAGACTTCTTCCTGTGGTGCAACATGATCAGGGTCGGCTAAATTCAGTTTTCTGATGATATAGGGCAATGTTAATCCCTGCAGCAGTAATGTTGCCAGTATCACTATAAAAGTAATGAAGAGGATGAGGTTGCGCTGTGGGAAAGCTGATCCATCGGCCAGGTATACCGGTATGGATAAAGCGGCGGCCAGGGAAACCACCCCGCGCATTCCCGACCAGCCCATAAGAAACGGGAGTTTAAAGCCAGGGTTGGCATCAGCAACCGTAATAAAGTTTCGGGCAATCAGGGTGACAAGAACTGCCGCGATGGAAGATAAAATTCTCGCCACTATTAAAACTACAGTAACTAAAATGCCATAGCCAATGGCAGTAGTGATGCTCACCCCATCAAGCCCGGCCGTAATTTGGGGCAGATCTAGCCCGATAAACATAAACACCAAACCATTCAGTACAAAACAGATGCTTTCCCAAACGTTGAGCCCATGCAGCCGCGAAGTACTGCTGAGGAAAAGCAGCCGGCGGTTGGATAAAAACAGACCGCCGCTCACTACTGCCAACACTCCAGAACTGTGAGCCTCCTCGGCAGCTATATACATGATGTAAGGCGTTACAAGGGTTAGCACAATATCAATATTGGCATCGGTTGGCAAATATTTATGGCATTTCATAAAAATATAGCCAATGATAAGGCCTATCCCTATGCCACCAATTAGCATCCACACTAGGGTTATTGCAGCTTCATGCCACACAAAACTACCGGTGCCTACAGCTATGAGTGCAAAACGGAAAATGATAAGGGATGATGCATCATTTAACAGACTTTCTCCTTCTAAGATAGACGATACACGCCTGGGTACTTTTACAAATTTTAAAATAGCCCCCGCGCTCACCGCATCAGGCGGAGAAACGATACCCCCAAGCAAAAAACCTAATGGCAGGGAAAAACCGGGAATAAAATAGTTAACCGTTAATGCCACCGCGAGTGCTGTGAAAAATACCACGAGGAAAGCGAAGCTGCCGATAACCCGTCGCCAGCGCCACAATTCTTTCCATGAAATATGCCATGCTGCATCATACAATAAGGGCGGAAGAAATATAATAAATATAAGTTCAGACTCGATATGCAAAGTTGGCAAGCCTGGAATAAAGCTGATAACTAAGCCAGCCAAAACCAGCATAACAGGATAGGCAACCTTTATTTTGTTACCCAGCATGATAAGTAATAATATAATGATGATTAAAATGAGATAGAAGGGGAAGTTGTTTAGCATACGCAGCTGTTTATATTACACCAATTTATAAAAGATTGGTTAAGTAATAGTTATCTATAGTAACATTTTGTTGATAGCACCAGGGTTTGCTGATTAGTACAGGTCGTTTTTGGTTATCCTTTATAAAAAAAGCCCTTTAAATATTTGTAAATAAATATTTAAAGGGCTTTAAGGCTTTGGCAGCTGACTATTTTAAGGCGCTGGAGTTTCTTCTGGCAGTAACACCAGGCGGATATAATTTTTACCGTTCAGATATTTCAATGCAGCATCTTTAATATCCTGGATGCTGACCTTATTTACCTCTTTGTTAAAGTTATCGTGTTGGTGAACATCTTCCTTATCCAATGTTTGGCCGTTGATATAGTTAAGCCACCAGTTATTGGTTCTGACAGCTATTTCCTGCGTACGCAAGCTTTCGGCACGCCATTTATCAATATTAACCTGTGGTGGGCCCGATGATTTTAGTTTGCTGATCTCATCTAATGTAGAAGCGATTAGTTTGTCAACATTTTTAGGGGCACAACCAAAATTCACGATCATGGAAAAACGGGAAGTAGGATATTTACCCATATTCATATAAACGCCGGGGGCATAAACGCCACTTTCATCTTCTCTTAACCTTTCCAGTAATCTTATCTCCAAAGCTTCCTTTAAAGCATCCATCGTTACTTTTGATGATGGATTGTAATCAAAGGTGCCTGTCCAAACTAAATCAACAGTAGCTTTAGGCTCAGATCCTTTATAAACTGTTTTGGTGATCAGCCCTTCGGGAGCATGGATGCCCAGGTCTTTAGCTTCTTCACCAAGATGTTTGGCAGGCAGAGAGCCTATATATTTTTCAAGCAGTGGTTTTATCTTATCCGCATCAAAATTGCCTACAAAGGTAAGCGTTAGTGCCGATGCATCTGCAAAACGCTCCTTGTATATGGCATACATGCGATCAAGATTAATCTGGTTTATCTTGGCGATGGTTGGTCCGGTGCGGCGAATGCTGTGGTTGCCCAATACATCGCTAACCGTATCCTGGAAAACGGCATTCGGGTCATTTGCACGGTTAGCTAAGCCCGCTTTTGAACGGGTGATGATACTGCTAAACAGGTCGGCATCTTTTCTTGGCTCGGTATAATAAGCGTATAACAATTCCAGGGCTGTTTCAAAATCCTTTGGTGTGGCGCTGCCGCTAATACCCTGGGTGCGCTCGCCTATAAAAGGACTTACGTTGATCTGTTTACCTGTTAAGTATTTTTCAAGCTGGGTAGGGTTATAGTTCCCTACACCAAATGACGAAATAATACCAGAAGCATTTGCTGCAGACTGAAAATCGGCATCGGTATAAAGAGAAGAGCCCCCCGGTGTAAATCCGGTGAACAGGATCTCGTTATCTTTAAAGTCGGTTGGTTTAAGTATAACTTTAACGCCGTTGCTTAATGTAAGCGTGGTTGTATTTAATGCCGCGTCTTTTGTTTCGGCTACAATTTTGCCACCAGCGGGTGCTGTTGCTAAAAGTGCTTGCTTGCTTACTTCATCATTATAAGGCACCAGGTTTTCGGTTTCAACTGCTTTAATCCATTGGGTTACGGTTGCCTGGGCAGGTAAAGTGTTTTTATCCTTTTCTGGAGCTAAAAGCATAATATCTCTGTTGGTGCTTTTGATAGCTGTTTTGCCCAACAGGTTAACTTCGGTAATGCTGATGCCCGGCAGGTCATTTTTCACCAATTGATATTCGTAGCTTATTCCCGGTGAAGCCGAACCCTTTAAAAAATACTGCAGGTATTCACCTACATAACTATCAGAGTTTGTTTTGTTTTTTTCTTTCAATGCCGATTCCATATCGCTCATATAGCTTGTTTTGGCACGGTCAAGCTCGGTTTGTGTAAAACCAAAACGCTTTATCCTTTCGGTTTCGCGCCATACGGCTTTAAATCCATTTTCCAGTTCGCCCGGTTTGGCAGCTACAAACATGGTGTAAGTATCAAGTCCACCTAAAAATGCACTTATATCGCTACCGCCCTGTAAAAATGGCGGATTGGCCTTGCGCTGTAATTCGCCATAGCGTGCACCTATCATTCTGTTAAACAATCCGCGGATAATGTTCTGGCGATAATCACCGGCTGTTTTTAAAACTAAGCCGGGCTGTTTCATCATTACCTGTGCAACGGTCACGGTCATTTCCTTATCTGTGATAGACATGAACTGGTTTTGCCCGGTAAGCGGAACGGTGTACTGGGTGCGTGGTTTTTCGTGGGCAGGGTTTTTAAGATCGCCAAATGTTGCTTTGATAGTTTTTTCCATCTGGTCAACATTGATATCTCCTACAACGATTAAAGCCTGCAGGTTGGGGCGGTACCAGTCATGATAAAAGCTGTTAATTGCCTCCGGCTTGAAGTTGTTCAGCACATCATCAGTACCGATTGGAAGCCTGACAGAATAGCGCGAATGGTTAAGCATCATCGGCAGGTATTGGCGTTGCATACGTTCCTGCGAGCCTTTACCCAGGCGTTTCTCTTCTAAAATAACACCACGCTCTTTATTGATCTCTGTGGTATCAAGGGTAGCTTCATGTGCCCAGTCGCGCATGATCTGGATGCCGTTCTTTAAAATTTCGGGATTGTCTGATGGTAATGGCAACTGGTAAACAGTTTCATCAAAAGAAGTATAAGCGTTAAGATCGGCACCGAAACGAACGCCTGATTTTTGCAGATAATTTACCAGTTCGCTTTTTGGAAAATGCTTTGTACCATTAAAGCTCATATGCTCCATAAAGTGAGCAAGACCGCGCTGCTCTTCATTTTCCAGTACAGAACCTATTTTATTGGCCAGGTAAAATGTCACCCGGTTCCTGGGCTCCTGGTTGTGGCGGATGTAATAGGTAAAGCCATTTGGCAGTTTCCCGGTTCTTACCTCGGCATCAAGCGGAAGAGGTTTTTCCGAAGCACGTTTGGCTGGTTTGGCTTTTACAGCCTGCGCAAGGACCTGTTGACCGGGTATTGAACAGGCTATGGCAAAGCCTGCGCATGTTAATAAAACCCTAACTTTTATCGTTTTCATATTATAATTCATCTATAACTTAAAAATGCATGGTTGCCCCGCACTATTCTTTTTCTTAAACAAAAGCCGGCACACCGTGCCGGCCTTGCAATTAACTAAACTAAAACTGACTAAATGCTTATGAAAGCTTCTTTATAGCAAGCGGGAATGCCGCTTGCTTTTAACTGCCTAAAACGGCAGCAATATTATTTTTTTTATGGCTTAAATGCCTCCAAAAGCTGCTGATCTATTTCTGCCGCAATTGGGTTAACCTGCATCACCTTGCCCTCTTTATCTAACATAATAGCAAATGGAACCGATGTTATGCCGAAGGCTATCATTACTGCCGACGCATCTTTTCCGGCATCGTATTTATCAATTGCATGAGGCCATGGCATGGCTTCCTTTTGCATGGCGTTATTCCATGCTTTACTGTTTTGATCAATAGAAACACTCAAAATCTCGAATCCTTTTTCATGATACTTTTTGTAAAGTTCTTTAAGGTGGGGGATAGCTGCCCGGCATGGCATACACCATGAAGCCCAAAAATCAATCAATACCACATGCCCTTTCAATGATGATAATTTAATACTTGTACCATCGGGCGTTTGCAGGTTAAAATCTGGCAGTGGTTTACCTTTTACCAAATTGGAATTTTGCATGATCGTATCTTTTATTACGGTAAACCCTGCTGCTGGTTTTACGGTAATAGCAAAGAAGCCTAAAAGTAAAAACCAGGCCCGAAGCTTAGTTTTTACGCCGGTTGGATATTTAACGGGATTGATCATAACACAGGCAGTTCAACAATTTTTCTTTTGGGCGGAAAACATTTGTTGTTATCACAAACCTGGTAGTACAATCCGCATTTTATTACTTCGCCGGTTTTAAAGGCCGATGTATTTATTTCGGTTTTAAAGCTGGCTTTATCTTCCCATACAAACATGCCTTCGCCACCGGTAAAAGGGATACCTGCAGAACTTTGCCACTCCGCAGTGTTTTTTACATCACCCGGCAATTCCAATATAGGTTCTGTTAATATAAAAGGACTTCCTTCTGGTACATAAGCGTAGATGTGCCATCCTTTTAAAATGCTGGCGTCAATTTCAACCTTCATTTTACCGGCCTGGTTTTCATTAGTCAGTTTGGCTGTTACAATAACAGGATCGGCGGGTGTTGGTACTTCGGCATTGGCCACATTATTGGATTTGGCTACTGCTGGCTTAATGGCCGCTGTTTTATTTTGATAGGTATTTACCATAAACTTAAAGCCGCCTGCCTCTGTATAAAATAAGTTAGCCTTATTTTTGGTAAGCCAGTTGCGCCATTCGGCAGCGGTGGTAAATTTTTCGGTAG
Source organism: Mucilaginibacter sp. (assembly GCF_025362475.1). Lineage (GTDB taxonomy): Bacteria > Bacteroidota > Bacteroidia > Sphingobacteriales > Sphingobacteriaceae > Mucilaginibacter. The sequence continues at coordinate 21,588 of NZ_JANYGH010000030.1, forward strand.
TGTAGCGTTCCAATAGCCTTTGCGCCACTTCAGTATTGTCATTTTTCTCCAACAGTTGGATGCATTTTTCCAGTATTGCTACTTTGCGGTTTGATACGCCCAGCTTTTGCGCATCGGTATCAACCTGCAGCGAGTACCCATCTACCGGGTAGTAGTACTCATAATTGTCCTTGTAATACTTGTGATGAGCTTTGGTATCGGTACCAAATTTGGCAAACATATCCTTGCCTCCCCAAAATTGCAGATAACTCTCAAAGCTTTCCACCTCATTGGTAACAGGCATTTTTAAAAACATTTCATTACCGCGGCCAATATCTTCGCCCTTGGCTTTGCGGTCTTTTAAATCCTGTTGCATTTTTAGCAGGCGGGCATTCCCTTCACGCCTGGAAACGATGGCTTTTTCATAAAGCGCTTTATCGGTGCGATATATGGTTTCGTCAATCCAATCGCGGGTGGATATCTGTACCTTTTTCATGATGGGCAGCATGTGGTCGTATTTTTTGATGTAGCAAACAGTGTTTACAAATACATCCTTCGCTTCATCCGTCATATGATCCGGCGAAGCCGAAAAGCCCCACATAAAGTAGTTGCCCTGCCTGCCTAAAGCCACAGCCTCGGCATTTTTAAGGCATACCCCACCAGAAATAGCTTCAGCGTCTGGTGAGTCATTAAAACCTTCGCCGTGCGCTACCATCCCTATAATATATTGTTCTTTTGATGACGGATCGGCCTTAATCACCTTCCACATGGGCATTTGCCCGGGTGTTTTAGCCCCCTGGAAACCATTAAAAAATGAACCCGGCGTTGGTCTGTTAACCAGGGTAAGATTTACTTTTTTTGGCGAGTTAAATATTTCATGCTTCAAATTGATATTCAAGGCGTCATCTTCCAGGCATTGGCAATACCAATCAAACTTTAATCCAATAGGCAGACCCACATTTGGCGCCATAGCATGCATCAAAATCATCGGGCGACTAAAATCTGCAGGCAACTTTACCGGTCCGGCATCCATGATGGTTACGTCCACCTTGTCAGACATGGCCGGGTTGTAATCCCTTACGTCAATCAGTTCAACCTGTGTAAACCGGGCTTCCAGAAAGGCTTTAAAATCGGCCATACGGGTTTTATAGGCCCTTTCAATCGCGGGCACAGTTGTGCTGTAGTATACCACATTGGCAGGCATTGGTTTTTCTGGGTTGTACCCAACATACAATACCTTCAGCGGGATTTTATCCGCAGCAACCACACGCGCCTTACTAAAGGCGAACGTGTGGGTGGCAACGAACAGTAATAAAAGTGCGGTTATTTTTTTCATTACAGACGATTTTAGTTTTTCATCAATTCTTCCAGCTTTTTGTTAAGGGTTTCATCCCTTAAGGTATTACCGATGATCTTTCCATCACGGCCAACCAAAAAGCTCTGAGGTACAGCTCTTACGCCATATAGCCTGCCTACAGCGTTATTCCAACCTTTTAAGTCAGATACGTGAAGCCATGGCAAACCATCTTTTTCTATAGCCGCTACCCATTTATCTTTAACATTATCAAGCGATACAGAAAGTATTTCAAAGCCTTTGTCTTTGTAAAGCTGGTATTGTTTTACCAGGTTAGGGTTACCGGCGCGGCAAGGCGCACACCAGCTTGCCCAAAACTCAACCAATACAATTTTGCCTTTTAAATCGGCCAGCGAAACGGGTTTTCCGTTTACATCGTTCTGGGTAAATGCCGGCGCCGCTGTTCCAATTGCTGTCAGGCTTCCTGATGCAATGCGTTCGGCCAGTTCTTTACCCATATCGCTATTGCGCAGGCTGGCATTAAGGGCATTAAATACAGGCTCAATTTTAGCGGCATCAACCCTTGTACCGGCGGCTTCTGATAAGGCTATCAGGCCGAAATAAGAGTTAGGATTGTTTTTTGCAAACAGGAATTGCTTTTCGCTCCTGGCTGCTATGTTTTTACGGTAGCGGGTATCAACTGCTTTTATATAAGCGGTATCTTTTTGCTGTTCTGGCGTTCCTTTTGCAAAATCGATATTCACGGCTTTCGTAAGGTCCATGATAGTACCACCAATTTGTTTGTTATACGCCTGGAACTCATCATATACTTTGGAGCCGGTAATTTTGGCGTTGTTTAACGAATCGTTGGAAGTGATCTGAACTTTTTCTTTACCAAAGTAAATATAGATGGCATCATTGTTAGGTGCATAAATAGCGTGCGGTTTACCTTCGCCGGTATGATCAAGCGCTATGCGGGTAGTAACGTTACCAGAAATGGTTCCTGAGAACTTAAACGTGCCGTTGACAACCACTGCCGAATCTTCATGACTTACGCCATTATCCATATAATCAAAATAAACCTTGGCCGGTTTATTAAGGGTGCCTATTTTGCCCGTAAGGCTAAAGTTTGGCGTTTGTGCCGAGGCAATTGCCGGAGCAAGTATAGCTAATGCTAACAATTTAAGTTTCATATCTGATAGTTCGGTTTAATATAATGAGTAGGGGACTGTTGATTTAGCCCGGTTTAATTGTATTTTAATTTTAGGAAATATTTTGGGGCCTGCTTAAACTATGCAGGCCATCCAAAGGCGAGGGTTTCCTGGTTGTTAAGGTTAAAATTTAGTAGTTGTATTTTACGTTCGGGAAGTCTTCCTGGGCATTTTTCAACTCTTGCTCACGCTCCATCGACCAGCCAAAGGCAATGGTAGCCTGGGCTTTTAGGTTAACCCCGGCAGCACCGCTCCAAAAGTGGATGAATTCACCAAATTTTAAATCCCTGGTGTATTGATGGCCGAGTGCGTTTTTTGTTTGGGGGAAGTTTTTTGATAATAAAGCAAAATACCTGCTTAACACTTCGGCCTGCCCGTATTTGCTGTAGATAGGATAAAACCAGTTTTCAAACCAACGTACATTTGGATATATTTTGCCCGGAAAAGGAAGGTTAGGGTCCTGATTTTTCATTTCCTGGTAAACATTGGCTGCCACATCTGTATGGCCGGTATGCATCAGTACATCGTAGATAAAGATCTCCATGAACTTGCTATCGCCCCAAATGGCATCAGACGGAGAACCTTGTACTCCATTGTTTGCACCACATACAATGTGGCCAATTTCATGGATGGGTACACCCAGGTTGTCGTTAATGTTTGTCCAGTCTGCGGCTCCTACATCAAGTGTGTTCCGGTAGTCGTGGCTCACGTCAAAATAAGATGCGGGGTGCCCTTCGCCCGGATATAGGCCCTGGTGCAAAACCACATATAATCTCGATGAATCGCCAAAGCCACCATAGGTTTTCTTTACATATTGCCAAACATTAGTGAACTCTTTATTTGGCCAGGTAACTTTTGTATCTACCTTATCATCATAGTAAAGGGCAAGGTCATCATTATAAAAAACTCTTGTTAGTAAGGAGTTATGCTCAAACCAATGCTCCTGCCATGTTTTAGGGGGAGCGCCGCCACCTTTAATTGTGGGGGTAGTATCGGTAATTTTATGGCATGCGCTCAACAAGGCAATGCAGAATAAACATGATACTATAATTATGCTTTTTATTGATTTCATTTTCATTTTAGTTTATAAGGTAGGTTTAGCAATTGTTTGAGTATGAATTGCTAAACCTGATTTAATTATTTGTATTTCACATTCGGAAAATCAATCTGTGCTTGCTTAAACTGTTTATCCCAGTCATCGGGCCAGCCAAACGCAAGGGTGGCCTGGTCTTTAAGATTAACGCCGGCTGCACCACTCCAGAAGTGTACAAACTCGCCATAGTTTAAATCCCTGGTGTATTGATAGCCATGGGCGTTTTTTACCTTAGGAAAGTTTTGAGCCAGTAATTCAAAATATTTATTCAATACCGCAGCATGGCCGTATTGGGAATAGATAGGATAAAACCAGTTTTTAAACCATTTTGATCCCGGACGAGGGAAAATGTCAGTTTGTGACTGCAGCTGATCATAAATCCTTGCTGCTTCGTCCTCCCTGCCAATGTGCATCATCACATCATAATTATAAATTTCCATGAACTTACTGTCGCCCCAAAGTACATCTGATGGCGAACCTTGAACACCATGACTTGCGCCACATACAATATGCCCGGTTTCATGTATCGGCACGCCAATTTGTTCTCCGGTTGGGTATGTCCAGTTATCTAATCCACAGTCGATGGTATTGCGGTAATCATGGCTTTCATCAAAATAAGATGCCGGATGCCCGCCCCCTAATTTGCCCTGGTGAAAAATTACATACAGCCGTGATGAGTCACCGAAGGCTCCATATGTTTTTTTAACATAGCTCCACACATCCGACATTGTTTTTTGAGGCCAGATAACTGACTTATCCACATCCTCATCGTAATAGAGAGACAGGTTATCATCGTAAAAAACACGGGATACTACAAGGTCATGAGTAAACCAATGCTCTTTCCATGTTTTGGGCGGTGCCCCGGCCGCTTCTGCTTTGGGCCCTTCAACGGTTTTGGTTTTGCTGCAGGATATAGAGAATAGGGTTCCAATTACCCCTAAGGATATTATTGCAATTTTACTTAATTTCATGATTTTCTGTTGGTTGTAATTTATTTCCTTATAACAACACCTATTGGTGCGCCCGGAATACCCGTGATTGTTTTAGTTACCACCCCATTTTTGCCAACGCTTACATCAAGCGTAATCAGGCTTCCATCAATACCTGCCGTTAATGTATTACCATCTGCGCTTAATTGAATCATACTCACCTTTTTACCACCAAAGTTGGCATCAAGCGTTCTCAAATCCTCATTAACCGGGTTATAGCGATATATTTTATCATTAGATGTGAAATAGATAATATCAACCGCCGATTGCTGCCATTGGGTATCTGTTTGCACTAACGATGCTCCTTTAAATACCCGCTTGTAGATAGGTTTTATTGACCTGGTGTTATAATTCATCATATCAACATTGAACGAAAGCTCGAATACATCTCCTCCTCCTTCGGGTTTAAAAAACGCGTAGGAAATTCCGGGTACGGTTTGCATAAATACCAGGTTGCTTGTGCCTATGTTTTTTGGATCAAACGCGTTTCCTGTAACCGTATAATCGGCACCCATATAGTTACCGCCCGAATCAAATGTTATAAATGCCTTTTTTTGCGGATCGAACCCAAAAAAGTAGCTATAAGTACGGGTTATAAACTTTGATAAGGTATAATTGCCGGATTGAGGATTTGAAAATTTTCCAAAATCGGGGGCGAAAGGAGCCGTAGAAGTAATGCTGAGGTATAATTTGTTATTAATTACACCTGTAGGGATTCCTTGAGAAGCTTCAAAATACTGGGGCACAATTTTAGCGGGAGCATTAAAGAACTGGTCTTTAAAATCTCTTTTCTTGAGCATGGTATTTCCGTCGATAATAACGCTGTTTTTAATGGGATCCTGTGAAACAACCCAGTAATCTTCTACCGAACCGGCCTGGTAAGCCAGTGGCTTGGCAAATAGTTGCACCGCATTAGCAGGCAAATTCTCGCCCATTAAATTAAAGTACAGGTTGCTAAGCACTGTTTTATCATCAGGTTTAACAAATGATAGTTTAGTTACCCCATTATCAACACTCAATACCGTTGTTCCTATAGAAAATTGCGTTCCGCCCTGTATTTTAAATGGGTAAAAGTATTTTATGCCGTTCCTGTTATCGGTGATGGTTAGTTTTGCCGTACGCAGTTTGGGGCTAAGGTTATAAATAAATTTAAGCGGATAGCCGGTGTATGTATCGGTGCGGGCGTCTTCTTCAACACTGATATCCCATTGATAAGAAAGATCTTTAAGCGGGCTAGCACCGGCGATCTGAATATATGGTCTCAGAATCAATGAATCACCAACCAGCGCGTTAAAGGTATTATCTTTAAAGTTTACAACTACAGGCTCAGATGGCGGGTTGTAGTTGTAGTTACCCAGGTCCTTCTTACATCCATAAGAAGCAAGGATAAAAAGTATAAAAATGAATATTTTAAATTTCATGATCTTATTTTTTTAAGAATGACTATATGTTGATCTGATTTTTGTTTTCATCAATAAAAACATACTTATCTGCCGCCGGGAAATATTTGAGCAGGAATTTTTTAGTAGGGGCATTTACATTGTAAAAACCATAGTCGCCGCTATTATCAGTCCTTTTTACCAAAACATATCCTTTTTCGGGGTGACTTTTAACCCAATCAAACGGATAGGTAACAAACTCATGCATATTAGATATGTAGTAAAGCGTTCTCGGTATCTCCATATACCAATTAGGTGATGAGTTGGGTATTACCAGCGATGTGGATCCTGATGAGATCAGAAAAAGCTGGTGCTTTGTTCTGTTGTATGGACCTAATTGCCCCCAATATTTCCACCAATCCGGTTCTTCGAGCCTGTTTGAATAGATGATGCTTTTTGTGCGGATATTTTCTGGCAGGCTGCTGCCAAAATCCACCCCACCAGAAACACGAACAGTTAAAACAACTGATTTGCTGGTTAAACCTGTATCAATGTTTTTAATGATAACCGGTACTTTGGTGGTGCCGGAATCTGCCGGCATAATATAAAAGGGTTTCAACGGTTCAAAATGCAGTGTACGTACGGCGGTTGTGCCTCCGTCTACCACATTCATGGCAAATTTTCTATCGTGATTTACTTTTTTGCCCGAAATTGCTACAGGCAACCAAATGGTGTCTTTTTCAACACCCTGCGTAAAAGCAAAAGAAAAAACGATGGCATCGCCGTTTGGTTTATCGGGCCTACTATAATTCAGATAAATGTTATCTGTGGAGTTGTAGGTAAGTATGGCGTCTTTTTTGCATCCTAATATTGCTGTACAAACAATAAAAACGGAAAATATAATTCTTTTCATTTTCGTTACAGTTAATTGGTTCTATAAGCTAATTCGTCAACCGGTAGCGGAAATACGAATATTTGATTTGATGCCGGTTCGGATAAGGTTGAGGAAATGGTAACATCATGGTTTAACCGTTTGTACATATAAAACATCTGGCTTTCTCCATAAAACTCCTTTCGGGCCTCTTTTACCAATAAATCAATAAACGTCTTTTTATCCGGTACGGTGGTCACCATGTATGAACCTATCCCGCGGTTAGCCCTGATGGTATTGAAGTAGTCAAGCGCTTTTGTTGGATTGGTATCAAAAATTGATTCGGCAGCTATATAATACATTTCGCTGAGGCGCAATGCGGGTGCAACCAGTGGATGCAGGTTTTTTAAAGGCAATGCATTGTTGATGTATTTTTGCAACACAGCACGATCTCCTCCTCCTGTTGTTGATGCCGTGGATACAAACCATTGTTTTAACCGCAGATCTTCTGAACCAGCTTGTGCTTTTTCATAAATATCATTGATTTGATCAATGGTGCCACTATATTGGGGAGGGGTATTTGAGAACTGCCTTTGTAATTGTAAATTGATATCTTTGGTATCAATATACCAGCAAAATATCAGCTCCTTATAAAATATACGGTCCTTTTTGGTATTGTCATTTTCAATAAAGTTATCCGGATTTGTAAAAGGGAATTTTTGCGACTCAATTACTTCCTGTGCGTTTGCCAGGCTGTTTATCACGTCGTTCTTATACAAATAGGCGCGGGCCAGTTCTCCACAAACTGCATAGTAATTCATTCTTTGGCGCCTGTTTTGAAAAAAAAGATCGGCATTGCTTGTTTCGTTACTAACAAGATCACTTGGGTAACCCACTATATATGCCCCGTTAACAATTGGGTCTTTTTTAAGTAATGTTTTAGCCAGGTTAAGATCTGTAATGATTTTATCCAATGCGACGCTCACTGTAGAAAAAGCAGTGCTTTTGGTGCTAACAGAGGTTACATAAGGTATGCCTTTTGCTCCTGCTCCAGTTTTAAAAGAGGGGGCAAACATACGCAGCATATCAAAATGCAGGTATGCCCTTAAAGTTAAAGCCTCACCTTTTATAATGGCGTAGTTATCATCGGTAAAAATACTTTTCTTAGCGTCAATAGCATCAAGTATATAATTACAATTGGCTATGGCGCGGTATCCCGAGGCCCATATTTCGTTGTTTTTGTTGGTTACCCAGATCTGCGAATAATCAAAATTGGCTATATCCTGGTTAATGACATCATTAAACTGGTAGTTTTGAGCAAGGATATCCAGGTTGCTGAATGTAAGGTTACCGCCATACAGCGATTGTGATGAGCAATAGGTATAAACTCCGTTCAGTGCTTCTTTAAATCCTTGTTCGGTAGTAAACAACTGGTCCCTATCTATCTGCGACTCCGGCTTTACATCCAGAAATTTTTTGCATGATGAAAATGCCATCAATGCTGCAATTATGTATATATATTTCTTCATGTCGGTATTAATTAAAATGTGGCTTGTAAAGAGCATGTTAAACTGCGGGCATAAGGATAATCAATACCTCTTTCAACCTGAACACTGGCTGATCTGAATATGTCATTAGCTGTCACTGCTGCTCTTAAAGATTGCAGGCCTAATTTTTTAGCAAAACTCTTTTTCAAATCATAGGATAGGTAAATTGATTTCAGTTCAATCAGGTTATCCTTTTCCACAAACCGCGAGGTGGCATATGAAGTACCCAGATCAGTTATATTCTTATATAAAGCAATATCGCCGGGTTTTTGCCAACGTTGAGTAAGAGCGCGGCTATCCACATTAAAGCGTGGGTCAGCATTTTCAACCCTGTCAATCAGGGTTTGGTTATACATATCGCCGCCAAACTTGTAATGAAAGCTAAAGCTTACCAAAAATTGCTTATAGGTAACATTGCCTCCAAAATAACCTTCGGCCTTAGGCGTGGCATCGCCAACCGGCTGGGTGTCATTTACATCGTATACATAAGTAAGTGAGCCATCTTTTTTTACATAGATCTCTTTGCCGCTTTGCGGATCGATACCTAATGATTTTACGGCATAGATTGCGTTTAGTGATTGCCCTTCTTTAAAACGAAGCAGTGGTGTGCCTTGCAGGTTGTTTTTTACATTTGACTGTACTGTATCAACATTGTAGTTGTATGATTTTAACGAGTTTGAAATTTTAACTATTGTGTTTTTATTGTGTGCAAAATTTCCTGTTAAATTAACATTCCAGTCTTTTGATTTATAGGCATTAACAGTTAAGTAAAGTTCATAGCCTTTGTTTGACATATCGCCAAGGTTTTCTTTATAGGTAGCAAAACCGGTAGATGGCGCTATATTAACATCGGTAACCAAACCCTTGGTTAACTTATAGTAATACCGCGGCGTAATCATAACCCGATCATGAAACAAGCCTAATTCAAGGCCCATATCATAATTGGTGGTTTTTTGCCATTTTAAATTTTCGTTGCCGTAGTTATTAACAATAGCGCCAACTCCTGTTGAATACCAATTGGATGTTTGATAATTATAAGTTGTTTTTGCCAACGAGGGTGGGAAATCTACCGAACCTGTAAGACCTGCTGTAGCGGTTAGCTTAAATCTTGAAATTGCAGAGAAGTTTTCCATAAAGCTCTCTTTGTGCATATTCCATCCTATACCGCCGGCCCAAAAAGGTGCGAAACGGCTGTTTGAACCGAATGCCGATGAGCCATCCAAACGGAAGGAAGCATCCATGAGGTATTTGTTTTTATAGGCGTAACTCGCATTAAATAATGAACCTACCAACCTGTTTCGTGTTACTTCGCCGCCGGGTGCAGCATCGGGTGTATAGGTACGCGCAAAGCCAATGTTGGTAAATTTATCATTTGAAAAGCCCCTTGCTTCAAATGCTTTAAAATCATTTTTTGATGACGTTATATTGGTACCCAATACGGCGTTGATGGAATGCTCGCCAAGTTGTTTGTTGTATACAAACCTTACGTTACCATCAAAGGTGAGCGAATTGTTAACACTGTAAGCATAACTTCCCCTGTTTTGTATTTGGTCTGCAGGGCCGTTAAAAAATGAATTGCTGAAGGGAGAAACAAATCTATCGGCAGTGCTTTTACTATCGTTTACACTTATTAAACCAATCAGGCGTAAACCCGATGTGATTTTCCAATCCATTGAAAAAGCATCAATGATTTCCAGGTAAGAGTTACGATCGAAATTGCCTAAACTGGCTTCATATAATGGATTGTAAACCGGTTCGTTTCTGTATTGCCCGTATATCGGATCATTGATATGGGTATCAATTCTCCAGTTTGCAATTTCCCTTATTAAATTACCCGATGCATCTTTTATCGGGTAATAGGGCTCCATTTTTACATAATCGGTAAAGCTGCCATATTTTGAATTTTCGCCATCAACCTGGGTAATGGTAACTTCATTTTTAAACAACAGATTACGGGTGGGGTTATAAACAAAGTTCATACCGCCACTGTACCGGTTACGACCGGACGCTTTCATTACGCCGGGATTTGTTTGGTAACGAAGATCAATTCCATAACGGAAAGATGAGTCACCACCCTCGGCGTAAAGCGAATGCTTTTGGCCATAGGTATTTCTTAATGGCTGCGATAACCAATAGGTATTTACACCACCTACTATGTTTTTTAGTTTGCCGCTATATTGCTGGTCAAGGGCATCCTGGCTTTCAGCAGTATTGTTTGCTGCCGAATATAAACCAGCCAAACTTTCATATTGCAGTTTCTGCGCTGCATTTAAAACATGGTAATCAGAAAGATCAGGCGCGGTAATATTCAACTCATAGTTGTATGATAGTTGTAGTTTGCCCGGGATTGGAGCTTTGGTAGTAATTACAATTACACCGTTTGCTGCTCTTGAACCGTAAACCGCTGTAGCTGCAGCATCCTTTAAAATAGTTATACTCGCTATCCGGTTTATATCAAGATCGGTAACTTTTTGAAGTGAAACCTCAAAGCCATCTAAAATAAACGCAGGCAGGTTATAGGTACTGGAAAGATTATTACGATCAATAAGATTTTTGCTTAATGAAGGAAGTGTGGTAGAACCCCTTACGTTTATTTTAGGCAGGGCATTAGGGTCTGAACCTAAAAGGTTATTTTGATCTATCCTGAAAGAAGGATCAAACGATGCCAAACTTTCCATAATATTATTAGGGTTTAGCCGCTTCAGATCCTCTCCTTTAACTACTATGGCGCTACCGGTATAATTGTCCTTTTTAATAATTTGATAGCCAGTAACCACCACATCATTGATAGAACTAACTTTTTGACCCAGTTTTATTACAATTGGTTTTCCTTCGGCCGCTTTAATTTCTTTTGTATTATAGCCAATATAGCTAAGTATTAAAATGTCGCCTTCATCAGCGGTTACCTTAAATTCGCCGTTGCCGTTTGTTTGACCCAGGAACGCCCTGCTTTTTTTGAGTGCGATACTTACACCCGGTAAAGGTGCTTTATTTGCCGAGTCGAGAACGACGCCGCTTACTTCTATTTTTTTTGCTACAGGCTTTACCGGCTCCTCCTCGGGTATCTTGTTCCTGATTACAATTGTTTTATTAACAATGGTATAGGTGAGGTTGTAGTTTGTTAAACAAGTGTTTAATGCATCAGCAAGTGAAACATCTTTAAGGTCAACGTCTTTAGTTTTACCGGTGATATTTACTTGCCCGTTATAAAAAAACAAATAACCGGTTTGTTGTTTAATATCCTTAAAAAGGGTTTCGAGGGTTGCATTTTTTCTGGATATAGTTACATTTTGCGAGTAACTTGCTGCAGATAAGTGCATAGCGCCAACCAATAATAAAATAGTAGTGAGTTTCATCACTAAAAAGAGTTTGTACTTTACCGGCCCTATAGTGCATAAGGGATCGTAAAGAAAAGTTAATTTCATACTTTTGAATAGGAATGGGTTAATAAAATGCAGCGCGGAGTAACATCGATGCTGCCTGACCTTTTTTTGGTCGGAAGCGGTGAGAGGCTTCCGGCCTTTTTTGTCTTTAATGATGGGGAGCTTATTGTAGTTATCTAATCATGTAAATCGTTTTATCAGTTTAAAAATCAGTTAGTTAATCGTTAAAATTGTGTAAGGTTTAGGGAAATGTTTTTATTTATCGTAGGATACTTTTACTGTTTTGCCTTCAACGTTGAATTTTAAGTTGTTGAGCTCAAGTATTCTGAAGACTTCGGTAAGGCTGCTATTCCTTGATATTTCTCCAAAGTATTTTTCGGGGGGTAAATTGCCTTCATAAACAACATCAATATTATACCAGCGGCAAATTTGGCGCATTACGCTTTTCAGGTCGTCGTTTTCAAAAGAGAATATGCCGTTTTTCCACGCGGTTTCCTTATCAAGGTTAACCTTGAGTCTGGCAATGGAGCCGTTGCCGGCCCAGCTCACGATGGCTTGTTCGCCGGGAACAATTAAACTGGAATTTGATGCCGAACTAACTTTAACAGAACCTTCTAATAAGGTTGTTTTAATGGCGCTTTCATCGGCATAAGCATTAATGTTGAAGTGTGTGCCCAATACTTCAATAGTTTGGATGGCCGACTTTACCCTAAAAGGCATCTGTTTGTTTTTAGTTACCTCAAAATAGGCTTCGCCGTTAAGGGTAACTAATCGCTCGGTTCCTTTAAATGTGGTTGGGTATGTTAATGATGAAGCGGCGTTGAGCCATACATTGGTGCCATCGGGTAAGGTTATTTTGTACTGGCCTCCCCTGGGAGTAGCTACAGTATTTTGACCGGCATCGTTTGTGCTGGCTTCGGCCTTGTAAACTATTTGCCCATCAGCTGTTTTGGTGATGCTTGCGCCGGCTTGTTTGGCTATTTCGCCTTTGGTGGCATCATCAAGCGTAATTTTTGTTCCGTTGGCAAGTGTAAGCATGGCTTTATTACTGCCGGGAACTATACCCTTATAGGCGTTATTTATAAGGTTGGGCTTATGGTTGTTAGAAACAAAGATATAAGTAGTAATAGAGAGAAAGAAAAGAATAGAAGCCGCTATAGCGTATTTTATATAAATAGGCTTTAACCCAATAGAAAAGGTTTTTTTTTCGTGTTGCTTAATCCGGTCATCGATTGTTTTTTTAATAGCTCTTTTTAAAAAAACATACTCCAACTCATTTTCATCTGTAATAAGGTCATCACTAACCTCAAACAGATCATAATATGATTCCAGGAACTTAATTTCTTCCCTGGTTGCTTCACCAAGGCGGTATTTTGTTAAAATTTCAAAAAAGTATTGCTTATTTGCTTCGTCCATCTACATTCTTTATATAAACATGAGTCGGGAAATTTAAAATAGCCCACGTCATTTAAAAATATTTTATCTTTTTTAATAAAAATACATTTAATGAAAGTAAATAGTGTGAATTAAGCAATAAAAAAACGCTGTTATTGTAAATAAAGCATTTATGTGGAGTGCTTTTAGACTACATTAAGCCTGATTAGCCATTTTGATAGAAATAAAACAGTAGGTGGATCAGGAAAAGCGATTTTCTTAGTGTTACAAGTACCTTGCCCATCTGATTGCGTACCGTTTTTGGAGAAATTTGTAACTGATCGGCAATTTGCTGGCTGGTTAAGCCTTCATTAAAGCGTAAATTGAAGATAATGCGCTGCTGCGGGGGCAATGTGTTTATTAATTCGTTAAAGGCTTTTAAAAATTCGTTATGAAGCATGTTGGCATCGGCGCCATGAGGTGATCCTCTTAGTTCATCAGCGCCATCGGGCAGCGCGGTATATTTTGCTTCCTTCTCCAGAAACTTGAAAACACCGTTGCGGGCAGCAACCAATAAATAGGCAGGCAAATTTTCAATGGGTGCTTTGGTGCCTCTTATCCATAGTTGTACAAAAACATCCTGGGCTATATCCTGGGCGCGTTCAGCATCATTCAACCTTTTGTAAGCTGTATTGTAAACCTGTTTCCAGTATTTGTTATACAAAATATCAAAAGCAGGTTTACTGCCATTGCTAAGCTGCAATAAAAGTTTGGCATCATCTGCGATATATAAATCGTCCGGGATCATGATGCCTTAATTTTTTTTACAAACAGCGGGGGAGCCAAAAAATATAAAACACCAACTGGAAACTTAAAGGCCATAATAAAAAGTTACACAGTAAAGATAAATATTTTATGAACTTTTGAGGTGGTCAGATTAATTCATCATACCAAATATGATGTATAATGTTAATTTTTTTGCTAACATATAAAATTTATAGCTAATAGAAATGAACTTGTATTAGCTGGATATGGAATAAGCAGGATTCGCCAAACCGAAAAGATATTTGGCGTGTATTATTAAGATGCAATTTTTCTCATCCGGCTTATGCCATAACAGATGGAATGATCATTAAAGGGATATGATGATTTACAAGTGCTTTTTCGGTTGTGGATTTATTGAAGATATTTGAAAAGAAGCCATGCCGGTAATGAACCAGCACCAGCATATCTGATTCGTTGTCTTTACATAATCTGTTTAACCTGTTAATTACATCTTTACCTCTTATTTGCTGGTAAGTTACACTTGTTTGTTTGATGGCATCAACATGGTTGTAAATTGCTTTTTCTTTAGCTGGATTTTCACTTTCTTCTAAAAGCGATACATGTACAATTTCCAATTCAAAACAAAGGGTTTTGCCAAGCCCAACCAGGTAGGTAATAGCGTTGATGTCGGATAGTTCAAATGCCGTGGCCAAAGTAACTTTTTTGATTTTTTTCATCTCTGATTTTGGCGGTATTACCAAAACCGGGCAGGATGAATGTTCAATAACGCTTAAGGTATCGCTTCCGAAAAAAAAGTGGTTCAAAGTACTGTTGGTACTGGTACCCATTATAATGAGGGCTACATCTTTCTCCTGGATAATAGCAGGTATATTATTGCCGAGCGATCCGTCTTCTGATTGATAATCTATTTTTGGTTTATAGTCATCTGTACAAAAACTAGTAATGAGATGCTTTATTTGTATCGATAGCTGAGTTAGCCCGACTATGCTTTCATTTTTACGAAAAGAAAACTCATCAACTACCCAGGGGCCGCCGGTATAAGCAGGTATCATCGGCAGATCATCATAAGCGTTATACAGGAAAATATCGGCATGAAGCTTTTCTACAAGCATTAAAGAGGATTTGGCTGCATGGGTTGCGTTTGCAGAAAAATCGGTCAGCATCAAAACTGTTTTCATGGTAAAGCGTTGAGTTGTAAAATTGGAGTTTTTAAACGGGTGTAATAATGACGATGGTCATGATTACGTATGATATTTAATTAAATTTACTAATTATCAAACAATTAATTTAAAGGTTTATACTGCCCCCATATACTGGGTTACAGATATAGATCACGTTTACGAATGATCCCCCTCATTTTTATTAAGAGTTTTTCTGGCAATCTTTATTCAAAGAAAGAGGAATCATGAATCAAACTCACATCCATTTACTGATAACTCACCTGCCCATTATCGGCTCTATATTAGGTGGGTTGGTTTTAATCCATGGAATTTGGACTAAAAGCCACCAAGTTTTGATCGCTGCATACAACGTTTTAATTGTTTCTGCAATAGGTGCAGTAATTGCTTACGCTACAGGTGAAGGAGCAGAAGATGGTGTGGAAAACATTCCAGGGATAGCAAAAAGTATGATTGACCAGCATGAAGATTCTGCTGTTATATCTTTGATTGCATTGATCATATTAGGCGCAATCTCTGTGATTGGGCTTTTGATAACCCTGAAAAAATCATCGCTGATAAGGCCGGTTGCTCTGGTTGCATTATTTATTTCATTAGTAGGTTTTGGACTTATTGCCCGAACTGGTTATTTAGGCGGACAGATAAGGCATACGGAAATACAACCTAATGCCCAGACATCTTATTAAAAGCATGTAAAGGTATTTTGGCGTAAAATGAATAGTCTTCAGCATTGGATAGAAAAAATAATTTCTCAAATACCGACCTTGATTGGTGTGTGAACAAAACGAGGTTTAAGCCGAAACTTTTATATTAAGGTTATTAATAAACCTTGCCTTTTAGCTTAATATGCCAGGTATTGTGTAAATATCTGCTGCATAAAAGCTTTTCCATAAAGCAGGGTTTTATCCGTATAGCTTTGCGGCATGTTTTTATTTTGGATAAAGCTTACGGTGTTACCGGCATTATCAAAAGTAACCGCTTGCTGAGGCAGCATAAAGCCCATGCCATTATCCCAATCAAAAAATGCGAAATCCTGGGTATATGGATTCAATAAGTTTTTTGACCATTTAAATTGTTGATGTGGCAGGTTCATTTGCGCCAGCAGAGTGGCGGCTATATCTGTTTGGTTACCCAGTTTATTAATTTTCATGCCCCTGTATTCTGGTTTTATGGCATCACCGAAAAACAATAGGGGGATGTGGTATTTCCTGGGTTCATAAGGTTCGGATATGTTTAGGGGCAGCCTGTGCCCATGATCTGCCACCAAAATAAAAACAGTGTTTTTGTACCAGCTGTGTTTTTTAGCTTCGTCAATATATTGTTTCAGGCTGGCATCGGTGTAGTAAGCCGTACTCCTGAATTTATTGCTCATGTCATCGCCCGGAAAATGAGGCGGCACCGGCAACTCAAATGGTTCATGATTACTTAATGTTTGCACATAGCTAAAAAATGGCTGTTGCTGTTGACTTAGGTAATTGATATTTCTTTTGAA
Source organism: Mucilaginibacter sp. (assembly GCF_025362475.1). Taxonomy (GTDB): domain Bacteria; phylum Bacteroidota; class Bacteroidia; order Sphingobacteriales; family Sphingobacteriaceae; genus Mucilaginibacter. The sequence goes on from NZ_JANYGH010000030.1 coordinate 38,164, forward strand.
TAAAATATCATCATGAGCACCCCATTTGGAATTCATTTCTTTATCCTCAAAGTTTTCCTTTTCAACCAGGTGGGCAATTTTATGACTTAATAAATAGGCCTTAAAATTCATGAACTCACTTTCGCCACCATAAAAATAGGAGGTATTATAGCCCTGGTCGGCAAAAATATTGCTTAGGGTGGGCAGGCGTTCCTGTTTCTCGTTATCAATAATGATGGTTCTTGTAGCCTGCGATGGAAATGCGCTTAGAATAGCGATGATCCCTTTATCGGTTCTATCGCTGGCGGCATAAATACTATCAAATAAAACCCCCTGCTTTATAAAATCCTCAAAATTTGGCGCATCTCCCTTTTCTCCGCCCAATGATGCTATCAAATCGGCTGTAAAGCTTTCTAACTGAAAGATCACCACATTAGGGCGGTTGGTGGTAAGGATATGTATAGTGCTATCCTTTTTTACAGAGTACATACTATCAACCAAAGCCGAGGCTTTTTGTGCAGGCATAAACAGGTATGGATTACCCGGCGACTGCACGTTCTCCACTACATTTTGAATCAGGTTCCATTCGGTATTCAGGGCACATTGGTTAAGGATGGGCCTTGCAGAAAAATAGGCATTGCTCTGGCTTATTGGCGCCAGCTGTAAGCCGCCGCGAATAACCAGCAGGTTTAAGCCCAGCAGTAATACTACGATAAAAGGTTTAATTACGAATAGGGCTTTGGGCTTGGTAAATTTAAAGTCGATGATATATTTTGATAGCAAAACGCCGGTAACAAACAGCACAACCATGACAATAAAACTCAGGAAAATGGGCGAAGAGCTGGCTGCCGCGAAAGCCTCGGATGGGGCATTTAGAAAAACATCAAACGCCCTGAAGTTTACTTTTGTACCCCACTCGCGGAATATGTTGAGGTTAACAACCGTAATGAATGAGATGATAAACACACACAGGTAAACATAAAACCTTAACCATGTAGTTTTGATGTTATATTTTGTGAACCAATTGGCGCTAAAAACGAGCAGGGGGATTACACAGATATAAGCCGCGACAGAAGCATCCATACGGATGCCATATAAAAACGTTTGCCAGATTTCGTAAAAACCGGTGCCGCTTAGCTTGTTATGGAAATATATTTCAAATACTACGCGGGTTAGTATGGATAATATCATCCAAAAGAAAAAGAACCGGCAAAAACTAAAAAGACTTCTTAACATCGGGTTTCAAAAATAGTTATTTAAACCTGATGTTAAGATGCCTTTAATGTAGTGTGATATAAATATTAAACTATGCTGACATGCAATGCCTTAAGTGTATTACACATCACCTTTATCTCTGCTTCGGTATTATAATAATGTACCGATGCGCGTACATTACTGGTGAGGTGGTTTTTATCCATATAAATAAGCGTTGATATGGCTTTACCTACAGATACGTTGATGTGGTTTTGGGCCAGTTTGTTTTTTACTGAGGGGCTATCCATGCCGTTTACAGAAAAGGTTACAATACCACATTGCTGTTCGCCAAAATCATGAACAGTTATCCCATCAATAGCTGCCAGTTGCTGCCGCATCAAGTTAGCCAGGTATTGTACCCGCTGCCAGATCCTGTCGACTCCGATATTTAAGGCATATTCAACGGCTTTACCAAGACCCAGGGTAATTGCGCGATTTTTTTCATACAGTTCAAACCGGCGGGCATCATTTCTCGGCCTAAAATTATCAAGGCTTACCGAAGGCGCGCTAAAGCCATCCATAAACAGGAGTTGCAGTTTATCCTGCACCTCTTTGCGCACAAACAAAAAGCCAGTTCCCCGTGGTGCCCGCAGGTATTTGCGCCCGGTTACCGATAACATATCGCAGCCAATCTCTTTTACATCTACCGGTATTTGCCCTGCACTTTGGCAGGCATCAACCAGGTATAAAATGTGGTGTTTGCGGGCAACTTTACCAATCTCAACAATGGGGATCATTCCGCCCGCGGTTGAAGAAATATGGGTCATGGCAATCAATTTTGTGTTGGGCGATATAGCGGCTTCCAACGCGGGTAAAGAAAAATTACCCAGATCATCATTCGGGATTATTTTAAGAGTTACACCCCTCGTTTTTTGCACATTTAAAAAACCGATGAGGTTGGTTACATATTCCATTTCGCAGGTAATAATCTCATCGCCGGGTTTAAAGTCTATCCCGTTAAAAGCAATTCCCCATGCCGTACTGGCATTTTCAACAAGGGCAATTTCGTCCTTGCCGGCATTAATCAACCGGGCTACCAACTCATAGGTATTATTTAATTGGTCATCGTATTTATATTCGGTTTCGTAGCCGCCATTAATTGCTTCCTCATGCAGGTAATTAACAACGGTTTCAACCACCACATCAGGAGGTAAGGACGCACCCGCATTGTTAAAATGGATTTTTTGGGCTGTTCCCTCGGTTTCGGTTCTTAGTTGCTGTATTTCCTGTTCGCTTAATGGGGTAATTTCCATGGTGTTTTAGTTTGTTGGTGAGTGATATTCTGTTTTTCAACACATATTTAATGTCCCCTCAGGGTCTCCTTGAAAAGGGATCCTGAAGCCGCGTGCTATGTATAATCTATATACATTCGACCTGTATGGTGCCTCAGGGTCCTCCGTTGGAGAGACCCTGAGGGGACGGAATATTAGTTTATTGTGAATGTTATTTTTGCTAAAAATTAATCTCCATCATAATGTCCGCTCGGCCATAGGTGCCTGGGGTTACCGGTATTTCTGTAAAGCCCAGTTTGTGATAAATGTGTATGGCGTTTTTTAATACCCGGTTTGAAAACAATATCAGCTTTTGCACCCCCATTTCCCGGGCTTTATCAATACCTGCCTGGCATAAAAACTGACCAGCGCCACCACCATGATAAGTTTTATCAACGGCCATTTTGGTAAGCTCATAAACACCATCCTCAATAAAGCGAAGACCTACTGTACCTACAATGGTAGTGCCCAACGCTGCAAAATAGATTTTGCCTCCTTGTTTTAGCATGGCCTCATCAGGGTTTTCTAAAACCCATTTGTCCAGCGGTTCTACTACAAAAAATTCTTCGAGCCAGGCTTTGTTGAATTTTTCAAAGTAGGGCTGGTACGATGGCTGATAATCAATTAATTGAAGTTCCATTTTTTAATATGTTTTGATCATTACAAAGTAAAAGCATCTGGCTATAGTAAAACAGATTCAGTTTTATTAATTTTGACCATAACAGATTTTTAAAATGGAGAAATTGCCTGCAGCCGTTAATGATGATTTTTTATATGCGCAGATAGCCGCACGTATTGAAAAACAGATTAAACAAAACCTGCTAAAAACCGGCGACAAGCTGCCATCCGTAAGGGCGTTAAGCCTGGAGCAGGGCATCAGCATCAGCACATCATACAAAGCTTATGTTGAGCTGGAAAACATGGGTATGATAGAGGCCAGGCCAAAATCTGGCTATTATGTAAAGTTTTCGCCGGCAAGATCAACCAACGCGCCAGAAGTTAGGCCCCCCTTAAAAAAGATAGAGCAGGCCAGCGTTACCCAGATGATAGCGATGGTTTATCAAAACATGAGCGAAGAAAGTGTTGTGCGTTTATCGCGTTCATCGCCGCCGTTTAGCCTCATTCCGATGGCTAAGCTCAATAAATCCATGATGGAATCTATCCGCAAAAGTCCTACGGGTAATATCAATTATGAAAATCTGCAGGGTAATATCGGCTTACGTAACCAGGTTGCCAAAAACGCTTTTAACTGGGGCGGTAATATTACCGGCAATGATGTGGTAACTACCCAGGGCTGCCTGGAAGCCCTGATATTTTGCCTGCGGGCACTTACCAAACCGGGGGATACCGTTGCTATTGAAAGCCCCACCTTTTTTGGGATCTTTAATATCATGCTCAGCCTTGATTTGAAGGTGCTGGAGATTCCGGTTAACCCCGATACAGGAATTGATATTGATTACCTGGCCGAGGCAATGGATAAAGTGGATATTAAAGCCTGCCTGTTTGTAACCAATTTTAGTAATCCGGTGGGTAGCTGCATGCCCGATGACAGTAAGCAACAATTAGTCAAACTGATAACAAAAAGGCGCATCCCGTTGATAGAGGATGACATTTATGGCGAGATATATTTTGGAAAAAGCAGGCCGCGTACATGCAAAAGCTACGATACCGAAGGTTGGGTATTGTTATGCTCATCAGTTTCTAAATCAATTGCGCCGGGTTATCGGGTAGGGTGGTGCATACCGGGCAGGTTTAAAGACCAGGTTATCAATATAAAAATGATGCATACCATCAGTTCGGCTACGCCAACGCAGGCAGCCATTGGCCATTTTTTTGAAACGGGACGCTATGACCTGCATATGCGCAACCTGCGTAAGGCCTTGTACACCCAAAGTTTGCGTTATACCCAAGCCATTGTTATCTATTTTCCGGCAAATACCAAAATAAGCAGTCCGCAGGGAGGTTATGCCCTATGGGTTGAGCTTGATAAAAACATTGATGCTTTTGAGCTTTACCAGCTTGCCATAGCCCAAAACATCAGCATTGCTCCAGGGCAAATTTTTAGTACCGATGCAAGGTTCACCAATTTTATCCGCATCAGTTTTGGTTTAACTTTTAATGACGTGGTGGAGCGGAGCTTTAAGGTTTTAGGGGAGCTGATAAGGCAATTGGGATAAAATTATTTTTTTGTGGAGACGCAGATCTTTTTTATTCTAAAAACCCGTTGTCATTTCTCACTCGTACCTCGTTTCGAAATGACAACGTTATATATATAGTTCACACGGGAAATTTTCAACTGTCTTCAAAAGATCATAATAACGGTAAGTTTATAATCGCTTCCCTAAACCGGGTATCTTTGCGACTTGTTTAATAATTGACCGGAAAAAGAGTAATAAAACAGCCCTTTTTAGCCCGGTCAGCAAATTTAACCGATATGTTCTCAACGCTTTCTGTGCCAAAGCCCATTAAGGAGCGGCACCAGGGCATTGCCAATTTGTTGGCTTTTGCACTAATACCCCTTTCAGGTTTCGCAACGGATATTTACATACCATCGTTACCAACTATGGCTGCCGAAATGCATGTAAGCAGTATACAGGTACAGCTCACGCTATCGTTATTTTTAATAAGCTATGGCGTTACCCAACTATTCATCGGCAGTGTGCTTGATAGCTTTGGTCGGTACAATATCAGCCTGATATGCCTGTCTGTTTTTGCTTTGGCAAGTATTGTTATCGCCAACTCAGCTAATATTTATGTGATATACCTCATGCGGATATTGCATGGCATTACGGTTGGTGGCATAGTGGTATCTAAACGCGCTTATTTTATTGATCTTTTTTCGGGCGAAAAGTTGAAGCATTACCTTAGCCTGTTTTCTATCATATGGTCTACCGGGCCAATTGTAGCGCCTTTTTTAGGTGGATACCTGCAAACCGGTTACGGGTGGAAATCAAACTTCTACTTCCTGGCCCTGTTTGCTATTGTGCTTGCGGTTTTGGAGCTGATTTTCAGTGGCGAAACATTAAAAAATTTCTCGGCATTCCATATTAAAAAGATAGGTGGCATTTATCTAAGCATGATAAAAACCACCAGTTTTACCCTGGGACTTATTATGTTGGGACTTGCATACTGTATGGTAATGATATACAACATGACGGGGCCTTTTATTATTGAGCATACCCTGCATTTAACCCCTGTTGTTGCCGGTTACAGTTCACTGGTGCTGGGCATAGCCTGGCTAATAGGCGGTCTGATTGGTAAAGCGACTATCAACAAACCGTTTTTTAACCGCATGGTAGCTAATCTTAGCCTGCAGGTTATATTTGTAATTGTGATGATCATTAGCATGAGGTATATAGCCAATTTATATTCCATGATATTTTTCGCTTTTATTATCCACGTAGCCGCGGGCTTCACCTTCAATAATTTTTTCACCTATTGCTTAAGCCGTTTTCCTCAAAATGCAGGTATAGCAAGCGGACTTTCCGGTGGTATCAATTATGTTATCGTATCGTTTTTTAGTTATGGCATTGTTTCTCTGCTGCCTGCTAAAGATGAACACAATTTGGGCTATAGTTACTTTGTGCTTATCGCACTATCGGTTATTGTAATGCTGATTTTAAAAATGAAGAAGGAGTTGTTGAGCGAGGGAGTTAAGTAAAAATGTTGAACCGGGTAAGCTAAAAGCTGAAAACATGCAACCCACGGGTTACGCTGCGCTAACCCCGCGGGAGATTGAGGCCTGTTATCCTACTCAAATATCCTCAGATACCGCTCTACCGAAAAGGCCATAGCCCGCATCGCATCATTTAAAATATAACGCCCGAAAGCGCCATACATGGCCTGGTACACTACGCCGCTTATAGATTTTTGAATCTGTAATATATCCTTTTTTGGCAGTGGGATAAGGTTAGGATAACTGTACATAAACGAAACTGTTTTTAGATCAGGGCTTACCTGTATCACATCACCAACTAATAATAAACCGTCATTTTGCGGACTATACAAAACGCTTCCGCCGGGGAAATGTCCGCCGCAGCAAATCAGTTGGATGTTATCCCATAAAGTAATTTCGTCCCCTTGCCAGAGGTGGATAGGAGCGTCCCTTCGGGCAAGCCATTCTTCATCCAGTGCGTTCACATATATCGCAGCGTCACCAAAAGCCTTGCTCCACTCTACAATGGTCGAAAAATAATGCGGGTGCGATAGGGCGATAGCTTTGATACCACCCAGTTTGTTAACCTCCGCTATGGTTTCCTCATCAATATTGCTGATGCAATCCCATAAAATATTGCCGCCGGGTGTTATCAGCAAATGAGCCCGTTGGCCGATGCCAAAAGCGGGTTCAGTATAAATAGTGTATAGGTTTGGAGCTACCTGCTCTATAATGTTTTTATGCTGATGATTTAAATCGGCGAGCGTGGTCCAGCTTTGGCCTTTAGGGTTTACATACTGGCGGTCATCTTCGCATATTTTGCATTGCAATGGCGGGGTCGCCGTAGGGGCATATTGCACGCCGCAGGTAGTACAGATATGCGGGGTTAGTGGCATAGTAAACTTGTGAGTTGTTTAAAAATAGGTATTAGATGGTACCTCCCAATGACGTATTAAAAAACTTTTTGTCATCCTGAACGCAGTGAAGGATCTAATCGCAGACTGTACAGGGCGAAGAAGTATGGCGAATAACAGATCCTTCACTGCGTTCAGGATGACAAACTTATCTTAGGCATCAATAAATAAAGTTAAAACAGTTTAATATAAGCACCAAAAATAAAAACCGCCTCAGATTTAATTTGTGGCGGTTTTTACAGAGCAATAAAATGAAGCTTAATTTAGCTGTAAAATATTCGGGCCAAATTCTTCAAAAAAGATATTATCCGTATTTATCCCTGATTCTTTTAGGTCATTAAATTGTTTCTGAATAAAAAATGATGGGCCGCATATATAGTAACGGGTTTTGGGATGGTGTTGCAAATCGTCGATCTTGCTTATGTTTAAATGCCCGTCGTATATGTTTTCGGCAGTGTTTTCCGGCGATGTTACATCGTAAAAAACATGCTGATTGAAGTTGGCATGGTTTGTTGCCAGCTCATTAATATTTTGTTTAAAGGCATGTACAGATTCATTGCGACAACCATGAAGCCAGGTAATGGGTTGTTTGGTCCCCTTTTGAGCTAAGTGATCTACCATGCTCATAAAAGGAGTTATGCCAACACCGCCGCTAATAAACATGAGTGGTACATCTAAGTTATCGGGTAGGGTAAAATTGCCTGCCGGCGAAGTAAGCTCTACCTGTTTGCCTTCGGTAATGGCGTCATGCAGCTGGTTACTTATCATGCCGTTAATATCAATGCTTGCGCCTGTTTCCCGCTTAACAGAGATCCGGTAATAATCGTCATTGGGTGCGCTGGAGATGCTATATTGGCGTATTTGGGCCATGTTTAATTGCGGAAGAAAGAGTTTGATACTGATGTACTGCCCCGGTTTGTGATGAGGCACTTTTCCACCATCGGCGGGATATAAATAAAAAGAACATATTTCGGCCGATTCCATGGTCTTCTGCCCCACGTTGAATAAGCGCCAGCCTGTCCACCCATTTGGTTTTAAAACCTGGTCCATATATAAAGTTGCTTCATGGCCACTCATCAGCGCGGCCAGCTGGTTATAAGCTGTTTTCCAGGCGTCTAAAATTTCAGTTGTAGCGGCATCGCCTAAAACTTCGCCTATGGATGCCAGCAGGTGGTTGCCAACTATGGCATAATGCTCTGGGCGAATATCTAAACTGATATGTTTTTGGCCAATCCGGTCAACCACGGGTAATAGTACAGATGGATCGGCAATGTTTTCTGCATAAGCCAGTACTGCCATGGCCAGGGCGGTTTGTTGCTTACCTGTTTGCTGGTTTGCCATGTTAAACATGTTTTTTAATTCGGGATTGTGTTTAAACATCCTGCTATAAAAATGTGTGGTTAACAATACGCCATGTTCTTTCAAAATAGGGACTGTGGCAAGAATGAGTGCTTTTTGATCGTTTGTCATAATAATATATTAATATCCTTTTATCTTAATATGGATTACACGTTTAAGACATCCGGCTGTTCAACGGAACAAATCTACGGTTTAATTAATAAAAGACAAAAATATCTTTTATTAATTTGTTATCTTTGTTTTACAGATGGCAATTTTTTCAAAAACATGCGAGTATGCAATAAGAGCTGTGTTCTATATAGCTCTTAAAACAGTTGCCGGCGGCAGGGTAGGCATTAAGGATATTGCCACCGGTATCGATTCGCCCGAATTATACCTGGCTAAAATATTGCAGGATTTAAGCAGAAAAGGGCTCATTAGTTCAGTTAAAGGTCCTCATGGTGGGTTTTTTATTGAACCGCCCTCGTTAAGCAGGCCCTTAAGTGATATTGTAGAAGCGGTTGATGGCGACAGTTTATTTTATGGCTGTGGTTTGGGCCTTAAACAATGCTCTGAAGTGAACCCTTGCCCTTTACACAATGAGTTTAAAGATATCAGGGACAGGATACACAAATTACTAAATACAACCACCATAGGCGAGTTTAACAGCGAACTGATTGATGGCTTATTATCGTTGAAAAAATAGGGGGAATACTAGACCGTAGCTACTAAATCTATGCTTTAACGTCCCCTCAGGGTCTCCTTGTAAAGGGCCCCAGAGGGCGCTTGCTAAGTACAAAACTATGCAAATTTGATCTGCATGGTGCCTCAGGGTCCTCCTTTGGAGAGACCCTCAATGCTATTAAGTTAATGAGTTTCTCCCCCAGCGGGGGAATAGCTTTGTAGCAAAAAAGCAAAAATGAAGCTCCGTGCCAGAGGTACGGAACCTTAGGTAGCGTACCTCTGGCACGCAAAAGACAATTTATTTATGTTTT
>NZ_JANYGH010000001.1 GCF_025362475.1 Mucilaginibacter sp.
TTCACCTTTCACCTTTCACCTTTCACCTTTCACCTTTCACCTTTCACCTTTCACCTTTCACCTTTCACCTTTCACCTTTCACCTTTCACCTTTCACCTTTCACCTTTCACTAATTTGTCGACACGCTCACTTCATCAATAGAGCCCGCCCTGGAAAAATATTTGTATAGAGAAGGATCCCTGAGTTTTACAATAATAACCCCACGCCTTGAGCTTGCATGAACTACATATCCGTTTTGAAGATAAACACCTACATGGCTAAATTGCTTGCCATCAAAATCAAAGAAAACAAGGTCGCCCTCTTTCAATTCTTCTTCATATTTGCGCTTAATAACATTAATTTGCTTACTGGTCATGCGTGGGATAGTGATACCGTACACCTGTTGCTCTAACAAAAAAGCAAGTCCGGAGCAATCTACTCCATCCTTATCCAGGCCACCAAATTTATAGGGAGTGCCCATCCACTCCTCAATAAAAGCATATAATCTGCCGTTTTCTATATTGCTTTTGCTTACGCCCATGATCTCAGCGTATTTGGATGCGATATCGGCATTAGGCTGAACAACTTCGCCCGGTTGCCCCCGCATAGCGGCTTTTCTCGAATGACAGGAAGTTAAAATTACCGGTACAAAAAACAAAACGATGCAGTATAAAAAGAGGCGATGTTTGGTCATGCAGTAAAAATAGAATTTAAGCCCGAGTGAATAAGGAGGATGTTTTTAACATATCCACATGGGGATGTGCAGGTTTGCAGATGTGCAGATGAAATTCCACTCTTTTGTCATCTTGAATTGTAAAATCCGGTGGCCTCTGAAGGAGAAAATGACGTAACAAAAAAGGCTGTCATCCTGAGCCTGTCGAAGGATAGCGGGCAAAGGCCTCTCCGCGCGAGTCTTCGACAGGCTCAGACTGACAGGTCCACACGCCTCAAAATCCAATACGTCATGGGGAGGTACGAAGGATCTATTCGCAGACTACACAGGGCGAAGAAGCATAGTGGAGAATAGATCCTTCAAATCGTTCAGGATGACAAAGCTTTTTTATCAGCACTTCTAACTTTTTATCACCCTTTGTATCTCATCCAGCTTCATTAAAGCTTCTACAGGTGTAAGCGTATTTACGTCAAGATTATTCAGCGTATCACGAATCTTTACAAGTACCGGGTCATCTATAGAGAACATCTGCATCTGTACGGCTTGTTTTTGCACCTTGCGGATGCTTTCTTTAATATGTTCGCCGCCTGTGCGTTCGTTTTCCAGCTTCTTTAATATTTCGTTGGCGCGGGTCAATACCTTTTGAGGCATCCCCGCTAATTTAGCTACGTGTATTCCGAAGCTGTGCTCACTTCCGCCCGGTACCAGCTTACGCAGGAATATGATCTGATGCCCAACCTCTTTTACCGATACGTTAAAATTCTTGATACGATGAAAAGTATTGCTTAGCTCATTCAATTCATGATAGTGGGTAGCAAATAATGTTTTAGCCTTGGCAGCAGGGTGATTATGCAAATATTCGGCAATGGACCAGGCAATAGAAATACCATCATAAGTAGATGTACCACGACCGATCTCATCTAACAAAATCAAACTCCGGTCTGATATATTATTCAGGATACTGGCTGTTTCGTTCATCTCCACCATAAAGGTTGATTCGCCCGATGAAAGGTTATCTGATGCTCCTACCCTTGTAAATATCTTATCTACCAACCCAATCGAAGCCGATTTAGCGGGTACAAAACATCCCATCTGAGCCATCAAAACAATTAAGCCGGTTTGCCTTAACAAGGCCGATTTACCCGCCATATTGGGGCCTGTAATAATGATGATCTGCTGTGTTTCCGAATCGAGGAATACATCATTAGTAATGTAACTTTCACCCAGCGGCAGGTTTTTTTCTATTACCGGGTGACGTCCGCCTTTGATATCCAGCACACGGCTTTCATTCATCTCCGGCTTTACATAGTAGTTTTTGATGGCTATGGTGGCAAAGTTAAGCAGCACATCCAAGCGGGCTATTAGCTGGGCATTTAGTTGTATCGGTTTAATATACTCTGCAAGTGAATAAAGCAGATCATTATACAAACGTGTTTCCAGCACCAGGATCTTTTCTTCGGCGCCTAAAATTTGTTCTTCGTATTCTTTTAGCTCGGGTGTAATATAACGCTCGGCATTTACCAGTGTTTGTTTACGAATCCACTCGGCAGGCACTTTATCACGATGACTATGCGTAACCTCCAGATAGTAGCCAAATACGTTATTGAACGATACTTTTAACGAGGGGATACCTGTAGCTTCGGCTTCACGTTTCTGAATTTCGAGCAGATAACCCTTACCTCCAAAAGCTATCTTTCGCAGCCTGTCTAGCTCCTCATTAATACCCTCGTTCATCACAGAACCTTTCACGATCATTACCGGAGGCTCAGGATGCAGTTCGCGTTCTATTTTTTCGCAGATGAGCACGCAGGGATTAAGCTGCTCGCCTATTGCGCGTAATGGCTGGCTTTTTGAAGTTTCGGCAATCTTCTTGATAACACCAATAGCCATCAACGCTTTTTTAAGCTGACAAACCTCACGTGGGTTGGCCTTTTGCAGACCGATCTTGGAGATCAGCCTTTCCAGGTCACCAATCTGGCGAATGTTGTTTTGCAGATTTTCGCGCAGCTCTTCATGTTCAATCATGTACTCCACCACACCAAGTCGATCGTTGATAGGTTTTATCTCCTTAAGTGGCATTACAATCCAGCGGCGCAGTAAACGGGCGCCCATGGGCGAGCAGGTATGATCAAGTACATCAACCAGGGTAAGGGCATTATCATTGGTAGAGCCTACCAGCTCCAGGTTGCGTACGCTGAACCTATCCAACCATAAATACCTGTCTTCTTCAATCCTGCCTATGGCAGAGATATGTTGCAGGTTACGGTGCTCGGTTTCATTGAGGTAATGGATGGCCACCCCTGCCGCTATTATACCAAGGTTAAGCTTATCGATGCCAAACCCTTTGAGCGATTTTACGCCGAAGTGCTTTAACAGCGTTTCGGTAGCGTAATCGCCGCTGTAAGGCCATTCATCAAGGGCGTAGGTGTAAAATCTATCGCCGTAGCTCTCCTTAAAATCACCGGTACGGCTTTTAGGGTAGATCACTTCTGAGGGCGAAAAACTTTGCAACAGCTTATCAATATAATCGCTGTTACCCTGTGCCGTATGAAACTCGCCGGTTGAAATATCTATAAGGGCAATGCCGATTGTATTTTTTTCAAAGTGCAGCGATGCCAGGTAATTATTACTCTTTTGGTTAAGTATATTATCATTGGTGGCCACGCCGGGTGTCACCAGTTCGGTAACGCCACGTTTAACAATGGTTTTGGTAGTCTTGGGATCTTCCAGCTGATCACAGATAGCCACACGTTGCCCTGCACGTACCAGCTTGGGTAAATAGGTATCAAGCGAATGATGCGGAAAACCTGCCAGCTCAATATGAGTGCCCACACCATTGCCGCGGCGGGTAAGTACAATGCCCAGTATGCCGGCAGCCTTAATGGCATCTTCGCCAAATGTTTCGTAAAAATCACCCACGCGAAACAGCAGCAAAGCACCGGGGTACTTCACCTTTATGGCGTTATATTGCTGCATTAAGGGGGTTTCTTTGGTAGTATCTTTAGCCAAGCGGTTTACTCCTTTTGTTAATCGGGTAAAGTTAATGCATTGCCTGCGGTTTTAGGGCATTGTGGAAAAGTTGGTTTCTTGTGGATATCAGGCAGCTGGCATCCCCTGCACAGGTTATGGTGTAAGGATTTCCTTTAAAAACTGCAGCATGATACTTTATAGATTGTGAATATAGTTCTTAAAATACAGCTTATTACCCTCGCCTGGCCCACAGATAAAGAAAATCTAACACTTATTCAAGCAACAGGGCATCTTCATCATCGGTTAAATTAAGCTGTATGGTATCGCTGCCGGCAATGCCTTCAATGCTCCCTTTAATATGGGCCGCGTTCAGTAAAACCTTATCCAGTTGTTTCTCCCGCGATTTCCACATTTTTTCCATAGCATCACGTTCCTTCTGGATAGAAAGGCGCATACTCATGTACCCTTCGCGGATAGCTTTCCACTGTTCAGAAAACTCACTACTGGTTAAGTAATCATATAGCAGGTGCATTTTATCGCCCTTGTTATCCTGCGATTTTACCAGGTTTGATAGCTTAATTATCCCATCGCGCAGGATGTAGGATACTGCTTTTACCTCATCAAAACTACATATCCAAACACCATCCTTCTCGCCAAAACAATCCATACCTTTTGGATAGCATTGAGTAACTATTACCGCCACATCAACCCCAATGCCGCGCATATCCTTTTTAAGCTTATCTATCCAATCGGCGCCAAATGTAGCGGTGCGTTTACTTTCGTAAATAATGCGGCCGCACTCCTGCCCAAATTGGTTACGTACCGTTTGTACACAATCGGCACCACGTACCCCTTTACCCACCTCACTAATCAAATCAAACGGAAAATAGTTGCGCAGCAACTCCTCTAATATCAACTCTTGTACCTCACCCTGCAATTGCATGGAGCCTTGCTCGGCTTTTCGCTTCATTTCCTCGGCCAGTTTCTTCTGGTCGTCTAATTGCTTTTCAAGCTCCTTTACTTTTAGCTGGTATTCGGTATCTTTTATACTGTGCCGTTCGGCTTCCTGCTTACGTATTTGTTCGCTCAGTTCGTTACGCTGCTCCTGTAACCGGCGCTGCACAGATAGCTCCAACTCTTCTTCCTTTAATTGAAGTTGCTTTTCACGCTGCAAAAACTCCAGCTCTTTTTGGCGGGATAATTTAAGTTTCTCCTCGCTCTCCAGTGCCGAGTTCTTCAGCATCAGCAGCTGGTTTTCGAAATCCTGGCTGATAGATCTGCGCAGATTTTCCTCAAGCGAAAGTTCCAATTGTTTTTTTTCGGTATTAAGGCGTTGTTCAAACTCCGCTTTTTGCTGCCGTTCCTTACTTAAAAATTCCTCATCTTTTTTGCGGTACTCTTCCTCCTTTTGGCGGGTATAATCCTGCATTTTAAGCCTGAGCTCCTTTTTATACTCCTCGGCCATCACCTCCTCTATCGGAAAACCAAAACCACAACTGGGGCATTTAACTTCTGTAGCCATACTAATTATAATACGAAAAACATTTTCGCACATCAAATATATGGATTTATACTATGCTTACGTTAATACACCGGCAGCTATTGCAGTTGTCGATTATTAATTCTACATTACATCAATGCAAATTTTACAAATTGGCAAGGCCATGTGGAGCTATGATTATGAAATTTCATCGCTTACTTTAATTGACGAGGCCGGATCTCTTTTTTCCTTAACACCTCCGCCTCACCATCGTGAGGGTGAAATTATACTGACCAATAATAGCCTGGTTATTGATGGCTATAATTACTTAAATATTCCACTTAATAAACTGGAGCAAATATACCTGGGGTTTGATGACGTATATAAACGATCATTGGTTAAAAACAATGGAATATTTTGCCAGCCTTTAAGATTACGCTACAGAGAAGGTGACAACATCAACGTTATATACCTCATTGTAGACCATCGTTTTTTTGGTACCAAAAACCAGCTTTGGTTTGATACTTTAAAGCAATTACTATCCGACTAAGGGTTACCTTTTTCTGCTCCCTTCAAAACAGCAAAATTTTTGTGCTAAAATACAAGCTTAGTAAGCCCCAACCAGGGCTGTTTTTTTATTGTGTTTAATCTGCTATATTTGAAAACGTAAGCCGTCACTAAACCAATTTAACCTAACGATCAATACTATTGATCAATAATCTGCAGTGGGGCTTCCCTAAATCTAAATATTAATATGTTTATGAAAAAGCTCGGATTTTTAAGGCTATTTACCTGTTTACCGCTCATTGCACTCATCCTTCCCAACGTTACCGAATCATTAATGAACCCCAATTACAAAGTACCGCTTTTACATGTTATTATAGCAGCTGCACTGGTAGCGGTAATTGGTATTTGTAGTGTAATTATTTACTATTTACAAAAACAGGAATTGAAGGTGCAGTATCAACGCAATAAAAATTAAACTAAAAACAAACGGCGCCCCCATTTGCATGAGCGCGCCGCAGTGTTAATGTGTGTTATAATTATTTAGCTTTAGCAAATTCGCCATTAGCTTTAATAGTTACTTCGTCGCTTAACATAGCTGAACCAAATTTGCTACCGAAATTAAAGTCAGCACGTTTGATAGTACCAGTTAACTGGAAACCTGCATCATCTGCTTTGCTCATTGGGTTTTGAATTGTACCGCGGTACCATAAATCAAATACAGCTGGTTTGGTAACACCTGCTAATGTAAGGTTACCGGTAACTTTGTAATGTTTATCAGATGTTTTTGAGATACCTGTGCTTGTGAAAGTAAGCGTTGGTTTGTTTGCTGCGTCAAAGAAATCAGCAGATTTCAAGTGACCATCGCGTTGATCGTTATCAGTACTTACAGAAGCTGTTTGTACAGTAAATGAAACTTTAGCATCGCTAAAATCTGGTTTTGTTGAAGTTATAGTAGCATCATAAGTTTTAAAAGTACCGTCAACGTCATTTACCAATAAGTGTGTAACAGTAAATTTAACGTTTGAGTGTGCTTTGTCAACCGTCCAGGTTGTTTGTGCCGATGCAGCAGTGTACAAAAATGCTGATGCTAACAGGATGAAGATTTTTTTCATTGTTCTAAATTTTTTTAAGCTTTGTTTATTTTCTATGGCTCAAAAGTAGGTAAAGAATTTGAATTATTTATAAATAAATGTTTAAACATCTTTTTTTTAGAATAGTATGACAAAACACTACTAATTTAGTGGGTATTTATAGAGTAAACTCATAGTATTAAGGTTGTTAGCTAACCAAAATATTCAATTGCGGCAATACACCTACCCTATATTTTCCCACTTCCCGGAGTCAAGGCTGCGGTAAATTGCATCAACCACCCTCATATCTTTTAAGCCTTCTTCGCCCGGTACACGGCTTTGTATATTGCGGGTTACACAGCTGGCGAAATCATCCATTTGGGCCGCTTGTTGCACTATCTGCGGAAAGTTCATTGGACCATTACTGGTAAAGCCGTCAATACCGCCATACCCGTAGGCCGGTTCAAGCTGAAACTTACCACGCTCGGCCTGTACCTTCAGGTAGCCCCAATCATGGTTATAGCTGGATTTCCCGGTAACTTTTTGCCCGCCCGGGAATTTCAGTTCCCAAAAAACGGTTTCATCAACCTCTTTAAAAAAATCGGGCCTGGTTTTCTCCTGGGTTGCTTTTACAGCCAAAGGTTCCTGCCCCAGGCTATAACGAGAACCCTGGATGGAATATATTCCCATATCCATTAAACCTCCCCCACCGGCCAGGGCTTTTTTTAAGCGCCAGGCGTTAGGGTCGCCATTGTAGGTAAAGCCATTACCTGTTTCAATACTGGTAACTTTTCCAAAAATTTGCTTTTGGCCCAACCGCATCAACTCAATAGTATGAGGTTCAAAGTGTAAGCGATAACCAATAGATAATAAACGGTTAGCCTTTTTACAGGCGGCTATCATTTCTTCACAATCTTTTGCATTAAGAGCCATGGGCTTTTCGCAGATAACATGCTTACCTGCCTGTGCCGCCCTGATGGTATATTCTTTATGCATAGATACCGGCAGCACTACATATACTATATCTATATCCGGATTTTGGGCAATAGTATCAAAATTTTGATAGTTATAGATGTTCTTCTCGGGGATATTATATTTTTTGGCCCAATCCACTGCCTTTGATGGCGTACCCGTAACAATACCTGCCAGGTAGCAGTTCTTTGTT
Source organism: Mucilaginibacter sp. (assembly GCF_025362475.1). GTDB lineage: Bacteria > Bacteroidota > Bacteroidia > Sphingobacteriales > Sphingobacteriaceae > Mucilaginibacter. Next base: position 7,845 of record NZ_JANYGH010000001.1, read on the forward strand.
TTTTGGAGGGCCGGTGCCAGTTGCCCACCGCTGTAACTCCCTAAACCAACCAAAGCAATACCCAGTTTTTTGCCGGGTTTAGCCATAGCAAACTGTGACAATGCAGGCCCCAACGCCAACGCGCCAAAACCTACAGAAGCATTACGGATAAAATTTCTGCGTGATGTATTTATTGAAGCCATTTTAATTGATTAAGTTGAATTAGGTTAGCGAGCTTAATAGGTTATTATTACTCAATAAAAATACAAGTTAATCGGGAATTTTGTTTGATGAATTTAAAAAGCTTAATATTTAATAATGAATGAGTAAACATCTTGCCCATTCATTATTAAATTATCATTAGCTTATTTACCAAACGTGTAGAAAACTGAAATTGCGATGTCGTTTGAAATTAACCTAAAATCTACGCTGTCGCCACTTCCGCTTTGCTGGCCATTTGGATCTTTAGATTTATAATGGTTGTAGTTAAGGTTAGCCAATGTAGCAGCAACCCCAAATTTTTTTGATGGGTAGTATACCAAACCAAGGTTTACACCAGCCATATAACCATCTGTTTTACTGTTAGTATTACTGCCGGCATAGTTAGGATCATCATATGTAAACTTATAGTTACTCCTGCCATAACCAATATAAGGGCCGGTACGTATCCCTATTTTATCGTTATACATAAAATACTTTCTTAAAAACACCTTAGCACTATATTCTGTTGTATGTTGTCTTGTGACCAAATTACTACCATTGGTTTGATTACCTGTAGCATAATACAAATTTGTGCCAATATCCAGTTTATCGGCTATAAAATAACTGTAATTAGGACCAATAAGAAAACTTGTACGTTTGCCGTTCAGGTTTGAAACTGCAGTACTTCCGGGGGTGATAAAGGAGTTATTTGAACTTGCATGACTGAACCCCAAATCGAGTCCGAGTGTTTGTGAACCTTTTTCTGTTTGGGCTTTTGAAATTTGAAAAGCCAATAAAAATGCAGGAATTAAAAGCAGGATTTTTTTCATTGTGATTGTAAGTTTGTTGAGCAGTAGGAACGGCTTTTAATATTCAATATTTTATCAAAATGACTATTATTAAATAAATATTTTTTTGGATAAATTGGAATAATATAAGGCGGTAAGTGGCGTTAAATCAGATTTTCTTAAGCCAATAAATTAAATTTCCGGGTAGCTTTCATACGCTTAATGCCAGCGGGCGCAAGTGGCATTAACCTCATAAAATAATTGAAAGTAAATGTCAATACCGGGAGAAGTATAATCTGCTTATAATTTGATTATGGCACGTGAAGTTAATATGAATGATTGACGAGGCTTTAATCAATCCTATCTCCCCTCCAGGTTATCCCGATACTCCTTCAATGAGCGCAATATAGACCTCGCAATTGCATTTTGCCCGTCGTTGGAGTTAAGATAATCTTCGTCGGCCGGGTTATTAATAAAACCCGTCTCTACCAATACGGCCGGCATCCCGCTTTGTGCCAACACCAGCACACCCTGCTCTTTTACACCATAACTGTGGCGGCCATCGGTCTTTTTAAATTCGCGGTTTATCAAATCGCCAAACTGGATACTCTGCTTGCGGTATTTTTGCTGAAAAGCGTTCAATACAATGGTGTTAACCACATTATCTTCGCCATAACCATTATACTTATTTTTATAATCCTTTTCTATGTAGATGGCCGCGTTCTCGCGCAGGGCCTCGCGTTGTTCCTGGCTGCGGTGAAAACCATAAACCAACAATAAAGTACCATGCTCTGTAGCTCTTTTTTGCGGGGATGAATTGCAATGGATAGATATAAATAAGTTCCCGTTATTGCTGTTGGCTATATCTGTACGTTTATGCAGTTCAATAAAAACGTCGGTACTGCGGGTCATAACTATTTTAATACCAGCCATTTCATCATTCACCAGGTCGCGCAGTTTTTTTGCGATGCTTAACGCCACATTCTTCTCTTTTGAATAAGCGCCATGAGCGCCAGGATCTTTACCGCCATGCCCGGCATCAATAATTAACGTTTTGAATTTAAAGTGACCAGCAAGCGGTTTGCTATTATCCGTCTGCTGCGCAAATGAACTATTTGCGACTAAGAAGCAGAGTATAAAACAAAAAAATGCAGGGATATTGGTACTTTTTATGCAAGTGGCAGGCATGAATAATATATAAGGATAAGTACTGTAAACATTTTATCTATAAATGGTACAACTAAGATATTGTTTGGCGCACAAGGTTTAAATATATGATTAATTAAATTTCGCAAAGGTAGTATTAGTTAGCAAGTTAGGTGTGCATTGTTTTACAAATTTTAAAAACAATAGCAAATCCTAAAAGCGACGCTATTTTTACGAACCTTTAATTTTATATTTATTGTTTAAACGTAACCCGCAAACTATAAGTTATTATGCAATTAAAGAAACTGCTTTTTACCCTGCTGATATCCATTGTATTTGCACAAATTGGCTGTAGCCAGGAAAAGCAAATACCTTATGGCGATAATGCTGCCGCAGGTAAATATTATAACGTACGTGGTGTAAAACTATATACTGAAACTTATGGCAGCGGTAAACCGCTGCTGCTAATTCACGGAAACGGCGATAAGATGAGCGCGTTTAAAAACAACATTCCCTATTTTTCCAAAAAATATAAAGTAATAGCTGTTGACAGCCGCGCGCACGGAAAATCTGTTGACCCGCGCGATTCCCTGAGTTTTGAGATGATGGCTGATGATTTTGCAGGTTTACTTGATGTAATGCACATCGACTCGGCATATGTGATAGGTTGGAGCGATGGCGGCATCAATGCGCTTGAACTGGCCATGCGTTATCCTAAAAAGGTAATAAAACTGGCCTCAACAGGCGCAAATCTCTGGCCCGATTCAACCGGGATAGTGCCCAAATATTGGAAAGAAGAACAAATACAGTACAATAAAAACAAAAACACCGCTTGGAAAACCGCCAAAGAAAAAAACGACTGGAAGATTTTCCTGCTCGATTGGTTTCAGCCCAACATCAAACTTTCGGAGCTAAAGAAAATACAATGCCCCTCCCTTATTATTGGTGGCGACCATGATGTGATCCCAACCGAGCACACCGTAATTATATCACAAAACATACCTAAAGCATACCTGTGGATAGTACCCAACTCTGGGCATCCAACACTTGTTGAACATAAGGATGAGTTTAATAAGCTGGTTGATGATTTTTTTGAACAGCCTTTTAATAAAAGGTAGATACTGAAATTAAAAAGCGGCTAAGGCTATACCCTTAAATAAATCTATTCATTTAAGGGTATAGCCTTATTTTGTTTTAAGGCAAAATAACAAGCGACCTAACTTCTTCCCCAAAACTAAGTTATCGAATTTTGCAGCTTCATCTCCGGCAACACACGCTCCAAACCTTCCTAATCCATGACAGACAAGGACAGTTCCAAATCATATAATCCATAGATTAGCATTACCAATTAAAACCAACTATTGTATGCAAATTATTTTTGGAGTTATTTTCCATTTTATCGGCGGTTTTGCCTCGGGGAGCTTTTACATCCCCTACAAAAAAATTAAAGGATGGGCCTGGGAAAGCTACTGGATAGTAGGCGGCATTTTTTCCTGGTTTATTGTACCTCCGCTGGCAGCATGGTTAACAATTCCGGGATTTACAGATATACTAACCCATACCACCACATCCGTTATCGGGTGGACTTATTTAATGGGTTTGCTCTGGGGCATTGGGGGGCTCACCTATGGTTTGGGAGTACGCTACCTGGGGGTTTCATTAGGTAGTACCATAATACTTGGGCTTTGCTCGGTATTTGGGGCGCTCATACCATCAGTATACTATGATTTTTTTCCAAAAGCGGGTAAAGATACCTTTAGCATGATGGTGCATAACCAATGGGGCCAAATGGTATTATTAGGTATTTTGCTTTGCGTAGTGGGCATTGTTATATGCGGCAAGGCCGGTATGATGAAAGAAAAAGAACTCTCTGCCGATAAAACTATAGCCCAGGAAAATAAGGATTACCGCTTTGGGCTGGGTATTTTGGTTGCCATAGTATCGGGCATACTGAGCGCCTGTTTCAACTTTGGGATTGAGGCCGGTAAAACCATGGCCGATACCGCTAACCACCTTTGGCAGGCCGCGCATCCAAACCAGGGTAACTTTTTGTATCAAAACAATGTTACCTATATTATTATACTGTGGGGCGGGCTAACCACCAATTTTATATGGTGTATGGTGCTAAACATCCGTAATAAAACGTTTGATAATTATACCGATAAAAAAACGCCGCTGCTTAAAAACTACCTGTTTGCGGCACTGGCGGGTACCACCTGGTTTTTGCAGTTCTTTTTTTACGGCATGGGCGAAAGCAAAATGGGCAATGGCGCCAGTTCATGGATATTGCACATGGCCTTCATTATTTTAGTGGCCAACATGTGGGGCCTGGTACTTAAAGAATGGAAGGGCGTAAGCAAAAAAGCCTTTGCAACAGTAATAGCCGGCATTTTAGTAATTACATTATCAGTACTTGTGGTAGGCTATGGCAATTCATTAAAGTAAAAATCAATATTAAAATAAATCGTTAACTCAATAATTCAGTAATTAAACATATGTCTGTTAAAACAACACAATTTAAGCACGTAAGCTACCTGTGGGATGATGCAAAAGCAGCCGAGCTTGCCGGTGATGAAGTAGCATTATTAATATACCGATCAAACTTATTGGGTGCCGATCTTAGGTTAACCAACTACGGTGGAGGCAATACCTCTTGTAAAGTAACGTCCAAAGATCCACTAACCGGCAGCGATGTTGAAGTAATGTGGATCAAAGGATCGGGCGGTGATATAGGCACCCTTAAAAAAAGCGGTTTAGCAGCCCTTTATGTAGATCGACTGCGTAGCCTCAAAAACGTTTATCGCGGCGTGGCGTATGAAGACGAAATGGTGGAGCTATTTAACCATTGCATTTATGACCTGGCCTCCAAAGCGCCGTCAATCGATACCCCGCTACATGGATTCTTACCTTTTAAACATATAGATCACCTGCATCCTGATGCAGCCATAGCTATCGCGGCAGCTAAAGATGGTAAAAAGATAACCCAGGAACTTTTTAACGGTACCATTGGCTGGGTAGAATGGAAAAAACCAGGTTTCGAGCTGGGCCTGCAATTAAAGCAATGCCTTGACGAAAACCCGGGCATCCGTGGTATTATGTTGGGTTCGCATGGGTTATTTACCTGGGGCGATACCGCTTACGAAAGCTACATCAACACGCTTGAAGTAATTGAGCGCTGTGCCGAATACCTGGAAGAAAACTATGGCAAAAAGGCCCCTGTTTTTGGCGGGCAAAAAATTGATAGCCTTGATGAGGCCGGCCGTAAAAAGCAAGCTGCAGCCATTGCTCCTATTCTGCGTGGTTTTTGCTCAAGTCAAAAGCATATGATTGGTCATTTTACAGATGATGCGCGGGTACTGGAGTTTATTAACTCCAATGATCTTGGCCGTTTGGCACCATTGGGTACCAGCTGCCCCGATCACTTTTTGCGCACCAAGATCAGTCCGCTGGTATTGGAGCTTGAACCGGGCGAGGACCTGAGCGATGTGAAAGCATTACAGGAACGCCTTGCCCCTGCATTTGAAGCCTACCGCCAAATGTATACCGATTATTACAACACCTGTAAGCATGATAACAGCCCGGCTATAAGGGATACCAACCCGGTGATCATCCTGTATCCGGGGGTTGGCTTGTTCTCCTTTTCCAAAGACAAGCAAACAGCCCGTGTTGCTGCCGAGTTTTATACTAATGCTATCAACGTAATGAAGGGTGCCGAAGCCATATCAGAGTACACCTCATTACCGCGCCAGGAGGCTTTTGATATAGAATACTGGCTATTGGAAGAAGCCAAATTACAGCGCATGCCAAAACCTAAAGCCTTATCCGGTAAAATTGCCCTTATAACAGGCAGTGCAGGTGGCATAGGTAAAGCCATCGCCAAAAAATTTGTTGACGAAGGTGCCGTAGTGATATTAAATGACATGAATACCGAACGCTTAGACAGCGCCGGTGAAGAATTTAAAAAACAATACGGTAAAGATTCATACACCACCGCGGTGCTTGATGTTACCAACAGCGAACAGATCAACGCTGCCTTAGAAACTGCGGCCCTGGCTTTTGGTGGGGTTGATATTGTGATCAATAACGCCGGCCTATCCATCTCCAAATCAATTGCCGATCATACCGATAAAGATTGGGATCTGCTTTATGATGTATTGGTAAAGGGCCAGTTCTTTGTTACACAGGCAGCCGTGGCTGTAATGAAAAAACAAGCTATCGGTGGCGACATTATCAATATAGTAAGCAAAAACGCCCTGGTTAGCGGACCAAACAATGCCGGTTACGGATCGGCTAAAGCCGCGCAGCTGCACCTGAGCCGCTTAAATGCTGCTGAGTTAGGTGCCGACAGTATCCGCGTGAACGTGGTAAATCCTGATGCTGTTATTAGCGACAGCAATATATGGGCTGGCGGCTGGGCCGAAGGTCGTGCAAAAGCTTATGGTATTACCGTAGCCGAATTGCCTGCTTACTATGCAAAGCGTACCTTACTGAACGAGATCATTTTACCTGCCGATATTGCGGATGCCTGTTTCGCCTTTACCGGCGGCCTGCTCAACAAATCAACCGGCAACGTGTTGAATGTTGACGGCGGTGTAGCGATGGCGTTTGTGAGATAGATTTTTGGACGAAGGATTTTCGGACGAAGGACAAAGGACTTTAAATAACAAAATGTCATGCCGAACTTGTTTCGGCATCCCACAGGACAGGCCTACAGCATGCTGAAAACTTAGCATGTGGGATCCCGAAATAAATTCGGGATGACTTAGAAATATTTAGGATCTACAAATATGTCATTGCGAGGTACGAAGCAATCGCGAACTATACAGGGCAGACTTTGCGCAGTTCTCGATCACTACTCTTGCAATGACATCATTCTTGAAAAATTATAAACCGATAACGATGCAATTAGAGAAGAGCATAATCGAAGAATATAACCACCAGCACCAAACAGCGCACCAACGCAAGTTTGATTTTATTGCTGCTGATGTAAACGGACTGGATACCATTCTAAAAAAGTTAATTGATTTTAATATAGCTATACCAAGCTGGGCTTTGGGCACCGGCGGCACCCGTTTTGGTCGTTTTTCCGGTGGTGGCGAGCCGCGCAGTCTGGAAGAAAAAATAGAGGATGTGGGTTTGATCCACGCCTTAAATAGGAGCAGTAACTCCATATCGCTGCATATTCCATGGGATATCCCCAAAAATGCTGCTGATATTAAGGAGCATGCTGCCCAATTAGGTTTACACTTTGATGCCGTTAACTCCAACACCTTCCAGGACCAGGCATCGCAGGAGCTGAGTTACAAATATGGCTCATTACACCATGTAGATAAAGCTGTACGCAAGCAAGCTATCGCCCACAACATCGAGGTGATCAAATACGGCGTTGAGCTGGATTCAAAAGCTTTGTCTGTTTGGTTATCTGATGGATCAAATTTTCCCGGTCAGTTAAACATGCGCGGGGCTTTTGAACGCACACTGGAAAGCCTGCAGGAAATTTACGAAGCCTTACCTGCAGATTGGAAAGTTTGGGTAGAATACAAACCTTACGAACCAAACTTCTACTCTACCACTATTGGCGATTGGGGGCAATCATACTTATTGTCATCCAAATTAGGCAGCAAAGCACAAACTTTGGTGGATTTAGGTCACCATTTGGGTAGTACCAATATTGAGCAAATAGTTTCTTTATTGCTGATGGAAGGCAAGCTGGCCGGTTTCCACTTTAACGATTCTAAATACGGCGATGATGACCTTACCGTTGGCAGTATCAACCCATACCAGTTGTTCCTGATATTTAACGAACTGGTAGAAGGTATGGATGCACGCGGAATGAACCATGCTACTGCCATAGGCTGGATGATAGATGCATCGCACAATGTGAAAGACCCAATTGAGGATTTGATCCAATCTGTTGAGGCTATCAAAATAGCTTATGCACAAGCCTTATTGGTTGATGTAACCGCTTTAAAACAGGCGCAGCAATACAATGACGTAGTAAAAGCCCAGGAGATATTACAGCATGCCTACCGTACAGATGTTCGTTCGTTACTGGCTGAGGCACGTTTACGTGCAGGCGGCGTATTAGATCCCTTGGCTTTATACAGGCAACAGGCGGTCCGTAACCAACTGATTAAAGAACGGGGAGCAAAGGCAGTATCAACCGGATTATAATATGGCGCAAATACCCGTAATAGCTGTTTTTGATGTTGGCAAAACCAACAAGAAGCTGTTCCTGTTTGACGAGAACTACAAGATAGTTTTTGAACGGACGGCCCGCTTCCTGGAAACCCACGACGAAGACGGCGCCCCGTGTGAAAATCTCGATAGCCTGCGCTTATCGGTATTTGATTCGCTGCGCGAAATTTTTAAGCACAAAGAGTTTGATTTAAAAGCGGTTAACTTCTCTACCTACGGGGCAAGTTTTGTTTACGTAGATGAAGATGGAACGCCACTAACCCCATTATATAATTACCTTAAACCATATCCACCAGAATTAGGCAGGCAGTTTTATGAAACCTATGGTGATGAAGCCCGGTTTGCACGTGAAACTGCCTCGCCCGTTTTGGGTAACCTCAACTCGGGCTTGCAGCTTTACCGGCTTAAATACCAGCAACCCGAGATTTTTAAAAAGCTCAAATACGCCCTGCACTTGCCGCAATACATGAGTTACCTGCTCAGCGGTCAAATGGTTACCGATCTTACCAGCATCGGCTGCCATACCGCCCTTTGGGATTTTGGCAGCAACAATTACCACCGTTGGGTTAGTGATGAGGGCATACTCCCTAAAATGGCGCCCTTAAAACCCGCCGATAGTGTATTGCCTTCTGTATTCCCCGGAAGTACCTTTTGTGTGGGCATAGGCTTGCATGACAGTTCTGCGGCGCTTATCCCCTATTTGGTGAGTTTTAATATGCCCTTTGTGCTTATATCAACCGGCACCTGGTCTATCAGCTTAAACCCATTTAACCAAACACCGCTTACAGCCGATGAGTTAAAAAACGATTGCCTTAACTACCTGCAATATAAAGGCGGCCCCGTTAAAGCATCCCGTCTTTTCACCGGTTACGAATACGAACAACAGGTAAAACGCATTGCCGCCCATTTTAACCAGGACCAGATAGCTTACCGCACCATCAACTATGATCCTGCTGTAATAGCAAAACTTAATAAACAAATTACACTGCAAAGCCAAAAACAGGAAGGCGAATTACAAAAATCCGTTTTTGAACAGCGCAACTTAAATGACTTTAGTACTGATATAGAAGCTTACCATCAATTGATGGTAGATATAGTTAGCCAGCAAACCATATCAACCAACTACATACTGCAAGGATGCAAAGTACAAAGGATATTTGTTGATGGCGGATTTAGCAAAAACAGTGTATTTATGCACCTGCTGGCGCTCGCGTTTCCACAATTGGAGGTTTACGCTGCTTCAATGGCGCAGGCTACAGCTGTGGGTACGGCCCTGGCAGTTCATCAATGCTGGAATACCAAACCGTTGCCGCATGATTTAATTGAGCTGAAGTATTATTCTGGAGTGCATGATGAGGTGGTATGACGTAACGATTGTTCCAGTTGCCCATGACGTTTTTTTGCAAAAAAAACTTTTTGTCATCCTGAACGATAGTGAAGGATCTAATCGCAGACTTTACAGGGCGAAGAAGCATAGCGAATAACAGATCCTTCAAATCGTTCAGGATGACAAACTTTTTAAAACGCCATTTCTCCTTCAGAGTTCACCGGATTTTATACCTCGCAATCACATAATTTATTACCGTAGCTCCTTTACCAAATCCACAATATCCCCAACAACCGCAGCGTCTTTAATGATCCGCTCATGCCCAAGACCAACGTACTCCTTTGTTAAAATACCAGGATGAGCGCTTAAAAACTCGTGCAGATAATTGTATGGCGAAATTTTATCGTCCTTGTCAAATGCCAACCAGTGTTTAATAGCTGGGCTATCTTTATAAAGATCATTAAGGTTAAAATCAGATGCTTTTAACTCAAACAGTGTTTCAAAAGCTTCAAAAAACTTTTCCTTTGCCGAAGCGGGTGTTTCTACCGAGTCCATCGTGGCGATAAAGTTTTCTTTGAGTTTGATGAGTGGCGCAATACTAATCTGCAATGCCGGTTTAGCGCCGGATTCGTTCATGGCAATTATGTTAGCCATGGCACCAAGCGAGTGCCCAATCAGCACATCCGGAGTACCGTAAGTTTCGATCACAGCTTTTGCTGCCTTTACAAAAAGGATTAGGTTAGATAGTTCCCCTTCTGAACTGGCATTACCCGGTGCATCAAAAGCTATGACCTGTAAATCTTCAACGGTTTTCAAACCCGTTATCACCTCATCAAAGTCGATTGCTTTTGAGCCCCAGCCATGAGTAATTAATACCTTTCGGCTGCCGTTACCCCAAATAAAACCGTTAAACTTTAATATCGATCTGCTAAAATGTAGATCATCAACTTCCAGGCTAAACCGCGTTGCTTCATCCAACAAAACTTGTTGCTGTAGTCTTGGCAACATTTTTGGCGAGTAGCAGATCAACTCCCAAAGCATGTCGGTAAGGTGTTGATTTTCTTTATTCTCTAAAGCCAGGATATGCCTGTATAGCAGTTTTAGTTTCTTCATGAAGCATGTTCAGGAAGCTAAGGTAGGTAAGTATAGTTAGATTAAAAAAATGTCAATCCGAGTATCGCGGAGCAGCTATTTACGAACTATTCAACTCAGATTTGTATGGCGCGCAATAGATGCTTCATTTCCGTTACCCACGGCGAGTTTTGCAAAAAAACTTTTTGTCATCCTGAACGCAGTGAAGGATCTGTTGTTCGCCATGCTTTTTCGCCCTGTACAGTTTGCAAATAGATCCTTCACTGCGTTCAGGATGACAAAACTTTTTAAAACGTCATTTCACCTCCTGTCCCCTACCCAGCCACAGTAGAGCATTTATCAACAACTGATTCTGCGTATCGCTATCAAATGTTTGGGAAAGCGACCTGTTGGTGCCACCATCATAATCCATATCATTGTGCCCCATATTAAAATAAACCATGCGGTATTTCTTATTGGTCCACACTACCGGGTAGTAACCGCTGTGCCATATCTCGTGTGGCTTTGGCCCGTTACCAAGTGGAAAACTGGTGGAATCAATAGATAGTAATATATCAATATCCGGATTTTTACGCAGGTCATGTTCCCAGCGGTACCATTCGTTTGGTTGTGTTTTAAATGTTGCCGGCAAGCCTTTGGTTACCGGGTGCTTAGTATCCTCTACCCGCAAAATAGCCGATGTGGGGTGCCAGGTATTACTTACATACTGACCAGCACCCAGGAATTCGTTATGGTACCAATCCCAATTTTGCGGATAATCCGACGGCGTAAGCGCGAATGCCGAAAAATGAAATCCCATCCAGGCACCACCTTTTTTCATGTACTGTTCAAATGCGGCCCGTTGATCGGCATCATCTGGCCGGGTATCTAAAAACAGCACCACCTGGTATTTAGCCAAAAACTCCGGGTTCATATTGCTCCAGTTTTTCGTAGAGTCGTAGGTAAAATTGTATTTCTTTCCCATCTCAGGGAAGCGTTTATTGGCTTCATGCATAAAACTGATATGCGCTTTATCGTTACGGCCGGTGTAAAAGGCAATCACCTTAAAGGGCCTGGTGTTTTGTGCACCGGCAGTATAAAAGGTTAAACAAATTATACAAAGCACAATTGCCTGGGCTGCAAATTTTGAGAAACGTGTGGTCATAATTTTTGTTGATTTGCTAATTGTTGTATAAAACTAAATCTTTTTACTTTAATGAAAGTGGCAGAATATGGGTTGAGAGGTAATGTAGGGCAACAACAGCAGGAAACCAAAGCCAGAAATAGTGAAAATCACTACCAATCAGTAGCTTCTTATTTAATTGGTTACACTATTAATAAAAAAACAGCCGTTGTATTACTACAAACGGCTGCTCCTAAGTTATTGCCCCTATACATAACTTATTACTCAAAAGTATAACAGGAGATTTGCAAAAATGCAAGCAGTATTACTCAATCACCATTCGGAATTTACCCTTTTTATCTGGTGGATTTTACGCTCAAAATTGCTCATTTATTCAAATAAGAATGCCCGGTTAAGATATAACCAGGCATGGGGTATTAAATATAAGTTTATAAATGGGTGCTAAACAGGTAAGTATATTACAGGCATTTCAGCTGCCTTATGATCAATACCATCAGGCTACTGTTATACTATTGCCTTTTGCTGCTTTTGGCCATACCAATACCAGCAGTACAAATAAACATGCTTAACAACAAAAAAACTCAATGTAAACGTGGCTAAAAGGGACGAAACGCCCAGCGGATATGTACCGCGGAGATTCTGAAAATTTCCAATTCTTCCATATTTAACCATTTGATAAGTACAATTTACAACTTTAGAAAGTAAAAAGCAAATAATATACTCAAAAAGAAAATAATATTTTCAAATTGATTAAATCATAAAAAATCTCAGTTAAGTTTACTGATTATTATAAATAAATTATAGATTAAAGTGCGCTTCAATACCCTTAGCTAAGTATTCATCTATACCTTTTCCTATTTGCTGCAATGGTATTTGATGATCACCGAAACGGTGCTCAATAACTACCCAACCGTAAAAATTTGTTTTGGTGATGGTATGAAACGAGGAATGGCTAAAAACACTAAAGGTAGTTTTACCAGTATCTACTCTGATTATCTTATATGTTTTTTCACCTATTAATAATTCAAAAGCTTCCATAATAATGTTTATACAAACTTATAGGGTAACCCACTTACCTGCAAGCCCAATAACACCCGTATTTTAACCCATTGAAAATTCAGTGTTTTAACGGAGAGAAAACATTTAGACAGGAAACATTTTAAATATATAAGCATACATTACATTTGCTGATTTTTAAACCGTTACTGTTATAAAAATCAGCCATCATAAATATGAATATCTTCAAATCGATAGCAATTTTTGTTCTTGCCGGCCTCTCCGAAATTGGCGGAGGTTACCTTGTTTGGCTGTGGCTCAAGGAGGATAAACCCTGGTGGTATGGTATTATCGGGGGTATTATACTGGCGCTTTATGGTGTAATAGCTACCTGGCAATCGGCGGGTTTCGGGCGTGTTTATGCAGCATATGGTGGTATTTTTATATTAATGGCACTAATATGGGCCTGGCGGGTAGATGATTTTAAACCCGATAAATATGATATCATAGGCGCGGTAATAGCTGTAGCTGGTGCCTGTATTATCATTTTTATGCCAAGGGGAAAGTAACCTCTCTTACTTCATAAAACTTACTTAAATGAATTGTAATATAGATTTGGCTAAATGATAGCCTCATTTGCCAGGGGGATTTATCCTTCCCTTAAAAATTAAATTAAAAAAAAGCAGTCAAAGGGCAAACAAAGATGCTACGTGGTTTGTACTATAGCTGATTTTATTATTTATTTAAATAATAACAAAACAATCACTATATTTGCATTATCATACTAAATGTTAATAATTATGGAAAAATTAATAATATTAAGAATGTTTTTCTGTTTCCCCTTAGCCGGACTATTGCTTCCGGATGCCGGAATCTTACTGGCAGGTAACCCGGGCCATATACCATTAATTCGTCTTGGCATCGAAATTGGATTGATCATTTGCATTTTGATTTGCACAGTTGCTATTACGTATGGTAAAAGACGCAATCAAAATATATCTGATAAAAAAAACGAGGCATCATATTATTAAAGCCTATAACAGAAACATTACTTAACCTTCAATCCGGACCAAAGTATTGACTCAATTGGGGTTCTTGTGCCCCAAATTTCTACTACAGCTTTTTGTGTTTGGCGTTTTAATCCCAATTCCGGCGCGTTAACTTTCGGTATGTGCTTTGCTATATCAATATTGTTTTTTTTATTGATATTTGATCAACCGCTACTCCGTAAATGAAAAAAGTCTTATTCCTTATTCTCTTTCCGTTATCTTCATTTGCACAAACAGCATTTACCTACATCCAAAACGGAAACGCGAGTGCTAATGCAAAAGATTATAAAAGTGCTATCGATAATTTTACCCGGGCCATTCAGTTAAATGATAAAAATAGCGATGCTTATTTTTATCGTGCCAATGCCAACGGAAACCTGAAGGATTACAAAGCGGCAATTGCCGACTATGCCAAAGCGTTATCAATTAAATCCGACTTTACAACGGCCTATTATTACAAAGCAAACGCCGAAAGCAGCGTACAGGATTACCAGGCTGCAATTGCAGATTTTAACCGCGCCATTGCGCTGGGCCCAAAAACCGGCGAGATGTACCTCTATCGCGGTAACGCAAAATCAAACTTAAATGATAATGCAGGTGCCATTGCCGATTTCACCATTGCCTTGCAGTATGCACCCAACAACGCCGAAATATATGAGTACCGCGGACTTGCAAAAAACAATAAAGGTAATTATGCCGCCGCTGTGGATGACTATAATATTGCCATCAAACTAAATCCACAAAAATCGGCTGTTTACCAGTATCGCGCCGGATCAAAAGCAAGCATGGGTGATAACGAAGGGGCTATTGTTGATTACACTTTGGCTATTACAATGAATCCACAAAATGCCGAAGCCTATCTTTATCGCGGAAATTCAAAAGGCAATATCCAGGATTTCAAAGGAGCTGTTGAAGATTATAAAAAAGCTGCATCCCTAAATCCCCAACTTAAAAATGTATTCTTATACCTGGCAAATGCCGAAAACAATATGGGCGATAGCCTGGGTGCGCTTGATTACTTTAATAAATCAATTAATCAGCATCCGCAGCTTAGCGAGCCTTACCTTTATCGTGGCCTGGTTGAAAGCAATATAAAGGAGTATGATAAAGCAATAGCCGATTTCAACAAGTCGATATCACTTGGCAACCGAACGTCTGAGGCTTACCAAAGCCGCTCATATGTAAAACTTTCAATGAAGGATGCCCATGGTGCTAAACTTGATGCTGATACAGCTATATCATTGGATCCTAAAAGTTTAAATGCATATATAAGTCGCAGCAAGGCAAAACTGGCCATGAAGGATACTACCGGTGTTATGGCCGATCTGGCTTTGGCTATAGCTATCAACAGCAAAAGTGATGAAGCCTACCTGGTACGCGGTGATACCCATCGCGACCTTGGCGATATGACTGCCGCTATAAATGATTACACCAAAGCCATACAGATAAACCCTAATTATACCTACGCATACCTAAACCGCGCTATAGAAAAAGATAAAATGAATGATAAAGTGGGCGCGGTGAAGGATTTTGAAAAACTATTATCCATTGCACCTAAAAAAGAAGATGGCTACGCCCGTTTAGGTAAAGTAAACAACTTTTATAAATATACTTCAAACGGTATACAGTTATTTACAGCTGCTATCGGAATAAATCCGGCGAACTCAAATTTTTACCTTTACCGCGGCGAGGCAAAAGCCTATGCAGGCGATATCAAAGGTGCTATGGCCGATTATAATGCAGGCTTAATTAAAGACCCTAAAAACACTGGTATTTTATTAAAACGAGGCATACTTAAAACCGCTGGCGATGATTTTGCAGGCGCATTGACTGATTATAACGCATACTTTAAAATTGATTCTGTTTCTGATGCTTCGGCTTTAGCTTACCAAAACAGGGGCTTTTTATCATCAAAACAGGGGAATTATAAAGCAGCGATGAAAGATTTGGATAAAGCCGTCTCCATCTTCTCAAACGATGAAACTTTTTTATTCAGGGGCGATGTTAAACTGGCTTTAAAAGATTACGCAGGCGCAGCCGATGATTATCACAATGCCGTTTACCTTAACCCTGCTTATGCCAGGGCATTGGCACACAGTGGTATTGCCAAAAGCTATTTGGGAGATATACAGGGCGTTAATGAGGATTTTGCGGCTGCCCTAAAAGCCGAACCAAACAATGCCGATACCTATATTGACCGTGGCGCCGCCAAAGTGAACATGAAAGATGCCGCCGGTGCCGTTGCCGATTGCAGCCTGGCAATACAGCTTAATTCAAAAAACTCAAGAGCCTATTTACAACGTGGTTTGGCTAAAATAGCGCTTAACGATAAAACGGGTGCCTGTGCAGATATGAACAAAGCACTTGAACTGGGCTCAAAAGAAGCCCCCGCATCTATTGCAAAATATTGCAAGTAGTTTTTTTGGACAAAGGATTTTTGGATCAAGGACATTCAGACAAAGGATTTTCAGACTTTCGGACATTCAGACTAAGACCCTAATTATTACTAAAAAAGGTCTGGCTAGTAACAAGCCAGACCTTTTTTAATAATATTCTTTTCTATGCCCCTTTGTCCGAAAATCCTTGGTCTGAAAGTCTGAAAATCCTTTGTCTGAAAGTCTGAAAATCAAACTGCTTTCCTATCTCCGCTTTGTAGTTGTGCGCGTAATTCTTTCAGCTCAATTTCATAAGCGCGCATACGGGCTTGCAAAATATCTACCTCGGTACGCATCATTTGTATTTCGGTGATTAGCTTGGCTGATTCGGGCTTGTTGATTTTTTTTTCGCCGCTGCCAAGAATAAGCCACTCTGGCGAATATTTAAGCTGAAAGCACAGTTTACGAATAAGGTAATAACTAATATCCTGCTTTTTATTGATCACTTTACTGATAAAGCCCTGATCAACACCGATAGCACCAGCCAAACCCAGCTGCCCGCCGTGTTCCTGCACAAT
The DNA here is from genome assembly GCF_025362475.1 of Mucilaginibacter sp. Taxonomy (GTDB): domain Bacteria; phylum Bacteroidota; class Bacteroidia; order Sphingobacteriales; family Sphingobacteriaceae; genus Mucilaginibacter. The sequence goes on from NZ_JANYGH010000001.1 coordinate 24,697, forward strand.
TACTTTTAACCGTTTTATTATTGCTTCATCCGACATATACGACTGCAATAATAAACAATTTGTTCAATTGTTTATTATTGCAGTCGTGCATTCATTCATTAGTGTTTTTTTGAGATATATCATATAAAGCGCACCTATCAACAGGAAACCGTTTTGCATATTTGTATACTCAAAAATGTAAATTACTTTTGCCGCTCTTCGACTCTATACAGTAATTCATTAAGATGTTTATTGAAAATATCTATGCTGATCCGGCCAGCTTTGTAATCGGCAGTTGATTTATGAAATTGCTGCTCTATATTGGCATCAGCATTACTAAGTGCTTTATTCAATCTATCCAGTTTTTGCCCCAGGCTTTGCATCATCAGTAATGGTTCCACATCATTGGTTTGCCGTAACGTTTTCCTTACTTTAGTGCGTTGCTGCTTATCAAATTGTAATATCAAAAACACCACAACCGATCCAATGATTACAAAAAAATAAAAAGAATCCATAAAATTAACTTAGGGTTGTTTATAGTATAAGTTATTACGACTCCTGTTATTGATAGGTTACAATAAGTTTTAAACAATTCTATCAGCAGGTTAACACACATTTAATACTATACTCCTAAAGTTAAAACCGATCCCCCCCTATCAAACATTGTAATTTATAACTTGCACTTTTAATTTCCGGGTAAAAAAGCGGAACTTTACAGTAAATTAATTGGCATGCAAAATAAAACGCCTCTTTAAAACGCTTATAATATTATGAAACCAGGAGATAAGGTAATTTGCATTAACGACAAAATAGATCCCGAAAAAAGCGAAGAGATAAGACGTGACTTTGAAATTTGGATTACCAGGGATAAAGAATACACCATCCGCGAGATATTGGATAACAACGGAATTGTTACCGGGGTGCTATTGGATGAAGTGCACAACTTTCCCAAATTTTTTAAACTGATCAACCGTTTCCAGGAGCCTGCATTTGCTCAATGGCGTTTCCGCAAGCTTAACTATGCCAGTCAACCTGCAGAAGCCATAAGCGAGGTAGAAGAGCTGGTGGAGCAATTGGAGCAGGAAAAACAGCACGTGAAGGTAAAATAGGCCAATACTATTTTCGCACAAAAAAGTTAAGCGTAACTATCGTTCATTTCCTCAGCAAATTACGCTTTCGCGCGAAGCACTTTAAGCCGCAATATTTACTTTGTTAAACATTTGCAAAAACAATTTCAGGATCAGATATTTATAAATAATCTGATCCTGAAATGAAAAAAATACCTGCCTTAATTCTGTTTTTAATTTCTGTAGCTGCAATATCGGCTTGTAATAGTCCGTCCAAAAAACCGTCGCCGGATGCTTTAAAAGTACAAAACAATGGTGTTAATATTGCTTACACTGATAGCGGTACTGGCGATACTACCCTACTATTTGTGCATGGATGGTGTATCAATAAAACCTACTTTACCAATCAGGTTGATGCTTTCAGTAAAAGGTACAGGGTGGTTACTATAGACCTGCCCGGCTTTGGCCAATCGGGCAAAAACAGAACCTCGTGGACGGTTGACAACTTCGGGAAAGATGTTGCCTCGGTAATTACTCAGTTAAATTTAAAACACGTAATTCTTATCGGTCATTCCATGTCTGGCGCTATTGTAGTACAGGCTAAAATAGATGCACCTGGTCAAGTTATTGGGTTGATAGGTATTGACAATTTTAAAGAATATAGCACAGGACCAGAAACCCCGGAATATAAAGCAGAATTTGATGCGGTTATAGATGCACTAAAAAAGGATTTCAAAAAAGTAGCCACCGATTATTTTAATAAATATCTATTTTACAAAACCACCGACGCTGCTTTGCGCAAACGTATACTAAATGATGTTACCCACACGGATAGCACTATTGCCATCGCCTGCATGGAAGACAACAGCTTTAATACCGCGGCCAGGCTAAAAGAGGCAAAAATGAAAATCCACCTAATCAATAGCGATAATACGCCTAATGACGCTACGGGCTTTGTTAAGAACAATATCCCCTACCAACTGCTGATCGTCCATACTACAGGTCATTTCCCTATGTCCGAAAAACCAAATGAGTTTAATATACTCTTGCAAAAAGCCATTAACGATATCAAATAACAACTATCATCTATAGCTCATAACCAAATAGAATAGCATCTATGACTATGTTTAAAATGCCATTTGGCATATATTAATCATAACTTCCTGCTGCTTCTGTTTCTACAAGCTGAGTAAGTATAGCTTTTAAAGTAGCTTCGCGGGCCCATTGCTGTTCCATGATTGAAGCATCGTCCTGGTACCATTTGAGAGGTGTATTTATTTCGATGCGTGCTTTGTAAACAAAATTTTTGGTTGGGTGCATCTTACTCCCCTCATAGCTGTTAAGATTTTCACTTTTAATTATTTTGGCAAAGTCGCGGGCTTTAACATCCAGCTGCAGGCACTCATCAAGCGAATTTTTGAAATCCTGTTTATCTTCCAGCCAAAGGGTTAAGGTTTCGTCGTTGATGTCGTGGTCGGCGATAGAAATACGACTGTAATCATAGTCAACCGAAATGATCATCCACCAAAGCTGGTCTTTTAATTTTTGAGTAATCTTCATATTATTTATTCGTTAGTTTATTGGTTATTGATCTTAGCATGGAATGACCGCTTTCAGTAAACCGGCAACTGCAAACTGATAACTGCCTACTGTAAACTGGCAACTGCCTACTGTAAACTGGCAACTGCCCACTGCCCACTGATAACTGCTAACTGCCCACTGATAACTGCCTACTGCCCACTGATAAACATCTACCTGAAAGCAGGCATCCAGCCCGGAATATATTTTTGTATGGCAACAATTTCATTGTCAAGTTTTTGACAGGCGGCCTGGTAACCCAGGTAGCGTAACAGTGGTTCATGCTGGCAAGTATCATCACCGGTTATAAGTGAATGTTGAGCCGTATGATGTTCTTCGTGCTGAATGGCTGAATAAGCTATATGCATCTTTTGAGTTTAATTGGCTAAGCCTGGCTTTATTTATTCCAATACAGTATTTCTGTATTTATTTTCTTTAAATTAGATGTAATAAATTTGTTTTTACTTAAATTTGTATTACATTAGTAAAAATCAACAGGACAAATATAAAGAATAATCTTTATATTATTCAAGAAAAATCTTTAATATTTATTATCATGGATGATATATCAAAACCCGGTAAAATAAAAACCATTCGCCCGGAAACCCTGGAGTTTATTATCCTTTATAGCCAACTTAAGGGCAAAGCATTTACAGGCAATGCGCAACTGGCCGAAGCTTTGGGCTTTAATTCGCCCAGTTCCATCACCGAAATTGTAAAGAGCCGGCAAAATATCGATCCAGAAAAATTGAGAATTTTTAAAGAAAAATACAAAGAGTTCATCAATACAAATAAATCTGTACGTAATCAAGAAAATATTACAATAAATAAAGCAGAGGAGGGGATTCCGATGTATGAAATTATAGCCACCGCATCGGGTGTAGAAGTATACAATGATATAAATGATTCGCACCCGGTTGGGCGGATGAACTTTCCAGGCATTGAAGATTGCGACTTTGCCCTGCCTGTTTGGGGGCACTCCATGTACCCCTACCTGGAGAACGGTTGCTGGGTAGCGCTAAAGATCATTCATGATAAAAAGATATTACCCGGCGAGGTTTACTATATTGAGTGGGGCGATTACCGCATGTACAAACGTTTGCTTGCCGGCGATAAAACTGATGAAGTAATAGCACACTCAGACAATACTACCGAAATGGTTGGAAACCGCCTTAAATATGCCCCCTTTACTATTAATGTAGCCGATATAAAGAAACTTTGCCTGGTTAAGGATATCCATAAAAAACACAATCATTAGTACCCTCTGCCTGGTCAATAAAGGAAAGCTTTTATACAAACACACATTAATTAGCATAGGATAACTTATCAGCCCGGATTACTCTTCCTTTAAGGGTCCGGGAGGATTTTCCATTCTAAATATCATACAATCAATATCTGTTTTTAAGCTCTCGATGATCTCCTCCAACTCGGCTTTGGATAAATCATCCCTAAAGTCGTTCCGTTTGGTGTTATTGATATACTGTAGATAAGTACCAATCATCAGGCTATGTTTTTTATCAAGCCTATCGCCATCATAAGCTATCATTTTAAACAAACGATCAAGGTGAATGTAGTAATTACGTTTAGTTAAAGTCTCAATATCAACAGATTCTTTCTTAATTTCCTTCAAAAATTCTTCGAGAATCATAATCTATTATTTATATTTATTTCACACTACTTATAAATCAAAGTAAATATATAAACAAAGGGGAAAACACCCACTATTTATAGATCATGAACATACGTTCTTTTTGTTAAAAAATAATATTGCTAATTTCTAAAAGCTTTTAAAACAGTTTGGTAAATATTGTTGTTTATCAGTAAATACTCTCAACCTATAACCTATGGCACTCAACGTTATAAATTTCGTTACTCAGCGGCTTAGTGTTGGCAATGCATTGCAGAATATTCTTTTTTATGCGATGTTGCTTTTTTTGTTCTGCCTAATAATAGCACAGCTCCAAACAAAACGCATATCATCAAAACAGCGTTCAGTAGTTAAATAAATAAACTTTATCTTCCTGCTATTTGCATTCTTCCCTCTTCTTTTAATTACCTCAAATTAAATTCCTGCTAAAGCTCAATTAGCTTAAATTTGCTTTTATCAATTCAGGATTTATTTTTCTTTTTTAATATGCTGATCAGACTTGCTACAATAAATGATATCCCACAAATCATGCAGCTAATTTCCCGCGTGGTGCCAATAATGATTACTTCAGGTAATTACCAGTGGGATAATACTTACCCCAACGCCGAAGTTTTTATAGATGATATTACCATTGGGAAGCTTTGGGTGGCAGATGTTGAGGGGCAAATTGCAGGCATTACAGCCATTACAACCGATCAGGAAGCTGAATATGCCCAGGTAGGCTGGGACATTACCGAAGTGGCCATTGTTACTCACCGGCTTGCTGTAGATCCACAATACAGGGGAATGGGAATTGCGGCTTCATTGCTGCAACAGGCCGAATCTGAAGCCATACGCCGGGGGATAAAAACCCTGCGTATTGATACCAACACAGGTAACCAGGCTACTCAAAATCTATTTCCCAAATTAGGTTATGTTTTCGCCGGCGAAATAGGGCTGGGTTTCAGGGCGGGATTAAGATTTTACTGTTATGAAAAACGGCTTGATTAACCTTCATTAACCACAGGTTAAATTTGCTATTAAAAACCATTGTTTTGGTTATTAATAGTTCCTACAAACAGCCTACTCCCCCTTTTTCATCTATTAATTATTAACATTGTGTCATTTTATCCACAATATCCAAAGCGCTAAATCAAAAAAAGCTTATATTTATTATGTAAACCAATTTCCCCAGCCGATACTTCAAGTTTTGAGCCGAACTGAATTATAAACCCTGAGAGATAACTAACATGGATCCTGCAATGACGCTTGTAATAGCCGCAATTATTGCCGCTATTATTTTGGTTTTGTTTAACAAACAACAAGAGAACAAGGTAAGCAATAAGATGTATACCGTTGACGTACGTCAACTATACCTGCTCACCGCAGCCGAGTATAAAATTAATACTTTAGAAAGACTGCAACGCTTAAACGTTGACCATGAACTGGCCGGGCTAATCACTGCATTTAAAAGCGGCGAAATCCAGTTAAATAAACTCAATGAGGAACTTGACTGTTTACTAAGTAAATTTAATGCATCAGACCTTGCCCAGGTTTGTTAAAATTAAGCTGCCAAATCACCAATAATGCCATTTTATATTAAATATAATGGCCTCTTTTGTAATGGACAGAATCCTACCCAGCTTGTGCTATTACTAAAATTAAAGCTATTTTAAAACAACCACGTATCCCAATAATTTGGGCCTTCCTTTTTTAAGATCCATTCATAATAATACGCGCCCGAAGGTATCAGGTTAGTATTATATGTACCATTCCATGGCTTTGTGTAATCTACAGATAAATACAATTGCTCCGCACCGATTAATTATACTTACTACAACAGTCGGGATAATTTACCAGTGACGGAATGTTCCGGGTATCCTTATACCCCCCCATTTGACGTAAGTGTTCCTAAGACAATACATTTGAGAACCATTGGCAAACGCATTAGAGATACTACTTTCTTTCTTTCCCGGTTAGCTAAAATCTATGCTTAGAAACCTATCCTCCAATACCTCAACCTAGACCTACTCAACCCCATTTTTAAGCATAAAAAAAGCCGGGCAGTGCCGGCTTATACTTAAAAGAATAATTTTTTTATGTTGTTAGTTACGTCTGAAACCACCTTTACCACCGCCGCTGTTGCCACCGCCGTTAAATCCAGGACCTTTATCTTCGGCTACATTAACCGTTATCCTGCGTCCGTAATAACTTGCACCGTTCATACACCTGATCGCTTCCTTCGCTTCGTTATCGTTCACCATTTCCACAAACCCAAAACCCTTACTCTCTTTTGTTTCGCGATCTTTAATGATTCTGAGCGATTTAACCGGCCCAAAGTCACCAAAAACAGCTGTTAATTCGGCCTCATCTACTTCTAAAGGAAGCCCTGCAATAAATACTTTCATCAATGTCTTTAAAATTTGTATAAAGGTACAAAAAATTGAGGGTATTTAGTAGTTATTGAAGTAAATAGGCTGGTTGCAACGGCTTTTTTACCTTGAAATTACCCAATCACTTTTAGCTTATAAAATAGCTGTCCTATTGATTTAAAAACGTTTTTTTATTTAAGCTGTAGTTCAAAACTACCTTCAACCCTATAAAAAGGAGAATTTTCTTTATCGTCTTTAGCCAAAAAAGTAAAGAAAGTGCCTTTGGCTATCATATTATCTTTGTTGTATTTATCCAAAGTAATTTTCCCGGAATCGTCTTTCCCAACAAATTGGGTTAACGTATATTGTAACAAAGGTTTTTTCTCATCAACCGTAAAAAGAAATTGGCTTCCGGCTACTTTACTGTTAACATTTGCCGATGCAAAACCCTCGGAGCTTATTCCAAAACTCATGGTGTGTGCCTTGTTAATGGCAGTAATGCCAAAGTACTTGTTATCACCATTATGCACGTTAATAAACGCTATAGAATCTGTTGAAGCATCAAAGGTATAGGTTGAGTCTTCAATGGTTATTTTTAGTATACCTTTCCCTGCCAAAAAATTACCTGGAGTATTGATAATACCTAATGATGCACTATCAATAGCTGCAACAGGCTTAATGGTTCCCATGTCTTTCACTCCCTCATCTTTCTGGCATGACGAAGCCATCACCGAAATGAGTAAAACACATAAAATGAACCAATTAGTAAACCTTTTATTGCCCATAGGTAAATTGATGGTTAAAGCTAATAATAAAAACCCTGAAAGTTTATCTATGCAATAAATTTAATAAATATTTAACACTTTTTAACCCCTTGGCGACAAATTCTGCAAAAAGATTATTGCGCAGTATATTTTCAAAAAACAAACGCAATCAATCGATATACAAAAGTTAAGAAAGCTTATTTAGTGATTGGTTAAAAACCCATGTTATTGCGAAGCTAACAGGTAACCAGGAAGGCATTATTAAAAAATTGTGGTTTTTTGATAAAAGCAGGCAAAAAGGGATTAAAACACCTCACCCACATTAATAAACAACCCTCTCGAGCCCTCCCTGCCAAAACCATAATCTATGGCTATATTGGTTTTTGATACTTTATTAAGTTTAATGCGCAAGCCCGGGCCAAAGGCCGGCTGTATGGCTTCTAAACGTGTACCCGGCGCAGCCGAAAACGACTGTCCGTTCACAAACAACACACCGCCCAATAATCCATTCCTTGTTATTTTAAACCGGTACTCGCTTTCAAGGTATACCATTTGCGCCCCTCTAAACCTTCCCTGTATATACCCCCTGCCGGTGGTAAAACTTGGGTCATGCCCCGTCGCGGGCAAATCAAGATAGGCAGGCCTGCCGTTTAGTACCAGCCAATTGTATGACCAAAAGGCAATTATATTATCAGAGTTTCCGGGCAACCGGTAATACTTACGCACATCAATAATTAATGATCGCCATGGTGCGGTGCTGCCTAAAAAGGTAAAGTTATCCCGGTACTGTGCCGATGCATAAAACCCGCGCGAAGGATTGATAGAATTATCACGACTATCAAACAAGGTGTTAAAGGTTACCCCTGTCGATATGGCGCGTGATACAGGCCCATATCTTTCATAATCAGATACGCCGCCATTTAACTGTCCTTTCTCGCCCATGTTCCAGCGATCATCAAAAATATATCCCAGGCCAGCAAAAAAATCTCCTCCTACATGTTTCAATACGGTTTCATTAAACCTAAAAAAGGAGTAATCCAACGGGTTTTCATTAGCTATATTTGAATTGGAGCCCAGGCCAAAGGTACTTTGAGGGTATTTGTAAAATCTAAAATCGCCTATAAAAGTGTATTGATTATCCTTTGTATAAATATTGGATTGCAGGGGAACGATTACCTGTTTTTTTTGAGTATAAGCAGGATTTATGGTAATAGTAGATATCCGCGCTTTAGGGCCGGTACGGAAAGCAATATTACCCGAAATAGTTGCGGCCAATGATGTTTGCAAGGTATAACCAACAGCCGGCAAAATCGACAATACCGGCTTTGTGCTTATTGAGTCAACCTTTGCCGGTTTATCTGCTTTAACAAAGGCGGCCTTTATAACATCAAATATATCTTTTTCATAAGCAGTATCGGCAGGGGCGGCAATAACAGTATCCTTCAGTTTTGAACGACCAATAGGAATATATTTTTTTTCTTGCGCGGATAGCTTTGTGTAGCAGAACAATGAAAAAACAAAACATAAAAGAAGTACTTTTTTGCCGGGCATTATAATGAGCAATTTGCGAAGGATTGGTTTAAAATTGCAATTATAAATAATTATTCCATTAAATTCTTCCACAATCATATTAAGCTTTTAGTCGTGGATCGAAAGAGAAAACATTCACATCGATAAATTTTATCTTATCAAAATCAGGATGTGCCGGGTTAAGCAGGTAATTATATTCCAGGTCGATAATGGCCGATGGCACTTTTAAAACCGCGGTTTCCATTTTGGCAAGCCAATTATCACCCAGCTGCTGGGTAATGGGGTAATTGATTACCTTATGCCAGTTTGCGTCAAGTTTTATAAGTTGCTTCGTAGTAATTTCGGTAATTGGCAGATTACCTGGAATTTCGATAATTACAACCGAAAAATTACCGCTATATAAAGATGTTCCCACTGAATGTACCAGTTTTTCGAGACAGGAAAGCGCCAGGGATCCGCCCGTATAAATTACATATTGCCCAAGCGAATTCCATCGGCCATCTATTCCGGATCCCTTACGGTCATGACTATATTTGGTTTGACTGATACGGTAAACGCGCAAATTAATTAGTGATTTAGTGATTGGTTGAATTTGTGATTTTATTAATTTTCGCTTTAGTTGGTTTGCAAGTTATGATAGTGCTAAAAATGGGTGAGCAATTAAACCACTCTCCACTCACACAATCAACCACTCTCCAATATTAAGCCAAAACTCCGTAATCAATACGAATAAGCTGAGTTAATACAATACTGATGCCGGTAAGGGTATCAAGCAAATCAAAGGGGATGGCATCAATGCCGGGATTATAGTGCTTAAGCCAGCTTTTAAACTCATCCAGCGAGCCAAAGGTATCCAACCCTTTATCAAAAAGTTCAAAAAGTTGAATAATGTGCTCACTAAGCCCCTGGTTTAACTCCCGCGAACTTTGGATATGCTTACGTAGTGTTGGTTCGGTAATATCAAGCCATTTGGCAATATCAATTTGGGTAGCTCCGGTAACTTGTATTAAATCGGTAATAGCGGCAGAACGCAGTCCCTGCTTTATAGCCCCCAACTTAGCCAGCGGCGATTTAAAATAAGTTTCATAAGGTACCAAAAGATCATTCACAATAAATGTTGATGCATTTTCATGAACCACATACGCCCTTGAAGCAGTTTGCCCTGCCACGGTTGCTACTGCCTGCCTTTTAATTGATTTGCTCATACACAAATGTAATTATTTTCTTTTTAAAAAGAAAATAATTACTAAATCCATCATACATCTTCGCCCACATAGCTAATCATACCGAATATTAAATCGTTGTGAGCCAGCTGCCTTTTATTTTTTACCGGCAGTCTTATCTTTGTTTGCTTTTTCCTGGCCAATCCCCATAGTCAGTGCAGTTAATCCTGCCATACTGCCAAGTTGCATGGTATCAATTGCCGAACTGGGTACAATTACAATAGTGGAGTTTTGTTTCAAACCTTCGTAAAGCATGTTCATTGCCCTTAAATGTAATGCCACCGGGTTGTCTGCGTACGTTAGGGCTGCTTCTCCAAACTTTTCGGCCACCTGTTTCTCAGAGTCTCCCAAAATTACCCTGGCCTGCCGTTCTCTTTCTGCCTGTGCCTGCATAGACATGGCGTTCTCCAGTGCGCCGGGGATCAAAACGTCTTTGATCTCCACAGAGTTGACATTGATACCCCATGGCTCTGTACGTTCATCAATAATCTTTTGCAGTATGCCACTAATTTTCTCCCGTCCTTCAAGCATGTCCGATAACATGGTCTTTCCGATAACATCCCGCAATGCGGTTTGCGAGGCCCAACTAATTGCCCCCATATAGTCCGCGACTTCGAGGGCTGCTTTTTTCGGGTCAAGCACCTTCCAAAATAATACGGCAACCACATCAACCGGTACCGTGTCTTTGGTAAGTGTTTTTTCAGCCTTAAACGATGTCGTGATTACCCGGGTATCAATCCAGTATGGTATGGTATCCAGAATGGGGATAATGAAAAACAGCCCTGGCCCCCTGAGCGATTGAAAACGCCCCAGGCGTAATACCACGCCCCTTTCCCAGGGATTAGCAATCTTGATAGCAAGAGAAATTAGCAAAGCAACCACAAAGGCGCTTACCATAATGATGGTGCTTGTTGCGGCACTCGAAGCATCATATGCCATCCTTGCCCATACAATACCAAGACCCAAAATTAGAAAAAACATGATTACAGGAAACGAATTTTGATTTCTCATATCAAACCACCTCCTAATTGGTTAATATATTGTATATTAAAGATAATCAAATTATGTAACTGATTAGTAATGGTATTCACACATTTTGCAATCGAAGGATCTTTGTACCTTTCAGGATGAAATTCATACTGAAAGCATCAGCTTGTTTTGATGCACTCTAAATTCTTTAATCTGCAATGGTTTAAACCAGCTAACTGTTTTACTGGGTAGTCCGATGCTGACCATTAACAATTAGCGTGTATGTTTTACCAAAAAAATTAGCATATCTCAAATATATTCCCTACATTTGATTCTACTTTATGCCAATCGGCATTTTAAACATAATGAAAACCTATTCCTACACCTTTAAAACAGCCAACGAGCTGGCGAGACTCATCGACGAATATTTTTTATACATCGAGGGTGAATATCATCTTGAACAAAAACCTGCAACTGATAAAAAAGAACAAACCGAAAACAAAGTTTGGGACCGGGAACCTGCGCCACCAACTTTTTGCGGACTGGCCCTATTTCTGGGATTCAATAGTATGCAGGAATTTGAAGATTATGAACAGAACGGCAAACACCAAAAATTACTTAAACGTGGCAGGCTGCGCATTGAAGCCTCCTATGAAGCTAAACTTTTTGAAAAACCTACCGGGGCCATATTTGCTTTGAAAAGCATGGGTTGGAATGATAAATCAGAACCAAACTCACCACCCGATAAAAGTAATAACACCCTTAAAGTTGAAATAACCAATACCGGCCCTGATACCGCCCGCAACGAAAAAGAGGTGAAAATTTAACAACCTCTCCCCTATCTCCTCTATTAATGCCTAATTACCAAAAGGATGACTAATGACCTGATACCTGATGCCCCAAAATTTGAAGTTTCGATACTCTTTGGGCAAAACTACCACACAGAAACACATATAACGGTAAACCAGGGCGGCACAAGTTCTGGCAAAACCTACGCCATTACCCAGGTGCTACTTTGCCTGGCTTGCCAAACCGCCAAACTTGTAATTACCATAGTAGGCCAGGATATTCCAAACCTAAAAGCCGGTGCCCTGCGCGATGCACTCAGCATTTACAATAATTCTACCGCATTAAAATCTGCCGTAAAAAATTATAACAAAACCGATCGCATTTTTGAGTTTCATAATGGTACAATTATGGAGTTTAAAAGCTACTCAGATGCACAGGATGCAAAATCGGGCAAGCGCGATTACCTGTTTATTAACGAAGCCAACGGAATAACCTATGCCGTTTACCAGGAGCTGGCATTGCGTACCCGGAAACGTATTTATATTGACTACAACCCCAATACCGGTTTCTGGGTGCATGAGCACTTGATTGGCAGGCCCGATGTGCAACTAATCATCTCTGATCACCGGCACAATCCATTTTTGGATAAAAGCATAAGAGAAAAAATAGAAGGCTTAAAAAAAATAGATATTGAACTTTGGAAGGTTTATGCCCGTGGCCTCACCGGTAAAATCACAGGCCTTATTTTCAGCAATTGGTATGTTTGTGATCAAATATCAGCCGATGCCAAACTGATAGGTATAGGGTTAGATTTTGGCTTTACCAATGACGAAACCGCCTGCCTTGAAGTGTACCTGCAAAACGGCGAACTGTGGGTAAATGAGCTGTTTTATCAAACCGGTTTAACCAATATTGATATAGCTGCAAAACTAAAAGGCACAGGAGTAAGCCGCAAAACCGAGATTATTGCCGATAGCGCCGAGCCAAAATCAATAGAAGAATTTAAGCGTATGGGCTGGTATATTACAGGCGCAAAAAAAGGCCCCGATAGTATTAATAATTCTATAGATATACTTAAACGCTACAAAATAAATGTAACCCGTGCCAGCGTTAATCTCCGTAAGGAATTGGACCGCTATAAATGGCGGGTCGACAAATCGGGCAAAACCATCAATGAAGCAGTCGACTCCTATAACCACCTCATTGATGCCCTGCGCTATGTAGCTTTAAATAAACTAAAGGTAAACACCGAACGAAAAATAAAATCAAGAATGCCATACAATCCACAATCTGCCAACCGGTCAACCTTAAATGAGTTAATTGGCCCTATAGGTTAGCCCAACTTTTCCCGTTGGTTTTACTCAATGCCGTTACAATTTAACCAGGCAGACCAATTGTGTCTTTGCATTTTTGCCGAAAATCTTTTTAACCAATAGTACCTGCCCTTTAAGGTATAATACTTCAAACCAATATCATGATCGAAAAAACACTCACAACAACCCATGGAAAGCTACGGGTCAAAATCCCCACGCAATTAAGCGATGTAACCCTGGGGCAAATGATGGCTATGCAGGCCAAACCAAATCTGAACGATATCGAAGCCATCAGCATCCTTTCTTCGATTTCTATAGATGAACTGAATGCGGTAAAAGATATCAACGATTTTCATGCCTTTGGCGATGCAGTGCTTTCCTTATCCTACCAAATTAAATATTTATATAACAGCGATGCTATACCCAGGCAGGTAAGCTTCCTGTTGGCACACACCCATCAGCCCAAAATAATAAAGGTGATGAAAAACCTATCGGTTGAACCGGCAGGTGCATTTATGGCAGCACGGGATATTATTGCCGACGAAGTAAATACCCACATTAAACAATTTGGAGAAGATGATTGGAAAGAAAACTTTAATCCATCCTTAACTGCCTGCTGCCAGGTATTGGCACATTATTTTTTTTGCAGGGCAACAGGTAAAAAATATAACGAATATGAGGCTGAGGAATTTACCAACGAAATAAAAAAAATGCGGGTAACGGAGGCACTGCCCATCGCCAAACATTTTTTTATCTGCTATCCCAACTTATCGAAACCGAAAATAAGCTTCTGGCATCGCCTCCAACAATTTTGGAGAAACGCGCTGGCATCCAATCGTTCGAAAAGTTTAAGTATATCAACACCATAAATTCCCTCGCCAGCGGCGACGTTACCAAATGGGACACCATTTTAAATATGCCTTATGAGCGCATACTTACCAAGCTGTTGCTTAACAAAACAGAGGCAGAATATCAGAAGAAATACATGGAAATAGGTAGGGAGTGTTAAACGATAAATCCTAAAATATAAACTTTAAGCCAGCCATCATGCTGCAATCAATAATTCACTAAATTAATAATTAATTAAAACATGCGTAACCAAATAGAAGCCATAGTACAAACGCTTACGGGTAGCCCGGCATTTGCCTATGGTACCCAAATCGAATTAAACACACTGGCCGATGATAAGGCTTTCCCCTGTGTGTTTATGTATCCATTGCAAACCATCGAGGTATCGCCCCAGGTAAACGGCTCTGTTGATAATACATTTACTGTGTACCTGGAGTTTCTTTATAAAACCGATTTTGGCCAATACACGGCGGATAACGAAACATACGTGCAACAAGCTTTACAAATGGCCAATCAGTTCATGGTAAAAGCATCCGGGTATAGGGAAGGCGATGGCCGCTACTTCCGTATCAAAGCCGGCATCAAGGCCAAATGCCTGCCCGTTTACAACAAGTTTGATGTTAATACAACCGGCATCAGCCTAACTATTACACTGCCAACCATGTATTACGATACGTTTTAACCGGCCCCTTACCATGATACATCAAAACAAAAAAACCTAAAAATATGGCTATAGTAGCAAATATCATTATCACCAATACCACAAGCCCCAGCAACGACCAGGTATACGGCGATGCGCACATTTTTTTAACCGATTCAGAAACCGGCCAACCCACAAATGGCAACAACGTTGTTGTAACTTTTACCCAAAATGTAAACGGCAATATTTCAGAACGCAAAGTTACCATGCCGGGGCAAAGCATTAAAATATTTGCGGGCCTTATTGCCGATAGCATGACCGGATATTTTGTATCATTCAGCACGCCGCAGATTGGTACAGTGCCGGATCCGCAGCCACCGGTAAACGTATGCGATCTGAAGATAAATTTTATCCATGTAGATAAGCCCGAATCCGCACCAGGGGCTGCCGATGCACAGATCACTATCAACGCTTCATCAAGCTACGGCCCGGTTATCTATAGTACGGATATTGGTACCACCTGGCAAGTTTCGCCGATATTTTCAAACCTAAGCGGCGGTATAGTTTCGGTTGAAGTTAAAGACACCAATAGCCTGGGCTGCACCGCCTATGGCTCCATAAGCATCCCTACCCTATCGGATCTGTTAACGAGCGACCCTTCCGTAACCCTCAGCGGTGGAAATGTTTCCCGCTGGAACGCGGCTTTTAACCCGGTGGTGTTCACTTATCAGCGTAAAGATTTCAGCGTTTCTGGCATTACGGCCGATAATGAAACAGGCTATGCAAACATCGCCGTAAATACCACGCTAACTAACCTTGCAGGCGATTACCTGGTAAAAGCCGGCGACAAGATTTACCTTAATGCAGGGTTATATCAAGGCGTTTATGAAATAGTAAAACCATATACCTACAATCAACTCATCATTAAAACTCCCTTTACTGGCAATGGCAATGGCTTTATTAACATCAACAATTTACGGCCGTACTATAAGGTAATTACCCAAATTACCTATATGGATAAACTTACAGACAGGCAGGAAACCATCACATCAAACAACCGGCCCGATGGTACCGGACTAATCAAAGCCGATTTGTCAAACTTTTTGCAAAGTCTTTTACGTCCCGCCGATACCAGCGATTACACCCAAACCAATTTCAGGGATGATAACCTGAGCGCCAGCTACCAAATAAAGTATGCCGAGCATTGGGATGATGGTACACCGGATGGCCATACGTCTGATTTTGTAAGTATCAGCCATCCATACTATGTAGTTTACGCGGCAAAACAATTAGGCGATCGTTATGGCGGCAACCTGGCCGAATTTGTACCTTTTGCCAGCATTAGCGACCCAACCCAACGTGCCCGCTGGATTACCGACTTTGCCGAACCCGCCTATTCTATAGGTTATCCCTTTGATATCGGCTTTATCTACAGCGAAGAGCTGATAGGCTTACCCTTATACTGCGAGCTTAATTTACTGGATATTAACCGCAACCCTCTGGCAGGCGAACCGCAAGCTCCCCACCTGGTTAATGATGATGGCTCCTGGCTGTTAAATCAGGATGGCGGTAAATATGTTATTGCCGGTCAATCTCTGTTAAACATACCGGTACCCGGCCAGCTTGGGCTAAACAGGTTGCTTATTAATAGCAGCTTCCCGCGCGAGGCTTTTTACTTCAATTTAACGCTGAAGTATGACGATGAGCATACCACCCATACCATAACACAAACGCAGATTGTACGGATAGATGACGCGGTTGACGATCAATCGGTTTACCTGCGCTGGATTGGACTTAGCGGATCCTGGAACTATTACCGTTTTGTTTTTAACCAGGAACTAAGCCTTGACGTACAAAACGCAACCATCATCAAAAACTATGTACACGATTGGGAAAACCAGCAGGGAATTGAAGAAGTGATTAGCAAAACCGCGGGGCAAAAAATGAAACTCCTGGCCGAGGATTTATCTATTGCAGATATTAAAGGACTGCAATCCATCAAATACTCACCCAAGGTACAAATGCTTGTCAATAACAACCCGGTTAAATGGCAAACCATAGTAATAAACTCGGCTACCTTTAGCGAGTACGAAACCCGGAACAGGCAGGCGCCATTCAGTATCACATTCAATATGCCATCTATTAACATTCAAACGCAATAAGTGTTGGTGAATTGTGAGTAGTTATTAGGTTCACATTAAACGACCTACCCCCCCAACCACGAAACCCGAACCACCCAACACCCTATAGCTTGGGGATGTGCGATTCCTTCCTCGGGGAAGGGAAGGTAGGGGTTAAATCAGGCGTTCAAGTATTGTTGTAGATGGTAGGTCGGTGAAACCCCTCCCTGCCATTACGCGCATTTCAACCGCGCCCCTCCCGAGGGAGGGAATTAAAAAATCTTCCGAAACCCGAACCCATAACCGCGAACCACGCAACCCGAACCACAAACCACATGGAACAACTACAACTATATATTAACGATCAACTGGCAGACCTATCAGACGATAGCCCCATTGCCCTCACCTTCCAGATTAATAACCTGGCCGAGGTAAAAAACCAGCAGGGCAATACCAGCAATCAGTTTAAACTGCCGTTCACACAACGCAACCGGCAAATATTGGGCTTCCCGGATGATGTGGCCTTTACCACCAACCTGCCCTATGATTATTACCAGGCCCGCATTATTCAGGATGGCCTGGAGATTGTACCCTACGGCATTGCCCAGTTAAATACCATTGAACAAAACTCGGCAAGTATTACTGTACTGAGCGGTAATGTTGATTTTTTTGATGCTATTGATGGTAAGCTATACGATATGGGTGATAGCACCACGCCGTATGGCGCTAATAAACCATTTAAAAAATACCAGCATAAATGGAATGTAGAGAGTGTTGCAAAATCACAGATTAAGAATGATGGCTGGATTTGGCCCGTTGTTGATTATGGCAGCCTGGTTTATAAAATTACTGGCGATAATGAAATTAATGTGCGGCAGTTAAGGCCGGGCTTTTTTATAAAAACGGCCATTGATATCATGCTGGAGAGTAACGGGTATAAGGCAACGGGGTCATTACTAAAAAACCCGATATACCCGCTTTTAATAGCGCAGTTCAGCAATGATAACTTTGATCATGGAAGCGATTATCAGAACCAGCCGGCCACCAATGGAATTATTTATTACAACGGAATGGACATTTCCGTATCAAGAATAAAGGATTCACACTTGGAACCCGGTGGGCCCATTATATTTCCCAACCGTCAATCAGACCCGAATAATCATTATATCGACGGAAAATATACTGCACGGGAAACCATTACGGTTGATGCTACACTCACCATCCCCACATTTCACTTTCACGGCAGTGCCGGCGATAATAAAAGCGACGTTGAAATCAGCATTATTTTAGATACGCCGGGGCAGGCCAGGCTCACGATGGCAATAAAGAAATTTGATTTTAATGACGGGTATGATCAGCGCGATGATGGCACAAAAGGAAGAGGGTTAAAAGCCAGCAAAACATACACGGGTACAGTTATCACTGCACCAGATATTGAACTGGCCGATGGGCAACAACTGTCAATAGAATATGATTTTCACGGAGCCGCTCCCTATGATTTTATTATTTACGCCGGGGCCACATTTGCGGTAACAACTCAAAACCAGAAAGTACTTTACGGGCAGGATATACAATGCGAACGCATTTTCCCGGACATTAGCCAAAAAGACCTCTTAAAAGATGTGCTGCAACGTTTCGGCATCATTTGCCAAACCGACAACACTACCCGAACTATCAACTTTGCATCGTTTAAAGATATTGTAGGCAATATGCCTGTTGCCAAAAACTGGACGTCTAAATGCCTCGACCAGGGTAAAACCGTTAGCTTTCAACTTGGCGGCTATGCCCAGGTAAACAATATGAAATACAAAACCGATGACAATGTATTACCTAAAGGTTTTGCCGATTCGCAGATAAAAGTAGCTGATAAAACACTTCCTGCCACCGCCGATTTGTTTGAAAGCCAGTTTGCACCCACGCTTAACCGCCCATATATTGGAGGCACTATTGCGCAGATAAAAATGATTGACGATACCTCCGATAGTAATGATTTCAGCATCGGCGTTACGCCACGAATATTGATAGATTATAAACTCCCCTTAGGCGGCAGAACTATCAAATTTACAGATGGCGATGCAGCCAACGATAAATTTGTTAACGAATATATATCTGTACCCTATTTTTACAAACCCGACGGAGCGTATAACCTTAGCTTCGCTGATATGCCGGGCGTTGGCAATGGCAAAACACTCCCGGGCTTAAAGACCCTGTATTATCCCGAACTGGAAAAAATATTACAGCAAACAAAAAAGGTAGTACGCTACTTTTTATTGACACCGCTCGATATCCTGAAACTTGATCTGCTGATACCCATCTACCTGGAACAGGATAGCTGCTATTATTATATCAACAAAATTGATAGCTGGCGTCAGGGGCAACCCACCAAGGTGGAGTTGGTGAAGTTGGGATAGTTGCCTTACGTTTAAGAGAACCAACCATGAGTTATCATTTCAGTAGCTGAATCTGAATAGAAAAAAAGGGTATATTGATCCCTGGCAACGTCTGCAAACGTATTGGTAATAGATAAAATATCTTCTTTTTTGATATTATTCTCATTTACAAATTGAGTGAGTTTATCGGGGCTGGAAAATACCGATGACTTTAATATTATCATGATAATTAGGGTAAGTTTTAGTGAAAATGCTAAAATAGTTTTTTTTATAATTGAGTGTATCGGTATGTCGTTTTGCATTATGCCACTGGTTGGTGTTTTAATCACACCAGTGCTGCTTTTTTTAGTCAATAAATTTAATTTGCTATTGACAGTTCTGTTTATTATTATTGCCAATAAAATTAGCAAACCTTTATCATGACACTTGACAAAAATCAAAGTACGTCCACCGCCCCAAGCACAAAAAGTAAATCTCGAAAGTACAGAACACTAATGATTTTGGGGGTCTGTTTGGCCCTTGTTATTGGGCTATTGTTCTATAATAAAACATACTTAACTTTATCTTATATTAATATAAGATACAATAAATTTCGTGTAAATGATAAGCTTTATGCAAAAAACTGGCTTATAAATGAAAAGTCCGAATACGGCTCATACAACTTACATTTATATAGAAAAATCCGCCCGTTGAATAACGTAAACTCATCTAATAAACCGGCTATCATTGAATGCCCCTTTAGCATCAGTAGCGATAGTTTATGCAAATATAAAACTGCGTGTATAGGCAATTATGCCGGGTCAGAAATTTTAGACGTCAAACTTAGTCATGGCTATCATCCAATGATCTGTTTTTCGATAATTACCAATAGAAAGGCCTTGATAAAAGAAGAAGAAAGCAGCCTCACTCAATTACCATCCGGATATGTTTATGATGAAGGCCCATTTTACGTACTCATGTTGGATGTTACCCCTCACGAACTGGTTCAATTCAGAAAATTATCTAAATAAATCAATCTTAATTTACGTTTAAAGCTCTCAAGTTTTAAATGTTTCTTTTATTTAAAAATGCCAATTGGCATTAAATTCATAATTTAAATTTTATGTCAAATCAAAACAACACAAACGGCGTGACCGATGATGAAATTAAAAAAGCGAAGGATTATGCCGACGCCTTAGATAAGCTTAAAGCTTCACTAAGTGGAGTAAACAGTAAACTGCCAGAGTTTTCCGATGGTTTGCAAGCAGGCCTGAAAGCACTCGGCGAAAAATTACCAGATGTGATTGATGCCATCACAAAATTAAATGCTCAAAATAAGGAGTTAGCGGCATCGGGGCAAAAGCCGGTGAGTGTATTGTCTCAACTGGCTTCATCCATGTTTTCATGGAACTCCTTAATTTCGGTAGGTATTACATTATTAACTACTTATAGTGGTGCTATTATCAATTGGGTAAGTGATTTGATAAAAGGAGAAACACGATTATCGGCACTTGGAAAGGCCATGAAAGACAGCGCAATTATCGCTGATGCGTTGATTCAGACCAGGTTAAAAGGTGCACAGTCTGCCCAGGGAGAGCTTACCGCGCTAAACAGTTTGTACAGCGCAACGCAGGATCAGAATGTTACACTTTCCGAAAAGAAAAAAATTATCGATCAGCTGAGAGACCAATGGCCCGCCACGTTTAAAAATGTTAGCGACGAGACTATTTTGGCCGGAAAAGCAGCAGGTGCATATAAAAATCTAAAGGATCAAATTTTGGCCACTGCTTATGCCGAAGCTTATAAAAACAAAATAGCCTCAAATGCAAGCAGAATTTTAGAAAACGAATTAAAAGTAGCCAAAGAACGAGAGAAGAACCTTAAGATAGTGGCCGAGCAAAAACAAATAAAGAAGGATGCAGAAAAAAATTCTGAAACACTTGATGAATATGGATCAGGGGAATTATTTTACATCGAAAAACTTAATGATATTGAGGATGCAAGAAATGCCAGTGACAAGGTCATTTATGATCTATACTCCGATGGAAAATTACTCACCGATCAAAACAACAAAATGGCCGATTCTGTAGAGAATTTATTTAAAAAATATGGGGCTGGTGTGCTTGTGGGACAAAAAGCTGCTGACGAAGTTAAAAAACATATAAAAAGCCAACCTAAACCTGATAAGCCACCAAAGGACGACTCTGCAGCCAATGAAAAAGCCTACAAGGATTCCCTCATCAAACAAATGCAAGCCACTGCCAACGGCCTTGCAAAAAAAATAGAGCTTCAGCATAATAGCTATGCCGAAGAACAGGTCGCTTTAAAACGATTGTACGACAATAAGCTCATCAGCCAGGAGCAATACCAGCAGGAAAGCACACAACTGGAAGAAAAATACCACGTCGGCATTGGCGAGATCATCAAACGGACGAGCGCCGAAGACCTGGAAAAAGTAGAAAAGCAGCAAAAAGAACTCGTTGAAGCCCAGCAGCAAAAAGAGCTTTTAACCAAAGATCAGCACGATGTTGACAAATCCATCCTCCCCTGGAACAAACTGGAAGCCGAAAAGAAGCTAATAACGGACAAATATAACTTCGAGATTAAGAAAGCAGCGGAAGCAGGCAAGGATACAACCGCGTTAAGGCTTCAATACCAGGAAAAAATTACAGAGGCTACCAAAAAATCAGAAGAGCAGCGTAAGGCTCTTGCTATACAAGCTGCCCAGCAAATATCCAGCGCCGCCTTTTCCCTGATCAGTAACAGCATCAAATCATCAAGCGACGCCAAAATAAAAGGCATGGAGAGCGATAAGGCAAAAGAGTTAAGCAATACCAACCTTACCAAAACCCAGCGGGCTGCTATCGAAGCTAAATACAAAAAGAGAGAAAACGATGAAAAGGTAAAAGCATTTAAGGCAGAACAAAAAATGCAAATTGCCCAGGCGGTAATTAACGGTGCTATTGCCGTTACAAAAACGCTGGCAACAATGGCATTGCCTGCCGCTATACCATTTATAGCCGCCGATGTCGCGATGACGGCTGTTCAAATAGCCAAAATAGCTTCTCAAAAGCCACCTGCTTTTGCTAAAGGCGGTCGGTTTGTGTCCGATGGTCGTGGAGCTTTATTGCCGGGTTATAGCCGTGCGGATAATACCAATGCCTATCTGCGTTCGGGCGAGGCTGTTGTGGTATCAGAAGCTATGCGCAACCCATGGGCACGCAACCTGGTGAGCGCCATTAATGTGGCCCACGGCGGCAGGGATTTTTCGGCACCTGTAACCGGCAATGGTTATGCTATAGGCGGCATATTTACGGATGGCGGCAATGCAAACCGGTATTACAACCAACCGGTTAATGACATCAAAGAAATGGCCAACACTGTAGCTTACCAAATGATCAACAACTTCCCCCCTATTTATGTGGACGTGAAAGACGTTAACAACCAACAAAACATATTGGCACAAACGGTGGATAGGGTAAACTTATAGGCCAGGCCCCCTAACCCCCTAAAGGGGGAACTATAAAATCAATTAATTAAAAAAACACAAACAAAAGCATCCCCTTTAGGGGACGGGAGGGGCCCAATGAATATTAAAACAGCAAACACATTATTTGACGAAGGCGTATTTTCGGCCATGTACAAAGCGGGGTTTATCACCACTAAAATTTTCACTTATCGGGAAATTTACCTTTGGATCCATGTTCAGATGCAGAATCGCGGCATCAGCAAAAATCAGGCAGTAATGGAAGCCGAAGTAAAGTTCCGCAAGGATGAACGCACTATTTGGCGGGCCTTGAATTGTTTTACAGAATAATCAGTTGCGGGATACGGGTTGCCCGGGGCGGGGTCACAATTATTCAACACTGCCAGCACGCAACACTACTGAACCGCGATTCATTGGATTAATGGATTTAAGGATTATTACAATAAAGAATCAAGGAAATCTAAAGAATCTGTTTAATCCCGGTTCAGACAAAAAATGAACTACTGACAAACTACTGTCACCATCAACCCGATCTATTGTACCGATATTTGTAATGTTAATCTTTCTGAACCGCGATTCACCGGATTAAGGGATTTCAGGATTTTCACTTGCATATCAAATCCACCAATCTGAATAATCTGCTTAATCCCGGTTCAGACAAAAAAATCAACTACTGACAAAACACTGTCACCACCAAAACAAAAACTAATTGCGACCTTTGAATTATGCCAATCGGCATTAAAAGCATTATCGAAATTAGAGAACCTTTCGTTCACCAATTCTATATTCATTCAGAAAATTCAATAATTCTGAAAATTCTGATTCAGACAAAAACCTCAAACCTAACATCTCATATCTAAACCCAATGAGCTACAAAATTTACTTATACGATACCGAAACCGATTGCATAGGTTCGGGCAGTTTATCATCGGCATACATACAAACGCAGCTGCAGGAAGCCGCCGGGCAGGACCTGGAAGTGCACATCAGCTCGGTAGGCGGCAGCGCGTTTGATGCCATCGCCATTTATGATCTGCTTAAAAAATACCCCGGCAACGTAACCACTTATATTGATGCCCTGGCCGCTTCCGCTGCTTCAATTGTGGCCATGGGTGGCAAAACCATCATCATGAGCAAATATGCCCTCCTGATGATCCACAAACCGATGGTTGGCAGTGGCGGCAATGCAGATGAGCTTTTAAAAGACGTGCAGATGTTGAATGTAGTACAATCGCGCCTGGCGCAGATCTACATGGACAAGTCCGGGTTGGACGGAGTAACAGTAAACAGTTTAATAAACTCCGTCACCTGGATGACTGCCGACCAGGCCCTTGACATGGGTTTTATTGACCAGGTGGAAGACTACAGTTTGGACATTACAAACAGTGCCCTCATCAAAAAATATACCGCCACTGCCCCCGCAGTTTACCAGCGATGCATTAACAAAATCTTAAACAATAAAAACAACATGAACATCGAAAACAAAGAACTTATCGAGAAAACCACGTCGGTTTTGGATAAGATTATGAACTTCTTCAAAAAAGTGGTTAACAAGCAAACCATTACCGACAAAGGAACCCTGCATCACACCGGCGAAATGGGCGAAGGCACCGAAGTGTACAATGACGAAGACATGAGCAACCCCGCGCCTACCGACACTTACACTACAGCCGAAGGTAAAAAGATCGACGTAAAAGAAGGACAGGTGCAAAAGGTGGCTCCCGCACCGGAAACTGATCCGGAAGCCGAAGATGAGGACGATGATGTACCAACTGCTAAGTTGAATCCGGCTAAAAAGGCAACCGAAATTCAAAACAGGCTGCAACAGTTAAAGGCACGGCTACATGCTCAAAACGCGCTGCTAACCGAAGCCCGCACCGCCCTGGAAGAAGCAAGCAATCGCCTGCAGAAAACCCGTGCAGAAGTTAAAAACGAGATCAAATCAACCTTTACCCCCGAAGGTTCCAAACGCAGCAACAAAGCAAGACCTGAAGCAACAGCTTTTTTTGCCCCGCAAAGCGAGTTAGCTAAAAACGCTGTTAAAAAAGCAATCGCAAAGTAGTATCAAGTCACAAGTATCAAGTATCAAGACTGCTGCATGATATTTTTAAGTCCGAAAGTCTTTTGTCCGAAAGTCAAAAATCTTGATACCATTCCCAAATCAACAATAAAACACCAAAACAAAAAAATGGCTCAATTTACATTTACCAACAACACCTATGCCGGCGAAGCGCTGGCCGGATTCATGGCAAGCACGCTACTGGAAGCCGACTCTGTAAAGCGTGGACTGCTCACAGTTATTAACGACGTTAAAGCACGCAAAGTAATACTTGATGTTGACGACGACGTGATACTGCAAGATCCCTCAGGCATATTTCATGACCAGGGAACAACAACACTGCAAACCGAAAGCTACCTTGACCCCGTAGTATATGAATTTATGAAGCAGGAACAATGGGATAAGCTGGCTCAAAGCTGGGAAGCACAATCCCTTAAACCAGGCGCGTTTATGGATTACGAAGGCATTGTAGACTTATCAGATTTTATGGTTCAGCGTTATTTAACCAAGATACAGGTAGCCAACGAGCGTTTGTACTGGTTGGGTAAAGGCTCAACCAAAGAAGCTACGTTCAGCGCCGCATTCCCTGGTTTATTGCCAACTATCGCCGCAGCATCGGGCGTATACAAGGTAGGTTTAGGCAAACCAACAACATCAATGAGCGCTACCGCTATTAATGCTTCGGGTGTGGTAACAGTATCAGACACCTCTACCTTAGCTGATGGCGATGTGGTAACGGTGACCGCGGTAACCGGCACAAGCAAAGATACAACCAATAGCACGCCGGGCATTGATGTACAGGGTCAATCATACTTTATCCAGGTGCTGAGCTCCACGTCGTTTAAACTGGTGCGTAATTATAACGAAGTTAACAGCCGTAAACCTGCTACTTTTACAGGTACATCAACAGCCGCAACTATCAGCTACATTAACGTAAGTAATGTGTTACAGGTATTGGGCAGCGTTTATGCCCAGCTTGATCCGGCCGACCGTATCCAGGAGGATTTTAACCTGCAGATCCCGCTACATGTGGGTTATGCTTATGCACAGGCACAGGCCAATAAAGCCCTGAACGTTATCAACGCCTTTACCGACATGAAAAAGATGGATTACCTGGGTATCCCATTGCAAATCATGAACCACTGGCAGGCTAACACCATTCTTGGTGCACGCTCATCAAACCTGTTCTTAGGGGTCGATTTATTAGGTGATGCTTCTGAACTATCCACCGTTTACATGAAGCCATATACTAACGATAACGTAGTACGTATGAAAGCCCGCATGAAAGCAGCCGTGAACTTCAAATTTGCCAACGAACTGTTTTACTTAAGCGCCTAAGCGCTTCGCAGTATCAAATTGCTAGTATCAAGTAGCAAGATTTTATTACTGGTAATCTGATGAGTAACTCTTGCCAATAAACCAACCCATCTTGATACTTGATACTAACTACTTGATACTAAAAAATCACTCATTCAATAATTCACTAAATCACTAATTAATTCATGTCAATTTACAATAAAATAAACGCGGGCTTTAAACTGGGTACAGATGAGCCTGTAACATCGGGGATAGAAGATGTGATCTACATTTTTAACCAGGATGATATCACATTAACCTATGATGTTACCAATCCGCTGATCATAACCGGTTTAACAGCCGTAGGCAGTGCTAAGATCTACAAATTTGAAGGCACCAATAATAGTTTCAATACCATGTCTAAACTGGCTAAAACGCAGGTTGGACCACGCTTTACCGAAGAGATCGACTTCAATATAGCCGGTTTATCTGTTGATGTTAAAGCGCAGCTAATGGCGATGGGCTATGGCAGGTTACGTGCAATAGCGGTTAACAACTACAAATCAAGCGACTCGGCAATTGAACTATTTGGTGCCGTGAACGGATTGATCCTTACCGATGCAGAACGAAATGCCGCTGATGAAACATTAGATGGTGGCTACAAACTAAAATTAACCAACCCCGATAAGCTGAAAGAGCCTTACCCTCCACGTGCTATCTCTATTTCGGCCGAATCTGGCCCGGCAACATATACCAGTACCATTACCGCTATTGAGGCACTGGTAGCAGCGTAATGAATAATTATTGAATTATTGATTGACTGAATTATTGAATCGCTTGTTATTAATTCAATAACTCAATTCAAAACCTAACCTTTCTAACTCAATAATTCATTAACTCAATAATTCAATAATTAAAAAGTCTTATCAATCAATAATTCAATAACTCAATAATTCAATAATTAACATGAAAACCTACCTTCCCCAAATTGAGCGAAGAATATTGGTAAGGCCCAACCAAACATACGGCATCCTTAACTACGACCTCGATAACGCTTACCCGCAACGCATGCTGGAATTGGTGGCCGGCTCGCCCACCGCAAAAGATTGCTGGAACAAAAGAGCAAAATTTATTGCCGGTAACGGTTTTGAAGCACAAGACCTGGGTAAGCAGGTAATTAATACCAAAGGCTTAACCTTAGCAAGGCTATTAAAAGCCTTGGCTACTGATAAGGCGCTGTTCACCGGCTTTGGTATTCACGTAAACTATAATGCCAATTTTAAAATAGCATCTGTTAACTATGTAAAGTTTGAAGACATCCGGATGGGAGATACCGACTGCCCGGATACAGCTGATAAATTTGCTGTTTATAACGACTGGGGGCGCAAAACCTGGAAGAATATTATGCGCAGCAAGATCACTTTTCTGGATAAATACAACCCTGATCCTGCAGTAATTCAGCAACAGGTTACCGACGCCGGTGGATGGGATCAGTATAAGGGCCAGTTATTATACTTTAATCCCGAAGTTGACGACTACCCCTTAATTGAAGCAGATTCTGTTTGGGAAGACTTTGAAACAGAAGCGGGCATTAAAATATTTAATAACCGGGAAGTAACCACGGGCTTTTTACCATCAACCATGTTGTTTATGCAGGCCCGCCGCGAGGAAGCTGACAATAGCAGGCCCGAAGCAGATGAATTTGCCGGCGTAAATACACCATCGCAATTGGAGAAAGATCTTGGGGCTTTCCAGGGAGCTAAAAGCGCTCAAAAAATTATTGTAATTGAGTACGAGGACGAAAACTCCAAACCGGAATTTAAAGCTTACCCTATTCAAAACAACGATAAATTATTTGAAACAACAGAAAGATCTGTCGAGGCGCGCATCATCAAAGGGTTTTCGGTACCAAAGGAACTCATCAATGCCGAAAAATCATCTGGCTTAAGCAATGGCGGCGAAAAGAAACAGGCAATCATCGAATTTAATGACAATACTGCCCCCGACAGGCTGGAGCTTTCTGAAACCCTGTCCGAAATATTTAGTCACTTTTATAAAACTGTTAACCCTTCTGCGAATTGGAATATTATAACTGTGCCAGCCATAGCTGCCGACGATAATGCAGGTATAAAAGCAGGTAAAAGCATCAACGAATTGCTTGCTTCGGCCATTCCGTTGAAAAACAAAATAGCTACCCTGATTTACGCTTACGGCTTTAAACAGGCAGAGGCAGAAGCAATGTGTAGCTAAAGACCAGCCCCGCCCAAACCCTACCTGGAAGGGAACGCTTAAAAACTTTTCAATTACCCGCCATCCAAAAGTCTCCCCTACTGGGGGAGATTTAGAGGGGGCTAAGAAATCACGCTATGATCTATCTCATTAATCAAACTACATTTCAGCAATTTGAGGATATTGCTATAAACATTAAACCAGAACGCCTGAAAATATTCATTAAAAAAGTACAGGAACTTGATCTGAAACCATTTTTAGGCCATTCGTTGTATTACGATATTTTATCCCATTTTAATGATGATGGCACCTTAAAAGACGATGCACCGCAAGCCTATAAAGATTTGATAAACGGCACCGAATACCTGGACCAATACGGACATATTGTGCTGTACGAAGGCCTGGCGCCAACCATGGTTTACTTCACCTTTGCCCGCTTTATTGAAAACGACGCAGTACATTATACGGCTACCGGCCCGGTGATTAAACGCCATGAAAATGGCGACCCGCTTTCATCTCCCGAAATTGTAAAATTGGTACAACAACAACGAAGCGTAGCCAACGCCTATGCAAACGACGTTGAAAAGTTTTTGTGGGATAATAAAGATGATTTTCCGCTGTGGCGATATAATGCCAAAAACAAAAGCAGCAGGCAGGCAGGTCCGCGCATCAGGGGAATTGATAAAACAGACTTCAATTATCCGGGCAGCTACAATAATTACAATTTAACCATAACCGAATTTTTAAACTGATGGCGACCGATAAAAAAATAAGCGATTTACCTGTAGCATCCGTAATCAGCGCAACCGACAATTCCATCCTGGTAAAAAGTGGCACCGATTACCAGTTTGCTTTTAGCACACTGCTGCAGTTTATCGGGTCGGAATTATCGGTTGGCGCCAGTATTTTCTTTGGAGCAACCCTCCCCCAGAACATATCGGGTAAAAATGGCGATGTTTTTATCAATACAGCTGCCGGTTCTATAGCACAAAAAATCTCCGCCGTTTGGACAGTAGTTTACACTTTCCCCACCGGAACCGCCGCAGACGGAACAGTTTTGTATGGCACCGTCAATCCAGGTTCGATTACAGGAAAAAACAATGATACCTACATCAACACATTAAGTGGCATTTTCTACAAAAAATCGGCAGGTGTATGGAGCCAGGTCTTCTCGATGCAAACAGGACCGGCCGGAGCAACAGGGCCGCCAGGTGCGGCAGGTCCGGCCGGTATTAATGGAAAAACCATCCTAAGCGGCGCAGGCAACCCATCAAATTTATATACAGGTACCGATGGTGATTATTACATCAATACATCCACCTATGACTTTTTTGGGCCGAAAGCAGTCGGCGTATGGCCGGTCGGATTCTCGCTGGACAACACGGATGAAGAAGCCATTGCAAACGAAGCCAGTTTAAGAACCTCGGCCGACAATAATCTGCAAACCCAGATAAATGAACTGGCCGGTAGTAGCTTCAATATGAAAGCCTACATCCAAGCCGCGCCCACGTACGCCGATGAAGCGGCAGCCCTCGCAGGAGGTATAGCTGCATATACGCTTTACAAAACGGCGGAGGGGGAATTAAGATATAAATTACCAAACGCAGTAACTCCTGAACCGCCTACAAGTGGCGTAGTGGATGATGTTGCGAATACATTTACTTATACAGGAGGTGAAGCATAATGAAACGACCATTAACAGATCACGAATACCAAATAAACGGCGGCGCATGGATAGGCTGTACAACAGCCAATAGCACCAACCACGGCGATGGTACATACACTATCCACGACGGTTTAAATGTGGCTATCCCTATTGGCGGCTTAAAAGTACGCGTAAAATCATTGGGAATTAACCCGGAAAGTTCTGCACTATTAAATACCGTTGCATTTAGTACCCCAGCAATCCGTAATTATCAAATTATTTTTAGGGGTGATAGCCTTACTTGCGGTATAGGTACAACAGGAACGGGAACATCTGCAACCGGCGTGTATTTCGGTCCTAATTCATATCCTGTTAAAACGATAAGTAAATTAACAGGTATCGACGTAACACCATTTTATGGCGGATATCCTGGTGAAACTGCAATTTTCGGAGCCTCACACGATCAGGCAACCACTGTTTCAATTGTTGACAGAGAAAATTATACAGATACTTATTGTATTGTTTTTTGGGGTGCCAATGATCTTGTTTTAGATACTGATGTTGCTTTCAGAACAGCGTTAGCAGATTATTGCACACCTATAAAAGCAGCAGGGGTTAAGGTTATTATTGTCCCCGTTTTGAGTAGAAAAGATAGCTATGCAGCATCTGTAAGCTATATCAACATTACCAGACGGAACAATTTTAATACATGGTTAAATGCTAATTATAGCAACTTTGCCGATGCAGTTGTTGACCTAAGTGGTTCACCGGAAATTTTTGCTGACGATGCACCTGATAACGGTACATATTTTGCGAGGCCGGATACTGATGGTTTGTATGGAGTTCACCTTGCTGATGCGGGTGCCGATATGCTGGCTATTGCTTTGCATCTACAATTACCACACTAAATGCAACCGCCCCCATTCCGTTTGTCCCGGTAGATTACGCTGCCAACTTTATTGCAGCAGCCGGAATTACCGATAGTACACAGATTTCAGCGATAAACACTTTTGTAAGTTCAATGGTAGCTGCCAAATTATGGCACAAAATCCCTGTAATATATCCTTATGTAGGTGGTACACCAGTAGCCCATAAGTTAAACTTAAGAAATCCGCTTGATACGGATGCAGCTTACAGACAGTGATTTAATGGTGTACCAACACACGACGCCAATGGGATCACCTGGGTTTCTGGCTCATACGCAGATACTAATTACAAACATAGTATTGCTTTGTTTATTGGTGAAAATGCATCACTACATTATTACTCAAAAACAGCAACACCAGCAAGCGAAGGTATTGATATTGGCTTATATGCTTTACGCACTAATTGGTTAGGTATAAAATTAGGTAGTAATAGTTACAGTAGTGTGAGTGATTCCGATGGTGGAGGAACGCCTGAAACATATACAGCAACTGGGTTGTTTACAGTATCAAGAAATTCACCTACTCAAAGAAGCCTTTACAAAAACGGTGTTCTAGTCCGAGATACATTATCGGCGGTTGGTTTTCCAGTAGCTAACAACCTATACATAGGTGCAGCTAATAATGCCGGATCGCCAAACTACCCATCAAGTCGTAATTGTGCTTATGCGGCAATCGGGCTGGGGTTAACAGCAGATGAAGAGGCAGCACAATATACGATAGTTCAAGCATTTCAAACTGCATTAGGAAGGGCTGTTTAATTAAAAACACCTCTTCCTAAGTCTTTAAGTAGCTTTCCGGCTAAATTCGCGTCAAGATTCCACCAATTTGAGGTCGTTAGTTTATCTGTTTGACTTTGGTCAAATCTAAACCTTAAAATTCTAGCAGGACTACCAACGACTATCGCAAAGGGCGGGACATCTTTTGTAACCACGGAATTTGCTCCGATTATCGCACCATTGCCAATTTTTACACCTCTTTTGATGATACTATCAACACCTATCCAAACATCATTTCCGATCTCACAAGCCCCTTTTGTTAACTCATGTAGTATATTTTCGTAGAAGATTGCGCTCGTTGAAAAGGCGTTTAAATTATGCTCACCTGGCCCAATCGTTACATTATCAGCTATACTACAATACCGGCCAATATTTGCCTTAGTTACAACGCACCGATTCCCAATGTATACGTAGCTTCCTATTTTGCTAAATTGATCTATAGAAGTACCCTCTCGTACTTCTATATGATGACCTAATAAACTTTCCGGTCGAACAGTTGATGAGTAAATACTGTTACCGATATGGTGTAAATCAGGCGACATATTTGAATGAATGCGTATTATATCATCGTCAACAGAAAATATCAAATTTTCATCATGTTTGTGTACGAATTTTCTAAGATAATCGACAGTAGGATAGTCATCCTCACCTGTAAAGCACCTTGCGTCATCTATTAATATTGTATGGTTTTTTATTGGATGCGCAAAAATATGTTTAAGTTCGTTTAAGAGGGGGTTATTGAGACTACCTTTAGCGGTGAAGCCCTCTGAATAATGCCCATCTAACCAGAATAATGTAGGCTTTGAAATACCCGTTAATACCTCTGCTAACACATTTCCGCTATCTCCCCGATAGACAGATACCTTTTTGTGCTGGCTAAATTTAGCTACCGCATTGTTAAAAAGTTGTTCGTCAAGTTCAATGGTTATTAAGCGTTCAAAACTATCTAAGCAGGCGATAGTCGTGTCGCCTAAAAATGTACCTGTTTCCACAAAAATGGTCGTTCCATGAAGCCTCGCGTAGTCTTTTATAGTAGACTGTTTTACGGGTGGTGGTGGCGGTACTGGCCGACCATTTTTGACCCATTCTTCGATAAGAAAGTCTGTGCTAGGTGTTTTTGAATTTTTACTGGTTTTCATTCGGTATTTATTCCACAGGTAGTAAAAAAAAGTTTTTTTCAAAAATTCTTTTAGCATAAAAATCAATTGTTATTGTAACTGACCAAATATAAACAAAGCGTATAATATACCGCTAATTGATCTCTATGGCTACATAGGACTAATATTCCTTACTTATAATCATTTCAATAACTTTTTTTGGCTATCAGCCAAAGAGAACAACCACCGTATAGCCTTGCGTAAATGTAACTTCTTTTTATACACCCGCCCCAAAAACATCAAAAGTCACTAAAACAAGGTATAGCCCATTATTCCACCCAAGCTCATACCGCTAAAAAAATAAAAATCATGGAAAAAAAATACACGTTATGGCAACGTATCACCAGTGATACGCCCTCATTTTTTAAGAAAGTACAAATTTTAGGTGCAGGATTGGTAACGCTTTCAATTTCATTAACAGGAATTGGAATTATACCCGTAGCCATCACAGCCGTAATGGCTACGGTCGGCACTACCGTTGCCGCTGTTGCCCAGTTTGCGGTAAAACAAACTGAACCTGGTAATACAAGCTCCAATGAAACTAAGTAATAACGGAGCTAAACTGATTAAAGAGTTTGAAGGTTTAGTACCACACCCATACAAAGACGTAGCCGGTATTTGGACAATTGGATACGGATCTACCAGTTATGCTGATGGTAATACTGTAAAGGCTACCGACAAGCCGATTGACAAAAAACAGGCAGATGAGCTTTTTAGCATCACTCTTAGCCAGTACGAAACCGCAGTAAACAAATTTGTACTGGTGCCGCTTACTCAAAATCAATTCGATGCGTTGGTATCCTTTACTTACAATGAAGGCACCGGTGCATTAAAACAATCTACCTTATTAAAAAAGCTCAATGTTAAAGATTATGCCGCTGCAGCTGACTGCTTTTCTGCCTGGAATAAGATCACAGATCCGCATACCGGTAAAAAAGTAGTTTGTGATACTTTAACAAAACGCCGAACCAAGGAAAGTAATTTATTTAAACAGCTATGACAACGCTTGAACAACACGAAATAAGGGGAATTACCCTTAAAAACATTACGGTAACAATCATTAGTACAATAAGTATTGTCGTATCAGTTATGACTACTTATTTCCAGCTAAAGGGCGATATAAAAGATGTACGGTCTACCCAAGAAACTCAAAATCGCGTCAACGAAATAAGGCTGAAAGTTCTTGAGGGCGAGGTGACTATTTTACAACAGGAGGTAAGAGAATTGAAAGACAGTAAAAAATCCTAAAATTGACATAAAATTAAAATAGGTTCATTTTTTACCAAAAATGAACCTATTCGCCACAAACTAATTTAAAACTTCAGGTTATCCAGCCTTGAATAGATCTCCAGCATAGCAGCCTGGTCAATTAATGCTTTTGCTTTTTTGGGGCCTAATAAGTTTTGATCGTCTTTTTCTTCGGCCCAGGTGCGGTTGGCATCATCAATCATAAACTGCAGCTGAACCTTGTTTTTATCAACCTTATACAATTCTATATAGCCACGCAATAATACCGCATTAAACCAGTAGTTACCGGGTAATCTGCCATTTTTATAAAAATGTCTTTCGGCAGCCTTGGCTACACCATGTGCATCGTTAAGATACTTTTTATCTTTGGTTATGTTATATAATATAACTCCTGATTGTAACATCGTCCCAGCATTATAAGTATAATAAGCAGAGTCGACCGTCATAGACGGCACTCTTATGGCGTCATAATAAACTCCATTAGACGACAACAAGTGTTGCTTTGTCCAATTGTAAGTAACAATTGCGGTATCCAGGTAAGCTTTTTTATGGGTAGCCAGGTATAACTGTAAAGCAACCAATACCCCCGGGCCATTTGAACAGGTGTTCTTTCCCTTTTTGTTTCCCTCAACCCAATAAAAGCCGCCGCCGCCAACGTTATCATGACCAGATAACAGGAAACGGTATATCATTTCGGATTTATTAAGGTATTCTTTTTTATGGTTACGGGCATAAGCATCCATTAAAGCAATAGCAACCCATTCATTATCATCATAAAAACGGGAATCAACTTTTTCTTTAGTTACCATAGCCTGGTAGCCCGGTACAGGCGGTTTTGCAGAATAATACTGATCAATGGCCTTCATAACCGGGGCTATATAATTTTTTGAGGGTTGGCCTGCTTCCATTTCATTTGCGGCCTGCACCAATGCACACAAAGGCCACAAAAACGAATGATTTCCTCTGTTGGCTAATGAATCATTTGTTTCCAAATATAGGCCGCTTTTTTTGTCGTAAAACTTATCATAGATATTTTTATTGATGATGGCGATACGGCTTTTGTAATCGGTAGCAGTTTGGGCCCCAGCATTTAAAATAATGGAAAGGCAGATAATTAAAGTTAGTGTGGTGTTTTTCATAGCAGGTATAGGATCAGTTAAATATCTTCCGGGAGTATGCAAACCCCGGAAGATATTCCAAATTTAAAATTTACCGTCGGCTTTTAAAACAGCTGCGGCTTCTATCATCATTACACCGCTTAATTGGGTGGTAAGGTCGGTAGTTCCCGACGGCAGACTTTTCCAATCAGGACTTACAAAAAGCGCTGGGCGACTAATGCCCTTGGTATATAATGTTTGCGCGTTATATTTCAAAAATTTAACATAAGCATCGCGATCAGCTGTACTAACGGCGGGTTCTTCAATTAATAAAGTAAGGTACCTAACCAGGATCCCTTTAAACAAACCGCCATCGCCCTGCCCTTCTGATTTTAGTAACCCGCCGGGAGATATATCAGTATCATTAATAGTAGCAATTGCATTACGTACGGCATCGGCAAGGTAGTCGGCATTATTAGTTACCTTATAAAGCGCCAACGCGGCGCCAATGTAAACACCCTGGTTATAGGTAAATTTATTTTTGCTGATTAGCCCATCGTGATTGCCATTTATACCATCCCAGATGATACCACTTGCCGGATCAACCAAAGTAGCATTGAGCCAGGTGTAAATATTTTTGGCTAAAGTAAGATCTGCATCATTCTTTTTTAGGGCATAAAGGCGGCAGGCAAATATAACAGCAGGCGCATTGGCGGGCGTGTTTTTGTAATCCAGCTGCGATTTACGCCAGGCTATACCACCACCCTGGTTGTTGTTTTGGCCGGTTTTAATATCGGTCCATAATGTGTTAGCCGCGTCCAGGTAGTCGTTATCATTTGTGGCTTCGTAAGCGCGGAGGCTTGCCAGGGCCAGCCATTCCATATCATCATAATATTCGTTTTGATATTTATTACCGTTAGTAATGCGCGTACCATTAAGCAATGATTTCATCCGTTGTTTGTAAACCTCATTTTTGGTTCTCAAATAAGCATCGGTAAAAACATCAAGAGTATGCGCCTGGGGCCAGTAGTTATAGTTGGTGTTGCCGGCATTATCCTGTTTAAAATAATTTCCGTTTGATGATAAATAGGTACTGTATGTTTTATCTTGTAATGAATCGGCAGTTGCGGCAAACTTATAATCAACCGTCGCTGTTTGCTTGTTGGGGTAAAGGGGAAAAGGCTTATCCTTTAAACACGAGGTAAGCATCAGCGGAATTAACGCCGCGCATGCCGTGCTCTTTATATTGTGAGTTATGATCTTCATAAATTGTGTTTTAAATTGTGTGCCGATTACTACCGGCACACAACTGATAAATTTATTTATTACTTAACGGTAACTAAATGGGTATACGCAGGTACATCCGCACTCCAGATAACCTTAATATCGGCTTTACCATTATCGGCAGCGTGATTAAATTTAAAGCAGTAATCATACTGTGAATTGTTAACCGGCACCATAAAATAATATGAAGCTGCGGTGGTTGAGGTAGCTGCATTATTATCTGAATTGGTGCTGCCATAATACTGCGTTGAAGTTACACCGGCAGCATCTTTAAGGGTGTACATAAACTTGTACCGCTCATCTCTGCCCCATGATTCCTGGTGGAAAACGATGGATGCATTGTCAATTTCCCAACTACTGTTACCAACGTATGGCAAATTAAACCAGATTTTATTATCGGCAGCAAACCATAAACCTACTGATACTATTTGTGTCATTGATGTTGAAGCGGTTGTGAAGTCAACCACTATTTTCTCAACTTTTGTATCGCCAGTAACTGTAGTGCTGCCGTCCTTTAACAATTTAACACCGTCATTTGAGTAAGTTGCAGGGGTACCTGTATTGCGCTCTGCAAAATGGTATACTCCGGCCTTTAAAGAGGTATATGCTTCAAAAACACCGGTTGATGTTTGTTTTAAATGCACTGCTTTGCCCAGGTCGTCGCCTCCTTCGGTAGCCGTTCCTGTTAAATACAGATCGGCAGGAATTTCGCTGAACCCGGCGGCACGCTGCACCTCAATAGTGCGCGACAGGCTGCTTTTTTTAACGTTAATACCTTTAGACGACATTACCGTCCATTTTATTTTACCGGTTTCTTGTGGTTGAATACCTGCCAGGTCGGCAATTTTGTTCAGATCCTTAAATGAGATGGTTAGTTTATTATACAAGCCATTACCATCTGATGGCATGGTGTATATCGGCTTTGAAAAATCGCCCGCAGCTTTATCAAAAGCAACTTCGTACATCACAGGCCCGTTATCTTCGGCTTGTGCCTGCTCCCATTCAAATGATGCTGAACCAGAAGCCGGTTCAAGTTTCAGGAATTTGTTATCGGCCGGCGCAAAAAAGTTATTTACTGCCGATACCTGTGTATGTTGAAGGGTTTTATCTTTTTTGCAACCCGATACAATTATTAGTGCCAATATGCCCGCCATCAGGCAGAAAGTAATTTTTTTCATGATCTTAATTGATTATAAGTTTTTATAAATAATTATTGAACTACCAACCCGGATTTTGTGTAAGATTTGGATCAACGGCTCGCTCATCGCGCGGAACAGGCCATAAATACGCTTTGCTTTTATCAAAGCTGCGCAGGTTGGCTCTTATGTAACCGTTATCTACAGACAGCGGACCAAATCTTGCACCATGTGCCCAGCCATTCAATACTACTTCGGCGGTTTTCCATCGGCGGATATCAAATATGCGCAGTCCTTCCATTGCCAGTTCAACACGACGCTCATTACGAACGGTGTTGCGTAAATCGGTCTGGGCAGCACCACTAAAGTTGAGCGCAGCAGGATCAGTAAATCCGGCCCGTGAGCGGATTGGTTTTATGGTTTTATCCCATACTCCGGCATCAAGCTGGCCAAGTTCATTTTTAGCCTCGGCGTACATCAGCAGTACATCGGCATAACGGATCAGAATCAGATTTAAACCCGACTGGAAATTTACGGCAGATGTAGGGTCGTAATATTTGCGGATGTAATAACCTGTTGGCGAGCTTACTTTACCTGGTGCATACTCGTCCAATTTATCTGTACCAGGATCGGATCCCGGCTTGGTATAGATTGTCTGTATCGAGTTATCAGGCTTTTTCCAACGATATAAATTGTAAACCACCGTATTGGTCATCCTCGGATCGCGATTTACGTATGGATTGTCTTCGTTATACCCAGATCCTGAATCCCCTATCTTTTTCCCATTGGTCATCAGGTAACTATCAACCAGTTCCTGGGTTGGTGCAAGCGCATTTAAGCGGGCGCCAACTGCCAATGGTGCAAAATCAAAAAACTGGCTGTATGTTTTAATAAGTGGTACAAACTCCAGGTCAAAAATAACTTCACTGTTATACTCGTTTTCTGCCAAAAACAATCCCTCGTATGATGGAAACAGGCTGTAAGTACCATTGGTATTATCGTTGATCAGTTTTTCGCAGGTATTTGCAACATCCTGCCAACGGCTATCGTAAAGGTATACCCTTGCTTTTAGTGCAATGGCGGCCCCCTTTGTAATACGCCCTCTATCCGCAGCGGCATATGCAGTGTTAACAGGTAGTGTAGCAGCAGCGTCATCAAGTTCTTTTAACACAAAATCAATTACCTGCGCTTTTGGTGTGCGGGCAATCGTCTTTGAATCGCTTATGGATATATCCTTATCAAACAAAGGCACATCACCAAACCAGGTAGCCAACTGAAAGTAATGGTAAGCACGAATAAACCGAGCCTCGGCTTTCATCCTGCTTTTAAGTCCCGCATCCATAGCGGTTACCTTATCAACATTCTCCAGGAATATATTACAGGTTTTTATGCCAGTATAATGATAACCCCACTCCTCTTTTATGCGGCCAAGAGATGCGTCATATGTTCCTGCAGCAAGCGATGCTACTCCATTGGCATCTCCCCTACCATTGTAAGCATTATCTGATGCTCCCTCGTTATAAAAGAAATAATCACTGCGGAACATTTGTGAATAGGCTGTATTTAATACGCTGCTCGCTTTTGCTGTGGTTGTCCAGAAATTGGCATCGGTAAACTTATTTACAGGTGCCAGATCGAGTTTTTTACAGGCCGAAACTATAACAGTTACCAGGGCCATAAAAAACACGGTTCTATATGTTTTTAATTTCTTCATGTATAATAAATTATAATGTTACATCAATACCAAACCCGTAATATATCGGCGTAGGGTAAGACCTGCCGCTATTAGCACCGCCACCTTGCGGTACATTGGCGTTACTGGTAAGCTCAGTTGATTCAGGGTCAAGGAATTTCATACCTGAGAAAGTGAGAATATTTTGACCTGACACATAAGCCCTAACCTTATGCATACCTATTGCCTTAGCAATACTTTGCGGTAATGAATATCCCAAAGTCACGTTTTTAACGCGCAGGTATGAGCCGTCAAAAATGTACATATCAGATCCCCGCCTGAAGTTGTTGGTATTCGACTGGCTACCTGCCGCGGCAAGGCGCGGATAACGGGCATCAGGATTTTGAGGAGTCCAGTAGTCCAGCTGGTGCTGATAGATCACCTGGGAGTAATTAAAGTGGAATGGTTCCACCTGCTCACCACGTACAAACATGCTGCGTTTACCTACCCCCTGCATAAACAGGTTAAAATCGAAATTTTTGTATGTGACATTATAGGTAAACCCAAAAGTTAAACGGGGAAAACCGTTACCTAAAACAAACCTGTCGTTATCGTCAATTACACCATCCTTATTAACATCCACGTAACGGTTATCACCTGGCGAAACAGTTAAACCGGCAGGTTTTGGCCCGTTAACAATATCATTCAGGTTTTGGAAATAGCCATCGCGTTTTAACCCAACATATGAGCCAATTGGCAAACCAACTTTATTAATCAACTGCAATTCATCGTAGGATTTTATCTGATCGCCACCTTCAAGATATAATACTTTGTTTTTGGTATCGGCTACGTTGAAGGAGAAAGAGTGGTTGAAGTTTTTACCGGATAAACGGTAATTTACAGTAAGTTCCCATCCGCGGTTTTGAACTTTACCTGCGTTATAATCAGGTACCTGGGCACCATAAACACCAGGCACTATTGGTGGCAATAAAATATCTCTCGTCTCTTTATTAAAATAATCAACCGCAATATTCAATGTATTTTTCAGGAACCCGGCATCAACACCTATATTCAATGTTGCAGCTCGCTCCCAACGAATATCGGGATTGGCAAATTTGATCTCAGTACCACCTACACCTGAGTTATTAAACCCATACGCATTCTGGAATGGCCCATAAGTACGCTGATATTGGTAATCGCCAACATTTTGATTGCCCAATATACCGTATGACGCCCTTAATTTCAGATCGCCATAATTATCGCGATAGTTCTGCATAAAGTTTTCCTCAGTAAGCCTGTATCCAACAGATCCTGATGGAAAAAAAGCATTGCGGTTTTGCGTATTGAATTTTGAGGAAGCATCTATCCTGAAATCAAACTCGCCATAAATTTTATTCTGAAAATTATAGGTTGCGCGCCCAAAAACAGAATTAAGACTACTTTCGGTAGTATTATTATTTGTTGCTGATGATGATGGATCTATAATTGTACCTGTTACCGGCGTACCCAATTCAGGATCGGTGTATTTTAGATGCAGGTAATTGCTTTGATTAGTGGTTGATTCGTTAGCAACACCTACCAGCACATCAACATTATGCGATTTATTGAATGTTTTGGTATACTGTGCCAATACCTGCGTGTTGAGGAATAGATTTTTGTTGTTCTCGTCATCAGTATTCCTATCGGCACCATAAGTTCCTTTAGGGAAATAATCAACCTCTATTACCCTCCCAAACATGTGATTTGCCAATAGCGTACCACCAAAAACACCTTTCAACTTAAAATCCTTAGTTACGGATAGTTCGGCATTTAAATTGCCAAAAATATTATCGTTGTCCCGCTTGCGGTAACCACCTGCTTCTAATATTCCCAGCGGGTTAAACTCTGTTAATACATCATTGGTCAAATACCGGCCCTGGTCATCTTTTATTTTGTAATAAGTGGGTGTTCTGCCGGCATCAACTATTAAGGTTGATGTATTGTAGGAGTGTTCCTTTATTTCGGTGCGCGAGTATGATAAAATACTTGTAAGCTTCAACTTACCATACTCGCTACTTAAATTAATACGATAATTATAGCGACGCAAACCATAATCAGGTCCTACTAAATTGCTACGCTGATCAGTAACCCCTGCCGACACCAGGTACGATGAAGTGGCATTCCCCCCAGTTAAAGCCAGGTTGTGGTTTTGTAATACGGCATTTTTCAAAATAGCATCCAGGAACCATTGATTATCTCCCTGCTGCTGAAAATTGCGAATGTCCTGGGGGCTGTAGATAGGTTGTAAACCGGCGTTCACAACAGCCTCGTTCCTCAGGATGGCGTTTTCATAACTGTGCACCGGCTTATACCCTACATGAGGTTCCTGTACACCGGCCTGCCCATTGTAGGTCAATTGCGTATTTGAATTTTTCTTCCCTTTTTTAGTAGTAACCAATATAACACCATTTGC
Source organism: Mucilaginibacter sp. (assembly GCF_025362475.1). GTDB lineage: Bacteria > Bacteroidota > Bacteroidia > Sphingobacteriales > Sphingobacteriaceae > Mucilaginibacter. The sequence goes on from NZ_JANYGH010000001.1 coordinate 66,350, forward strand.
AGAGCGCGAGCCGTAAATGGCCGCACTTCCCGCATCTTTCAGTATGGATACGCTTTCAATATCCTGCGGATTAAGCAAATTGATATCGCCTCCGGTTATACCGTCAATTACCACCAGGGGGCTATTATTACCTAACGTGCTTACACCACGGATATTGATATTTGCATAGGCTCCTGGCTCGGAGTTGTTTTGCTGAATGATCAGATTGGGGGATGTTCCCTGCAAAGCCTGGGTTAAATTGATAGATGGCTTGCCCTCGATTGCTTTTGATGAGATTTGATCAACTGCGCCAATGATATTAGCCCGTTTTTGTGTACCGTAACCAACCACAACAACTTCGTTTAAGGAAGTACGCTCTGGTGATAGCTTTATATTTATTGTAGTTTGATTATTTACAGGCACTTCCCTGGGTGTGTAGCCTATAAAACTGAATACCAGTATATCATCACTGCCAACATTATTCAAAGTGAATACTCCATCGATATTGGTTATGGTGCCGTTTGTGGTTCCCTTTATTTTTACACCAACACCAGGGAAAGGCAGGTTACTTTCGTCGGTTACCTTACCCGTTATTTTAATGGCAACCGGCCGAGCATTCTGTATACCACCGGGATTGCTTTCCGGTTCGGTTTTTTCATCAATAACAACTACATCATCAATAATTTTGTAGCTGAGGTTAAATGGAGTTAAGACCTCATTAAGCACCTCTTTGACGCTTTTATTTTTGGCATTCAAGCTCACCCTGAAATCCGGCTTCAATACATTATCTGCGTAAGCAAATTTTATATGTTTATCGGCCGAAATTTTATCAAGAGCATCAGTAAGCTTTACATTTTTAAACTTTAGCGTAACCGATACCTCTAAAAATTTCTGGCCAAATGAATCATTTGCAACGGCCGACAGGCACATAAAGCAAACAACAAAGCAGGCGAGCGAGGTAAATTTCATTAATATTAATACATAACGAACTACTCCATTTGAAAATAGAGATATATTCATAGATTTGAGATAATTAAAGTGTTTGAAATTAAAGTGCTTTGTTCTGAATTGGACCTCGAAACGTTGCACTTATTATTAACCTGGCATTTTAAGCAGCCCTGTTCAAATCCCTTTGATCAGGGTTTTTTTATGTATTTATGTCATCATTCTTTTTTAATTTAGGTTAGTTAATAATTGATTATATACTTTATAAATTGGTTTATTTTAACAGCCTTTACCCCTCAGGCGGTAGCCGGTTCCCTCTTGTATAGCTTTACCTTTCACCAGCTTTGACATGATCTTCATGATATTTACCAGGGACACATTGGTGAAGTTGGCCGAGATAGAACATCTCACCAAATTCAAATCGGCATTAATTTTTACATTGAAGCGGTGTTCAATAGTATTTAACACTTCGGGCAATGGCATATTTTTAAATACCAGTTCGCCGTTTCTCCAGGCTGTAAGCGCATTTACATCAACCATCACTTTTTTAACGGCCAGATTGTTATGTGTGTTAAATACCACCTCCTCGGCAGGAGTTAGAAAAATGGTTTGCGATCTTTTTGCATTATTGGATGCACCAATAACACCCACTTTACCGGTTAAAACATCCACTTTTACAACATGATCTTCGGGATAGGCTTTCACATTAAAACTTGTACCCAAAACCTGCGTGCGGATTGCACCGGTATGTACAATGAATGATTTTTGTGCATCATGAGCTACATCTAAAAACGCCTCACCCACAAGTGTAATTTCTCTTTTATCCCCGCGGAATTTTTCGGGATAGGTTAGCTTACTGCCGCCATTGAGCCAAACTTTGGTACCATCGGCAAGCGTTATATTTATCATTTTACCGTTAATAGCCGCTATCTGTTTACTTGCAATTGGAGAAACTAAATCGAGAATATTATTACGGAAGATGTATGCCGAGAAGCATAAACCGGCAAGCAGTGAAGCAGCAACAAGCCATTGCTTTTTAAAGCTCTTAGTTTTGCCACCACCATCAATTTGAGCGGTTATGCGATTGTATATCTCATCGCTTCTAAATTCAACACCATGATCGCTTACTTCGGGCACATTGCCCAAATCCAGCTTATCAAAATATTGATTTACAATTTCCTCCTGCAAAGATTGGTCCTTAGCGGTGATATGTTTTTTCCTGAAATTAAACTTTCTCATGGTTTATATATGCAGGATGCATTGAACCAGCCCTACCCCCCAAAGAAGTTGAAAGTTTTTTTTAGATTTTTTTTCGAAATTCTTTGTCTTTTAACAAACTAATTAAAAGCCAACCCTGTTTTGCAAAGGGTTGGCTTTTTCAGTTACTTGTTTAATAATTTAATGCGGATACCGGCATTAACCACAACACCATCCAGGGGCGCATAAATATCCTTGAAATCGGGCCTTGTTATACTACCCGAATAAATAGCGCCCCACCTGGTTTGACGCTGGTCGGTCAAATTTTCAGCGTTTATAAAAACATCCAGGTGTTTCCACATTTTTTGGGCCAATAACCCAAAAGTAATATACCCTCTCCCTGTAGTACCGTCGCTTAATAGTTGACGGCCGGTGTAAAAGCTCTCGGCTCCAAAACGAAAACGGCCCTCAATTTCATAAGTCGAATCGAAGCTGAACTGGTTTTTAGGAGTCAGGGGCTGAATGTCTGTTAGCCCGTTAAAAAACCGTTTGGTATCGGTATAGGTATATCCCAGATAAAACACCAGTTCATCCATAACCAACTTGATATTAGTTTCCGCACCCTTGGTAATCAAATGGCCTGCGGCGTTCATAAATGCATTGTTTTGCAAAATCAGTGGCTTATCCACTTTGGTATAAAATACCAGCTGGTTAATATTAACAAATATCTCATCGCCTAATGCCCCACGGTAATTCAGATCGCCGTTCAATCCGTAAGATTGTTCGGCCTGCGTGTTACCTGTATTTAAAGGCTGAATATGCTGATAACCGTCCCGTTCACTTTCATCATTAAACAAGCTTGGCATTTTATAACCCAATCCGCCACCTATGCGGCTGGTCAAACGGTCCGTCAGCTTAAATAAGGCATTTATTCTTGGCAGGAAAAAAAGTCCGCTGGCCGGTTTATGAGGTACGGGTGTATTATCGTCCAGCCTTAACCCGGTCTCCAGCGAAAACCAACTTGCGGCTTTATAGGTGTTTTGTGCAAACGCACCTATCGTGGTCAAATTGTAATTCAAATTATTTTGCGGCGGTTCGGCCGTAAAATGATCGGTTACCAGGTTAGCACCTGCAACCCAGGAAGCCTTTTCGCCATTGCGCACATAACTTAATTCGCTGAACGAGGATAGCTGCCGGGCTTTAAAATCGAACCCCGGTTGGCCCAATTGCCGGTCAAAATAGCCTACAGTATTCTTAAAATTGACGCGGCTTTCCTCGTCTATCTTGTGAGTTAATGACAATTGGGTAGAAAAACGGAACGTTTTATTCTTTTCAAAATACTGATGAACATCATCTGCCTTACCATCTATTACCTTCAAATCGCCACCTAAACGATTTTCATAAGTGGTGTTTACACCGAACCAACCCAAATTATGATCATCCATATACAAGAATACTTTGGGATTTATTGAAAAGCGATTGGTTTTCGGGATAGCCGTAAAGCTATTATCCGATGGGTTAAAAACTCCATTATAGTTATAAGAGCCGAATATTGTTGTCCCTATATGCTGCCATTTTTGACCATAAAAAACGCTTGCATCTGCGCCCCTCGCACTCGTGCCGTTCAACAAAAACGTAAGTTCCGGTTCTTTTTCAGGTACTTTACTGATCAGGTTTACCAGGCCGGCAATTGCACCTCCGCCGTATAAAGTTGATGCGGAACCCTTTATAAACTCAACCTGTTTTAAATTGAGCGGACTAATTTGTAACAAACTTAAATTACCCGAAAAACCAGTGTAAAGCGGCATTCCATCCTGTAGCAATTGCGTATAACGGCTATCCAACCCCTGGATACGGAAACTGGCCGTGCCACTTACAGGCGAAGTTTGCTGTACATGAATGCCGGTGGCTTCGCCCAGCAGCATTTTAATATCACCCGGCCTCATGATACTTTTTTCGTCCAGTTCTTCCAAAGGTAATGCTTCAATCCGCGTGGGTACGTCTTTTAGGTTTTGATTAGTCCGGGTGGTTTGAATTGTTACTTCGGCCAGTTCGCCGGTTGATGGTTCAAGACTTACTTCGATAACCTTATCTGCGTCCCGCATCGGGAAACTATAAACTTTGGTACTTGTAGCAAAGCCCACATACGCAATCTCAATCTGAAATCTCCCGTTTGGAATATTGGTAATATTAATTAGCCCTGCAGTATCTGCACTTATAGTCAGTTTTAGACCTGGTATAGTGGCAGTTGCGCCTTTTAGAGTAACTTTTGTTTGATCATTAACAACTTTTGCCTTAAATGTATTTTGCGCCATGGTACATTGAGATAATAGCACACCGAATAGCAGCATGAAAAAAAATTTCATAAATATGAATTGAGCCTGCACATAATAATGGCAGGCGGATAAATAAATAGTACGATAAAACCTTGGCTAATAATGATCAGGCAAGAGGAGGCCTGAAAAGTGTGTTCCGATAATCGGAAGTATAAAACACCTGGTTAAATGATGGATGAGTTAAAATTGAAAAATAATTAAAAAACACTGTAAAAGGCAACTGGCTAACTACTACATTGAGCGGACTGGCCTGGTGCTGAAACTGCACATCCAATCCCTTCGCCGGCGCTTTATCATGTTCGTTATGCCCAAAGATCTGCTTACCGTACAGCAGGTAATCGCCGATAAAATCAATCACCCCCATTTCTTCCCCGGAAGTGATCTTTGTATAATTCTGATACATTTTCGGAATATCACGCATCAACGAGAAATCGCCTAATGGCAACATCACGCTACCCGTTAAAAACAGGCTCGCTAAAAAATAACAGATGATCTTCCTATACATTTATAAACAAATATATGAAACTGTGCCATAATTCAGCTTTGAGCCGATTAGACTAACAGTGCAAACCTGCCCTCCTCTTTCAATTCATAAAAACCGAAGTAGCCGGCACCACATCGGCATGTGAAAATGAGCGAAGAAACCCAGCCTTATAATAAGCAAGCTTTTCTTTATGGTTTTGTGCTTTAAGGCTTTGATATAAGCCCAGCAACGACCAGCCATTACCAGGATTGCGCACCAAATCGGCCCGGTAAACTTGCTCGGCCTTTACATTATCATCGTTTTTTAATAGATAAGCGCCTAAAAACTGCCTCGCTGGGATAGGCCATTCAGAAGGCTCCGCGTATATCATACGATCTTCAGCTGCTATGGCTTTGTTAAAACTGGCTATACCGCTTTCATACTTGTTTTGCGCTAATAAAATTGCGCCGTCCAATATATTCTCCGCTACGGTTGCCCCGTCCAACGGGGTATTAAAAGGAATGTTTCTTATCTTTAAAACCGGCGCATCAATTTTACTACGGATCAACGCGAGCTGCCGTTCGGCAGAGTCTGGCTTGCCGGTATAAATAAAGGCCAGGCCTTTTGCAAAGCTATTGAGTACTTGTGCATAAGTCCAACTGGCATCCGGTGGGTTATCGTCTTTCAATATTTCATCCCATTTACCCAGGCGCACCATCGTAAGCACCGGCATCATATACAAATATTGGGCATAATTATCTTCGGCAGTTGGCTTTATGCTTTTGCGGCAACGCAGCGCAATTACTCTCGCCTTTTCATACATGCCTCCACTAAAGGCACAGTACGTTTCCACAGCATATATATGAGGCACGGAGGTGGCAAGGGGTACATTTTTAACTATAGAGGCATATAAACTAACGCTTTTACTCGCCTTTTCATTGGCGTCCACACCCTGAAAATACAGCCCGTTTCGTTGATAAAGATGGCTTGACATATGCACCATATGTCCTACGTCCGGAAAAAGCCTTTTCAACGCTTCAGCACTCGCCATAGCCACTTCGGGATTATGGGATGCCTCTGTAAGGTGAATATAATAATGTAAGGCGGCGGGGTTATCGGGTTTTGTTTTCAATACACCTTTACATAAGTCCACCAACTCTGGCGTCCATTCTTTTGCCAATCCGTCGGTAGTCCAAAAATCCCATGGATGTATCAGCATCATGGCATCTATATAGAGCATTTTTATATCAGCGTCTTCGGGGTACGCCGATATTAGCTTCCTCATACTTTGCGCATAAGCCTTTTCATCATGGGTAGTTTGTTCCTGCAATACCGGGTACCGCAGCTTCATAACCCTGATGAGAGCTCTTTCCTTTTCAGACGAGTTGGCTGCTTTCGCGTTCAATTGCTTTAAAACGGCAGATACCCCCTTGGGCACTTTGTACAGGTTAACTGCATTATAGTAAGGCCCCATAGCTAATGCCTGGCCCCAATAAACCATGGGCGAAGCGGGATCAAACCGGGTAGCCTCTTTGAATGATGCAAGCGCCTCCTTCATATGATAACTATAATACATGGTTAAGCCCTGGTTAAAGTAAAATTGGGCACTATCGTTATGGGTCGATATCGGGTAGTTGTACCCACCCCATCCCGGTAGTTTTATCATGTATTTACCGCCTGCTGTTGTATCAATATCCTCAACAGCATTAGATGATCCACAGGTAATAGCAGTTATCTTTTTTATAGATTTTTCGCCCGATGAAATATGTACCTTGAATGCAAGCAAACATATCCCTGTTAAAACTACAGGGAATACAGAAAATAGCGATACCTTTTTCATTTTCAGCTTTTTAAACAGAAGTTAGCGATAAACAGGCGACCGGCAATATTTAAATTAGGAATTGGATAAAAACTATAAGCTTATATTGATTAAACAAATTTAAACAATAGTTTTTTAAATATCATTGGATGGAATTATCATTACCTCGCCATATACACCATCAGCAAAGCGATAACTGATGGCAAATAATCAGTGAGCCCGGTGCGTAGATAGCGTAAGGCTATGGTGATTTGATTTTCGACAGTTTTTATGGAGATATTTAAGCGGGATGCGATCTCTTTGTTAGATAAATATTCCTTACGACTCAGGGTAAATATCTGGCGGCATTTTTCGGGCAGCCGGGCTACATTGGTTTCCAGTAGCTGGCTGATGTCGCTTTGCAGTAATTTGCTGTCGGCGGTGTATTTTTCAATCAGTTCTTCAACAACATCCAGGTCAAGCGTGGCTTTTTTAGTACGGATATAGTATATAACCCGGTTCCTGATAGCGACTTTAAGGTATGCCTCTAACGAAGTAATGTTCAGTTGATTTCTTTTTGTCCACAGATCAATAAACAATTCCTGCACCAGGTCTTCGCAAACATCGCGGTCCCTGAAAAGGTTGTAAGCGGCATGGAATAGCCTTGACGAATATCTTTTGTACAGCAATTCAAATGCCTCACGGTCATCCAGCCTTAGTAAATCTAATAATTTACCATCGGGCCACATTTGATATTCCTTACCTGGAAGCATAAATGGACTGTAAAACGGTTTCTGAATTGGATAGGCATAATTACAAGATTATTTTTAAATAAAAAACTTTTTTTGTTTAAAGCAAATTTCGGCCACAAAGCTACATGCTCCCCTGGAGCAAGTAGAACCGTAACTTGATAGTATTATGGGGAGAAAAAACAAAACCCAGCAGTTTTATTAAAACTGCCGGGTTGGTAAAAAGATAAATAATTTTCTAAACCACCTTTCCCATCAAAGGATCGCTAAAGCTGTGTTTACCGGTTTCAACACGGCCTGCATACCTTTTTTCGAAAGTGTGACTACCGGCAACTTTCACGCTAAAATCATACCATCCATGGCTTTTAGCCAGATTAAGCACCAGCGAATTTTGGCCTTTTTTATTCAATAGAGTTTTATGATTGTTTGTTTTATAACCATGGTCAATAATTTCAACAGTATAAGATTTATCATGGCTTAAATTAGCCAGTTTTAGGTCGATATTACCACTTAGCTTTCCGCCGACAGCCTGATATTCACAGGCAACTTCAACCAGCGGATCGGTAGTGTTACCTTTATACTCCCGGAAAAAACCATTTGGCCCGTAAACACGCAGGTGGTATTCGCCATTTTCAAACTCATTTATTGGCCATGCGTCAGTCAGGCTGTCCCCCGCAGTTAGGGCATAGGCCCAGGTACGTAAAGGCTCCATTTGCTGTGGATCTTTAAAGCTGGCATATTTACCCGGCGCATAAACGTTAAATGGCGAGCCTAAAGCTTTATCACCAAATGCATGGTTGCTGGCATTAAATTTTATCTCGAACGACTTTTTATCGGCACTTAACTTACCATCGGCATAAAGCTGGTATGGCAAAGCTGATGACGGTTTAATGCCCTTTTCTTGTTGCGGCATATAAGGAGACGCATACGAATCTGTGTTGATCAGGGCTATTTCATCGGCTGTAAGCAGTTTATAAGTAGGTAGTTTTTTAAACTTAGCCATGTGGATACTTTCGTAAAAAGCATCTTTAGCAACAAACTCCGGGTTAGCTATTTTTTCACCATTATATGGGCGAAAAACGGTTGTCAAATCACCGCAAACCGTGCGGCGCCAATTGCTGATATTGGGCTCAGCCACTTTCTTACCTGTCTTTTTGCTTAAAAAATTCTCCAAAAACTGCAAAGTCGAGGTATGGTCAAATACTTCTGAGTTAACCCAACCTCCCCTGCTCCACGGCGAGGCTATAACCAATGGCACACGATAGCCTAAACCAATAGCACTTTCACGATCATAAACCTCTGGGAAATTTTCGCGGGCTTTTTCCTGCTCAAGGGTTACAAATTCAACACTGGTATCAATCCCTTTTGATACTTTGCCGGTTCCTTCTTTATGTGGATGAGGTGCTGTAAACGGAGGCACGTGGTCAAAATATCCATCGTTTTCATCATAAGCTAATATGAAAATTGTTTTTTTCCATACTTCGGGATTTTTGGTCAGGATATCCATCACCTCGGATACATACCAAGCACCATACCAGGCTGCGCTTGGATGATCGGAAAAGTTTTCGGGTGCCGACAACCAGGAAACGGTTGGCAAAGCTCCATTTTTTACATCATCCCTAAACTGATGCAAAACATCACCTTTTGGTACAAGTAATTCCCGTTCGGTACCGTTATCATCATACTTAAGATTTACCAGTGTACGATAATGCGGGTCATTGGTATTGGTAACAAAACCTTTTTGATGCAGATTTTTTTCGCGTTGCGATAGCTTGGCAAATTTACCAGGATCAAGGCTGGCCATATCTTTTTTGATATTATCCAGATCGCGCTTCTTTTGTTTAAGCTGTTTTTTAAGATGATCAATATGTGCATCACCGGCAGGTAAAGCTGCAATTTGCTTTTCAACATCAGCTATCTCATCAGGCAATAGGGTTGATCTTTTTTGCAGGTGAGCTATATGTTTATCATAAAGCTTGATATTGTACTGCCCAAAAAACTCCAGCGGATTATCCTGAAAATTTGATAACCATGGATCTTCTTCACCTTCAAAACCCGTATCAATAGCTATCTCATTCTGATAATGTTTCCATGAAATATCATGATCCTCTAAACGCTCGGGAAAAGTAGCCCAGTTAAGTGTGCCATAATCCATATCATCATTCCAAACATGGGCAAGGGATTTTTCATGCTGCTCGGCGCGTATGGTTCCACTCCAAAAGTATAACCTGTTGGGGTTAGTGCCGGTAAGCGATGAGCAAAAATTCTGATCACATACCGTAAATGCATCTGCAAGAGCGTAGTAAAAAGGCAGATCCTCACGATTATAATAACCAAGCGTTAAAGGCATATGACGGTACTCTTTAATGCTGTTTTGTTTTACATTAAGCCACTGATCAAATTTACCATCGTTACGGGCATTAACCTGGTTGGCCCAGGAGTGCGGTAATGACGACATCCAGGTAGCTTTGGTACCTTTAATATCCAAACGAAAAGGCGCATAAGTTTCGCCCTTATTATTTGATTGCAACCATACCTTATTTTTATTTGGCAGATCAATAGCCCGTGGATCGTTATATCCTCTTACGCCTTTAAGCGTACCGTAAGTATGATCAAACGAACGATTTTCCTGCATCAGGATCACGATATGCTCCGCATCCATAAAGGTGCTGCCCGGTGCCGGGTTTATAGCCATCGCTTTTTGAATAGATTCGGGCAAAACGCTGGCAAGACCAGCCGCGCCTGTTAATAAAGCCGCTTTTTTAAGAAAATCTCTCCTTGAATCACGCATGAGTTTTTATTTTAGTCCATGGTCGATAGTCCATGGACCATGGCTTTTTTTTATGAAAATATAATATTTATTTAGTCCATGGACTATCGACTATGGTCTATGGACTATCAGCTAATTATCCTTCCTTTTAGCAATCACCTGTTCACATAAACCTAATGAAAGTGTCATTCCGTTACCACCCAGGCCGTTTATGATGGTTACACCGGGCTCAACATCCACAATAAGTTCAGTTGCGCCGTTTGTCATTTTGGGGTAGATACCATGCCATGATTGCAATAAGTTCCAGTCCTTAAAGTTGGCAAAAGTATGTAAGTACTCCGTTATTAAATTATTAATAAATGCCTTGTCAAATGGGTCATGCACCAGCCCATACTCATGCGAATCGCCAATGGTAAGCTCACCACTACCATTTTGAGAAACCATTACGTGAATCCCCCAATTTAAATGAACCGCATACTGCTCCTCATAACGTTTACGCAAAGCAGGCAATGATGCAGCTGCCTGGAAACCGGGGTAATGGATCATGGATAAACCACCACATAATGACGGACCAATACGCCATTCATCCGGCTGCGTAACCAAACGCATCATTTGCAGCTTGCATTTAGTTATTTTAGTTTCAGCAAAAAGTTCGGGGTACAAGGTTTCAAAATCGGCACCGCTGCAAACGTATATTTCATCAGCCTGCCAGCTTTGGGTTCCAGATAATACTTTAGGATGTTCTATACGGCTGATAGCTGTGTTCCAATGAAATTCAACACCGAATTTATCAGCCAGGTATTTAGCTACCTGCCCAACCGCCTCGCGCGATTCTATAATCATTTCTTCACCACTCCACAATGCTCCCTTCAATCCATCGGTATTAATGGCCGGCGACTTTAAAATGGCTTCCCCGGGAGTTAACAAAGCACAATCGCGATGTTGTTGATTTACCTCTACATATTCCTTTATTACCTGCAACTCGTCATCATGATAAGCCAGGTGTAATGAGCCAACTTCATTATGCCAGATATTGGCTTCGGTGCAAATGGTTTTCCAGATGCTACGCGATAACATGGCACGTTCAAACATAGGTCCGGTGGCTTGCCCTATTGGCCAAACCATCCCAAAGTTACGGATGGAAGCACCAACCGCACGTTCATTACGCTCAAACACGGTTACTTTATAACCACGTATGGCAAGAGCGCGGGCGGTTGCAAGGCCTACTATTCCCGCGCCGATTACTATAGCATTTTTGTTCATTGGTTCAATGGTTCATTAGTTCATTGGTCTAAGCAAGGTTACCTGCAAAAGCCAATGATTTATTCATTTATTGGGTTATTACTCATTAAGTCATTAGCAGTAAACTCCGTGTTACTTTTTGACTTTTGAACTTTGACTTTTGAATTTTGACCTCCCTTAGCGCTTTGCAAAAAGTAAATCAGCGATAGCACGCTGCAAATGCCCCCTACAACAGCAACAACCATTACACCCTCTTTAAAAAACGTACCCCAGCTAATGTTTGGACGCCCCAACTCTTTTATAAACAAGATACTCACGCTGCCCAGGTAACCCATAGAATCGGCTATGTACATAATGAAGCCTACATTACTGCGGTAGTTAAAGGTAGCTATCATCCTATCAAAAAAGATAGCATTGTAAGGAACATAGCCCATATAAAGACCAAGCCCCGCCATGGTCATCCAACTTATCGGGCTGATCATTTTTAAAGAAAATAGCAGGGTTGAAACACCCACCAATACACATCCACCAATTATAAACAGGTGAATAATGCTAAATGCCCGCAAATTCTTTTTTACGAGGATCAGCAAACTCATACCTACCAGTACAATAACGGATATGATAGAATCAATATTGGTATATATGCTGTTACTTTTCACCCCAAAGTCGGCCCATATCTCCACTTCAAAATTATCACGCACATCGCGCATAATGGTGAGCAGTACGTATATAATAATAGTGAGTATAATACCGGGTAAAAACCGAACAAGAAATTGCTTACGTTCGGTAGCATTCATGGGGCTGCGCTCCGCACGCAACAGCTTGTCTTCGGCATTTGGGGCAGGCATCAGTTCCATGCAAAAAACGAACAATAACAGGGGTAAAATAAAAATAGCACCTGTTAAAAAAGGCATGTGATATTCGTTCACATGAAAAACGGTGAGCAGCGTGCGGCCAATAGTTTTTACAAAACCCGATGCAAATATCAGGCTGATAGACAATACCGCGGCCATGAACTCTGTTGAGCGCCGGCCCTCGAGGTAGCCAAACACCAAACCCCATATCAACCCCAACGGAAAACCATTCAGGAAAAGAAAAACAATATTCCAGGGAGCGGGAACAAAGGCAAAAGCGAGCAAAGCAAGCCAGGCAAAGCCAATAAGCGCTAAAATATAGCGCCCCCTGTTTTTGCTGTTCACTTCGGCAATAAAACGGATACCGTAAAATTTACTTAGGGTGTATCCTATTACCTGGGCAATTACCAGCCAAACTTTGTAATCAACATGCAGGTATTGCTGCCCGGTAAAAGTGCCGGCAGCAAAAGCCTTACGGAAAGCGTACATCGAAGTATACAAGCCAAACGCCGAAATGGCGGCCATTACAGAAAGCAGCGAATATGGCCATTTGGCAACTTTTGCTCTTAAACCGTCAATCGGGCTCATTGTTTACTGGTTTATGATATCAATAACCTGTGCTATATCATCAATAATATGGGTAGGATTGTAGCTTTCCAGCTCGGCACGTGTAAATATGCCGGTGGTAACACCAATTACATATTTGCAACCTGTGTTTTGTCCCTCGCGAACGTCAACTTCAGTATCCCCTACTTTGGCAACTTCCAATGGATCGGTTATCCCTCCTGCCAACATCATTTTTTGGATCATATATGGATGCGGCCTACCAAACTCCACTTCGTCTGATCCTACCACGTAGTCAATCAATCCTTTTTCGCGCCATTGCAGGCGGGTAACTATTGTATCAGCTATATCGCGCGAAAAACCTGTGTTTATACCTACCAATACGCCATTTGCACGCAAAGCAGCCAATGTTTTCTCTACATTGGGCAAGGGCTCAATGCCTGGTTCGTATTGATAAAAATTGATCATTTGCTGCACAAATTCTTTATGAATAGTGCTTACAAGCTTATCAGTTATTATAGTTGCATCCGGCTCATGCTCTCCTAACATTTTCCTGATGGCGAGGGTCTTTTCATAACCCATCAATGGGTCTATCTTTGATATTTCAACCGCATACCCCGATTTTTTCATTGCAGCCTGGAAGGCTTTACTCACTTCATGATCATCCTTTACCGTAGTGCCGGCTATATCAAAAACAACTAATTTAATACTCATAAACAAATATAAAATGTTTAGCAATACTAAACTTATTTTATTAATACCAAACTAAATTTATGTTAAGGTTTAGTTAAGGGATACAACTAAAAAAATTTGAGGATTTGAAAATATCGCTTTGGATTTTGATAATCACGACTTAACTTTACAAATGCAAGTTACATTGATTTCTGAAATTACATGTCCGGAATGTGGTTTTAAATCAGAAGAAGAAATGCCGGTTGATGCCTGTCAGTTTTTTTACCAGTGTAATAACTGCAAGGTGGTGTTAAAACCAAAACAAGGCGACTGCTGTGTATTTTGCAGCTATGGCACGCACAAATGCCCGCCTTTGCAAACTAACAAATCCTGCTGTTAGCCTTTTTCAAATTCATTTCTTTTCCTCAAAAAAATAAATAACCAGCATACTTGCGGTTGTGATACCCAGGTTTTTGGGTGTATGCGGGATACGCCCATCAAAAAGCATCGAATCTCCCTGATGAAGTATTATTTTTTCGTCATTAAAGCGGTATTCTACCTCGCCGTTTAAAATATACTTATACTCAAACGCTTCTGTTTCAACCATCGGCCGCGATGCATCAGGCTCCAGTTCAAGTATTACAATATCAACGGTGGATTGCGTTATAGATTGAGTAAATATCCTTTGGTAATGAAAACCATCGGCATATTCTTTTTCAAAATGTTCGTATTCGCTTTTGCGTTTTATCAATATCGGTACCGGACTATCTTTTGACCTGATATCTTTAAAAAACTCGTTAAGATCAATTTCAAGCGCCTGAATTATATCTATTAATACAATAAGTGATGGTACGGTACGACTATTCTCTATTTGCGATATTAGCCCTTTACTTACATTGGCCCTTACGGCCAACTCCTGCACAGTTATATTTTTCTCTCTTCTACGTTCTTTTATACGGTTACTGATCTGTATCAGTATATCTTCTTCCATCCTGTTTAGTATTAATAAACTTTTGCAAAGTAATTAATAACACATCTTATACAAAATGATTTTTTTGTTAATAAAGGTTAAATTTTAACTAAAGGGTTAATTTAATTACCAATCAAAAGATTGAGTTTAAAATATTTCATAAACATTTAATAATACCATAACCTTAATCGCTTTAATTTGCAATAAAAACCTAACAATATGACATTTCCATCTTATGACCCGCAGGCTGTAGTGAAAGAGGTATTTTCACTTTATGAAAAATTTGGCGACGAAGACTATATTGGCGAACCGGTTTCGCAGCTGGAGCATATGTCGCAGGCCGCTGCATTGGCACAGGCAGAAGGACATGACGATGAAGTAATTTTGGCTGCCTTTTTTCATGACATTGGTCATTTATGTGCCGAAGCCGGTGAAGCAGAAAGTATGGATGGCATGGGCAATGTTGACCATGAACAAATTGGAGCCGACTATTTGCTGGAACGCGGATTTTCTGAGCGGGTAGCCAACCTGGTACAGGGACACGTAATTGCCAAAAGGTACCTTACTTATAAATACCCGGAGTATTATAACCGGCTATCAGATGCAAGCAAAGCAACGTTGAATTTTCAGGGTGGCGTGATGACTGCTGATGAAGCTGCTGATTTTGAGCTTAGTCCGGATGCCGAACTGATTATCAGATTGCGTTACTGGGATGATATGGCTAAGGAGATAAATGTCCCTGTTGATAACATTGCCTATTTAAAAACTATTGCACTTACTCATTTACAACAGGTTAACGCTTAAACCCTCATATTAAGTTTTTGTAACGGACGTGTGATATTTCCGTTACAAAAACTCACTGCTTAACACAGGGTGAACAAAAGCTTAAGTATAGCTTAATATTAAATTGGTTTACTAATAATAAACAAAGTTTAGTATTGCTGTATGAAAAAAGCAAATCTTTCACCCTTAAATTTTAGCAGATGAATAAGTTTTACCAGAAATTAAAAACCGTTATTACGGTTTTGTTATTTTGTATTGCGCCATCTATTTTATTAGCACAAAGCAAAATAAGCGGTACAGTTACCGACGAGAATCATTTACCATTACCCGGGGTAAGTGTGAGAATTAAAGAACAAAATAAAGGAACAGTTACAGATATTGAAGGCCGTTACATCATTTCTGCAAGTGCAGGTCAAACTCTTTCGTTTTCATTTATTGGTTACACTTCACAATCAGCAGTTGTTGGTGATAAAGCAGTGATCAATATAAGCCTAACCGGCGACAACAAAACATTAAACGAAGTTGTTGTAACCGCATTGGGTATTAAAAAGGAAACCAGGCGTGTTGGTTACGCTGTACAAACAGTTCAGGGTGATGCCTTAACTACAGCACGTGACCCTAACCCAATTGCAGGTTTAATAGGTAAGGTTGCCGGTGTATCGGTTGGTCCATCTGCCGAGTTATTGGGTAACCCTAACGTATTGATCCGTGGTAACCAGGTATCATTATATGTTGTGGATGGTTTTCCAATCAACACTGATACCTATAATATCAGCCCGGATGATATCGAAACTTATACCGTACTAAAAGGTCCTGCTGCGGCAGCGCTTTACGGTAGCCGTGCACAATATGGCGCTATCCTGATCACCACAAAAAAAGGTGATAAAAACAAAAAAGGCTTAACTGTTGATATCAACAGCAGTACTGTATTAAACTCGGGCTTTTTAGCATTCCCGCGTACTCAAAACTCTTACGGACCAGGCGAAAACACATTTTACGAATTTGTTGACGGTAAAGGTGGCGCAAGAGGTGGTGTTGATGGTGACTATGACGTTTGGGGTCCGTATTTTAACGGCCAGTTAATCCCTCAGTATGATAGCCCAATTATTAATGGTGTGCGCCAGGGTACCCCTTGGTTAGCCCGCGGTAAGGATAATCTTAAAAACTTTTTGCAGGTTGGTACACAAACCAACAACAACGTTGCATTAGGCGTTGTTGGCGATAATTACACAACCCGCTTTTCGGTTTCACAGCAACATCAAACCAGCTATATCCCTTCACAGTATTTAAATATTGCAAATGCCAACTTTTACGCGTCATTTACGCCAACTCCAAAATTGACATTTGAAGGTAACATTGATTTCAACAGACAATCAACTGATAATTTCCCTGATGTTCAATACGGCCCTAACAGTATTATCTATAACATCTCTATCTGGACCGGTGCCGACTGGGATGTTAATGCACCTGATATTAAAGCCATTTGGCAGCCAGGTAAAACAGGTGTTCAATCACAGTTTGAAGAATACCAACGTTACCACAACCCTTATTTGCTAACTCAAAAATGGACCCGTGGCCATTACAAAAATGACACTTACGGTTATTTGGGTGGTACTTATAAATTTAATGATAACCTGAATTTAAGGTTACGTTCGCAAATTGATACGTATAACATTTTACGTACCGAAGACCTTCCGTATTCTGCCCACCCATACGGCCGTGAAGGCAACCAGGGCGACTACCGCGAAGATCGCCGCGATTTGTTTGATAACAACACTGAGTTAATTTTGAACTACAACTATACCATTAAGAATTTCTTAAATCTTTCGGGTTTAGTAGGTTCAAACCTGCGTACCATGAGCTACAATTCAAACTGGGTATCTACCGACTATTTGAACGTGCCTGAGGTTTACGCTTTCAGCAACTCAAAAAACCCTGTACAAGCAACCAGCTTCCACTCATCTGAGCGTGTATTTAGCTACTACGCTTCGTTAGATATGTCGTTTGGTAAATATGCAACGTTATCAGCAACTTACCGCAGCGATCATACCAGCGCATTCCAAAACCCGGTCACTTATTTTTATCCAAGTGTATCAGTAGCTACCGTAGTTTCTGATTACGTTAAATTGCCAGAGGTAATTTCATTCCTGAAACTGCGTGGTTCATATGCCAACGTAAGGGCAGATGCTTCCAGCTCAACAATTGGTCCGGCCCCTTTCAGCGCTATAACTGCTTTCGGTGGTGGTCCAAATACCAATAATCCATTATTTACCAATCCACTGGGTTATGGCTCCACCTATGCATCACCTTACAACGGTCCGGATTATTCATTGAATACCTCATTTAGAACAGATAAGCCATATAACGGCCAAACAGCCGGTTATGCAACCGACTACCTGTATGCTAACAACATCAAAACATCTACCCGTGTAAACTACGAAGAAGGCTTTGATATTAAATTTCTGCAAAACCGTTTAGGTTTCAGCGGTAGCGCGTTTCAATACATTGACGGGCCGAGGATTTTCCCAAGTGCAATCTCAACCGCCACTGGTTATACTACACTTTATTTAAATACTTTAAAAACCAAGCGGTCTGGTTATGAAGGATCATTAGAGGGTACACCAATTAAAAACCTGGGTGGATTTACCTGGAATGTATTGGTGAACGTTGCGACCAATAAAGAAGTTTACAAGGAACTGCCTCCGGGTCAAGATGGTACCTATCAAGGTTATTATAAAGTTGGCGATCGTACTGATGTTTTACGCGGCAGTAAATTTTTACGGACTAAAGACGGCCAGATCATTAATGACGAAGCAGGTAAGCCAAGATCAGTAGGTGGCCAGGTATTGGGTAATATGAATGCTAAGTATAACTGGAGTATTGCCAACAAGATCAGGTACAAAAACTTAAGCATGGGCTTCCAGTTTGATGGTGCCGTTGGTGGTGTTATTATTGATTACATGCACAACAAAACAATGCGTGGTGGTGCAAATATTGAAACTGCTACTGGCGCACTTGGCGATGCTCGTTATAAAGACTGGAGAGACTACAACTACGATCACGTTGCAGGCTATAATGGCAGCTATGTTGGTCCGGGTGTAGTTGTATCAAACAAAGGTGCCGATGGTAAACCAGTACCAATCAACCTTGATTCACAAACCGGTGCCATAAAAAACTATGGCGATCTGCAATTTGCAAGTAACAAACAAACTGCCCTGGTTCAGGATTATGTGAGTAAATATTACAACGTTGATGAATCAAACCTGATGGATAAAACCTTCAGTAAATTACGTGAAGTTACCTTTAGCTACGATTTCCCTAAAGCATGGTTACAAAAAAGCTTTATCCAAAAAATCTCCGCTTCGCTTTACGGCCGTAACCTGTTGTATTTCTACAAAGACAAACGCTTTAAGGATGTGGATCTTGACCAATACAATGGTGTCCAGCCTCAAACTGTATTGCAATCGCCAACAGTACGTAGCTACGGCTTCAATTTAAATTTATCATTCTAATAACAGATGAATATGAAAAAGATTTTAAGCATTAATTTACTGGCAGTATTTATGATATTGACCGTAACAGGCTGTAAAAAGAGTTTCCAGGAATTAACCGTGAATGAAAACGTACCCACCGCGGTACCGGCCTCTTTATTACTTAACGGTGTATTGAACAACATTGCTGAATTTCCGGATGGCTCAAAGGAAATTTACTCACAATACTTTCTTTACAATTATGATTATTACGGCAACAACCGTTATGATTTTGGTAGCGGTGATAACTACTACACCACTTTAAAAAACGTGGTAGCTATGGAAGACCAGGCTGTTAAGGCAGGTGCCCCGGCTGTTAATCCATACAGTGCCCTGGGTAAGTTTTTCAGGGCCTATCTTTTCAGCAAAATGAGCATGGAAATGGGAGATATTCCGATGACTCAGGCTTTACAAGGCGAAAAGAATCTAACGCCTGCTTACGATTCGCAAAAAACAGTAATGACTCAATCATTGGCCTGGTTGGAAAGCGCCAATACTGATATCAACACCTTGATCGCATCAGGTAATACTACGCTTGCGGGTGATATTTATCTTGGCAACAATTTAGCTGCATGGCAAAAAGTTGTAAACTCATTCAGGATAAGATTATTAGTACAATTAAGCAAAAAAAATGGAGACATTGATGTTGCCGCGCAATTTGCAAAAGTAGTTGGTAGTCCTGCAATATATCCTATCATGACAAGCGCCGCTGATAACTTTCAGTATACTTTTGTGGTCCCAACCAATTACTATCCGCAAACACCTGATAATTTCGGTCAAAATGGTGGTCGTAAAAATTCATCAGCTACTTATATTGGCTTATTAACCAATTTAAAAGACCCGCGCGTATTTGTTACTGCCGAGCCTGCCCGTTACAACGTGGATAACCTGAAGGAAAGCCCTACCGCTTTTTCATCATTTATAGGTGCCGATCCCGGTTTGGATTTGGGCGTGATGTATAACAACGCATCGTTAGGAAAATACTCATTCATAAACAGAAAACATTACTATTCTACCTTCACAGGCGAGCCCGCTGTTCAGGTTGGCTATCCAGAACTAATGTTTAACATTGCCGAAGGTATTAATCGTGGCTGGGCAACCGGTAACGCCGAAGATTATTACATTAAAGGCATCCAGGCTTCATTCGCTTATTATAGTATCCCAACAGGCACTGGTACTTTTACAGCTTCGTTTTATCGTCCGGGTTCAACAAGTACTGCAAACCCTGCAAATTACGATACTTATCCTATCAATGTTAACTGGACTACTTACTACGCGCAATCGGGTGTTAAGTATAGTGCAGATGCGGCAGGGCTTACCAAAATATTACAGCAAAAATACCTGGCATTGTTCCGTCAGTCAGGCCTGGAGTCGTATTTCACCTATCGCCGTACTGGTGTACCAAACTTTACAACCGGACCAGGTACAGGTAATAGCACCCGTATCGCTTTACGTTTTCAATATCCCGGTTCTGAGCGTACTTCAAATGCTATTAATTATAACAAAGCATTGGCCGGCCAATACGGTGGTAACGATGATATAAATGGTGTTATGTACATTTTGAAATAGTTAAACATTTTTATATTAATATCAATAAAGGCTCCTTAACCGGGGCCTTTATTTTTAACTCAAAAAACCCATGAAAAAGTTTATTGCATTATTATTGTTCGGTGCCTCGTTCAGCACCTTATTAGCACAGAAGCATAAAACTCAAAATATAATAGTTGTTACACTTGATGGCTTTCGTTGGCAAGAACTTTATCGCGGCGCCGATTCGGCCATTATCAATTCAAAATTTACCAGCGATAAAGGAGGTATTACCAAGAAATTCTGGGCACCAACCCCTCAGGAACGCCGCAAGTTGCTGCTTCCATTTTTTTGGAATGTTATAGGGCAAGAAGGCCAGCTTTATGGCAACAGGGACGAGGGCAACAAAGATGAGGTTGCTAACCCATATCATTTTTCGTACCCTGGCTATAACGAAATATTCACCGGTTTCCCGGATGTAAAGATAAATTCTAACGATGAGGTATTTAATCCCAACGTTAACATATTTGAATACCTGAGCAAGCAAAAAGGATTTAAGAACCAGGTGGCCGTATTTTCATCATGGCAGCTTTTTCCTTTTATACTTAATGCAAATCGTTCCGGTTTAATGGTAAACTCGGGTTATACTAATTTTAATGATCCTAAGGCAAGCGAGCGGTTAAAATACTTGAACGAAATTCAACATAAAGTGCCAGAGATTATAGGCCCCGATGAGCGGCTTGATTTTTTAACTTTTGAATTTGGCTTTGAATATCTGAAACAATATAAACCGCGTGTACTGGTTTTAGGGTTTGATGAAACAGACGATTTGGCTCATGAGGGTAACTACAAGTTTTATTTGCAATCTGCCCATAAAGAGGATGGCTTTTTAGGTCAGTTATGGCAGTACATACAATCCGACCCGCAGTACAAAGACAAAACTACCTTGCTAATTACCTGTGACCATGGCCGGGGCGATGTACCTTTAGAAAACTGGCGCACCCACGGCACCGATACACCCAATTCAGAACAAACATGGTTTGCTGTAATCGGCCCCGATACTCCACCAACAGGCGTAATAAAAACACCAACTACCATTTATCATAAACAACTTGCACAAACCATAGCCAACCTGCTTGGATTTGATTTTAAAGCAGCCGCAGGTCATGAAGTTGGCGATGCAATTGGCAGTGTTACCCAAACTAAATAATTTTAATTATTTAGTTTGTACCCTATGAAAAGTAATCTATTAACCTTACTCATGTTATTAGGCGCAGGCAATTTTGCTTTGGCTCAAAAGCAAGTAAATATTTTGCAGGTACCGGGCATTAATCAATATAGTAAATTTGATACTGCCGGCACCTCTATTTTACCAAGTGGCAGGTTTATAACACCTGCAGGCAAAACCATCCGCATTACGCATGATCCATTTGGCCTCTCTGTTTCCCCAGATGGTAAAAAGGCAGTAACCCTGCATAATGGGGTTATAACACTCATTGACATTGCCTCTATGAATGGAATCAGGGTACCCGCTTATGGTAAAAAAATTGCCTCGCCTCTACCCAATGGCTCATTTTTAGGCGTTGCTTTTTCTCCCGATTCAAAAACCTTATACCTTAGTGGCGGCGATAACGGGGCCGTAATTGTTTATGATGCCGAAAAGTTTATTAAAACAGATTCCTTATCCCTCAACGGTAATATTGGCGGCAAGGAATATGATGACAGTTTTACATCCGACCTGCTTTTTAATAGCGATAAAAATGAACTGTTGGTACTTGATCGTGGTAACTTCCGTTTGGTAAGGATTGATCTGAGCACAAAAAAAATAACGGCATCAATTAATGCCGGCAGACAACCGTTTGGCCTGGCTTTAAGTCCGGATAAAAAAACTGCCTTTGTTGCCAACGTTGGTAGGTACGCCTACCCGCTCATCAGCGGCGCAACACCCAAAAATGCCGATTCAATCATGATATCGCAGCACCCCTATGGCGATAATACCAAAGAATCGCGCGAGGGAACGGTAATTGAAGGCAGAAAGATCCCGGGAGTTGGTGATCCGTTATCCCCCGAAGCGATGAGTGTTTTCACCATTGATTTAGCCAGCAATCAGGTTACAGATAAATTTAAAACCGGCCACCAGATTGGCCAAATGCTGGAGGATGCCGAAGTAACAGGTGGCGCAAGTCCAAATTCAATAGCTGTAGGCAGTCAATACGCCTATGTTACCAATGCCACCAATGATAATATTACCATTATTGATTACAAAAACCATAAGTTGCTGGGCGATATCCCAATTAAGGTTGATAATCGTATTGATAAATTCAGAGGGTTATTGCCTTTCGGTATCAGCATAAGCAAAGATGAAAAAACACTCTATGTTGCCCTTTTAGGCTTTAATGCCGTGGCAGTAATTGATATACCTACCAAAAGTACCAGAGGCCTTATTCCTACTGGCTGGGGAACTTCAAGAGTAAAGTTATCTGCCGATGAAAGCGAATTGTACATAACATCATGCCGCGGTTACGGTGCCGGCCCTAACGGCGGGCATGGCTTTGTAGCCCCACCGCAGGGTACCTATATTGGCGATATTCAATTGGGCACCTTTCAAAAAGTGGCCATGCCTACCGATGCGCAACTTGCAGCGTACACCCGGCAAGTTATAGGAAATACTTTTGTAAGTGAACCAATATCCGCAGTTACTAAAAACCCCTTGCCGGTATTGCCTGGTTCGTCACCTACACCAATAAAATACATCGTTTACATTACTAAAGAAAACCGTACTTATGATGAGGTCTTGGGGCAGCTAAAAAATGCCGATGGCGACAGCACCTTAGCCCGGTTTGGCGTGCATTGCGAATATACCTTACCAGATGCCTTAAAGGTAAAATTCCCAAATCTTGATGTTTCACCAAACCATATAAAAGCAGCCAAACAGTTTGCGTTTTCTGATAACTACTATTGCGATAGTGATGCATCCATACACGGGCATCACTGGATGATGGGCGTTATCCCTAACGAATGGGTTGAAGCTAATTCAAACGTAAGCAAAACAGCCAAGCTTTTCTCAAAAGCTCCAGGCCGTCGTTTCCCCGGTTCAACCGGAAGCATGGATCCTGAGGATTATGCAGAAACAGGCGGTTTATGGGAAGCTTTGGAACGTAAACATGTAGAGTTTTACAATTTTGGCGAAGCTAATGAAACCGCACACGTTCGCGAAGATTGGCAGGATGTAAACACCGGCGCCGCCCACCTTGTAATGGTACCTATGCAAAAGGCCTTATTTACCCGTACCAGCCACAATTACGCGGGCTTTAACACCAACATTCCCGATCAGTTTAGAATGGATCAATTTGAAGGTGAGTTCACCAAAATGTGGATAAAGGGCAAAAAGAAAATGCCTTCGCTTATTACTATGCAGGTACCCAATGATCACGGGGCCGATATAAGACCGAAAGATGGTTATCCCTACAGGCAATCATACATGGCTGATAATGACCTGGCCGTTGGCCGCATCCTTCACTTTTTATCGCGTACCAAATATTGGAAAAACATGCTGGTAATTATTACAGAGGATGACCCGCAAGGTGGAGTTGACCATATAGATGCGCACCGTTCCATCCTGATGCTGGCCGGGCCTTATGTTAAAAAAGGTTATGTGAGCCATACGCATGCCAATTTTGGATCGATATTAAAAACCATTTATAATATCCTTGATGTCCCTTATGTAAACCAATATGATGTTACCGCATCATTACTACAGGACTTTTTTACAGACAAGCCTGATTATACCCCTTACACTTTTGTGAAGAGCGATACCCGTGTATTTGATCCGCAGAAAGCAATGAGCCGTTACAACAAAACCATTAACTGGCGCAAAATTGAAAAGGGCCCCGAGATGGACGATGAGGATCGCGAACGCGAAGATCATTACAAACAGCAAAAAGGAAAAAAAACGTCGGGCACTATAGTTAATTAATAACCTTTTATCTACCTAAAAACAAATGCAATTTTCATTTATTTCATTCATAGCTTTTATTTTAAGCACAGGGGTTTTCACCCCAAACCCCGCTCCAAAATCAAAACATAAGTTTATAATAGCCGCTCACCGGGGAGATCATGTGATATATCCTGAAAATACACTGGAAGCCTACCGTCAAGCCATCAAAAACGAAGCCGATTATGTGGAGATTGACCTCCGCACCACCAAAGATGGTGAACTGGTGAGTATGCATGACGGCAGCATCAACCGCATGACCGATGGTAAAGGCAATGTTAAAGATTTCACACTTGCTCAATTACTGGAGTTAAAGGTAAAAAGTAAGGACACAAGTACTACGGAAGTTTTCCATATTCCAACCTTTAAACAGATCCTTTCATTGTGTAAAAACAAGATCAATATCTACCTGGATTTTAAAGCGGCCGATCCGGAGCTGGCCTACCAGGTGATAAAAGAATACGGTATGGAAAAACAGGTTTTGGTTTATATAAACAGTGCACCTCAGTTTACCGGCTGGCGCAAGGCAGCACCACAAATGCCGTTAATGCTGAGCTTACCCGATAGCGTTAAAACTGTGGCAGGCATGGATAGCTTTATTGACAAATACCATCCCGATATACTTGATGGTTCATACAATCAATATACTAATGATATGGTTGCACTGGCCGATAAATACCACATCCCGGTTTGGCCTGATATTCAAAGTGCAGGTGAAGGCCCGGCTGATTGGAACAAGGCACTGGACAAAGGGCTGAGAGGTTTACAAACCGACCACCCAGCCGCTTTGGTGAAGTTTTTAAAGGAGAAAGGTTTAAGGTAAAAGTTTTTTAGGTTAAGGATTTGCTATATATTTAAGCACATTTTTTAAAATGGAATATATAGCGAATCCTTATCTATTTGAATTAATTGAAAAGCATATAAAGTTTTTTGGGCGAAGTTTCTTTACTTCATTAGTAGTCATATTGATATATACACCTCTATTATATAAATCATCAGCGGGGTCAATTCTCTTTTTTGGTGGCCTTGAGTTTTTTTTTATTTTACTTTTAGTATCTATTAATTATGGCGTTACCTTATCCCGAAGTAAAAAGTTAAATAGGGTTGTAACGAATATATTTATCAATGGCCCTGAAATTACACTTATTACGGCACCAGTGAAAACACTTATATGGATTAATTTGCCGGCAATAAAACATACAATAAAAAAAAAGCATTTTTATAAAAGCAGCGAATATGAGTTAAAACAGCAAATGCAGGTAAGCGGTATGGTTTTAATGTTCGACTTTTTAACAGAACAGATCTATGTAATTACGGATTATTTTGATGAGGATATAGTGGATAAATTAAACCCTTAAACTATTTTTATTAATAAAGTTTTACCTCTGCCTGGGAACGAAAGGGTAAAATAAAACCTACCCATCAAAATGAAAACACTGGATGATCTGTTAATGCTTGGAGATGAACGTCTGTATCAAACCTCAACGCCGGTTTTAAAAACAGAGCTTCAGTTTGTAAAGGACTGGGTTGCTGATATGCACAACGTGATGGAGCAGATCAGGAATAAATATCATTTTGGCAGGGCCATTGCAGCGCCCCAGTTAGGTATTATGAAAAGGCTTATTTATATGAATATTGATAAGCCTGTAGTCTTTATAAATCCCGAAATTGTTGACCCAAGTGCAGACCTTTTTGAATTATGGGATGATTGCATGAGTTTCCCAAACTTGCTGGTTAAAGTAAAAAGGCATCAAAAAATAACCGTAAACTATCTTGACGAGCAATGGCAGCCACATCAATGGATAATGGACGGCAGTCTTTCAGAGTTGCTGCAGCATGAGTACGACCACTTAAACGGCGTTTTGTGCACCATGAGAGCTATTGACAATACCTCCTTTAAATGGAGGGCGTCCTAAAAAAGCGTCGAGTTGATCAGCGGTAGCTGAGTTCCCGGAACCATCCCATATCCCCTACCTTATTTTTGATAATCACTGGTATTCTCATTTCCCTTTATTAAATTGCCTGCTGTAAACCTTAGTGACCGCGCCTTGCCGTCAACATAATAACCAATTATTGAAACTTAACTTACAGCTATGTCTACCGATCGCAGAAAATTCCTAAAGCACCTGGGTACTTCCGTTTTGTTAACTTCCGCATCCCTCAGCAGTTTAGCAGCCAGGGAAGAAAATGAACTTAGAATATTGCGCGCCGAGAAACGCATCTCACCAAATGATAAGATCCGCATAGCAACCATAGGTATGGGTATCATGGGATTTAATGATACCCAAGCAGCATTAAGCGTTCCAGGTGTGGAGCTGATTGGCTGCTGCGATTTATACAAGGGACGGCTGGACAGGGCAAAGGAAGTTTACGGAGCAAGCCTTTTTACTACCGGCGATTATCGTGAAATATTAGCCCGTAAAGATGTGGATGCTGTAATTATTGCCACCAGCGATAACTGGCACAGCCAGATAGCTATTGATGCCATGCACAGCGGCAAAGCCGTTTACAGCGAAAAGCCCATGGTGCACAAAATAAGCCAGGGCCTTGCCGAAATAAAAGCGCAGCAGGATACCAAAATGGTTTTCCAGGTGGGCAGCCAGCGGGTAAGCAGTATTGCCTATAAAAAAGCTAAAGAGCTATATGATGCAGGCGCTATCGGCAAGATCAATTCTATAGAGGCTTCATTTAACCGGCAAAGCGCTTTGGGCGCCTGGCAATATACTATCCCTCTTGACGCATCGCCGCAAAGTGTGGATTGGGCCCGGTTTCAGTCAAACGCAAAAATGAAGTATGATTATGATAGCAAACGTTTCTTCAGGTGGAGGAACTACCGCGAATATGGTACCGGTGTTGCAGGCGACTTATTTGTCCACCTGCTTAGCGGCATCCATTTTATAACCGGCTCAAAAGGGCCCGAAAGGATATATTCTATCGGCGATCTGGCCTATTGGAAAGATGGCCGCAATGTGCCCGATGTGATGAGCGCGGTGATCCATTATGGCGAAACAAAAGAGCACCCTGCTTTCCAGGTAACGCTCCGGGTTAATTTCATTAGCGGTGAGGGCGACCATAGTACCACCAAAATTGTAGGCTCGGAAGGTGTAATGAACCTTATGGGCGATGATAGCTTTACCATCACCAAAAGTAAAATGCCGGTAGCCACCGGCATTGGCGGTTGGGATTCGCTATCAACCTTTACCGAAGCGCAACAGAAAGCTTTAACGAACGATTATAATAAACGCTTTTCGCAAGCCGATCAGCAAGCCCCTGCTATCCCCGGTATTACCTACAGGGCTCCGGAGGGTTACAATACCTCAAATGACCACTTTGCCAACTTCTTTGATTCCATCAGGACGGGTAAGCCTGTGGTTGAGGATGCGGTATTCGGGTTTAGGGCGGCAGCGCCTTGTTTAGCCTGTAACGATAGCTATTTTGAAAACAAGGTAATCCATTGGGATGCAGAGAATATGAAGATAGTGTAAGTAAACCTAACCGCGATATTAATCACCGGAAGCTAAAACTTTTTTCAGCAAGGGTATTTATCTTTAAACTAAAAAAGCGCCCCGTATCTCATTACGGGGACGCCTCATAGTATGCACTTACTATTCAACTAAATCTCAAGATATATGAAGAGATCTCAAGTCGTTTAATATTTTGGATGAAAAAAAACATGATCCTCCGAAGAAGAAATGACAAGCGACGAAAGACTTACGAAGTTTTTAAAACTTCGTAAGTCTGGGATTCTTAATGACATGTTATTTGCCCATAAAACTTTTTTTTGTCATCCTGAACGATAGTGAAGGATCTATTATCCATCATGTTTCTTCGCCCGGTACAGTCTGCGAATAGATCCTTCGTTCCTCAGGATGACAAACTTTTAGAACATCATCCTATCACTAATCACCTTAATTTACCCTTCTAAAATCGATAGCAGTAAGCTTGATACCCGTTGTTCCCAGGCTTGAACCGCCTGAACGGATAACCAGGTAAACCGTACCTGCAGTTGGGAACGAAACAACATTGCCTGTGCCTGCACATGACAGTGATGACAGTAATGCATCAAAAGGTGTTTTACCGCAACCATTCCAGGTGTTTAAGGCAATGCGTGTTCCGCCGTCGCTATAATCCTTGCCGGCCACAGGCGCAGCTTTACCAACGTAAACCTCAAACCAACAGTCGGTAGCGCCAGAACCGGCTACGTGCATGTCAATTTTATACTGTTTGTTGGCTCTTACCTCAAAGGTTTGGATAACACCCTGCTGCCCCCAATTACCTCCTGTTGCCAGTATACTGCCATCATCGTTCACTTTAAAGGTGACACCGTCGCCATACTTCACTATACTCCATTTGGTTTTATCAACCATGTTTGTTTTGGGGGTTACCGCGTCTATCAGTGCATCGGCATCAAAGTAGATGATCACCCTATTCATATCCGCGTTAATTTCCTGTTTTGATGAATTACTGATCTTAACACCCAACGCCAAAACTTTACCGCTATATTTATTCAGGTTAGCTATTTTAATTTTGGGTACAATGTTGCCTTTCATAATGTTGTTATCAAAAACAACGGAGTCCTTTGTTGCCAAAGTAAAATCGGTTGGGTCCATTGGGATGGTATTGGCAGGGAGTGCGCCCGATGTAACCAAGGCGGCGATGTTGCTGTTATCAACGCTTACATCTACGGTTAGGGGATCAAATCCCGATTCGCCGCCCCGGTAAACCGGAATAGCAAAATTAGCGGTATGCGCTATTGTATCCACAGCCAGCTTTGAATCGTTTAGGGCGGCAACAAGGCCGTTGGGCTTTTCTGCCTGCGGCAAATAAACCTTAACTGTTTTTGTGGTTTTTGGTCCCTGCAGATATTCCTGCTTACAGGATAATACCATTGTCAGCATAAAGCAAACCGACAACTTTAGTATTGTTGATGCATGAGTTTTCATAAAATATTTTTTACGTTAATAATTCAAATCATGAAGGATCATTGCACCAGGTGATGCAATGATCCGTTTATATTATTACCAGCCTGGATTTTGTGCCCAATGTGTTTTTGCAATTTCGCTTTGTGGTATAGGATACCAGTTCATCTTATCGTAAAACACCCTGTTTTCTAACTGCTTAACAACATAGGTATTGGTAGCGCCTGTGTTGGTGATCTCTATCCGGTTTACAGGTTTGTTAAAATAAGCCACCCCTTTTTTCCAGCGGCGCACATCCCATAAGCGGTTATTTTCAAAACTTAACTCCACATTGCGCTCATGCTCAATACGTGCCTGGTTCAATTGTACCGCTGTTATTACGGGCATTGCCGCACGCTGCCTTACCGTGTTGATAGCTTTAAGGGCCGTCATTCCATACCCTTCCGGATCTGCATCGGCACCGTAGGCATTAAACATTGCTTCCGCATAGTTCAGCAGCACTTCGCCGTACCTGAAATAGCTCCATGTATGATTAGCTGTAGTAGCGTTTACAAGATCAACAGATTGGTTTACCCATTTGGATAAGTAGTAGCCTGTTTTGGTGGCATTTTGCTTTGGCAAGCCGCTATTGCCACCGGTAAAGGTTTCAATATTAGTTGCTTTAAACAATGAACCGTTATAAACCACCGTAGCGGCAAAACGCGGATCGCGGTTGGCATAAGGATTTGCAGCATGGGCCGGATTATTCCAATCAAACGGAACAGCATTACCACTGGTAACAACTTCGTAATCATCTACAAAATTTTGGCTTGGCGTAATACTGTTGCCAATGCTGTTTTGAAAAGCAATGGGGAAATTATAATATTCCACATAATTTATTGCACCGTAACGACGGTAAAAAATAAACTCCTTTGATGCAGCATTATTGGAGCCAAACAGGTTGGTGTAGTTGCCATCAAGCTGATATTTGCCTAATGCAATTACATCATGCGCGGCTTTCGCTGCCTGTGCCCATGTAGTGGTTGATCCATTGTCTTTAAACAGCGGACTTGCACCATACAATAAAGCCTTGGCCTTTAAAGCCTTGATAGCGCCTTGCGTTACCCGGCCATCATCGTACCATGAATAGGGCGAAAGATCGGCGGGAATTATTGCGCCAGCTTTATCACATAAAGTGGCTATATATTTAACACACTCGTCAACAGAATTTCTTGGAATATTATCCCAGCTGCTTTTGTTGCTGTAATCAAGCGGCTCTTCAAGAATGGGCATACCGCCATAACGTTTAACCAGTTCAAAATAAAAGAAAGCTTTCAAAAAGAGCACTTCCCCCTGCATAAACTTCACGTTATCGCGGGCATTAAAATAAGCGGTTGAATCTGTTGATGTTATCTTGCCTTTAATGTAGGATATATCAACCTTATCCTTGTTTTTAAGGTATTCATTAGCTTGCCTTATTCCGTTAAAATTAGTTAGCCACGCATTATCCGGGTTATTGTATTGGTTCCAGATACCGTAATTATAGGTTTGTGATCTGGAGTTCACATTGGTACTTTCGGCATTATCCGAGGCCGCTTCCAGATCAAGATTAGCAAATCCATCTGGCAGGTAGCTGTACGTATTCCAAACTACCTGCTGCACGTAAGTGTAATTGGCATATAGTTTTTCTACAGAAATATCAGCCTTTATCGTCTTTACATCCAGGTAATCCTTTTTACAGGAGTACAGCAGAGTGCTCAGCACCAACACTGTTATTATATAATGATTTCTTTTCATTTCTTGGTAATTACTAATAGTTTACTATTACAATTTCACTCTCAATCCAAAGCTTACAACCTTCATTAAAGGATAGCCCATAGAAAGCCGTTCGGCCTCCAGGTTATCAATTTTATCCCAGGTTATGAGGTTGGTGCCATTTACAAATAGCCTGATAGCATCAAGTTTCTTTAAAAATGCTTTTTTAGGCAACGTATAACCCAACTCAATACTGCGCAGCTTAAAGAAATTGCCGTTACGCAACCAAAAATCAGATTGTTGGTTGTTATTGGCATTACTTAAGGTTGACAGGCGTGGCGTTGTGGCTGTATTTGCCGTTTCGGGGGTCCAGCTATTGGCAGAAAATGGCGTAATGGAATTGCTGTTTACAAAAGGATGAGTATATAAATAGGCATCATCAAGCAGGCTCACCGTGCGGTGCATCACACCTTCTAAATAGGCGTCAAAATCAAAACCCAGGTACTTAAACCCAAGGTTAAACCCTAAAGTGATCTCGGGCAGTTTAGCGTAGTTCATAGGTATTTTATCATAATCATTAATGATACCGTTACCATCCTGATCGGCAAATTTTAAATCGCCGGGTTTAACATTT
Organism: Mucilaginibacter sp.; assembly: GCF_025362475.1. Classification (GTDB taxonomy): domain Bacteria; phylum Bacteroidota; class Bacteroidia; order Sphingobacteriales; family Sphingobacteriaceae; genus Mucilaginibacter. Next base: position 98,010 of record NZ_JANYGH010000001.1, read on the forward strand.
GCATAAGATGATGAAACAACACCTTGTTTTAAATTACCGCTGGCGTCAAAATCAGATTGCTGGTAAAAGCCTTTGTAAACCAGGCCTTTCATTTGGTCGAGCCTATAACCCTGGGTATACAAGTAGTTATAAGGCTGGGCGCTTTCTGATCGTTTGGTTATTTTATTGCGGGCAAAAGCTACTGAGCCGCCCAGGTTGTATTGAAAAGAATTAACCTGGTCATTGAAATTAAGTGCCGCTTCAAAACCTTTATTCTTTACTTCGCCGGTATTGGCATACTGCAAATTAAAGCCGGTAAAGTAGGGTACATCAGCCGATGGAATCTCTAAAATACCGGTACGTTTTTCGCTAAATACATCAACCGTTGCCGATAGTTTTTTCCATAGTTTCAAATCGACACCAAAATTCAGTGTGGTTTTTTGCTCCCATGAAGCGTTGATATTAGCAAACGAACCTTCGGTCATCCCGTTTTTATAGGTATTGTTTGTTCCGACGATATAGCCATTGGCGCCTAACGCCCATTGCTCATTTAAAAAACGAAAGTTTTCATTAATATTACCGGTAGTACCGTAAGAAGCCCTCACCTTTAAAAAGCTGATGACGGTATTATCCTTCAGGAAATCTTCTTTAGATACTATCCAGCCCAAACCTGCTGCAGGGAAAAATCCGTAGCGATGTCCCTGGGCAAAGTCGGCCGATCCGTTGTAAGCGGCAGACAGATCAATAATGTATTTTTGATCATAATCATAAGTTACATTGCCCGACAGGCCCTGGGTACGAACCTGGTAAACCAGCCCATCATGGCTATAACCCTGTCTTTGCCCCAACACCATACCACTAAAAGTATTTTTGCCAAAGCTGCGGTTATAATCAAATCCAATTTTAATGGCGGTTCTGTTCCAGTGTTGGTTGCCTCCATCAAGTATGCCCTGGCTAACTGTGCCTATGGTTTTGTAAACCACTTTTCCGGCATCCATTACGGGCATATCATTGGCATCTTTAACAATTTCATAAGATGGTACCGTAAAAATTTTTTGATAAGTACCAACGTATTGATTACTGAATGACAACGATCCGTTTAAGGCCAGGCCCGGGGTTATTACATCCAATTTTTCAATAAAGCCAAAGTTGGTTTGCAGGTTACGGGTATGCGAGTTATAAATACCATTTTGCTGTAAAAGCTCAACAGGGTTAAAATTATATACCGAGCTGTTTCCCCAGGTACCATTAGGATTTTTTATAGGAAACGCAGCCGGCGGCAAGCCCAACAGGTTGTTGAACAATGATGTAGCCGTAAAACCAGCGGGGGTATTTTTATCCTCGGTTATCCCGGTGATGTTGGCTTCAACAGATAAGCTTTTACTTAGCTGCAACTCCACATTGGCCCGCAGGTTAATTTTGTTGTAATGTGCGTTTGTACCAAAATCCTTATCAATGGCGCTGGCGTTTTTGTATAAACCTTCAAAATCGGTATAGTTCATCAACACAAAAAACTTAGCCATATCATTACCGCCCCTAAAGGAGAAGTTATAATCCTGTATGGTGGAGGTCTTTTTTAGCATTTCATCGTACCAGTTCACGTTTGGATGAAAAGGATCATTAGTTGCTTTATACAAGTCGGGATTTTTGTACTTCGTTGGCAAGCCATCATTTTGCAAAGCCTGGTTGTACAAACGGGTATAATCATAGGCATTCATAACAGTTGGTAATTGTACCGCGCTTAATATGCCGTACCTGCCGTTAACGGTTATCTGGGTTTTAGGCAAATTGCCCCCCTTTTTGGTGCGGATGCTTAGTACACCTGCCCCACCCTGCAAGCCATATATAGCTGTGGCGGCGGCATCTTTTAAAAGCGTTACTGATTCAATTTCATAAGCCGACAAGGAGCTGATAGCGCCCATATCTACCTGGAAACCATCAAGGTAAATCACTACCTGGTTACCTGCAACATTCCAGCTGCTTTGCCCGCGTACATAAAGTGTGGGGTTATCATAGCCGGGCTCGCCAGAGCCGGTTACTACCGTTAAACCGGGAATACGGCCCTGCAGCGTATTTAATAAATTACCGGCCATCATATGGGTTAGTTCATCGCCTTTAAGCGTAAAAACAGCGCCCGTATTTCTCCATGATTTTTCAGTCCTTAATCCATAGTCAACTGTGTTGGTTTTATTCTGATCAGTTTTAATGGAATCTGCTGAAATTACATTCTTAGTTTGCGCGTTCGCGACAGAAAAACTACAGAATGAAAAAATCCAGGCAAAAAGTTTTATATATTCTTTTTTCATTTTTTTCATTAGTTAAAATGTGTAAAAGCCAATTACCATCCTGGATTTTGTCCATCCCAGCCCTTAGCATTACCCAGGTAACGCTTACTTACTTCATCATTAGGGAATGGAACGTAATAGTACCTTGCCGGGAAAACCCTTGTAACAAACGAGGTAGTTTGCCAGGTACGTTTTAAGGTACCGCCAACATTACGGGCTGTAGTTACAATGCCATGCAAGGTTCCGTTTAATACAGATTTGGCTTTTAACCAACGATTAAGATCATTATACCTGTGGCCTTCATAAGCAAATTCAATAGTGCGCTCATTTTGTACCGCATCTCTGAAAGCGCCTGCATCCACGGGATGTTTTTCGGGCATGCCGGCTCTTTTCCTGATCAGGTTAAGGTAGTTGGTAGCATCACCTGTAGGGCCCTGGTACTCGTTAATGGCTTCGGCATAGTTTAAATAAAACTCTGCAAGGCGAAACACCGGCCATGCAAAATGATTATCGCTCATGTTATCCACACGGGCAACAAACTTGTAGGTTTCCATGGCATACCCATCAACACCGGCATCGCTGCTGGCCAGGTTACCATCGGTACTGTAATCGCCTTTTTTGTAGTAGGCCAATGTACCCCGCTGGCTGCTGTAGTACATACCATCATAAGCAATGGTTTGGTAAAAACGCGGGTCGAGGTCAAGCGCCTTGATATCTGAAGGCAAATCGGTTCCGCTGGCGGGTAGTGTCCATTTTGTACCATCCTTTTTTTCATACTGCTGCATAAACTCAATGGGTACATTATTTTTAACACCCCATTGGGCCAAACGCAATTTTGATGACAGGTACTGGCCCCATGCAGATCCATCGCCCCAGGCATTACCGCTTGGTACCTGGTTTGAGGTATTTACCAATATTAGTTCCTGGTTGGCAAACACATTCCAAACAGATTCATAATCGCCAATTGTTGCATAGGTTTCGCCGGTAGTTACCGCTTTACCTGTGTTGTAAAGCGATACTGCTGAAGCGCCTGCAGCATCAATCACATCTTTAGCAGCTTTTGCAGCCTTGTTCCAGCGCTCCGGGTCATAGGTAGGATAAGCCAGCACTGTATCCCGGCCATCGCCATAACGGGCTCCGGTAACTTCTGATTTAAGGTTGGCGGGTGTATTATACAAGGGGCTTGCCGCATACAACAGGATTCGTGATTTAAGGGCCAATGCTGCCAGTTTTGTTATCCTGCCATAATCTGCCGACGGGCGTGTGGCAGGTAACAGAGCCGCAGCCTGATCGCACCATTTAACTACACTATCAACCACTGATTGTACCGAACTGCGGGGTACGGATATTTTACCGGTACCATCCAACGGTTTATTTACAATGGGGATACCTCCGTAATACCTGAACAGCTCATAATGCTGCATGGCACGGCAAAATAAAGCCTGCCCTTTTACATCCTGTTTCCAGCTGTTATCGGCATCCGTAACCATGTTGATATTTTTTAATACCAGGTTGGCCTGGCGGATACCTTTATAATGCCAGCCAAAGCCGTTGCCATTATCGGCACCAAAGCCATAATCACAAGTGGCGTTGGCGCTCATGTTACCGGTAATATAGGTACCTGTGCCAATGGTGTTTGAAGCCCAGTCATACGCCGGATGGATAATATAAAGCTGATCTGTAATAGCTTCTGGACGGCAGCCGTCATAAGTTTCAGGAAAATAGCCCCGGATACATAGCATGTACATTTGCGCCACAGCGTATTGCGCCTGGTTTTTAGTATGAAAAATAGTATCAACCGTTACCGAACCACCTTTTGGTTTTTCAAGAAAACTCTTCTTACATCCCGGTGAAAGTATACCGCCAATTAAGCATGCCAAAAGCAGTATAATTATATTTTTTGTTTTCATCTTTTCTCGCTTTAATTAATTAAAAATTAACATTTAAGCCAATATTGTAGGTTTTGGTAAGCGGGTAGCCCACGTAGCCCAAATTCTCCGGATCGCCCCAGATTTTGTTTGGCGACCAGGTATAAAGGTTGGCTCCGTTCACATACAGGCGCGCCGTGCGGATACCTGCCCGTTTTAAAAAGGCGGGTTTAAATGTGTAGCCTATCTCCATGTTTTTTAACCTTGTATAGGAAGTATTTTTAAGGAAAAAGGTATTGTAGGTAGCTGCCTGGTTATATGCCGCGATAGGGAAATCTATCCGCTCGCCGGCATTGTACCGTTCCTGGGTAAAACGGTTTGCATCTACCTCAAAAAGCGATTGTTGTTTATTAAAGTGGATGGTGCTGTTGGCAAACTTGGCTACTCCGGCTACTCCCTGTAATAAAGCCGAAAAATCAAACCCCTTGAAGCTAAAGCCAAATGATAAACCATAGCTTAATTCCGGAATATCTGTTTTGCCGGTCCTGGTATAATCTTTTTCGTTGATCACGCCATCTTCATTAATATCAACCAAACGAACTTCGCCCGGTTGCAATGCCGCCCCGGCATAACCCAGGTCTTTTTGATAAACCGGCTGGCCTGCGGCGTTTACATAAGGCTGGCCCGCTTTGTTAAGCGCCCTTATAGGATTTGATAACACAGGGTTACCATTACCATCAATTGCATACAGGGTTGACCATGACGTATACAACCCATTGGCTTGCAACATTAAAGGTTGATTAATTGGGCGCCCTGTTGCCGCCTGGTATTCTAAGCCTGGCACAATGGCTTCATCCCTGAAAATGATTTTGTTTTTATTGGTTGAGGCATTGCCCTTTACCCACCAGGTAAATTTGCCGGGGGTACTGTTATAGGTTAATTCAAGCTCGTTACCCCAGTTTTTAACCTCGCCCAGGTTATACGGCGGCAAAGTGGCCTGCACAATTTGAGGCACTGTACCTTTATAGGAGAGGATGTTGATACGGTGCTCATTGTAATGATCAAAAACAACAGTTACCCTATCATTAAATAAATGGGCCTCTAAACCAATGTTTGATTTTGTAGCGGTTTCCCAGGTAACATCAGGGTTACCAATAACGCTTTCATAAGCACCGCGGATGGTATTACGATCATTAAGGGTACCAAAAGTGTAACCACCACCGTTGTTGTAGCCCTGCCCATATTGCCAGGTATCTGGTAAATATAAATAACGGGCCCCACCTATGTTATCATTACCAACTTTACCCAAACTACCGCGTACCTTTAAATAGGTTACGTAATCGTTTTTAGGGAAGAAAGATTCATTACTGGCTACCCAGCCTAATGAATAGGCAGGCAAAAAGCCAAACCGTTTACCTTCGGGGAAGTTTTCTGATCCGTTATATCCCATGTTATACTCGGCAAAATACCGGTTATCATAGGCGTAGGTAACCCTGCCGGCCACACCCATATAAGCATGCGGAAGATCATAGGCTAAATTCGGGTCGTATTTTTTCTCTGCATTATAAAGCAAAAGGCCGGTTACAGCGTGTTTTTTGGCAAACGTGCGGTTGTAGTTAATGGAGAACTCGCCATAAACCTTGCGCCATTTACCATTGTTCCAGTCAGACCATCTTTGCGGCGGGGTATCATCATTTAGCTGTACCAAAATGGGGTCCAGCTTATTGCCATTGGGATTTGCCCTTACGCCATACAACAATGGCTTGTAACCACCACCTGTACGGCTGCTGAAATAGCTATCATAAGCTCCCTTTGCATTTACCGATAAACCTTCGGTAATAAAATCAAGCTTATGGCTTAGCCTGATGGCCGAGTTTAGTGTACTGTTATTGGTAATATTATAGTTATTGCTGCTGGCAATAGCATATAAGGGATTCAGCTGATCGTTTTGGTTACTAAATGGCACTACGAATTTGCCATTAATCATCCCTGGAGATCCAAGCGGAGATGACCACAGGATACGTTTCTCCCAGGTGTAGCCATCATTATCCATCCCGGTGATGGTAACAAACTGGGTACCTACATCAACCGAGATCCTGAAATTTTTGTTTACATCAAAATCCAGGTTACCACGCAAATTGTAGCGTTTCTTTTTAAACTGCATCTCATCAGAGAAAGGCATATAATCGGTATTAAATAACCCGCCCTGGGTAAGGTAACCTAGGGAAACAAAGTATTTTACAGATTCGGTACCGCCGGTGATGTTGGCATTATACTGGGTTTGAGGCGCGAAATTTTTAAAGATCTGCTTTTTCCAATCCTGGTCAGGGTGACCGTAGGGATCATAATAAGGATTTGTTTGCCCGTTTAAAGTAGGCGTATGCGCGTTCTGATAATATTTCAGATCCTCGGGCGAGTAATAAATGGTAGCCTCTTTTATCCAGTTGGCATCCCTTTTTTGAGCAAAATCATTCCAGGTTTTGATATCTGCATCTTTAGCATGCTGAATCCAGTAATTTTCATAACTCTGCTCATTCAGCAAGGAAGCATATTGATAGGAGTTAACAAAATTAGGCATCCTCGAAAACTGCGATATGGCGGTTTGGGCAGTTGCACTAACCTTTGGCGCTCCTTCTTTACCACGCTTGGTGGTAATTAGTATTACACCATTGGCACCACGCACACCATATACAGCCGTAGCCGATGCATCTTTTAGTATGCTGATGGTTTCCACTTCGTTGGCATCAATATCGTTATAACTATCCCGCACAATACCATCAACCATAATTAATGGGGCAGTTTGGCCTGTGTAAGTACCTACCCCCCTTATATACAGGGTTGAGTTATCATCGCCCGGTTTACCAGATGTTTGGATGGCTGTTAAACCAGATAACCTACCGGCCAAAGCGTTGCTTAAATTGGCAACAGGCGATTGTGTAAGATCCTTAGTACCGATTGTAGAAATAGCACCGGTGATGGATTCCTTTTTTTGCGTACCGTAACCTACTACAACAACCTCGTTAAGCCCCTGCTGGGTATCTTCGAGTATTACGTTTAGTTCCGAGCCGCCATTTAGGGCTACTTCTTTGGTGGTAAATCCAATAAAAGAGAAAGTTAATGTGGCATTGGCATCTGATACGTTAATGGCATAAGTACCATCGGTACCTGTTACGGCCATAGCCTTGCCTCCTTTTTCTTTAACGGTTACACCGGGTACAGGTAAACCCAATTTATCGGTTATTTTACCTGTTATTTTTTTGGGCGGAGCATTGCTGTTGTTTTGATTGGTTGATTTTTTTTGGATGAGTATGGTTTTATCCTCAATTGAATAGGTTAAAGCCTGTTTACCCATACAAGCGTCCATGGCCTGTTTTATGGTTACATTGTTAAGATCAATTGTAACGGGTTTGGCTAATTTAATATCGTCTGAGTTGTACAGGAAATCATAATTGGTTTGATTCCGTATCTCCTCAAAAACTTCTTTTAAAGTAGCCTGTTTTACTTTTATAGTAACTTTCTGCGCGTAAGTTGCAGCAGTTACCTGTAAAAAAGTTGCCGTTAACAAAATAAGAGTTAGCTTCATGATAAGCACAGGTTTATATAGGCGCCCACGTTGTTTGCCGCAAGTAAATGCAGTAAAAATTTTATACATTTGAATGTCAGTTTATTAATAAGTGGTTGTATTCGCTGCAATTATTTTCATTATCTGACGCAGCCATAACACGGCTGAGGCCAGGGGCGGTACGAACGCTCCTGGTTTTTATTTTATGCAGATAATTACTGGTATAGAAAAGGAGAGTGTAAAACTATTCCATAGCAGTAACCCTCCTTCCTGTGACCTTAAAGTGAACTTTCCCAATTTTTTCCAGGTTTTTCAATAATTCATCAATACCCTTTGTGCGGTAAAATGTGCCGCCAAAATGCTGCCCTTCAAAATTTCCCTTTTGCTCCACATCAACATCATACCAGCGCGATACCTTTTTTAGTATGGTGGCAATGTTATCATCATTAAATATGAAATAGCCGTTTTTCCAGGCCATTACCTCGTTGATATTGGCTTGCGAAACCCGGATCATATCGGCGCCATTGTTTATCACTGCCTGCTGACCGGGCTTTAACAAACTCTGGCTATTATTCTTACTCACCTGAACCGAGCCTTCCAATAAAGTAGCTTTAAGCTCATCATCATCATTATAGGCCGAAATATTGAAATGTGTACCCAATACTCTTACCTGCACGTTATTGCTGTTTACATAAAAAGGCTTGTCTTTATTTTTAGCCACTTCAAAATAGGCCTCACCGGTTAGCTTAACCCGTCTTTCGTTGCCCGCAAACTCAACAGGATAACTTATTGACGATGCAGAGTTTAACCATACGTGGGTGCCATCGGGCAGCACCACCTGGTATTCGCCGCCGCGAGGGGTAGATAGCGTATTGTACACTAAGGCGTTATCAATAACTTTTGCCTTAACATCAGTTGGCAAAGCATCATACACCAACTTTCCGTTGGCTACTTTATTTACCTGTACCTGGCCGGCCTTTGCAAGCGTGCCGTTGGCTTTATTATCCAGCACAATGGCTTTACCATTAGCCAGCGTTAAAACCGCCTTATTACTGCCCGGTAAAATTTTTGACGACTTAACTATTGCAACCTGGTTATCAGCGGGCTTGTGTTTATGTATCAAATAAAATCCAACGGCGCTAAAAACAGCAATTACCGCCGCAACTTTTGCCAGGCTGCCAAACAGACTTACAATTTTTGTTTTGGGCTTAACAGCCAGTGGAGCTTGATTAAACCTTGGGTCGGTTTTAATATTATCTAAAACCTTGCGGGCCTGTATTTGGTTAAACTCGGGGTCAGCATCAAGCTTTAATAATTCTTCATCAACAAGGTCGGCTATTTCGGCAGGGTTCTCTTTCAGATAGTTGAGTAGCTCTGTACAATCAGCCCTACTTATAGTATCATCAAAATATTGCTGCAGCAAATACTTTAGCCTGTTATTGTTCATATAATTGGTTTATAACAAAACCCGGAAGGGGTTAATTATGTAGAGAACACGCAGAAACTACCATAGGACTAGTTGAGAATAAAGTTTTTTTTATTTCGTGCGAATTTTCTCTTTTCATGCCAGTGTTTTTTTAGTTTTAGTAAGACACTAAAGGTTCTTGATTACATTTACAGCTCGAATTACAACAAATGAAATGGATCACCCGTGAACGCCCTAAGATTGACCGCATCGCCTGCCCCTGGCTAATCAAAAGGTTTATTGATGCTGATGCGGAGATCATCTTTGTACCGTTTGACCAGGTATTGATAAAGGCCGGCGAGTTAAACGCCACACCCTTTGACTTGCCTGGCGTGGAATACACGCATTATGACGACCATTGCACTTTTGATTATTTTATCAAAAAGCACCAGTTGAAAGATGCCGCGCTTGACCGGGTAGCGGCCATCGTTCGCGGTGCGGATACCGATCGGCATGACTTTGCCCCACAGGCAGCGGGGCTGGAAGCGATATTTTCGGGGCTGGCGTATAATATTAAAAATGATCAGGAACTCCTGAACCTGGGCATGACCATTTACGATGGCCTGTATAGCTGGGCGAAACATCTCCACCAGTTGAAACATACCCAGGCCGGGCCGGTGGAGCAAATGCTGCTGGAGGTATACCATAAATACATCAAAGACACTAAATCTAAAAAAGCGCCTGAATGGGCAAAAGAGCTGAAAGAAATGATCCAGGATCAGCTGGATACCAATATGGCTTTAAGCTTGCAGCAGGTATCCGATGAACTGGAGATCAACCCGACTTATTTATCAAGAGAATTTTCCAAATACTTTGAAAACCTTTCTTTTGGAGAATACATCAGGAAAATGCGTATTGAAAAAGCCATGCACCTTATGGGCAGCACCGATTATTCCTTAACCGAGATCTCTTACCTAACCGGCTTTTCTGATCAGAGCCATTTTACCCGCATATTCAAAAAACAGACCGGCCAGACGCCTACCCTCTATAAAAAAAACAGCGAAAAAAGTAAAAAGGATACTAATAGTTAAATCCATTCTATTTACAGCAGGGCTTTGTTGGTAGTATTGCATAGATGAAATTCCACTATCTATGAAAACACCAAATAATAACCGCAGGCAATTTTTACAGACTACAGCACTTGCCGGTGCAGCTTTACTGTTACCCATTGATCAATTAAAAGCCCTTCCCATGCCGCATGGTAAAACACCGGCCTTAACCGCAGAGGAAATGGCCGCTGTTGATACAGCTTTGGGTAAAAAAGGCAGCTACAAAGATGCTGAAGCTGTTTACACCACTCCATTGCCCCGCAACGATCTTAAAATGAAAATTAAAGGTGAGCCCGTACCTATTCCTTTTGGTTTTGGTGGTTGGGTATCATTCAAAAAGACCATTGATGGAAAATCGGCCATGGTGATGAGCGATACGGTATTGCAAATGGAGGAAGTTAATCCATTGATCTCCGCAGCCCATGCCAACGGGCTGGAAATAGCCGCCATACACAACCACTTTTTTTACGAAGAGCCCCGCATATTCTACATGCATATTCACGGGATGGGGAGCGTGGCTGAACTGGCTAAAAAATATGCGGATACCATCCGCGACAGCAAACTGTTCCCATCTAACCAGCCAGCACCATCAGCACCGCCAACGGTTACCGGAAAGGAAAACTTTGACCTGCCCGCATTGGACGCCATTGTGAAATATACCGGCACGGTAAACGGGCCGACCTATAAATATACTATTGGCCGGGCCGACCTGAACGTTGTGGCAATGGGCGTGGAAATGACAACCAACATCGGCCTGAATAGCTGGGCCTCTTTCGCTGGTAAACATGATGATGCACATATTGCCGGGGACATTGCTATGCTGCAAAGTGAAGTAAATGGCGTGATCAAAACCTTACGGGCGCATAACCTGGAAGTAGTTGCGGTACACAACCACATGCTGGGCGATGATCCGCACATGATTTTCCTGCATTATTATGGCCGTGGCAATGCGGCTACATTGGCGCAAGGTTTCCGTGCTGCTTTGGATATTTTAGGAAAACAAGCAAAAAAAATGGAAAGTATGAAGATGTAATTATCCATGAACCTTTAAACCCAATTGTTATGAAATGGATCACCCGTGAACGGCCAAAAATTGACCGTATCGCCTGCCCCTGGCTCATTAAAAACTTTGTTGACCCATCAGCCGAGTTTCTATTTGTGCCTAAGGAACAGGTTATCGAACTGGCAAAATCGCTTAACGCGATACCGTACGATATTGCCGGCGTGGAATACACTCATGAGGGCGAGCGCTGCACGTTTGACTATATCATCAAAAAACATGGCTTAACAGTTTCAGCGCTTTTGCAGATGGCAGATATCGTTCGCGGCGCCGACACCAACCGCTTTGATCTGGCACAACAGGCAGCCGGCCTTTGGGCCATCTCCGCCGGATTATCCTATAACTTTAAAGATGATCAGGAGCAACTGGCTTATGGGCTGATCATTTACGATGCTCTGTATAGCTGGGCTAAATATGTACAAATGGAAATACACACATGGAAGAACAATTGATAAAACTGCGCCCCGCTTATTCTTTGGCGGATATTACAAAGTACTTTCTAAAGCTCGGCACCTGGGGGTTCGGCGGTCCGGTGGCCTTAGTTGGCTACATGCAACGTGACCTGGTAGACAAAAAAGGCTGGCTAACCGAGGAAGAATACAAGGAGGGCCTGGCATTGGCGCAGCTTGCACCAGGACCTTTGGCCGCGCAATTAGGCATCTATATTGGCTTTGTACATTACGGACTGATAGGCGCCACGTTAACAGGGCTGGCTTTTGTACTGCCTTCGTTTATCATGGTGGTATTATTAGGGATGGCTTACCAGCTTTACGGGGGATTGCCCTGGATGCAGGCGGTATTTTATGGCGTCGGCGCGGCCGTGATTGGTATCATCGCTATGAGTGCTTACAAACTCACTATAAAATCCATCAGCAAGTTTGAGCCGGCTGCTATGAAATCCAAATGGCCTTTGTGGCTGTTTTATATAGCGGGCATCGTTATCACCGTTATTACCGAGCGGGAAGAGATCCTTTTATTTATCGCTTGCGGCATTTTATACATGGTTATCAAGGCGCCGCCGCAATGGCTCAAAAAACCTGCGGTATTACCTGCGGGTATAATGATCAGTACGGGCTTTTGGAAATATGAAGGCAAAACCCTGGAACAAATTGCCTGGTTCTTTGCCAAAGCAGGGGCTTTCGTCTTTGGCAGCGGGCTGGCTATAGTGCCTTTCCTGCATGGTGGTGTGGTGAAAGAATTTGGCTGGTTAAATGAGCACCAGTTTGTGGATGCAGTTGCCGTGGCAATGATCACACCTGGCCCGGTGGTGATTACCGTTGGCTTCATCGGATACCTGGTTGCGGGTTTTCCCGGAGCTTGCGTAGCGGCATTGGCTACTTTCCTGCCATGTTATCTATTTACAGTTGCCCTGGCGCCATCCTTTAAAAAAATTGCTAAGAATACCAGCATCAAAGCTTTTGTTGATGGCATTACGGCGGCTGTGATTGGCGCTTTGGTAGGCTCTGTAATTGTGATTGGTTTGCGGTCAATCATTGATATCCCTACCGTACTCATCGCAATTTCAGCTGTATTGGCCCTTATTTATATCAAAAAATTACAGGAGCCATATATCATTGGTATTGCCGCAATCATCGGCATATTGATCAAAACGCTATAATCAACGTTTTTTGCTAAACCCAAAAAAACAGGGCTAAAAAATAGATCAGGTCAGAATATTGCAGGTGGGATTTTAAAGTTTTAAGCGCCTCAACCATGTGATTTTTTACCGTATTTGGTGATATCTGTAATTGCTCTGCAATCTCCTTATGCGTAAGGTGCTCTACCCTGCTTAGTCTGAAGATGAGTTGCTGCTGCTTAGGCAGTTTATTGATGATCTGTTCGGTAAAATGTTCAAGGTCATGTACCAGCACATCCTCTTCGGTACCATTATGAACGGTACTGATATGATCAATCAGTTTTTCGGTAAGCTCTCTCGACTGGCAAATTTGCCTCAGTGCATTTAGTGAAAGCCTTTTAGCAATTACATACAAATACAGCCATATATTTCCCTCCGGATTTAGCTTTTGCCGGTTAATCCAAAGGTTTATGAAGCATTCCTGCACAATTTCCTGGCTTTGCGCAGCATCCTTTAAAAACCTAAATGCCAGCCTGTAAACCTTACCGCAGTATGTTTCATAGATCATATCAAACGCGGCTTCATCGCCCGCAATCAATTGCTGAATATAACTGCTGCTAATTTCCTGATGCACTTTTGCTGTTTATAAATTGGTTTATAAATATAAAGAGTAAATTTTCGCAATTCATAACATTAAATTAAAGTAGTGGTATTGTAGTGGCAATAAAAGCAGCAATTACACGTTGTGTAAAAAGTAAGACATGCGAGATAATACACTATCTTACAGCACATAACGTCAAATTATTATCATTTACCTATCACCACTCCTGCCTGTTAAAAAAATAAAAAAAAGTCCAAAAACTTATTTCAAGTTATTGAAATTGTTCCGTGGCTATCCTCCGCTTAGTTTAAACTTTGGTTTTATATAGATTTATTTTACACGGCTTTCCTGTTAAAAGCAGTACAGTATGTGGCCTGTAAAAATGGGCCGAAATACATTTTAACATTAAAAAAAACTATTTGCCGTAGCGTTTTGCTATTGCTCACCGTATTGGTAGAATAAATAATAATAACCAACTATGAAAAAATTCTTTACACAAGGGGCAGCCATGTTCGGGATGATGTGTTTGCTCAGCGGCCTGTTAACCTCATGCCTTAAGAATAACGACAACAACCATTATGTGGTACCGCCTGTAGCGCTCATCTCTGCCATCAATGCCTCGCCGGATGCCCAGCCTGTTGATTTCTATCTTGATCAAAACAGGGCAAATAACTTCTCTATCAAAAGCGGCGAAAGTCTTGATTACATCAGGGCTTATACCGGCAAAAGAACCGCAACATTCTATGTAGGAGGAAGCCAGCAGAAAGTAAAAAGCGACACGATTACGCTTAAGGCCGATAAACTATATTCGCTGTTCCTGGCTAACCAGGTGAGTACACCCGATTTTTTGCTGATAGCCGATTCTGTTAGCCGTCCGGCTGAAGGCAAGGCCACCGTAAGATTTATTAATCTGAGCCCCGATGCAGGCGCTGCAGACCTGGCAATAAAAGGCGGTTCAGTACTGGCCACAGGCTTAACTTATAAAAAATATTCCGCATTCATCGCTGTTGATGGCGCTACCCCTTATACGTTCGAAATCCGCAAAGCCGGAACAACCACTGTACTATTCACACTTACTGATGTTACATTAAAAAGAAACACCATTAATACCATATGGTTACAGGGATTGGGAGCCGCCACCGATGTAAAAAAGATTAGCGCACATGTGCAGGAGAATGTATACTATTATTGATTTACCCTCTTTATGCCGAAACAAAAATCCCTGCCTCCAAAAAGGAGCAGGGATTTTGTTTTTAATATAATTTGAGGCCTCAAGAACCCGGGCTACAGATTAAAAATCAGGATTTATGCTAAACTTAATGCCATACGCCGAGATACCTGAATGATCAAGGTAATTAAACCGTTTAATCACATCTATACGCAACAACTTAAAAATATTTCCGACACCAACTCCCGCTTCCACATAGGGTGTGCTGCCTAAGGCATAAGTACCGTTTGCACCATTTGAACCTACTGGAAATTTGTATAAATTTTTTGAGTAAAGGGGATTATTTTCGTTACGCAGGCCCCCATATAAAACTTTAAATGATAAAAACTCCCGCCATTTTAAATGCTCTATTAATGGTATTTTATTCAGAAAAAAGCCATTAAAACTGTGTGTAATATTTAAGCCCACATAATGATCGCTTACAAATTCCAGGTAATTCATTTTATTGTAAGCATCGGGTTCATAACCAAAAGATTGATTGGCCGGACTGATATTCAGCAGCGGAAATGGCACCTTTCCGGTTAACAGATTACCCAGCAGCGTAACATCCGAGTAACCCAACTGTGATAAATAAAACCGTTTAAAAATATTCGCGCTTATATTGTTATAACTGTAAGCTCCGTTGAGCAGCCCTTCAAAACCATGGTTTATCTGCAAGTTAAAAATGGGGTATTTGCTATAAATAGTATGGCGGGACTGCGTTCCCTGTAAAATTTGTTCATGAGGCGCATACCTCAACCCAAGGCCAACTTCGGTAGTGGTTAAATCATGTATGATGGTGTTATTTGCATCATTTTCCTCAAACAACAAGGTTCCGGCGGCTTGTTGGTTCCAGTTTTTGAAAGTAACATTATATGAAAAATGATTCTCAAAATCTTTCACATAATCAACCCTGAAAATTTTATTATAAAGCCAGTAATCCGTTTTGCCCGTTTGGAATGAGGCGAGCGTAGCCTGCGAGTTATTTATTGAATAAATCTTTCCTGGTTTATCAATATCATACTGGTAGCTAACTTTAAAATAATCGTTAGGGAAACGATAAGGCGGCGTTTGATTTAATGAAAAATAAGTGCTTAAATTATATTTTGCTTTAGTATCCCTCGTCCCGTAGGCTGTAAAACCTTCCAAATAGATGGATCTGTTAAACTTTGGCGTAGTTCGCCCGCCCAACTGGAAGCGTGCCCCTTCTACATTATCAAAGGCATAAATAGAGCCTATGGGGCCTATTTGTACCGCGCCAAAATCGCCATATCCTCCTGTAAGTGTTGATGCAATCCACGATAATCTTTTAAAAGACGGCATACTTTCCAGCTTGCTAATACGCCCGTACAACTGTTTCTGCTGTGTACTCAATGTATCGGCCCTGTTTTTCATCCAGTAGGCAGTATCTTGTTTCTGGGAATTTACAGCGGTTTGCAAACTTTTACCCTGATAAAATTCCTCCGGGAGCGGTGAATTTAATTTATAGTGGTCATAAAGCACCATTCGTTCGCCAAAAACGCCGGTTCCCTTGTTTTTTAAAATACCAAAGTCTGCTTTTACATCACTTTTGTTCAGGTAATAACGCCCGCCGGGATATTGTTCAAAATCCAGGCGAATTTTAAGGCTGCGCATAAAATTGATATTGATCTGCTTATTTACGTTAAGCTCACAAGCTTCAACAGCATAATGCCCATCCAGGGTTACCATTAACTTACCTTCAAAAAGCAGATCACCTTTATTGCGGGGTATAAAACTGACCTCCACTAATTTTCCTTTATCCGTTTGTATGGTATCGGTTATAAAAAACTTATAAAACTCCGGGGCGTGATTAGCAATTGGGCTCAGAAACTGATTGGTGATGATAAAAATATTATTGTCGTATATATCTATATTATTGCCGTAGAGCCGGTTAAGGTAGGTATCCAGTCCAACGGTATCCACAAATTTGATGATGTTGGTTTCCTTTTGCGCATTTAATACCCTTATAGACTTTGATGGATTTTTGCGGTAATAGTTTTGAAATAGCTTTTCGCTGAAATAAACCGGAAGGGAAGTTTCCTGCTGGCCGTTTATTTTTTGAGTAGTATCAAGCATGAACTTGTATTTACTAAAAAAATGACTATTGATGAGTTTTTGTGGGAGATGAAAAAAGGATAAGCCTATCTTTTCATATTGATCATATTGAAGATAGTCGGCACTTTCCATCCTGTTCTGCTCCTTATGATCAATAATCTGCTGAATAAGTTCAACGGCTGGGTTTCCTTTATTGGTGTATTTCTTTTTTTTGCCAGAAACAACCGAAACTTCTTTTAACTGGGTTTGACTGCTATGCAGCCGAATTTGCAATTCATTAACCTGGCCGGGTTTAATAATTTTGGTAACCGACTGGTAGCCCATATAAGAAAATGTTACCCGGCTATAAGAGCCTGTGGCACTCAATACAAATCGCCCCACCCTATCTGTACTGGAGCCATACCTGCTGCCATTAAAATTTACGCCTACAAAAGGCAGTGGCCGGCCAGATACATCATCAACAACCAATCCGTTCACAGTGGTTACCGTTTGTACATTCAATTGCTTTTTCCCGGCAATAGTACTATCTGGCTGCTGGGCTTCACTGTATAAAGGAGATAAAAGCAACGATAAATAAATAATTCTTTTTAGCCCGGGAAGAGTCGAAAACTTAAAAAGCGGGGATATAACCTGCTTCCGCGAAGCTAATTTTATAATGAGATTCCAAAAAATAAGTAACAAATTAAATTAAGAGTTAAGAGTAAAAATGAACCTAAAGCAAAGTAACATTTAGCCATATCTTTTTTAACTGTGAAGTTTCAACTATGTCTAAAATAAATTATAATTCTGTTTTGTTTCTGAAGAAGGCCGGCCTGAAAGCATGATGTATGACTAAAACTCATGAGCCGGACAACCATTAAACGACAACAAATTTTCAGAAGAACTTCAAAATCAATCAGAAACATTAACGAACGGTAACTTTATAAAGTATAAAATCATTTTCAGGTTATTTTTCCTGTTCAGATACTCTAATGTCAAAGATGAAAGGAAAGAGTGTGGATATTGTTTTTGAACCATTAAAAATATCTGCATATAAATAACAGATCTGAATAGCCCTCAAAATCATGGGGTACCGGAAAACGCCGGTCATTTACCCAAAAAAACCACGACGGGGCAATAACAGCTTCATGATAGCGGTCATTTTTTTGCAGGAAAAAATTATTAAGCTTTGTATAGATCAAATAGTATTTAAACCTGATTTACCTAACAGGCTGTCTAAAAGTAAATAAACCACCCGTCATTGCGAGGCACGAAGCAATCCCCGAACTATGCAGATCGGATTTGCAAACCTCCCCTGTAAGGTGGGGATTGCTTCGTGCCTCGCAATGACGCGTGGATATGGGCTTCATTAGAAGTAAAAAAAATTAATAAATCAAATTTAGACAGACTCTTAGTTCCTGGTTATTTTTTTACTTAAAGCAAACTCTTATGAAAAATTTAACTTTTTACTTTTTGGTAGCAGGTTTCCTGCTTTTTGGTTTTTGCGCAAAGGCCCAGAATTTTGCTTTGGGTGTTCGGGGGGGCATTAGTATTCCTAATTTAACCGGTGGGTCTGGTAGTCAAAACCCACTAAATACCGGTTATAGCTCGCGCTTAGGGCTGGACGCAGGTATATTTGTTGAATATAAAATCTCCACTCTTTTTTCAATACAACCCATGATAGAATATTCTTCGCAGGGAGGTAAAAAAAATGGGTTCCAGGCGTTTACTACTCCGGATGCTTTAGCTGCGATGTTTCCTCCCGGGCAAGCCCCTCCCTACCTTTATGCCAATTACAATAGTAAGGCAAAATTAAACTACCTGATGCTGCCATTACTGGCCAAATTTGGATGGAATATTAAAAAATCACCATTTCGTGTTTATGTTGATGCAGGTCCGTTTGTTGGGCTCCTGGTCTCTGCTCACCAGGTTACCAGCGGCAAAAGCGAATTTTTTACCGATGCTTCCGGGCAACAGTCCCTTCCAGGAGGCGCGCAATCCTTTGATAATAATGAAGATATAAAAGACCAGCTTCATAAATTCAATACAGGCATTGAAGGTAATATAGGCCTTAACTACCGTATAGGATCATGTAACCTATTTATTGAAGGGGGTGGCAATTATGGATTTCTGAATATCCAAAAAGGCACGCAAAATGGAAAAAATGAAGTTGGCGCGGCCACAGTTACCATAGGTTACAGTTATTGGTTTGGAAAGTGATTGGTACTTCATTAACAAACAACGGTCTCTTTTTAATTTACCGCACATTTAATTAGAACAACAATCAAAATGTTTTGATTGATTAAATCTGCGGTAAATTATTATTTATTAAATTGTTTAAAAAATCATGTATGTGAACATTTTGTTTAACTTTAGCTTTAGAAATTGACCTATCCTTATTACTTCGTTACCTAATAAGATATTTTTAAATACCTTCTACAGGTATTTTTTGACCCTTAGCAGGTATTTTTTAACAAGTAACTTCGTTAGGTTTATATCCCGTTTCCGTCTTAATTAAATATAACCACAAACCTAACGCCATGATTGCTAACCCACTAAATGTTTTATTAATTGATGATGACTTTTTGAACAATTATATTTCAACTAAATTCATTCAAAGGTATTTTACCAATTCAAATATAACCTCTTGTTTAAATGGGAAAATTGCCATAGATCTGTTAGCGGATAATAAAGCAAAGCAACCCGAATTTAACTATGACTATATTTTTCTTGATTTGAATATGCCGGTGATGAATGGGTGGGAGTTTCTGGATCAGTATACTTTTTTAAAAATTGACCCTACAGTTAAAAGCAATCTATTTCTTTTAACCTCATCGATCCATAAAGATGATGTTAGCAAAGCAAGCAAATATCCCTTGATAAAGGAATTTATTACCAAGCCTCTGTATTCAGAAAAAATAATGGAAATTTTCAATGTGGCCCAGCTAAGCGATTCCAATTAAGTTAGGATCTCTAAACAACACTGTACATAAAATTAAAAACAGCGCTTCCTTTAGCGCGGCTAAAGCTCAGCTGCAATTTGCAGGTAGCTTGGCCCGGGCCAAAACAATTCAGGTTGCACACCACTGGTGGCAATATATTTATCAATACTTTGTTCTGCAGAACCTAATTAAACTTTAATGCGAGGGCTACTGATAATTTTTCCCGGCTATTTTCAAGGCTTTTTACCTGAAGGTAGCAGCTAATAGTAAGTGTCCATACTTACATTACTTTTAAGCATGGCACTTAAATTAAATAAGTTCAAGCGTCCCTCAACCCGAACTCGTAGGTGGCTAAAAATTTATAGCCTTAAAATGAAAATGGCCCGTGGTTACTTCCGAAAGGGAATTTATTAACCCTGCCATATGCGTGATCACAATGAGTATGATCGCGATACGTTTTTTGAGTAAGATGTTGATTGGTCAGCAGTTCCGATTTATTAGTTTCAGTCTTCTCAGGCTGATTAACTATTACAGTTTTCTTCTTCATGGTGACTCCTCCGGTTTTAAGGTTTCTTTACAATTGGTATACTAATATAAGCACAAATACGCTCATTTCCAATAGCGTTTAAAGAAAAATCCAAGCAGATACAAAGCAGATGTACACGCTGTTTTGACAGGGACCTAAGTTAAACTTTCACCAGAAGCCGGTAACGTTTCTTAATTTCCGTTTATTCGTTTTTTAGATGCTTCCAAATAATATTAAAAACATCAACCGGGGCAACCTTATCCTGCAATACCTTATCATTGGTTATCAATACAGGCTTATATTTAGCAGGAATGCCAATGCGGCCATGTGAACCTTTAATAAGGGTGGCATCCAGCGGTATAACATCCATTACATACCTAAAGCCGGCTTTTTTACGCAACAGCTTGTAGCCGGCCCTGGCTTTTGAGGTCATAAACATTTCTACAGGATCGTAACCCGGCTTTTTATGAATATCAACTACGCGGGCATAATCAGGCGCTTTGGCATCGTCGAGCCAAAAGTAGTAGGTAAACCAGCTATGCTCATCTGCCATTAAAACCAGTTCGCCGGCACGTTCATGATCTATATGATAAGCCGCCTGTTCAGCACGATCAAGCACCAACTCAATGCCCGGAACCGTTTTTAGTAAAGCCTTTACCTGCTCAGTTACCGCCGGATCATTGATATACACATGGGCTATCTGATGATCGGCAACAACAAATGCCTTTGAGGCTCCCGGATCAAGCAGTTCCAGACCCCGCTCTACCCTAATTTGCAATAGGTTATGCTGGCGAAATAAGCGGTTTAAATGGATAGGATTATTAACCGGAGCGATACCATATTCTGATAAAAGGATAATACTTGCACCCTTCTTTTCGTAAAATGTAATTAGCTCCTCCACCAAAGCGTCAATCTCTTTAAGCTCGTTGGCTATTTTTGATTCATCTGGTCCAAACTTTTGAAGGCAGTAATCCAAATGCGGAAGATAGATAAGGGTAAGCGTAGGATCGTGAAGATCATCGGTATACATAGATGCATCTGCTATCCATTTGCTCGATTTAATGTTTGCTCCCGGCCCCCAGAACTGAAACAGCGGAAACTGCCCCAATTTTTCCTGCAAAATATCGCGCAATTCGGCAGGATGGGTATAGCAATCCGGCATCTTTCGACCATCGGCCAGGTAATTGGGTCTTGGTGTTACAGAGTAATCGGCAGTTGAATACATATTATACCACCAAAACATCATAGATGAGGTAAAAGACGGATCTTCTTTTTTTGCCTTATCCCATATCTTATCTCCGGCAACCAGCTTGTTTGATTGTTTCCAGAATTTAACTTCACTGTCAATACGATCATACCAACCGTTACCTACTATACCATTTGCCGCCGGGTATGTCCCTGTAAGGTAGGCCGATTGTACCGCAGTAGTTACTGCAGGCAAAAGCGGTTCAATGGTGGTTAAATTTTTTGAGGCTATATACTTTTTTAAAAAAGGCGTATGCTCACCAATTACCGAGGTAGATAACCCCACAATATCAATAACAACCGTTTTATTCATAACAGCACTTAATTTGTTAACTCGTATTTAACCCATTCCAGCTCTCTTATTATAGATTGGGTAAGCGGGATTCTCATGGCATCCGGCAATACTCCCCATGTATAAGTTTCTACTTCCAGGTGATTGGTAAAAGGGCTATTTTTTTGGATGCCTAATACCTTTACGATGTCGGCTTGTGTGGATTGTAACAGGCCAAAATCTTCCAAAAATACCGGAACATGAAAATGGGCGCGCCATTCTTCAGCATCATCTGTTGCCATTAATGCTTCGGGCAAATCAGCGTATCGCAGCAAATTACCATCGGCAAGCCGGGCAATAACCTGGTGCAGGTAAGTGGGTTCATTAAACTTTTCAAATTCAGTTAATATTGCCTGCTTATTGCCTGATGTGTGATCAAATGAGGCCTTGAGGGCGGCACTGATCTGTATCTTGCCTACTTTTATTCCTTTTTGCGCCACTTCATCAATGATAGCTTCATGTGGTTCATAACCTATTGCAAAATGGCAAACATCATAGCATAAATTCACATGTTCTTTTATGAGGATTTCTGCTTCTGCAGCCGGTATATTAAAATTATCCTGGAAATAGCTGATGCCTTGCGGTAACAGATCGGTCTCAAACCATTCTATAAATTCCCTTCCGGTTTCTAACACGCCATCAGGCTCGGGCTCAATATCCAAATGTAATTTAATACCTGTTTTTTGCTTTATTGAATTGAGTTCGGCAGCTACCTGCAGTATATTTTTAGTGGCTTCCTGCTTAGCTTCATCCATTGCCGCTTCACTATTAAACCAATGTTTATAGCTTAAAGGCGAAGTTGATATACCACCATCCATACCCTGAGGCAGTAAAAGCGCTAATATGTTAAAAAGCCTTATCGTATAGGCCAGCCTATCGGCGGTTGTCCAGTCGGGGGCATGTACCTGGTCTTTAACTATCACATTGTGAAACCCGCCGTACGGAAAACCATTCATGGTAAACACATAGGCATCGTTCAGTTGTAACCATTGTTTAAATTGGGCCAGGTTATCGCCCTGGAGCAGTTCGATACTGGCTATGTTAGATAGGCGCAAACCAATACCCATGGGCGCATCAGGAGATAGTTGTGCCTTTATTTGCGGAAAGCTAAGTTTCAGGGCATTGAAATGGTCGGCCCAGTTTTCGCCGGCGTGTATATTGGTGCAATAGCTTAAATGTCCTGCTGTAAGTTTCATAAGTGTATCAAATTATTGCAATTGATGTTGTTGCAATTCACCCAGCTTTTTAGCGGCTTGCTTTAATAAACCGGCATCAATTTCATGTACTTCTTCGCCTTCGCCAATTGAGTTAAGAAGCATAATGGTTAGCTGGCCACCCAAATGCTCGCGAAATTCCTCCAAACCGGCCAATATTGGGCTATCCTCTTTATCAACCTGCAACAAGGGGTGCGAAACATCAAAGCCAAGGTTTAGCAAAGTTTGTACAATTCTTTTGCTATCTGCAGCTGTTAAACGGCCCGAAAGTTCGGAATAAACGGTATCAAGGGCAATGCCCATGGCTACGGCCTCGCCGTGGCGCACTTCAAAATTGCTCAGGTATTCCAGTTTATGAGCGCTCCAATGTCCAAAATCAAGTGGCCGGGATGAGCCGCTTTCAAAAGGATCTGTACCGGCAATATGCTCCATATGGAGTTGCGCGCACTTCCAGACCAGGTAATTCATTGTTACCCTATCGCGTTGAACCAAAACGCCGGCATTATGCTCTATCCAATTAAAAAACTCCGCATCTTTCAACAAAGCAACCTTAACCGCTTCTGACATTCCCGAGCACCAATCGCGGTCGCTGAGGGTTTCTAAAAACTTTTCATCATTAAAAACAGCAACCGGAGGCATAAATGTCCCTAAAAAGTTTTTCTTCGAAAAAAAGTTAATACCATTTTTCACCCCAATGCCTGAGTCATTTTGCGATAATACGGTAGTGGGTATGCGGATATGTTTAATGCCACGATGAGACACCGCGGCAGCATAACCCACCATATCAAGCACCGAACCGCCGCCAATAGCCGCTATATAAGAGTGCCTGTCAATACCATAAGTATTTACCGCTTCAACAACCTGGTTAAAGTGAGCCACATCATTTTTAACATCCTCGCCCCCGGTTACTATTAAAACATCCGGAATGAGTTGAACTGTAGGGTAAATGGAAAAGTAATTTTTTATTTCGTTTATTAAATTTGGATGTGCATCTATAACACCCTTATCGGCCACAAAAAGTATTTTCCGCAATGATGCCGGTGTGCCGGCGCTCAATAAAAAATCGTTAAAAAGGGTATTGGTTATATTAAAAATACCGGTTGTAAAGTAAACCTGGTACTCAAACTTCACAGTAAAAGATTGGGATAAATGCTTCATGTATAAACTAAAGAACGTTTTTAAATAAATGTAATTACGTAACGGCAAAAATCTTTGCCAGCCAGATAGATAATGGCAATAAACAGGCTATGATCAGTGCCGCGTAAATAGTACTGAATGTTGCCGCCCATGCCGCATCCATCAATATCAATGAAATAACGCCGGCTTTTACTGCCTTGCCTATGTTTTTACCCACCGGATCCTGAATTGCCTTAAACAGCGGCTTAAATATCATCCGCAAAAACGGGATCAGGATAATGCCAGATAAAAGCAGCTTTTTATTGCGATAGGAAATGTAGAATATTAAACCTGCCACTATAACATATAAAAGCGCCGCGACGTATAAATTACGTTTGTTACCACCATGCACTTCGCCCCGGCTAATCATGGTGATTGAAAAGATATAAATAATGGGCACAATTGCCAAAAAGTACCATTGTGGCAGTGCGCTTGTTATTATGCTCACCCCTAAAAGTAAATTTAAACCCCGGCAAAAACCCATGTTCAGCGGACCAAAAAAAGGATGATGCTTACCTATCTTATTATACAACAGCGCAAAAAAGCTGATGGCTGCTGCCAATAAAGCAGATACCAGGCTAACCATGCCCGCGCTTATAATGCCCGCAAGTAACAATATACTACCAAATATTGCCGCTTGCAGCAAACTAACCCTGCCGCTTGGTATGGCACGCTCCGGGCGTTCAACCCTATCCAGATCGGCATCAAAAACATCATTAAAAACTATGCCGCCGCCATACAGGCAAGCTGTTGAAAAACAAAGCATTAAAACACTTTGCAAATACCCTTTGAAGACAACTTCAGAAAAAGCTCCGGCTATGGCGGCACCCGCCAGCACATCGGCAACCGAGGTTACTACATTAGCCGGCCTCATCATACGCAAGTAAACAATTATTTTTTCCAATGCGCTTAGCTGATAATAATTGAAGACTTATTGATGCGCGGCTGCTGACCACCACGTAAAATGCTATTTCCTTCAAACCTGGCGCTTTGATCAATGGTTGCAATAAAATCTGCCTCGTTGATTTGTCCGCTTTGTGCAAACGCTGTTATAGCGTTACGATAGGTAACCAACTCAATATCGGCATCACTTATTCCGTTAAGCTTCATTAAAGCCGCGGTTTTTGGTACCGCCAGCGGATCACTGATCCCCCAGTCGGCGGCAGAATTAACCATGATCCGTTCGGGGCCATATTGTTTTGTAATTTCCACCATGCGCTGGTTGCCCATTTTGGTAAAGGGGTAAATAGTAAAGGCTGTCCAAAAGCCCCTGTCAAGTACTTCCTTTACAGTTTCCTCGTTGTTATGGTCAATAATTACCATATCCGGGGCAAGGCCATGTTCAATGGCAATATCCATACTGCGCTGCGTTCCGCGTTTTTTATCGCGGTGCGGAGTATGAACCTGTACCGGTAAACCGGCTGCCTTAGCCAATTCAAGCTGCAGCCGATAATATTTTTCTTCGGCAGCGGTTTGATCGTCAAACCCTATTTCGCCAATACCAACCACACCATCTTTATACATAAACAGGGGTAGCATTTCCATTACCTGCTCGGCCAATGGTTCGTTATTGGCTTCTCTTGAATTAAGCCCTATAGTACAGTAATGCTTTATTCCAAATTGCGATGAACGAAACCTTTCCCAGCCAACCAGGCTGCTGTAATAATCTTTAAAGCTATCTACCCCGGTACGCGGCTGACCCAGCCAAAAGGAAGGCTCAATAAGCGCCACTATGCCGGCATCGGCCATAGCCTGGTAGTCATCGGTAGTGCGTGACGTCATGTGCACATGCGGATCAAAAAACTTCATGCCCTTTATTACACCTATATCAAACGCCTCTGTTGATTGTTCAGCGGGTAAACTTCTCTCTTCTGGATTATGGCTGCAACACATTTTTTTATTTTTTTATGATCAACGATTTATTACTGCTAAAACTTCCCTTGTTTCATACCATCCAATTGTTCATCGTTAACAAATTTGCCAACAATGTACCAAAGCATATCCTCAACTTTACGGTTGGCTGCCTGGCGTTCTTTAGCATAATCAATTAATATACGGGCAAGCTCCTGGTTTGCCCTGTTATCCAAACCGAATAACTTGTTCACTTGTTTTTCTGTAAAAAAAGCTTTTAAAACCATTTGGTTCCATGCCGCTTCCTCCAGGTTCTCTGCCGGATAAGGATTATTGTACATAATAGCCTCCAGCACCGTACCTATGTTACTCCTAATCCCCTCGGCACAGCGTTTAACCCATAATTTAGGGTACTGCAGTACCGGCAGGGCGGTGTATAATGCAACCTGTTCATTCATTTCGGCTGCCGAAAAAAGGTTTTCAATCGCCTTAAAATAATGGCCTTCGTCAACATCCTTATACCTCATCAACAACCAAACCCTGCTCAGCCTATCGGCGGTCCAGTTATCGATTGCGAAGCCCGGCCTGATGGATTTTAATAACTCTTCCTGCTCATGAGCTACCCTTATAACTGCTTTGCCCGTTTTACGCGGTATAATTGCAAAGGCGGTATTTAAAGCCAAATTGCTACTGGTATTACTATCCGCATTAAGCCAGGTCCAGGCCTCGGCGGTGATATTATTTTTTGTTATGTCAGCAATTACCGCGTTTAATTCCTCTGTATTGTAAGTAACCATAACTTTTTGTTAAACTGCAAAGTAATTAATGAGCAATGCCCCGGCAATAATAAGTAAACCAAAAAACTCCCTTGTTTTTTCAATGTATGGCTTGGTTGCCTGCATGCTTTCTACCAGGCTGGGTTTATTGTATTTGGTTATCCAGTCGCGTACACCATCTTTCTGAAAAAAAAGTATAACCGCGTAAACCAGGTAAAAAGCTATAAGCAAAATATCAACAAGCGGATAAAATTTACCCATGGCAGCCAGGCCGCAACATATGGTAGCACTCAGGTATATGGGCACCCATAAGTACCAGTCAACATCATTCAGGTTTACATAAGCAAAAGCCAAAAACGAAACCACAAAAATTACATTTAAAACAACAAGCATATTAATTTAGTTTATTGGGCCGGTAACAGCAATTTGTAATTGCTTGTTAACAGCCAGCCAATTTAAAGAATAAAACTATTCCAGAAATCCATTTGTGCATTATTAACAGGAAATTTACCGTAATCCATTAAATCTTTGTTCGAAAACCGTTACTTTTTGTGCACAAGTGGTCATTAAAATATTCTTAAACAATCTGAGAAATGATTAGGCTATGATGCTGTCCACCTATCCTTTGTTATCACCCAGCCTGAAATCATACCAAAATAAATATTGCAAACGGCGTAACAAATTGTTTAATCATCAGTTATTATATTATAGTATTTTAAATTATACTACAAAGTACCTGCAGTTTCTGGTTTAATACCACAACATTTTACCCGTTGATCTCAAGCGCATCTTAAATTTCAAGCTTGTATCTCATCAGGCAGATTCAGGCCACAGAGAGCAAAACTTCATCTGTTTCCACCCCATCTAAAATGCATGATTCCTTAAAAGGGTAACCATGTATCTATTTTATTGTACTTGCTATTAATACTTTTTTTTATGCCGATCCTGATTTTCTTTATTGCGCACTGGTTTTTATCCCTGTTTTTCCAAACCTTCTTCCAACACCGCTATGCTTCGCACCGGATGTTCACAACCAATAAATTCTGGGAACGTGTATTTTACATTATGGCCTACTTATTTGAAGGCGCATCCTTTTTAAACCCCAGGGCCTATGCCTTGATGCACCGGGAACACCATGCCTATAGCGACACGGAAAAGGACCCTCATTCGCCGCATTTTTTTACAGACATTCTCCAAATGACAAAGGCTACCTTTAAAACATTTGGTGATCATCTGCAAAGAACAAAAGACCCGGAAGCCCGCTTTGCCGGTAACTACCCCGAATGGCCGTTAATAGACCGGATGGGGTCTTCAATACTATCCCGACTGTTATTTGGCGCAGCATATACCTGCTTCTATATATTTTTTGCCGCCCATTGGTGGATGTTTCTACTGTTGCCTATTCATTTTTTAATGGGACCTATCCATGGCGCCATTGTAAACTGGTGCGGGCACAAATATGGCTACACTAATTTCGACAACAAGGATAAATCAAAAAACACCACACCTTTCGATTTCCTAATGCTGGGCGAACTGTTTCAAAACAATCATCACAAACACCCCAATAGCGCCAACTTTGGCAAAAAATGGTTTGAGATAGATCCGGTATACCCGGTTATGAAACTGATGCACTGGATGCGAATTATTAAACTGCGGAAAGCATATTAAATTTTACACATTGGCAATTAAACCTGCATTTGCAGATGAGCCACTGATATTAAACAACAAAACAATGAGTAAAGATAAAGGCAGTAAAGCCATCAAAAAAACACCAAGCCTACAGGGTAAAAAGGAGATATCTGATTACCAGGCGGGCAAATCCACGGAATATAAAACCGAGGTTGTATCCACCAATAAAAAACACAACTAACATGGCCGGAAAGACAGTTGATTTACAGGCCAGCATGTTTTTGTTTGACCTGGGCAATAGTGCCAAAGAGCATTGGTTTAAAACCGAAGAAACATGGGAGGTTAGCTTAGCCACAAATGATGAAAAATTAGCTATGGAAAAGAAATATTTTCCAACCGTTTCTATAAAAGTTTTACCCGAGCAATTGGCAGAATTGTATGGATTGGTCAAAAAAAGATCAGCCATTGTACATGCCAACGTTGAAAACACTTTGAATACTGATATGATCATTAAAAACAACTTACAATACCTCATTGCCTTTAATCCAAACAGGCAACGATCTTAAATAGTCACCAATTTTTATACGTGCCGATTACCTTTAATTTTTTAGCCGATGCCCTTTTTAGATTACGTACTGCAAACGCCTTCTTATGGTTGGAAGGACGAACAGGGTGCTTTGATAAAGCCGACTGTACTACAAATATTAACCGAGTTTTTCTCGAGATTAAACCCGATTGCAAACCGTAAAAACTGGTTGCCATTTTTCAGCTGGCTAAAAGTTTTATGCCTGATTCCTTTTTTTGTACTCTTCATCATTTATTTCTTAAGCTGGTGGACCATACTGGCGGCCTTTATTTATGGAATGATTATCATGGGCACACATGGCACCATCTGGCACCACCGCTATTGCACGCATGGCGCGTATGTTTTTACCAACAAATTCTGGCGTTTTGTTACACAGAATCTCACTTTAAATGTTATCCCCGAAGAGATTTACGTAATATCGCATCATGTACATCATTCCAAATCTGATCAGCCCGGCGACCCTTATAATGCCCAGGCCGGGTTTTTATATTGCTTTTTAGCCGATGTTAATCACCAGCCAATTGCCAAATATTTAAGTGAGGGTGATTACAACCGGGTAAAACGATTAATGAAACATACAGGTGTTAAAGCAAATACTTATGTACAATATCAGCACTGGGGCTCATATGTAAATCCCTGGCGCGCGGTTATGTCATGGATATTAAACTGGTCTTTCTGGTATGTGGTATTTTACCTGGCAGGTGGGCATGCGCTGGCTTGTAGTTTATTTGGCGCCGCCGGCTTTTGGGCAGTTGGAGTACGTACGTTTAACTACGAAGGGCATGCAAAAGGTAAAGAGAAACAGCATGAGGGTACAGACTATAACCAAAAAGACAAATCAATTAACCAGCTATGGCCGGGCATTGTAGCCGGCGAGTGGCATAACAATCATCATCTGTTTCCAAAGAGCGCCAGGAGTGGCTTTAAGCCCTTTCAGATAGATTTTGCATGGTATTACATTAAGCTGATGAGTATGCTTGGTGCCGTGAGCCATTATAAGGATGCTAAAAAGCAATTTTATCAGCAATATTATCTGCCTTATTTAAACAATAAAAATGCAAATAAAATGGAGCAGCCAATAAGTTGTTATGATCCGATAAAGATAGGTGATTGACGACCGGGCAATCAGCATAATTTGTCGCTTACAGCCCTGTACAATGTCGCTTAATGGTACCCGGTTTACTTTATGCCAATACTATATTTGTATATGGATCTTTAAAATATACAGGTATGGAAAACAGGCAAATTATAGAGACTATCACTAAAGCTTTTAATGATAATGATAACGAAACAATATTAAAATATATGGCCGATGATGTGGAGTGGCATATGTTAGGTGATGATGTCATATCGGGTAAGGAAAACATCGGCCATTTTTTTTCTAAGAACCCGGAGATCAAAGTGATCACCTGCACTCAGGATCACTTTTTGATTGACGGCGACCAGGCATCCGTGAGCGGCGAAGTGAAATGCCAGAACCGTGACGGAAAGGTATTTGATATGTACTATTGCGATATCTACGAACTACTGAACGGGAAAGTCAAAAAAATGATCACCTATGGGGTAAAAAAACCAACCGGTGCCCAGGATTAAATAAGGCACCAGTTAGCTTGATTCGAATTAATTTGTGATGATCTGTTATTTTGGGGCAAAGAGCCCAAAAGTGCTTTTTCCGAATTTAAATTGATCATTTAAATAGTTCAATATTTTTACGGATATAGTCGACAATATGCAATGGCTTTGAACCGGATATTTTTTCTACAAAATCATTTGTTCCGGAAAATACACCGTCCCGGCTATCCTGTGCAACCGATTCAACATGTTGTATAAAATATGGGGTATATCTCGCCTTCATCAACTCAGCAAACTTATCAATATCAGCAGCTACATAGCTGATCTTCCGGCTAAGTTCCCCAGATAATATTTCGGCTATTTCGTATTGGGTAAGTTCTGTAGAACCGTACAAAGGATAAATTTTACCGGCGTGGCCTTCCGGATTAGCCAGGATAGATGCAATAACCCTTCCGGAATCTTCCCCGGCAATAGGCGCATAACGGGCCTCACCGAAAGGAAGCACAATGCGGTTGTTTTCCTTAATTTCTTTAGCAAAATATTTCAGCCATTCCGCAAAAAAGGTCGGGCGTACATGAGTAACAGGAATGCCGGTACGGTCAAGCAATCTTTCTGCTATCCAATGGTTTTGAGATGCATTGCTCTTCGCATCCCTACGGGCGGCCACCTGCGACATATTGACGATATGTGTTAAACCCTCGTCAACTGCAGCCTGGGCAAAATAAGCAGTTCCTTCTACCAACCCATCTACCTGGATAGGGTACATGTAATAAGCGCTGCCAATACCCTTTAACGCTGCACTTACAGAATTAAAATTTGAAAGATCTCCCTCCACAATTTCTACCCCTTGCTCTGTTAAATGTGCGGTACGCTCATCTATTTTGTGAACCAGCGCTCTGACCGGTACGTTCAGCTCCAATAATTTTTCTATAACGCTGCTTCCTGTTGCGCCTGTGGCGCCTGTAACCAAAACTTTAGTATTCATGATATTATTTATTTATATTTTTTAATTATTTGTTAGTGATTATTTAGTCCTTATTTTCTTTTTGTTTCCAGGTATCTAATTTGTAATGAACATATTATCCATAAAAAAGAACGATGATTTAAAATAGAACAGTGTTCAAAAAGATGGTAAAAAAAATCAGATTTTTCCCATCATGTAAATTAAATTTTCATAGCCTTTTTTCATCAACTCCTCTGAGGTTTTGCCTTTAAATGTGCTCGTTCTGTCTTTACAAAAAAGGGCGCATATTCCATGAAGTGATGAAAGGAATGTAAATGCCAGGTCTTCGGCATCCATGCCCTTAAAATGACCGTTCTCCATACAAATTTTTATCACATCAATGAGATAATTTAGTGTCTTTACCCCCATGCGCCAGGGATCGGTCTCTGATTTCTTTTTCAGCTGTTCATCTACTATGAACATCAGGTTATAAAAATCCCTGTTATTAATGGCAAAGTCTAAAAATGCGTAGCCCATCGCTTTCAAGCGTTCAAATGGATCCTCATTATGTTCAAACACCTGCAGCTCTGACAAAAGCAATCTGAAACCTTCCTCATGCAGTTCGTGAAATATTTCGCCTTTTTCTTTGAAATAAAAATAGATACTGCTGGGGCTGTAATTAATTGCTTCAGCTATGTTGCGGATACTTGCCATTTCATAGCCTTTTTCCAAAAAAACTCTTCGGGCACCGTCGAGGATCAGCTTACGCATCTCCTCTTTTTCCTTGACTTTTCTGATTGCTATTGACATCTTGTTAATTAATACAGAACAAAGATATAGAACACTGTTCGAAAAAAGAACAGCTAATTAGTAGTTTTCGTTATTTTGCCGGTTATATGACTTTGGAATAACAAATAGGCGGATTTTACCGGTTAAGTCGAGAAGGAAAGATTAAATTTTGCTGGTTTCTCGGATTGATCCGAATGTTGTTTACCCTTTGCCGGAGCGATCAAAAATGCATTTTAAACAGAAAAGGCCCATTTTCGTGACCAAGTTGTTCTTAAAAAGTTAAAAAAAACACTCCCCGTTTTTCAAGCTCTGCCCCGTTTTGGTTTAAGGCATATATTAAAATTAGTATTGAAAAGTACAAGGACCTTTTAATACCGTAAACTATTGAATCAGTTTAGCTATCTTTTGCAATGGAATTGTTTCTGCAAATTCCAGTATTTGTGTATCTGTGCAATCATCTACCTTAAAAGTAATTAAAGCACTTCCCAAAGGTATCTGTAACTCGTAATCATTTTTGTCATTGGTGCTACCTGCCTGTTTTTCAAGCCTTGCTTTATAACCTTGTACTTTTACAGTTTTGCTCTTACCATCACTCATCATTCCACCTAAAAGAGGCGTATTTAATACCGTGTTCGTCATAGCAACCAAAGGGGAATTACTAATGATAGAAATATCGGCTTTCCTCCCGCTTTTCTCATAGGAGCGGTGTATAGTAGCGCCAACGTAACCAACATTGGAAGCAACATTATCTTCCCTTGCAATAATTTCCATTGCATCCATTTTAGGTGGCAATAATTTAAGCACCTCCTTACCAATTACCAGGTCAACTTCCTGCATGGCTTGCTGCAGCGCAAAATGTGTATCTTCCAGTTTGCCTGCACCGTAGGCCGTTTTAGCAGTGCTCATTGCTTTAGTGAAATCCTGTGCAACGCCAGTACTTACAAAGGCGATGACTGCGATTAATGTTATAAAAGCCTTCATGAATTTTTATGTTGAGATTAAAATTATTGTTCCCCAAGCATCTTTTTTATTCCGTCAATATCAAAAGTATTAGCGGCAGTCATCACTTCCTGCTCGTTGGCAAAGTTGATACACTCCCAAACAATCATGGAAGCTTGGCCAATGGATACTATCAATGTATATCCCTTACTGTCTTCGTATTGAATGATTGCCTTGTTGCCTTTAACTCTTACCTGTTTAAAATTTTGTTTAGCGCCATTGGCTTCGATCATACCGGCATTTGAAAAATATAACGCAGCTAAACCTGCATAGATCCCTGCATTTCCAATAGTAATTGTCAACTGTTTATCAGCGTTGTTTTTCCACACCCGGTGAATGTTCAGGTTACTCCAGCCCCATTGGGTACTCATTACTATGTCCTGTGCTGTATCTACGTTTAAAGCATCTACCGAAGCGGGTAAAGATTTGAGAATCTGCCGCCCCAATTGAAGCTCTACCCCCATGAGTGCCTGCTGTAACGAATACCGGGCATCGCTGTAATTCTTAGCCGCATGGGCTGTTTCGGCTTCTGCCATTTGCGCTTTTACATCAGGCGGAGTGGTATTACTTAATCCGCCACCGCCTTTATTGGAGGGGTTACCGGATGTGCCGGAGTTACTATTGCCCGATCCGGTTTCAGGAGGAATGCCGACCTTTTTGTCTACTTCCTTATCTACTGCTTTATCTACAGTTTTATTCACCTTGTCTTTGATCTTCTTAAAAAATCCTTGCGACGAGGCGGTATTAGTAACCGTAAGTGCAATAAGGAAACAGAGCAAGTACAAAACCTTTTTCATAAATAAACATTTATATTTGTCAATAAAGAAAAGATAAGCCACACTGATATAAGACACTTAAAGCTAAGTATTTAAATTGATTATTGCAAAACGTAAAATCAACAGTTTGTAGATAATTATAAGGTATTAAACGAAAAAAGCCCCACATTTGTGAGGCTTTTTTGTGATCCCGCTGGGATTCGAACCCAGGACCCCAACATTAAAAGTGTTATGCTCTACCAGCTGAGCTACGGAATCAGACTTTTCAACTTCTCCAACAATGCTGCTGTTTCTGTTTAAAGAGATTCAATTGTAATTTTTAAAAAGAAAAGCCTTCTCTCAAAGGCTTTTCGTGATCCCGCTGGGATTCGAACCCAGGACCCCAACATTAAAAGTGTTATGCTCTACCAGCTGAGCTACGGAATCAAACTTTCAACTTTTTCGATAATGTTACCGTTTCCGTTTAAAGTGGTGCAAATATAGGGCGATTAATAATACGGTGCAAGTGCTATTTGCAATTAATTGTAAAGTATTTGTTAAGCCATTAGTTGCCAATAAACTACATTTTAAAAATGGCTATTTTACCCTTGTCTCCAGCCAATAAAACCAATTTTCCATGCTTAGCTTTGCGGCAAACGTTAAAACTGGTGGTATCAAATTGCTTCCAATTGGCTCCCCCATCTATTGTAAGGTTACTTCCTGTTGTACCTGTAGATAGGAAAGTGCCACTATTAATGTATTCAACTCCCGATTGAAAACCTGCGGGTGCAGTCTGTGGGCTAACAAACTGCAGGGAAGGACGAACCTTGTAAATAGTAGCAACCGAATCTAATTTTTTCCCATTTGCATAGTCGCCGCCAACTATGATCCCCTCATTTTTTCCCAATGCTATAGAAAATGCACCTTCGCTTTGCTTGCCTTGGGTTATTGGCAAATTAGTGTATTCCCATTCTTTTCCTGTTGGCTTCAACGAGATCAACCTACTATTTTTTCCGCCCGAAACAATATAGACAAACCCGTTACTCACCCTTAAGCAAGTACCGCTTGCCGCAAACGCTGCTTCGCCGGGTAAGGCATCGGGTGCGTTTTTCATTTCGGCCCAGGTTTCGCCACCGTCTGTGGTTTCCATCAGGAGGAATTTGTTGTTGATGGGGTCGCCTAAAATATAACCGTGTTTTGCATCGGCAAAATCCATGGCATCAAAAAAGTAAACACTATCAGTTTTGCGGCATTTTTCCTGCCAGGTTTTACCGCCATCAATGGTTTTTAACACCAGGGCCGACGTACCCGAGCTCATGATCACGGCTTCTTTATCGCTAAAAGCTTCAATATCCCTAAAATCTGCTTTTTCGTAGCCTTTCACCTGCTTCCAGTTCCAGGTTGTTCCGCCATCATTAGTGGTGGCTATATGCCCTTTGCTGCCGCTAATCCAGGCTATTTTATCATTTACTACAGATAATCCCCGAATACTTGTGGGCTTATCCTGTTGCAGGATAGTTATAGTTTGCGCCGATGACAACAAGGGCAAAAGGAGTAAAGTACTGAATATTAGCCGATAAAAACGTTTCATTAATTTGAGTGTAAATATGAATATGGTTCCTAAATTAATTGTAAACAAGTCAAGTAACAACAACCTATGGATTTTTATATTTATTATAATGCTTTTTGATAGAAACGATTATATTTGCACGCTTGTTAATAAAACAACAGGCCCGGATGGCGAAATTGGTAAACGTTGCGGTCTCAGAAGCCGTTGAGAATTGTCTCTTGAGAGTTCGAGTCTCTCTTCGGGCACGCCTTTTTTAAGATAAGAGATCTGAGACATGAGATTTGATAAAATTTTGTGTCTCACCTCTCAAATCTAACATCTCAGATCTTTTTTTAGTAACTGCCCAGGTGGCGAAATTGGTAGACGCACCATCTTGAGGGGGTGGTATTCGTAAGGATGTACGAGTTCGAATCTCGTTCTGGGCACTAAAAAAAATTCAAAATCCCCCTCGCAGGCCATAATTAAAAGGTCTGGCAAACATCTGGAAATGTTAGTTGTAACGTATATACAGCAAATACTACCTGATGCAAAAACCATCCATATTTACATTAATTATTTTAGTTACGGCGCTTACCGTAAAAGCCCAAATCCAGCCGGCTCATCAATATAAAGATCACGTTTTCCCTAATGTTGATCTTAAGCAAAATCTGAGTTATAATCCATTTGCTCCACTTGCCGATAAGGAATCATACCTATTTGATCTCTATCAGCCAAAAAGTGATCATTCCAGGGCACGCCCATTAATTATATGGATGCATGGCGGAGGTTTTAAGTATGGTTCAAAAACAGCTCAGGGCATACAAATCTGGAGCAGGGATTTTGCCCAGCGTGGTTATGTTTGCGCGGCTATCAACTATCGTTTAAGTAAAAAGAACCCGGCATTTCATTTTAATGAACTGCAAAAAAGCTGCTACTACGCCGTACAGGATGTAAAAACCGCCATTGAATATTTTAAACAGCACCATACCGAATATAATATTGATCCCAATAAAATTATCCTGGCCGGCAATTCGGCCGGGGCAATTATAGCATTACAAGCCGCCTACAGCAGCAATGCAGAACTTTCCAGGCGTACCGGCGTGGCAGATTCAACCGCCACATTAAAGCCCGATGACAGGGCGCGGATTGCCGGCATCATCAATTTTTGGGGAGGTATCTTTGATATCCGTTGGTTAAAAAACGCACGGGTGCCCATTGTGAGTGCTTATGGTTCAAATGACCATATTGTAAAACCTGCTCAAACTGATACGGGCATGTATGGCAGTATATCTGTTCATGAAAAGGCCAATGAGTTAAAAATCACAAACGGAATAAAAGCTTTTAATGGTTTTGGTCACGAACTGCAAAAACATTTTAATCCGTTGTTTGGGGCTGGTAACCCAACACAAAAAAGATGGCTGGAAGCCGCCCAATTTGCCGCGGATTTTTATTACGATATATTATTTAAGAAACAGGAGTAAACAATTGCCAACCTTTAAGGTTATTGTATTGAAAAATGCTTAAAACAAACTAATTATACACCATGAAATTAACCAGGATAGTCACAATTGCTACAGTAGCTATTTTTAGCTTGCAAGCTTTGGAAATATCTGCCGAGGAATTGCCAGCCGTTGCGGAAGCATCTGTTTTACAGATCAGGCTACCGCCACCACCGCCACGGCCACCTAATCCATTCAGAAGGCATCACAGGCGTTATCGCCGGCACCGCAGCGGAACACTGCATATCAAACTTCCGCCGCCACCACCGCATCCACCGGGTTTACCAAGGCCACCACGTCCGCCGTTGCCGCCACGTCCATAAAATGAATAAAGCCCCGGGAATTCCCGGGGCTTTATTCATTTATATTGTTTTATTGCTGAGGCAAGTTGTAGAAAAAATTCTCGGCAACAATTTTACCATCTTTAACTTCATAAACGCAAACTTCGCTCATCATGCTGCGGCCATGCCCTTTATAGGTAACATCCATATCCATTGTGCACGAAAAGAAATTACCACTCACAATAGGATCTGATACTTCACCGCTGTGGATCTCTTCAACCATATCATACCATTGCTGATTTTTGGCTAATGCTGCCTCTTTACCCTCAGAAAGCTCCATCTGCGAGCCTTTGGGTTCATGGCTTACCACATCATCGGCATACAGTTCATGTATGGCATCTAAATTTTTGCCTTCACGGCAAAGCTGCACTAATTTTTCAGCTACTTCTTGTGTGTTCATTTTATTGTTTTTAATTGGTTATTGTTAGTATAAAGTTATTCATAATTACAAAGACAACACCGTCAGGTATTTTAAATTTAAGTTAAGTTTCTTTGGCGCTCATTACCCCACCTGCTTGCCCCAAATTTAAGCTATAACCTCTTGACTGTAATTGTTTTATAATGGTATATTACATGTGCAATAATTAACCTTTTCTTATCCATAAAACAAACCTATGAATGCCGTTAGCATTGATCAGATCATCACCGATTTAGAGGCCATCATAACCGATTCCATTGCAACCGGTAACCGGGCCGGGTATTTTGCCGCCTTATACCACAAGGTTACCTGCCGGGTAAAGGAAGGCATCCTGGCCGGTGAATTTGAAAACGCTGCCCGTATGGAACAACTTGACGTGACCTTTGCAAGCCGCTATGTTACTGCTTATAAGCAATGGCAGCAAAAGCAGCAGCCGTCTGCCTCCTGGCTGCTGGCCTTCGGCATCTTTAACAAATCATCAAAGGTGGTGCTGCAGCATTTACTGGCAGGTATGAACGCACATATTAACCTCGACCTGGGCATTGCCGTTGTGGAGGTAGCAAATGCCCTTAATCAGCCGCTAAGTTTAATTCATAAAGATTTTAATGCCATCAATACCATACTTTCTGCCCTTACCTATGAGGTGATCAACGAGCTTAACCAGGTATCACCGCTTTTATCGCTGGCGGGTTTACATGCC
This sequence comes from Mucilaginibacter sp., assembly GCF_025362475.1. Taxonomy (GTDB): domain Bacteria; phylum Bacteroidota; class Bacteroidia; order Sphingobacteriales; family Sphingobacteriaceae; genus Mucilaginibacter. The sequence goes on from NZ_JANYGH010000001.1 coordinate 136,558, forward strand.
CAAAATAATTCCATACTTATTCAGTTTGCACTTGGCAATGCCAGGGATGGCGCCTGGTGTTTTGCCGAAGACCTTTTTACCCGGAAAGACCAGGATTATCTTAACCTGATAGCCAAACGCGACGATGATATAAACAAACTGGGCATTGGCATCGCGAAGCCTGTGGGCCTGTTGCGCTGTACCATGTGGCTAATCCACCTGTTCGAGTGGAGAAACCCCTCAAAGATCACCGAGGTATTGAATACCTACAAAAAAACTTATCTCAAGGTGAATTAATGGTGAAGGTGGTTTAGAAAACGAATTTAAATAAGCAAGGATGTTTTAAAAGATAAATGACTGTTTAAAAGGTTTGTCATCCTGAACGATAGTGAAGGAACTATTCGCAGAATATACAGGGCGAAGAAGCATGGCGAATAATAGATCCTTCACTATCGTTCAGGATGACAAAAGGTTTTTACTGCAGAAAACGCCATAGATTACTTAACAAAGCCCTTATCTTCCCAAAACTTCTAAAACGGCCTGGGCTTTAAGCAAACACTCCTCATATTCTTTTTCAGCATCGGCATGGTAAGTTATGGCGCTACCCGCGTGGAAGGAAAGATAGCCATTAGCCGAGTTATATAGCAGCGAACGGATCACTACATTGAAATCAAAATCATCATCGGCACTCATATACCCTACCGCACCCGAATAAACACCACGCCTACTACGCTCATATTGCTCCATCAGCTGCATCGCGCTTACTTTGGGAGCTCCAGTCATGCTACCCATAGGAAAAGTGTTTTTAATGACCTCTATGACCGATAATCCGTCCTGAAGTTCACATACCACCGTCGAGATCATCTGGTGTACTTGTTTGAAACTGTATATACCAAACAAATCCTCCGTTTTAACAGTACCCTGCCTGGCCGATTTGGTAAGGTCATTACGCACCAGGTCAACAATCATTACGTTTTCCTGTAATTCTTTTGGGTGATTGCGCAGCTCCTGTTTAGCCTCCTCATCAGCTTTAAAATCAGCAGCTCTTTTGGCAGTACCTTTTATAGGCTGCGAAATTAATTTGTTGCCGCGCTTAGCCATAAACCGCTCGGGCGAAGCTCCAAGAATATAATTATCCTGCCACTTAAAAAAGGTAGCGAACGGATTGGGCGAAACGCTGTTCAGCTGTAAAAATATAGGTAAGGGATTGATATTTATACCCTCGGCAAAAAACTCCTGGCAAAAATTGGTTACATAAATATCGCCCCGGTTAATGTGTTCCTTTATGCCATTTACCGCATCAATATATTCCTGTTTACTAAAACGGGCCTGCAAATCAATGTTAGGCTGGGCGGAGCCAGCATTTAATTCCTCCTGTTCAATGAGTGCTAAAACCTGCTGCTCATCATCACTTATGATCTTTACTTTTTCATCTTTAATAATGATGAGATGTTTGGGTGAAAAAAAATAAAGATCTGGAAATTGCAGGCCATCAGCATTTTGGGAGAATAGTTTTTCAACTTCGTTTTTCAGATCGTAACCAAAAAAACCAGTGATCCAGCCCTCGTTTTTTTTACGAAACTTTTCGAGTTCATCAAAAGCATTGCCTGCATAAGCGGTGATCTCGGCCTTAGCACCTATTGCTATCAGGGTATCAAATTTAGAATACGGATCGTCAAAGCCGTTGGAGTCAAAGTAACAAACCGCGTTAAATGATTGGGCCCATTGTAAGGCTTTATGCTTAAAATTTTGCAGATGATCTACCTGTACTATCACCTTGCAAAAATAACCAAGTAAACGAAAAAAGGCCGGGATAACCGACCTTTTAATAATATTATGTTTTAAAGTTTGTGATATGCAAACCTACAGCGGGTTAAAATTAGTGCAATACCAAAGTTTGTTTCCTGTCTGGTCCTACCGAAAGGTATTTTACAGGCACGCCCAATTCTGCTTCAAGATAATCAATGTATAACTGCAGTTTAGCAGGGATCTCATTTAATTCGGTGATACCTGTTAAATCCTCGTTCCATCCGTCAATTTCTTTTAATATCGGCTCCGGGCTAACCGAGCAGATATCATAAGGCATATAGTCAATTTTTTCGCCTAAATAGTTGTAGTGCGTACAAGCGTATATTTTATCAAAACCACTCAATACGTCGGCCTTGGTCATTACCAGTTGGGTAACACCGTTAAGCATAATAGCGTACTTTAATGCAGGCAGATCAATCCAGCCGGTACGGCGTGGCCTGCCTGTAGTAGCACCAAATTCATGACCTATGCGGCGCAATTCTTCGCCTGTTTCGTCCTCCAGCTCTGTTGGGAACGGACCGCCACCCACACGGGTGCAATAAGCTTTAAAAATACCTATCACATCACCAATTTGCTGTGGCGCTATACCTAAACCGGTACAAGCGCCGGCTGCAGTTGTATTGGATGAAGTAACAAAAGGATATGAACCAAAATCGATATCCAGCATAGCGCCTTGTGCGCCTTCGGCCAAAACCTTTTTGCCTTTTTTAATATAGTCGTTTACCAAATGCTCAGAATCAACCAACGGAAATCCTTTAATGAACTCTATGGCTTCAAAAAATGCCTGCTCGCGTTCAGAAAAATCTGCAACCTCACCATACATGGCCTGTAGCATAGCAGTATGCTTATCAACCAGTTTCTGGTAACGTTCCTTAAAATCGGGCAGGGTGATATCGCCAATGCGTAAACCATTCCTGCCGGTTTTATCCATATAGGTTGGTCCTATCCCTTTTAAGGTTGAACCAATTTTACCTTCGCCCATTTTTTTCTCAGATGCAGCATCCAGTAATTGGTGGGTTGGTAATATCAGGTGAGCCTTTTTGGCTATCAGAAGATTCTTTTTAGCTAAAAGATCATGACCTGCATCTTTCAGCTTATCAATTTCCTTTTTAAGTGTAATAGGATCTATCACTACACCATTACCAATAAGGTTCATCGTGTTTTCAAAAAATATACCTGAAGGAATGGTATTCAAAACGAATTTTTTACCGTCGAACTCCAAAGTATGCCCTGCATTAGGGCCACCCTGGAAACGTGCAATCAGGTCATAACCTGCGCTAAGCACATCAACAATTTTTCCTTTACCTTCATCGCCCCATTGGAGGCCTAATAATACGTCAACAGCCATTTATGTTATTGTAAATTCAGTACTTAAATAAGAAAGGTGGCAAAGTTATATTTTTCTGTCACAAAAACCCGCTCTTAATTTCTCGCAGTTTCCATAAAGATTTAAAGAGTGGTGATTGATTTCAAATTTCAACAATGTGCCCATCATGCTTTGGATCTGCTGAATACGGGGATCGCAGAATTCAACCACTTTGCCGCAGTCGATACAAATGATGTGATCATGCTGCTTGTAGCCGTATGATTTTTCAAACTGTGCCATATTTTTACCAAACTGGTGTTTGGTAACCAAATCACATGATACCAACAGCTCAAGCGTGTTATAAACAGTGGCACGACTAACCCGGTATTTTTTATTTTTCATGTGGATGTATAGTGATTCCACATCAAAGTGATCTGAGCGAGAGTAAATTTCTTCGAGAATAGCAAAACGCTCTGGCGTTTTGCGCAGGTTTTTATTTTCAAGGTAGGCCTCAAAAATTTTTTTAACCAATGCTATAGTATCCGGCTGGGGCATAATAGTCTGTTAAGCAGGCAAAGTTATTAATAATTTGTTAAGATAGAGGCAAGAGGCAAGAATCAAGAATTAAGACATTTTTTAATGAAAACGCGTTCTCCCGTCTTGATTCTTATTTCTTGACTCTCTTCCTCAAGATGCTTTTTCAATAGCCGAATCAAACCTGTTTACGCCGGTAACACCTTTAATCAATTTTATTTTCTTGATCAGGTTTTCGAGGTGATTGGTGTCATTTACATATACCATGATTGATCCTTCAAAAATCCCATTGTCGCTATCAACAGTAATAGAGCGAATATTCACCTTAAAATCCGTTGATATAACTGTAGTAAGCTTATTAATGAGGCCAACTTCATCAATACCGGTTATCCTTAAACCGGTTAAAAATGCCAGTTCCTGTTGGTTGGTCCAGCGGGCTTTCACTATACGGTAGCCGTAATTGGCCATCAGTTTGGCGGCATTAGGGCAATTGGTACGGTGAATTTTAATACCATCGCTAACGGTAACAAAGCCAAACACATCATCACCAGGAATTGGGTTACAGCAATTGGCCAGCTTGTAGTCAATTTTCTGCATGTCCTCGCCAATCAGCAGCATATCGCTGTCTTTTGATTTCAGGTTGCGGATAAGGCTTTGAACCTGTTCCTGCTCAATTTTATCCTGCGGCTTGTTTTCAACAATTTTCTCAAATGCCTGGTATTCTTTCAGGTCCTTCATATCAATAACACCCTTCGCGATGTTATAAAACAGATCCTGGGTAGATTGCAGCTTGAAAAAATAGCTGAGCTTATGTATATTCTCAGAATTGTAAGTGATCTTGAGCGATTTCATTTTGCGCTCCAGTATCTCCTTGCCATCCTCAGCAATTTTACGTTTCTCTTCTTTTAATGCCGATTTTATTTTGGCTTTGGCTTTGGCAGTAACAACAAAGTTAAGCCAGTCTTCTTTAGGTGTTTGCTTACCTGATGTAATGATCTCCACCTGGTCACCGTTTTGCAGTTTGTAGCTTAACGGCACCAGTTTATGGTTCACCTTGGCGCCAATACAGCTGGCTCCAACGTCGGTATGAATCTCGAAAGCAAAATCAAGCGCGGTAGCGTTTAATGGCAACTGGATGAGCGCTCCCTTTGGGGTAAAAATGAAGATTTCATCGCTGAAAAGGTTCATTTTAAAATCATCAAGAAAGTCGAGCGCATTGGAGTCGGGATTTTTAAGCATATCCCTCACCTTTTGCACCCATTGATCAAGGCCGCTATCGGTTGATGATTCCTTATATTTCCAGTGAGCGGCAAAGCCTTTTTCGGCAATCTCGTTCATCCTTTTGGTACGTATCTGCACCTCCACCCATTGGCCCCGGGGGCCCATAACGGTAGTATGCAATGATTCATAACCATTTGCCTTGGGCGATGATATCCAGTCACGTAACCTATCGGGATTTGGGCGGTATTGGTCGGTAACTATACTATAAGCTTTCCAGCAATCAGCCTTTTCCTGATCAGGGGCACTATCCAGAATTATCCTGATGGCGAACAGATCATATACCTCTTCAAAAGGGATAGATTTCTTCTTCATCTTATTCCAAATGGAATGGATAGATTTTGGGCGACCAAAAACATCAGCATGTAATCCCTGGCCTTCCAGAACCTTGGTTACCGGCTCAGTAAAATCGCGAATAAATCTTTCACGCTCCGCCTTTTTTTCATTCAGTTTCTTTTTGATGAACTGGTAAGTTTCCCGCTCCATGTATTTCATGGACAGATCTTCCAGTTCAGACTTTATGGTATACAAACCCAACCTGTGCGCAAGAGGGGCATACAGATAAACGGTTTCTGATGATAGTTTAAGCTGCTTGTCACGCGGCATAAACTCCATGGTACGCATGTTGTGTAACCTATCGGCCAGTTTTATCAGGATAACCCTGACATCATCGGCCAGGGTGAGCAGCATTTTACGAAAGTTTTCGGCTTGTAAAGAGCTGTTGGTATCAAACACGCCCGATATTTTGGTTAAGCCATCAATGATTTTGGCTACCTTTTTACCAAACTCCATCTCAATTTCATCCAGCGTTACGTTGGTATCTTCAACCACATCATGCAGCAGGGCGCAAACTATTGAAGTGGTACCAAGGCCAATTTCTTCGGCAGCAATTTGCGCAACGGCAATAGGATGGTATATATAGGGTTCGCCGCTTTTACGGCGCATGTCTTTATGACTTTCAAGGGCCATATCAAATGCCTTGCGAATCATTCTCTTATCCCCCTTTTGCAAGGTTGATTTACAGGCACGTAGTAAAGCACGATATCTTTTTAATATCTCATTTTTTTCTGCTTCCAGATCAATCACTATCTCTTTCATATATGAATATATGTGGTAAAAAAAAATGGATAAATCCGTAATAAAAATTATTATTACAGATTATATTTAAATACCACAAAAATTTGCTTTAATTTTGTATTAAGTAAAATTATGAAATTTATTGGTTTTCTGTTGATGTTTTGTTGCATTATGGGCGAGGTAAAAGCCCAATCAGATAAACCTGCACTTATGATTGTAGGCAAAAATGATACCATAAGAGTTGCGGTAACAAGTATTGACGGAGAATTGGTTCCGTGGGTGGTATGCGCCCCTGTAAGAATTGTTGATACCCGAATATTTGCCAGCGATGCCGACAGAGATAATTACCGCCGTTTAAGGTATAATGTGATGAAGGTGTTACCGTATGCCCGTTTTGCAGGCCAGCGATATGCTAAACTACAACGCGACCTGGCACTTACCGGTGATAAAAAGAAGCAGAAAGAGCTGATTGGCACCTGCGAAACAGAAATTAAAACATTGTTTAATAAGGAAATAAAAAATCTGACAATTAGTCAGGGTGAAGTTTTAATCAAGTTAATTGACCGGGAAACCGGCACTACCAGTTATACTATGGTTAAAGAGCTTAAAGGTGGTTTTAAAGCATTTATGTTTCAATCCGTAGCCAGCATATTTGGCCATAACCTTAAAGAAACTTACGATCCTGAGGAGCAGAGAGATATCGAGGCCATCCTTACCCAGGCCGGATACAATTCCACTAACTTCTAATAATGGATACTACAAGCGTCTACAAGTTTAACATTCAAAAGTTAAACGGTGATGAAATCAGTCTATCGGCTTATAAAAATAAAGTACTTTTAATCGTTAACACCGCTTCCCAATGCGGCTTTACCCCACAGTATAATGATCTTGTATCATTAAAAGAAGCCTTTATTAATACGGATTTTGAAATACTCGCATTCCCTTCAAATGATTTTGGCGGCCAGGAGCCGCTGGAAGGCGCTGCTATTGACGCTTTTTGTGCAAACATGGGTGTAAACTATCCGGTATTTGATAAGATAAGGGTACGCGGACCATTTGCCCATCCTTTATACCAGTTTTTTGCTGATAAAAAAGAAAATGGCACGCTTAAATCAGTCCCGAGATGGAACTTTCATAAATTTTTAATCAACAGGGACGGCCATGTTACTGACTTTTATTATCCCTTTACCAAACCAACATCTTCAAAGATCAGGAAGAAAATAGAGCGTCTTTTATCAACCGCTCAATAACCACAAATACAATAATGAAATTAGATATTTTAGTTTTATCGGTACACCCTGATGACGCCGAACTTGGCTGCGCAGGCACCGTTTTGAAACATATAGCCATGGGCCATAAAGTAGGCATCGTTGACCTTACCCGTGGCGAGTTAGGAACGCGTGGCTCGGCAGAGATCCGCGAGCAGGAAGCTACAGCGGCGGCAAACATATTAGGCCTTGCCATAAGAGAAAATTTAGGCATCCCCGATGGCTTTTTTGAAAACTCAAAAGAATACCAGCTACAGGTTATCTCTACAATTCGCAAGTATCAGCCAAAAATTGTAATTACCAACGCTTATCATGACAGGCACCCGGATCATGGCCGGGCTAATGAGCTGGTTGAGCACTCGGCGTTTTTAGCAGGCTTGCGCAAAATAGAAACCGTTGACGACAATGGTGACCCGCAGTTGGCCTGGCGCCCAAACCTGGTACTTCACTTTATACAGGATAATTATATCAGGCCTGATATCTTGGTAGATGTTACTGAATATTGGGACAAAAAAATAGAAAGTATCCGTGCTTACGGCTCCCAGTTTTTTAATCCTGAGTGGAGCGATGAACCCCAAACCTACATATCATCGCCCGAATTTATTAATGTGGTGGCTGCCCGTGCAAGCGAATTTGGTAAAAGCATAGGTGTTAAATATGCAGAAGGGTATACAAGCAGGAAAATTTTAGGTGTAGATAATTTATTTGCTTTAAAATAATATATTATTTAACTATAAATAAACAAGCCGCTAATCTTTAATAAGATAGCGGCTTATTTTATAATATTAGTTAAATATTTAAGCTTTAATATATTCAAAACGATTGTTCTCATTACTTCTTTCTCTTCTTAGTTTATTTTCGTTCGCAAGCTTTAAAAGGATGCCCGATAGTTCAGAAGTTTTAAAGTCGGAGTCAAACTGATCCTTACAATAAGTGGCAATTGATGATATGGAACGCTGGGTATCAAAGAAATCGGTACTCAATAACTGGTTCAATATTTTAGTTGCTCCTGGTTTTTTTCGGCCCGGCGTTGCAAAGTTTTCATCCTCTGAGCGCATCCTACGGCCTTTTTTGCTAAAAATCTCAGATCCTTCAGCATCTGCTTTTTCGCCCTCAATCATTACATCCAGTAGCCTGTCGATAATTCTTACCTGTACAGCTTCTGATTGAAATGAGTTAACAACTTCTGCTACCTCAACAAGTTGTTTTTTTAATTTCTCTATATGTTTGCTCATGATGAATTAGATTTGATCTAATAAAGGATAGTACAAATTTAATCCGAATAATAATTAAAAATATAGCCTATTTTGGTAAAAAAATAGTTTATATTATTAATTTGTGCTTTCCAGGATGATTAATGTCATAAGCAAATATTAAATACTAAGGCTGTTTCTGTGTTGATAATTAACTAACAGAGTTACTTATTACACTATATTACAGCGATTTAGATATTTTTTCCAACATTTCTAAACCTGTATCTATATGTTTTTTTTCAATAATAAGGGCCGGTCTGAAACGAATACTCTTTTCGCCACAACCTAAATACATGATATTATTATCTAAGCCTTTGTTAATGAATGCATCACGTCTGTTTTTATCAGGAAAATCAAAGGCTGTTAATAAACCCTTGCCCCGCACGTTACTTATTATAGGAAGCATGCCGGCGATATCCCTTAACTGATTTTGTAAGTATTCGCCCATCTGAGCCGCATTATCGCAAAGGTTATCTTCTTCTATCACTTCCATGATTTTTGATGATCGAACCATATCAACCAAGCTGCCTCCCCAGGTGGAGTTAATCCGTGACGAAACATGGAAAACATTGTTTTCCACTTCATCAACGCGGTTGCTGCAAAGTATGCCACAAACCTGCATCTTTTTACCAAAGGCCAAAATATCAGGCCTTGCCTTTTCACCAAAATGTTCATGGCACCAAAATTTACCTGTAAGGCCTACTCCTGTTTGAACTTCATCATATATCAGCATGGCTTCATACTCATCGGCAAGTTCTCTGAGTTTTTCTAAAAACTCCTTGCGTACATGGTTATCACCACCTTCTGATTGTACAGGCTCTATAATAATTGCACAAACATCATCCTTGTTATCTTCAAATGCTTTCCTGATCTGCGCTACAGAAAGTAGTTCTCTTTGCAGCAGATCCTCATGATTGCTATCACTGTAAGGAAAATTCATGTAAGGTACAGATACGCGGGGCCAATCAAACTTGGCAAACCATTTAGTTTTATTAGGCACAGTATTGGTTAAACTTAATGTATAACCAGAGCGACCGTGAAAAGCATGCTCAAAGTGAATCACCTTAAAACCACGCTCTTTGGTATAACCTTTGGAAAAGTTTTTTTGAACCTTCCAGTCCATAGCGGTTTTAAGCGCGTTTTCAATAGCCAACGAACCTCCCGCTATAAAAAAAGCATGCGGCAAATAATCAGGAATACCCACCCGCGAAAAAGTTTCAACGAACTGGGCGTATTGCGTGGTATAAATATCAGAGTTTGATGGGTTGGTTAAAGCTGCCAGCATAAGGTTTTTTTTAAACTCCTCATCGTTCAGCATTTTGGGGTGATTGTAACCTAAAGGCACCGATGCAAAGCATGTAAAAAAATCAAGCAGGGTACGATCATTCTTTGAATCATAAATATACACACCCTTACTTTTTTCCATGTCAAAAGTGAGATCGAAGCCATCGGCAAGTACATGCTTCTGCAAAGAAGCCTGCACGTTTTGGGGAGAAACAAGTAGGTTGTACATATTAATTTTGGTTTACACAAATTTAATAAAAAGCCCCAAAAAACCAAATTTAGGCGGTTTTTGAACCGATTGACAAAAAAGTAACTTTAAATTGTTTAAAGTTACTTTTTGTACCAAAGGCCAAACCGGTACACCACATTTTAATAAAAAAACTTTCGCCTTACATCAAAAAAAACTCCTTTTCCTGATGGATTTTAATATTCGTTTGAGAAGAAATTTCAAAATTATTAATCGCTCAGGAGCCGAGCCCCGGCAAATATGTACCAATGACTTTATTATTTTAAAGATGCTACCAATACATCATCTAAAATCTGCACATCTAAAATTTGCACATCTGTAATCTAAAACCTATCCTTCATCCCCAGCAAACCCCAGATGCCACCACTGTGTATAGCCAATATTTTACTTCCTGCTTTAAAATAGCCCTTACCGATTAAATCATATAGCGCATATACCATTTTACCGGTATAAATGGGTTCAATTACTATCCCGGTAGTGGCCACAAACTGTTTTATAAAACTGATCAGCTCATCAGTAGCTTTGCCGTATCCTCCAAAGTGATAATCGGTATGAAGAGAGTATTCGGCGGGAGCGGTTAAAAACCGGTCAATCTCATCCTTTATAAACCCACCATTTTTAAAAACAGGTATCGCGTTAAATTGGGTTTTAAGCTGGTGATTGTTTAGACCGTTAATAATGCCGGCCGCAGTAGTTCCGGTTCCGCAGGCGCAAAAAATATGATCATAGGCATCTGTAAGCTCGTCAACCAGCTCGCTGCAGCCCAGGGCTCCTTCTGCAGATGCACCGCCCTCATCAATAAAAATAGCGTCCTCATCATCTCCGAAGTATTTATGAAACAGTGCTTGTTTATCCCGATAACTATCCCGATCTGTAAATATCAATTGCATGCCGTGCAGCTTGCATAAAAACAGGGTATCGTTTTTAACTTCCTCCCCCCGCACAATACCTGTAGCCTTAAACCCAAACTTCGCGGCTGCGGCTGCGGTAGCCAGTAAATGATTGGAGTAAGCCCCGCCAAATGTTACCAAATGATTTTTCTGCTTATCCTGTGCATTTTTAAGCAGGTATTTTAATTTACGCCATTTATTGCCCGATATCATGGGATGTATCAGATCGTCGCGTTTTAAAAAAACTTTTACACCATGCTCATCAAATAAAGGGTTCGTGACCTGGTGTACCGGACTAAAAATCTCCAAATCAATATTCATAAAATAACCTGTACTTAATGCTATTGCAATATTACACTTAACCTACACAAAAAACGATTACTTTTGCCCTCAAATGGCATACGAACCCGAGCTGATAGAGCAGGAAGAACAGGATTTATTTGAGCACTTACGTATTGTGGTTGACAAGGGTCAATCCCTGTTGCGTATTGATAAGTTTTTGATGCACAGGGTGGAGAATGCATCGCGTAACCGCATCCAGAACGCTATTGAGCTTGGTAATGTGCTGGTAAATGATAAGCCCATTAAAAGCAGCTACCGCGTAAAACCCTTAGATGTAATATCAGTAGTATTGCCACATCCGCCGCGTGATACCGAGGTTTATCCCGAAAATCTCCCCATTAATATTGTTTACGAGGATCACGATGTATTGATTGTAGATAAAGCCGCAGGTATGGTTGTGCACCCCGGTTATAATAACTACACCGGCACATTGGTTAATGCATTGGTTTACCATTTTCAGCAACTCCCTACCCTGCCGGGTAATGATGGAAGGCCAGGTTTGGTGCACCGGATTGATAAAGATACATCGGGTTTGTTGCTTATCAGCAAAAACGAGCGTTCCATGAGTTGGCTGGCCAAACAATTTTTTGATCATAGCATCACCCGTAAATACATTGCTTTGGTTTGGGGCGATCTGGAACAGGATGGCACGGTAACAGGCTATATTGGCCGCAGTATTGCTGATAGAAGGGTAATGTCTATATATGATGATCCCGAAAAAGGAAAATGGTCTGTAACGCATTATAAAGTATTGGAGCGCATGGGTTATGTTACCCTGATTGAATGCCAGCTGGAAACAGGCCGCACGCACCAGATACGGGCACATATGCGCCACATTGGCCATCCGCTTTTTAGTGACGCAACTTACGGTGGTGATAAAATTTTAAAAGGTACCGTGTTTAGCAAATATAAGCAATTTGTTGAAAATTGTTTTGAGCTGATGCCCCGGCAGGCGCTTCATGCGCAAACACTGGGCTTTTTACACCCCACACTCAAAAAACAAATCCTTTTTGAGTCACCTTTGCCACCCGATTTTGAAAGCGTACTGCTAAAATGGCGTAAGTACACTACAGATGTGAGAAACGAGATTTGAGAAAAAACAAATGAACAGACTTGATCATTAAACAAAGTATCAAACCTAATATCCAAAATTTATATATTAAACGTTAGATAGGAGATAAAATCCAACCAAATAACAAATTAGTTTACACCAAAAGTCAAAATCTCAAACCTAATATCTCATATCTAAAAATGACGCCTGTGCTTATCAATTTTAACGGACAGATACTTCCTCAAAATAGTCAGCTGCTTACTATAGCCAACCGTGCCTTTAAATACGGCGATGGCCTGTTTGAGAGTATGCGCCTGATGAAAGGGCAGCTAAAGTTTGCCGATTTGCACGCCGACCGCTTACAACGCGGAATGAAGGCCCTTAAAATTGATGGTTACTCGCAAATGGATGCCTGGTTTTTGAAGGAGATTGTGGAGGAGCTGGCCAAACGGAACAAAGCGAAACATGGCAGACTGCGTTTAACCGTTTATCGTGATGCCGAAGGATTGTATACTCCCACGCAAAATAAAATGGGCTACTGCCTGGAACTAACCGCATCTGAAGAACCCCGTTATTTTTTGAATGAGAAGGGCCTCATCATGGATGTATTTACCGAGCTGCCCAAGCCATCAAACTATCTATCCAACATCAAAACCTGCAACTCGCTTATTTACGTAATGGCGGGTATCTACAAAACGCAAAACAAGCTGGATGATGTTTTCCTCCTCAACCAGAATGGTTTTTTATGCGAAGCCAGCAGCTCCAACATATTTATCCATTACCAAAACCATTTATATACCCCCGCACTAAGCGAAGGCTGCGTAGAAGGTGTTATGCGCCAGGTGGTGATCAAGCTGGCACAGGATAATAACATTCAAATTACCGAAGCCCAGATAAACCCCGATATATTATACGAGGCCGATGAGGTGTTTTTAACCAATGCTACCCGCGGTATCCAAACCGTAATGGGCTTTGGCGTAAGGCGCTACTTTAACAGGATAAGTAAGCAGTTAATGGATGAGTTGAATAAGGTATATTAAATAGCAATCTACTTATAGAAGCCGTTATTGCTTTGTTCTTACCTATGACAAATTGTTGCAAAAAAACTCTTTGTCATCCTGAACGATAGTGAAGGATCTATTATTCGCCATGCTTCTCCGCCCTGTATAGTCTGCGAATAGATCCTTCACTATCGTCCAGGATGACAAATCTTTCAAATCATCATTTCCCCTTCAGAGTTCACCTAAATTAAAACTACCTATGACAAGTTTGTTAGCCGTAATTGGATTCAAAATGGCCTGTCACTCTGAGCCTGTCGAAGAGTCGTGTGCAGAGGCCCTTGCCCACATGCTTCGACAGGCTCAGCAGGACAGCCCCTTTTTTAAACGTCATTTCACCTCAGAGTTGCGCGAAATTTCACAATTCATGATGAGAAATTAAAAGAATTAATCTTCCACACCTACCGGGGCTTTAATGGCCGTCAATATGCCATCCCATAAAGCAATTCTGGCCTGTAAAGCTTCTTTAACCGCGGCAGTTGCTTCCTCCCATTTCTGGTCGTCATTGCCACAAAGCTCGGCCGTCATTTGGTAGGCTAATTGCGAGTGGTGATCGCCATCAACTTCAATGTGGCGTTCAAGGTAATATAACAGGATATCAACCTTGCCGGGCAGTTGTTTGTTAATCTCCTTTACAATACTTAAAAACATATCTGGTATTAAATCTTCGCGACCAAAGGTAAATACAGCTGCCTGCACATGATTTTTATTAGTGCCGATAACATCAAAAGTATGCTGCATAAAGTTACGCGTAGCCAACGGAATCTCCGCAATGATCAAAGCTTCATCAATGTGCTTGCCAAAGTTTAACTCATCAAACAGGTTGCTAATGGCTGTTGCCTGGCTGCCGGCCTGCTGCATGGCGCGCAGGTACAGTTCAAAATGGCTGGTACGGTTACCCTCTTCGTCTACATCACTTTCTTCGCCGGTTACAATTTCATTAATGAGGTAGCGTGTGTTTGCATTCCCGGTTGGCATCCATGGAGTAACCGTACAGGTAAGTTTTTGCTGTAACGATTTCAACAGCGACATAAAATCCCAAACGGCAAATACGTGGTGGTCCATGAAAACGGTAAGCTCATCAAGGGTATTGATGTTTTTATAAAGCTCATGTTGAATTAGTTGATCACGTAAAGGCTTAATCTGTTTTTTTAAAAGTTCTATGCGGTCGCTGTAATTTGCCATGGGGTAATAAAATTATGAAGCCGCAAAAGTAGCAATCCAGTTTGTTAAATAACAGCAAGTTGCAGTTTTTGACTTTGGGTTGATAGGACGTTAGTTGAAAATGATTTAAAGTAACGGCGAATTTTATTATTGCCACAAAATAAATATGGCTGTTGTTTTAGATGCCCATAAAGCATTTTGATTAAAAAGCCAGCTACCTTTATGTAAAAGCAGCTGACTTTTTAATTATGGTGCAATGCTATCCGGCAGCGTAAAAATTTAATGAATCATCACGATTAAAGATCTTTCGAATTATCATTAGGCATGCGGTCAATCAGTTTATTATATGGATCTATACCCACATTTATTGGTTTCCCTTTAACAATAGCAGTTATGGTATGCGGGCCAGCCGTTAATTTATATCTTTTAAAGTAAAGTGGATTTGTAACCATGCGGCCTTCCCTATTAGTACTGTTAGCAGCAAATACCCCTATATCAATATAATCGTTCATGTTCCTGGCCGGTATATCATTGCCCTTTTTATCTATCCAAACCTTTTCAACATTTACCTTTAAGGTTACCTTATATTCATTTTTGTTACCTGTTGGTATAGCTTTAGCTTCGGTCACCTTATTATCATACAGGGTAATTTTTTGCCACGTATCGGTTAAATAATACTGTAATGAATCGGGCACGTGCTTTTGCAGGTATCGGTACAAATCATTACTGCCTGCAAAGGGCGGCTTACTTTTAAATTGATAGGCATCTTTAAACTCCCGCAGGGCGGCGTTTAAACTATCTTCGCCCATGAGATCTTTCAACGTGTAAAGCACCAAACCGGCTTTGCCGCCCCACTCAAACCATTTATCAGCCTTTATTAGCGGGTGTTCTTTGTCTTCCATGCGCCGCCTGATAAACGAGTAAAAGTCAATCTGATCTAACAAGATCCATTTCAGGTTATCTTTCCCGTATTTCTTTTCGGCCATTACCAGGGCACTGTAGGTTGCCAATCCTTCCGGAATTACCAACGATCCTACGGTACTATTAGGTGCTACCTGGTAACGCCACCATTGCTGGGCCAGTTCGCGCGTGGTATTAAAATAGCAAAAATCAAACTGGTTAGGGTCTTTAAAATCAGCGTTCCACGCGTAATACTCGGCATAGGTATCCATCGTATTTAATGAAGCATCATGAGGGCCGTATACAGAGGTTTCGGCCAGGCGGATATTTTTGAAAGGGTATGGCCCAAAAGCTGTGGAATAATAACGAAGACCATCTTTATATGCCGCCATAAACCGCCCTATATTGGCATTATGAGCAGGATGATAATAGATATTGATATCAACCTTATGATCAAGCTGTACACTATCATGCGATGCCGAATACTTTGCCGATACAATAGCTAATGGAGCATACATACCCGGTTGCGTTTGTACATAACGATAATAATTCCGGCCATTTTGTTGCCACTGTTTTTGCAGTTCGCCGGGAGCTATGGCTGTTTGATCGCCTGATGTGCTCACTGTAATATCTATGCTCAGAAGATCAGAAGCGCTGCCCGATTTTAGCGTGCTAATACCAACCGGGTTGTTCTGCGCAATTTCATCTTCATGCTTCTCTGGCAAGCCATTTTTTTTACGCACGTAATTGCTGTTCAGTTCGTCATCGTCATCATAACCTATACCGGGCAACCCTCCGTTAAAAAACGTACCGTTACGCAGTCTGTTTTTAGCATACAAGCCATTTTCAAAACCTTTGTGGGTAACTGATGAGTTAATCTCGAACACCGCCGAATCGCCGGGAGCTAATGGTTTTTGAAACTGGTACAAACGAAAATCGGCTGTATCCCGCTTTGGCCTGAACCAATTGAACATCCCCCTTTGGTAGGTTAAGGGATAAGTAAACGGCACCGGTTTACCATCCATTTTAATGGAGTAATCAGCAAGCTCATCGCCGTCCATCAGCACCTTTGAAATAGACTTATCGGTTCTGTTAAAAACGGTGATAAAGGCCTTTACAAATTCCTGCTGCTTATCGGGGAATATATCCGCATTTATTACCATGCGGGTTACTTTGGGTAGCGGCAGGCTGGCATATTTTTTTAACGTTTTTTCATAAATAATAGCCCTGTTCTCATTTTCGCCCTGGGTTAAAAAATTGTTTAAATAACTTATGTTATAGTAATTGTAAGCGCCTACGGCTAAAAAAGCTGCTACTAATACGGCAGTAAATAGCTTAGTTTTAGCATCAAACCTTTCGGCCAGCAACTGAAGCCGTTCCTTAAATGAACTGGTAACGCCACGATAATAAAACAATGCCGAAAGGATGATAAGCAGACCGCCAAAAAGCAGCCAGTACAGGTTAAACCAGTATATAGGTTTCAGCATATGACCCAATCCATCCATATCCGAGATGCCATACCAGGGTGTATAGGAATAAATGAGCAGGTTATAGTTAAACATGCCCGTTACATTCAGGAAAAAAACCAGCACCCAAAAAGCTACCCCTACCCCATGTGCCACAAATTTATTATTAATAAGCACATGCACCATGTACGAGAATATAACCATCTCCAATAGGCGGGGCATTACAATGGTAAACACGTAAACCAAATAAAAAGACAGGTTATACTGATAAAACCCTTTTGCAGTTTGTACCACCAGCCCCGTTATTAAGGGAACCAGGGATAAACCAAATCCAAGAATGAGCAACGCGATGAGTTTAGAGCCATTTAGCACCCAGTTTGGCGGCGGCAGAGAATCGTTGATGAAAGCATACCTGGTTATCCTGTCGCGGTGAAGCGTTTCGCCGGTATAAAATATAATGATGAAAAATATGAAGAACGGGAATACATCATTAAATATATCCATCAACATAATGGTACGCGGGAAATAGGATACACCAAACTCTGTATTACCCATCCAGAAAACAAAACCCAGAAAACCAACACCGCTTAATAAAATGATCCAGAAATAATTATCACGGATAATGTTGGTTAACTCCACCTTGGTAAGACTAAACAGGGTATTGCGGTTATAGGAGCCCGAAAAACTAACTTTGGAGTTTAAGATGAGCGAACGCTTTACTTTTGATACTACATCATCAATAGCCGATTTATCCCGTTTTCCGCTAAAGAACCGCTCAAAATTAAAACGCACATAAGTAAACAACAAAATGACTAACCCTACACCTGTCCACAGGATGCGGTTAAATAAAAAGGCGCCTTCAATAGGAAACAAGGTTGTGTTTTTTTGAATTGAAGTTGCCGTACCCGAAAGCAACCGAACCGCGTTGAGACCAAAAGGATCGGCATTAATAATTACCGTGGCATTATTAGTGTGATTAAGGAAAAAGATGGAAAGAAAATAGCCTAAAAACAACAGGATCCCACCGCTATAAATCACCTTTACATTGCGGGTAAGCGCTACTAATCCAAAAAACAACGATGAGGTAAAAAACAGGTTTGGGAGTGCCATTGTAAAAAACGGGTGCAGATAATACACCAACTTATTAGGGCCGTACTCTTTAGGGTCTTTCCAGCCCATTAAAGGACCAAGTTTAGTACCTATGTAAGCCCCAATAATAATGGAGCTTGCTATAAAAAGCATAAATAAAAACGAACCCAAATATCTACCCCAAAAATAGCCGGTTTTGGTGATGGGATAAGTAAGGTAATAGTCTTTGGTATTGTATTCAATATCGCGATATAAAGCTACCCCCATAATGGACGAGCTTACCAACATCATAAGCATGGTGATACCCGAGCACCAAAGGGCAATTACATAAGGCGCATTGATGTGTTCTTTTTCGCCTAAAGGTAATGAACCGGTGGCAAAGGTCATTACGGTAAAAACTAGCGCGGCCGCAAAATATAGGTACACCGCGGGCCTCCTGAGGCGATTTTGCACCTCGAAAATAAATATTTTCCAGAACATATTGTTGTGATTTAAAGAGGGTTAAATGGTATTTACATCTACACGGGTAGCAATATTGCTGAAGTAAACATCCTCAAGACCAGGGCTTACCGCTACAAAACCATTCCCCGGGTCAGTATCCTGTATCACGCGGATATGTAGTTTACCTATTTTTAACTGTGTGGATATCACCGTAAAATCGTCCTGGTAAAAATTGAGGTCCTGCTTACTGATGGCTTTACTAAATATTTTACCTTCCAACTCATTTACAGCAGTATCGGGTTGGCCTGCATACAACACCTCGCCCTGGCAAATGATGGCAAAGTTGGAGCAAAGCGTGCTTACATCTTCAACTATATGGGTTGATAGGATCACTATCGTATTTTCGCCCAGCTGACTTAGCAAGTTATAAAAGCGGTTCCGCTCGGCTGGGTCAAGTCCGGCGGTTGGTTCATCAACAATGATGAGCTTAGGATTACCTATCAGTGCCTGGGCAATGCCAAAACGCTGTTTCATACCTCCCGAATAGGTGCCAAGGTGCTTCTTCCTGTCTTTTGAAAGGTTCACGTTTTCAAGCAGGCTGCCTACCAGGTCCTTCCGTTCGCCGGCATTACCGATCCCTTTAAGCTGGGCAATGTGATCAAGCATCCGCTCGGCAGATATTTTAGGGTAAACCCCAAACTCTTGCGGCAGGTAACCTAATAATTGCCTTACTTCGGTTTTATTTTTCAGCACATCCAGGTCATCCAAAAAAACGCTGCCTTTATCTGCTTCCTGCAAGGTAGCTATGGTACGCATCAGGGATGATTTGCCCGCTCCGTTTGGTCCCAGCAAACCAAACATGCCATTTGATAGGGTCAGTGATACATCCTTTAAAGCATGCACCCCATTGGCATAGGTTTTTGAAAGTGAATTGATAACTAATTTCATAAGTTGTAAGTGGTTAGGTATTTCTATTATCGTTTTATTGTATTATTGGCCGCTCCATTGATAAGTAGCTGTGTACTATCGGCCATGCTATAATCCAGGTGCTGTATGCTTGCCTGGTGTAAAATGAGCTTGCTCCGGTTTAAAATCTGCAGCTTGGCGTTTTCAAAGCGGTTGTTTTTTAAAATAGTGAGTATGGAGCCACTTAAAAGGCTTTCGCCTACCGCAGCATTTACAGATCGAATATGATTATTAGCCAACACTACATGGCTCCCGTAGCTTTGGGTAATAGTTAAGCTATCCTGTTTAAAGCCATCAATCAAAACCTCGCGCGAATTCCAGCCTTCTGTGGTTACCGTATCAATAATTTTTTGCCCTTTAACCGTACTAAAAGCATTAACATTCACACTTTTTAAATCGGGACAAGATATCAGCAACAGTTGGGCATTGTGGTTGTAGTAACGTTCAACTGCCAGGTTCACATCTATTTGAAGGTGAGTACCCGTTTGTTTTACTTTTACATAATGCCGGGCGTCTGATTCTATCTTCACACTAAACGGTCCTTGTATCAATTTTACATTGGCTATGTGCCCCGCATTAATATCCAACACATCAAAGTTTTTAAAATCAAGCGGGATGTAATAGGCGTATACATCTTTATACTTGCCGGTATTAAATTCCTTTTTTAGCAAATAATCATATCCCAGTATTGATAACACCAGGAACAGTAAGGCAGCTATAAATATTTTTGTACTCGTCTTCATTTGTTTGGGTCTGTTTTGGGTTGAGCAATGGCCAATCTGTATTTTTCGTACATAGCCTCTAAATCCTTAATATCTATATCAAGCAGGTATATATTTCTAAAAAACTCAGGCATCTGCTGTTGAATAAAACGTTCCTTACGGTAGGCTTTAACTTTTTGAGGGCCATCTGCCGCCACAAATATTCCCAGTCCGCGTTTGTTTACAACCACCTCCTGGCTCTGCAAAAACTCGTACGATCTGATAACAGTATTTGGATTTACTTCCAGCTCAATAGCAAGGTCCCTTGTCGACGGAATCTTTTGATCCGGCAACCATTTACCTAATAATATATTTTCGCTCACATAGGCTGCTATTTGCAGGTATATGGCATCCTTATCTTTAAACTCCATAGTTAAACCAGATCATACCTGTTTTTCTTTTAAACGAAAGTAGGCGGCTACCCAAAAAAACAAAGCCATACCTACAAACACCACCTGGCCCGTCCACACAAAACCCGACACGTTAACAGAATACATGGTTCCTTTTTCCATGAACCCTACATTGCTAAACGGCATTACCTGGATAATATCCCGGTTTAACATTTGCCGCATAACCAAATTATTGCATATAATTAAAACACCTATAACTATAAAAAACAGCAACGCTGTTTTTACAAAATGCATCTTTTTAAAATAGATGGCTCCAAAAAAAGCAATGGAGTGCAATACACCATATATGGTAAGCAGTACAAAAAGCACGCTAGTGCTTAAACCATTTACATTATAAAATAAGCTGAACACCTCTTGCTGCTCCCCAGGAAAATGCTTGATGTTCAATAAAAATAACATCACCAGGTAAAAAGCTGATATTACCAGTACCAGGAATATAACGAAGGAATAGAGCCAGGCCACCAGGTACTTTTCAAAATGTGTGGCTGGTAAGGTGAGGCTTGTAATGGCCTTTTTACTATTTATATCAGCAAATATGGTACTTGTAAATACCGTTCCGGTAAACATTACAACCCACAATAACAGCAATAATTGCAGGCTTATTTCCATACGTACGTTTATTAGGTACACCATAAAGCTGCCGCCAAGCATCAGTACTCCCATGAGCACAATCAACGACATCAGGTAGCTTTTATAATGCTCCGCTGTGAATTTAATAAACAGCATCCCGAAACGTGCGGGCTTAAAAATATTATTCATTTACTGATGCATTTAAAGTTTTTAAAACAGGTTGATTATCGGCAATGATGGCATTAAAAAGTATTTCCAGATCTACCTTACTATACTCGCCGGTAGTATTCTTAAGGATGGCGTTTTTACCCCGCGGACCATTTTCCTCATATAGAACAGGCAGATCTTCTGTATCTGAATAACTGCCGAATGTGATTTTTTCAATTACATCATCAATGGACTGATTGATCACAATCTCGCCACCATGCAATACCAGCAGGGTATCAATTAAGCTATCGAGATCTCTTACCTGGTGTGTGGATATTACAATACATCTATCCTCGGTAAGTATTGATGCGATGAGTTTTCTGAACTGCACCTTAGATGGAATATCAAGCCCATTGGTGGGCTCGTCCATGATCATCAACCCTGTATTTGTGGCCAGCCCAAAAGCTATCATGGCCTTCTTTTGCTGCCCGTATGATTGTTTATTCATAACGGCATCAATATCCACATCCAAAGCCCTCAGGTATTGATAAAAATCGGCTTTGCTAAAGTTGGGATAAAAATATGCCGTATTGGCCACAAACTGGGCGGGTGTAAGATCAGGTACAAATAGCTCTTCGGCCAGGAAGTAAATATCTTCAAGTACCGAAACCGGCCTGTCGGAAACGTTCATGCCATTAAAAGCACAACTTCCTTTTAAAGGAAAAGCCAACCCCGCTATATTTTTTAACAAGGTTGATTTACCGGCGCCGTTTTTTCCCAGCAAGCCGTAAATATGCCCTTTAGTTAGTTTGAGGTTTAGTCCACTAAAAAGCAGCTTGTTTTTTTGGTACCCGAAATGCAGATCTTTTATCTCTATCATTGTAGTGCTATAGTTAGATAGTGCACTACAAATGTACGCAAGTATAATTGAGAATTCCAAGCACTCAGAAAAAAATATAAATGTTTTTTCTAACTGCCTGGAACAATGGATAGCTTAATGCGAAAAATAGAGGTAACGATGAAGTTAAGCTATTAAAGGCTTAAATATCAATCCCCTCCTATTTAGTACTCATGCTATTAAACTTGTAAGTAAGCGTAAGCAGGAAATACCTTTTCAGGGTGTTGTTTTGCACATCGTAAATAGAATTATCGCCGGCATAGCGGTATACGCTGGTATTTTGATTAAACAGATCATAGCCGGTTATTTTTATTTCGCCGCGATCTTTTCTAAGCATTTGCAGGGCTATAGAACTGCTTACTACATTGATGCCCTTTTGAAAATTATTACTCACCTGCGAGTTGTAGTTAAAATCCTGCTTGGTTTCCCATATTATTCGTTTGGGCCAGCGTACCACCAGGTTATTACTCATGTTAAAGTTATTGCTAAGTACCTTTTTATGGTCACCATAATTATACAGTGTATTGTTTGTACGATAACCAACATTTGTGTTCAGTTCTATCTTGTCATTCCAGTTTACGTTGATAAATTGACCAATTCCCGGCGAATAGCTTTTCTGCCAACCATCTACACCGTTAATAATATTAAGGTTACGGCGAAAGTATCCGTTTAGCGAGGAGTTGGCGTTTAACGTCCATTTACCCATTTTTTTAAATTGCTTATACAAACCCATGGATAGGTTTACATTGAGTTGCCCATCGCGGTTTACAAAGTTTGTAGCCTGTGCTCCATTAGCAGTGCTAATCTGCGTTTGTACAACCGCATTTTGCTCGGTTGAAAAGCTGCCATAAAAATAAATATTCACCTGCGACGCCTGGAAATACTTGTTATAGTTTGCATTTAAATTATCATAAGTAGTAGGCTTTAACAATGGGTTGCCGGTAAAGGTGTACAAAGGGCTGTAAACAATGGTTTGAGGTTGCAATGACGATAAGCTGGGCAAATTGGCCGACCGGCTATAGCCAATAGATGCAGAGCCCAGTTCCAGCCTTACAGTTGGCAGCACAAAAAGATAATTATGATAATTGGTTTCGGTTATAAATTTATTTTCGGCCTGTTGCCAGTTAAATGACACGCCTGCAATTAGCGATATACTTTTGGTAGCCTGGTATGTAATACCCGGTTTCACATCCTCTGTAAATAAATTCCGCTTAAGATTGGTGCTTTGGCTTGGCAAATATATATCATAAGCCCGTGTGCTTTTATTGTAATCATAAACGTAACTCTCCTCTCCTGATCGGTTGTAATTGCCCGATGTGGTGATATCGGCAATTATTTTTTTATTGAACGGATACCGGATACTTCCGTTTAATGCTGCCGAAAAATTAGTGCTTTTACCATTGCCCAGTCGCTTTAAGGTATCTGATTTTAGGTCGGATACAAAAGAGTGAAGATTGTTAACACTAAGGTTTTGTGAGTTATTAGGGCTATACGCCAGGTTGTGGCCAATATTTATAGATGCCCCTCTTTTGCCTTTAAAACGCTTGTTATAATAAAAATCCTGTTGAAATTCCGCACCATGCCCGCTATTGCTTGAATTACCGCTTGCAGTACTCAAATGACCATCAATACTGTTGAAGTTATCAGAGAACGAAGTACTTGACGAATTATCGCGCCTAAAGATCACTTTTGGCGCGTAGTGGATGGTATTGAGGGTATCGGGATTCCAATCCATTAAGCCGCTTATGGAATGTGAATAATTGTTTGACCGGTATTCACTGTTCGAAGTGGAATGCAGGGTAGTATCGCCCAAAAACTTCTGCATAAATGCGGAATTTTGTGAGACATTATTTTTTTGACTATAAAAATAAAGCAGGTTTAGTTTTAACTTTTTTCCATAATCGGTATTGAGGTTAAACCCACCCGACGTTATTTTTTCAATACCTCCCCAGCCCTGGCCACCGGTATTAACCGTGCCATTGTATAAACTGTTACCCCCACTACGGTTAAAGCCACCTTGTGAGTACAGCTCATCGTTTGAAAACGCCGTGCGGTTTAGGTTGTTGCTTAGCCCAATAATACTTACCTGCAAAGTATCGCGAAACAAGTTGAACAGGCCGCCGCTTTCATACCTGTCACGGGTACCTGCACCACCAAATACTTTACCAAACATGCTCCGTTTTATGGCTCTTTTAAGTTTAAGGTTAATTACCTTTTGAACCTTGGTATCGCTTATCAAATGGTCTGGATCGTTCTCCCTGTCGTCATAAACCTGTATTGAAGCTACAATGGCAGCGTCCAAATTTTTGGTGGCTATTTTAAGATCGCTGCCAAAAAACTGCTTGCCATCAATAAGTACCTTGCTTACCCCCTTCCCGTTAACGGTTATGGTTCCATCGCCGTTAACCTGTACGCCAGGCAGCTTTTTAAGCAGTTCTTCAACCACTGCATTGGGCCTGGTTTTAAACGCCTCGGCACTAAATTCAATAGTATCTTTTTTTACCGTGATGGGAACGCGCTCGGCCCTAACTACTACTTCGGCCAGCATTTTGTTGCTCAATGAAACGCTGCCCAGATCTACCGCCTCATTTTTTTGAAAGTTGAATACTTTAACAAAGCTTTTATGGGATGTGAAAGAGATAATCAGTTTTAACTTTTTACCGGCTGGCAGGCTACTGAGTTCAAACTCGCCTGTTTTTTTACTTAAAGTATAGGCAATTAACGAGGTATCCTTTACATCAACAGCGGCTACTGTACTAAGTTCTAAAGGTTTTCCATCAAGGGAATCAATAACCCGACCTTTAATGGACGCGTGATTTTGGGCAAAACCGATGGACACACCGGTTACAAGGAATAATAAGGTAAACAGGAATTTCATGCAGGTGAAAGGTGTTATAAGGTAGATAAGGCAAGGTGAAGCAAGGTATTCTGATCGAAATTTTTATGTCATAAAGGAGGAAAAAAGATTTGATTACGGGAAGCAAAAATATCCCGGCAGGTATAATAAAATGAGGGCAGTTAATGTTTATTTCAAAAATATACGCAATAATCAGCC
The DNA here is from genome assembly GCF_025362475.1 of Mucilaginibacter sp. Taxonomy (GTDB): domain Bacteria; phylum Bacteroidota; class Bacteroidia; order Sphingobacteriales; family Sphingobacteriaceae; genus Mucilaginibacter. The sequence continues at coordinate 161,801 of NZ_JANYGH010000001.1, forward strand.
ACAACAATGGATTATGTAGAGATCATAATGGATTATACTATTAATATTTCATCATTAACTACTTCCCGGTACATAATAAATTAGCTTTAGGTATTTTATAAATAAACTGGCTATCAAACGCCTATAGTTTCAAAGTATTATCTGTTGAATATTAAATTTTATCTGTTTTAATTATATTAGTTTAACCTATATCGTTAAACTATATAATTATCTATTTAAAAGAAAAACAAATAAACGTCCACCTTCAATCCATGCTTATTTTTCCAGGGAACAATTCTTTTTTACGGCGATTTGGCATAAGCAATTTTTTTGACCGATAATTGTACCGCCAACATCCAGTTACCTATTTTAAATGACCGTTAATGACATTGTGCTTTGCGAGCGCCTAAAAGGCGGCGATGTAGATAATTACAGACAAATCTATAGATACGCAATTGCAGCAGTACCGGAAATTTCTGTTCCTGCTTATTTAAACTTGCCCCCAACACTATATTAGGTTATATTCCATTTAAAAACACCACTATGAAAAAATCGTTATGCTTATTTATTCCCGGGTTGCTTATCTCGTTTGTAAGCTATAGTAAAGACAAAAACATCCCCCCTACAAAAACTGCTATCGTTAAATCTATTGACAAGAATTTTACTACGAGCGATGCTGACCTTGCCTACAATGCGTTCAACAGTTACTTTTATAACCCCACAGCCAAATTATATTACGGTACAACCAAAAAGGATGGTGTAGCTGCCATTTGGGCGCAAGCTATTTATTGGGATATGGCTATGAACGTATACCAGCGTACCAAAGCCAAATCCCAGCTAACCATGATAAATGATATATACCAGGGAAACTATGATCATTATGATGCCTATAACTGGAGCAATAAGGCAGTATGGTTTATTTATGACGACATGATGTGGTGGATAATGTCGCTGGCCCGTGCCAACCAAATTACCGGTAACGCCACATACCTGGAAAAAGCCAAGGCCGGTTTTGATCATGTTTGGGCAGGCTCATATGATTCCGTTAATGGCGGCATGTATTGGGATTTTAATCACAGCGGTAAAAACTCATGCATTAATTATCCAACGGTTATTGCCGCTATGCGCTTATATACCATCACCGGCGATGCCTCTTACTTAACCAAGGCTAAATCAATTTATGCCTGGAGCAAAACCAATTTGGTTGATGCATCGGGCAAAGTGAACGATAATAAAATTGGCAACAATCCGGCGGGTGGTCAGGATTATACTTATAACTCGGGCACGGCTATTGGCGCGGCTTTGGAACTATATAAAACAACCAAAGATGCTACTTACCTTAACGATGCCAAACTTTATACAGATTATGTTAAGAACAACCTATGCACCAATGGCATACTCCCTGCCGAGGGCGATTTTAATGAGCAAGGTGTGCTAAAAGCCATTTTTGCCCAATATGTGATGCAGTTAATAAAAGAGGGAGGCCAAACCCAATATTTAAGCTGGATACAGAACAATATAAATACCGCCTGGAAAAACCGCGACGCAAAGCGCAATCTTACTTATCGCAATTACGCGGTAAGCTGCCCTACCGGCGATATACAATCATACGAGGCCAGCAGCATAGTAACCTTTATGCAGCTTTGCCCACCCACAAAGTAACACGCTATCTGCACGTAAGATATAAACCAACGCAAAAAGCCCCCCGATAAATCGGGAGGCTTTTACATAACCTGTGTTTAACAGGATTTTGCTATTAATATAAAGTGAACTCAACCCTACGGTTAGCCTGACGACCAGCTGCAGTTTTGTTAGTTGCAATTGGTTGTGTTTCGCCATAACCTGTAGCTTCAATTCGTGATGCATTTGCACCTTTACTTACCAGGTAAGCTTTAATTGATTCTGCACGGTCTTTTGATAAACGCATGTTTAATTCATCAGCACCTGTGTTATCTGTATGTCCGGCTAATTTCAAGCTGAAGTTTTTGTCAACCAATAATCCGGCAACCCTATCAAGACTTGGAAATGAGTGCGCGCGGATTGTAGCTTTGCCTAAATCAAATTCCAGGTTTTTGATGGCATCTTTAACCACTTTCTTATCCTCTTCGGTAACATACACCTTAACTTCTGGTTTTGCAAGCGGACATCCAGAACCATCAACCTTTGTACCGGCTGGTGTGTTAGGGCATTTGTCATTTACATCTACAACACCGTCTCCGTCGCTATCAGTAGTTAATTTAGCAAGGTTTGCGTTAGTAGTGTTCAAATCATTTCTTAATTCATCATTTTTAGCTTTTTCTGCATCAATTTGTTTTTGCAAAGCAGTTTTAGTTTGTTCATTTTCCCATAAGTACTCTGTACGCATAGATGCTACCGGGTTATGAGTAGCCATTTGTGGCTTTTTACGGCTGCCTAAAGCAAACTCTAAACCAATGTGTGCATAAGAGAATCTGTCATTTGTAGCTCCGAATTTGTAGCCATCAAAATTATCAGAGTTTACAAAATTAACCTGGTAACCTAAATCAAGATTTACGCCTGGAGCAAGGTCGAATTTTAAACCAAGACCAACCGGAATAAACACTTCGTTTATTGATCCGTTGCCAGTGGTTTTAAAATTAGTTTGCTGGCCACCGGTTTCAGTAATTTTAGGGGTGTAATTCATAGTACCCGCACCTACGGTTAAATACGGCTGGATAAATGGCTTTTCATGGCGCCAGTTAATATTAGCCAATGTAATGTTGGCACTTAAACTTGCAGACCAGTTAATATTAGTTTCATACTGCGAGTAGGTAGATTGGCCTAAAGCATTTGTTTGACTGCTGGTACCTTTAACTTTACCGCGAAGGAAATCTGCCTGCAGGCCAAAAGAAGGCAATATTTGCTTTTTAATATAAGCCCCATATCCTATTTGCTCTTGCGGATGGGTAAAATCCTGTTTGTTGTTACTGCCAAAAATAGTGAACGGAGTTAATAAACCGCCGTTAACACCTATTGACCAGGTGCGTAATTGATTGCCACCTGAGAACGGTTTAACATAGTCTTTTGCGGCTGTAGTATCAGGACTTTGAGCGAATAATCTACCACCTACCATAATTCCGGTAAGGAGTAAGGTGGCTTTTTTTAAATTTGTTTTCATATTATCATGTTTAATTATTAGTTTACTTTTCAGTAAAACATAACAACATGTTTTCAACATTAATGCCGCATATAATTTCCTCAGAGATAAAGGGAGTATCAACTTCCTAAATTGCAACAGGCCAAACATTTGCATAAGGCAACAGTAACAAATTTTACTTTTTGTACAAAACGGTTAATGGGTCAAAAACAGTACAATTTTGTATCATCGGTAATACTAAATGGCATTTTACAATAACAATTGTTTAAACCTTTAGGAAACTAATTAGTGAAAAACAACGTATACAAATTATTATAATCCTACTGTTTCCGCAGTATTTTCAATGTTAAATCACGTTCTATGCTAAGGTTGTTCCAAAACTATAAACCCATTGTTTGCTCTTTATTTTTAATTTGCATCCTAATGCCGTTTAATGGTTATGCACAAAACGAAAGCCTTAAGTTTTTGCATGTAGGTACTGCCGAAGGCTTATCGCAGATTAATATTAACTCCATTTTTCAGGATAGCCGGGGATTTATGTGGATAGGTACCCGTAATGGTTTAAACAGGTATGATGGATACCAGTTTATAAAATACCGCTATGATTCCAAAGATAGTACATCCTTAAGTAACAACACGATAACCGATATTGCCGAAGATGACAATGGCAATATCTGGCTATCAACATCGGGCGGTTTAAACATGTACCAAAGAAGTACAGGCCGCTTTGTACGATATTTCCATGACGATAAAAACCCCAAAAGCATCATCAATAACATTATCAACCGCTTACTTTATGATAATGGCAATTTATGGGTGGCAACTCAAAACGGAGGCATTGACCGTTACAATCTGAAACGTAATATATTTGAGCATCATATGCATTCTGATAAGGATGCAGGCACGCTTAGCGATAATAATGCGCGCACTGTTTACAAAGATTCACAGCACAATATATGGGTAGGCACCGGTGGCGGGGGCTTAAACCTTTACAACAGCAAAACCAACAAGTTTTCAAATTTTCCCTATTATGACCCGGCGACTAAAGCAATCCGGGGTAACAACGTTGTAGCTATTTTTGAAGATAAGTTCCATCAGCTATGGATTGGTACACAAGCAGATGGACTGTACTTATTTAACAGAACAGATAAAACATTCAAACGTTTTCTGCACGATAAAAATGATGCCGGCAGCATTTCAAGTAACACCATTTACAGCCTTAATAACGATGAGGATGGAAACCTATGGATTGGCACTGAAAATGGCGGCTTATGCGTATTAAATAGAAAAACCGGCAAATTTGTTTCCTATCAGCATGACGAGATTGATAACAACAGCATCAACGGAAATTCGGTTTATGGTATTTGCAGAGACCGGTCTGGAAACATGTGGGTAGGCGCGTTTGGCGGCGGCATCAATCTATCCAAAAAAACTACCGCAAGTTTCAACCTATACCGGCACAACAGTCACCAGGAAAGCCTGTCCAATAATTACGTACTTGACCTGGCCGAGGATAAAGACCATAAAATATGGATTGGGACAGATGGCGGCGGTTTAAATAAATTTGACCCGATAAGTAAAACATTTTCAAGCTTTAAACAACCAACCGATGGCAAAAATGGCATTACGGGCAACTACGTACTTACCGTAAAGCCCGACGCCGAAGGCAAATTATGGATTGGCACCTGGGGAGATGGCTTCAGCATACTTGATCCTAAAACCGGCATTTTCACCAACTTTAAGCATAATCCGGCTAAGCCACAGGGAATAGGCGGCGATAATATTTATTTCATTTTACATACCCGCGATAAAAAAACCTGGTTAAGCACTTTTAACGATGGATTGGATTGTTATGATGACAAAACAAAAGTTTTTACCCACTATAAGTTCAACTTGTATGATCCAAACAGCATTAGCAGCGACAGGATCTATTCGTTATTAGAAGACAGCAAAAACAATCTGTGGATTGGAACCTCTGATGGTGGCTTAAATTTATTTGATCGTAAAACAGGCAAGTTTAAACGTTTTGTTCATGACGAAAAAACCAATAGCATCAGTAATAATGGCGTAACCGATATTTTTGAAGATAGTAAAGGCCGGTTATGGCTCACTACCCTATCGGGCCTTGATCTTTTTGATCCGCTAAAAAAGCATTTCACAACTTTTACAAAAAAAGATGGCCTGCCAAGTGATATTATTTACTCCGTAAGAGAAGATGATTATGGCAAACTCTGGGTAAGCACCAATGGAGGCTTATCTAAATTAGACCCCGAAACAAAGTCTTTTCTTAACTATACAGTTGAAGATGGCTTGCAGGGTGATGAGTATAAACCACATTCGGCGTTAAAAACTTATGATGGAAAAATGTATTTTGGTGGTATTAATGGGTTCAATGAATTTACTCCAGATCAGATATTAAAAAAAGTAGGGTTTGCACCATTAGTTATTACCTCTTTCCAGGTATTTAACAAGCCGCTTTCCATTGCTGTAAACTCACAAGACCCCTCGCCATTAAAAAATGATGTTACCGATACCCGGAAACTGGTGCTTTCCTATAAACAATCTGTTTTTTCGTTTGAGTTCTCAGCCCTGGATTACGCCTCTCCTGATAGGAAACAATATGCCTATTATTTAGAAGGATTTGATAAGGAATGGAACTATATAGGTAATCACAACACTGCTTCGTACACCAATCTTTCGCACGGCACATATCATGTACTGTTAAAATACAGAAACAGCCAGGGCTTGTGGTCGCCGGTTACCTCCCCGCTCCAGATAACCATCGTGCCACCATTCTGGTTAACCTGGTGGTTTGAGTTGCTGGTTGTTTTATCTGTTGTGGCTGCTATTTACGGCTTTTTCAAATACCGCATGCGCACGGTGAGGCGGCAAAAAGAACATCTTGAACAATTGGTAAAAGAACGTACAGAAAGTATTACACAGCTTACTATTGAAGAAAGAAGATCACGTGAAGCGGCAGAAAAAGCCCGCGAGGAAGCCGAAAATGCCAACAAGGCCAAAAGCATTTTCCTGGCCACTATGAGCCATGAAATACGCACCCCAATGAACGGCGTTATTGGCATGGCTACCCTATTGGCCAATACCGACCTTACCGATGAACAGGCTGAGTATACAGAAACCATTAAGCACTCGGGCGATGCCTTGTTAACCGTTATCAATGATATCCTTGATTTCTCAAAGATCGAATCGGGTAATATGGAGCTGGAAGAGCATGACTTTAATATCAGGGATTGTGTAGAAAGCGTACTGGATCTTTTTGCTGATAAGGCATCAAAACTTAACATCGACCTGATTTACCAGATAGAACCCGGCGTGCCTGAACATATCATTGCCGATTCGATGCGCTTAAGGCAGATATTAATAAATTTAGTTGGGAACGCCATTAAGTTTACCCACGAAGGCGAAATATTTATTGATGTAATTGAAAACACCTTAAATAACAATGAGCTCGACCTGCTATTTACTGTTCGTGATACAGGCATTGGCATTCCGGAAGATAAATTATCAAGACTTTTTAAAGCATTTTCGCAGGTTGACTCCAGTACAACCCGCAAATATGGCGGTACCGGCCTTGGTTTAGTCATCAGCGAAAAACTGATCCATTTAATGGGAGGCGAAATTAATGTAACAAGCAAATTAGGATCTGGTACAACTTTTAGCTTTAATATTAAAACAAGCGTTGGCATAAAAACCCCAACTGCCTATTTCAATTTAGATGCAGCCGGCCTGGAAAATAAACAAATATTGGCTGTTGATGATAATGCTACCAACCGCAACATTATGGAAACCCAGCTAAGGCATTGGAAATTTATTCCATTAATTGCCCAATCGGGCGCCGAGGCATTAGCAATTTTAGAGGCTAACAACCAGGTTGAGCTGGTAATTACAGATATGTACATGCCCGAAATGGACGGTGCCGACCTGGCCCGTAAAATAAAAGCCATATATCCAGCAATGCCGCTGATATTGCTTAGTTCTGTTGATAAGCAAGGCAAAAGCGAGGCTAACTTATTTAATACAGTACTTACAAAACCGGCAAAACACAATGTTTTGTTAAAACACATTATTGATCACTTAAAAAATGATAGAAACACCCTTACAGAACATAAACTAAAAAAAGAGTTTTTATCAAAAGATCTGGCTATCCAATACCCTCTAAGAATTTTGATTGCAGAAGATAATATGATCAATCAAAAGGTAGCCAAACAAATTCTTCAAAAAATGGGTTATGAGCCCGATATCGCCATCAATGGCCTCGAAGTTTTGGATGCCGTGGCCGTGAGGAAGTATGACATCATCTTCATGGACGTTCAAATGCCCGAAATGGATGGCCTTGAAACTACCCGGTACATCAGGAAACACCTGCCCAGCCAGCCAATTATTGTGGCCATGACCGCTAATGCTATGGTTGAAGACAAAGAAGCCTGCATGCAGGCCGGTATGGATGACTATTTGAGCAAACCCATGAAACTGACAGAGATCATCAGTATTCTTGAAAAGTATGGAAAGAAGGTGAATGTACAGGCTTAACCTCTAAAACAAAAAAACTACCTTTTGTCCTATATTGAATTTCCCGGTCGTCATAGGGGTTTAATTCAATAAATTTGTAAAAAACAACACTTATGGCCCTACCCAATATTTTTACTAAACCGGTTGCTGATAGTATAATTAAAAGAATCAATACCCTTACACCAACAACAAGCCCGCAATGGGGCAAAATGGCTGTAGCGCAAATGCTTGCGCATTGCTGCGTATCCTATGAGATGACTTATGAAGATAAGCATCCCAAACCAAAGGGCTTTATGAAGTTTATACTTAAACTACTTGTAAAAAACAAGGTAGTAAGCGAAACACCTTATAAACACAACGGCCCTACTGCACCTGCTTTTATCATTACAACGGCTAAAGATTTTGCGGAAGAAAAGGCCAGGCTGATAGCCTTTATCCAAAAAACACAGCAGTTAGGCGAGAAAGAGTTCGATGGCAGAATGTCACATTCCTTTGGCTCCTTAAGCATAACCGAATGGAACAATATGTTCTATAAACACCTGGACCATCACCTTACTCAGTTTGGGTGTTGATTGCTTTAGGTTGAAAAGTTTTAAAAGCATCATCGTCGGCTTTTCCTCCACATCTCCCCTGGTTTTATTAAAAAAGGCCAGGGGATTTTTGTTTAGGCCCAACCAAATACCATAAGTTTATGTATGGAGGCAACCCCATGAATATGGCAAACGTAGTTTATATAACCCCCTTAATAACAATAGGGTGATATTCATTAAAACATTAAAAAACAAATCTCTTATGAAAAAGACCATGTATCCCTTACTAATGCTGCTTATCATCAGCATTTCGGCTTTTGCTTTCACATTAATAAACTACAAGGTTAAAAGCCCATACGAAGTGAAATTTGCAGGCGGCAAGATCCACGGCATATTTGAAACACTAAGGGCCAATATCCAGTTTGATAAAACAGATCCCGAGCAATCAAAAATTTCTGCAACCATTGATGTTGAAAGCATTGCTACAGGTTTTTTTTTAAAAAATATGCACGCCAAAAGTGCGTTGGATGCCGATAATCATCCAACCATTACATTTGTGGCCACATCGGTTAGTAAAAGCAGCAGTGGTTACCAGGCCGCGGGCAAACTCACCATTAAAGGAATTACAAAACCTGTTACCATCAGTTTCACTTTTGATGATAAAGGTAATGAAGGCCTCTTTAAAGGCAGTTTTAAAATAGTACCCAAGGATTTTAATATCACCCGCAGCGGCACGCCCGATGAACTTACCATCAGCCTTACTGTTCCGGTTACTAAAGCATAATCCCGGCGCAACTCATACACCAGTTTTTAATTAAACTAAAAAAGGGCAAATGATCATTATATCATTTGCCCTTTTTAGTTTAATTATTCGTCTGTGTGTTGGAACTATAACCCTATCCCGTAAGCTAAGCGCAGACCTACTAAACCAGAATGATAATCTTTCATATAAAAGTCTTCATACCTTACGCCAATATCCCAGTGCTTAGTGGCATAACCCACCCCGCCTGATAGGTCGCGTCTGTGAAATGGTGCCCAACCCTGGCCAGCCTCCAACTTTTCCCAGACAAGGCCGCCTTCTGCAGCAACATATATGTTTGGCACAAAAAACTGCTTAATACCAATTTTAACAGGGATCTCACCATAGCTTTCGTACCTTTTATTTGTACCCGGTTTTATTTTTTGAAAAAAGTGATAACCACCTGTAGTAAGCATCAGTGCAAAATTATCGGTTAAACCATATTGCAACCGGCCGGTAGCACCTAATGTAAAATTTGTGCCCAGTCGCGATACACCGGTTGGTACACCAACTTCGGCACCTAAGCCAAGGTTAAATTGGTTTTTCGCTGTAGTTTGAGCTTTTAGGTTTGTTGCAAAAAACATAGCTGATGCCGTAAATGAAACGGCTATTAATCTTTGTAAAATTTTCATTTTTTTGATTTTAGTTAATAATCACTTATAGATATTACAGTGACTTTGACAAATACGTTGCCTCTGATGTTAATTTTTTCTGGTTAAAGACTTATCATTATAATAAGCTAATAATTAGGCAACATTGGACAGGTAATTTTGTGGAAACAAAAAAGTTATCGATGCCAACAGCATTTTATTGCCCCAAGCACCTTAAATTCTTGTTCCTGGTTCTGCTGATCTCCCTCGGTTATAACTCCTACTCCCAAAATTTAAGGCTTTTAAATGGATTTGCCCACAATGATTACTGGCACAAACGGCCTTTGTATGATGCCCTTGATAACGGGTTTACCCATATTGAAGCCGATATATATTTAAGAGGGAACAAACTCATTGTAGCACACATCCTCCCCATTTTTAAAAAACAACGAACGCTGGAGCGCCTCTATTTTAAACCGTTGATGGAATGTATTGAGGGTAATAACAAAGAAATTAAATGCCCTGTTTACCCGCTCACATTAATGATTGATATAAAATCTGATGCCGATAAAACTTACCAGGCGCTTGAAATTTTACTTGAAAAATACCGGCCAATATTATCAGGCTACAATAATGGGGTTTATACTCAAAGGCAGGTAACCGTAGTTATAACCGGGCATAAACCCTCTGAAATGATTAAAACGCAGCAAAACCGCTTAGCCTTTATTGATGAGGACCTGATGCAGTTGAAACAAGATACCATTTCAAAAAATTTATATCAAACGGCAAGTTGCAAATACTCACACTTATTAAAATGGGATGGCAGAGGCGATTTCTCGCCTGTTGAAAAGAAACGTTTGTGTACATATGTGATGCTGGCGCACAGGTTTGGCAAAAAAGTAAGGCTTTGGGCTTCGCCAGAAAATGAAGCCGTATGGAAAGAATTACTGAATTGTGGTGTTGATCTCATCAACACCGATAAACTGGTGGAGCTTAAGAATTTCCTGACTTCGGGCCCTAAAAGTTATGCAAAGATTGATTAAACTTTACTGATGTAAAAAAAACAACACTAAAAACTTACTCCTTAATAATTTGATAACGTTGGCTTCTCTTTATCTAAAAGTAGCGGGGTTACTTTTAACAAAAAGTAAAACTTTGTAACAGCAGCCCGATATAATTGAAAGTTAAAGGATGAAGAAAATATTATTCATTACGGGTTCAATTAACCAAACAACCCAAATGCACCAGATTGCAAATGAGTTACCCGGGTATGATTGCTGGTTTAGCCAGTTGTTTACAGATAATGCACCGCTTAAATACCTGTTAACCAAAACACCGATATTCAACGGCACGGTGCTCTCACGCAAATTCAAGCTAAAATCTGAAAGATACCTGTACCAAAACTCACTGCAAATTGATTTCGGTGCTAAAAAAAACAAATACGACCTGGTGGTTTATTGTACAGATATGATCATTCCTAAACGGATGAGGCAATACAAAACCATTTGGGTACAGGAGGGTATGATTGACCGGTATACCCTGTGGAGTAAAATAGTGAGGACGTTAAGGTTACCATCTACCCTTTGTGGCAATACCTCCTTAAACGGTGCATCAAATATCTGCGATGTTTACTGCGCTGCTTCCGAAGGTTACAAACTGCAATTTGCCGGTAAAGGTACAGAGCAACGGAAGATTGTAGTTACCGGGATGCCGAATTATGATAACCAGCAACAGCATCTGAATAATGATTTCCCCCATCATAATTATGTATTGGTTGCCACTACAGATATGCGGGAAACCTTTAGACTGGAGAATAGGGTAGCATTTATAAAAAAAGCTGTAAAAATAGCCAACGGAAGGCCTTTGCTATTTAAACTTCATCCCAACGAAAACTTTAAAAGGGCCGAAAAAGAGATCCTTAAGTATACTCCGGCTGGTACCATGATATATAAGCAAGGCAACACCAGCCACATGATAGCCAATTGCTGCGAGCTGATAACTCAATACTCAACAGTAGTATATACTGGTATAGCTTTAGGTAAAAAGGTACACTCCTGGTTTAATATCGATGAGCTTATAGGGCTTGCCCCGATACAAAATGAAGGCACATCTGCCAAAACAATTGCAGCGCTATGCCGCGATTATTTAAACCACAAGGGTGATAAGAAAAGTTTTGATCCGCAAATGTCCATGTCTGAATTTCAGCGTCAGGAAGCGGAGCCGGAACTAAGCAACGAATTAATAGCAAACTGGTAATAAAATTTAATACCATGACAGAAAAAATTGTAATTATAGTACAGGCCCGCATGGCATCAAGCCGTTTACCGGGCAAAGTAATGCTTCCTATACTGGGTAAAAGCCTTTTGGCCAGAATGATTGAGCGTTTACAGATGATTCAGCATAAAGCGGATATCATTATTGCCACCTCAGAAAATCAGGAAGATGACGTTATAGTAAATGAAGCTTTGGCTATGGATATTCCCTATTATCGTGGAAGCCTGGGCAATGTACTCGATAGGCACTACCAGGCGGCAAAGTTGTTTAAAGCCGATGTTGTACTCAAGATCCCGTCTGATTGCCCGCTGATTGACCCGCGTATTGTTGATTATACACTCGAATACTTTTTTGACAACCGGGGCAAATATGATTATGTAAGCAACCTGCACCCCGCTACTTATCCCGATGGTAATGATGTGGAAATAATGACGATGGCTTGCCTGAGACAGGCATGGGAAAATGCCGGCAGGCCTTTAGAGCTTGAACATACCACGCCTTATATATGGGAAAACCCGCTTATATTTAGTGTTGGCAATGTAACCTGGCCAACCGGCATGGATTTCTCCATGTCGCACCGTTTTACTATTGACTACCCTGAAGATTATTATTTTATTGAAAGGGTATTCGCCGAGCTTTATCCCATCTGTAACCAGTTTTCGTGCCAGGATATCCTTAACCTTTTAAACCGCAAGCCCGAAATTTATCAGCTTAATGCGCAGTATGCAGGTGTAAACTGGTATCGTCATCACCTGGGCGAATTACAAACTATCTGGCCCGATCAAACCAGGCGGGCGCCACAGGAAAATTCATCCCTGTTACAACAAAGCGAAGCATAACCATGAATAATTTTGACCAACAGGAACTTAAGGCTATAGCTTTAAAGGTCCGGGAACATATCGTGCGCATGTCAACAGATGGCGGGTGCTTTACAGGAGCATCCCTATCGGCGGTCGACTTGATCGTTTACTTATATAGCAACTTTTTAAACATCAATCCATCAAACCTTAATGATCCCGGGCGTGATTACCTTTTCCTTTCAAAAGGCCATGACGTACCCGCTTTATATGGCACACTTGCAGAGCTTGGCCTTTTAGACAAAGAGCGCCTAAAAAATCACCTTTCGCTTAATGATCATATTTACTGGCACCCCAATACTAACATCCCCGGCATAGAATTTCATTCGGGTTCGTTAGGGCATTTGCCATCAGTAGCTATCGGTGTTGCCATGGATCTTAAAATAAGCGGGAGCAACAACAAAGTAGTGTGCATTTTAGGCGATGGTGAGCTAAACGAAGGCACCTGCTGGGAAGCTGTTTTAGTAGCTAACGCCTATAAACTGGACAACCTCCTTTTTGTGATCGATCGTAACCAGTTCCAGGCTAATGTACGTACCGAGGACTTGATTCCGCTGGAACCTCTTGCAGATAAATTTAAAGCTTTTGGCGCTGCCGTTATACGTATAGACGGGCATAACTTTACCGACCTGCACCAGGCCTTCACTGCCTACCCATTTCAACAGGATAAACTTAATGTAATTATTGCCGATACGGTAAGAGGCAAAGGCCTGCCGAGCATTGAGGAACGGGCCGATCGCTGGTTCTGCAATTTTACAGCCGGCGAAATTGGCCAGCTATTGCTTGAATTACATGGCGAACACGATACCTTATTAACATCAGAAACTTTAGTAGTGAGATAATATGACCTACGAAGAACTATTAACAGAGATGGCCCTGGCCAACGAAAGGATTATTGTGATGACGGCCGAAAACCGTGCACTGGTACGTAACCTGCCCGGCATATTAGGCAAACGTTTTATTGATACCGGCATTACCGAGCAAACCATGATAGGCGCATCTGCCGGTTTGGCCCTGCGTGGCCGCATACCCGTAGTGCATGCGCTGGCTGCGTTTTTAACGATGCGTGCCTTTGAGTTTGTGCGCACCGATTTAGGCATAGCTAACCTGCCGGTTAAACTAAGCGGATTTATTCCCGGCCTCTTATCTGATGGTAACGGCCCTACTCACCAGGCAATCGAAGATATTTCAATCATGAGGGGCATCCCCAATGTAACCGTATTTGCTCCTGCCGATGAGGATGACCTTGTTAAAATGCTGCCGCAGATATGGCAAAGCAAACAACCAGCCTATACCCGCATAAATACCCGTAAAACAGGTTATGAGCACGCGCCATTTACCATGGGCAAAGCCGAAGTTATTACCGAAGGCAACGATGTTACCATTTTAACGTATGGTTTACTTTTTGAACAGGCACTTATCGCGGCTGAGATCCTGAAAGGCGAGGGCCTTTCTGTAGGATTGGTTAACATGCGCAGCCTTAAACCGGTTGATGAGCAGGCTATATTAAAAGCATCAACCCAAAGCAACCTGGTGGTAACGCTCGAAGATCATTTTTTAACGGGTGGCCTTTACAGTATTGTGGCCGAAGTGTTATTGAAACATCAAACAACGGCAAACGTATTGCCCATCGCCCTCAACGAAAAATGGTTCAGACCGGCATTGCTGCCTGATGTTTTGCAGCACGAAGGTTTTACAGGCAAACAAATTGCCGAAAGGATATTAGGTTATAAAACCACCTACCATCAACCACAAATTTTAACACCTGAATTTTCAGAATAAAACACTACTCCAATGGCTAATAAAATAGCATTCAACAATAATTTTCCCAACATCAGCGAGTCTGATAAAATATATAACCGCGCTTTAAAACTACAAAAACCGGTTACCCAAACATTGGCCAAAGGGCCTGGGCAATTCACCAAAGGCGTGGCCCCAAAGTATATTGTTAAAGGCAAAGGATCACATGTGTGGGATGCCGATGGCAATGAATTTATCGACCTGAATTCGGCTATTGGTCCTATATCTTTAGGCTATGCCTACCCTGTAGTTGATGATGCCATCCGCAGGCAACTAAATGATGGAATTACCTTTTCGCTGATGCACCCTTTAGAGGTTGAACTGGCAGAACTGGTGCAGGAAGTTGTACCTAATGCAGAAGCCGTAAAGATCTCGAAAACCGGCGCCGATGTATGCTCGGCTGCCATACGCGTTGCCCGCGCCTTTACCGGCAGGGATAAAATATTTTGCTGCGGCTACCATGGCTGGCATGATTGGTATATAGGCATTACCAGCCGTAACGCCGGTGTGCCCGAAGCTATCCAGGATTTAACCTACACTTTTGAGTATAACGACATTGAGGCCGTAAAAGCCGCGTTGGATGAAACTGTTGCTGCCATAATCCTGGAACCATTTATTTTTGAAGCCCCAAAGCCCGGCTACTTACAGGAACTTGCCGAGGTATGCAAAGCAAATGGCACCCTGCTCATATTTGATGAAATGTGGACAGGTTTCCGTGTAGCCCTTGGCGGTGCGCAGGAATACTTTAATGTTAAAGCAGATTTGGCTGTATTTTCAAAGGCATGCGCCAACGGTATGCCTATAGCCTTGCTTACCGGTCGCGCCGATGTAATGGAGCTCTTTAACTCCGCGGTATTTAGCTATACAACATTTGGCGGCGAAGCATTATCACTGGCGGCTTGCATTGCTACCATAAATGAGCTACGCGATAAAAACGTACCACAATACCTGGATGAAAATGGCGCCTTGCTAAAAAATGGCTACAACCACATCGCCATTGAAACCGGGATGGATAAGTACACCCAATGTGTAGGTTTTAACTGCCGCAGCATGGTAACCTTTAGGCCAGAGGCCGGTAACGCCCTGGAAGTTAAAACGCTGATGCAACAGGAAATGATAAAACGGGGTGTATTGTGGGCAGGTTTTCATAACATGTGCTACAGCCACACTACCGAAGATATTGATTACATTTTATTGGCATACCGCGATGTTTTGCCTTTAGTAAAAGAAGCTATAGAAAGTGGCAATATAAAAAGTTATTTAAAGGGCGAGGTGCTGGAAGCTGTTTTCCGCAAGGTGAGCAACTACAATATTAAACCTAAAAGCATCATAGCCGACTAATGATGAACCTTTTTGCATTAAACCAAAAAACGGCTTTAGTTACAGGTGCGCTGGGGCTTATCGGAAAAAAACATTGTGAAGCGCTTGCAGCAGCCGGGGCCAATGTAATAGTTGCCGATATTAATGTTGACGAAGTACAGCAATTTGCACAACAATTGGGTGATAACCATTTAGGATTAGCGGTAGATGTTACCAGCAAGCAATCGCTGATAGATGCGCTTAATACTATCCTGGATAAATATGATTCGCTTGATATATTGGTGAACAACGCGGCCATCAACGATAAATTTGAAGACCCTGCCATGGCTAAGGAGCTATCGGCCTTTGAAAATTATCCCCTGGAAGCTTTCCAGCGGTCACTAAATGTAAATATTACCGGGGTATTTTTAAGCTCGCAGATATTGGGTACGCATATGGCGCTCCAGGGAAGTGGCAGCATCATCAATATCGCTTCAACTTATGGCATGGTTGGTCCCGATCAATCCATATACCGCAACGCCAAAGGCGAGCAAACCTTTTACAAATCGGCTGCTTACCCCGTAACCAAGGGGGCTATTATCAATTTTACGCGCTTTTTGGCAGCTTACTGGGGCAATACCGGTGTAAGGGTAAATACACTATCGCCGGGCGGAGTTGAAAACGGACAAACCGAAGATTTTATAGGTAACTATTCAGCAAAAACATTATTAGGCCGTATGGCCAAAGCATCTGATTACCAGGGCGCACTTGTATTTCTTGCCAGTGAGGCATCGGCTTACATGACGGGGGCTA
This sequence comes from Mucilaginibacter sp., assembly GCF_025362475.1. Lineage (GTDB taxonomy): Bacteria > Bacteroidota > Bacteroidia > Sphingobacteriales > Sphingobacteriaceae > Mucilaginibacter. The sequence goes on from NZ_JANYGH010000001.1 coordinate 178,387, forward strand.
ACCTGGTGGTAGATGGAGGATGGACAGCAATTTAATTCACACATAATTATGAATGAAATTTTAAAACAAAAAGCGGCCGGCATTAAACTATTGCTAACCGATAACGATGGTGTATTAACAGATGCAGGTGTTTATTACAACACCGATGGCGAGTTGTTAAAAAAATTCAACATGCGCGATGGTATGGGTGTGGAGCGTTTGCGAAAATTGGCAAATGTTGATACCGGTATTATAACCGGTGAACATTCTCTTTCGTTGATTAAACGGGCCGAAAAACTTCAGATAGCTGAACTGCATTTAGGCATAAAGGATAAGGTTTCTACTTTTAACGAAATCTGCAACCGTTTAAATTTATCTGCACACGAAGTTGCCTATATAGGCGATGACTATAACGACCTGGAAGTTTTGAAGCTTGCCGGATTAACCGCCTGCCCCGCCGATGCATTGCCATTAGTTAAAGCGCAAGCCGATTTTGTAAGCTCACTAAACGGCGGCGAAGGCTGTTTCCGCGAGTTTGCTGAATTTATTATCGAATCAAAGAATACTGCTATTACACCCGGTACCCGCAACGGCACAATAACATTACAAAACGGCCGTGTAATAGGTAAAGGTCAGGCCAGCTATATCATAGCCGAAATTGGCATTAACCATAACGGATCATTGGAAACCTGCAAAAAACTGATTGACGAGGCTGTTGCAGCCAAAGCCGATGCGGTTAAGTTTCAGAAAAGAACTCCTGAAATTTGTGTACCAAAAGATCAATGGGAAATAATGCGCGATACCCCTTGGGGAAGGATCACTTATATAGATTACAAACGCAAAACTGAGTTTGGCATCGCCGAATATGCTACTATTGATCAATATTGCAAAAAGTTAGGCATTGATTGGTTCGTTTCTGCATGGGATGTTCCATCGGTTGATTTTATGGAAAGGTTTGATACTATATTGTACAAACTGGCATCAGCTTCATTAACAGATTTTGATCTGATACAACGCATCCTGGAAACCGGTAAGCCTTTAATGCTATCAACAGGAATGTCAACCATGAAAGAGATTGAAGCAACCATGAACTTTGTCAATGCGTTTGATGAAAACTATCCTTTGTTCATCGCTCATTCAACCTCGGCCTACCCATGTAGCCCCCAGGAGCTTAACCTAAAAATGATCCAGACGCTGGAAGCCAAATATCCGGGCATCCCTATTGGTTACTCAGGTCATGAAACCGGACTGGCCACTACTGTAGCCGCTGTAAGCCTGGGCGCTACTTTTGTTGAACGCCACTTTACACTTGACCGTGCCATGTGGGGATCAGATCATGCTGCATCAGTTGAGCCGCAGGGCTTACAACGCATGGTACGCGATATCAGGGATGTAGAAATCGCTACCGGCGATGGTTTTAAGCGGGTTTATGAATCTGAACTGGCACCCATGAAAAGGTTAAGGGTAAACATAAGTGATGAATATAAAGAAAAGCCTTTAGTTTAGTAATGCCACAGGAAAACGTACTTACCATAACTTCCATTATCCTTGCCTGCTGGGTAACTTTTATCATTGGTTGGGAGCGGATCTCCCCCTATCGTAAAGGTTTAGCCTTTTTTAGGGAAGGGTTTTGGATTGATCTGGTATGGTACACCCTGATACAAAGCTATTTTTTGAAGATTCTTATTTTTGATTATATCATTATGCCGCTGCAAAGGCATTTTGATCTATCACATCTTCAACTTATTACGCATTGGCCAATTGCTTTACAGGTATTGTTTTTTGTGATTACACATGATCTTTATATCTACCTGTTCCATCGCTTTCAGCACTCCAATAAGGTTTTCTGGCGCATCCATGAAGCGCATCATTCTGGTAAGGAAGTTGATTTTTTAGCAGGATCAAGATCGCACATCATGGAGATCATTATTAACCAAACTATCGAGTTTGCTCCTATTATACTTTTAGGAGCAAACCCGGTTGTTGTGCCTATCAAAGCTTTAATAGATGCCATGTTCGGTATGTTTATCCATGCCAACGTTAAAGTAAATATGGGCAAGCTTAAATACCTCATCAATTCGCCCCAATTACATTTGTGGCACCATGCCAATTACCAGGAGGTCTTTCATGCAAACTTTGCTACCAAGTTAGCGGTATGGGATTACCTTTTCGGCACCGTTTATGATCCCGGTCATGCCCCGGGTAATAAGCCCGAAAACTGGGGGCTTTACTATGATTATCCTAAAGATTACTTTTTACAGCATGCCTTCTCGATAAAGCGTTTTGATGAAAAAAGCTTGCTTAAATATCCCTGGTTTAAATGGTATTATACGTTAAGATTCAGGATCATGGACCAGCTTATAAAATTATTCCCTACAAAATCCCAAGAGCCCGAAATTCATTTCCAGCCTACTTTACCATCAAATAAAGTGCACGAAGAAGATAACATATTACAATAAAACATAAAAATTTGGCCTGGTTATATCTCATTATCGCGGCTGGCTTTGAAGCCGCCTGGACATTTTCGCTTAAACTGATGAAATTCAGCGATTTGAAAGCATTGCGGTGGAACTCTGCCTTAAGTATGCAACAGGGCTTACCAGCATGGATACCCTTTGCAGGTTATATTCTTTTCGGAATTGGAAATATCTATTTCTTTTCGTTAGCAATAAAACTTGTACCCACAGCCATTGCCTATGCCGTTTGGACAGCCGTAACTTTAGTATTAATTAAGGTATGCGAAATGACTTTATTTGATCAAAAACTATCATGGCAGGAGTTTCTCTTCATGCTCATGATCATGACCGGCATCCTGGGATTAAAATTTTACGGCACAGAAATAAAATAATAAGGAAATACTGAAGGGGAAATGACGTTTTAAAAGTTTGTCATCCTGAGGTACGAAGGATCTATTCGCAGACTATACAGGGCGAAGAAGCATGGCGAATAATAGATGCTTCACTCCGTTCAGCATGACAAAGGGCTTTTTTTGCAAATAAGTCATAGGTAGAAACGAAGCAATGACGATCTATTTGTTTTTTTACCCCTCTAAGATTTTACCAGGTATTTATCTCCTGCCACTTCTTTAAAATCATCTTTACCTGTTCCGCAAGTTGGGCATTCATAGCTATTTAAAGCGGCAAATGGTGTACCTGGCAAAATACCGCCTTGTTCATCGCCATAGGTTTCATCATAAATGGTAAAGCAGTTGATGCACTGATAAACATGTTTTTGGCTCACGGGCTCTGTGTCCTCTTTAATGATAGTTACAGGCGCTTGGCGCACAGTACTTTGTAATTCATAAAATGCATCACAAAGAGCTATCAGATGGCCGCTCAAATCTGCCTTTGCTACCCCTTGCTTATAAACCACAAATTCACGCGTATTATGGTTAAAATCCCGGGTGTGTACAATCTCAAATTTATCAGGCTTACGTTCGCGAATTACGATGGAAGCATAGATACCTGATTGTGGCGTTCTTTTGATGGCAAAGCTTAAGCGGTAAGTACGCAAATCAGCCTCCTCAAATTCGCGAACCAGCTGTTGTTTAAGATCCAAGCATTGGTTGCATAGGTCTTCTACCTGCCAGTTTAGCTCGTTTGATGCATGCCTGATATTAACCCGGTATTTATTTAACAGGTTTCCCCATAAAGGCCGGTGTTTAGCCTCGATATTTTTTATCAATAATGATTTCCACGGACTGATGTAAAGCTGCCCTACCCTGGTTTGCATACACAGGTTGCAGATCTCCTTTAAAAACTCAATATCAAATAACTCATTGCGCCTGTATACGCCTAACCAATATTTGTTCCCTTGTTTATTAAAGCCTTCGTAATAAGGCAACTGAAATTCAGGTATCTGCAATGGCTGCTCTATTTGCTGAATAACAAACTGGTTGCCGGGAGTAACAAGCTGATGCAGCAAATCGGGATTAACCTCGGCCTGGTTATAAAACAATTGTTTGTTGGCAAAGATCACCTCCTGTATAACTTTGCTTATGGCCGGGATATCATCAGAATAAACCAACACGGGCCAGCAATACAGGATATTAGTTTTTGGAAATCTTACATACAAATACCAATAATTACTTACCGGCGATGAGATAAAATTAAGATTCCCGGTAAAAAACGGAACAAAAGTTTGGTTGCTATCAACCAAATTAATTTTAAGTAATGGCTGATGATCAAACAGGTCGAAAATATCTTTATAAACCCCTTCTTTAAGCCAGTTTTCCTGGTTAAAAATACCATCGGCGATGTATGAGCTGGTAATATTGGGGTTAATATCGGCATCAATTTCATAGTCGATACCGGCGCCCAGCATATCAAATTCCAGGTCCTCTAAATGTTCGGTATCAGTTTCAAAATAAAGCTGTTGCCGGTTACCAAAACGAATGTGTTTTGCACCTGCGTTTTGCGCTATGATAAGTATCTCGTAAAAATCGCCTGCAGATGCTACCCCTCCCGGTAAGTTTATCTTGATCAATTGCCTGCCTTTATCTTTCATATTTTTAAGCATTCATTAATTGTTGCTTTAAAACTTCATCCAATAAACGTTTAACCTCTGGCTTGCATGAACCGCAGCCTGTTCCAGCTCCTGTTGATGAACAAACATCGGCCAATTGGGTGCAACCCGAAGCTACCTTGTTGCGGATATTATCGGCACCCACATTATTGCAGCTGCATACAAGCTTGCCCAACACGGGCTGGGCAGTTTTGCCGCTGCGCAACAGCTTAAGGCGCTTATCGCTTAGCTCTGTTTTATTGGCTATCAACTCCTTAAATTCCTGGAACTCACCCTTATCCCCTATCAAAATAGTACCCACCAGCCTATCCTGGTGAATGATGCATTTTTTATAATAGCGTTTGGCTTTGTCAATAAATACAATCTCTTCATAATCCTTATCATCAGGGCATTCTGAAAGGCCGATACTGCAGAGATCAAACCCATGAATCTTGATGATGTTCATGAACAGGCTGCCTTTATAATAGCTGGCAATATCGCCGTTCATATAACCGGCCACTACCGCGGCCTGTTGCTCTGCAGCGGCGGTTATACCATATAGCGTCCCGTTAAACTCCGCAATTTCCCCTATGGCATATATAGATGGATCGCTGGTGAGCAGCCGCTCGTTCACGATAACACCGCGTTTGCAATCTAATCCACTCTCTTTGGCAATTTCCAGGTTGGGGGTTGTACCTATTGCCAGGATCATGGCATCGCAATCAATTTTGCGGCCACTTTTTAAACCAATACCGGTTAATTTAGACCGGCCATAAAACAGCTGTACCTCGTCGTCATAAAAAATATCGCAACCCTGATCGGCCATCTCCTCGTGCAACAACCTGCTGCCCAACTCATCAAGCTGCCGGTTTAAAAACCTTGATGTACGCTGAATAATGGTGATGGTGATGCCCATTTCGCGCAGGGAGGCGGCCATCTCCAGGCCTAATAAGCCTCCACCAACAATAACAACGTGACCATTTTTGGGCAGATGTTTTTTAAAGTTATCGGCATCGTTACGGCTACGCATACTAAAAATACCCTGCAACGCAGGCACGTTTTTAGGTATGGCCGCCCTGCTGCCGGTGGCAAGCAGTAAAACATCATAATAAGTTTTTACCCCCCGGCTATCCAGTACATATTTATTAACGCGGTCAATTTTCTCGATGCTAACGCCACGGAGTAATCTTATTTTAAATTCGGGTTCCTCCTCATCAGTCATTTTCACCAGTTGTTCCCAACTTTGTTCGCCGCTGATGTAATCTGGCAGCATTACACGGTTATAAAAAGGGTGATCCTCTTTGCTGAAAATGGTGATTTCATCGTCCTTGTTCAGCTCGCGGTATGATCGTACAAAGCCGTGCGCCCCTGCCCCTGCCCCTACAACTACAATGCGCTGAAATGGCTTTTTATATTTTTGAACGCTTACCGCGCAGTATTTAAAATCCGGTTCTTTTGATATCGGGTCAAGTATATCACTGGTAACATTGTTAACCCGGTGCATATCATTATTCAAAATTTTACCCCAATGCATCGGCATAAAAACAACACCCTGTTTTATTGCTGTTGACATTTTGGCCTTTACCCTTACCTCTCCCCTGCGGGATGTAATGATGGTAACATCGCCCTCCTGTATGTTCAGCTTAACGGCATCAAGCGGGTTTATCTCCATAAAAGATTCCTTGATATGTTGGTTTAGCTTATTTACCTTACCTGTTTTGCTCATGGTATGCCACTGATCGCGAATACGGCCGGTAGTCAGGATAAACGGATAATCATCATTGGGCATTTCGCTGGTAAGCTTATCAGGCACAGCGCTGATCAATGCATTGCCGCTTTGGGTATAAAACTGCTTATCAGTAAATAAACGGGGGGTACCAATGCTTACATTCCTCTTTTTATATGGCCATTGTACAGATCCCTGTTGTTTGATGATATCATAGCTTAGTCCGCTGATATCAATATTGGTTTTGGTTGTGAGTTTAGCATGCTCGGCATAAATTTCGGCAGCATTTTTAAAGTCGAAGCCTTTATAACCCATTTTTTTGGCAAAGCGGCAAATGATCTCGCTATCGGCGATAGCCTCGCCGGGAGGGTCTAACACTTTATTCAGATAGCTAATGCGCCTTTCAGAATTGGTCATGGTGCCTTCCTTTTCTGCCCAGGCGGCGGCGGGGAGTATTACATCGGCGTAAGCCAAAGTTTCGGGCTTATTGCTAATCTCCTGCACTAGCACAAACTTTGCTTTTTTTAGCGCCTCCTCGGCCAAACGAACATTGGGCAAACTGGTTAGCGGATTGGTACACATAATCCAGATGGCTTTTAAGCGACCATCGTTCAATGCCTCAAACATTTCGGTAGCGGTTAGGCCAGGCTTTGCGGCAATTTCTGTTCCGCCCCAAAACTTTTGTACCTCTGCCCGGTGCAGCGGATTTGCCAAATTGCGATGGGCCGGCAACAGGTTGGCTAAGCCGCCAACTTCGCGCCCGCCCATAGCATTTGGTTGCCCGGTTAATGATAGCGGGCCCGAGCCCGGCTTACCAATATGACCGGTTATTAAATTGAGGTTTATAAGGCTCAAATTTTTGTTTACCCCAATGGAACTTTGGTTAAGCCCCATTGTCCACATAGAAATAAACCCCTTTGCTTCGCCGATATATTTAGCGGCAAGGCAAATATCACTTTCGCTCACACCACATATCAGGGCCGATTCGGCCAGGGTGCGTTCAAATACTATTTTACTGTATTGGTCAAAACCATCGGCATGGTGGGTTACAAAGTCAATATCAATATCGCCATTTTCTATCAATACCCTGCCAATGGCATGGTTAAGGGTGATATCGGTACCGGGGTTTATTTGCAGATGCAAATCGGCAATACTGCAGGTATCTGTAGCCCGCGGGTCAACCACAATGATCTTAACATCCGGATTTGCCGCTTTGTGAGCCTCAACCCTCCGCCATAAAATAGGATGGCACCAGGCCGGGTTGGCTCCGGTAACATAAAAGCAATCGGCCAGTTCAATATCGTCATAGCAGAGCGGCACGCTGTCTTCTCCCAGCGCTATCTTGTATGCCGCTACTGCGCTACTCATGCAAAGGCGCGAATTGGTATCAATATTATTACTGCCGATGAAACCCTTCATCAGCTTGTTTACTACGTAGTACTCCTCGGTAAGGCATTGCCCCGATGCATAAAACGCTACCGAGTCTGGCCCGTATTTATTGATAAAAGTTTTAAAAACGGCTGCTGTACGCTCCAATGCATCATCCCAGCTTACCCTTTGCATAGGCATACTTTTGTTGTAACGCATCTGTGGGTACAACAACCTATCTGTTTTATCATTTGCCGTGTAGTGCAGGTTTAATCCCTTGCTGCACAGCATCCCCTTGTTTACCGGGTAATTTTTATCACCCTCAAGGGTAATACTTCCATTTTTCTCTTTATTTATAACAACGCCGCAGCCCACCCCGCAATAACAGCAGGTACTTTTGTAGGCATTAACAGATCGTTTGTTTATTGACATCTTTTTATAGCTAAAAGCTTAAGGCCTAGGGCCAAAAGCTTTATTTGAGCTGAAAGCTAAAAGCCTTCTTAAATTCTATTTTTATTTGAAGCTTAAACTAAAAACTTTGAGCTTTCCGCCTTTAGCTTTTAGCCTTTTAGCTTGCACTATGCTACCGCGATCATTGGTTCTTCGGCTTCTTTTAAAACCGGTTGTTTTTGGAAACGCGTTATTAATACAATTACCGATACCACCATAACCATAATGCCGATATAGGTAAATGCCTGTACATAAGTAATGGTAGATGATTTGAATAAAAAGCCAAACATCATACCACCCAGGTTACCGCCAGCGCCAACTATACCGCTTACCATACCCACATTTTTACTATTGATGAACGGAACAATACCATAAGTAGCCCCGTTTGACATTTTAAGGAAAAGCGCGAATGAAAGCATAGAAATAATAGCAGCAGTAAGGTTGCCAGAGCTGGCAAACAGAATAAGCCCTGCACCTTCTAATAGCAATACGCCTGCAAGCAACAAACCTTTGCCGCGCATCCCGAATTTGCCGCCTACTTTATCTGATACAATACCGCCCAATGCACGGGCAAAAATGTTCATGAACCCAAAAATACCGGCCCAAAAACCCGCCGAACTTTGCGACAGATGAAATGTATCTACAAAGTGTAGTGACGCCACGTTATCAAAAGTGATTTCCATACCAAAGCACATCGCATAAGCAAGGGTCAGCGCCCAAACGCGCCAGTCGCTCAATATGGACCAATCGGTTTTGGTAGAATTGGTTTTAGAATAGCCTACTTCATCATAGTTTCCATTGGGGGTATCCTTAGTATATTTCCAGTATAAAAAGGCAATAACCAGCATCATTACACCCGGAAATATCATTGCATAGCGCCATGCTTCGGCTTTGGTATAGCCAAAACCTACTATCGCCGCAAAGATCAATGGCATCACCATGTTGGTAACACCGCCGCCCAAATTGCCCCAGCCACCGGTTACTGCGTTTGCCGTACCTTTTATATTAGGAGCAAACATCATAGAGGTATGAAACTGCGTGATTACGAACGATGCCCCAATTACACCTATTGCTAATCTGAATAACAAAAACGAGGTATAATCATGCGCCAGGCCTACAAAAAATACCGGTAATGAGCCAACCAGTAATAGCCTGATGGCCGTTTTGCGCGGGCCCCATGTATCACAAAGTTTACCAATAATTAAGCGTGCTATAATGGTAGCCGCTACAGAAGCTATAATGGTATTACCTACCTGCCCTTTGCTTAAGTGCAATTCTGCACGGATGGTAGGCATCAGTGGCGCCAGGCCGAACCAACCGAAAAAGCACACAAAAAACATGAGCCATGTGGTGTGGAAGGTGCGCATTTGTACACCTTTTAATGAAAATATATTGAGTTTGGTAAGTTGTTTTTCCATGATCGTTTTAAATAAAAGCAGGGGTTACTAATAAATTAATGGTCAATATTTGCTTTCGGCTTTGTGCCATCGGCTTTTAGCTCACAGGTTACTTATTCAAAAATTCGGGTTTAATATTCAATTGCAAATAAGCCCAAACCGGGTGAAGCCTGAAGCTTCCGGGTGTTAAAGCCTTGGCATATTCCATACTGCTTGTTGCAGCCATGTATGACAGGCCCAGATCAACAGCGGTAAACTTGTTAAGCTTATAGCTGTTGGTTAAATCAAACTCGGTACCCAGGTATTTGCCAATAGCCTGCCCCGTTGCATTCTTTTGATCTTTAGCCAGCAGAAAATAATGATTGGCCAGTTCGGTACTGAAACGTTTGTTATCAGATGCGTACTTTATTTTTAAATAAGGATTGCTTAAGCCGCCTGTAGGTGAACCACTGCCCGCATAAAAATAATCCATAGATCCCCAAAACTTGTGCGGCGTTCCGTATAATGGATCAAACCGGTGATTGGTTTTTGAAGTTGATAAAGCATCATTGCCCGATAAATAATCCCAGCCAGCGGTATAACTAAGATTGCTGCCTTTATATAATAAAGCTATAGTATAGGTATAAGCACTAAGGTCAAGGCCATCTTTATCATGGCCGCCCTGGTAGTAAAAACCACCGTTTACACCCCATTGATCTTTATCGCCAAATACCGGGTTTACCAGTAAGCCGGTAGTATATCGTGTGTTTACGCCTGCCTGGTTAAAGCGGCGGCCGTAAATGTAACCTTCGTCTGTGCCAGATACATTTTTAACCGAATCGAGCTTATACTTGCCAAATTGGTCTGCCAAAAACAGACCTGATATTTTTGTTTTATTGATTTTTTTGGCAACATATAAATATTCAAGCGACTTATAATTTTGATTTAAGCCGTTGGTTCCCGGTGGGTTTAAAAATGATGGGCTTCCTGTTTTTGAGCTGATACCAGCGGCATTAAGCAGCGGGATAAGTCCGGCCGGGGTATTTGCCAAATTGCCTTTGCTATCCTTTACCGTAGCAGGCACATTTGCCGGAGTGTAATAGGTACCATTATAATTTATAGCATCTGAACTTTGATTAAAAGCTAAGCCGAGATCCAACTGCCATCCCGATTGCAGCAGTTTAAAAACAAGGGCATCATGCCGGCGGCCTTGCTGTAACCAGTCTAATCCTCCTAACAGGCGTTCATCGTCATAAACAAGCTCCTGGCGACCTGCCTTAATTGCGAAATAATCAAATGGGGATGATTTGAAAGAAGTGTCTTTTTTGTTAGATAAGATAAGTTCGGCCCAGGCTTCATGTAATCCTAAACGATTACCATCGTTTATAGTAATGGTTGATGCATCCTGCCCCCAAAGCCTTACATCCTGTACAGATGCCTGAAAAATAAGCCGGCTGCTTTTATAATTAAAGGTAAGCCTCGTTCGTTGTGAAACAAAGGCAGCATTTTTGTTACCTATTGGCTCTAAAGTTCCATAACCATCACGTAATTCGCCCCTTGTTTTTAACTGTCCTGTAATGGATAGCTGTGCAGAGGCATTGTATGAAATAAAACATGATATAATTAATAGAATTTTGCCGATAGTGTGTTGATTACATACATTTTTGTACATTTGAATTGGTTTTTTATTTGTTAAAGCGATTAAAAACTGTTTAACCCTGTCTGGGAATGCGACCTCCCGGCAGGGCTTTTTTTTATATATTTTTTATTTTCATCATAGGCACAAGTTTTTTTTAATAACTAAGCATTTAATTAGCATAAATATATCTTATTTAATGAATAAATACAAATAACAACACTTTAAAGTTAATTTTTATGATTAAAATCATGTAAATATGCTTTTTTTATGAAAAATTTAAATTTTACCAACTTAAAAAATGCCAAAATGCGCTTTTGATAATTTTTAAATCAACATAAAATGATTTATTCTCAATTAAATCGATATAAAATCAATATTTTTCAAAAAAAATCTACTTAAATCTTAAAAAAATCACAACAAACACAATTCACATCGTTATTTTTAATAAAATCAACAGATATTTACGCAGCAAATGAAAAAAAATACCCCATGCGATAATCAAACTTGTTTTTTATGCAAAAGCTGCATTAAGGAATGGCTACCCGCCGTTGCAGCTAACAAAAAAAACCTTAGCGTAAAAAAGGGACAAGTTATTTTTAATGAAGGCGATCCGGTTAAAGGGATATACTTTGTATACGAGGGAATTGTAAAGGTCCATAAAAAATGGGGCGCCGATAAAGAACTCATTATTCGCTTTGCCAATAAGGGAGCCATATTTGGGCACAGGGCATTAGGCAAAAAAGCCACCCATTACCCTATCTCGGCAACAGCACTTGAAGCAGGAGTTATATGCTATATGGATATGGATTTTTTTGAGGCCACCCTGAAGGTTAACCCTGATTTCACCTATCAGCTTATGTTGTTTTTTGCTGATGAACTACAGGAGGCAGAAAAGAAGATGCGCAACCTGGCGCATATGCCCGTTAAAGGCCGCGTTGCTCACGCTTTAATATCACTAAAAAATCAGTTTGGTATTAATCCCGACGGGCACATTGGTATTGAATTAACCCGCCAGGACCTGGCTTCATTTACAGGAGCAACCTACGAAACCGTTTTTAGAGTAGTAAACGAAATGATACAGGAAAGCATCATTACCACCAATAGCAAAAAAATAATTATTATTGATGAAGAAAAATTATTTGCATTAACCCAGGATACCAACCTGTAACTTAGGCAATACCTACAAAAACTTTACCATCAGCCACTTTTACAGGGTAAGTTTTAATAACAAGCTCCTCCTCACCCAAACATTCGCCCGTAAGTAAAGAGAATGCCTTTTTATGAAACGGGCAAGCTACCTTTGGCTCGCAGCTCTCTCCGGCACTACCTATCATTCCCCGCGAAATAGCCATTTGCTGTTTATGCGGACAAAGATTTTGGGTAGCATACCATTCGCCCCTGCGGGTAAAGTTAAAAATAGCTATCTGCTCCTCGCCGTGCTTTACGCATGATCCGCCATTTTCGGGCACATCATCTACATAACAGGCCATAATCCATTGTGTTGCTATTGTTGTTTCCATTGTGTTATATTTTTATCAGCTCAACACGCCTTTATAAAAACATGTCCGCTTTTTTTTTGACTTTTGACTTTTAACTTAAAAACCTACCATTCTTTAGCCCGTACCTGCTCGCGCATTGGTTCAAACTGCGCATGCGGATCTTTTTCTTCGGGGGCATTTATGAAGTGAGCAAAACGCTTACGCATTCCCGGACTTTCAATAACTTCTTTCCACTCACAGTGATAAGTATTTACAAGAGCCTGCATTTCTTCTTCCAATTGCCCGGCCAAACCAAGGCTATCATTTACAATTACATTTTTCAGATAGCTCATACCGCCATCCAGCTTATTTAACCAGGTTGCTGTGCGCGTTAACTGATCGGCAGTTTTAATGTAAAACATCAGGAATCTATCCAGGTATTTAATACAAGTTGCGCTATCAATATCAGTAGCCAGCAATTGCGCGTGCTGTGGCTTTGAACCACCGTTACCGCATACATATAAATTCCAGCCTTTTTCTGTAGCTATAATTCCAAAATCCTTTGATTGCGCCTCGGCACACTCCCGCACACAACCACTTACACCGCCTTTAAGCTTATGCGGGGCGCGAATCCCTTTATACCTATCTTCTATCTCGATTGCAAAAGTTACACTATCATGTAAACCAAACCTGCACCAGGTACTACCTACACAGCTTTTTACTGTACGCAGCGCTTTACCATAAGCATGCCCGCTCTCAAAACCGGCATCTATCAGCTCCTCCCATATTAAAGGCAGATCGCTCAAATGCGCGCCGAACATATCTATACGTTGCCCGCCGGTTATTTTGGTATACAGGCCATATTTTTTAGCCACCTGGCCTATCACGATCAGCTTATCCGGCGTTATCTCCCCGCCTGGTATACGCGGCACTACCGAGTATGTACCACCCTTTTGAATATTAGCTAAAAACCTATCGTTACTATCCTGAATAACTTCCTGTTTAACAATTACATCATTCCACAGACTTGACATGATGCTGGCTACAACCGGCTTACAAACCTCGCAACCATCACCTTTGCCATAATGATCAAGCACCAGGTCGTAATTTTTCAGTCCGTTTATTTTTACCAGATCAAATAACTCCTGGCGCGAGTAATCAAAATGCTCACAGATCACATTTTTAACATACTGGCCATTTGCTTTCATGGTGCCGGCAATCAAATCTTTCACCATTGGCACGCAGCCACCGCAACCCGTCCCGGCCTTGGTGCATTTTTTCATGCCATCTATACCGGTTACGCCACCTTCACTTACCGCCGAGCAGATTGCCGATTTGGTTACCGCCTCGCATGAACAAATAAGCGCGTCATCGGGCAAACTCATCACACCCGCACCCTCACTGACAGCTCCACCTCTTGAACCCAGGATAAGATCTTCAGGATCTGGCGGAAGAACGATTTTATTATTTACCGTTTGCAGCAGCATATTGTAAGCATCGGCATCGCCAATTAATATACCGCCCAATAAATTTTTACCATCATTGGTAATGTTTATCCTTTTATAAATACCCTTATGAGTATCCTCAAACAAAATAGTACGGCAATCCGGCTCGGTTATAAATGCATCACCAAAGCTGGCCACATCAACACCTATAAGCTTTAACTTGGTACTCATATCGTACCCGTAGAATGATTTATCAGCCTCGGTTAAATGAGCGGCCACAATATCAGCCATCTCATAACCGGGCGCAACCAAACCATATATCATTCCATCATACAAAGCACATTCGCCAATAGCATAAATGCTTTCATCGCTGGTTTGCATTTTTTCGTTGACAATAATACCGCCACGGGTACCTACATGCAAACCGGCAAGCTTTGCCAATTCATCGCGCGGACGGATACCGGCAGAGATCACCAGCATATCAACCGGAAGCTGACTATCATCATTAAAGCGAAGCGATTCGATCTTTTTTTCGCCAACAATAGCAGCTGTACTTTTATTTAAGTGAATATGCAGCCCCAGTTGACTCAGCTTCAACTGCAGCATATTGCTACCGGCCGAGTCTATTTGCCTCGGCATTAATCGCGGAGCAAATTCTATAACATGCGTTTCGGCAATACCAAGATCTATCAAAGCCTTGGCCGCTTCTAACCCAAGTAACCCGCCACCCATCACTGCACCGCACTTTGCGTTAGCAGCACAAGCCTTTATCAATTCCAGATCCTCAATGGTGCGATAAACAAATACACCTTCTTTTTCAATCCCCGGAATATCGGGCACAAAAGCCGATGAACCGGTAGCTAAAACCAGGTAATCATATTTCAGCGTTACGCCTTTTAAGGAGTGGATAGTTTTTTGGGAACGATTGATTTCCTGAATGGGATCATCAAGATGAAGCGCGATACCATTATCGGCATACCACGATAAAGTGGAGAGCGACAGATCATCGGCGGTTTTACCATTAAAATACTCGCTCAGATGCACCCTGTCATAAGCATGGCGGGGCTCTTCACCAAAAACAATTATTTGGAACTGGGTTGATCTGGCTAAAAGTTTCTCGCAAAACTTATAACCTACCATACCGTTGCCAACAACAATAATGGTTGGTTTTGACATATCGAAATTTTTTAAATGTTAAAGCAATTTTCAAACTAAATACACTCAACTGCGACCCTGATTGCATTTCATTACAATTATAACTCAAAAAAACATCAAATAAAAATTTAAATTCATTTTTTTTATTAAATAAATCATGTTTATTGGCATTATAATTCATAATTTAGTACTATTGATATAATATAAATCAATATTTAGCCTTAATTTATTGATGATTTTACAATTTAAGCAAAAACCATTAAAACAAAACGGATAAATACTTGATTTTTTAACATCAAAATTGAAAATATGCAAAATAAAATACAAATTCCGGAATTATTTGTGATTGGAGCAGGTCCAGGAGACCCAGAATTGATAACAATGAAGGGATATAAGGCACTTCAACAAGCAAATGTGATATTATATGACAACCTTGCCAATAAAGAGTTACTGGATATAAGCAGGGAGGATTGCGAAAAAGTATATGTTGGTAAACAACCCTATGGCGATTATACCCCCCAGGAAACTATTCACGAACTGATAAAACATTACGCATTTACCAAAGGCAGCGTGGTAAGATTAAAAGGCGGCGATCCATTTATATTCGGGCGCGGGTTTGAGGAGATCATTTACGCCCGCCAACATGGCATTACTACACATTATATACCGGGCATTACAAGTATGCAGGCATCCGGCCTGGAAGATATTCCTTTAACCCACCGCCTGGTAAGTGAAAGTGTATGGATGGTTACGGGCACTAAAAAGGACGGACGACTATCTGCTGATCTTGCCTGCGCCATGCAAAGTAATGCCACTGTAGTTATATATATGGGCATGAAAAAACTGGCAGAAATTGCGCTTACCTATGTAACTGCGGGCAAGGGCGATACACCGGCAGCTATTATACAACATGCTTCGCTGTCAAAACAAAAATCGGCAAAGGGAATGGCTAAGGACCTGGTAACAATTGCTGCAGAACACCAGCTTACCTACCCGGCCATCATCATTATTGGCGATGTGGTTAACATTAAAAACTAAGAATAAGGTATGAAGATCAGGATAAAAGGAAACTCCCTGCGGTACAGGCTTACCAAAACCGATGTTGAACAATTTAACAGGGATGGCTATGTTGAAGAAACAACCACTTTTGGCACACAACTATTTAAATATGCTTTGCAACGCTCCAATGCCGAAGTTTTAACTGCAAGCTTTAATAATAACACTATTACCATGTACATGCCGGCAACTATGGCCAACCAATGGACATGTACCGACCGCGTAGGATATGAAAGCAACATCAATTCCTTATACCTACTGATTGAAAAGGATTTTAAATGCCTGGACAATGTAGCCGAAGACCAGAGCGACAATTATCCAAACCCTTTAGCCTTTAAAGGCTAAAACCGTTATTTAGAATAGTAAACAGATCAGGGAAGTTTAACAGCCTGCCGGGCCAATAATTGCCATCCGGATTTATTTTTTATCCATACCAGCAATATTCCAATTTTAACCTTGCCGGGGCCTTTACCGGCATCGTTGGTAGTTGCCGACAAAACATGCCTCACAATGGCCGTATTACCTGACAGGGTGATTTTTTGCTCAGACAGATCAATGGTAACAAAATCCGACGCCCCACTGGCTATACTATGTATAAATTCCGCTTTGCTTTGCAGTACACCACTCGAATGACCATAGCTCAGGCCATCTGCTGTTAACCTATTTAGCGCCAGGCTATCAGCATCAACCATTGCTTTACGCAAACTCTCTACCACTACGGCAACCTCATCAACTGATTTTTTCGACTGGGCATTTACCAGTTGTGGCTTTACGCTGTTTATCATAATCAAGCAAAACAAAATTTTAATTCCCGAACTAATTTTCATGTCCTTATAAATTGATTAATAAAATTTTCAAACCGATGTGCTATTCTTTCTTACCTGTCGGAACCTGCTTTAAAAGCCATGCCGATATATCGTTTGCCGCCTTGTCGTTTTCGTACCCAACTGGTAAACGGCCGTTTGTATATTCATTATAAAGCCAGGGATCGCCAATGGCTAAAACTGTTCCCTTACCATACTTTGCCATAGCAATTAATGCAAATGAATTTTTACTCAAAACAGCTTTCGCTCGTCCTTGTAACGTAATAGAACAAACATCTTTCATAAATATCTGATTGGCAGTTTTAAAAACAGGGTTCCCTCTGGTTTCAATGGCTCCATCTGCAAAATGACTATCATCAATAACATGATTTTGCAGATCGTTATTAAAATGCATACCAAATTTTGCTGCCAGCAGATTAAAATGAGGTAACTCCACATTGGCGCTGTCATTAGCAAGCATTACCAACACACCTCCACTTCTCACCCATAAAGCTACAGCTTCCGCATCTGTTTCAGTTATATAATTAGGGTTTGGACTTTCCTTTTTGGTATCGGGATCAACAATTATATATATGGCAGTTCCCTTTAAATTAGCCTGGGTTGGCGCCAAAGTAAGTGAATCTAAGGTCGCACCACATTTCTTAAAGGCATCTCCCCATATGGAATAACCGGTATTTCCTTTTTCATCCCACAGGTAATGAAATCGCTGCGATTTCCCGGCAACTTGATGCACCTCATGATTATAATAATAATCTAATTTAACAACCTGTGATTTTGCTTCATATACCGCCGGACAGAGCAGCAGTATGCACATCAACCTTTTTATAAACATCCTGTAACCCATCATAATTAAAAAAGTGTTAACCCCTGTTGTTGATTAATAATTGGTTACCAAATGTATTGCCGAATGCCGTTTTTTACATCATCAGGACAAAAAATATTTACTACATCGATGGAGTAAAAATAACGAGTATGAGGTAGTAAAAAAAAAACACAAAGTTAAGAGCAAAGCCTATTGGCTAATTGGACTTGACGAATTGCGTATAAAAACCTGGGTAGGCAGTACTACAGTTTCAAACTCCGTAACAGTTCTTCTGCTTTCAATCAGGCTAATCAGCATTTCTGTTGCTTTTTTACCCATCTCAAAGCCGGGTTGGTAAACCGTACTTAATGAGGGGCTTAATACATCAGCCAGTTGTGTATTGGTAAAGCCAAGCAAAGCAATATCTTCGGGGATTTTAAGACCTAATTTATGCAGCAACAGCAAGGTTGTGGTGGTAATCCTGTCCGAAGCGGTAAAAATAGCATCGGGACGGTTTGGCGACAATAAAAGCTCATTAAGCGCTTTTTCTATTTCATCAAGATCCTTACCGCCGTGAAGGCAATATTTTATATATCGTTCATCGGGTTTAATGTCATTCTCTTCGAGCGCCAGCAGGTAACCCTTTAATCTTTCGGCGGTGATAGATACGTTTACAGAACTTGTAATGTGCGCGATTTTTCGGTACCCGGCATCTATCAATGCTTTAGTAGCTTCATAGGCACCCTGAAAATTATCCGCAATCACTTTGTGGGTTTCAATTTCATCACTTACCCTATCAAAAAAAACAATGGGCAGGCCTTTTTCGTGGAGCTTTTTAAGATGATCAACATTATTTGTTTCTGTGGATAAGGATATCAGCAACCCATCAATTGAGCGGTAGATTAAATGATTTACATTTAACATCTCCAGATCATAGGATTCGTGGGTTTGCGTGATAAATACATTATAGCCTTTGCTATGCGCAATAAATTCTATCCCGTTAATAACCTGGGAAAAAAAATGATTATCAATGGCAGATACCACAATTCCTAAGGACTTACTGTTTCCCTGCTTTAAGCTTTGGGCCATGGGGTTAGGCTGATAATTGAGCCTTTTAGCGCATTCCAGGACCCGCTTTTTGGTTTTCTCCCCAATTTCATGACTATCCTTTAACGCTTTGGATACTGCTGAAGTGGAAATCCCCAATTCTTTGGCAATATCTTTTATAGTGACCGCCCCCAAATTCATACTTATACAATTACTTAACCTATGTTTACTATAGTTCAATAAACTAATCAATAGTAAACATAGGTAAATTAACGAAAATATAAATCCGGCATTGGCCAGGAATTAAACAACTGATTAAACGCCGCCAAAAATAGAAAACCCGCCATCTACACAAATCATAGATCCGGTTACAAATTTGGATGCATCACTTAACAGCCACACCAGGGCGCCTATCAATTCATCAGGGTGACCGAAACGTTTAAATGGGGTTTGTTTTATTACCAGTTGCCCCCTGTCTGTATATCCACCTTCGGGTTTGGTAAGCAGGCTGCGATTTTGCTCGGTGAGGAAAAAGCCCGGTGCCAAAGCATTCATCCTAATGGCATCGCCGTAACGGTTGGCTAACTCCACCGCAAACCATTGATTATAACAATCAACTGCGGCCTTGCCAATATTATAGCCCAACACTTTGGTAATGGCGCGTTTGGAGTTCATAGAAGAAATATTGACGATGCTGCCTTTACCTGTCTGTGCAATAGCCTCGCCAAATACCTGTGTAGGGATGATAGTTCCCCAGGTATTTAGATCCATTACAGATTTCATACCGGCAATATTCATTTTAAAAATATCCTCATCGGGTTGCAAAACGCCTTGCGGCATATTACCACCGGCTCCATTCACCAGTCCATCCAACCTGCCGAAAGTATCCAGTAGTTTAGTTTTAGCTATTTGCAATTCCGCTTCGTTTAAAACATCAGCCACCAGCGCAACCGCTTTGCCGCCATTTTGGTTTATGGCAGCTGCACGCTCCTCGGCTATATCTGCATTTCTGCCTAATATGCCCACCGCGCCCCCTGCCTCTACAATACCGTTTATAAACGAATTACCTAATATGCCTGTACCGCCCGTAACTACAATTACTTTACCGGCCAATGAGAAATTATTTTCCAATGTATTATTCTTTTTTAATTGATTATCGGATATCTGGAATAGCAATGGGGTCCATATCGGTGTAATCAAGATTTTCGCCTGCCATTCCCCATATAAAACTATAACTTGCTGTTCCACTGCCGGCATGAATGCTCCAGGGTGGCGAAACTACCGCGTCATAATTATTCATGGTGATATGACGGGTTTCCTGCCCCTCACCCATATAATGAAATATCTTTTGCCCCTGCGGTACATCAAAATAAAAATAGGCTTCCATACGGCGGTCATGTACATGGGGCGGCATAGTATTCCATACGCTGCCATCATGCAAAATGGTTAAACCCATTACCAGCTGGCAACTTTTTATACCCTCCAGGTGGATGTATTTATTGATGGTACGATGATTGGCTGTGGATGCCGAGCCAAGGGTAACTTTTACAGCATCCGCATGCGTTAACAGGGTTGTTGGATACTGTGCATGCGCCTGTGCCGAAAGCATATAGAAAACGGCTGGCTCATCGGCATTTTTACTGGCGAAATGCACACTTTTTGCACCCTTGCCTATGTACAGGCAATCCAGTTTTTTAACGTCGAATGATTGCCCGTCAGCTACAATAACACCATCACCGGCAACGTTGATAATACCTATTTCCCGGCGTTCCAAAAAATATTCAGCCCTTAGGTTGGGGTAATTTGGCAACAGGACTTCTGTATTCACCGGGTGGGCAAAACCAACAATCATCCTATCGTAATGGGTATAAGTGCAATTAATATCACCGGGATGCACCTGGTTTTCTATTAAAAAACGACTTCGTATAGTTGCTGTATCGTAGCGTTTAAAATCCTCCGGATGTACACTGTGTAATACTTTCAAGGTTATATATTTTAGTTTAAATCTTTGCAATTCTACAACCCAAACCACGCATTTTAAAAAAATAGCGCACTTATTTTTACTTCAACGTTGTAGTAAAAAAGCATATTTCAATGGGTTAAAGTCGATATAGAAAAATTCCTGACGGTGAATTTAGGCAAAAAAAAACGGGACAAACGATCAAAATTTGATAGACTTGTTCAATAGGCATTATTCATTTTCAAAATCACAAAAAGTCCATTTTTAAAGTGATTTTTTTGTTTATCATGGCTGTGTTCAACGTCGGAGTGCCACTTTACAAATAAACCTGATGTCGTGAGTTCGAATTCCGCTACCTTTTATGACTCATGATGCCGGGACATCGACTGACTCATCCAAATCGCAATTCAATAATTAATCTAACTTAAAAAAATATCTTTTTTATTCTGTTCCTCACAGGTACCTCAATATATGTGCTTATTAAAGTGGCAAGTATTATAATGAATGCAAGCGTTACAAACGCACTGAGCAGAAATCTTAAATGTAATTTAAACATAAGCAAAGGTATAATTACATATAATGACAGGTATTGATGTATTAAATACAGCGGATATGAAATTTTGCCAAAAAAACCACTAATTCGTGTTACAATAAATTTAAGCTTATTGAGCACAAAAAGCGTAAATAAGGTGGTATATATTAACAGCATTACAGCATATTCAAATCTTGACGTATACCCTTTATTCCGGATAAAATCATGTAATATAATCTGGCATCCCAGTAATACAGCTATAAAAAATAGATTTTTTTTCAAATAGATTTCATTAATATATATTTTATAAAACAATATACCCAATATAAATAATGGCCAGTAAGGTAAAATAGGGATGTAGTATAATACACAAGCTAATAAACTACCTGTTGCTAACTTTACAAAAAGAACTATCAATACTGATACAATTAAACCGATGGATTTTATTTTATTTAAAAAGTTACCCTTGTACAGACAGAACATAATAATGTAAAAGTTCATTTCTACAATCATTGTCCAATATGGATCATCCAGATCAGGTACATGAAAGTAGTGCTGAAACATAGTCATGTTGATTAGATATTGATTTATATTAACCAAGTGCAGATCATGGAATGATAAATAACAATTCAATATAATTAAACAAAAAGTAAGCGTTACTACTAACCAGTATGTAGGATACAACCTGCTTAGCCTGTTTATGATAAATTCACGCCCGCTTTTTACATATTGCAGGGTCATGAAAATAACAAAACCACTTATCATAAAAAAAAGCTCAACACCGGTATTACCTAATCGAAGAAAATTAGAGAAGTAGGGCAGAAACCTATTCATCGAAAAGTGGAACAATACTACCATAATGGCTGCAATACCCCGGAAAGTATCTAACTCATGAACCCTGATTTTTTTCTTCAAAATGTTAGATTTTAGCCTATTTTTACCTTAACTAATAAATATTGATTGATGAACACTGAACCTGATAGGCTATCAACTAATTTTTTTAAATTTTTTACTATTCTAATAATTATAATCGGGTTAGCATTAGCATTATATCAATTTTTTTTAAACAGGAGCCTTTGGAATGATGAGGCCACCTTATCATTAAACATTATTCACCGTTCGCCATCAGGGTTATTAAAACCGTTGGACTACCAACAGGTAGCCCCAATTCTATTTCTGCAAATAGAACATTTTTGCTTCTATTTTATCTCGGATTCCACGTATGGGTTAAGATTATTTCCTTTGCTGATCTACTTCGCATCCATATATCTTTTTTACCAAATTCTAACCCTCCTTATAAGAAACAATTTAGCGAGGCTGCTAGCATTGGCTCTATTTATTTTTAATTCTGTAATTATCTATTACTCAAGTGAGGTGAAGCAATATATGGCCGATGTTTTTGTTGGCTTATTACTTTATTTTTTCTTGTTAAAGCACTACAGGAACGAACAAAATAAATATATCATTTTAGGAATTATTGGCTCAACGGCTCTTTTTCTTTCCAATATTTCTCCTATTTTATTGTTCACAATATCTCTGTTTCTGATCATAACTTCGTACAAAAGAGAAGTTTTTCCTTATTTGTTAATGGTGTTTTGTGCCTGGGGAATAAGCTTTGCACTTGATTATTATTTCTTCATTTTTAATCATCCCAGCAGAACTTATATGATTGGTTATTGGACCAACGAAAAAGCATTCATGCCGCTAAATCCGATGAAAGGAGATTTTTATAAATTTCTGATCACAAAGTTCCAGATGATCTTTTATTTTCTGTTCGGTTACGGATATTTCGGAAAAATATTTCTGCCATTGATTTTGATACTGGGTTTTGTAAAACTTTACTCTTCTCAAAAAAAAGAAAAAGCTTATATTCTCCTAATAATTCTGCCGACAATTGTTCAGCTTATATTATCAGCATTTAAACTTTATCCTTTTGAAAAACGATTAATTCTATATCAATTTCCTATTTTAATAATAGGTGTAGCTATAGGCATCGATTTTTTATTGGATCTTTCAAAAAACAAATTCGGTCTGGCCTCTGCCCGTATCAATAATACATTTGCTATAATTTTATCGGTTTATTTGGGATCATTCGTGTATTTTAATGGTTTCCCGATAATGCACACCGAAATAAAAGAAAGCCTTAAATATATTGAACACAGGGCAAAAAAAGATCAGGCCATTTATGTGTATGAAGATTTGGTACCTTCTTTTTGGTTTTACCACGATATAAACTACATTAAGTTTAAAAATTACATCTCATACGGTTCTTATAGTCCAAACCCAAATGATTATTTGAATAAAGTAACTCAGTTAAAAGGCAAAGTGTGGCTTTTACTTAGCAATGAAGGTACAAACGGATCGAAATTCATTATCAATAACTTAAATAAAGCAAATTGCACCAGATTGGATTCATTTAAATATGAGAATGCAAGTGCATATTTATATGATTTGAGCGCTTTAAAAAATCCCGTTCCGGATACTTCACGTAAAGCATTATTACTGCATGAGTAGTATCACTTTAATATAGAATACCGGAGGTCGCAGGTTCGAATTCCGCCGTCCTGAGCTAATCAGGTCAACAGAGCATAAAAAGCCTTTCATTTTACGATTTAAGATTTAATTAGCAGGTTAGCTTAGGCAAGGCACAGGCGAAAGGTTGGAATTAGGATTAGCTTGCGTTAATACAAATTATAATGCACCGTAAATAATCATTGCAGGGGAAGCCATAAATCAAGGCGCTCAACAAGATTACCAAAGCACACGAGAAACAAGGGATTGAACCCTAAAATTCACTGGTTTACTTAGTATTACACACCCGACAACAGCAATTTAGGCAAAAAAAACGGGACAAACTATCAAAATTTGATGTTGTCCCGTTTTAGTTTTCCCACATGGTACAAAATCACTTCTGACACTCAATCAGTTAGTATTAAATGTTTGAATTATCGATTATATTTTATTTTAAACGAGCCTTAGCCCGATCCTACTGGCTAATTCATCAACGTCCTTGTAAAAGTTCGGCAGTTCTTTTAGGCTGGACTCTTCAGCATGGATAGTGAGGTTTATTGTTATTGTTCTTTTATCTTGTTTATATGAGCCCTCTGGTTCCTTGAGGATCCAACTTTTATCCTTTGATCTGAGGTAGGCGGACAATATGTCAAATTTTAGTATCTCAGATGCTTTGATCACTTGATCGATCGAAAGCTCCGACGCCTTGTTAAATACATTATATAATGTACGGGTGGTTGTCCCTAACATGTCTGCAAAATCCTTCACACTTGGCATACCCGGTTCTTTCAGCTTTTCCTGCAATATTTTTCCGATGTACTCTGACATTCACAAATTTTTGAAAAATTATTCACTTGATTACCAAATACTTGCGAATCATTTTGCGCATTTATCTGAATTT
Source organism: Mucilaginibacter sp. (assembly GCF_025362475.1). GTDB lineage: Bacteria > Bacteroidota > Bacteroidia > Sphingobacteriales > Sphingobacteriaceae > Mucilaginibacter. The sequence goes on from NZ_JANYGH010000001.1 coordinate 203,139, forward strand.
ATTTGCATTTAATGTAATATTATTCACACATTCGTATAATTAAATGCACACAAATTAATAATAATACTGTCACTCAATCAATAACCCAATAGTGTTATGGAATTCACACCGGAAGAGTTAAAAAATTTAAGAGCGAGCCTACCCAGGGGGGCAGCCAAAATGCTGGCTAAGCAGCTGGGCCTGGTTGACGGCAGTGTCCGGAACATTTTATCCGGTGGTGCTAAAAACAGTGATGTTTTATTGGCTGCTGTTGAGCTTGCCAAATTGCACAGAGCGAAAATTGAAGATGCTAAAGCCGCAATAACCTCTTTATGATCCGTCGATTGTTGCCGGCCGGCTTGCTACCATCTGATAATCGAATAGAGTTTTTTAATGATCCTACGGATCAGGAGAAAAGTTTCTTTATCACCGGGGGCATTGTTTGCCGGGTAAGACAAGCGACTGAGGATATCAAACAATTGATCCGCGCAGATTTAGCAAAACATCCGGTTAAAGCTGAGGCGCTTGTTGGGCTTGGTTATGTAGCAGATGATGAACAATTAGAAAAATACTGCAGCTGCTGTTTCGGCGCATACGATGGGCAGGCCGATGTAGTAAATGGGAGATTCGTTCATGGGGAATATTGGCCCTGCAAATTACGTGGTGGTATTTGCCCGGTAGAAGGCAAATTATGTGATGCCCTTGTGGTCAACGCCGATGGGGCGTATCTAACGGTCGCAGAAATCAAAGTATTAGTACTGGCTGCTACCGGAAAATACAATAAAGAAATTGCTGATGAGCTGGATGTAAGTGATGAAACGATAAAAGTTCACCTAAAGCACATCTATGCAAAATCGGGCACAATGAATAAAGCTGAATTGGTATTACTTGCCTTGAAAAAGAACTTGATATAAACAAAAAAATGCAGCTCCTCCCGGCCAGGTTAGCGCTGCATCATAATTAACTAAAAGTGATATGAATATCTTAATTAAAACAGACCACAAAGGAAAGTTATTTTCCGAACAGTTAATAGCGCCCCTATCATTTTGTACGCAAACTGTAAAGTGCAGTGTAAATAATGCTTTTAAAAGTAGCTATGATTTACGCTGAAGCCACGCCACTGGCCGAGAATCATCTTCGCCTGGTAATCAACTATCCTGATGGTAGTCAAAAAACACCGGTTACCGTTGCTGATGCCAGCGAGGCCCGGCGCCTGGTGTACTTCTACAACCGCCAGTACATCAAACAAATGTTTAAGGAGTGGCTTGCTCAACGGGTTAATGCCTTTAAGCATTCGGATGTGGCAGATTCAGCCAGGATAAATACATCGGCTATGCTGTTAGTTGCGATTGAAAAGCATAGTAATGGCTTACATGTGCTTTGCCGCTTAATAGTTGGCAAAACCGCTAATATCAAAACGCTGGCCCCACGGGATCAGAGCCGCCATTATAAAAAGTACCAGGATATCATCATCCCGATTTTAAAGTTTTGCCATGAAATGGAGGGTAAAGAATATGAATGAGACCTGGTATACCATACACGGCTTTATGATTCAGCGCCGTAAAATTCAAATGATTTTAAACTATCGGAACCCGAAGTTGGTAAGCAGAAAACAGCAATTGCGGATGATAATAGCTACTAAGGGTTGGGATTATTGGGAAAGGCAATGCGAAATATTCGGGGATGCACCAACGGCCAAATTGAAAGCAGAGTTACGCCAGATAGATGAAGATATTGAGTTAAACCTCAATAAACTGAGCTGGGCATATTAAAATATTAGGGGTCGTTCTTTATAATATTCACCATAGGAAGTGACTGTTTTGGGAAACCGGTAGCCCTGCCGGCACTTGGGGTAAATAGTTCTTTATAGTATAAATCAAAAAGTAATCAATAACAAAGATCCATTGAATACTACAGGTTTCGAGCCGGTGAACCCCGCCAGGCATTAAGAGAACTAAGAGGGCCGCGGGAAAGAGAGAAGTGGGCAGGCAGGCAATAGATGAAAGGCCAGGGATTAGTGAAAGCGAGCAAGCAAATAATGAAAGCCCCGGTGTAATGGGCCGGGGCAAACAAAAAAGCAAGGGGATTTTATTAAAACCTGGTATAGCTCAGTGATTGGTGAGAGCACCTGAAAGTTAATCAGGGGGGCGCGGGTTCAACTCCCGCTATCAGGGCCACCGGCGTATGGCCAAAGTAGTTAGTTCCTCACCTTGAAAGGTAGAGCACACGAAAGTACCAGCGCCGATTGTGATAAGGTTTAGGTTTAAGCGACCGAGCCGCGAGGGTAAGGGCGCTTTTTTATAAACTATTTTAATAAGCTAACTAACTATTAAACATATATGAGCGAATTTTTACAATTAAGTCCCGGAGAACAGCTGTACTTCGGAAGCC
>NZ_JANYGH010000022.1 GCF_025362475.1 Mucilaginibacter sp.
AAACAGGATAGCTATACCCCTAAGTACAGGTATAGGTTGGGGCGATTTTGCGCTGCCCGTTTTAACCAGGCCCGGCAGTTATCAAATACGTGCCTATACCAATTGGATGCGCAATTTTGCTGCTGATTATTTCTTTGATCAGTCAATTATTGTAAGCGACACACAACTATCAATTATCAAAAGGAAACAAAAGGCAGGCGGTGATCCGGATGTTCAGTTTTTCCCCGAGGGAGGTGCTATTATAAACGGCTTACGCTCAAAGGTGGCTGTAAAAGCTATAAGCACAAAGGGCATAGCTGAAGATATTGACGGCTCCATAATTGATAATGACGGTAATGAGGTAGCGGTATTCAGCACGCAACATTTGGGGATGGGGGTATTTGCGATAATACCACAAACAGGTAAAAATTACAAAGCCAAAATAACCCGTAAGGATGGTAAACAGTTCACCGTAAGTTTGCCAAAAGCGCAGGATGACGGTTTTTCTATTGCCGTTAATAATAGTCAGCCGGATAGTATAAGTATCAGGGTGGCATCGTCGGCAAAATTATTTGAAACGGAAAAGGGAGCAAGGTACTACCTGCTGGCCCAGGCAGGAGCTAAGGTTTATTATACTGCCGATTTTAAATTATTATCGCAAAGCTTTACTACCCGGATAGATAAGCAACGGTTCCCCACGGGTATAGTGCAGTTTACCTTGTTTGCAGAAAACGGTGAGCCGCTTAATGAACGTATTGCCTTTATACAGCATAACGACCAGTTGAAGCTCGGCATAAGTACCGCAAAGGAAGTTTATGCCACCCGGCAAAAGGTGAACATCGCCATAAAAGTGGCCGACAAGGATAGTAAACCGGTTGTAGGTAGTTTCTCTGCCGCGGTTATTAATGAAGATTTAGCGGGTACTAAAGGAATCTCCAAAAATTCCATATTGAGTAACCTACTGCTTACCTCGGATATTAAAGGCTATATTGAAGACCCTGATTATTATTTCACCAATATAAGTGATAAAACAAGGGCCGATCTTGACCTGCTGATGCTTACCCAGGGCTTTCACCGCTTTGAATGGAAACAGGTAATGAACGGAAAAAATCCGGAACTTTTGTTTGACCCCGAAACAGCATTAACAGTGGCCGGCTATTTAAAAACCAACGGTGGTAAACCTGTGTCTAAAGGAAAAGTTTTAATGTATAAAACGAAAGGTGGTTGGTTTAAAAAAGATACGTTAACCAACGAAAAAGGAAGGTTTGTATTTAAAGATCTTGTTACTGATCCCGATAGCACACTTAAATATGTTATACAAGGCAGAACTGGCTTTGATAAAAAAAATCTGGTAACCAGCATTGACACCATGGCGCCTTTTAAAACGCAGCCCGGTAATCATACAAATGTATATGATAGGGATACCCTGTCTGTTTATCAAAAAACATTGAACCAGCAACTTAAGTTGAGTTTGGATAAACGCCTTATCTCATTAAAGGAAGTTACTATAAAAGCAGAAAAAGAACCATCAAGATGGGGAGCGATTGATCCTGATCAGATTTTGAGAGGGTTTCCTAAAGATGCAAGCGGCGAAACCCTTAGCTTTTATCTTACAACACGTTTGCGTGGAATTACTTTTCAAAACGGATTGCCTTATACATCAAGGGATCCGAAAACAGTAATGAATATATTACTTGATGGTTCTATTATACCTCCTGAGCTTTTTGGAACCATACTTGCATCAGATGTTGAATCTATTGAAGTTTTAAGAACAACTGGTAAGGTTGATTTACTTACTGGTGTGGGCAATGTTATTGTAATTACCAGTAAACGGGGGCAGGGCCTTTATACCCGGCAAGAAACGCCTAATGTAATCACTTATCCATCCAACGGTCTGTACAAGGCACGGGAGTTTTATTCGCCAAAGTATGAGGGGCCTAAAACCGTTATGCAAACCAATGATCTGCGAACCACCATTTATTGGAAACCTGATATTATAACTGATAAAGATGGCAACACAAGCTTATCATTCTTTAATGCGGACACTAAAGGAACTTATCGCATAACCGTTGAAGGTATTGATACGGATGGGAATATTGGCCACCAGGTTTTAACTTATAAAGTGGAATAGTGTTAATAGCCATTCACTATATAATACGCCCGATAGGCCGTTTTTTAACGGATTATCGGGCGTGTTGCTTTTAATTAATTTTTACTCAGATAAAACTTCTCCCAAAAATCAGTCGATTTGGATAGCTCATTGTGGGCTCCTTCGGCGCCGCCGCCCGCACCAGCACCGCCGCCGCGACCACCTCTTCCACCACGGCCACCTCCGCCGCCACCACGACCGCCTCTTCCACCGCCGCCACCACCGCCCTGATGTTCACCACTTTCAATGCCTTCACCCTTTGGTCGTTGTATGCCGTTTATTTTAAAGTTGAAAGCCCATTCGGTTTTGGTAATTTCTTCAGCATGAAAAAACTGCAGTGGGATGGCTATTTCATAAACCAGGTTTCCTTCGGCATCATAATCAATAGCCGCCTTAATGCCGTAGGTGTTTGATGTGGTGATCATATCGCCCTCAATATCTTTAAAGCCTACCACCTTAATGTCCCGCAGTTTGGTAACTCGCTCACGTAGCAGGTCGTCCCGGTCTTGTTGGGTAATTTCGGTATTATCGTCGGCCCGTTTTCCAAAATCGGGTTTTGTTCCCGGCTCAGCCAGCGGGAAGGTAAGCGAAAAGCTTTCTTTCTTTTTGCCTTTAGTATCAATACTTAAGGTAATGCCGGCATTAAGGGTGCGCATCTGGTCCATTTTATCGGTAATGCGAATGGCTGCGTAAAGTGTAGTTTTGTCATTGGCCAAAGCATAGTTTAACTTTTTTTCTTCGTTAAAATACCGCAGACTATCGCCCCAATCTTTCAAATCGCCATCAATCTTTATAGTGTTAGGCGGAGGTTGCAATGTATTTTGGCTGGTTTTGGCGGCTTGGGCGTTCACTATAGTTGCTGTAAATAATTGAGCGGCCAGGGGAATAATAATGCAAGTGGCAATTTTTTTCATGAGTTTATGGTGTTCGGGGTTTAGTATCTATACTGTTACAGCAAGCTTTTTAAGGTAATTGAACACGATTTTAGCTTTTTTATTATTGTTTTTGAGTAATTTTGTAGTTACGTATGCCAACTGAAACACAGGAAGAAACATTTACCCTCGAAGAATTACTGGCAGGACTTAAAGAAGTTCGCCGCCTTATATTGTGGAACGATGATTTTAACACGTTTGATCACGTAATCCATTGCATGATGAAGTATCTTGACTACTCCGAACCTCAAGCTGAAAAAATAGCCTGGAAAGTGCATAATGAAGGTAAATGCGCTGTATTGGAAGGTTCGTTTACCGAGATGGAGATATACCGGAAGATATTGCAACAAGAAGGATTGACTGTAAGTGTTGAGTAATTTAGCAGTTGGGGCTTTACCAATAGTACATTGTTCCCTTGTATGATTAAACGAATAATAATATTTCCCCTTACAGTTTTACTATTAATGTGCTGCGGTGCTTACCGTGCCGATGCTCAAAGTAAAAACCTGAAACTGATATTTATAAGGCACGCAGAAAAACCTGCAGATGGGGATAACCTATCATGCATGGGTTTAAACAGGGCCTTAAAATTACCCGAAGTTTTAAAAGCAAAATTTGGTCCGGTAAGCCATATTTATATTCCGTCTACGCATCCCGGTAAGTCAACCTCACGCGGGCGGATGTTTCAAACAGTTTCGCCTTTTGCCATTAAGTACAATTTAGCCATCAACAGCAGTTTTGAAGAGGAAGATGTAAATAATTTGGTTGCTGAACTGCAAGGTAAAAAGGGAACTATCCTTATAGTATGGGAGCATAGCTATATTAAGCCTGCTATAAAAGCATTAGGCATCAGTGTTAAAGGCCAGCAGTGGCCCAATGATGATTTTGATAGTATATGGATTGTAACTTATAAAAAAGGCCAGCCTGTATTAACAATTGATAAAGAGGGAATAAAACCAGAAACCAATTGTGGTTTTTAAAGTTGGGGAGATAATAAAATAGAAGCTGCTAATCTGAAGCCGTCTAAGACTCGATGGTGGCAGACGATTTGTAATTTAGATAAAACAGGAAAGGTGCCCATTTGAGCACCTTTCCTGTTTTATAATAATGTTTGATTAACCTACCAGGTAATTCCAGCCATGAGTATCAGCTTCTCTGCCATATTTTACAGCATCAAGGGTTGATAATACTTTTTGGGAGAATTCACGTGTTTTTGGATCGCTTAAAAAATACTCTTCGCCATCAACACTTATTGATCCTACCGAAGCTATGGTTGCGGCAGTACCTGCACCAAAGGCATCGGTAAGTTTGCCATTTTTGGCACCTTCAATAATTTCGGCAACAGAAACTTTGCGTTCCTCAACAGTTATACCCCACTCTTTGGCTAAGGTAATAACGGTATTGCGAGTTACGCCATCCAGTATGGTATCTTTAGTTTCGGCTGTTATTAGTTTGCCGTCCAGCATGAACATCGCATTCGCTGCGCCCATTTCTTCCACATATTTATGTTCCTTGGCATCGGTCCATATCAACTGATCAAAACCTTCTTCGGCTGCTTTACGGGCGGGTAACATCGAGCTGCCGTAGTTACCGGCTGCTTTTGCGTAACCCATACCACCTTCGGCAGCGCGGGTGTAATATGTTTCAATTTTTACACGGAGTGTTTTTGAAAAATATGGACCTACCGGGCCTGCAAGTACCATGTATTTATAGGTTGCCGATGGTGTTACACCCAGGAAAGGGTCGGTAGCAAACATAAAAGGGCGGATGTATAAAGCATGGTTAGCTTTTGATGGTACCCATTCGCGGTCGATATCAACCACAGCTGCCATACTTTGTAAAAATATTTCTTCGGGCAGGGCAGGCATACAAAGCCTTTCTGCAGATTTGTTAAAACGGATAGCGTTTTTGTCGGGGCGGAAAATGGTTACTTTTCCATCAGCATGTTTGTAAGCTTTTAAACCTTCAAAAAAAGCCTGGCCGTAATGTAATGCAGAAATTGCCGGGCTCAATCCAATCTCGCCGTAGGGAATGACCTGTAGGTTTTTCCATTCACCATCAGCATAGTCTGCCATAAACATATGGTCAGAAAATGTTTTTCCGAAAGGTAAGTTGTCAAAATCCGTTTCTGCTAAACGGGAATGAGTGGTCTTGGTGATCTTGATGTCCAGCGTCTCTGTCATGGCCTTAATGTATTATAATTAGAAAATGGCAAGTTAAGGAATTTTTTATTGAGTTGAGATAAGGAATTGACTGTAAGGTTAAAAAAGGAGGGCGGAGTGATAATTATTAAATAAAAAAGTCATTAAGAAGAACGAAGCAATCACCAGCCTACAGGGAGAACCTGCATAGTTGGGGATTGCTTCGTTCCTCGCAATGACGAGGTTATAAAAAGCTTTTTTGTCATCCTGAACGCAGTGAAGGATCTATTATTCGCCATACTTCTTAGCCATGTACAGTCTGCGAATAGATCCTTCGTTCCTCAGGATGACAAACTTTTCAAACGTCATTTTCCTTTCAGTGTCCCCTGGATAGTAAAACGCGCAATGACGAGGTTTTATATGGTCACCATTTGCAATTCAAAAGTCTCCCCCTTCAGGGGGAGACTTAGAGGGGGCTTACACCGTCAACTTTTTATACTTGATCCTCTTAGGCGCTACATCACCTAAACGTTTCTTTTTGTTTTCTTCGTAATCAGAATAGTTTCCTTCAAAAAAGTAAACCTGTGAGTTGCCTTCAAATGCCAGGATGTGGGTACAGATGCGGTCAAGGAACCAGCGGTCGTGGCTGATGACTACGGCGCAACCGCCAAAGTTTTCCAGGGCTTCTTCCAGAGCGCGTAAGGTGTTTACGTCGATATCGTTGGTTGGCTCATCCAGCAGCAACACGTTTGATCCTTTTTTAAGGGTAATGGATAAGTGAACCCGGTTACGCTCACCTCCCGATAGTACACCCACTTTTTTCTGCTGATCGGCACCGTTAAAGTTGAACTTGGATACATACGCCCTTGAGTTAAGGGGTTTGTTGCCTACCATAATAGTTTCCAGGCCGCCGGTTACGTTTTCCCAAACAGATTTGTTAGGGTCAAGGTCATCATGCATCTGGTCAACATAACCTAAAGCAACAGTTTCGCCTACGCGGAAAGTACCTGCATCCGGCTGATCCTGACCGGTAATTAAACGGAACAAGGTGGTTTTACCCGCACCGTTGGGGCCAATAATTCCTACTATACCTGCTGGTGGTAACGAGAAGCTCAGGTTATCAAATAATAATTTATCGCCGTATGATTTGCTTACGCCGTTGGCTTCTATTACGATATTACCCAAACGCGGTCCCGGCGGAATAAATAATTCCAGTTTATCTTCTCTGTCCTTGGTTTCCTCAGATGCAAGTTTCTCGTAGTTTGATAAACGGGCCTTGGATTTAGCGTGGCGGCCTTTTGGCCCCATGCGAACCCATTCCAGCTCGCGCTCCAGCGTTTTCTGGCGTTTGCTTTCGCTCTTATCTTCCTGGGCCAGGCGTTTCGCTTTTTGATCTAACCATGAGGAATAATTTCCCTTCCATGGGATACCTTCTCCACGATCAAGTTCCAGGATCCATCCGGCTACGTTATCCAGGAAATATCTATCGTGTGTTACCGCTATAACGGTACCTTTATATTGTTGTAAATGTTGTTCCAGCCAATCAATAGATTCGGCATCCAGGTGGTTGGTAGGCTCATCCAATAGTAAAACATCGGGCTCCTTTAACAATAAGCGACATAATGCCACCCGGCGGCGTTCACCTCCCGATAGTACCGAAATTTTGGTATCGGGCTCGGGGCAGCGCAGTGCATCCATGGCGCGTTCCAGCTTGGTATCCAGTTCCCAGGCGTTTACAGCATCTATCTGGTCCTGTAGTTCGCCCTGGCGGTTCATCAGCTTATCCATTTTGTCAGCATCGCCGTAATATTCTTCAAGACCAAATTTTTCGTTGATCTCTTCGTATTCCTTCAATAATGCTGTGGTTTCGGCAACACCTTCTTCCACAATTTCGCGCACGGTTTTGTTGGGATCAAGCTCCGGCTCCTGGCTCAGGTAGCCAACGGTATAACCTGGCGAAAAAACGACCTCGCCTATATTGGTTTTATCAATGCCTGCTATAATTTTTAATAAAGATGATTTACCCGAACCGTTTAAGCCGATAACGCCAATTTTGGCACCGTAAAAAAACGATAGATAAATGTTTTTTAAAACTGTTTTTTGCGGGGGATAAACTTTGCTAACCCCTGCCATTGAAAAAATGATCTTTTCGTCTGCCATTATAATTGATTAAAAAAAGAATTCAAATATGAGTCAAAATTGATGGATTACCTAAAAAAAGCAGTGTCAGAAAAAAAAATTGCTACCTTTTATAAATACTCCCTAATCAATACATACTTGTAAGTATTTAATTTCGTTTAACATAGCAAAGTGGCAACTGTTTTGATAGCTTTTACGTACATATAAGTAAACATTGAATAAACATTAGGTTAATGCCTTAATGACATATGGTATGACGAAATGCCTGTTTTGTTATGGTGATTATAATTTATTAACACGATGTTTAAACTATTTTGAATTTTTTGTATCAAAATGGTAAGTTTCATTCGTATATTGTAAAAGAATTCATTGATCGTTGAATTTTTTGTCAAAAATTGCTGATTGAACCCAAACTTTAATAGCTTGCGTATCATATGAATGTCTGTTTCTGCAAAGTGTTAAATGTTGGCAATATTGTTGATAAATGTTAAGTCATGCGTCGTGATTGAAAACAAAATTTATAGATTAGGACGTTCATAATAATTGAAAGGTATATATGGAAGCTAAATTTTCGCCGAGGGTTAAAGATGTCATTCAATACAGCAGAGAAGAGGCATTGCGCCTTGGGCACGACTATATAGGAACGGAGCATCTTTTACTGGGCCTTATCCGGGATGGAGACGGCGTAGCAATTAAATTGCTGAAAGGTTTGAATGTTGATACTGCAAAACTTCGGCGTGCCGTTGAAGATGCTGTTAAAGGTACCATTGGAACAAATGTACATATTGGCAGTATTCCACTAACTAAGCAAGCCGAGAAAGTATTAAAAATAACTTATCTGGAAGCCAAAATATTTAAAAGTGATGTAATTGGAACCGAGCACCTGCTGCTATCTATATTGCGCGATGAGGATAATATCGCATCGCAGATATTGGTACAGTTTAACGTAAACTACGAGGTGTTTAAAGGTGAAGTTGAATCACATAAAAACGATGTAACTGACGAAATGCCAGGATCACCAACCGGTGGCGATGATGACTTTAAAGAAGAAGAGTCATTTAGTCAGCCTAAAAAGGTATCAGACATTAAATCAAAAACACCGGTGTTGGACAACTTTGGCCGCGATTTAACCCGCGCCGCCGAGGATGGAAAACTTGACCCGATTGTTGGTCGTGAAAAGGAAATTGAAAGGGTATCTCAAATCCTTTCGCGCCGTAAAAAGAACAACCCTATATTAATAGGTGAGCCGGGTGTTGGTAAATCAGCCATAGCTGAAGGATTAGCATTACGTATTGTTCAGCGCAAGGTATCGCGTGTGTTGTTCAACAAACGCGTGGTAACACTTGATCTGGCTTCATTGGTTGCCGGTACAAAATACCGCGGTCAGTTTGAAGAACGGATGAAAGCGGTGATGAATGAACTGGAAAAATCCCCTGATGTAATTTTATTTATTGATGAGATCCATACTATTGTAGGTGCAGGTGGTGCTTCAGGCTCGCTTGATGCATCAAATATGTTTAAACCTGCTTTGGCAAGGGGCGAAATACAATGCATCGGCGCAACTACGTTAGATGAATATCGCCAGTATATTGAGAAAGATGGTGCTTTGGACCGTCGTTTCCAAAAGGTAATGGTTGAGCCAGCTACCCCTGATGAAACTATCGAGATACTGAACAGGATCAAAGAAAAATACGAAGAGCACCATGGTGTAACTTATACGCCAGAAGCTATTAACGCCTGCGTTAACTTAACTACCCGTTATATTACCGATAGGTTTTTACCGGATAAGGCGATTGATGCTTTGGATGAATCGGGTTCACGTGTTCACTTAACCAATATCCATGTACCACAAAATATATTGGATATTGAGCAAAAGATAGAGCAGATCAAGATCGAAAAAAACAAAGTTGTTCGCAGCCAGAAATACGAAGAAGCTGCGCAATTGCGTGATACTGAAAAGAATTTGATTGCCGAGCTTGACCAGGCTAAAGCTGTTTGGGAAGCCGAAACAAAATCAAAACGTTATACCGTAACTGAAGACAATGTTGCCGAAGTAGTATCTATGATGACTGGTATCCCTGTACAAAGGGTAGGCCAGGCCGATAGCCAAAAGCTATTGCACATGAGCGATACTGTTGCCAGCAAGATTATTGGCCAGGATGAGGCAATCAAAAAATTAACCCGTGCTATCCAACGTACACGTGCAGGCTTAAAAGATCCTAAAAAACCAATTGGTTCATTTATTTTCTTAGGCCCAACAGGTGTTGGTAAAACTGAGCTTGCAAAAGAACTTGCCCGCTTTATGTTTGATACCGAAGACGCGCTGATACAAATTGATATGAGCGAGTACATGGAGAAATTCGCGGTATCACGTTTAGTAGGAGCGCCTCCGGGCTATGTGGGTTATGAAGAAGGTGGACAATTAACCGAAAAAGTACGTCGTAAACCATATGCGGTAATATTATTGGATGAGATTGAAAAAGCTCACCCTGATGTGTTTAACATATTGTTACAGGTATTGGATGAAGGCCAGTTAACTGATTCATTAGGCCGCAAGGTTGATTTCAGGAATACGATCATCATCATGACATCGAATATCGGCGCACGCCAACTGAAAGATTTTGGTCAGGGTGTAGGTTTCAGCACTAATGCTAAAAATTTACAGGCCGATACGCATTCAAGAGGTGTTATCGAAAATGCTTTAAAACGCGCTTTTGCTCCTGAGTTCTTGAACCGTATTGATGATGTTATTGTATTTAACTCATTGGGTAAAGATGAGATATTCAAAATCATCGATATTGAACTGGCATACTTGTTTAGCCGTGTTAATGCTTTGGGTTACAAAATTGAACTTACAGAAGCCGCTAAAGAGTTTATTGCCGATAAAGGTTACGATTCTCAATTTGGTGCACGTCCGTTAAAACGTGCTATCCAGAAATACCTGGAAGATCCTATCGCTGAAGAAATCCTGAAAGGTGAATTGAGCGATGGTGACATTATGAAAGTTGATTTTGACAAAGAAACCAGTCAGATCACGATCATTGACCAAAAAGGTGAAAGTAAAACACCAACAGAAGAAGAACAAAAATAAGTTAAAGCTTATTTAAAAATACAACCCCGTTTGCTTAGGCAGATGGGGTTTTTTATTGGTCAGGTTTTTTTAAGGCTGATAATCCGGTGGTAGAAGGTTTGCTATACCACTTTCGCCCCAGTCGCCTTCGAACGAAATGCTTTGAGGGTTTGTAATTATACCCTCGATACCGAAGAGGGCATATGGCTCATTAAAAGTAATTATCGTAGTGGCATAATTGGGCAATTTTGCCGTGAAGCCAATTTTATTAATGTTAGGCGACTGAACTTTTTTTGTATAAATTATATAAAGGCAGTCGTTAAATTTCATTGCAAATACGCCTTTTTTGTTGGTGTGGTTTATAAAACTATCCACTGGTAAGGATTCACCTTTATAAATTGATTTAATAGATTGCTGATTAGTTAACTTATAGTAGTCAGTATCCGGCTTTCTAATTAATCGTGAAACTTTAAAGCCTTCCTCCTCAAGTTGATTTGTAATTGCAGATCGTAGGAAATGCATTGACGAACCTTGATATGTGATAAGGCGCTGCTTTTTCCATCTCTTTTTTTCCGATTCGCTGCCGGTTAACTCTTCAAACTGTGGTGTTCCTTCAAAATAAACCAATCCATTGGAAAGGTAGTGGAATGTGCCTAATTTATATTTGATCAAATAACCCAGCGCCCGGTTTTCGACGTTAATATATTCATCGGAAAATGCTATGAGTGCCTTTAATATGCTATTGTATTTTACAAAAATAGCATCCGGGTTCAGGATTTTGCACTTTTTTGCATTGGTAGACTCCCCTATAAAAAAAGCTTTAAAAATATTTATATCACGCTCCCGGTTAGTATTGTACTTGTCGTTAACAAGATCCAATTCATCTAAACGTAATAAACTTATATCGGGAATAGTGATACTATTATCATAAACAAGCCATGTATTAGCATAGGTTTCATAATCTGTCGACGTTACAACGAGTGTATATTCCCCTGGTTTTACGTTGGGAATGGTAAATACCCCGTAATTATCAGTTTTATACTTTGTGGTATCCTTTGTTAAAAATACTCTGGCGTTTACTACCGGGTTTTTGTACCTTTTGTCTATAACTCGCCCTGTAATTTTTAATTGAGAAAAGCATACCACTGGAATCAACAAGAGCAATAAGAGTAAAGGTTTTAGCATGGATAAAGCTAAAAATAAATCAACTATTTTTCATTGGCTTTTTCGGGTGCATAATCTACTGGCAGCAGCTCGGCCATGTGACTTTTAGCCCAGTCGCCTTCAAAAATAACACTGTGCGGGTTAACTATAATGCCATTCCTGTCAAAAAAAGCATAGGGTTCATCAAATGAAAGTATAGTAACCGGGTGATTAGGAATATCTAAGGGGTGATAAACTGACAGATCTGTTTCTTCGCGTTTTTTGGTATAAATTATATAAAGGCAATCACTAAATCCCAGGGCAAACAGGTCGGTTTGATCGGTGCGTTTGGCAAAGTCGCTTGCTATTAGGGGAGGCTTTGTATATAATGATTGAATGTATTTGTAGTTGTTGTTTCCCATTTTTCCCTCCTGATAATCGGGATTGGGTTTTCGTGTTAATCTTAAAACCTGAAAACCATCCCTGGTTATTTGATCGGCAATAACCGATCTTAAAAAATGCATCGGAGAACCCAGGTAGGCTATAGTTCGTTGTTTTTCCCATTTGCGTTTTTGTGCTCTGCCACCTTTTAGTTCTTCAAAAACCGAAATGCCCTCGTAATAAAAAACTCCTTTGGGCTCATAACTGAATTTGGTGAGTTTATATTTGATAAGATAGCCTAACGCCTTATTCTCTACCTCTATAAAATCATCGCCGCTTGAGGCCGAAAGTATTCCGGTTTTAGTATCAAAATCAACATAAACTACATCCGGGTTTAAAATTTTACATAACTGGGCATTTGCAGATGTACCTAAAAACAATCTTTTAAAATCATTATAATTTCTAAGGCGATTGGGATCGGGCTTAATGCTCACCTCCTGAAGCATGATAGTTTTAGGTGTAAGCGAAATTTCGGGTAAGGCGACGTCCTTAGTCCCCGCCATCAGGCTAAGGCTATAAGTTTCATAACCAACAATGGTTACTATAAGGGTGTACTGGCCCGGCTTTACGTTACGGAGCGTAAATGCGCCGTCATCAGCGGTTTTGTCTCCAACGATGGCGTTGTTTAAAAACACGCTGGCATTTGCTACAGGGTTTTTATCATTGCTGTTAATTACTTTACCGGTGATTGTTACCTGCGCCAGGCAAATGTTGGGCACGATGAATAGCAGTAAATAAAGTAGTTTCCGCATAGATACAAATAAACTAAAAATTTAGTTATAGAAAAATGTTTTTCTGATTTATCCCAAACCGGCAACCTTTAAGTATTGTATATTTAGGCCTCGTTGATTAAATATCAGCAGATATAATTTTATATGACTGTTAATAAAAAGTTGATCTATAAATGGGTTTTCGTTATTTCAATTGCACTGAATATTATAACCGTTGGCTACTTTATCGATAGAAAGATTTTATTTGCCTACCGGCGCCAGCATCAATTTGAACAGCAAAAATGGCAGGTACTATTTAGCACTAAAAGCGATAACCAGGAGATCATATTTATTGGCACCAGTTTAACTGAGGGTTTTGCGTTGAGGAGTAGCTTGAACAATGTTCATTTAAAAAATATGGGTTTTGGCGGTGCCGAAAACAAGGATATTTTGACTAACCTGGAAAGGATAATTAAAAGGAAACCGCCCAGGATATTTTTAGAGGCAGGTATTAATGATATCAGGGATGGGAGGGATAGCAGCCTGATGTATAATGACTTTGTTGCCATGTGTGCCCTTGTCAAAAAAAACTCGCCGGCAACTAAGCTGTACGTACAATCGGTTTTACCTACTTTAAGTAATAAGTTCAATGCAAAAATTAAAGCTTATAATGGTAAAGTGGCAGCTTATTGCAGGCTTAATCAACTTAGCTATATTGATATGTACAACTATTTTATCCAGGATGGCCGGTTGAATGCTCTTGCTACCATTGATGGAATCCACCTAACTCCATATGGGTACTACTTATGGAAAAAGCAACTGGAACCATATATATCAATAAGCAAGTGATACTTTTGAAATAAATTAAATCAAAAAGCGTTAAACCTTTTTTAATTATATTGTTCTTACAGTATATACAATCGAAACATTATGAAAAAAATCTTGACTTTAATTTGCTGCACTGTATTAATAGCGGCAACCTCATGTACTAAAAAATACATTACACCTTCTGCCAATGTAACTGCAATTTATACAGTGAAAGGTACAACCGGATGGAAGTTATCCACCGATGATAATGTATCCTACACATCTGAACTGGGTAAGGATGGCGATTTGCCCGAGCTTGATACATACGCCCAGGAAAATGGCGGAGTATTAGTGTATATCTCTTACAATAATGGTACTACCTATGAAGCCATTCCTCAAGCTTATGCTGGTATATCTTATAGCTATATTACCAGCGTTGGAAGAATTGTTTTATATGCCCAGGGTGTTAATGGTACTAAATTACCTACTGCTCCTGCTGACGACATTAAGGTTAAGGTAGTCCTGGTAGATTCGGCCCAGTAATTTTAAAAGACTCAAAAAAAATGCGCTACATCTTATGAGAGCGCATTTTTTTTGGGTTAGTATTTTTATTTCCCCATCTGGTCAATAACAGCTTGTGTTACGCCAGTGAAGGAGAAGCCACCATCGTGGAAGAGATTTTGCATGGTAACCATTTTAGTGAGGTCGCTAAACATAGATACGCAATAGTCAGCGCATTGGTCTGCATCAGCGTTACCCAGTGGGCTCATTTTTTCGGCAAAGTCTATAAAACCATCAAAGCCTTTAACTCCCGAACCTGCAGTCGTACGGGTTGGCGATTGAGATATTGTATTAACACGTACATGTTTTTTAATACCATATTCGTAACCAAAGTTACGGGCAATACTTTCCAGTACAGCTTTATTGTCAGACATGTCATTATAACCTGGGAAATAACGTTGTGCTGCTATATAGCTTAATGCCAATACTGATCCCCACTCATTGATGGCATCGTGTTTCATGGCCGCCTGTAAAATGCGGTGTAAGCTCAATGCCGAAATATCAAAGCCTTTGTGGGTAAAATCGTAATTGTTTTCTGGATAAGGAACGCTTTTACGTACGTTGATGCTCATGCCTATGGAGTGCAAAATGAAATCGACACCACCGCCAAAATGCTCCTGTGTTTTGATGAACAGGTTATTGATATCATCATTGCTGGTAACATCGGCACCGATGACAGGAGCATTACACTCTTCTGCCAGTTTATTGAGTTCGCCCATGCGTAAAGCAATTGGCGCGTTTGATAATACAATTTCGGCACCTTCCTGTACAGCGCGCTGCGCTACTTTCCAGGCGATGGATTGCTCATTGAGGGCACCAAATATGATGCCTTTTTTGCCCTTTAATAAATTATAAGCCATGTTTTGAGTTTTCTGTAATTGGGGTAAAGTTATGATATTTTTATTCAGTTTGAAGATAGTATCAAGTAGTTAGTATCAAGTAGCAAGACAGGAAGTCTGAAAATCTTTTGTCCAAAAGTCCTGAAGTCAAAAATCTTGATACTTGATACTAACTACTTGATACTTTCCCAAGTAATTCCCTCGCATTTTGTAATGCACTTTCACCGGGTTTATCACCGCTCAGCATTTTGGCAATTTCCAAAACACGCTCATGGTTATCCAGTTTTTTGATGCGGGTATAGGTTGTTGCCGAGCTATCATCCTTATAAACAAAGTAATGGTTTTTGCCTTTGCTGGCCATTTGTGGTAAATGCGTAATAGTAATTACCTGCAGGTTATCGGCCAGGCGTTCCATGATCTGGCCAACTTTATTGGCAACCTCGCCCGATACTCCCGTATCTATTTCATCAAAAATAATGGTAGGCAGGGCGGTGTATTTTGCAATAATTGATTTTATGCTCAGCATCAGTCTTGAAAGTTCACCACCCGATGCTACTTTACTCATCTCGGCCAATGAATGGCCTTTATTTGCAGAGAAAAGGAAGCGGATATGATCAGTTCCATTTTCATTTAATGTTATCAATGATTTTCCAGCTGCTTCTATAACTCCCCCTTTAGGGGGTAGGGGGGCTTGTTCAATTTTCATCGTCGAATTGTTCATCCCCATTTCTGCAAGCGTAGCAATCACTTGTTTTTCAATAGCGGGGATAGCTTTTAACCGGTTGGCAGTTAGCTTGGCAGCCAGCTTTTCCAATTCGGCTTTATCGGAAGCCAACTGTTTTTGAAGTTTTTCAATAGCCTCATCGCTAAACAATGCCTGCTGTATTTTACCCGATAGATCGTCCTGGATCTGTAAAAGTTCGGCATTGCTATTTACCCGGTGTTTCTTTTGAAGGTTATATATGAGGCTTAAGCGGGTATTAATTTCTTCAACCCGGGCCTCGTTGGTATGCGTTTTTTGCTCTATCAGTTCAACCTCGGTGGCTATGTCTTTTAGTTCGATGATGGCGCTGTTTAAGCGTTGGTGCAATTCTTCAATCTGGGAGTCAAACTTTTCAATCGATCCTAATTGTTGCCCGGCTTCACGCAGTTGTGAAATGGCGGCCATTTCACTTTCCTGTACCAGGTAATATGCGCCGTATAAGTTGCGCTTAATTTCTTCTGCATTATTTAGCGCGTAAAGCTCCTTCTCCAATGGCTCCTGTTCATCGGCGCTGATGCTAACCTTGTCCAGTTCATCAAACTGAAACTGGAAGTAATCCAGGTCGGCTTTGGCTTTATCACTTTCGGCTATTAATTGGTTTAGCTTGCCGGTATCTTTTTTAAATGCGTGGTATTTGTTACGGTAATCATTCAGCAGTTCATCATGTTTGGCAACCGAATCAACCACCAGTAACTGAAATTCGGGATCATTGATCTCCAGCGTAGCATGTTGCGAGTGGATATCGATCAGCTTTTCGCCGAGTTGTTTAAGCGCGGTAAGGTTAACCGGCGTATCGTTCACAAAAGCCCGGGATTTTCCGTCGGCAGATATCTCCCTGCGTAAAACGGTTTCGGTTTCATAATCAAGATCATTTTCTTCAAAAAATGAACTTAAATGAAATCCGCTTATTTTAAACGATCCTTCAATTACACATTTTTTTTGCTGATTAAAAAAATAGCGACTCTCGGCACGCTGACCCAAAATGAGCGACAATGCGCCCAATATGATCGATTTACCTGCTCCTGTTTCGCCTGTAAGAATGTTAAGGCCTTCGCCAAAACTTATCTCCAGGTTATCAATCAGCGCGTAGTTATTAATAGTTAGCTTTTGAAGCATAAAAAAAGTATCCTTATTTTATTAAGGATACTAAATTAAGAATTAAGATGCTTTAAACTAAAATTTAATGAAATATTGCTAATTTATTTAGTTTTAAAAGGCGTTATGATACAAATAAAAATCCGTTTGCCTTCTTTAGTTCTCTTCAAGTGCAAGATCCGCCTGTTTCTTTGCATCAGCCATCCGTTTTTTGAATTCCGGGCTGTTGGTATATTCCCTTAGTTTTTTACTGGCTTCCTGCAACCTTGCTTTCGCTTGTTTAATTTGAGCATTATCCTGGTAAGCCCGCATTTTTTCGCCCATCCTTCTCATCTCCTGTTTTTGCTCTTCCATTGCGGGGTTATGGTATGCTTTTCTTAAGCTATCGCTCATCATTCGCAGTTCGTCGCTTTTTTTACGAAACTCCGGTGAGTCAAAATGACTGCGCATTTCTTCGCCCATCTTTTTCAGCAATTCAGCTTGCTCTTTTACCTCGGGCGAAACTTTACTTTGCAATTCATCCTGGTATTTTTTGTAATTCTCATCCTTGCTATCATCATGGTAATTGCCTTTAATACCATATTTTTTTCTGAGCTCTTCATTCATTCTCTTAAAGTCGGGACTGTTGTAATATGCCCCAATTTTTTCGCCCATTTTACCCATTTGCTCACCCAGTTTACTGGTCTCGCCGGTTTCGCCCCAGTTTTTTTGAAAGTCTGCGGCTATCTTTTCCTGGTCTTCCTGCATTTTTTTTATTTCGGCGCTATTATAAAATTTCTCCATAGCTTCAGCCTTTTCTTCCATCAGTTTTTGCTGACTTCTAAACTCGGGGCTATCGTAGTATTTGCCTATTTGTTCGGCATATTTATCAACCTCGGCAGTTAGCTTGTTCAATTCGGCGTCGTTAAAGCTGTTATATCTTTCTTCTGCAGTGCGCTTGTTTCGTAAAGCTGTTTTTGCGGATACAACTTTTTTCGCTTTAACAGCTTTTTTACGGGTAGTATCTGCAAGTAATTGTTTCAATACAGCCGGATAGGTTACCTTCACTTTTTTTATTGATATTTTACCATTAGCTATGGTAGGGTTAAGCCACGCAATACTACTAATGCTTGCCGCTATTATTGCAACAGCCACTAAAAGGTGACGAATGTTGCCTATGGGTTTCTTTGTGTTCATGATACGTTCAATTCTGGTTAATAAATGATACTTTTTTCCGGTTGCGGCAAGGGCCAGTTGCAGGTTTCCCTGCCTTTTTTGCTCCAGCTTTAATAGTGCATGCGCATACACTAAGGGTTGGGCAGTTGTTTGTACTACCAGGTCGTCGCACCGGTTTTCGCGTTCCTGGTTTATTATTCTGTTAATTAATTGGGCAAAGGGATTAAAGAAAAGCATTATGCTTATAAACTGCTGTACCATGTTAAGCAGGTAGTCGTTGCGTTTTATGTGCGATAATTCATGCAATAAAATGGCTTTTACCTCTTCGGTTGATAAATAGGTAGTTAATGAAATTGGTAAAAGTATAATGGGACTAAAAAAGCCAATCATGCAGGGTACATCAACAAGACGACTGATGTTCACACTTACATACCTGTCAATAAGAAGTTGCTGGCAAAGCGAATCCACATACTCCTGCAGACTGTCGGAGGGTATCATGGTCCCTTTAATATGGTTCAGCTTTTGCCAGTTGATGCCCATCCTCAATACGTTAAAGGCGAGACCAATAAAATAAATAGTAGAGATATAAGGCAGGTAACCTTCAATAACGTAATTATAGTATGATGGAGAAACGCTGTGTGTTATAGTAGTTAAAGGGAAAGTGAAATGTGGTAATAAGGCCGGGGAGCTGGCCGCAGAAAAATCGATCCATATATGTGCCTGTATCTGGGTTACAAAAGTGTAAACGAACCATACACTAATTGCAAGCATAGATACCATAGCAGCATTATGCTTTTTTATTGATGATAAGCTTGGCGCGCAGGCAAATAATAAACGCAATGCAAACCAAACCAATAAACCCTGCCATAAAGAATGGATGATGGTGATACCCAAAACCTGGCTTATATTATAGAATACACTTTCCATAACGTTTTATTTTTTATGCTGATCAAACTGGTTAAGAAAACTCTTAATGGCATCTATTTCATCGCTTGATGCTCGGTGCTGTCCAAGCGCCTGTATCACTAAATCGGATGTAGAACCTTTAAATACAGTAGACAGTATTTTATCCAAAGCGTTGCTTTGAGCTTGCTCCTGGCTAAACAATGCTTTGTATAAATGTGTTTTTGAGGTAGTATCGCGCTCAACCAAACCCTTATCACTCATAATCTGCATCAGTTTAAGCGTAGTGGTATAGCCGGCGTCTTTGGTTTTAGCCAATTCCTCATGCACATCGCGTACAGTACACTGGCCCATTCGCCATATTACCTGTAAAATTTCAAGCTCGCTTTCTGTTGGTTTTATATCCATTTTATTGTTATACGAATTTCTTCGTACAAATATCTACGATGGATTTCGTATTTGCAAGTAATTGTTAAAATATTTTTTGGAAAAGGAGAATGTAAGGGGTGTGGGAATTTGAATTTTGCAATTAACAGGATGTTGGTTTGATAGCTATACTCGCTCTTAATTTCAATAAATGCTGATTCAGACCAAAAACATGAAAATCAAAAGTTCCCTTTAAGAAGGTAGCTGTCTTTATTTCTGCAAAACCTGATATTTAGTTCCGTTTGCCGGATCAGTCTTCATTAATAAATTCATGGCTTGCAGGCGCTCCTGCGAATCAGCCTTGCCATAAAGTAAAACCAACTCGTCGCTTTTGGCTGTATAAAATATAAGCGGGAACATAGAGCCAACACGCTGCCGGTCTATCTGCTGTAGGTTCGGTAAAAGCGTAGTGATAAATTTACGGCCCTTATTGGCATTATCGGCCATAATATCAAGCCCGTTGCGGTGATAATCATACATAAAATCACGTAGTGGGGCATAAAGCTTATTATTCAAATTCTCCGCCAGCCAATAGCGGTTAATATTGCCGTCAAATGCTTTCCAGCCTTTGTATGAACCGGTTTGCGCATTGGTAACCACTGTTTGGGCACTGGCAAAATAGGGGGTACCACCATAGTGCGAAAAAGTGTCATAATCCATACCTACAATAATGTAAGCGTAAAATGCCATCACCGAACTCAGGTTACCCTGAAAATTCTGATCGCTAAAATCAATCGTTTGGCCTTCGTTATAAGTAAAATCGACATCCCTATCGTTGATGTTCAGTAAAGTTGAGCTATATGATGAACCGAATATTGGCCTGGATGATTGTACCTGCAATTCTGCACTAAAAACGCTGCCGCCATCCCAGTTGGTAATATTCAATACAAAATTGCAGTCTATACGTTCCTGGGGTAGTATTTGGTCGGCACTCCATTTGCGGCCGTTCAAAAAATCTTTCATAGCGGTTTCCAAAGTTTGGAAAATCCGCTTGTTAGTTACCTGTATTTTTGGTGAAACCACTTGTACGCGTGCGTTCAAATCCTGCGCCGCAGCGCGGAAACCAAACAAAACTAAAAGTGCGTAAAGGAGTATGGTTTTCATTGGTTTATCAGTTGGGCAACTTTAAGGCAAATATCATGGGCTACAGCGTCTTTACTTTTTAATTCAAATGCTGTTTTATGCAGGTCGCGGTCAATAATGGTTATTTTGTTGGTATCCTTTTTAAAACCTGCGCCGGCATCGTTTAACGAATTTAGCACAATAAAATCAAGATTCTTCTTTTGCAGCTTGGTTATGGCGTTCGCTTCCTCGTCGTTGGTTTCCAATGCAAAACCAATCAGGATCTGCCCTTTTGTCTTTTGTTCGCCCAGTGTCTTTAATATATCGGTAGTAGTTTTTAGTTCAATAGCAAAACTGGCATCTTTTTTCTTTATTTTTTGCTGCGCGATAGTTACCGGGGTATAATCTGCAACGGCAGCACTCATAATGCAAGCTTTAGCATCTTTATAATGAGCTAAACAGGCATCGAGCATTTCGGCAGCCGAGGTAACATCAATTCGTTTTATCGATTGCTGACCGCTTACCTGCGCAGTTGGACCGCTGATGAGTATAACATCGGCGCCCATCCTGGCCAGCTCATCCGCGATAGCAAAACCCATTTTACCGGATGAGTGATTGCCAATAAAGCGTACCGGATCAATAGCCTCATAAGTTGGTCCGGCAGTAACTATTACCTTATGATCGGCTAAAACGAGCTTTTTTTTAAGGATAGATGATAAAAAGTCGACGATTTCTTCAGGCTCCGCCAATCTGCCTTCGCCATAAAGACCGCTGGCCAATTCGCCATTACCGGGCGCTATCAAGGTATTACCAAATGATTGAAGCCTGCTAACGTTTTGGCGGGTTGCCGGGTGAAGCCACATATCCAGATCCATAGCAGGTGCAAAATACACCGGGCATTTAGCCGATAAGTAAACGGCCGTCAGCAAATTATCACAAAAGCCATTGGCCATTTTAGCCAGTGTATTAGCAGTTGCAGGTGCTATGATCAGCATATCTGCCCAAAGGCCCAGCTCAACATGGTTATTCCACTCGCCGGTTTCTGTTTTATAATAATCAACCAGGGCCGGCTTTTTTGAGAGCGTGGAAAGTGTTAAAGGAGTAATAAAACTGGTAGCATCGGGGGTCATCAGTACTTGTACATTGGCCCCGGCCTTAACCAATAATCTTACCAGCAATGCCGATTTATAGGCGGCTATACTGCCGCAGACTCCCAAAATGATGTTTTTACCTTCAAGCATAAGCCCCTACCCCCTGCGGGGGAATGATTATAAAATTTAAAAATAAACAAAAAAACTCCCATATGGGAGTTTTTAATTCTTTAACCTGCGCTTCCCTTTAAGGGGGCGGGGGGGCTTAAGCTTCTTTAGATGGGTTACGGTAATAAACCTTATCATCTAAAAATTCCTGAACAGCTACCAATGATGGTTTTGGCAGTTTTTCATAGTATTTAGAGATCTCAATTTGCTCACGGTTTTCAAAAACCTCTTCAAGGTTGTCGTTTGATGACGCAAACTCAGAAAGTTTCTGGTGTAACTCTTCTTTTATATTGTTTGATATCTGGTTTGCTCTTTTTGACATGATCACAAGCGACTCATATATGTTGTTTGTTTTAACGTCCAGCTCGCGTAAATCGCGGGTTACAGTGCTGCTTGCTACTGCTGGTTTGTTGGTGTTATTTGCTGTCATATCTCTAATTTTTTTAATATGGTATTTTCTGATTCTGATTCTTTTCTGATGGTGGCTGTGTTCTGAGGGTATCTTTTGCAGCCAGTTTTTTAGCCAGTTTGGTATTGGTCAATATTTCGGCCTCTACACGTTTAGCCTCTACAATGCCAGCCTGGCTATCTTTAATTAACCCTTTAACTTCATTACCGTATTTACTTGCCGGAAATTTATCGTTAAACTGTTGGGCATAAGTTATAGTTTGATCAAACCGCTCTACTTGTTTAGTTTCAAAGCTATGATCGGCGTACTTGTATTGCGATTTTATGATCAAAAATTCGATTTCCTCGCCGTATTTAGTATCCGGATAATCTCTAAGTACATTATTAAAAGCAATAACTGCCGATTGATAATCGCTGATGGTTAAATACAATTTAGCGTTTTCATAGGCTTTCATTTCCAATTTATCGCGCAGGTTCTGTATTAACTTACTTGCCTCAGTAACCCGGTCACTCTTAGGATAAAGGTTAATGAACAACTGTAACGTTTCGATAGCCTTTAAAGTGTTTTCCTGATCAAGAGAAAACGTAGGCGAATCAAGATAATAGCAATAAGCCGAAAAGAAGCGGCATTCCTCTGCTCTCGGGCTTGATGGGTAGGTATCGGCAAACGTTTTAAAGTGAAATCTTGCAGATGTGTAATCTTTTAACTTATAGTTGGTGAAGGCGTAGTAATAAAACAAGTCTTCGGCAGCACTGCGTCCGCGATAGCGTTCAACCAGTACATCAAATAAACCCAGCGCTTTTTCATACTCCTGTTTATTATAGTACTTAATGGCTTCCTGGTATTTTTTGGCGTAATCGTTACTCGCTCTTAACTTCTCGTATTTGCTTTTACAACTTCCCAGTGTAATAATTAACAGGGCTAAAACACAGGTGAATAACGTTAGTTGTTTTTTAAACATTTTGCAAAGATAGGTGATTAATGTAAATCAGTCAATTATTTATTTAGCTGCTAATATATAACGGGTTTTGTGCTCCTTATATATATGGTATATGTATTTAACATCTTTTAACTATTGGTGTTTAGTTAGTCAATCAAATCCTTCGCCTGGTTTTTTAATTGGTGCTATTCATATAGTACTGGTTTAAATATAGAAGAAGAATTCGGGAAAGGATACTAAGTCGCTAATTTTTTAAGAACATCCATCGATTGATAATGCTCAGTGATCAGGGGATATAGGGTAATTCGTCTTAATCTGTTGCTCTTAATCTGGGCGTTGCCTTTGGCCGGGTCATCCGCTCATACGGCACAAGGCATTAGGCTCGGGCCGGTATCCGCTGCTACCCCTAACGCAATTACGGTGTATATATAATATATATGTACTGAAAAAGGGAGATCAGGATATAACGGAAGGGAGTTTACTTATATATTAAGGTATGATAACGTTTCACATAGCGGATACCTATGTTTATAGCATTCTTCGGGCTTAATTTGTAACAGATAGCCCTTTGATAAAGTTTTTGCGATTGATTGCTAAGGAGTTAAGCTTATAGGTTAAGTAATTGTTAAAAATAGCTTGCGTAAGTGTAAAATCGGCGTACCTTTGCAGCCCGCAAACGAGGAAGCGGGATTGTTCTTAGAAAGGTTACTGAAAGGGTTTTTTGAAGCAGGAAGAGTGAAAGCGAGAAGGAGAAGGCTTCAAAAAAAAGATCAGATAAATTTTCGGAAAGTCAAAAAGTTTGCTACTTTTGCACCCCGCCGCTGAGGGAGAAAAGAGAGAAGGAAAAGGGGAATAAAAACTGAAAAAACGCTTGAAAAAATAAAAGCGAAAAAGGTTTTGGA
>NZ_JANYGH010000047.1 GCF_025362475.1 Mucilaginibacter sp.
TCGGGGATTGCTTCGTGCCTCGCAATGACGAGTTCAGAAAAACGGAACTTATGAACCCATCAGCCAGGAAAACATTCAACACAGGTTTCACCAACGAAAAATACCAGCAGTTTTTGCATAAACTCAACAGCGGCTTGCACAGCCCGGTGGCTTTTCGCGTTGCCGAAACCCCTGTTTTGCTTACTGCCGATTTCAGGGACAGGCTGACTGCCGCAGGCGATGATATTATTGCTACAATTTTACAACCCGGTTTCAAGGAACTTACGGAGCGCGCCATTCCCGATAAATGGCGTGTAGCCAACGAAAATGACCATCCGCATTTCATCGCCTTAGATTTTGGTATTTGTAAAGATGAGCAGGGCGAAATAGTACCCAAGCTGATAGAGATGCAGGGCTTTCCCTCACTGTATAGTTTCCAGGTTTTTATGGGCGATACTTACAGGGAGGTTTATGATATTGCAGATGACC
The DNA here is from genome assembly GCF_025362475.1 of Mucilaginibacter sp. Lineage (GTDB taxonomy): Bacteria > Bacteroidota > Bacteroidia > Sphingobacteriales > Sphingobacteriaceae > Mucilaginibacter. Next base: position 469 of record NZ_JANYGH010000047.1, read on the forward strand.
AAACCATGTATTTCAACGGCCTTGATAAAGCGAGTTACCTTGATCTGCTTAAAAGAACCATCATTGGCCCCCACCAGCCGCAGGATGTGGTACTGATGGATGTGAACGCGCCCGAACAAAAAACAGCTGTGGATTTTTATCTTACCCAAAAACAACTTGGCATAGCAGTAATATCATTGAGCGACCTGGTGCAGGAAGGTAATCAGCTTTTTTACCAGCTCAATGGCGAAAAGAAATTGATTAAACGCATATATAACCGCCTGATATTTGATGAAATTGACGGCGATGATGCCCTTTTTGATAAAGTAGTTGACATACGCCAACCATTGGATGTAGAGTGGATAACACACCCTAACTGGTTTTATCGCGTTAGTAAATTCACCATGCCTTTTTTAAGCGGCGATTATATCCCCAAAACACAATTCCTGCACAAACTGGCTCAAATACCGGCCGACCTGGAAAACTATGTGTTAAAACCTTTATTCTCATTTGCCGGGCAGGGTGTTATTATTGATGTTACCAGCTATGACATCAGCAATATTACCCAGCCGGAAAATTGGATATTACAGCAAAAAGTAAATTACGAACCCGTAGTACAAGCCCCGGATGGCGGCGTAAAGGCCGAGATCAGGCTGTTATACCTTTGGCCAAATGGCGATCCAAAACCTACATTAGCGATAAACCTGGCCCGGCTAAGCCGCGGAAAAATGATTGGAGTGCGTTATAATAAAGATTTTGATTGGGTAGGCGGAACAATTGCCTTTATGCCACGTTAAACTTTATACTATTAATAGCGTCTATACGTATATATTAAAAATTAAGTATTTTTGCATTATGAACATCCAGGTAATTTTAGTAATAATTCTTTTTGCCGCCGCTATTTTTTACATCGGTAAGATGATGTATAAAAGTATCGCTTCGAAAAAAAGCTGCGGTGGCAATTGTAAATGTGGTGTTGATTTTTCAGGTATTGAACCCGGAAAACCACATAAATAAAATTAAAATCATTCATCATATCTTCATTTGTTTCCTATACTTTTAATCAGAAGTAATCTCACTTAATGTCTTCAAATAAGCAAGTTTTTCAGGCAGATACTCCAGGCAGATGGAACCGCTTTAAATGGCTCAGCCGCATACTGTTCGTTTTCCTTGTAGTAGGAGTTATCGCTGTAATAGTTACCATCAAATCAACCTATTATCCAGATTTACCAAACCTTAATCCGGCTCCAAAAAAAATGTCAAAGGAGGAGCTTGAACAGGTAAAAAGATCAACCAAGTACAAGTATTTTAAGATCCAAAAATCCGAGATCGAGGCTATGGAACGGGCAAAACGCCTTCACCAGCATAAACATCCCAATAATAAAGATCGTATAAACGCCGCCTTTTACCGCCCCTGGGAACCACAAGCCTATTATTCCCTTTTGGATAATATAAACAGGCTGGATATGGTAGTTAGCGAAGGTTTTTCCATTCTTCCAAAAACCGATACCGTTATTACCAAAATTGATACCGGGCTTATAAACCTCAATAAAAAATACAATAAGCCTATTATAATTACCCTATCAAATTATGTTAACGTTAACAACCAGGCGGGTGGTTATGATAGCAAGGATATTGAACGCATTTTTAAAAACCCCACATTACGCACAGGGTTTATCAACAGTATTGTAAACGCGCTTACCAAATATAAATTTAAGGGGATAAACGTAGATCTTGATGACATCAAAGATCGCAACAGCAAATATTACATTGCTTTCCAAAATGAGCTTTATGCTACTTTAAGTGCTAAAAAACTGCTGGTTACCCAAAATGTGGTACCCGAGGATGAAACTTATAATCTATCGAGGTTACAGCACGTTAACGATTTCCTTTTCATTATGGCTATTGATGAGCATAATGAAGCAAGCAACGCCGGCGACCTTTCAAACCAGCACTGGGTAGAACAAATATTGGATGATGTTTGCAGCAAAGTACCAAGCGAAAAAATAATTTTGACTTTTGCAGGCGGTGCCTATGACTGGCCCGAAGGCAGCGTAGGCAAATCAATAGGCTATCAGCAGGCAGTAAGTACGGCCGACGAGAACAAAAGCAAAATTACTTTTGATCCTGTATCTGCCAACTCGCACTTTAAATACATGGACAAGGATAGTCTTGAGCATACCATTTATTTTACGGATGCGGCCACCAACTTCAACGTAATCAGGATGGCCGACGACTGGGCAACAGGTGGCGTGGCGCTTTGGCGCATGGGTACCGAAGACCCGCGGCTATGGTCATACTTTCAAAAAAATCTCTCTATTGATTCCTTGCGCAAAACAGGCGTCGACCTGAAGAAGTTAACTACAGTAGGTTTAAATAACCGTAAAAACGTTGAATATGATGGTGATGGCGAGGTGCTCGATCTGATAACTTCACCAAGTATCGGCGAAATTAAAGTAAAACTTGATACCGGCGACTTTACCATAACAGATCAGCATTACATAAAATTACCTACAAAATATGTGATCCGTAAGTATGGCTATAAGCCTAAAAAAGTTGTTTTAACTTTTGATGATGGCCCCGATCCTGACTATACACCACGTATTTTGGATATCCTGAAAAAGGAAAAAGTACCGGCAGCCTTTTTTGTGGTTGGCTCTATGGCCGAAAAAAATATACAGATACTGAGGCGCGAGTACGAAGAGGGCTATGAAATTGGTAACCATACCTTTTTCCACCCTGATATTTCAACCATCAGCCTTGATCGTGTTGTATTGGAACTTAACGCCACCCGTAAGATCATCGAATCGGTAACGGGCCGCAGCACGATACTGTTCCGTCCTCCGTTTAATGCTGATGCTGAGCCGGAAACACTTGCGGAGGTTATACCGGTAGCCGAAAGCCGCAGGCAAAGTTATATCACCATCGGCGAATCTATCGACCCATGGGATTGGCAGCCCGGTGTAACTGCCGATAGTATTGTAGCGCGCACTATCAGGCAGGCCAATAACGGTTCAATGATATTACTGCATGATGCCGGCGGCGATACCCGCGAAGAAACCGTAAAGGCATTGCCTGCTATTATCCATTACTTTAAAACTCACGGCTACCAGTTTACTACCATTGCCGATGTTTTGGATAAAACCAAAGCCGACCTCATGCCTCCTATTAAGGATGACCATAGCGGCATATTCGGTCCAATGTATGATGTGGTTGTACATGGCTACTTCTACCTTAACTGGATCCTGATCTATGTATTCTTATCAGCCATTTTCCTGGCAATTGGCCGCATAGTTTTAATAGCGATACTCGCAGTAAGGCAAAATAGCGAAAATAAAAAAACTGTAAAGTTAAGGGGCGACAACATTCCGCTGCCATCAGTAAGCATTATTGTGCCTGCTTATAATGAAGAAGTGAATGCCGTTGCTACCATACAAAGCTTGTTAAAAACCGAGTATCCGGTGTTCGAGATCATTTTTATAGATGACGGATCAACGGATAAAACATTTGAGGTAGTATCAGCAGCTTATGAAAACAACCCGCTGGTTAAAATACTTACCAAACCAAATGGTGGTAAAGCATCTGCATTAAACTTTGGCATTACCCATGCCAGCAGCGATTTTGTAGTTTGTATTGATGCCGATACCCAGCTTAAAACTGATGCCATTTATCACCTCATGAGTTACTTTACCGATGAGGAAATAGGCGCTGTTGCTGGTACGGTAAAAGTAGGTAACGAAACCAATATCATTACCCGTTGGCAATCAATTGAATACATTACCGCCCAAAATATGGACCGCCGTGCCTTTGATCTCATCAACAGCATTACCGTGGTGCCGGGTGCTATTGGCGCGTTCCGCAAATCGGCTATTTTCCGTGCCGGCGGCTTTACCTATGATACCCTTGCCGAGGATTGCGATTTGACTATGCGCATCCTAAAACAAGGCTATATTGTAAAAAATTGTGCCGAAGCTATTGCTTATACCGAAGCGCCTGAAAGCATCAATATGCTGTTGAAACAACGTTTCCGCTGGAGTTTTGGGGTAATCCAAAGCTTCTGGAAAAACAGGGACGCGCTATTCAATAAGAAATACAAATTCTTTGGGATGGTGGGTATGCCAAACATCCTCATCTTCCAGATCATCCTGCCGCTATTTTCCCCGCTGGCAGATTTGATGATGATATTCGCCCTGTTTGGCGAAAAACCAGAGAAGATGCTGATTTACTATGTGGCTTTTGTTGTTATCGATTTTATAGTGGGCATTATAGCCTTCCGTATGGAAAAAGAAAGCTACAGCAAACTGATTTATATTATACCGCAACGTTTCTTATGGAGACAGCTCATGTATTACGTGCTGTTTAAATCAATACGAAAAGCACTTAAAGGCGAACTGAGCGGTTGGGGTGTATTAAAACGTACAGGAAATGTGAAGGTAGATAAAGTATAAAGTTCTAAATTCAATTTCGAGCCATAAAAAATGGTGCTGTCGGGTTAGCTGACAGCACCATTTTTATTTTATAGCATTATGTTTATCTTTTAAGTAAGCCTGCAAAAAGCCTGCAAACTTGCCGATATCTCTTGTCTTGACTCTTGATTCCTGACTCTTAATTCTTGATTCTTAATTCTAAAAACCTAATCCCGCTCTATCAAACAAACAGCATAAGCCACAACTCCCTCTTCGCGGCCTATAAAACCCAATTGCTCATTAGTAGTAGCTTTGATAGATATATCATCCTCACAAATAGAGGCGGCTTTGGCAATGTGAGTCTTCATAGCCGGGATATGCGGATTGATCTTCGGCGCTTCCAGGCATACCATGGCATCTATGTTACCTATCGAGAACCCTTTTTCTTTTATCAGCACAACCACACGCTGTAGCAGCACAAGGCTACTGATGCCCTTCCACCGGTTATCCGTATTGGAAAAATGGAAACCTATATCGCGCAGATTGGCTGCGCCCAGCAGGGCATCGCAAATAGCATGCAATAACACGTCGGCATCAGAGTGACCATAGGCCCCTGCATGATGCTCCAGGTTAACCCCGCCTAAAACAAATGGATGCTGCTCTTTTAACTGGTGTACATCAAACCCAAAACCTACTTTAATTTTACCCATTATTTTGATACATTGGAAGTGCCCCCGAAATTAGCCGACAATGTAAATCGCAGTGTATTGGCCAATGGGCTATTTTGCTGGCTGGCTGCCAGGTACGAAAAATCAAACTTAAAAACATCATATTTAACACCAAAGCCCAGGGTTACATAGCGCCTGTCGCTTTTGTTGGGGTTTTCATATAAATAACCCGCCCTTATAGCAAATTGATTATTGTACCAATATTCGGCACCCGGCGAAAGGCTATATTCTTTCAATTCTTCTTTAAAACCTCCCGGCGCATCACCAAACGACTGGAAAATACCAGCAGGCACCGATACATCATCATTTTTACCACTTATGATAACACCATCCGCATCCCTTATAGGCGGCGTTGGCGTTAACAATTTATTTACATCAAAGGCCAGGGTTATCTGGTTACTTTCATCCAGGTTCCAGGTATTGGCAACCCCGAATTTCAAGTTGGCCGGTAAAAAATATTTAGGTCCGTTATCACTGTAACTGATCTTTGAGCCGATGTTGGATATATTGGCGCCAAAAGCAAAAAGATTATCGTCGCCATATGGGGCTTTGTAAAACATGGATACGTCAGCAGCAAACGCATTCCCAGCCCTGCCTGTTTGGCTTGATCCAGGCGTGGCAAACGATACGCTGGATACGTTAGAATGGATGTAACGTGCTGTTAAACCCAATGAAAAATTGTCGCCGAATTTACGGGCATATGATACATCAAACGAAAACTCGTTGGGTGTATAAGTACCCTGGTCGTTAATATTATCATCGGTTAATTGTAATGACCCATAATTAAAATAACGAAGTGATGCCCCAAGCGTATTACGTTCATCTATTTTGTGTGCGTAGCTAAGATACGACAGGCTGATATCCGGAACTAAATGCCTCAACCAGGGGCTATAAGAAAGCGAGAGTGCATCATTGCTTTCAATAAAGGCAAGTTTTGAAGGATTCCAGAAACTGGCATTAACATCGGGAGATAAAGCCACACCGGCCTCGCCCATCGCCCCCGAACGTGAATCGGGTGAAATATTCAGGAAGGGCACCTCTGCACGTGATCCTCTAAAAGTGCTTCCATCAGTGCTTGTTTGCCCTATAGCAGCTAAAGGCAGTAGACACACAACTAAGAACGTAATATTGTGAAAGGTAAAAAACTTCATTGGGTGCAATTTAGCTTTAATATTTTAATTGATAAATATACATTCAAAATCCACATTGAATTTCAATGCTGTGTTTTAAATTACAACTAACCAAAAAAAACAAAATATTGCAACTAATATTACCTATAATCCGTTAAAACAACCGATAATTGTTTCATTTATTCAGAATAATGGACCACCTGCATTAGCATTATATCCATTTTTTTCTAAATTTACGTCATTAATATAATTGTAAAATTATGAAAATACTTTTTACTAAAACTGCTTTAGTGCTGGTGGCCGCAGGTGCATTGGTAAGCAGCTGTAGTAAACCACCGCAATCGCAAAAAACCGGTTTAGTTTATAATCAAAAAAGTAATGGTGGTTATGAGCGCTACAGGCAAACACACCCTTCACCAGGACCAGGTTTGGTTCCTATTGAGGGTGGTACCTTTGTAATGGGTGGCAGTGCTGATCAGGATGTAACTTATGACTATAACAACGTTCGTCGCAGGGTAACTGTTCCGTCGTTTTATATGGATGAAACCGAAGTTGCCAACCAGGACTGGCTTGATTACCTGCACTGGATTAGCATAACTTATCCGCAGGATCATGAATTGTACTACAATGCCTTACCCGATACCCTGGTTTGGCGTAAACCATTATCATACAATGATCCTTATGTAGATAACTATCTGCGTCACCCTGCCTTCCAGGATTACCCGGTTGTAGGTGTTACATGGGATCAGGCACAGGAGTATTGCTCATGGCGTACCGACCGTACCAACGAAAACATTTTACGCGAAACAGGAAGATTAGTAGCCTGGAAGGATCAGAATGGGAAAGGTAAAAAAGCCGCCCCGGCTGCCGCAACCACCGCTGCACAACCCTTTAATACAGATATTTATCTGAACGGCCAAATGCAGGGCCCAGGCATTAACGGTAAAAAAATGATGCCAAACCTAAGCCCAAACGCGGCCACAGGTACTGGCAAAAATGCTAAACCGGTAAGACCTGTACGTATGGAAGATGGTATTTTGAAACAAGGATACCGCCTGCCATCTGAAGCTGAATGGGAATATGCCGCATTAGCACTTGCCGGTAATACACAGTTTGAAAACATCGATGATGGTAAAATGTACCCATGGAATGGAATGGGTGTACGTTCTGCCAAAAGCAAAACACGTGGTTTAATCTTAGCCAACTTTAAACGTGGCGCCGGTGATAACGCGGGTGTTGGTGGTTACCTGAATGATAAGGCCGACATTACGGCTCCTGTACGTTCATATGCTCCAAATGATTTTGGTTTGTATAACATGGCTGGTAATGTTAATGAGTGGGTACAGGATACTTACCGCCAAACTTCATTTGAGGAGTTTGAGGACTTTAACCCTTTCCGTGGTAACCAGTATACCAATAAACGTTTAGCCGACCCAACAAAAGGATTATACGCAAAGGATAAATATGGCAGGCCTATTAAAGATGCCGCCGTATCAAACAAAAAATTAAAATATGCCGACCTGATAGCTTTACAGCAGGCCCAACAAAGCCAGGTAGATGCAAATGGTGTAGCCGTAACACCTGCTAACGGAGCACCGGCACCTGCAATACCAAACTCAACAGATCCTTTATCACCAAAAAATTCGGGCAAGAAATACAATCCCGACTTTAGGGGCGAAAGAGATACAGTGAACACTGCTTTATATGGCACAACCACATTGGTTAATGACCATTCAAAAGTGTACAAAGGTGGTTCATGGAACGATATGGCATTTTGGTTAAACCCATCAACCCGCCGCTTTATGGACGAGGATGAATCAAGTGCCGAAGTTGGTTTCCGTTGCGCAATGACATTAGTAGGCGCACCAGAAATTTACCCTACAGGTAAACCTCATTATGGTGTTAAAAAACCAAAAGCTTTTAAAGCTAAATAATATCCAATTTTAAACGTAAACACGAAGAAGGCCGTTCAGCAATGAATGGCCTTTCTTTTTTATTGGGGATTTATAAAAAAGCGGCACATAACCTGTTATCACTTCCCAAGCTCCCCTTTCGTTAAAACACCACCTCCGCAACGATAACATAACTGCCCCCAGATTAGTATTAATGCCTCAAAAAGCGATAGCAGGGTTTGGCATTTTGCACTTACTGGCAAATATTAGGGAGTATGAACAGGGATGACTCAGGGTGCAATTCATTTTCAGCTTCCCGGCCTTTTATGATTTCCGGTTAGCTAAAATTTTTGCAAGATAAAAGCCTTGCAAAAGGGTAGCAAATGTCTCTTATCAGTTACGAAATCATAATAATAACAAAAAACCCCGGAAGCATTAAGCAACCGGGGTTCATAAAACAATGCTTTATTTATTTTATTGATAACCTTCGTTTTGTGTTAAATTAGGATTTGCATCACGCTCACGTTTTGGTATCGGAAATATAAGCTTAGGCGAGTTCCAGTCAAAAGAGTCAACAGCATTACCATCACCATCAATTGAATGCGTAGGTTCCATGAAACGCTTTAAATCGCCCAACCGCTGTCCCTCAAAAGCCAGTTCAACCCGGCGCTCCTTCTTTAAAGCAGTAAGCAAGGTTGGAACTGTTGTAGCCGTTGTATTAGCCAATTTAGCTCTGTTTCTTATAACGTTGATATCAGCAGCTGCTCCAGCCAAATTTGGAGTGGTTTTCAATATCCTTGCTTCGGCCCTGATCAGATAAATTTCTGCTAAACGAATGGTAACTACGTTACCAAAGGTGTTGTTAAATTTAGATGTAAACACATCATAAAATTCATTGGCACGGTCGTCCCCATCCTCGTATCGGGCATAATGCTGATCAAAAATAATTGTCTCTCCACGACCCGCAAAATCCGAGCTTGCATAAACTTCATTTAATGCGTTAAAGCCCGATTGACTGGAAATTTGGATCGCAAATATATCTTCAGTTGAGTTAAATACACGTGTAGCTTGAGACGGATGCTGAAACTCATCGGCAAAGTTTTTTACCAGTCCAAAAAGTCCGCTACCGATTATTTTCGTGGCTTCAGTTTCGGCCAGTTCATATTTTCCCTGGGTAAGGTAAATTCTTGCTAATACTGCAGATGCAGATGAAGAGTTTGCATATGAGTCATTAATACCTGCAAGATTGGCTTCGGCCGTTGTCAGATCAGCTATCGCCTGGGCATAAATTTCGGCTACAGTATTTCTCTTAACCTTTTGTACCCCTGCTATTGTTGTGGTTGGCGTTAACACCAATGGCACAGCCAGGTTTGTTGTTGGCGAACCATCATTCCAGGCCCTGCCAAACGCACGGGCAAGATCAAAATAAGTCATTCCCCGCAAAAATTTGGCCTCACCCTCAACTTTTGCTTTTTTGGCCGCTAACACGAGGTTTAAATTAGCCAAAACAGTATTACAAACGCCAATGGTGTTGTAACCCGCATCCCATACTCCTTCAACAAAAAAGTTATCGACAGTTATTTTTTTATTGTCAAGTTCGGTATACTCAGAGAAAGTACCCTGGTATTGAAAATCGCCATCATCCGCTAAAAAATCTGTGGTTGCCTGTAACCTGCCACCATAAAGGCCCCTTAATCCAGCTGCTGTATATGCGCCGATAAGTACACCTTCTACATCCTTAGATGTTTTTAAAGCCTCGCTTGATTCTACAGTATCGTGAGGCTTAATATCTAACTGTTTTTGACAGCCGGAGTTATATAGCATTACTAATGTACTTAATGCTATAATTGAATATTTTATTTTTTTCATCTTCTTCAGCTTAAATTAAAATCCCACGTTAATTCCAAAAGTTATTGTTTTAGCCTGCGGAGCTGCATAAAAATCATAGTTCTGGGTAATGTTGCCAGAAAATGCATCCGAGTTCAGCTCAGGATCCCAACCTTTATATTTGGTCCAGGTGGCTAAGTTTGTGGCTTGCGCATAAATTCTTAAGCTACGCAGCTTTATCTTCTCCAATACGCCTTTTGGGAAATTATAACCTAAAACAATATTCTTTAAACGGAGGTATGATCCATCACTCAAATACCTTGAACTTGGCGATACACCGTTACCACCAAACAAACGAGCTTCTGGCACCATGGTTATATCACCCGCTTTTTTCCATGATTGCAATTGGTCTATGGTTTGGTTATCAGCTCCGTTATTAAAACCAACAGACATATACTGGCCACCACCGTTATAGATCTTATCGCCATTTACTTCCTGTAATAGAAAGCTAAAATCAAATCCTTTATAACTTACCGTGTTATTTAAACCCGCAATAAATTTAGGGTTAGGATCACCAACAACAACCGGGGTTGCTTCATTGTAATCATTTGTAGTAGCCCTATCGCGTTTGCCGCCGCCAAGATCGGTGTTTTTGTAATAAAGCGCATCTCCATTGGCTGGATCAGCCCCGGCAAACTCAACCGTGTAAAATATACCCAATGGCTGGCCTTCAACAGCGCGGTTAACACCATCGCCGCTACCTTTAATAACCTGGCCTTTCAGGTCGGTAATTTTATTGCGGTTAACAGAGAAGTTAAAGCTTGTTGACCAGGTAATTCCGTTGCCAACAATATTCTTTGAGTCAATCTGCATTTCAAACCCCTTGTTTTGGAGTTTACCCAGGTTTTGAGTAATAGTTGTAAAACCGGATGTGCCAGGAATCTGCACATTCAATAAAAGGTCCTTTGTTTTCTTTAAATAAACATCAAACTGGCCGGTAAGTCGCCCATTGAAAAAACCTATATCTAAACCAACATCTGTTTGCGCAGTTGTTTCCCACTTCAAATCAGGATTAGGCAATTGAGTTTGCCTTGCGCCTGCAACACCGGCGTACCCAAATTCTGTAAATAATCCCCGGGATGGAAAGTTGCCAATCTCGGAGTTACCTGTAATACCATAACTGGCCCTTAATTTCAATTCAGAAACCAGCTGTTGTTTTTTCATGAAGCTCTCTTCTGATACAATCCAGCCTAGTGAACCCGCAGGGAAAAACCCGTAGCGATGATTGGCGCCAAACCTGGAAGAACCATCAATACGACCACTTAATGATAAAAGGTATTTTTCATCATATTTATAATTTGCCCTTGCAAAATATGACAATAATGAATAGGCTGCTGTTTTTGATATACCATTTGTAATATCTGCAGAACTGAAAAGTTTTTTATATGCATCGCTCGGGAACTGATTACCAGTAATTGAGTTAAGATCGTTTTGCTGGCGCTGATAAGACATACCACCCACGGCATTAATATTACTCTTCCCTATATCTTTAATAAATTGTAAAAAATTGTTTGTATTAAAGTTTACAGCGGTAACGGATGAGTTAAAACCAGAGCCATTGGGTGTACCGGAGTTTCGGGACGTTAACGAGCCTGAATAACTGTCCTCACTTGAATTTAATATATCCACACCAACTTCCGATCTAAAGTTTAACGAAGGAAGCAGTTTTACCTGAGCATACAAGTTACCCAAATTCCGATAATCCACTGTGTTAAAAAAGCTGTTTTGAGCATTTAACAACGGGTTAAAATAGATAGGAAAACTGGCGTTTGGAAGACTGGTCGTTGGATCAAGTGCACCACTGGTTAATCCTGTACGAGGATCGATAACCGGGGTAATTGGCGATAAGGCCACAACTTGCTCTGGCGTTGAAAAAGCATCGTCATTATCCAGGCGATAGTTTTTTGTACGTGATAGACTTAAATTAGCCCCTACTTCTAACCATTTGGTAGCCTGATTACTAATGTTGGTTCTTAAGCTGTACTGATTGATAGCATTACCAATCAGGAACCCTTTTTGATTATTGTAAGTACCAGATATATAAAACTTGGTTTTATCAGTACCGCCAGATAATACCAGGTTATAATTTTGCACCGGGGCATGTTGTGTAATTTCTTTCTGCCAGTCGGTATTTACCTTATAGGTTTTATAATCATCGTTACCTGCGGCATATCTTTTTAACCTTGCTTCAACAGAAGTTGTGGAATATCCGCCCGCTGCACCCGCTAATCTTAACAGGGTAACATATTGTTCTGAATTTAAAAATTCACGTTCACGCGTAGGCTTACTAAATCCATAATATTGATTGTAGGTTACCTTGGTGTCTCCGGCTTTACCTTTTTTGGTAGTTACCAAAACCACACCGTTTGATGCCCTTGAACCATAAATTGCAGCTGCCGAGGCATCTTTCAATATATCAATTGATTCAATATCATTTTGATTTAAATCCACGAGCGGGTTGGTTGATGCACCGTTGGTTGAAAAGTCATCAACGGTAATAGGCAAACCATCCACAACATATAATGGCTGGTTTCCGGCAGATACAGATGACGCACCACGGATACGCACCTGGATTCCCTGGCCCAGCTTTCCATTTTGAGCCTGTATATATACACCAGGTGTGCGGCCCTGTATGGCAGATTCTAAACTTGGTACCGGGATATTTTCGATATCAGCCCCTTTAATTTTTGAGATAGAACCGGTTAATGAACGCCTGCTTTGGGTACCATAACCAACCACCACAACTTCTGTAAGCTGCTTGGCATCAACCAGCAAACTGGCATTGATAACCACTTTATTGATAGCAATTTCGGCAGGTGTGTAACCTATAAATGTAAAAATTAAAATTTTTGCTGTAGCAGGAACCGACAAGCTGTATGATCCACTGATATCGGTTTGAGTGCCTATACTGGCAACTCCTTTCACGGACACGCTTACCCCAGGTAAGGGTGACCCATCTTTTTGATCTGTTACCTTACCAGTTATCACACGGTTTTGCCCAAAAACCAATGAGATGCAGGAAAATAACAACAAAATTGTTAGTAGATTTTTCTTCATAAAGTTAAAATGTTAATTAAAAAAGTAAGTTATTAACAAAACGGCAATAAAACAACAGAAACAGCAATAAATAGCTCAATCTTTTACGTAATTGTAATAAAAGTGAAAGCCAAAAAATTAATTTTTAAAATTCGATCAGAATTTGTCCCTTTTCCACTTTATCGCCAGCCTTAATTTTTATTTTTTTGATAGATGCATCAGCCGGAGATTTTATGATATTTTCCATTTTCATGGCTTCAAGTACAAACAGGTTATCCCCTTTTTTTATTTCTTCTCCGTCAGTCACATAAACCTTCAGCACCATCCCAGGCATTGGGGCCTTTACCTCACTCAGCCGGGCGCTGCTTAAACTGCTGAGACCTAATTTATCAAGCAAAATATCAAACTGATCTTTAGCAGTAATTACATAGGTATTATTGTTGACTTTAATCTCGGCAGTTTTATCGGCGTTGTTAAATGATACTACGTCTATATTATAGGATTGGTTGCCTTCTATGATGTGGTAGATACTTCCACCAATATGTTTTATATCAGCACAGGTTTTTGTTTTGTTTAAAAGCAAATCCTCGCTGTTTCTTTCGGTTTCAAAAACATATTGGCCATTTACTTTTATTTGATACATCTGCGGCGGTATTTGTGATATAAGGTTCCTGTAAGTTTAAAGGTATTAAATTTAATCTGCAATGAGCGCCGGCTAAAAAAAGAAAAACGCCGGGCCACTACGCAAAAAGCCTATTGAGTAAATACGTATTGTATCATATTGGCGCCCATTTTCAGCGCCTTTAAACGACTTTCCTGTGTATCGCCAGCATAAGTACCATAATCTTCCCATCCATTGCCCAAATCGCATTCATAATCATAAAAACACACCAGTCTGCCTTTATATATCAGGCCAAAGCCCTGCGCGCGCGTACCATCATGCTCATGTATCTTCGGCAGGCCGTTAGGGAAACTGTATTTCTGATGATAGATTGGATGATTAAGCGGAAGCTCCACAAATTCCAGTTCGGGGAAAACTTTTTTCATTTGCGGGCGAATAAATTTATCCAACCCGTAATTATCGTCGATATGTAAAAAGCCTCCACCGGTAAGGTATTTACGCAAGTTACGGGCCTCCTGGTCGCTAAATATCACGTTACCATGACCAGTCATAAAAACAAACGGATAATTAAATATAGATGAACTGCCCACTTCTACCACATCATCATCCGCGTCAAAATTTGTCTTTAGGTTTTCATTGCAAAATTTGATAAGGTTAGTTAAAGCAGTGCGGTCGCCGTACCAGTCGCCCCCTCCTGCATATTTAAGGCGGGCAATTTTATATGAAGGCACGTTAAAGCCGCTCATTACTATAAATGCAGCCAAAGCAATTACGATATGCCTAATACTTTTCATACCCTGTTTATAAAGTTAACTTCAAAGCAAACCTCCAATGCAGCAGTTTCGGTACGTAACCTTGCCTCACCCAGGGTGATGGGTTTAAAATCATTCTCTAAAGCAAGTTCAATTTCGGCAGGAGAAAAATCCCCTTCAGGACCTATTAAAACCAGGTATCTGCCGTTGTTGGTTATCTCTTTACGCAGATCAAACTTTTCACCGGCTTCGCAATGGGCAATAAATTTTTGCCCATCAAAAGGCTGCGTCAGCAGTTGATTCAGTTTAACCGCGTCATTTAAAACAGGGTGATAAGCTTTACGCGATTGTTTGATTGCTGCCGTAATGATCTTGTTGAGCCTATCAACCTTTACCTCTTTTCGTTCGGACCGTTGGGCAATGATCAATGAGATCTCATCGATACCTATCTCGGTAGCTTTTTCTAAAAACCATTCCAGCCGTTCAATATTTTTGGTTGGCGCTACCGCGATGTGCAGGTAATGGTTACGTTTATTAAAGTTTGGCGTAACGGAAGTAATGTTGAGGATAGTTCGTTTTGGATGAGCATCCTGAATTTGCGCATCATAAAAACCACCGCGACCATCAATCAGCTGAACTTTGTCGCCGGCCTCTAATCTTAATACACGTATGGCATGTTTACTTTCTTCCTCGCTAAGAAAATATTGCGGGTGCGAGGGTTCAATATCGGGGGTATAAAAAAGTTGCATTGGCTAAGCAGATTAATGTAAATCTACTGCATCTTCTTCATTTATCAATAACTCAAGTTTCACAGATTCGATATTCTGGTCAGATTTTCTTAATACAGTAATGTTATAGCCGTTTGATTCCTTTTGCTCGCCCACATCGGGAATCTTACCAAATATATCGCCCAACCATCCGGATACGGTATCAAAGTCGCCATCCTCGGGCAGGTCATGTGGTAAATGCTCATTTACATCGTATATAGGTGCAAGCGCGTTTACAATAAACTCACGTTCGTTCACCTTTTCTACTATAGGCTTTTCTTCATCATACTCGTCCTGTATCTCGCCTACCAGTTCTTCTACAATATCCTCCAGGGTAACCATACCTGCTGTACCGCCAAATTCATCAAGTACAATAGCTATCTGTATCCGCTTTTGCTGCAATTCGGCCATCAGATCGTTGATCTTTTTGGTCTCGGGAATAAAGTAAGGTTTACGGATGATATCTCTAAGCACAATCTCCTGGTTCCGCGCCAGCAATGGCAATATATCCTTGGCGTGTACTATACCAATGATTTTATCTATTACATCATCAAAAACAGGCATACGGGAATAACCTTCGTCTATGATCATGTCCAATAGTTCCTGCGTGGTTGAATTGATATCGATACCCGATATTTTAGTACGCGGCACCATGATATTTTTCACCACCCGCTCATTAAAATCAAACACATTCTGGATCAGTTCATGCTCATTTGAATCAAGCGCTCCGGTCTCCTTACCCTGCTCAAGCAGGTACTGTAATTCTTCAGAACTATGATGCGCCTCGCCGCCCTCCAAAGTACTTATGCCTAATAACTTTAAAATAAAATTAGCAAAGCCGTTCAACAACCATATTAGTGGCTTAAAAAAAACAAAGAAGAACCTCAGTGGAAATGAAACCGCCAATACCGTGCGTGCCGATTTTTGAATGGCAATTGATTTTGGAGCCAGTTCGCCAAATACAATATGCAGTATAGTGATAGATGAAAATGCCAGAATGTGGCTTGTGGTTATAAAAACCGGTGTAAGCTTAATACCTACAGCTAAAAAAGCCCGTAGTACTATGTTGGTAACAACTCCTTCGCCAACAACACCTAAACCAAGCGAAGCAATGGTAATACCCAGCTGCGTAGCAGCCAGGTATCCATCCAAATTATGTAAAATGCCCCTTGCAACTTTAGCTACCGCGCTTCCGCCTTTAGCTTTAATCTCTATTTGTGAACCTCTTACCCTAACCATGGCAAACTCTGCGGCTACAAAAAAGCCGTTGAGCAAAACCAAAAGCATGGTAGCGATTATATAAAAGACACTTATTTCGTAAGGTGCGGGGTCCATCTATTAATTATTGGTAAACAGGAAATGTAGACTTGTACAATTCCAAACTTTCAAGTATTACTTTATGCGCATACCGCACACCTAATAAATGCTCGATGGTTACATTTTTGCCTTCCAGCTTTTTATAATCCTTAAAGAAACGAACAATCTCGGTCATCGCGTGCGGTGGAAGCTCGTTCAAATCGTTAATGTAATTTACAGACATATCGTTCTTGGCCACAGCAATGATCTTATCGTCCTGCTCGCCATTATCAACCATATGCATTACACCTACAACTTTTGCCTCAATAATCGACATCGGGAAAACATCAATTGAGCAAAGCACCAATATATCCAACGGATCCTTATCATCGCAATAAGTTTGCGGAATAAAGCCATAATTTGCAGGATACATTACTGACGAGAACAAAACGCGATCTAATTTTAACAAACCAGAATCTTTATCTATCTCGTATTTAGCTTTTGAACCTTTTGGTATTTCTATAATAGCGTTAACAATTTCGGGAACATTTTCACCTGGAGAAACCTGGTGCCATGGATGTTGTGTACTCATCGGTATTTATTATGTATTATGTTTTTCTTTACTCTCTACTAACTTCTTTTTGACGTAAGCTAAAATAAGCGGGATGGAGGTAATTACGATCAATCCCAGCACTATATACTGCATATAATCCTTTACCTGCGGAAACCTTCTTCCTAAGAAATATCCGCCTAATGTAAAGGTGCATACCCAGGTTACACTTCCTATCAGGTTATATAAACCAAATTTTTTGATATCAACCTTTACAACTCCTGCAAATATAGGAGCAAATGTTCTAACTATCGGGAAAAATCTCCCTAAAATCAAGGCCATCCCTCCGTATTTGTTATAAAAATCGCTGGCCAGTACCACATACCGCTTCTTAAAAAATAGCGAATCGTTCTTATTAAATAACACAGGTCCCGTTCGGTAACCAAACCAATAACCCGTAAAATTTCCTAATATGCCTGCTGCAATGAGCGATAACACCAACGTAGATATGTTTACATCAACCTTCCCAGCCGAACACAGCAAACCTGCCATAAATAGCAGGTAATCTCCTGGTAAAAAAAAACCAAAAAACAGGCCGGTTTCAGCAAAAACAACAACAAGCAGGAAATAAAAGCCTCCCCTGCTTATGATGGATTGAGCGTCCGTTAAATTTTGAAGGTAATCCCAAAAACTTTCCATTCACTATATCTGTAAAACTACAAATATTATATCAATTTGTAGTACTCAGTTAATATTAAATGAAACGCGAGATAAAATCAGGGTAGATACCGATGATAACTGTTGCTAAAGCAGAAACTGCAAAAACAAGTTTATAATATACCGGAACAATAACTTCGGCCCTATCAGCCGTCCGGAAATACATGGCAACTATAACCCTGAAATAATAGAATATAGCTATTATAGCATTTACAACGGCTATGATAACCAGCCAAACCTGGTATTTTGACAACGCGCCCGAAAACATGAAGAACTTACCGATAAACCCTGCAGTAAGCGGAATACCAGCCAGTGAAAGCATTGATATAGTTAATACAAGGGCCAGGAAAGGATTGTTTTTTGCAAGGCCGTTAAAGCTTTCAAAACTATCGCTGCCACTTTGTTGATGAACCAATATTAAACTACCAAAAGCGATAATTGAAGCTATTGAATAGGCAGTAGCATACATGAATACCGAGTTTGCAGATGCTGAACCCAAAGCAACTATAGCAAATAACAAATAACCGGCATGCGATATGCTGGAAAAAGCCAGCATACGTTTAAAGCTTTGCTGATACAGCGCTGTGATGTTACCTACAAATAAAGTTGCTACGGTAATTACCAATAAAACCGGTACCCAAAAATCTGATAGCGGAGCAAAACAAGCAGAAAACAAACGGAGAAATGCAGCAATACTGGCTGTTTTTACCACTGTTGACATGAAGGCCGTAATGATGGTTGGCGAACCCTCGTACACGTCAGGAGTCCAAAAATGGAACGGCGCGGCGCCAAGCTTAAAGCAAAGCCCAACAACGATTAAGCCTATTCCAGTGTAGAACATAGGATCGATATGCGGATGAGCCAAAACCCAGTCGCGGATAACTTCCAAACTAAATGATCCTGTTGAACCGTATATCAGCGTAATACCAAACAGTAAGAAACCTGTTGAGAAAGCCCCCATCAGGAAATATTTTAAAGCCGCTTCATTAGAGGCAAAATCGCTTTTCTTTATACCTGCCAGGATGTATAAACTTACTGACATAATCTCGATACCAATAAACATCATGGTAAGGTTATAGTAAGATACCATTACAATGATACCCGCCAGCGAGAACAATATAATGGCATAGTACTCCGCCACATGGTTGCTTATCCTCTCGAAATACCCGGCAGACAATAGCAGGATGAGGATAGTACTGATGATAGTAACAGATGAAAATACAACAGAAAAATTATTGAACATCATCATACCATGATAAATTGGCATAGTGGTATCCGGAGTTTTATATTCGGCAATAGCACAAACCAGGGCGGCAATTAAGCCGATCACAGTAACGGGTAATAATGCTTTTGTAGCCTTGTATAATCCAAGATACAGCAACACTATTGGTAAAACAGATATGATGATTAAAGTAGTCATTTAAATATTTTTCTTTTTTAGAAATTAGAAATTAGAGTTTAGAATTTCTTCTTAATACACCAACTTTCCATTCAGGGTGCCCAACAAATTATTAACAGCCGCCTCAGATATATGCATTATTGGCTGCGGGTAAACGCCTATAACAATTATTAGTATACAGATAATAGTAAGAACCAATTGCTCAGATCCGCTTATATCTTTAAAAGTTGTTGTCAATTCATTAAGCTCACCCTGCATTACATTTTTATACATGCGCAGCATATATACAGCTCCAAAAATGATAGTTAAGCCAGCGGCAATCACCAGGGCCAAATTCATGTAGTGATAAGCGCTATATTGAAAAACGCTATCCAGCAACAAAAATTCACCCACAAAACCGTTGGTTAGTGGTAAACCTACTGTACCCAATACGATAATTAAAAACGCTATAGAAAATTTGGGCGCCACCATTGCAATACCACCAAGCTGGCCGATATCGCGGGTATTTAAACGCCTGCTGATGATATCCCATATAAAAAACATACCTACCACATTAATACCGTGGTTAAGCATCTGTATCATGGCTCCCTGTAAACCCTGCACGTTCCAGGTAAAAATTGCAGCAGCAATAAGACCTACGTGCGCTATCGATGAATAAGCTACCAACCGCTTACCATCGGTTTGCTTAAATGCGATGATAGAAGCATACACAATACCTATAACGGCGAGTATGATAGCTATGGGTTGCCAATGAGCAAGCCCAAGAGGCGCAATTGGTATTAACCATCTGATAACTCCATAGATACCCATTTTAAGCATAATGCCCGATAACATCATCGTACCACCTGTCGGAGCCTCTGTATAAGTATCGGGCTGCCATGTATGGAAAGGGAATAAAGGCATTTTTATAGCAAATGCCATAAAGAATGCTAAAAACACCCATGACTGTTGTTGAGCAGTAAGCTTTAAAGCGTAAAAATTGTGGATATCAAAAGTCTTATCCGGGGATTGTAAATAAAGGTAGATGATAGCTACCAGCATAAATAACGACCCGGCAAAGGTGTAAATGAAAAACTTAAGTGTAATACGGATGCGGTTTTCGCCACCCCAAAGGGCGCATATAAAATAAATAGGAATCAATGCGGCTTCCCATCCAACGTAAAACAAAAACCCATCCAGCGCGGTAAACACTACCAGCAAGCCAGCTTGCATAAATAGTATTAAAGCATAAAATGCACCCGCATTTTTGTACTCATGCTTGTAGGTAGTTAATATAATAAGCGGTACAAGCAAGGTGGTAAGTAATACCATGATCATGCTGATCCCGTCAATACCGGCGCTAAAATAGATACCAAATTTTGCTATCCATGGCACATCAATACCAAACTGTGTTGTTGCATCGGGCACAAAACGGCTTAAAAACAGGCCGGCTATTACCAGTTGGGCAACAGAGAAAAATAATGCGGCATGCTTAGCAACTCCATTTTTTAATAAGGCTACTATAACTGCGGCAACTACCGGTAAAAAAATTAATATACTAACGGTCATTTTATATTTTAAACGCTATCGTTTATACTTTAGTTAATCCAAATACACTGTAAAGCAATATGGCTATTATACCCAGCACCATTACAAATATGTAGAAACCCACATTACCGGTCTGCAATAAACGCAGCCCTTTACTGGTTTCAATAGTTCCTTTGCCTAAGCCGTTTACCAATCCATCTATGCCCATCTTATCCACAACGTTGTAGAAAAATGTTGACAGAAAATCTAATGGTTTACGAATCACAAAATCATAAAGCTCATCAACATAAAATTTATGGTATGATAAGCTGCTCAATGCCGGGCGCTCTTCGGTATCAGCTACCGGAACGCGGCCATTTTGCACGTATTTGATGTACGCATATATCAACGCGAACAATGCAACACCTACCGAAACACCCATCAGGATCCATTCGGTACTTGATGATAATTCACTTGAAGGTAATACGGCTGCTGAAGCTTTAAATACCGGAGCAAGGTAATGACCTAACTCATGATGACCGCCCAACACCTCAGGCACGCCAATTAAACCTCCCACTATAGAAAGTATTGCCAATATGATCAATGGAATGGTCATGGTTGCAGGCGACTCATGCAATTGATGCTCCTGTTCATGTGTGCCACGGAATTTACCCCAGAAAGTAAGGTACATCATCCTGAACATGTAGAACGAAGTAAGCATAGCTGTAAAAACACCCACCACATAAAATGTGGTACTATGCGCATAGGCATGAGCCAAAATTTCGTCTTTTGAAAAGAAACCAGAGAACGGTGGTATACCTGAAATAGCAATAGTACCGATAAGCATGGTAGCAAACGTAACAGGCAACTTGCTTTTTAAGCCTCCCATTTTACGCATATCCTGCTCATCGCTCATCGCGTGAATAACAGAACCCGCGCCAAGGAATAATAAGGCTTTAAAGAATGCATGCGTTAATACATGGAAGAAAGAGCCAGTGTAAGCACCTACGCCCAAGCCTAAAAACATATACCCCAGTTGCGATACGGTTGAATAAGCCAATACCTTTTTAATATCAGTTTGCGTAAGGGCGATAAGCGCGGCAAATAACGCGGTTGCTAAACCTACTATAGCTACAACTTCCATTGTAAATGGCGCCATGCTATACAAAATGTTTGAGCGGGCAATCATATAAATACCTGCTGTAACCATGGTTGCAGCGTGGATCAATGCAGATACAGGGGTTGGCCCTGCCATGGCATCCGGCAACCAGGTAAATAAAGGTAACTGTGCCGATTTACCTATGGCGCCCACAAACAGCAACATGGTAATAGCTGTAAGCGGTGCAGCACCTACTTTCAAGGCCGCAACTTTAGGAAATAATGTAGCGAATTCAAGGGTGCCAAATGCGTAGATCATTAAGAATACACCCAACAAAAAGCCCAAATCACCAATACGGTTCATGATGAAAGCCTTCTTGGCAGCATCTGCATAGCTTGGGTTTGTATACCAGAAACCTATAAGCAGGTATGAGCATAAACCTACGCCCTCCCATCCTATAAACATAATGATGTAGTTTGATCCTAATACCAGTAAAAGCATGAAGAAAACAAACAGGTTTAAGTAAGCGAAAAACTTACCGAAGCCTTTATCGTGATGCATATAACCTATAGAATACAGGTGGATAAGGAAACCAACACCTGTAATAATGAGCAGCATAATAGAACTTAACTGATCTATCAAAAATGCGAAAGGCACATGAACAGGGCCCGCATTAATCCAGTCAAAATAAGCAACATTTACAGGGTTTCCGGTTGATTTGATCTGAAAGAAAACCGCCAGGCTTAAGCCAAAAGATACCAGCACCAGCAGGCTTCCAATAAAGCCTATTATTCCTTTTGATAATGAATTACGACCAAGTCCGTTAATAATAAAACCGGCCAACGGTAATATGGGAATAAGCCAGATGTATTGATTCATGTTTTATAGCCCCCTCTAAATCTCCCCCTGAAGGGTGAGACTTTAAAAGTTTTATTTGTTTATGTTTAGTAATAATCTCTCTACTGAGAAATTTTGATTATTTTCTTCTATTCCTCCCCCTTCAGGGGGCCGGGGGGCCTACCACTTAAGCCTGTTCAGCACATTGATATCTATCGAATTGGTATTCCGGTAGATCATCACTATGATAGCCAAACCTACTGCTACTTCGGCAGCAGCAAGTGCCATAATGAAGAATACGAAAACCTGGCCCGAAGCATCGCCCCTGTAAACAGAGAATGCCGTTAGCAAAAGGTTCACCGCGTTCAGCATCAATTCAACCGACATAAATATTACGATAGCATTGCGGCGTATCAATACACCCATTACACCAATCGAAAAAATAATGCTGCTTAATAAAATGTAATGATTAAGCGGTACCGCATGTATTGTATTTGTTAAACTTTCCATTATGCAGTTTTTGTGTCTTTTGTAGCCAGTAAAACAGCGCCCACCATTGCCGATAGCAGCAATACAGACGATATTTCAAATGGCAGTAAAAATTCGTTAAACAATACTTTACCCAGGTTTTTTACCAGGCCCAGATCGGGGTTCTGTAATATTACAGGGTTAGATGCGCCGATAGATTTTAAAGAGGCCGCTAAAGCCACCATCAGTATACCACCACCAAACACACCCGCAAATTTCACCATAAATGGCTTAACAGGCTCACTATCCTTATTAAGGTTGATAAGCATCAATGTGTAAAGGAATAATACCAGGATAGCACCCATGTACACTATAAAATTAACTATCGCCAAAAACTGGGCGTTCATTAAAATATAATGAATAGTGAACGTAAAAAAGGTAAGTATAAGATAAAGGATACTATGTACCGGATTTTTGGCCGTAATAACCAATATCGAAAAGAATATGGACAAAAATGCGATGAAGTAAAATGTACTCATGTTTATATTTACAAAATACCCTTGCCCCATTAAAAGAGTTGGGCAAAGGTATAAAACTTCTTTATTGATTTAGGGGTGCCTCTACTAATTTGTCTTTACCGTAAATAAAATCCTTCCTTAAATAGTCGGCAGGTACAATATCTCCGTCAAGATATATAGCCTCCTTAGGGCAGGCTTCTTCACAAAGACCGCAAAAAATGCAGCGAAGCATGTTTATTTCATAAACAGCGGCGTATTTTTCTTCACGGTACAGGTGCTCCTCGCCTTTCTGGCGTTCTGCAGCCGTCATGGTTATAGCTTCTGCAGGGCATGACAATGCGCATAACCCGCAGGCTGTGCAGCGTTCCTTGCCATCCTCGTCGCGTTTAAGCGAGTGCATACCTCTAAAGTTTTCAGAAAACTCACGTTTTTCTTCAGGATAACTGATCGTTACCGGTTTCCTGAAAAAGTGCTTCATGGTAGTAATAAGTCCACCCGCGATAGCCGGCAGGTAAGCACGCTCTAAAAAATTGAGCGGCTTTACTTCCAATACTTTTCGTTTATTGCTTAATGATTCCATTTAATTAATATCCAAAGTGAGTAAGTGTTGCACTAACTATACCCGTTAGTACAATATTGGCAATGGCCAATGGTATCAATATCTTCCAGCCCAGATCCATCAACTGATCGTAACGGAAACGTGGAATTGTCCAGCGTACCCACATAAAAAAGAAGATGAACAAGAAAGTTTTAGCGAACAAAACCACCACACCAATAATTGGCGCAATAGTTGGACCGGTATGCGCAAGCATCCAATCCATACCCGGGTAGTTATAACCACCCCAATATAAGGTAGCCATTACTGCCGATGAAATAAACATGTTAATGTATTCGGCAAACAGGTAAAAGCCCAGTTTCATTGACGAATACTCGGTATGATAACCACCAACCAACTCAGTTTCGCACTCAGGTAAATCGAATGGTGTACGGTTGGTTTCGGCAAAAGCACATACAATAAATATCAAAAACCCAAGTGGCTGGCGTAATATATTCCAGTTCCAGCCGTGCTGTTGCTCGGCAATTTCACGTAAGCTTAAGGTACCTGTCAGCATCAGCAAAGCGATGATTGACAAGCCCATTGAAATTTCGTAACTGATGTTCTGTGATGCCGCGCGGATAGCGCCCAATAAAGAGTATTTATTGTTTGATGCCCAGCCGCCAATCATTACGCCATATACGCCTAATGATACCACACCGAAGATGTATAAAACACCTACGTTAATATCTGTAACCTGCAAATCAACAATATGCCCGCCTATGGTGATCTGTTGCCCCCATGGGATAACTGCCGAACCTATACACGCTGTTAATATGGCCAGTGAGGGGCCAACTATAAACAGGAATGGTGTTGCGTTGGTTGGAATGATCTCTTCTTTCAGGAACATTTTAGCTCCATCAGCCAGTGGCTGCAAAAGTCCGAACGGACCTGCACGATTAGGGCCTATCCTATCCTGGAAAAACGCGGCTATCTTGCGCTCGGCATAAGTTGAGTACATGGCCACAACCAAACTGATAAGGAAAATAATCAATATCAGGCCAAATTTAAATGCTATATCTACTAATCCCATTATAAGCGTGTGTCTCTTTCAAATTGTTCTTTATTCGCTTCCATCAATACCGGGTTGGTTTTAACAACCGGCAGCGGTGTAAACTCGTAGTGATTTGAGCTGATAACCGATTTATGCGATATTTTGCGTGGGCCTTCAATTACCCAATCAGCTGTTTTCTTTTTATCAAAGCGGCAGGTATTGCAAATAAACTCTTCAACCTCACCATAAACATCCTTGCGGCCTGTTACCCTTATCACATCCTCGCCTTTATACCACAAAGTTACTTCACCACAGCATTTATCGCAATCGCGGTGTGCATCTACAGGTTTAGTGAACCATACACGGTTTTTAAAGCGGAAGGTTCTATCTGTTAATGCACCTACAGGGCATACATCTATCATATTTCCAGAAAAATCGTTATCAACAGCTTTGCTGATATAAGTGGAGATTTCGGAATGATCGCCCCTGTTCAGGATACCGTGTAAACGGGTATTGGTGATCTGATCAGCAGTGAACACACAACGGTAGCACAGGATGCAACGCGTCATATGCAGCTGAATTTTATCGCCAATATCAATCTTCTCAAATGTACGGCGATCAAACTCG
Organism: Mucilaginibacter sp.; assembly: GCF_025362475.1. Taxonomy (GTDB): domain Bacteria; phylum Bacteroidota; class Bacteroidia; order Sphingobacteriales; family Sphingobacteriaceae; genus Mucilaginibacter. The sequence goes on from NZ_JANYGH010000047.1 coordinate 26,274, forward strand.
TAGCGTGTTTTAGCAGCGCCATGCTCAAAGCCTAAATCCTGCAAGTGGCACTCACCGGCCTGGTCGCAAACAGGGCAATCCAATGGGTGATTGATCAATAACATTTCAACCACACCTTTACGGGCCTCCACAACTTCGGGCGAGGTAATGTTTTGTACTTCCATGCCATCCATAACACCGGTACGGCAAGATGCAACCAGCTTAGGCATAGGGCGTGGATCCTTTTCAGATCCTTTAGTCACCTTTACCAAACAGGTACGGCATTTACCACCACTGCCCTCCAGCTTGGAGTAATAGCACATAGCAGGCGGAACGATGTCGCCACCTATCTGCCTCGCGGCATTTAGGATGCTTGTTCCTGGTTCTACTTCAACGGGTATTCCGTCTATTGTTACTTTCATTGACATTTATATAACGTCCTTGTATAAACTCTAAATCCCGATTTCTAAATCTTAAAGTTTAGAAACCTCTACATTTTTCCGGTATGTCATTGCGAGCGCAGCGTGGCAATCTCGTCATACATAGTCGTCACCTGTCCTTATGAGATTGCTTCGTTCCTCGCAATGACATAGTGGTGTGTTATTTTATGCTGTCGCTGCAACCGTTAACGGATCAGCATAATGCGCTAACCCAAAATTACGGGTTGTAGCTTCCGCTCCGTTAGTTACATGCCATTCAAATTCATCCCTGAAATGGCGGATAGCACTGGCCACCGGCCATGCTGCCGCATCACCAAGCGGACAAATTGTATTTCCTTCAATTTTTTTAGATACATCAACCAGCAGGTCCATGTCGCTCATTTTGCCATGGCCATACTCCAGGCGGTGCAGTACCTTCTCCATCCAACCGGTACCTTCACGGCAAGGCGAACATTGTCCGCAGCTTTCGTGGTGATAAAACCGGGTAAAATTCCAGGTATTACGCACAATGCACTGGTCTTCATCATATGCAATGAAACCGCCAGAACCCATCATGGTACCACTTACAAAACCACCATCGGCTAATGATTCATAGCTCATTAGGCGGGGCTCGTTATTAATGGTCTTCAAGAAAAGATTAGCAGGCAATATTGGCACCGATGAACCACCTGCAACAACCGCCTTCAAGCGTTTGCCATTGGCAATACCACCACAGTATTCGTCAGAGTACAAAAACTCTTCTACCGGTAAACCCAGGTCAATTTCATAAACTCCAGGGTTTTTAACATTACCACCAGCCGAGATCAGCTTGGTACCTGTGCTGCGGCCAATACCTAATTTAGCATATTCGTCGCCACCTTCGTTAACGATAGGCACTACTGCCGCTATTGATTCCACATTGTTTACCACCGTAGGGCAACCATACAAACCCGCGATAGCAGGAAATGGTGGTTTTATACGCGGATTACCACGTTTGCCTTCCAATGATTCCAATAAAGCAGTTTCCTCGCCGCAGATGTAAGCACCGCCACCAGGTTGAACATATAATTCAAGATCATAACCCGATCCTAATATATTTTTACCTAAAAAGCCTTTTGCTTTTGCTTCGGCAATAGCTCTTTCCAGTATGCGGATCTGCGGCATCATTTCGCCGCGAACATATATGTATGATGTTTTGGCACCCAACGCAAAGCTGGATACGATCATTCCCTCAATTAATAAATGGGGAATATAAGTCATCAAATAACGATCTTTAAAAGTACCGGGTTCAGATTCATCGGCGTTACAAACCAGGTAACGCTCAACACCTTCCGGCTTTGCTAAAAAGCTCCATTTCATCCCGGTAGGGAAACCTGCACCACCACGGCCGCGCAAGCCCGATTTTTTAACCTCTTCCACCACTTCATCGGGTGTTAAGGTTTTCAGGGCTTTTTCAACAGCGGCGTAACCGCCTTTTGAGCGGTAAACATCAAATGTATTGATGCCGGGTACGTTTATATGTTCTAAAAGTAATTTACGTGCCATTACTAATATATTTTACCGCTAAATTTATAAGCAGCTATATGATTTTTTATACAATTTGTAAGTATCAGAACAGTTGTTAAACCAACTATCAGGCTATAACGCTCGGGCATTTGTACCGTTATATAAAGCAGGATACCTGCTAATAATGCGATGTCCCAGGTGGTAAGCCTTATTCTGTCTTTCATGTTAGTTATTACCTTTTTGCTTTAAATCACCAATCAGTTTATCAACAGATTCGGTGGTTAAGTTCTCGTAAAAAGTGTACTCGGGGCCAATTTGCAACACCGGGCCAAAGCCACAGGCAGCAAGGCACTCTACGCCTCTCCAGCTAAATAAGCCATCGGGGGTAACGTCA
>NZ_JANYGH010000060.1 GCF_025362475.1 Mucilaginibacter sp.
ATAAATAAACTATACCCTTATTTTTCAGAAAAAACGTCCGGGTATAACACCCGGACGTTTTTTCTGATTGTTTTTTGATATCGGGTTACCTTTCGTTATAATGAGCATTAAATAATATCAATTTACCTATTCATGAAACCACTCTTACAACTTTTAAGGAGACACCCTATAGCAATTATAATGCTCGTTTTATACACTTCACTTTGTGTCTATGTTATTGCAATCGTGTGTCACTTTTTAACACAACTTAAAGAACACCCCGAAATAAGTGGTATTTCTGCTGGCGAAGGCATTTTCTATTTAGAGGCCTTTCTATTTGTTGTAGGAGGGACATTCTTTCTGGTGAGTTGCGGATATGCTATTGGCAAACCAAAAGAAACAAAATTTTATTTATGGCTCGTTTTCATTATTGTGACGGAAGGCATTATCACTTTTAATATCGGATAACAAAATAAGTTACCCAATATCCAAAGCCTGCGGCAACATCAATAAAAAGGCCAATGCCTTTGAATAATCCAAAGTATCATACTCCAAACCCAGCAGCCTGATGTTGTTGTAATAGATTTGATGCTGATTGTAATACAATTTTTCTGATTGAAGGAACCATGCTTTTCCGCCTAATTTTTGCGCTACAAACCATTTCTCGAGTAACCGGGCTGTTCTGCCGTTGCCATCCTCAAAGGGATGAATCTTTACAAATACCAGGTGGACTAGCGCCGCAAAAAAGAATACTTCTGCTGTGCTTAACTCCGCTTTTAGCAGAACTTCAATATCAGCGTATAATTTGTTTAACTCCTTCTCAACCAGGTTGGGCAAACATGCAACATATTCAATTTTACCATCGGGAGTAATTACAAACATATTACCGGTTCTTAAATAGCCCCGGCGATGTTGTTGCAGGATGTGTGTAGTAAGTAAGGCATGGACCTGATTAACAGTGGCAGCATTCAATACCGAACGTTGGGCTAACTGGTAAGCTTCATAAAGGTCATCGATCTTTTGGGTATAATCGGGCAGGAATTTTACACCAAGCATTTTGTGCTTCATAAAAGAATCGAGCTCTATATTTTCCCCTTCTATTTTTGAGGAAAATACCGCAGATACAGAAGTATAGAAACTAAAGGTATCGGCAGAGAGTTCACTTTCTTTTAAAAAGCTAAACTTTTGAGCTAAAGAATCATCAACCTGCTGCAAAAAATCGCCCAGTAAATCAGTTGTTAATATATTTAAATGAATGTCTATCACAATAATCAATAAGAAACTTTACCGTGGCCCTTTAAGCCTTCGTAAAATTAGCAAAAGAAGCGGGATAGATGTGCGGATTTCAGATTACAAATGTGCAGATGTGAATTTTTTGATGTGTGAATTTTGGAATATAGACTTGCAAATTTTGACTCGAAGCAAAGCCAGCTTCACCTGCATATCTGCGCATTTAAAATCAGCACATCCAAACAACTTTTCCTGTCATCTACCCCATTTCAGGAAGAAAATCGACAACTTACTATGCATGCATAAAACACGTACCGAATACCGTTTTGAACTTTGGTCTATTTTATGAAAATTTATATATTGAATAAACATAAATTAACGTAACTTTATATTGATTAAGCATAAAAATACAATACAATATACTTTTTGAAAAAATAAATCTTAACTATTGTTATTCGCGGTTGCTATATCTACCTTACGTTTATTGATTCGCGTAATCACATAAACCTGATCAACAACCAGAATAATTTACAAAGTTAGTCTATCTAAAAAATAAAATGAGTTCATCATCAGATACCACAGCGGCTATAGAATTGAATAAGTATAGCAAAACTTTCACCCAGGATCCAACACAGCCGGCCGCACAGGCCATGCTTTATGGCATCGGTTTAACAGACGATGACATGCGCAAAGCTCAGGTTGGTGTGGCAAGTATGGGCTACGATGGCAATACCTGCAACATGCACCTGAATGACTTGGCTAAACTGGTTAAACAAGGTATCTGGGATGAGGACATGGTAGGTTTGATATTCCACACTATTGGTGTAAGTGATGGTATGAGCAACGGTACCGAAGGCATGCGCTACTCTTTAGTGAGCCGCGACATCATTGCCGATTCTATCGAAGCTGTTACCGGCGCCCAGTATTATGATGGCTTGATTACTTTGCCTGGTTGTGATAAAAACATGCCGGGTTCCATCATGGCAATGGGCCGTTTAAACCGCCCGTCTATCATGGTATATGGTGGTACTATTAAACCTGGTCACTGGAAAGGTGAAGACCTGAACATCGTATCGGCATTTGAGGCTTTGGGCAAAAGAATGGCCGGTACCATTGAGGATGTTGATTTTATGGGCATCATTAAAAATGCCTGCCCAAGCGCGGGTGCCTGTGGTGGCGTTTATACAGCCAACACTATGGCTGCCGCTATTGAGGCTTTGGGCATGAGTTTGCCTTACTCATCATCAAACCCCGCATTAAGCGAGGATAAAAAAGCTGAATGCCTGGCAGCAGGTAAGGCTATCAAAATATTATTAGAGAAAGATATTAAACCATCAGACATCATGACCCGCCAGGCATTTGAAAATGCTATAGTGGTAATCATGGTACTGGGTGGATCAACCAACGCGGTATTGCACCTGATAGCGATGGCTAAAAGTGTTGATGTTAAGGTAACCCAGGATGATTTCCAAACCATCAGTAACCGTATCCCGGTATTGGCCGATATGAAGCCAAGCGGTAAATACATGATGGAAGACCTGCATAATGTTGGCGGCGTACCTGCCGTAATGAAATATTGCCTTAAACAAGGCTGGCTGCATGGCGATTGCCTTACCGTTACCGGTAAAACCATTGCCGAAAACTTAGCCGAAGTTCCTGAGCTTGATTTTGATGCTCAAAAGATTATATGGCCGGTTGAAAGCCCTGTAAAAGCTACCGGTCACTTACAGATATTGTATGGCAACATTGCCGAGGGTGGTAGTGTAGCCAAGATCAGCGGTAAAGAAGGCACTCATTTTGAAGGCCCTGCCCGCGTATTTGATGGTGAGTTTGAACTGATACATGGCATACAAAGCGGCCGAGTCAAAAAAGGTGATGTGGTGGTTATCCGTAACGTAGGCCCTAAAGGCGCACCGGGTATGCCCGAAATGCTTAAGCCAACATCGGCCATTTTTGGCGCAGGTTTAGGTAGCTCTGTAGCATTAATTACCGACGGACGTTTTAGCGGCGGTACGCACGGTTTTGTGGTAGGCCACATCACCCCTGAAGCTTTTGACGGGGGCGCCATAGGTTTAATTAACGACGATGATAAGATCATTATTGATGCAACAAGCAATACCATCAATGTGATATTAACAGACGAAGAAATGGCAGCACGTAAAGCCGCCTGGAAACAGCCCGCTTTAAAAGCAACCAAAGGCTTATTATACCGTTACGCCAAAACTGTAAGCTCTGCTGCTGAAGGTTGCGTAACAGATGAAATGCCTTAAGAGGATTAAGGAACAAGGATTAATAGAAAAAAGATATAGGAACAATCGGTGAAATCAAAAATCACCGGTGAAATCAAGATAAAAATGGAGACGCAAACAATAGTTCAGGAAATCGGTGAAATCGCAGGAGAATCTGAGAAAGCACCAATAGTTGAAGTTTCAGGGTCGGTAGCATTATTGGAGGCATTGATTGTTGAAGGTGTTGATACCATCTTCGGCTATCCGGGTGGCGCAATTATGCCCATCTACGATGCTTTGTTTGATTACAAAGAAAAGCTGAATCATATCCTGGTGCGCCATGAGCAGGGTGGCATCCATGCTGGGCAGGGCTATGCACGCTCATCTGGCAAAGTAGGTGTTGTGTTTGCTACAAGCGGTCCGGGTGCTACTAACCTGGTAACCGGTTTGGCCGATGCGCAAATTGACAGTACACCATTGGTATGTATCACCGGACAGGTTTTCGCGCATCTTTTGGGTACCGATGCCTTCCAGGAAACAGACGTGATCAATATTACAACCCCGGTGACCAAATGGAACTACCAGGTAACTGACGCCAATGAGATCCCTGAGGTAATTGCCAAGGCTTTCTACATAGCCAAAAGCGGTCGCCCAGGACCAGTATTGATCGACATTACAAAGAACGCGCAGATCCAGTTATTTAACTATAAAGGGTATACACCTTGCAACCATATCCGCAGCTATAGGCCAAAACCTATAGTTCGCCCGCAATACATACAGGAAGCTGCCGCTTTAATTAACGAAGCCAAAAAACCATTTATCCTTTTTGGACAGGGCGTTATTTTAGGCAGCGCCGAGCAGGAATTTAAAGCTTTTGTTGAAAAAAGCGGTATCCCTGCAGCGTGGACAGTTTTAGGCGCCGGTGCTATCCCAACAAGTCATCCGCTAAATGTGGGTATGCTGGGCATGCACGGTAACTACGGCCCTAACGTATTAACCAACGAATGTGATGTATTGATAGCTATCGGTATGCGTTTTGATGATCGTGTAACCGGTCGTTTAGATAAATATGCTAAACAGGCTAAAGTGATCCACTTGGATATTGACCCGGCCGAGATAGACAAGAACGTAAAATCAACCGTGCCTGTTTGGGGCGATTGTAAAGAAACTTTACCCTTGCTTACAGCCGCAATTCAGCAAAAACAACATACCGAATGGCTGGCCAAATTCAATGAATATACCCGCCAGGAAGTTGAGCAGGTAATTGAGCCCGAATTAAACCCAACCTCATTAGAAATGACAATGGGCGAGGTTATCAAACAACTAAACGAAATTACCAAAGGCGAAGCGGTAATAGTTACCGATGTGGGTCAGCACCAAATGGTGGCCTGCCGCTATGCCCAATTCAACAATACCCGCAGCAACGTTACCAGCGGTGGTTTAGGTACTATGGGCTTTGCCCTGCCAGCTGCCATTGGTGCTAAATTTGGCGCTCAGGACCGTACAGTTGTCGCTATCATCGGCGACGGCGGTTTTCAAATGACCTGCCAGGAACTGGGTACTATTATGCAATGCGGCATTGATGTAAAGATCATTATCCTGAACAATCGTTTCCTGGGTATGGTGAGGCAATGGCAGGAGCTGTTTAACTCTCGCCGCTATTCGTTCGTTGATATCCAAAGCCCTGATTTTGTGGCGCTGGCAGCAGCATACCGCATCCCCGGTAGAGTGATCAACGACCGTAAGGATCTTCCATCGGCATTAAATGAAATGCTAAACAACAAAGGATCATTCCTTTTGGAAGTAATGGTCACCAAAGAGAACAACGTGTTCCCGATGGTGCCACAAGGATGCAGTGTAAGCGAGATAAGGTTAAAATAGGCCCCCTAACCCCCTTGAAGGGGAAACTCAAAAAAATAGAAAACATGAGCGAGGATATAGAAAAACAGGAATTTAACATCACGGTTTATACCGAAAACCAGATTGGTTTATTGAACCGGATAGCCATTATATTTACCCGTCGTAAAATCAATATAGATAGCTTGAATACTTCTCCTTCGGAGATAGAGAGCATTCACCGCTTTAATATTGTGATCACCGAGTCGGAAGATGTGGTACGCAAGTTAACGCGCCAGATTGAGAAACAGGTAGAAGTATTAAAATGCTATTATCATACCAACGAAGATGTGATTTGGCAGGAAATGGCGTTATATAAAGTATCAACAGATGTTATTGCCGAAAAGGTAAGCGTTGAGCGTTTATTGCGCGAGAACGGTGCCCGCGCGGTAGTGATTCGCAAGGATTACACGGTGTTTGAAACTACCGGTCACCGCGAGGAAACCGATAACCTGATCAGCATATTACAGCCTTACGGTTTGATAGAATTTGTACGTAGTGCACGCGTTGCAATTATTAAAGATAGTGACGGATTTAACCGTAAATTGCGCGAGTTTGAGCGCCTTGAACCGGGCGAAGACGTTATTGAGAACGAATATTTAAACCAGGGACAAAAAGTATTTACGATGTAAGGAAAGGGTGAAAGGCTAAAGCTGAAAGGTAAAAGGCCCTACTCCTAATCAACGAGATTACCTTAACCGGTGAAATCAAAAAATAAAATATAAACTTTAACAATAAAATCGGTGAAATCATCCTTAATTGGTGAAATCACAAAAATTAAAAATCATGGCAAAATTAAATTTCGGCGGTACCGAAGAAAATGTGGTTACCCGCGATGAGTTCCCTTTATCAAAAGCTCAGGAAGTACTAAAAGACGAAGTTGTAGCAGTAATTGGCTATGGCGTTCAAGGTCCGGGTCAGGCGTTAAACCAAAAAGACAATGGCATTAATGTTATTGTTGGTCAGCGTAAAGGCACCAAAACTTGGGATAAAGCTGTAAGTGATGGCTTTGTACCGGGCGAAACCCTTTTTGAAATTGAAGAAGCTTTAGAAAGAGGAACAGTAATTTGCTACTTATTAAGTGATGCAGCACAGATTGCCTTATGGCCAACTGTTAAAAAACACCTTACTCCGGGTAAAGCATTATACTTCTCTCACGGGTTTGGTATTACTTTTAACGAGCAAACAGGTATCATTCCACCGGCTGATGTTGACGTATTTTTGGTTGCCCCTAAAGGCTCTGGTACATCATTACGCCGTATGTTTCTGCAAGGCCGCGGCTTAAATTCAAGCTATGCAATCTTCCAGGATGCAACAGGTAAAGCATTTGATCGTGTTATTTCATTAGGTATCGCTGTAGGTAGCGGTTATTTATTCGAAACCAACTTCAAAAAAGAAGTATTCAGCGATTTAACCGGCGAACGTGGTACGCTAATGGGTTGTATCCAGGGTATTTTCGCTGCTCAGTACGAAGTATTGCGCACCAATGGTCACTCTCCATCTGAAGCCTTTAACGAAACTGTTGAAGAGTTAACCCAATCATTAATGCCTTTAGTTGCAGAAAATGGTATGGACTGGATGTATGCCAATTGCTCAACTACAGCACAACGTGGTGCTTTGGATTGGTGGAAAAAATTCCGTGATGCCACTAAACCGGTATTTGAAGAATTATACAAAAGCGTTGCAACAGGTGTTGAGTCACAACGTTCAATCGACTTAAACAGCCAGCCTGATTACCGCGAAAAATTAGACGCGGAATTAAAAGAATTACGCGAAAGCGAATTATGGCAGGCAGGTAAAACTGTACGTAGCTTACGCCCTGAAAACCAGGTTGTAGAAGCTTAAAATAAGTATCAAGTAGTTAGTATCAAGTAGCAAGACTTTTTTGATTTGCTGCTGGTACTAACTACTTGTTATAAATACCAATGCAGTATCAAAAATCAAGCTGGCCGCCCGCTGTCAGGTACTTGATACTTGATACTAACTACTTGATACTATAAAACCATGGGACAAACATTATTTGATAAAATTTGGGATGCGCACGTCGTCAGTAGCAACGAGGGTTTTCCTGATATTTTATACATCGACACACACTTTATTCACGAGGTAACCAGTCCGCAGGCATTTGATGGTTTGCGTACAAGAGGCTTACCGGTTTTCAGGCCCAAACAAACAGTGGCCACTGCCGATCATAACGTTCCTACAATTGATCAGCACCTCCCCATTAAAGAAGAACTTTCCCGCTACCAGGTTGATATGCTGACCAAAAACTGTGCAGAATTTGGTATCGAGTTGTATGGATTAGGTCATCCTTTCCAGGGTATTGTACACGTAATAGGGCCCGAGCTGGGTATCACCCGTCCCGGAGGCACTTATGTTTGCGGTGATAGCCATACATCAACACACGGCGCTTTTGGTGCCATAGCATTTGGTATAGGTACCTCACAGGTGGAGCAGGTAATGGCTACACAGTGTTTACTGCAATCGCGCCCAAAACGAATGAAGATTGAAGTTAACGGCAAACTGCATAACGGCGTTGGCGCTAAAGATATCATTCTGTACATCATTGCAAAGATCTCGGCCGCAGGCGGTACGGGTTATGCTGTGGAATATGCAGGCGATACCATCCGCGCGTTAAGCATGGAAGGCCGCATGACCATCTGTAACATGAGCATCGAAATGGGTGCCCGTTGCGGTTTGATTGCTCCCGACGAAACAACTATTGAATATGTAAAAGGCCGCGAATTTGCTCCAAAGGGCGAAGAGTGGGATAAAGCAGTAGCTTACTGGAAAACTTTATACTCAGATGCTGATGCAGCTTTTGATGAAGTATTATCCTTTAATGCCCAAGATATTGAGCCAATGATCACCTACGGAACAAATCCGGGTATGGGTATCGGCATAACACAACACGTTCCCGAAACTGCTTCGTTTGAGGCAAAAGAGCAGGGATCGTACAAAAAAGCCCTTGACTACATGGGCTTGCATGATGACGAACTATTATTAGGTAAGCCTATTGATTACGTTTTCATCGGCAGCTGCACCAACTCGCGTATAGAAGATTTACGCCAGGTTGCCGAATTTGTAAAAGGCAAACACAAGGCAGAAAACGTAGTAGCATGGGTAGTTCCCGGCTCCAAACAAGTACAGGAACAAGCCATCCGCGAAGGTCTCGATAAGATATTAGGTGAAGCAGGTTTTCCTTTGCGTGAACCAGGCTGCAGCGCATGTTTAGGCATGAACGAGGATAAGATCCCCGCAGGTAAATACTGTGTATCTACCTCCAACCGTAACTTCGAAGGCAGGCAGGGACCAAACTCACGCACTTTCCTGGCAAGCCCGCTAACCGCAGCTGCTTCTGCAATTACAGGTAAGGTGACGGATATAAGAACATTCCTGAAAGAAAAGGAATTGGTAAGTTAATTAACACGTCATTGCGAGGTACGAAGCAATCCCCAATATACAGAGTGGATTTTCAAATCAGGGATTGCTTCGTCCCTCGCAATGACAAAATAAACTTAAATGATACTTGAAGTTGCCATACTCAATGTGATACCTGGCCAGGAGGATGACTTTTTAAAAGCATTTTCAAAAGCACAGGGCATCATATCAAAAATGGCCGGTTATCATTCCCATCAATTAAAAAGATGTATTGAGCACGCAAGCCAATTCATTTTACTGGTTGAATGGGAAAAACTTACCGACCATACAATAGGCTTCAGAGAATCAAAAGAATACCAGGAATGGAAAAGGCTGTTACATCATTTTTATAATCCTTTCCCTACTGTAGAACATTACGAATAAAGAAAAATAATAACGCGTCATTGCGAGGTACGAAGCAATCCCAACTATGCAGAGCGGATTTGCATATCGGGGATTGCTTCGTACCTCGCAATGACGAAAAGGAGATATTATGGCAACCAAAATATTCAAACATATCCAAACCAGCGTGGTGCCTTTGCCTATCGAGAATATCGATACGGACCAGATCATTCCTGCCCGGTTTTTGAAAGCCACTACCCGCGATGGTTTTGGCAATAACTTATTCCGCGACTGGCGTTTTGACGAGAACGATAATGCTAAACAGGATTTCGTACTCAACAATCCTAATTACAGTGGTAAAATACTGGTTGCAGGTAAAAACTTTGGTTGCGGCAGTAGTCGCGAGCATGCTGCCTGGGCCATTGCCGATTATGGCTTTGATGCCGTGGTAAGCAGCTTTTTTGCCGATATTTTTAAAGGCAACGCCCTAAACAACGGCTTGCTGCCAGTACAGGTGAGCGATGATTTTTTAAAGAAGATCTTCGATGCGGTTTATGCCGATGAGCATGCCGTGGTTGAGATTGATCTGGTTGATCAGTTTATTAAAATTGTTGCAACCGGCGAACAGGAAACCTTTGAGGTTAATCCCTACAAAAAAGCCTGTATGACCAACGGCTATGATGATATCGACTATATCCTGAGCAAAAAAGAATTGATCCAGGAATTTGAAGATCATAAGTAAGGTTAAAGGCGAAAGGTCAGAAATCATGCCCACTGCCAGGACCAATGAACTAATGAACCAGTGAACCAATGAACTAAGCGAACTAATGAACAAAACAATCCACAGAGAAGGAAAAGGCACCGCTAAGTTATTTGACGAGCGAAGCCTGGAGGCTGATTACGCAACGTTATCGCCCCTCCTCACTCCGGGCCTCCGGGTTTTGGATGTGGGTTGTGGTACGGGTGCTATCTCTAAAGATATAGCTGCTAAGGTTGGTTCTGCCGGTCATGTAACGGGCATTGATAATACCGAGTATTTTATACAAAGTGGTAAGGAAACTTACGCTGATGTTAAAAACCTGGAGCTGATTTATACCGATCTGTTTGCCTATCAGCCGGATGAAAAGTTCGACCTGATTGTGGCCGCCAGAGTTTTACAATGGCTAAACAACCCTGTTGAAGCATTGAAAAAAATGTACTCGCTGCTAAAACCTGGTGGAATAGTATCTATATTAGATTATAACCACGAGGCGCTGGAATGGCAGCCACAACCGCCGCCAAGCATGCTGCGGTTTTATGCTACTTTTTTAAGATGGCGCGGTGATGCCGGTATGAATAATCACATAGCCGAGGATTTGCCTGGCTATTTTGAAGAGGCCGGTTTTACTGGTATTGTATCACTTGATGCGGATGAGGTTTATAAAAAAGGTCAGCCGAACTTCGTCAATAAAGCAGGCATCTGGGCCAAGGTAGCCATGTCAAAACAAATGGTTGAAGAAGGCTATATTGATGATGAGTTGCGCCTGCTGGCGATAGATGAGTATACCGAATGGGTAGAAAATGACGCAGAGCGCATGACAATGAAATTAAAAGAAATACGCGGCACAAAACCCGCGTAACAATATCTAATTATAACAAAAAAATTCCCCCTTTAGGGGGTTAGGGCCTCATGAAGAAACATATTTTAGTAATACCCGGCGACGGGATAGGCCCCGAGGTTACCACCTGGGGTAAAGCGGTTTTAGAAAAAATTGGTCAGGATTTTGGCCATGAGTTTACTTTTGATGAGGCTCTGATGGGCCATGCGGGTATCGAAGCTACAGGCAATCCCCTGCCCGATGAAACGTTAGAAAAAGCAAAAGCCAGTGATGCCATACTTTTTGGCGCTATTGGTCATATTAAATATGATAATGATCCATCTGCAAAGGTGCGCCCGGAGCAGGGATTATTGAAAATACGTAAAGAACTGGGCTTGTATGCCAACCTTCGCCCCATCATGTTATTTGATGAGCTGCTGGATGCTTCAAGCCTGAAACCGGAAATTTTGAAAGGAACCGACATTCTTTTCTTCCGGGAGCTTACCGGTGATGTTTACTTCGGTGAGAAAAAACGCAGCGAGGACCGCAACACGGCATCCGATCTGATGATCTATTCCCGTTACGAGGTTGAGCGCATCGCTATAAAAGCATATGAAGCTGCCATGGTACGTGGTAAAAGATTATGTTCTGTTGATAAAGCCAACGTGTTGGAATCGTCACGACTTTGGCGCGAGGTGGTTCAGGAAATGGCCAAAAACTACCCAGAAGTTGAAACCGAGCACATGTTTATTGATAATGCAGCCATGCAACTGGTTAAAAACCCTAAAAAGTTTGATGTGGTATTAACCGCCAACCTTTTTGGTGATATTTTAACTGATGAAGCATCGCAGATTGCCGGTTCAATGGGGATGCTGGCATCGGCATCAATTGGCGATGGCACAGGCTTCTTTGAACCTATCCATGGCTCGGCACATGATATTGCAGGTATGGATAAGGCCAATCCACTGGCATCTATATTATCCGTAGCTTTGATGTTAGAGATCAGCTTCGGGCTTAAAGATGAAGCTAAACTGATCACATCGGCTATTGATAAAACGTTGAAAGATGGTTACCGCACCGGCGATATTGCTGATGCCAATACCGATAAAGCTAAAATTTTAGGCACCAAAGCCATGGGGCAAAAAGTGCTGGAGTACTTATAGGTTAAAGGCAAAAAATCAAAAATGACATGGTTGAAGATCCTCATCATGGTATTGTTCCTGTTTTGCATGTTAGATGCAGGACATTTTCGGGCATGTTTTATTTTGATGGAAGGATATATGATTTTAAATTTTATAGGGCATAATACTATTGACAAACTGGTTATATTAACCATCATTGTTACACAAATTACTGGGGTAATTGCCATTATAAAATCTTACGACATATTAATGATAGCGGTGTCAATTGTATTGAGTACAGCTGTGATTGTAGCAACGCTGTTGGTAAAGTATGAACTAATGATAGTTATTTGGCCGAATGTTTTGTTTTTGGCAACTGTAGCTACCTTTATTATAAAATATATCAAGAGCAAAAATCATATTGAAGGTAATTCAATTGTAGTAACAGAATAATAATCGGTGTAATCATAAAACATCGGTACAATCAAAAAAAGAGATGAAGTGGAACGCTGATTTATACGACCAGAAACATGCCTTCGTATTTCAATACGGAGAAGATGTATTGGAATTATTGAATGTTAAACCTGGTGAGCATATCCTCGACCTGGGCTGCGGTACCGGTCATTTAACCAAGCTAATACAGGATAAAGGCGCCATAGTTAAAGGTACAGATCTATCGCCTGATATGATTCAACAGGCAAAAGAAAAATACCCTGATGTTGATTTCGCGGTTGAAGATGCTGTCGACTTTTTTGCCGATGACAAATACGATGCTGTGTTCTCCAACGCTGCCCTTCATTGGGTAAAGGATCAAAATGGCATGATGCGCAGTGTTTACAATGTGCTGAAACATGGCGGTCGTTTTGTTGCCGAAATGGGTGGCAAAGGCAACGTGGCCAAACTGGTTGAAGCAACGCAATTGGTACTGCATAACCATGGCTACCACGTGCAGGCAGATACCAAAGTATGGTTCTTCCCTTCTACCGGCGAATACGCCAAAATGCTGGAAGAGCATGGCTTCAGGGTAACGTTCGCGGCGCATTATGATCGTAAAACACCGCTTCAGGATGGCGACCAGGGCGTAGCTAAATGGGTAACCATGTTTGGCGCGCAATTTCTGGAAGGCATTGCCGAAGATGAAAAAGAACAAATACTAAAAGAAATAACCGACAAACTTGAACCTTATTATAACGAAGGCGGCCAATGGTACGCTGATTATAAACGATTGAGGTTTGTGGCGGTTAAAGAATAATATTAGTAGTTAGTATCAGGTATCAAGACTTTTAATTGATGCTTGAATTAACGATATTTATAGATTAATTAAACACACAACGGTAGTTATATACACATACAAAGCAAATATCACAATAATTGATACTTGCTACTATGTACTAACAATAACTACCTGCTACTAAAATAAAAAGATATGTTACACGATCCCAACCGCGTTTATGTTTTTGATACCACGCTTCGCGACGGCGAGCAGGTACCAGGATGCCAGTTAACCACACCCGAAAAGATTGAGATAGCAAAAGAACTGGAATTACTGGGCGTGGATATTATTGAAGCCGGTTTCCCGGTTTCAAGTCCGGGAGATTTTCAGAGTGTTGTCGAGATTTCGAAAGCAGTAAAAAACCCTACCGTTTGCGCCTTAACCCGTGCCAACAAAGGTGATATTGATGCCGCTATCGAGTCATTAAAATATGCCAAACACCCTCGCATCCATACGGGGATTGGTTCGTCAGATATGCACATCAAGCATAAATTCAACAGCACCCGCGAGGAGATCCTGGAGCGTGCAGTTGAAGCTGTAAAATATGCCAAACGCGCGGTTGAAGATATCGAGTTTTATGCCGAGGATGCCGGTCGTGCCGATGTGGTGTTTTTAGCGCAGATGGTTGAGGCCGTTATTGCTGCCGGTGCCACCGTGGTTAATATCCCCGATACCAACGGCTACTGCCTGCCAGATCAGTATGGCAGCAAGATCCGTTTCCTGAAAGAGAACGTTAAAAACATTGATAAAGCCATCATCTCGGTACATTGCCATAACGATTTAGGTTTGGCAACCGCCAACTCTATCGCCGGCTTACAAAATGGCGCCCGCCAGATTGAAGGTACCATCAACGGTATTGGCGAACGTGCAGGCAATACCGCTATTGAAGAAGTCGTCATGATTTTGAAGGTACACCAGGTTTTGGGCTTACATACCAATATCGATGCAAAAAAATTCTTCGAGCTGAGCCATATGATCAGTACCCAGATGCGGATGCCGGTACAGCCCAATAAAGCTATTGTAGGCGCCAATGCATTTGCACACAGCTCTGGCATTCACCAGGATGGTTTCCTGAAAATGCGCGAGAACTATGAAATTATTCGCCCTGAAGATGTAGGCTTTCCGAGCGCCACAATAGTGCTAACCGCGCGCAGCGGCAGGCATGCTCTGAAGTTCCATTTGGAACGATTGGGTTTTGTTTTAGATAAAGAAGAACTGGCCAACGTATACAGTAAATTT
>NZ_JANYGH010000037.1 GCF_025362475.1 Mucilaginibacter sp.
TTTGTAGCAAAAAAACAAAAATGAAACTCCGTGCCAGAGGTACGGAACCTTAGGTAGCGTACCTCTGGCACGCAAAAGACAATTTATTTATGTTTTTCTACAAAGCTTTTGCTCCTCTGGAGCAACCCATCACTCTCCTAAATTAATAACATTGGAGAGACCCTGAGGGGACGAACCGGCTAAGCACATCAAAGATTAGATAAATCTGTGCCTATGTTTTAAGCGTTTTTTGCTTATTGCGCAGCATGATCATGGCCTTATCAGCCCTTACTTTGCGGGTATCTTCCTGCTTTGCCGAACCTACCCAATCGCAATAGCCCTGTTTGTATGATTTTGACAGGCTTTCAAAAAATTCCATCGCCTCTGGTTCCTGGTCAAGTAATACCTGTAGTTCGGCTGGGGTGCCTTCAATGTGTTCGCCTTTTTTTAGCATCTGTTATTTTAGGTTTTTAGTTTAGTAATAAATGGTATTGATAGCCAGTGTTTTAGATTTATGCTTTTGACATTCGGCCTTTAGCTTAAATATGAGCCTATTTTTCTTCCTTTACAAATTCCTGCGGGGCAAGATCGGCAATTTGTTCATAGGCCATAAAACCTTGTTATTTGGGCGAGGGGGTATATATTAACTAAAAGGAAATTCTCTTCAATAATAAGCTAATTAAAAGTATTTTACGGGGGTGTTTATACTGCTGTTATACAGGTAAAAATACCTGTTTTTCATTCATGTGTAGGACGGTTATTTTTTTAACTATACATTTATCTATAATTGTAAAACATCTGCCTGATACTAAAACCAAACCCTGAATTTATCACGCATCTGAACTTAATAATACCATTTTACCTAAATTTTAAACACACATGAAAAAAGCATTAACTTTTTCTGCTACGCTAACTTTACTGGTTATAGTAGCTTTTATTGGCTACAGTTGCGCCGGCAACAACAAATCTAAAGACGGTGTGGCAACAACCGCTTTAACAGATACCACCAAGCAAAGCGGCGCGTTCTTAAACCACCGCGACTCGGTACCCTCGCCACAGCAATACAGCGATTCGCTTTTTACGCTTAGTCATGATTATCCTACAACGTTTAAACCGGTTGTTGATCCTTCGTGGCAAAAGGCATTGAACGGGCAACCCATATCCGATAAAAATTATATCGCTTACATGGATTCATTGAAAAGCTATGTGGCACCTAATGTATTGCCCTTTTTTAAGGATAATAAAAACTGGACATCGGCAAAGTATGGCTGGTTTAATGAACCTTGGGTTGGTTCACAACGGGAAGCTATTTTGGGCACTTACTTAGGTAACGGAAACCCGGCCAATATGTTTAAAACCCTTAAGGAGGACGAAGCCGGATATGCCCTGGTTTTATATGATTCTGTAGCGGCCTATACGGTAGGACAAATTTGGGGTAAAACCGGTCAAAAAGTTAACCTTGCCAATGATGCCGCTCAATTTAAAGAAGGCAGTGTTATTGTAAAGTTTGCTTTTTCTAACGTTAACTACCCGCAATGGCCGGTAATGAAGGGCGCGCAAACCTTTAGCGTTTATGATACCATACCCACCAAAGAAAACCCTAAAAGAGGCTACCAGGTAAGAAAAGTTAGCTTTTTTCAAATGGATGTTATTGTAAAGGATAGTAAAACATCGCCCAAAACAGGTTGGGTTTACTCTACCTTTGTATATGATATGGATGCCCCTGGATCTGGCTGGGATAAAATGGTACCGCTGGGTGCCATGTGGGGCGATGACCCGGGTGTAAATAGCCCGCTTACGCCACCTTACCCTAAACTATCCGAAACCGTAGTTAACCCTAAGGCACCGGCTTATAGCACAGAAACCTTAGGGTGGGGCGGCCGGTTGAGCGGCCCTAATGATGGTGCCGTTGCACAGGTGGCCTATAATATTAACACTGGCCAAAAGTATACCAACCTTGCACTGTCATCATGTATGAGTTGCCATAGCCCGGCGCAGGATTCATTTAACTCGTTCCTGTTGCCTGGTCCGTTCCCTACCTCAGATAGTTTGAAGGTTTATACACCCGGTAGCCCCGACTGGAATTTATGGTTTCAGGATAGGGCTGGCAATGTGCCTTTTGATAAAGGCCAGGTAGCCATGGATTACGATATGGTGATGGCATTTAAATCGGTATTGGCTTACCAGGCCGCGCACCCAACCGGAGCAACCAAGCTGCTGCTAACCAAAAAGGCAGCTGTTGACAGGTTTAGAAGACATAATACCAACAGCCGGTTCTGGCATTAATAAATTACCTGGTTACCATAACATAAAGCCGCCCCGATATCAATTGGAGGCGGCTTTTTTATTTGCCTGTTTACAAGAGATCCCGGTGGAGTATATAAGTCAACAGGAGTGCATCGCGCTCCCAGGGTAGTCTCGTCCTTGCTCCTTTATCTTCCCGTCCTTACTCCATCGAAGCTGTCTGAATACTAACTACTTGATACTATTTTAAACGTACTACCAAACCATCCATTTCTTCGGTAACCCGCATCTGGCAGGCTAAACGGCTGTGTTCATCTGCATTAGGCAGGGTATCCAGCATATCAAGTTCATTGTCGGTAGCGTGGAAATATTGTTCGGGACCTTCCAGTACTTGTATATGGCAGGTGGCACAAAGGGCCATGCCGCCGCAGGTAGCCAGTACATCATATTCGGATGCTTTTAAAACCTCCATCAGGCTCAGGTTTATACCTTCGGGAATTTCAACCGGCTGGCGAATGCCCTCGCGGTCTTCAATAATTAAGTTGATCATGATTAAAAGGCGGTTACGCCGTAAACGGTGGTGTATTTAAAACTCAGTTTTTGTTCGGGATAAACATATTTAAAGGCGCTTTGGGCCATCAGCGCGGCTTCATGAAAACCACACAGGATCAGCTTTAATTTGCCCGGATAGGTGTTGATATCACCTATGGCATAAATACGTTCAACGTTGGTGCTGTAGTCAACGGTGTTTACCACAATGGCAGATCGGTCTATATTTAAACCCCAGTCGGCAATTGGTCCAAGCTTTGGGCTGAGACCAAACAGCGGAATCAGGTGATCGGCAGCAATGTGACTTACCTCGTTGTGTCTATCTAACAAAGTAACCTCCTGCAAATGCCCTTCGCCGGTTAAGGCTACCACGTTTGATTTGAGGATGAGGTCTATCTTGCCTTCCTTAGCGAGTTCAAAAACCTTTTCGGCAGAGTCTGGAACTCCGCGGAAGGTATCGCCCCGGTGAACCAGTGTAACTCTTTCAGCAACATTAGCCAGGAAAATAGCCCAGTCTAAGGCAGAATCTCCGCCACCGGCCAAAACCACTTTACGGTTACGGAACAGTTCGGGATTTTTAACCATATAGGCAACGCCCCGGCCTTCAAAGTCGGTAAGGCGGTCAATCTCTGGTTTGCGCGGTTCAAAGCAGCCAAGCCCCCCGGCAATTACTACCACCTGGCAATGTACCGTAGTGTTATCGTTGGTTTGGATAATGTATGATCCATCGTTATTGCGGGTGAGGTTTTCTACCCTTTCGCCCAGGCTAAAAGTAGGGTGGAAGGGGGCAATCTGCTCCATCAGTCTATCCACCAGTTGCTGGGCGGTAACCTCGGGATATCCTGGAATATCATAGATGGGTTTATGCGGATAGATCTCAGAAAGCTGGCCGCCGACCTGGGACAGCACGTCAATAAGGTGGCAGCGCATTTTTAAAAGCCCTGCCTCAAAAACTGCAAATAAACCAACCGGGCCTGCACCAATAATGCAAATATCCGTGTTAATATCGTTCGTAATTGTACTTTTATCGCTCATGATTGTGTTTTATCGTACACAAATCTGTCGGTAAAAAAGGTGGGGAACAAATGATATAAAGTAATACTTGATTACTTTAAGTTATAATTGGCAAGGCAAAAGCGTTTAAAAAGCTCGATTAGTTTACTGTTTTTGCCATGCAATTGTATGAATTGAAACGTGCGGAAAATCTCCAGTCCTTTTATATCTATAATACAAAGTTCATTATATTTTAATTCGCTCACTACCGATTGGATGGATAGAAAAGTGGCTGTATCTGAGTATAAAAGGTACTGTTTTATGGCGATGCTGCTCTCCAGCTGAATCTCGATGTTGAGATCTTTCGGGCTGATCTGTACACCCGCCAGTGCATCATAAATCACATCAAGCGTACCTGAGCCGGCTTCGCGCAGCACCAATGGGATATCCAATAGCTGTTTCGGACTGATCTCTGCTTTTTTTGATAACTTATTGTTTGCCTTGGTCACCAGCACAATTTCGTCCTTTGCAAAGGGCGAATAGGCGAGTTGGGGCGAGTGAGATGAACCTTCGATGATGGCTATATCGAGTTTTTCATCAAGGATCATTTGCGAGATATGATCAGTATTAGCCTGGATAAAATTGAAGGTAACCTCGGGATATGTTTTCTTAAACAGGGCCAATATTTTGGGCAAAATGGTTTGCGCTACTGTGGTGCTTGCGCCAATATGCAGTGTGCCAGCCTCCAGGTTATTTAATTGGGCCAGTTCGGTTTCAAGGGCGGTATAGGTCTGGAAGATCTTATCAGCATATTGTAACAGTATCTTGCCTGCTGTAGTAAGGGCTATGTTGTTGCCATTGCGTTTAAATAGCTGTACATTAAGTTGTTGTTCCAGTTCCTTAATGTGTTTGGTAACGGCCGGCTGGGTGATAAACAACTCGTTAGCCGCCTTGGTAAAGCTTAGCCGTTGCGCAACCGTATAAAATACCTTTAACCTGAAATCGAATATCATCGGGTTAAATTTAAGGGTTTAAATTCATAGATTAATAAAATCCTCTACTTGGAGCTACTGTGTGTACACATCTTTTTCACTCGGTTGGTATAATAAATTAACAAGCATTTGTGGTAAAATGCTGATTATTTAAACTAAAGCCATGCTTGTATATGCTTTCCATCCCGTTGGTTGAAACCAACGGCAATGAAGAATTGAAGATAAACAATGCTTTAATTCATTGCCGTCCCATTTATGGGGCGGATAAATAAAGAGTACGGTAGGCTTTAGCCAAATCAGAGCCATGCTAACAAACTTGCGTACACACGGTAGCCCGTTGGGAGGGAACTGAAAAGTTTTCCGAACACTTATGTAGACAACTCCAACACAGCCCTGACCGGAAGTTTTGATAACCAACTTAAGTCTTAATTCCTGACTCTTGATTCTTGACTCTTCTCCCCCTAACTTGCTGATTCTTGCTATATTTGCAGTATGACAGGAAAATCGCCCAAAGAATCATATACCATCATGAATGAACTGGTATTGCCCAACGATACCAATACATTAAACAACCTGATGGGTGGGCGCCTGCTGCACTGGATGGATATTGCCGCCGCTATATCGGCACAAAAACATAGCAATCGTATTGTGGTTACAGCTTCTGTGGATAACGTATCATTTCAATCGCCTATAAAACTGGGCGATGTGATTAGCATTGAAGCAAAGGTTACCCGTGCGTTTACCACCTCGGTTGAGGTAAGGATGGATGTATGGGCGCAAAATATCCCATCGGGTACCAAAGTAAAAAGCAACGAGGCCTATTACACCTTTGTGGCATTGGATGGCGATGGACAAAAAACCCGGGTGCCTGAATTACTGCCCCAAACGGATGATGAGATAGCATTATATGAAGGTGCCCTGCGCCGCCGACAGCTACGTTTGATACTGGGCGGAAAAATGCACCCTAACGATGCTACTGAACTTAAAGCTCTTTTTTTTGGCGAGCAACTGCCCTTAAACCTCAAAGATTAATTTCGTAACAAAAGGTAATGGGTATGGTCTAAATAATAATTAGTTTAAAAATCATAGCCATGAGATACTTTTTATGTTTTTTTATGCCACCTCTGGCCATATTAACCACCGGCAGAATAGGGGCATTTATCCTCAATATATTTTTGACGTTATTTTTCTGGATCCCCGGAGTTATTCATTCCATATTGGTAACCAGCGATTATTATGAGGCCAGGAGGCACAGGCAACTGATACGTGCAACGCGCCGGGCAAGGTGGTAAAAGCTGATTTGAAAATTTGCCGATTAACTTCGTTGAGGGCTTTGCCGTTTGAAGATTTGAAAATGATATGTTTGCAAAAGCAAATCAACAAATACATCAACAGTGCAAAAAGGTAAGCTATTAATTATTGATGATGAAGAGCGGCTGCGTAATCTCATGGCCCGCATTCTACAATTGGAAGGACACGAGGTAATTACCGCGGCAACTGCTAAAGAAGGTTTGCGTAAACTGCAACAGGAACTGATACACGTTGTACTAAGCGATGTTAAGCTGCCCGATATTGATGGCATTACCCTCACCGAAACCATAAAAAAAACATATCCCGCAACAGAAATTATTGTGCTTACCGCCTATGGCACTATTAACGATGGTGTTAAGGCCATCAAAGCGGGGGCCTTTGATTACATAACCAAAGGTGATGATAACGAAAAAATCATCCCGCTGGTAAGCAAGGCCATGGATAAGGCCCTGTTGCAGCAAACTGTTATTGAGCTGCAAAGTAAGCTGAATGATAAATTTGGTTTCGACAGGCTGATAGGCAGATCCACCGCTATTGGCGATGTAATTAAACTGGCTCAAAAGGTAGCACTAACCGATACTACCGTTCTTTTACTAGGTGAAACAGGTACCGGTAAAGAAATATTTGCCGAAGCCATTCACCAGGCAAGTAACCGCAATACAAAATCATTTGTGGCGGTAAATTGCAGTGCTTTTACAAAAGAATTATTAGAGAGTGAACTTTTTGGCCATAAAGCCGGTTCATTTACAGGGGCATTAAAAGATAAAAAAGGTCTTTTTGAAGAGGCCAACGGCGGCACCATATTTTTAGATGAAATAGGTGAGCTGGACCACGACCTGCAGGCCAAACTGCTCCGTGTGCTGGAATCGCAGCAGTTTTTAAAAATAGGTGATACCAAACCAACCCAAGTTAACGTACGCATATTAGCAGCCACCAATCGTAACCTGCAAACAGAAATTACCGAAGGTAATTTCCGGTCGGATTTGTTTTACCGTTTATCTGTTTTTCAGATCACTTTACCTCCCTTGCGCGAGCGCAAAAAGGATATCAAGTTGCTGGCAGAATACTTTATGCAGTACTTTGGTCTTAAAGTAAAAAAACAGATTAACGTGTTAAGCGATGAGTTTGTAAGCAAACTGGAAGCCTACAACTGGCCCGGTAACATCCGCGAGCTGAAAAACATAATTGAAAGGGCGGTAATACTTACCGATAACAATACCCTTGATGAAAGCCTGCTGCCTTATGAAGTTCAACAAAACCAGGTAAAGGCAGGTAGTCCCATATCAGCGTTTGATCTTTCTTCCGTAGAGAAACTGCATATACAGCGGGTACTTAACCACACGCACGGTAACCGTGCCGAAGCGGCTAATCTGTTGAATATTGGGGTGGCTACTTTGTATAGGAAGTTGAAGGAATACGGGTTGGAGTAAAGGTACTACCCACTGTAATTTCATACCGGCTTAACATCCAAAAGTATCAATCTTTTATGGACGATGTACTCGCTATTGCTTATTAAAAATAATGGGCGAAGGAACGCAATCAGCATTAAACGCACAGGTGAAGTAAAGTAAAAGTTTATTTTTCTGCGCGTTGAGTGATATGGTATAACCAACTCTTTTGGAGCCATCAATGGGCAAAGTTCACTTGCCGGACCAAAAGTATGTTTTGAGTTTGAATAATTTGCAAGATCAAACATGATTAATGAATCCTTTTTTATACTGTATTTTCCTTTAGTTCTAAAGCGGTATCCTATTATTTTTTTGGTAACCGAATCTGTTGCAAGAGCATTGTATTCAACGGTATAGTCGTTTTTAAACTCATATTGGTCAATCCCCTGGAATCCTGTTTTCGCCCATTTTCCGGTAATATCAACGGTTCCGCTTGAAACATCCTTTTTACACGCAGAAAAAGCAAATACTAAAATAGTAGCTAAAAAGCTAAAAAAGATTCTGGTAAGGGTTAGTGTTGTTTTCATATTGATCATTACGCATAAATGAATGGTGCTGATACAATTGCGATGGTTTTTTTACTGTCTCGTCCTAAAAAAAGTTGACCGTACGGCAATCGCCAACTATGCTTTACGTTTGTTTAGTAAACGAAAATATGTTGTAACCGACAGCATCGGCCCGCTCAATCGCCGCGGGAGGGCTGTTACTTTTGAAGCCCCAAAAGTAACCAAAATGGCTGTCAGCAGAAATGCTTCTTTGCGCACAAGGCCTCTGCCCTGCAAAACGCGCAAAACCTGGGCTGGAATTATTTTGCCCCGACACGCTTAGCCCACCCCACCTGCAAAAACTTCCTATGCCCTGCAGCCGCACAATCCCTGCATTGTTTTGCCCGTTTTCGCCCGAAGCTGTTCTGCTGACGGGAAGGGAAGATATTCCGTAAAGCGAGACAAGCGCAAGTCTTCCCGGTTCTGAGCTCTTTACAAGACCTTGCGCCAAAAAGGGGGGAAGAGTATTTTGCTCATAGGAAAGATAGCTATCTCGGAAAGTCACTGATAATACAGTTATTACAATGGCTTTATTTATATTTACCAAAACAACCATAAACCAGTAGCTTATTCATGACAAATCCGACGTCTCAAATCATAGATAAATTTCTTGAATCGCAAAATAGATTAGTGACACAATCATCAGATTTATCTTTAGAATCGATTGCAAGTATGGTTGAAAATGAGGCTATTGACGTATCTCCAGGATACCAGAGAAGGGAACGTTGGAGCAATATTAAAGAATCTGCCTTAATTGAGTCATTCCTGTTGAATATACCTGTCCCTCCTATTTATTTGGCTGAAGATGAATATGGACGATACACGGTCATCGACGGGAAACAACGTGTAAGTGCAATTCATAAATTCTTAAAAAGAAACCTTAAGTTGAAAAACCTACAACGTTTTTTCGAGTTGGAGAATTATAGTTTTGATGAGCTTCCACCGCAACTTAAAAATGCAATATCAATTAGACCTTATTTGCGCGTTGTTACTCTTCTTAATCAATCAGATCCCAATTTGAAATACGAAGTCTTTACGAGATTAAATACTGGAGGAGATAATTTACTGCCCCAAGAGGTGAGAAATGTTGCATTTAGGGGGCCATTAAATGATTTAATATATCATTTATCAGAAAATGACTTTTTGAGAAGGCAACTTAAGATAATCAACAAAAGCGAGAAACCATATAAACAAATGGTGGATGCTGAATATGTATTGCGATTTTTTACTTTGAGAGACTTGTGGTATAATTTCCCAGGAAATATGAATGTTGCAATGAATCTATACATGGATCGAAATAGAATCATAGATGAAACTGAAATAACTAGATTAAATAATATATTTCTTACAACAATCAATTATTGCAAAGACATTTGGGGTGATAATGCATTTATGAGATTCGATGGAGATCAACACCGCAAATTAATCCTTCAAGGATTTTATGACGTGCAAATGGTACCAATATCATTAATTGTAGACAAAGGGATAATACTTACTAATGATCAAAAACAAGCTATTAGGAACGCATTTGTTTTAAAATATGAAACAGATGCAAGTTTTCAAGATTCAATTCGACAGTTTACATCGAATTCCGAAAGAGTAAAATATCGTATAGGTACGATGAATGCATTGATTTATAAAATTGTAAATTGAATCTCTAGTATGATCTCTGCTGCAAAAGATTCGTTTATCGAACGAATTAGGATTTATAATCATGCTTTACAACATTCAATTTTAATTGACAGTTTATTAACAAATATCGACCACAATGAAAGAGCCAGATTTCTAAGAAATGGTCTCGCTATAACGGGGTTTAATATTCTCGAAGATTTTATTAAAAATCGTATTGGAGAAGTTTTGGCTCTTATTTCTACATCAGGCATAGACTTTTCGAGGTTACCCGAACGCATTCAAGAAATAACTCTTTTTCATTCCTTAAAAGGAATTCATGTTTTAAGTCAGAGAAAAAAGGATAATAGCGAAGACTGGAAGCTTTTTATTCAACAGGAAACGGAAAAAATTTCAAGCACCCAAAATACAACTTACCAATTATCTCCATATTCCATTGGTTGGGATAAATCAAATTTAGGAAAATCAGATATTGAAAGTTTTTTAGGACATTTTAAAGTAGGCAATGTTTGGGTGAATATAAACGAAATATCAAGAGCAATCGGTCAAACCATCCCTTTTCCGGACCAGTTTTTTCAAAGTGCCGGGTCGCGTAGGCACTCTGCTGCTCACAATCCCAATGCTTTAGTGTCATATATTGATTTAGAGGCTTACGGGCTGTCAGTGAAGTCTTTTGCTTTTGCGTTGGATGCTTTATTATCGCAATCTGCGCGATTCATTATTGATAATGATGTTTCTTATTTGACGACGTCAAAAAAAATCGTTCACTCCGACATACAGATAAGATACATCAAAATGGTCAATACGTCATATAAGGAAATGTCAGCTAATAATACAACAGTTATTGGTAGTTTCCCAACATTAGCAGCGGCAGTTTCGTCTTTGCGCGGTAGACGAAATTATCAAAATGAGTTTATTGTAGTTTCAGATAGCGCTAACAACTTGTTATTTTGGCATACAGGCTTTTAATACAGCTGGTTTAATCTTCCGACTTCAAACTAATATATCAGGTATTCTCTAGACTACTTGTGCCGTTGCTATATATGCGGGTTTTGCAAACTGCAGCATAATTCGTTCGAAGTTAGAGACATTCGGACGGCGGTTAGACTTCAGGCAGGAGGGGGTACGCAATATAAATTAGGAAAATCGGTCTCAGATTTACTTAAAGAAGGATATATTAAAAAGGCTCAATAATGGATAGAAAACAGTTAGAAGCTCTTCTAAAAAGCAAAAACATCAGACCAGATGCTTATTCACTTTATGGTGGCTTGCCTAATGAAGCATATTGCATTGACGGAAAAAATGGTGTTTGGAAAGTTTACTATAGTGAGCGTGGTACGGCCGGATCAACGATGAGATTTGATACGGAGGCCGGAGCATGTGATTACTTTTACAATTGGATTATGTCTGATGGTAGTGGTAAATAGCTATAGTTATTATTCCCGCCGCTGCTGCACACGTGCCGCGTGTATCCCACATGCAAATCACGATACTATTGTAAATCAAAAAGCTCAAATTTACAGCATATCCTTGCGTTAACGATTGCAGCGGATACCTGCCATGCGCCTAAGGCCCGTGCAGTATGAGCGGAAAGCGTGGGCCGCAGGCAACGCCGAGATTAGTGTCAAGTATCAAGATTGTATTTTAGGCGGGGAAATAAAAAAGGGCTGGGAAGATGCCGGTTATTTTTAATTGCATCTTTTTGACCCGAAGGCGGAATTCGGCTCTATGATCTCTTGCTCTTTTTCGTCTGCTGTTGTGGTTTTGTTGCGTTTTCGATTTTATGACAATTATTAAAGTGTTGATTTTCATGTAAATAGTATTTTTTACTGTTTCACCTGTTGCGCAACAGAATACCCAAGAGCTCATGATGGCGAAGGTCTGAATTAACTTAAAAAGGGAGTTTCCCTGGAGTTAAAGGGTAAGACCAGAGTAATTAAATTCTCCATTCACTATTATCTCCCACATTGATAATCACCTATCAAAATGATAGCCGTTTTTTAAGCTATCAACCTGTCATAAAAACACTGGCTTCTATTAAATTGCTGTAATTCAATTGTTTGTACTGCTTTGGCATTTATTGGCATCCGCTTGGTAAAGGCTTCTGCAAAAACTAATAATATGGATGTTTTACAGATTGTTATTTACGTGGTGACTTTCATAGCCATCTTCTGGATCTTCTTCAAATCAGTTAATTACTTCGAAAAAATTTAATCACCATGATCGCATTATTCATTGTGGCCATTGCCGTGTTTATATACATGGTGTACGTGCTGCTTAAACCCGAAAAATTTTAATTATTTAAAACCATGAACACTGAAATTTCAGGTGTAGTATTTACCTACCTGCTCACGCTTGCCATCGCCATTCCACTGGGCCGTTACATCGCCCGTATTTTTAAAGGCGAAAAAACATGGCTTGATTTTATGGCCCCTGTTGAACGCTTCATTTTCCGTTTCAGCGGTATTGATACCAAAAGGGAAATGAACTGGAAACAGCATTTATTTGCCCTGCTTACTATCAACAGCGTTTGGCTTATTTATGCATTTGTTTGTTTAATGGCCCAGGGGCATCTTCCACTTAACCCCGACGGTAACCCCGGTCAATCGCCGGATACTGCTTTTAATACAGCCATCAGCTTCTTAGTGAACTGTAACCTGCAGCATTACTCGGGCGAAAGTGGCGCTACCTACTTTACACAACATTTTGTGTTTATGTTTCTGCACTTTGTATCAGCCGCCACAGGTATTGCCGCGCTGATTGTATTATTCAGGGCATTAAAAGATAAGGTGACAGATAAGCTGGGTAACTTTTGGGATTATTTTGTAAAATCCATTACCCGTATATTATTGCCTATATCATTTGTTATAGCTGTTATTTTTGCCTTTAACGGCATGACCACCAGCTATGCCGGTAAGGATACCTTTATAAGCATGCAAGGCGATACCGTACATGTATCGCGCGGACCAGTTGCTGCCCTGGTAGCTATAAAACACCTGGGTACAAATGGTGGCGGTTGGTTTGGTGCCAACTCTGCCCATCCTATTGAAAACCCTAACTATTTAACCAATACTACCGAGCTGGTAGCACAATGTATAATTCCCATCGCTTTGGTATTTGCCTTAGGTTTTTATCTCAATAAGAAAAAATTCTCGTACGTAATTTTTGGTGTGATGACCCTCGGGATGCTATTACTGCTTATCCCAACCATGAATGCAGAACTGAATGGTAACCCGGCTATTGCACATATGGGCGTTAGTCAGCCAACCGGTGCCATGGAGGGTAAAGAAGTAAGGTTTGGTCCGGCTAACTCTGCTTACTGGAGCATCATGACCACCATTATATCAACAGGTTCTGTAAACTCCATGCACGATAGTGCCATGCCGGTATCAGGTGTAATGATGATGATGGGCATGATGGTGAACTGTTTTTATGGTGGTTGTGGTGTAGGAATTTTAAACTTTTACATCTTCATCATCATCGCCGTATTTATTTCGGGCTTGATGGTGGGGCGAACACCGGAGTTTTTGGGCCGAAAGATAGAGGCCCGCGAAATGAAGATCGCTTCATTAATCGCGTTATTACACCCGTTCATTATACTTGTTGGCCTGGCCATATCATCCTACGTAATTGTTCACATGCCCGGCGCAGATTGGGCTGTAAAACCATCCGCCTGGTTAAACAACCCGGGTAACCATGGTTTTTCTGAAATGTTGTACGAGTACACATCTTCGGCAGCCAACAATGGTTCTGGCTTTGAGGGTTTGGGCGACGGTAACATTTTTTGGAACGTTACCACTGGTATAGTAATGGTGCTGGGCAGGTTTTTGCCAATCATCGGTCCGCTGGCCATTGCAGGGTTGTTAGCCAACAAGAAATTCATACCGGAATCTGCCGGAACGCTTAAGAGTGATACTTCAACTTTTGGTGTGATGATCTTCGCGGTAATTATAATTATCGCTGCACTATCATTCTTCCCTTCACTTGCTTTAGGCCCAATTGCCGAACACTTTTCACTAAAATAGAAACAACAACCACCCCACCTAAATCCTCCCTGAAGGGGAGGGCTTTAAAAAAAGATGCAAATCAAAAGCCTAACCCTTTAGGGGGAGATTTAGAGGGGGCTACAATTTAAATAATCATGAAAACCTCAAATACATTATTCCAGGGCGATCAAATGAAAGAAGCTTTTAAGCAATCTTTCATCAAACTGGATCCACGCATCCTGTTCCGCAACCCGGTGATGTTCACCGTGGAGATAGGTACAATGGTGATGCTCATCGTTACTATATTTTCCTTTGCTAATAAAGGTCAGGGTAGTTTTGCCTATAACTTTACTGTATTTATAGTACTGTTATTAACTGTATTGTTTGCCAACTTTGCCGAGGCTATTGCCGAAGCACGCGGCAAGGCTCAGGCCGAAAGCCTGCGCAAAACCCGCGAAGAAACACCTGCCCGCCTACTTGTTAATGGTAAGGAAGAACGGGTAATGTCAAGCCAGTTAAAAAAAGGCGATGTGTTTATCTGCGAAACAGGCGATAACATCCCTACCGATGGCGAGATCATTGAAGGTATTGCTACCATTGATGAATCGGCTATTACCGGTGAATCGGCCCCGGTGATTCGCGAATCGGGCGGAGATAAATCCTCTGTAACAGGTGGTACCAAAGTATTATCCGACAGGATTAAGGTAATGGTAACTACTCAGCCCGGAGAAAGCTTTTTAGATAAGATGATCGCTTTGGTTGAAGGTGCATCACGCCAGAAAACGCCAAACGAAATCGCCTTAACCATATTATTGGCCGGTTTTACGCTCATCTTCGTTATAGTGTGCGTTACACTGAAACCTTTTGGCGATTATTCAAATACCCCTATAACCATTGCTGCTTTTATTTCGCTTTTTGTTTGTTTAATCCCTACTACTATCGGGGGGCTGTTATCGGCCATCGGTATTGCCGGGATGGACAGGGCTCTGCGTGCCAATGTGATCACCAAATCGGGTAAGGCTGTTGAAACTGCCGGCGATTTGGATACCTTACTGTTAGATAAAACAGGTACCATCACCATTGGTAACCGTAAGGCCACCAACTTTTACCCTGCCAATGGCATAAAACCTGCAGATTTTGTTACAGCCTGTGTGCTTAGTTCGCTCGCTGATGAAACTCCCGAAGGTAAATCAATTGTTGAACTGGCCAGCCAGGATAAAACAGTACCATCGGTAAATGCGCCTAAAAACTCGGTGTTCATCAAATTTACTGCCGAAACCCGCTCAAGCGGATTGGATACGCCAGAGGGCTTACGCATCCGTAAAGGCGCCTTTGATTCTATCCGTAACATAGCGCTTAAAGCCGGTCATCAATTCCCGGTTGAGGTGGAGGATAATGTTAAAAAGATCTCCTCAAACGGTGGTACCCCGCTGGTAGTATCACAAAACGAGCAGATAATGGGTGTAATTGAATTGCAGGACATTATAAAACCAGGCATTGCCGAACGTTTTGACCGCTTACGTAAGATGGGTGTTAAAACGGTGATGGTTACAGGTGATAACCCACTTACAGCCAAATTTATTGCCGAAAAAGCTGGTGTAGATGATTTTATTGCTGAGGCTAAGCCTGAGGATAAAATGAACTATATCAAGAAAGAGCAGCAAGGCGGTAAGCTGGTAGCCATGATGGGCGATGGTACAAATGATGCCCCTGCTTTGGCCCAGGCCGATGTTGGTGTGGCCATGAACAGCGGTACCCAGGCAGCTAAAGAAGCCGGTAATATGGTTGATTTAGATAACGACCCAACCAAGCTGATTGAAATTGTGGAGATAGGCAAGCAATTGCTGATGACCCGCGGTACGCTTACCACCTTCTCTATCGCTAATGATGTGGCTAAGTACTTTGCTATTGTTCCCGCTTTGTTTATGGTATCTATACCGGCATTAAAAGCATTGAACATCATGGATCTGCATAGCCCGGAATCAGCTATCTTGTCGGCGGTGATCTTTAACGCCATCATCATCCCCTTGCTGATACCATTGGCTTTAAGAGGCGTTGAGTATAAACCGATAGGCGCCAGCGCTTTATTGCGCCGTAACTTATTAATCTACGGGCTTGGTGGTGTACTGATACCTTTTATCGGTATAAAACTGATTGACCTTGCAGTAGGAATTTTTATTTAGATGTAAGATTTGAGATATGGGATTTTGAGACAAAGAGAAGGTCGGCAATTTCATATTTCCAATTAACAATCTCATATCTAAAATCTCATATCAAAAAAAGAAAATAAAATGAAAACATATTTGTTGCCATCCATCAAGTTAACTATCATACTGATAGTAATTACAGCCGGAATATATCCATTAGCGATAGCAGGCATAGGCAAATTTACTCCCGGTCATGGCGATGGGGAGACCATAACATATAAAGGCCGTGTAGTTGGTTATGCTGGCATCGGCCAAAAATTTACTAAGGACGAATATTTCTGGAGTCGCCCATCGGCAGTTGATTATAACGCAGCTGGTTCTGGTGGTTCAAACAAAGGTCCTTCAAATCCTGATTATCTGAAACAGGTAGAGGGCAGGATTGCCGATTTCCTGAAACATAACCCGGGCGTAACCCGCGCCCAAATTCCTGCCGAGCTGGTTACCGCATCAGGTAGTGGGTTAGATCCTGATCTTTCACCTGCAGGTGCACAGGTACAGGTAGCACGTATAGCAAAAATACGTGGTTTATCTGCCGATGCATTAACCAAATTGGTTGATGCCCATACAGAAAAACCAATGTGGGGCGTGTTTGGTCCGGCTAAAGTAAATGTGCTTAAACTAAATGTTGCTCTTGACGAGCTGAAGAAATAGTATGGATTGTTTATAATTAATTTTGGTTGTTAATTATAAGTTTGGTTTGATGAACATTCATACGCTAAAAGGGGATTCTTCGGAATTTCCTTTTATTAGGTTGAAAAGAAATGGAAAAACTACTTCATGTATAGTTTGTAAACAGCAAGATGAGTTAGTTAAGAATCACAATGGAAGAAAGTAAAGAACAATCGGTTGAGCATTTCCTGGAGCTTATTAAACGATCCCGTCGTGGTAAGTTCAAGGTTTATATAGGCATGAGTGCGGGCGTGGGTAAAACTTACCGCATGCTACAGGAAGCCCAGGCTTTGTTGCGCAACGGCATTGATGTTAAAATAGGTTATGTTGAAACTCATAATCGGAAGGAAACGGTAGCCCTGCTGGAGGGTTTGCCGATAATTCCGCGTCGTAAGCTTTTTTACAAAGGCAAGGAATTGGAAGAGATGGACTTGAAAGCCATTATCAGTCTTAGGCCAGAAGTGGTTTTGGTTGATGAACTGGCGCATACCAATATTGAAGGCAGCAGCAACGAAAAACGCTGGCAGGATGTGATGGAGATATTGAACGCCGGTATCAACGTTATCAGCGCGGTAAATATCCAACATATGGAAAGCCTTAATGAAGAGGTAGAGCGAATAACCGGCACGGCCATTAATGAGCGCATCCCTGATAAAGTTTTGCAGATGGCCGATGAAGTGGTGAACATTGACCTTACAGCCGACGAACTCATAGATAGATTAAAAGACGGTAAAATATACGATGAAAAAAAGGTGCCAACAGCGCTTAATAACTTTTTCCAGGCCGATAGGATTCTTCAGCTGCGTGAACTGGCGCTACGTGAAGTAGCCCACCAGGTTGAGCGGAAAATTGATATTGAAATACCTAAAACCATAAAATTGCGGTCCGAGCTTTTTTTGGCCTGCATCAGTACAAATGACGCATCTGCAAAAATAATAATACGTAAAACCGCAAGGCTATCATCTTACTATCGTTCCAAATGGTTTGTTTTGTATGTGCAGACTTCAAAAGAAAGTAGTGATAAGATAAACCTGGCCTCGCAAAGGCATCTTATTAATAATATGAAGCTGGCTACCCAGTTGGGTGCAGAAGTGCTTAAAGTAAAAAGCGACCGCATAGCCCAAACCATTTGGGAAACAGCCGAAAAATATGACATTACTACCATTTGTATAGGTAAACCACGGTTTAAGTTTTACCAGCTGATCATGAAAACAGCGGTATTTACCCAGCTATTGAATAAAATGTCAAAAACTGATATTGACCTTGTAATACTTTCATAACATGACTATTAAAAATAAACTCCGTACCGGCATTGGCTTTTTGTTTATACTGGCTCTTATCTGCTGCGGATTATCGGTATATTTCCTTAACCGCCTCTCGGCCGATGCCGGGCTAATCCTGAAGGATAATTATAAAACGCTGCAATACACTCAAAATATACTGGATGAGATAGATGCCAATGATGGCCCCCTCTCGGCTAAGCAAATTGCAGTGATGGATGATAACCTTAACAATCAAATGCATAATGTTACTGAGAAAGGCGAACGTGAATTAACCGATTCTTTAAGTGTTGCTTATCAGGATATTAAACTACACCAAAATACAGCCACACAAGCCCAGGTGCGTGCGCAGATTCGGCGACTCATATATGGCATCATGCATTTAAATATGGATGCCATTGCCCATAAAAATGATGTGGCGGCCGGTACTGCTAAAAGAGCAAATATACTGGTTGCCTTTTGCGCGGTGCTTTTATTCACCATCGCATTTACTTTTGCGGTCAATTTCCCCGGGTATATAGCTAACCCATTAAAAGAATTAACGGAGAAAATAAAAGAGATATCGAATCGAAATTATCATCAGCAGATAGATTTTCGGTCGGATGATGAATTTGGTGAGCTGGGGCAGGCCTTTAACAATATGACCAAAAAGCTGGATGAGTATGAGAATAGCAACCTGGCCAGTATTTTATTCGAGAAGAAGCGGATCGAGACCATCATCAATACCATGCAGGATGCCATTGTGGGTTTGGATGAAAAGATGATCATCATATTTGCCAATGAGATAGCGTGCTCATTAATAGGCATGAGTGCGGAACAACTTACCGGTCGTTATGCGCCCGATGTAGCTTTGGAAAATGACCTGTTAAGAAATCTTTTGGTTAACGAACAGCCCAAACTAAAAATATTTGCCGATAACCGGGAAAGCTTTTACTCGCGCGAATCACTGTCAGTAAGTAGTAAAGGCAAGGTAATTGGTAAGGTGATCATCCTTAAAAATATTACCGAGTACCAGCAACTGGATGAAGCTAAAACTAACTTTATAGCTACCATATCGCATGAGTTAAAAACGCCGATATCATCCATAAAAATGAGCTTAAAATTGCTGGAGGATGATCGTATTGGTAATGTGAATACCGAACAAAGGCAGCTGTTGGAAAACATTGACGATGACGCCCGTCGCCTGCTGCAAATAACCGGCGAACTATTGGATATGGCACAGGTAGAAACAGGTAAATTGCAGCTTAATTTTGGTAGTACCCATCCTAAAAATATTGTGGATTATGCGGTTAAGGCTATCAAATTCACAGCCGATCAAAGGCAGGTAACCATAAAAGTTAAATGCGATGACTCCCTTCCCGAAGTACATGCCGATTTGGATAAAACTACCTGGGTACTTATCAACCTGTTATCAAACGCTATAAAATACAGCCATGAAAAATCGGTAGTAGAGCTGGTTGTTAAAAAACATAAGAACGATGAGATAGAATTTTCTGTAACGGATCATGGTAAAGGCATAGAGGCTCAATATTTATCGCGCCTTTTTGAACGCTATTTTAAGGTGCCAAATGCCACCGCCGATCAAACCGGAACCGGCCTCGGGCTTGCCATAGCTAAGGATTTTATAGAAGCACAATCTGGCCACATCGGGGTTGATAGCGAGATAGGAGCAGGCAGCAGGTTCGCGTTTACGTTGAAAAGGGCGGTGTAGCTCGTGGAAAAAACAGTAATGACATAAAAAAACCGCGTCATTGCGAGTTTTAAAATCCGTTTGGCCTCTGAAGGAGAAAATGACGTGACAAAAATGGCTATCATCCTGAGCCTGTCAAAGGATAGTGGGCAAAGGCCTTTCCGCGCGAGTCTTCGACAGGCTCAGACTGACAGGCCCACACGCCTCAAAATCCAATAAGTCATTGCTGTAAGGTACGAAGCAATCCCAAACCATACAGAGTGTATTTGTATAGCTACTCTGTAGGTCGGGGATTGCTTTGTACCTTATAATGACG
Organism: Mucilaginibacter sp.; assembly: GCF_025362475.1. GTDB lineage: Bacteria > Bacteroidota > Bacteroidia > Sphingobacteriales > Sphingobacteriaceae > Mucilaginibacter. Next base: position 19,839 of record NZ_JANYGH010000037.1, read on the forward strand.
ATTTATAGGACTACGTGAAAAAAACAACACTGATAATCAATGGCTTAAAGCCGTGTTATCGGCGTGACAATCTTTTGTAACGTAATTTTCCCTCCCCAGGATCCCCGGATTTTCCAATTTACAATTAAATTTTTTTAATTGATTCGTCTTTTAAACTATTAATCGTAATATTGCAATATATAATTCAATGCTTGTATTATGAAAAATCAGGAAGCTATAAATTGGATGGAATTTAAGGAGCAATTGCTTGCTCATCCGCAACTGGATCTGCAATTTCAGTATGCAGAAAATAAATGGGTAGATGCTTCATACCACATCACCGAAATTAAACAGGCACCCATCACATCGGTTGATTGTGGAGGCAAAATGAACAGCTGGACAGAGATCATCGTTCAACTGTGGGAGCCTGTTGGGCAACAACAGGAAAGGGCAATGCAGGTTGAAAAGGCTTTATCTATCATCGGGCTTGTTGAAAAAACATTACCTTTAAATCCATTGGCAACGGTTAAAATTGAGTTTGGTAATTCGGACTTTGATACCCGCCAAATGTATCCTAACCAGGTAATAGCCGAAGGGAATAATCTGATTGTTGATCTTAGGCCAGATACCGTGCAATGCAAAGCCATTGAACGTGGCGGCAGTTGTGGTACTACTGATACCGGCGAAGAGTGCTGCGCACCGGCTACAGTAAAGCCCAAAATTGAATTAAAGAATCTTGCTGTTGCTACTGAATGCTGTACCCCAGGTGGGGGATGCTGTTAAAATAAAAAAGTATGTTAATAGAAAAAGCTGAAAACTACAGGGATAGCATTGTTCAACTGCTGAAGGCTGCAAAGCTACCGGTTGAAGATCTGCCATTATCGCTGGATGAATTTTCTATTGCATTAAATGATAACAACGATGTAATAGGCGTAGTTGGGCTGGAAATTTATGGCGATTATGCTTTGCTCCTTCATTGGCTGTTGAGCCCGGGTATCGCGGCCAGGGGATAGCAAACAAATTGCTTGGCATTGCCGAGGGATCTGCATTGTTAAAAAGCGTAAAGGCAATTTACCTTATCACAGAAACAGCATCGGTGTATTTTGGCCGAAAAGGATATATGACTGTTCCACGTATTGAGGTGCCTGATGAAATAAAGGTTTCTTCGGAGTTTAGTTATGTGTGCCCTGCGTCGGCCATTGTAATGAAAAAAGAACTGAATTAATAATGAAAAAAATATTAGTGTTATGTACCGGCAATAGTTGCCGCAGCCAGATAGCCCACGGCTATTTACAACATTTTGCCGGTGATAAAGCCGAAATTTATAGTGCCGGCGTCGAGATTCATGGCGTAAACCCTAAGGCGATTAAAATAATGGCCGAAGATCATATCGATATCTCGCATCATACATCAAATAATGTTGATGAGTATATGGAGATCCCTTTTGACTACATTATTACAGTTTGTGATAATGCTAAAGAAAACTGCCCATACTTTCCATCCAAAGCTGAGCGTTTTCACCAAAACTTTCCCGACCCAGCTAAAGCTACCGGAACAGAAGATGAGGTGATTAATGAGTTTAGGCGGGTGAGGGAAATGATCAAAATATTCTCGGCCAGTTTTATACAGCAGCACGTTTAAAACCGTAGTTTGATTATTAATCACTTTATTGTAATATTGCTTGTAATGGGTTTAACTAAAACAGAAAACTTTACCGAGGCTCAAAACGAGCTGGCCAAAATGCTTAAGGCATTGGCGCATCCCGCGCGCATTGCTATTATTGAGCATTTGATAAAGGCCAATGCCTGCATCGGGAACGATTTGGTTGATATATTGGGTTTGGCCCAGCCCACCACCTCGCAGCACCTGCGCGAACTTAAAGACGCCGGAATAATTAAAGGCACCATCGAAGGCACATCCATGAACTATTGTATTGACCAGGTGAAATGGAAACAATACGCTGATAAGTTGAACGCCTTTTTTGTTACAGTGAATGTTTCTGACGGTTGCTGTTGATCTTTTTTGATCGAATTGTTTTATCGCAATAAAATTTTACGGCCTGCATCCAAAAAAAATCTCTTTGTCATCCTTGAGCGTAGCGAAGGATTTATTATTCGCCATGCTTTTTCGCTCTGTAAGTCTGCGAATAGAACCTTCACTACGCTTCTTATGACGTGGTTGGTATTTATTAACGTATCTACGGCCTAAAAAGGCCTGTCACCCTGAGCTTGTCGAAGGGTCGCGCGCAGAGGCCTTTGCCCACATGCTTCGACAGGCTCAGCAGGACAGCCCTTTTTAAAACGTCAATTCACCTCCACAATCTTAATCCCCCAGGGTTCCAGCTGCATAGCCGAATTGGCGTTTACGCCTGCACCCGATAACAACTCTTTTCCATTGCTGTAAGGATAAGTAAAACTGCTTTCCTTGTCCGAATAGTTGAAATAATAATGCACTGTTTTACCTTTTTGATTAGTGCCATACTTGGTAATTATTGGGAAGGCCAACTGTTGATCAGCACCCCATAAGCCAACTTTTTTCACCGCATCGGCCAGTATTTTATCGGTTACAGCATTACTGGTTAGGCAACCTATATAGGTTGCCAGGCCTTTACCGTAAGCGTTTTCGGTGATGGCTGCATATTTACCCCAAACCGGGTGATCATAATAGGCCAGCACTTTAGCTGTTGTTGGAGTGATAAGCTCCATCCAGGTATTGAGTTTTTTATCTTCGGGCTTAAGGTTGAAATCATCGCCTTTTAAACCAACATTTTCGGGTACTGTAAATTGGCTGTAGTAAATTCCACAGGCCTCGTTGATTATTCCTGGCTGATGGGTTGTTCTCACTTTTACATTTTCATCACTAAATCCACTTTTTACTGTGTAAATAATATGGCCGCCATTTTTTACGTAACGGTTTAAACGCTGCAATAAACTATCAGGTGCTGCATACAAAACGGGTACTATCAGCAGTTTATAATTTTCGATGTTCTGGCTGGTAGGGTCAACAAAATCGCAGCCTACATTCATGTGGTATAAACCATCATACAGTTGGCGTAATATATCATTGTAGCTGGTTCGTACACCCCACCCAAATCCAAAAGCCTTAAATCCGGTAAGGGCCTCATTGCTGAACAATATGGCTACATCGTTTTTCTTTTTCAGGTTTATGAGATTAGCGCTAAGCCTGTCAAAATCTTTACCTATGGTTTTTGCTTCGTTGTAAACCGGGTTTGGCTCAAAATCATGACTTAACAAGCCTTTCCAATAAGTTTCTGCAGAGTTATGGATAGAATGCCAGGGCCAGTAACCCACCATGTTGGCGCCCGATGCCAGGTGACTAAAGGCCTGTAACCTTAACTGCCCCGGATAAGGTGTCCATTGCGCGAAACCCTGAGCTTCGGTTTCTATTGTCAAATAATTTTTACCGCCCTTCATTGATCGGGTTACATCGCCGCCAAATGAAATTTCGGAGCCTGTGAGGTTATCCTGGCTGGGGTGGTAAATATCAATGCCCGCAATATCCATTGATTTGGCTGCCGCAAAGTGGTCAACATCCGGTTGGATCCCGAATGAATAGCCTCGCCATTCCAAATCGAAATTTTGAGTAATGAACTGGTCTGGTCGTTTGTATTCGCGCACAATAGCGGCCTGCCAGCCTAAATACTGGGTAACCTGCTGCCTTTGAAATTTGGCAAATTCAGAGGATAAACTGGCGTTGATGGTGCCATTCATCGAAGGAAAATCATCCCAGTTATTGATGCGGTTGCTCCAGTAATCCAGGCCAAAAATGTGGTTAATATTATCAAGCGTGTGGTATTTTGCCTGCATGTATTTTACAAACAAGGCCTGTACATTTGGTCCGGATGTGCCGTAAGCTTTGGTCTCATTATCTACCTGGTAGCCAATTACAGCAGGATTATCCTTCACATGTTCCATTATTTTCCTGATCACCCGCTCGGCATAAGTCCTGAAATCCGTATTGGTAATATCCATATTTTGCCTTGCCCCATATTGGTTTTGGCCCGATGGAGTTATAGCTAATATTTCGGGATGTTTTTTAGCCATCCAGGTAGGTATAGCGTAAGTAGGGGTACCAACAATCACTTTTATTCCACCTTTTTGCATGGCGGCTAATACCCGGTCGATATGGGTAAAATCAAATACGCCATCTTGCGGCTCAACGGTGCTCCAGGTTGATTCGGCAATGCGTACCACGTTAATGCCACAATCTTTCATCATCTGCACATCCTTATACAGCCTTTCATAAGGCATGTATTCATCGTAATAAGCAACACCGTAAAGCAGTTTATCCATTTTAGGATATTGTGCAAAAACAGATAAACTCAACAACAATTGCAGGGCTAAAAGCAGCAGGTATTTCTTCTTCATAAAAATGAAATTTAGGATGATTGGGTTATGAGGATGAAAGTACAAATTAATTGTGTCTTTAACACACATTAATAAAATATTGGAGAGTAAAATTGAATGAGGTAACCGGTTTTTGGTATGCACAAAGCTTAGGTGAATGCTTTTGAGCAGTAAATGTAGTAGTATATGTGGTTTTTGTTAATGTTTTAAAACAGATATTAGCTTTCTGTTATTTACTACATAAGCCTATATAATTTATGAAATTAACTGCCCGTATTTTACCAATACTGCTGTTTTGTTTTTGTTTACAAGAGTTAAGCGCACAAACCAAAAAGCTTACTTACTGTAACCCGCTTAACCTTGATTATGGTTACACGCCCTTTGCCGATTTTTCCAGCTGGGGCAGGCACCGTGCCACCGCCGACCCTACCATGACTCTTTTTAAGGGGAAATATTACCTTTTTAGCACCAACCAGTTTGGCTATTGGTGGAGCAATGATATGCTTAACTGGAACTTTGTTTACCGCAAATTTGTACGGCCTTACAACCAAAATCCCGGCGATGAACTTTGCGCCCCTGCTACCCTGGTTTTGGGCGATACGCTGTTGGTAATAGGTTCAACCTATAATAAAGACTTTACACTGTGGATGAGCACCAATCCCACCAAAGATGACTGGAAGGCGGCCAAAGATTATTTTAAGGTAGGCGCCTGGGATCCGGGTATGTTTGCCGACGATGACGGGAGAGTATACATCTACCATGGTTCCAGCAATACGCTGCCGCTTTACGGGCAGGAGATAGACCGGAAAACATTTGAACCCATAGGCCCCAAGAAAGAAATGGTAAAACTCGACCCGGAAAAGCATGGATGGGAGCGTTTTGGCGAGCATAATGATAATGTGTTCCTGCTGCCATTTATTGAAGGCTCATGGATGAATAAGCATAACGGGAAATACTACCTGCAATTTGGTGCACCCGGCACCAAGCAAAGCGGCTACGGCGATGGCGTTTTTGTAGGCGATAAGCCATTGGGGCCTTTTACTTATCAAAAGCATAATCCATTCTCCTACAAACCCGGAGGCTTTGCAAAAGGGGCGGGGCATGGCGCTACCTGGGCAGATAAGTATGGCAATTTTTGGCATATCAGCACCATGGGCATTGCGGTAAAAAACAACTTTGAGCGTCGTATCGGCTTCTGGCCTGCCGGCTTTGATCAGGACGGTACGTTGTACTGTAATACAGCATATGGCGATTATCCGCAATATTTAGCTGCCGGGCCCGAAGATCACCTGAAGAGTAATTTTACAGGCTGGATGATCCTGAATTATAACAAACCGGTTGAGGTATCATCAACCCTGGGGGCCTATGGCGCAAACAATGCCGTTGATGAGGATATTAAAACCTATTGGAGCGCCAAAACGGCCAGCAAAGGGGAGTGGTTTAAAACAGATCTGGGCGAGATAAGCATTATAAACGCAATTCAGATCAACTATGCCGATCAGGATGCGGAGTTACTGGGCAAATCGTTGGGGGTTTTTCATCAGTACATGGTTTATTCATCGTTGGATGGAAAGGCGTGGAAGCCTTTGATTGACAAAAGCAAAAACAAAACCGATGTTCCGCATGACTATATCGAACTAAAAAGCCCTGCAAAGGCTCGTTATCTTAAAATGGTTAACCTGCATATGCCAACCGGTAAGTTCGCATTATCTGGCTTCAGGGTGTTTGGTAAAGGTGCAGGCGCCCGGCCCGATACTGTGCAAAATCTGATTGCGTTACGTGGTGATAGTGAGCGCCGTAATTCCTGGCTTAAATGGAAACCAAATGATCAGGCTACCGGTTACACTATTTACTTTGGCATAGCGCCCGATAAACTGTACAATAACATGATGGTGTATGGCAAAAATGAATTTTATTTTAGTGGAATGGACAGGGACTTGCCGTATTATTTCCAGATAGAGGCCTTTAATGAAAATGGGATTTCGCAACGCACAAAAATAATTAAGGTTGATTGAGGTATCGGGGACAGTATTTATTAATGCAAATGGCCCAATAGTTGCGGTTTTTTTGTAAACTGCAATCTATGCTGAAAACAATACCCTTATTTATGATGCTTCTGTTTTTTTATGGTGAAACTAAAGCACAAACTATTGATAGCACTTTAAAAAAATCGCCGGTTAAAACCTTAAGTGATGCGCAGTATAATGCATTATTAAAGGGCGATGATATTTTTAACATGCCCCCTGTTGCTGTTGTAAATCATTACCCGATGCCCGATAAGGCCATTGCATTTAAAAAAGAGGAGGGGCTTAGTCCGGTACAAATAACCCAAATTACAGTAATTGCCAACGAGCTGAAGCGTAAAAAGATGGAGATGGGTAAGTTCATCATCACCAATGAACAGGCATTGGATAATTTATTGCGGAGGGGCACCGATGAAGGGAGTATTATTTTTTATGGTAACAGATCGGGATTATACTACGGTGAGCTCAGAAATGCCATATTATTGGCATGTTATAACACCTGGAAATTACTGGCGCCGGCTCAAATTAAAAAGCTGGAAACTTTGCAAAATCATAATTGATAAATTTGCCGTTTGATTTGCTTAATTTAGCGGCCCCAAATAAAGTGTATGAAAATAACTTTTGATTTTGAAAAACCACTGGCTGAGCTGATGCAGCAGATTGAAAAGGTGAAGCAGGTTGAGGATAAAAATAAGCTCGACATGTCTGCAACAGTGGCAGAACTTGAAGCTAAGCTTGAAACTACCAAAAAAGAAATATATGCCAACCTTAACGGCTGGCAAAAAGTGCAGATCTCCCGGCACCCCGAGCGGCCGTACACCCTGCAATATATTGAGCTGATGTGCGATGATTTTATTGAGTTGCACGGCGACCGTACAGTTGGCGATGATAAAGCTATCATAGGCGGTTTCGGGACCTTAAACGGTCAAACTGTAATGTTTATTGGTCAGCAAAAAGGGCGTAATACAAAAGAGCGTCAGTACCGTAATTTTGGTATGGCTAATCCGGAGGGTTATCGTAAGGCGCTGCGATTGATGAAAATGGCCGAAAAATTCAATAAACCGGTTGTTACTTTGATTGATACCCCGGGGGCATTTCCTGGCTTAGAAGCAGAAGAACGCGGACAAGGCGAAGCTATAGCCCGTAACCTACTCGAAATGTCGATACTTAAAGTTCCTATCATCTGCGTTATTATTGGCGAAGGTGCATCAGGAGGTGCCTTAGGTATAGGTATAGGTGATAGGGTGTTGATGCTTGATAATTCATGGTATTCGGTAATATCACCAGAGAATTGTTCAACCATTCTTTGGAAAACCTGGGAAAATAAAGAACGTGCAGCCGAAGTACTAAAATTGACTTCGACAGAAATGTTAAAGAACAGGTTGATAGATGGGGTGATTAAAGAACCACTTGGTGGCGCTCACCAGGATCCGGTTGCTATGGCAGCCACCCTAAAAAAACAATTGCTTAAGGATCTTAAGATGCTTAAAGAAAAAGATGTTACTGAACTGGTTAACGAACGCATCGAAAAATTCTGTTCGATGGGAGTGGTTAATGAAGGGTAATCTTTGGAGTAAGGAGCAAGGACTTTTGGACAAAGGATTTTCAGACGAAGGACAAGAACTTATAATCAACAAAAAAGCGGCATTTGCCGCTTTTTTGTTTTCATCCCTTTTGTTATGCTGAGTGATTAAATTTGGCGAAACTCTGAAGGTGAAATGACGGAAACTAACCAAGGTTAAGACTCACCCCGTCGAGGCTACGCCCGACACCCCTCTCTTCAACTTCGTTGGAAAGAGGGAGTTGAAACTTAGAATTAACTTTTTTGACACTTTCCGGCGAAGCCGAAGAGAGGGTCGCCGTCCGCGAAGGGCGGACCGGCGGGGTGAGTCATTGCCAGCATACAGAGCCGATTGCCTGGTATGAAACAAACACGTCATGGGTAGTTGAAAAATTTAGTGAAACTCTAAAGGTGGGGATTTGTCACAAAAAAGGCAAGAGTCTTAATTCATGACTCTTGCCTCTTGATTCTCAACGGCCATTACTATTTCGAGCCCATTCCCAGCTTTTTCTCATAATCTCTAAGCTGTGCGCTGAATTTGGTATTAAGATCTGTTTGTTTATAGTTTTTGGTATACTCGGTTAAACCATTTAACATAGACATGGAGTATTGAATATCGCGGCTGTCAATACTTACTTCGCCACTTTGCAAAAGCGTGTAATTATAAGCTAACAGGTTGGTTACGTAATCATCAACCAGGTTTGCCAGTTTATTTCCCAGCTGTACTTCGCCAACGCGGTAAGCTGTCTCTATCAAATAATACTTACGTATGGCTATCTCAGTATTTGGAATGTTATCAGGCATAACCTCATCATATTTTTTGAAGACATTTCTTGCCATATCAGGATGTCCCTCTTTAAGCAGGTTATCGGCAAGGGTTGAATAAAGCCTTGAAATTAAAGGATAAAACATGGTGTTTGACTCATGATCAAGATAACTGGCATTTTTCATGTTACCCCATTTATATTGCGTCATCATGTTGTGATACATTACCGGTGTATTGGTAACTTCGGCCTGGCCCGCGGTGGTATCCGGCTTTAATGGAAGCAAACGATTTGCAAAGCCTTCACTGTATAAATATTTACCAAGTCCAATCAGGTTTTCATCGGGTACGGTTGTGGCAAAATAAATTGGTCTTTTCCAGTTATTGTGAGCCAGGATATCCATCATAGCTAAAACATCCTTAGTAACATATTTACCATTAAAAGTCCAGTCCATTTCTGGCGTAATTTTGTCCTTTTGGCTGGCAGATACGGTTTGAGTTTTTACCACGTCATCAGCATTAACCGTTAACTTAAAGTTCTTGGTTGGCAGGTAATTACCCATATCGCCATTGCCATACTCTGTCATCGCAGCTTTATTATCCGATGTGATGAAATCAAATACTTCTTTCAGTTCTACAGAGCCGGGTAATTTTTGGTCGTTAAAATAAATTACATCACGTACGCCCGGTTTAAATTTATCATAAGGCATGCTGATAGGCAATGGCTCAGACTGGTTCATTTTGTTTTTCATCCCGCGGATGTACCAATCGGTACCCAGCAGGCTTAAGTTTACAATACGTACATCGGGCCTTACATTTTCAACCTCTTGAATGTACCATAGGGGGTAGGTATCATTATCGGCATAGGTAAACAAAATGGCATTAGGCGCACATGAGTTAAGGTAATTATAAGCCATATCATGCGGAGTAAGCTTGGTTGAGCGGTTATGATCATCCCATTCCTGGTTGGCCATTAACACAGGGGCTCCTAATAAACATACCACGGTGGCAATAATGCCGCTGGTTTTGGCATTTAGTTTTTTACTAAGCAAGTCGGCAATTCCCATAACACCAAGTCCAATCCAAATGGCAAACGCGTAAAACGAGCCCGCATAGGCATAGTCACGCTCGCGTGGCTGCAACGGATCCTGGTTTAGGTATAAGACAATGGCTAAGCCGGTAAAAAAGAATAGTACACCTACAACGCCCGCATTCTTCTGGTCGCGTTTAAAATGAAAGAACAAGCCTGCCAGGCCTATGATAAGGGGCAGAAAGAATAAGCGGTTATAACTTTTGCTTTTGGTAACCGCATCGGGCAATTGTTTGTTAAAGTTCCAGCCGCTTATCCAGTTACCATCGGCGGCACTGTTGCTGGTTTGGCCATCCAGGTCATTGGTACGACCAACAAAGTTCCAAAGGAAATAACGGGTATACATTTGGTTAACCTGCCAGGTGCCAAAAAAGCCCAGGTTGGTTGCAAAAGTGGGCTTTTCGCCATCGGCTAATTTACTCCAGGCACGGTAAAACTGTGGATGACCAGCCTTATCGCTAAACATCCGCGGAAATATGGTGTTGCGATCATAAATGGTGGTTAGCTTTTTACCGGCAATTTCATATTTGGTTTTACCCCTGCGGTAAATTGTTGCGCCCTCGGTTTGGTCTGTTGGTGTTGAGTCAAAAAACTGGCCGTAAAGCAATGGCGTATCGCCATACTGATCGCGGTTTAAATAGCCGTTAAGTGCAAACGCATCCTGTGGATCGCTGTTATTTAAGTTGGGATCGGCTTTTGCCCTTACCACAATCATTACAAATGAGCTATAACCAAACAGGATAAAGAGCAGGCAAACAAAAAAGCTATTAAGGGCGAAACGTTTTTCGCGTATTTTAACCACATACTCCAGCAGTAGTAAAACTAAGATGCCCACTATAGCGCCCAAATAACTGGCGCTAATTCCAAGTGCCAGGATAAAGCAAATGGCACAGGCGATGATTGCTGTATTTGATTGCTTAATGGTATAATATATTCCCGATACAATGGTTGCTACAAGCAAAACAAAAAACAGAACAGCACCGCTGCCGAAGCTCATTCCCAGGGTATTTACAAAAAACAGATCGGAGAAGGCTGCTCCCTTTACAGTAAACTGTATAACTCCCCATAACACAAAAGCTACCGATACAATACCTGCAAAAAACGATAGTAAAGTGCCTTGTGTGGTAATGTTTTTTGCCTTACGGAAATAAATTACCAATGCTATAGCCGGTATTACCAACAGGTTTAAAAGGTGAATACCTATTGATAGGCCCATGATATAAGCAATAAATACAATCCATCTGTTAGCATGGGGTTCATCGGCGTGGGCTTCCCATTTTAATATGGCCCAAAAAACAATGGCTGTACACAAGGATGATTGTGCGTAAACTTCAGACTCAACTGCCGAAAACCAGAAGGTATCAGACCAGGCATAAGCTAAAGCGCCAACCAGTCCCGAGCCTATTATAATGATCAAATGGGTGGGGTTAATATCTTCGGCTTTTTTAACCAGCATCTTTTTGGCAAGGGAGGTTACCGTCCAAAACAAGAACATAATAGTTGCCCCGCTGGCAATTGCCGATGCCATATTAGCCCAGTAGGCTACTTTGGTATTATCGCCCATAGATAGCAGCGTAAACACTTTGCCTATCATGGTGAACAATGGTGCTCCGGGCTGGTGGGCTACCTGCAAACGAAAGATACAGGCAATAAATTCGCCGCAATCCCAAAAGCTGGATGATGGTTCAAGCGTTAAAATGTAGGTTAAAGTAGCGATAACAAAGGCTATCCAGCCAAAAATATTGTTGATCTTATTGTAGTTCATGTCAGGATATTTTCGATAGAAAAAGGTTTTATATAGCCGAAAGTAAGAAAAACTATCACGATGCTGAAACCAAAACCGCCTTATTAACACTTTTTAACGCATTTTGCGCTGTAAAACAGCGATATACATACTTTTTTAAAATTCTATTTTGAGAGTTAAAAAATCGTCTTATATTTGCATTCCTTTTCGGAGAGTAAAAACAAACCAAAGGAGATTGCCTGATAGTATAATGGTAGTACGACGGTTTTTGGTACCGTTTGTCTAGGTTCGAATCCTGGTCGGGCAACATTAAGATTTCGGATTTCGATTTTTTAATTTCGGATTTACTCCGGTTTAGAAAATTGAAATCCGAATTGTGTTTTAGGAGGTTACTAACGAAGTAGTTAAAGCTTACCATAATGGTAAAGAATTGAAATTAACTTAATCCGAAATCAAACATCCGAAATTCAAAATCAAGAAGAAATGCCCTTACAATTTAATCCGGTTAAATTATTTGCAGGTTCAGGCTCAAAAGAGTTGGCGCAAAAAATTGCTGAAGCTTACGGCCGCGATCTTGGCGATGTAGTGCTCTCGCGTTTTAGTGATGGTGAATTTCAACCACATTTTAATGAATCTGTTAGGGGATGCGATGTGTTCCTTATCCAATCTACCCACCAACCTACTGATAACCTGATGGAGTTACTGATGATGATTGATGCCGCCCGTCGTGCATCGGCTCATTATGTAAACGCGGTTATCCCTTACTTTGGTTTGGCAAGACAGGATAGGAAAGATAAACCCCGTGTTGCCATAAGTGCAAAGCTGGTTGCCAATTTATTGGTTGCAGCAGGCATTGACCGTATTATGACTATGGATTTGCACGCGGCACAGATACAGGGTTTTTTTGATATCCCTGTTGATCACCTTGATGCATCAATCATTTTTGTGCCGTATATAAAAAGCCTGGGCTTAGGTAATTTAACCATTGCTTCGCCGGATATGGGTGGCTCATACAGGGCGCGCAGTTTCGCTAAGTTTTTTAATGCCGAAGTGGTTATTTGCGATAAACGCCGTAAACGTGCTAATGAAATTGAGTCCATGACACTGATAGGTGATGTAACCGATCAGGATATTGTGCTTATAGATGATATTTGCGATACTGCCGGTACATTGGCTAAAGCAGCAGGCCTGATCATGGAGCGTGGTGCACGTAGTGTACGCGCGGTTTGTACACACCCGGTATTATCAGGTAAAGCATATGAAACTATTGAAAATTCGGCTTTAACCGAATTGATAGTGACCGATACCATACCATTGAAACACCAAAGCCCTAAAATAAGGGTATTATCAACTGCCGAGCTTTTTGCGAAGGCAATAATCAACGTAAACGAGCATGGCTCAATAAGCCAGTTGTTTAAGGTAGATTAATTAGAATGTCCATAGTCTATGGTCGATAGTCCAGGGCAATGAACGTACATTGAAAGAATAAAAGCAAATCCATGGTGATAAACCGTGGACTTAATTAATAAATAAAATAAAAAACAATGAAATCAATTGCTATTAGCGGTTCTCCAAGAGAGAACGTAGGGAAAAGAGACGCTAAAGAACTGCGTTACCAGGGCTTAGTGCCTGCAGTACTTTACGGTGGGCCAACTCAAACCCACTTTTCAGTGTCCGCAGCTGATTTGAGAGCCGTAGTTTACACTCCGGTTGTTCATTTCATCGATCTTGATGTTGCTGGTGTTAAATCACAGGCTATTATTAAAGATATGCAGTTTCACCCTTTAACTGAACAACTTATCCACATAGACTTTTTGTTGCTTGACGAGAAAAAGCCTATCACTATCGAGATCCCTGTTAAATTAACCGGAACTTCTCCAGGTGTTAAAGTGGGTGGTAAATTAGTTCAAAAACTAAGGAAACTGCGCATCAAAGCATTACCTAAAGATCATTTAGATGCTATTGAAGTAAGCATCGAAAGCCTTGAAGTTGGTAAATCAGTTAAGGTTTCAGATTTGAAACTGGAAACATTGATTATCACCAATGCTGTAGAAGATACTATCGTATCAGTTACTACTTCACGTGCATTACGTCAGGCTGAGCAGGAAGCTGCTTCAGGTAAAAAATAATTTACCCTGATAAAAAAAAACGCGATAGGCTTACGCCCATCGCGTTTTTTTTTGACAAAAGATTTTTGGATCAAGGAGCAAGGATTTTTGATTGGTTAACAAGAGATATCCTATGAAATTTATTAATCAGGTACGTAGATGCATAACTTTAGGCAGTTAAGGATTTGGATTGATTCTGTTGAATTGACAAAGGATATTTATGTGCTAACGCAGAAATTTTCAAGTGAGCATAGATTTGGTATTTCGAGTCAATTATATAGAGCAGCAGTTTCCATTCCATCAAATATCGCAGAGGGTTCGGCAAGAAAGTCAACTAAGGATTTTAGTCATTTTTTATCAATGAGCCTTGGTTCGGCATTTGAATTGGAAACCCAATTAATCATTGCCGAACAATGTAACTTAACTACAGATGCCGAGTATCAAAATTTGATTAATCGGGTTCAATCCCTGCAAAAGCAAATCAAAGCATTTTCAAATACTATTGCTTCATAATTGTCTTCTTACACTGTAATGCAGTTACTTTGATCTATAAATCTTTTATCCTTAATCTAAAAAGTCCTAAATCCATAAATCCTTTATCTTTGCTCCCAAAATCTTTGCTCCGCAAAAAATGAAATATCTAATTGTTGGTTTAGGAAATATAGGGCCGGAGTATGCTGATACCCGGCATAACATAGGGTTTATGGTGTTGGATGAATTAGCTAAGCAGGAAGGGGCTAAGTTTTACCACATGCGCCTGGCGTATTATAGTGAGGTATCATTTAAAGGTCGTACGCTGCATTTAATAAAACCAACAACCTATATGAACCTGAGCGGCAAGGCAATGAACCACTGGATGCAGGATTTGAAGATTCCGTTGGAGAATGTTTTGGTGATCGTGGATGATATTGCTTTACCATTAGGTACTTTGCGTTTAAAACCCAAAGGCAGTGCCGCCGGTCACAATGGGTTGAAGCACATTGAAGCTACCGTTGGGCACAATAATTATGCGCGCTTACGCTTTGGCGTTGGCGATAATTTCCCCAAAGGCCGCCAGGTTGATTACGTATTAAGTGGCTTTGATGATGATGAAAAGCCAGAACTACCCGCTTTAATAGACCGTTCTATTGAAATGATTAAAAGTTTCGCCACTATTGGTACCGAATTAACCATGACCAGGTTCAATAAGTAATTCTTTTCTACTGTAAACTAAGTGATTAGTTAAAAAATGTTAAATACTTTCCGGTTTTTGCAACGACGGCGTATCTTGTAGCGTCTTATTACCTAAATGCCTTATGAATGAAACATTTTTTACTAACCTTAATTTGCTGTTATATCTCTATACTGGCAATAGCACAAGCACCAAATACAGCCAACGTAACTATTAAAGGCGTAGTTATCGACTCTGCCGTTAATAAGCCATTAGGTTATGTTACCGTTATGTTGCAGGATGCCGGTACAAAGGCATCAGTAAAAAGCACACTTACCAAAAATGATGGCAGCTTTGAGCTGAATGCGCCTGATGGCAAAACCTACCAGTTAGCTGTTGCTTCCATAGGTCTTGCTTCTAAAGTCTTACCTGTAAAACATGGAGGAACCGTATTTGATGCAGGTAAAATTTACATGTCGGCTTCCAGCAAGCAACTGAACGAAGTAAGCATTACTGCCGTAAGGCCCGTGATGAAACAGGAGGTTGATCGTCTGAGCTATGACGTACAGGCCGACCCGGAGAGTAAAGCGATATCAGCTTTGGATATGATGCGTAAGGTTCCTTTGCTCTCTGTTGATGGTGATGATAAAATCAAACTAAAGGGAAGCGGGAATTATAAAATATTGATCAACGGAAAGGAATCGGCTTTGATGGCCAAAAATCCTTCGGATGTGTTAAAATCTATGCCGGCCACCAATATCGAAAAGATAGAGGTGATCACCACACCACCGGCTAAATATGATGCGGAAGGCTTATCAGGTATCATCAATATCATCACCAAAAAAAATGCCGACCAGGGTTATAACGGCAGCATCAATTCGCGCTATAACAGCATCTGGGGACCCGGGTTTAATCTAAACGGAACAGTAAAACAGGGTAAGTTTGGCCTGGCAGGTTATGCCGGTTTTGGGCATCAAAACTTAAATAATAATTACTTTACCAACACACAGAATCAGTTTGCTCAAAATACCACCATATTACAAAAAGGCACAGGTACATTTGGTGGCAATTATCGTTACGGCGATTTTGAGCTAAGCTACGAGATAGATTCCCTTAACCTGCTCACCGGCTCTGTTGAAATTTTCCAGGGAGAGTTTGTACAGGACAATGACCTCATATCGGCCCAAACTAACCGGAACGCGGCTTTAACACAAGGCTACCACCAGTTAACCGATGGCTATAATCATGACCGGGGATTTGATGCGGCCCTTAATTACCAGATAGGTTTTAAAAAGCATAAAGACGAATTGCTTACCCTGTCTTATAAATATAGTTATTCACCAGGCACCCAGTTTGCCGATAACGTATTTACAGACAGGGTTAATTATGGTCAGCAGATACAGCCCGATTTCAGGCAGTATAACAAGGCCGGTAATAAAGAGCATACCCTTCAGTTAGATTATGCTTACCCGCTTAAAACTATCAGCATTGAAACCGGTGCAAAAGCCATCCTCCGCAAAAACTTCAGCGATTTCAGGCGCGAAGACCGCGACTCGGTTACTAATGATTATTTAGTTAATACGGGTCAGACTAACGTGTTTGATTATCAGCAAAATGTTTACAGCGTATATAACTCATACCAATTAAAATTCAGCAAGTGGACTGGTAAAGGTGGTTTAAGATTGGAGCATACACAGGTGAGCGCCGATTTTTCGGGAACACTCCTTGATAAAGGATACAATAACCTGATCCCTTCAGTTTCAATTCAAAGAAGCTTAAAAAGCAGTAGCATCAGTTTGGGCTTTACACAACGTATTCAACGCCCTGGAATATACCAGCTGAATCCGTTTATTGATAGATCGAACCCTAAATTTCTTAATACCGGTAATCCCGACCTAAGTCCTGAGCTTAATAATACGTTTGAGCTTACGTATAGTAATTTTTCAAAAGGTTCCATTAATGCGAGTTTAAGCTATGCGTTTTCAAACAATGCCATACAAAATGTAACCAGCATAAGTATTGATAGTACGGCAAATGGCAAGCGCGACACGGTTACTACCACTACTTATCAAAACCTGGGCAGTAACCGTAGCCTGGGTTTAAATATCAACACCAATTATTCTATTACCAAAAGGTTCACTATCAATTTAAATGCCCGTTTAACACATGTTTGGTTAAAGGGAACTTATAATGGGCAATTTTACAAAAATGATGGATATACGGGTAATGCCTTTGCCAACCTCGCTTATAAGTTTGATAGCGGCTACCGTTTTGGTATTGATGCCGGGTATTTTAGCGGCGATGTAACCCTGCAGGGTAAAAACGGGCATGGCATATTTTCATCATATGTAGTAGGCAAAGAGTTTCTTAAAAAAACACTTACCATATCATTGGTAGCAAACAATCCCTACAGTAAATACCGCATATATAAATCATACACCAATACGCCCGCTTTTTCACAATCATCGGTTTACCAAAACCCTTATCGCAATTTTGCTATCAGGGTTAACTACAAATTTGGTAAGCTTAGCAGCGATATTAAAAAGAACCAGCGCGGCATAAATAACGATGACACCAAAGGTGGGGGTAAAAGTAGTTCCACAAATCAGTAGATTTGCGGCATGAAAGTTTACGGAATTACCAATTGCAATACAGTAAAAAAGGCGCTCGACTGGCTGAAGGCTAATCATGTTGATTACGATTTCCAGGATTTTAAAAAGCTGGGCGTAAGCACAGAAAAGTTGCAGGAATGGGATGGCAAAGCAGGCTACGAGAAATTTATAAATAAACAGGGCCTCACCTGGAAACAGCTTGATCCTGAAGTAAAAGAAAGCGTGAAAACCAATGCGGATGCTTTAAAATTACTGCAACAAAAAACCAGCATGATCAAAAGACCGGTTATTGAAGACAATGGCTTCCTGTTTTTCGGCTTTGATGAAAAGGTGTATGAAGAGCACTTTTTGAAGAAATGATAAATTATTCAAAATCAATTAAATCTACCTGATTAATAGTGTTTTATAACTTTACTCGTTAAAGCGGCGAATCATTAACTCAATCCTTAATATTCGCGTAACAATCATTTTACTAGGGTAGTAAAAACGGTTTTTTTAGTATACTTGCTTTGTATTCTAAAAAATTGACTGAAATGAATTTAAAACTGATGGCCGGTTTAAGCATGGCCTGTGTGCTTGCATTTACGGCAGGTAACGCGCAGCAAACCGCAACTCCAGCACCAACAACCTCCCCGGCTTCTGATTACAATTATCACGAAACTTTCGGCCCCCCTTTCTACACTAAAAATGGAACAGAGTTCCGCGCGGCCGACGGTCAGCCGGGCCCTAAATACTGGCAAAACCGTGCTGATTATACTTTAGCCGCTACCTTGAATGATCAAAGTAATGAAATTACCGGATCGGAAGTTTTAACTTATACCAATAACAGTCCGCAAAACCTGGGCTTTTTATGGATGCAGCTTGATCAAAACCTGTTTAAGTTAGATTCACGCGGTACCGCGATAGTACCACCTACAGGTAGTCGTAACTGGGGCCGTGGTGAAGCGTTTGAGGCAGGTTATAAAATTAAATCTGTAAAATACGTAGATGCCAAAGGCATTTCGACCGATATTAAATTTTTGATTAGCGATACCCGAATGCAGGTTTTTTTACCTAAACAGGTAACTGCTAACGGAGGCGTTGCAAAACTAAAAATTGAGTACTCATTTGTATCTCCAAATTACGGATCAGACCGTATGGGTTACCTTGATGATAAAGCATCTAAAAATGGAAAGATCTATACCGTTGCACAATGGTACCCACGCATGTGTGTGTATGACGAGATATTAGGATGGAACACGCAGCCATATACCGGTCCGGGTGAATTTTACCTGGAATATGGTGATTTTGACTTAAGCATCACTGCACCGTCAAACCATATTGTAGTGGCATCTGGCGAGTTACTGAACCCAACAGAAGTATATACCCCAGCACAGCAAAAACGTTGGGCACAGGCCGCGCAAAGCGAAAAAACGGTAGTGATCCGCTCTGCAGCTGAGGTTACCGAAGCTTCATCGCGCCCGGCAGGTAAATCAACCCTTACCTGGCACTTTAAAATTAAAAATGCAAGGGACGCTTCCTGGGCTTCATCTGCGGCATTTATTGTTGATGCAGCTAAGATGGATTTGCCAAGCGGTAAAAAATCAATCGCTATTTCTGCTTACCCTATTGAAAGTGACGGTACTGATGCCTGGGCACGTTCAACTGAGTATGTTAAAAAATCAATTGAATACAATTCATCAAAATGGTTTGAGTTTCCTTACCCTGCTGCTACAGCCGTTGCCGGTATAGTTGGTGGTATGGAATACCCTGGTATTGTTTTTTGCGGATATAAAGCAAAAAAAGGTGGTTTGTGGGGCGTTAACGACCATGAGTTTGGCCATACCTGGTTCCCGATGATCGTAGGATCAAATGAGCGTCTATATGGCTGGATGGATGAAGGTTTTAACACTTTTATCAATACACTTTCAACAGCTGATTTTAACAACGGAGAGTACAACCGCAAACCTGGTGATATGCACAAAATTGGCGCTAATTTTACAAGACCTGATCTTGAGCCAATGATGAGCCAGCCAGCCAATCTTAAAGAAAAAAATACAGGTACTTTATTATATTCAAAACCAAGTGCTGGTCTTGTTTTGCTTCGCGAGCAGATCTTAGGCCCTGAGCGTTTTGATTTTGCTTTTAAAACTTACATCAACCGTTGGGCATTTAAACATCCAACACCAGATGATTTCTTCCGCACTATTGAAAATGCCTCAGGCGAAAGTTTACAATGGTTTTGGAGGGGATGGTTCCAGAATGACTGGCGTTTGGATGTTGCCGTAAGTGATGTTAAATATGTTGATAACGACGCTACAAAAGGCGCTATGATCACTATTGATAACCTTGGAAAAATGGCAATGCCGGTTATATTGGAAATAAAAACCAAAAGCGGTAAAACAGATAGGATGAAATTGCCTGTTGAAGTTTGGGAACGTAATGCTACCTGGACATTCAAATATCCATCAACAGAAGAAATTGAATCTGTTACCTATGACCCGGACAAAGTATTACCGGATTACAACCCGGACAATAACGTTTGGACAAAGAAATAATGAAATACAAAAACCCGGTGAACGCCGGGTTTTTTGTTGAAAGCAAAGAGGTTGATTTTCCTTAAAGAACAGCACATTTGAATAGTGACCTGTGGGATGCCGAAATAAGTTGGCGTGTTTTGAAAAAAAACTTTTTGTCATCCTGAACGATAGTGAAGGATCTATTATTCGCCATGCTTCTTCGCCCTGTAAAGTCTGCGAATAGATCCTTCACTATCGTTCAGGATGACAAACTTTTAAAACGTCATTTTTCTTTCAGCGTTTCCCGAAATTTCATCGCTCAGCACGACTTTAAGTAATATTATTTTTCTGTGAGCACTGTAAACTCAAAATCAAGTGGCTCGAAGTGACGGATCAGTTCATCGATGAATGATTGCCCCCATTTTACATACATCAATCCAAAATTTTCTGTACGTTCCTGCAGACTATCTTTGGGGAATAGCTCGGCTTTTACGGCTGATAATTGCTCCAGCCTAACCTCGTAATTACGTTTTTCGGCTTTTATTAATTTCTTTTCCAGGTTATCAACAGCGTGCTTTAACCTTGCCTGTACGGCTGATGCAGATGGCGATAGGGTAGGGTCTATTTTATATGACCTAAGTTTAATCTTTTCAAAAATTGAAGCCATTTCACGCCATTCACCTTCCAAACTCAGGTTGTGGTTGCTATGTTTTTTTATCCAGTCGGTTTTAAGCTCATCATCTTGTTTAAACAGGGCTGCTGTATCCAGATCCATGCGTTCAATTTTGGCAGCTTGTTCTTTACGCACCACCAATGCAGAATTACGCAGGATCAGTATAGGGAAATCTACCTTATAAAAATCAAAGTTTGATTTTAATTCCAGCCAGTAAACCACTTCGGCACCGCCACCTATGTAAGCAATGTTTGGTAAAATGCATTCCTGGTAAAGAGGGCGCATCACTACATTGGGGCTAAAGCGCTCCGGGTAATTGGCAATTTCTTCTTTCAGTTCTGCTTCGGTAAAGCTAATTTCGGTATTCATTACCTGGTAGCTTTCCTGTTCAAAAACTACACGTTCGCGCAGGTTATCTTTCAGGTAAAAAAAGTTAATCTCGCGCGGATTAACTTGGATATGTACCCCCAGCTTTTGCAATTGCTCGTTGGTGGCAGTTATATTTTTAAAGCTGTTTTGATTAATGATATCCTGCTCCATAATAGGGGCAAACTGCTTCTTAAACTCGTGGTCGTCGGCATCAATAATAACCAATCCGTATTGGCCAAAAAGAGCATTTACCAAATAACGGGTGGCATCGGCCAGTTTATCAAATTTTGTATATGCGGTTTCTACAATTTCTGCAACTTCTGTGGCATGGCCCTCCATGCCCAATACTCCTTTGTACTGGTTAAGAGCCTGGCGCATGGTATCGGGGTTTATCCGCCCGGTAGCGCCCGAGGCCTCGTACCACCAATGTACTTTTTTACCGCCAATGTTGGTGTAGTTGATCTCGGCAAAGTCATGGTCTTCACTGGCCATCCAGTAAACGGGTACAAAATTTTTATCAGGATGGGCGGCTTTTAACTGCTGTGCCAGTTTAATAGCGGTAGCAATTTTGTAAAGGAAATATAGCGGACCTGCAAAAATATTAAGCTGGTGACCGGTGGTGATAGTATAAGTACTATCTTCTTTAAGCAGATCAAGGTTGTGTTTTACTACCGATGGATACGGTTCATTATGTGCGTACTGTTTTGATAGCACGCGAAACAATATCTCACGATCGGCAATAGCTTTTTTGTTTTTCAACAGTTCGGCAAAGCCGGCCATATCGGGCCGGTAGCCATAAAACGGTTGAAGATCGGCCCGGTTCCCGATATAATCAATAACTGTGGGCGAAAAAAATCCGGTTTCTTTATAACTTATACAGGAGGCTTCCATTAATCCAAATGTAAAATCATTACTGGTAATGCGCCGCAAATTAACATTATTTTACAATTTGTCCATAAAGGTCAAAGTCTTCGGCGCTGTCAATCTTCACGTTAACAAAGCCACCTACTGTAGCATAGTCAATGCTGGCATCAATTAAAACCTCGTTATCAACTTCTGGCGAATCAAATTCTGTACGGCCAACAAAATAATCCCCATCTTTTTTATCGATCAATACTTTAAATGTTTGGCCAATTTTTTCCTGGTTCTTATCAAATGAAATGCCTTGCTGAATTTCCATGATGGCATCTGCACGTTCCTGTTTTACTTCATCAGGTACATCGTCAACCAAAGAGTGGGCATGCGTTTTTTCTTCGTGCGAGTAAGTGAAACAGCCTAAACGATCAAACTTAGTGTCTTCAACCCATTGAGCCATTTCTTCAAAATGCTCTTGAGTTTCGCCGGGGTAACCGGTGATTAAGGTGGTACGCATAGCAATGCCCGGTACCTTATCGCGAATCTGGTTCACCAGATCAATAGTTTTTTGTTTGGTGATACCACGGCGCATTGATTTCAGCATATCATCACTGATGTGCTGTAACGGCATATCCATGTACTTGCAAATATTATCACGTTCATTCATCACATCCAGTACTTCCATCGGGAAACCGGAAGGGTAGGCGTATTGCAACCTGATCCATTCAACACCATTAACATCACTCAGGCGGCGAAGTAATTCGTCCAGGTTACGTTTGCCATACAGGTCAAGCCCATAATAGGTTAAGTCCTGTGCAATAAGTATCAGTTCTTTTGTGCCATTTTTAACCAGGTTCTGCGCATCCTTAACCAATTGGTCAATAGGAGTGCTCAGGTGTTTTCCACGCATCAATGGGATAGCACAAAAAGAGCATGGGCGGTTACAGCCCTCGGCAATTTTAAAATAGGCAAAGTGAGATGGTGTGGTAAGCAGGCGCTCGCCAATAAGCTCATGTTTATAGTCGGCGCCTACAGATGCTAATAAATTCTGCAGGTCATTGGTACCGAAGTAAGCATCAACGTTGGTGATCTCGGCTTCCAGCTCTGGTTTGTAACGTTCGCTAAGACAGCCGGTAACTATCACTTTGCCAACCTTGCCTTGTTGTTTTAGTTCGCTGTATTGTAATATGGTATCTATTGATTCCTGCTTGGCATTATCAATAAAGCCGCAGGTATTAATAACGATGATATCATTTTTGCCCACTTTCTCGGCCTCATGCACCACATCAAATTGATTGCCTTTTAACTGACCCATCAGGATCTCGGAATCATATATATTTTTTGAGCAGCCCAAAGT
Source organism: Mucilaginibacter sp. (assembly GCF_025362475.1). Lineage (GTDB taxonomy): Bacteria > Bacteroidota > Bacteroidia > Sphingobacteriales > Sphingobacteriaceae > Mucilaginibacter. Next base: position 42,989 of record NZ_JANYGH010000037.1, read on the forward strand.
AACCACGTTAACGCGTTGTTTAACTGGTTTTGCTATCGGGCGGGAAATTTCTTTTGTCTTCATAACACACTAATCATTGCAATGAGAAAATTGTCATTGCGAGGAACGAAGCAATCGCGAACTATATAGGATTGAATTACAAGAGAGGAGATTGCTTCGTCGTTCCTCCCCGCAATGAAATAATTTTATTGCTTAAACAAGCTATCTACAAACGCCTGGCGATCAAATAACTGCAGATGTTCAACACCTTCGCCAACGCCGATATATTTTACAGGGATCTTAAACTGATCCGAGATACCTATTACTACACCACCTTTTGCCGTACCATCAAGCTTGGTTAGGGCCAGGGCGTTAACATTGGTAGCCTCGGTAAACTGTTTGCATTGTTCAATGGCATTTTGCCCGGTTGATGCATCCAGTACCAATAATATTTCATGTGGTGCGCCAGGGATCACCTTTTGCATCACATTTTTAATTTTAGTAAGCTCATTCATCAGGCCTACTTTATTATGTAATCTGCCGGCAGTATCAATAATAGCTACGTCATCGCCATTGGCAACTGCCGAGCGTAAGGTATCATAGGCAACCGAAGCAGGATCTGATCCCATTGGCTGGGCTACAACTTTTACATCAACACGTTTACCCCAAAGCTGCAACTGATCAACCGCTGCTGCACGGAAGGTATCGGCAGCACCAAGTACTACCTTGTTACCAGCTTGCTTAAGCTTATGGGCCAGTTTACCAATAGTGGTAGTTTTACCCACGCCATTAACGCCCACAACCATGATTACATAGGGCTTATGATCGCCATACTCAAAATTGCGAAAATCGTTGCTGTTATTTTCGGCCAGTAATTTTTGGATCTCATCTTTCAACAGCACATTAAGTTCGCTGGTGCCAACGTATTTATCGCGGGCAACACGTTCCTGGATACGGCCGATGATCTTGAGGGTGGTGCTAACACCAACATCAGAGGTAACCAATACTTCTTCCAGCTCATCCAGCACATCATCATCAACGGTTGATTTACCGGCAATAACCTTGGTGATCTTTGAAAAAAAGTTATCCTTGGTTTTTTCTAAACTGGTATCAAGGGCTTGTTGCTCCTGCTGTGTATTTTCCTTTTTCTTAAAAAAATCAAATAATCCCATAGTTAGATGTGCAGATTTTAGATGTTCAGAAGTGCAGATTTATAATGTGCGTATTTTTTGATGTTAAATTTAGCAATGCAAATATGCCTAAATGATAGTTAACAGATGTCAGATCAATATAATTACTTTAATCTGCGTATCTGATGCATACACATCAACAAAAAAAGCCCTCTCGTAAAAACAAGACGGCTTCAATATTTTAATCAAAAGGTATTATATAGTTTTACCTGCAATTGCATCCTTAACAAAATCGTTAGGGACAATTTGGGTTCTGAATGAATAAGCACCAGTTTTTGGTGATTTGTTCATTGTAATAACTTTTGAATATTCTTTGCCTTTACCTGCTACTTTTAGCGTTGCAACTACTTTCTTTGCCATTTCTTTTAATTATTGAATTAGTGAATCATTGAATTAGTGAGTTAACCGTTGGGGGAGATCTAAACCTATTCAACCATTAACTTAATCAACCAATTACTTAATTTCTTTATGAACTGTTACTTTCCTTAAAACCGGGTTGAATTTTTTCATTTCCAGTCTTTCAGTTGTATTTTTTTTGTTCTTAGTGGTAATATAGCGAGACATGCCTGGCATACCGCTTGTTTTGTGTTCAGTACACTCTAGAATTACCTGAACCCTGTTGCCTTTTTTTGCCATTTTCTTTTTATGTTGTACGCATCACCATCCCGGCTTACGTAATTTTTTAAATTATATATTGCGTTTAATACCTATGTTAAACATGAGGCGTTAACGTAATACCTACTAAATGTATCCCTTTTTAACAAATTTATTGATACAGGCAGTAATGCCGTTTTTGCTGATAGTTTTAACAGCAGATGTAGATACCTTTAAGGTAATCCATTTATCTTCTTCAGGGATATAAAACTTCTTAAGTTTTAAGTTTGGATGAAATCTACGTTTTGTTTTAACGTTTGAGTTTGAAACGTTATTACCTACAATAGATCCTTTTCCTGTTAGATCACAAATTCTTGACATGACAAATATTTTTAATTATCAACCCTTTATTCAAAAGAGTTTGCAAATATCAGACTTTTTAATCGAATATTCAATAGCGTTTTCAAAAATTGTTAAATAATTTTTTAAAGCCAACATTTGCCTTTATTTCAGGCTGTTTGTTATTGGATATTGGTTCTTTTTAAAATTATTTAATAAGTAGTGTTTTTAATATGTACATAACACAGAAATTGCTAATTTACGCCCACCATTATAAATGCTATGAAGATTACATCATTTGAAGAGTATAAGCAGGTTTACCAACAAAGTGTTGAACAGCCTGAACAGTTCTGGGCCGGTATTGCCGAAAATTTTTTATGGCAAAAGAAATGGGATAAAGTGCTTGACTGGAACTTTAAAGACCCAAAGATTAAATGGTTCCAGGGGGCAAAACTCAATATTACCGAAAATTGCCTGGATCGTCACCTGGACACTATTGGAGATAAGACTGCCATTATATGGGAGCCAAATGACCCGCAGGAAGATCACCGCATATTAACTTATCGCCAGCTGCATGATAAGGTTTGCCAGTTTGCCACTGTGTTAAAAAATAACGGGGCAAAAAAGGGTGATCGTATTTGTATATATATGCCGATGATACCTGAACTGGCCATCGCTGTTTTAGCGTGTGCCCGTATAGGCGCAATTCATTCGGTTGTATTTGGCGGCTTTTCGGCGCAGTCAATTGCCGATAGGATAAATGATGCCGAATGTAATATTGTAATAACTGCCGATGGCGGCTTTAGGGCTAATAAACCTATTCCTTTAAAAACGGTAATAGATGATGCACTGGTTCAGTGTAAATCTGTTAAGCGGGTAATTGTTTTAACCAGGAGCCGTACACCGGTTTCTATGATAAAGGGGCGCGATGTTTGGTGGGAAGATGAAGTTAAAAAAGTTGAAACACAAGGTAATCCCGAATGCCCTGCCGAGCAAATGGACGCCGAGGACATGTTGTTCATATTGTATACATCCGGCTCAACAGGTAAGCCTAAAGGCGTAGTGCATACCACCGGTGGCTACATGGTTTATACCGGCTATACTTTTGCTAATGTTTTTCAGTACAACCAGGGCGAGGTGTATTTTTGTACTGCCGATATTGGATGGATCACCGGGCATTCATATATTGTATATGGTCCGCTATCGCAGGGAGCAACTACATTAATGTTTGAAGGAGTACCCACCTATCCGGATGCAGGCAGATTTTGGGATATTGTAGATAAGTACAAGGTAAATATATTATATACGGCGCCAACAGCTATTCGCTCATTGATGAGCTTTGGGGATGAGCCATTAAAAGGTAAGGACCTTAGTTCGCTTACCAAGCTGGGTTCTGTAGGGGAGCCTATTAATGAAGAGGCCTGGCATTGGTACGATGAAAAAATAGGCCATGGCAAATGCCCTATTGCTGATACCTGGTGGCAAACGGAAAATGGCGGTTTAATGATATCGCCTATTTGTAATGTTACACCAACTAAACCCGGTTATGCCACTTTGCCTTTACCGGGTGTACAACCTGTATTGGTTGATGAAAATGGAAAGATAATTGAGGGTAATGGCGTAAGCGGTAACCTTTGTATCAAGTTTCCGTGGCCGGGTATGCTGCGCACCACCTATGGTGATCATGAACGCTGTCGCACTACCTATTTTGCTACCTATGAAAATTTATATTTCACCGGTGATGGCTGTTTGCGTGATGAAGATGGTTATTACCGCATCACCGGTCGGGTTGATGATGTGCTTAATGTATCTGGTCACCGTATTGGAACCGCAGAGGTGGAGAACGCTATCAACATGCACAGCAGTGTGGTTGAATCGGCAGTTGTTGGTTATCCGCATGATATAAAAGGGCAGGGTGTTTATGCCTTTGTGGTTTGCCCAAATCAGCACGGCGACGCAGAGCTTGCCCGTAAAGATATTATCATGACAGTTGCCAGGATAATAGGTGCAATTGCCAAACCGGATAAGATTCAGTTTGTAAGCGGACTGCCCAAAACACGATCAGGCAAAATTATGCGCCGCATTTTACGTAAGATAGCCGAGGGTGAAACCAGTAACCTTGGTGATACCAGTACACTGCTTGATCCGGCTGTTGTTGAAGAGATCAAGGCAGGAGCTTTGTAGGAATAAGGATATTTGGATAAAGGAGCAAAGATCAATTATTGAATAATAAAACAGATGCAGAAAATGAGGAGCAAGGACATCGTAAAAATAGGTTCCTTGCCTTTTTTCTCTGTTTTTTTTATCCTTGTTCTTTGCTCCAGCTTTCTTTTTTCCTTTAAAAATCGGCCATCAGCGAGATACAAGCTCGATTTTTTTACTTCAGAAAATCAATTTTACCTCTGCGATTCTGCCTTTACCGGCGAAACGGGCGATGCCAGTTTTGGACTCCCGCAGCTTATGCCGACAGATTGGCAACAGCGAAGGATAAAGATATTGTTGGAATTAGTATTGAAAGCTTTGGCCACGTAAAGGCCGAGCTTAATGTATTGGATGCTGCAAGCGGGGAAAAGGATTTTAAAAAATATGATCATGTAGTGGAGGCCGGAGTTAGAATTAGTTCAGGAATATTGGAGGTGCTTGATTTTCCAGATCATAAAATTCAGTTAAAAGCCATCGTTACACCAGGATATTATCGTGTAAGGATCTATTCCTATGATCTCAAAAACATTAATTCCGAAGCAGATGAAGGGACAGATCACTATAAAATAGAGCTTTGGCCGTCAAGTAATTTTGAGCGTAAGGTATTGAAGCAATTTGTGAAGGACTAATTTAGGAGAGCCGGGAATTAAGAGCCGGGAATCAAGACCGGATTCTATTTATTGCCCAGTTCCAATTAATAAGTCTTAACTCTTGATTCTAATCTCTTGACTCTTTCCCCAAACCATATCATTTCCCGGATGTTATAACAATACATCTAAATAAAAAACATTATGGATAAGCTACAAATAAAAGGCGGCTGGAATGAGTTAAAGGGCAAGATAAAACAGGCTTACGGCGACCTTACCGATGATGATCTCACCTACGAAGAGGGTAAAGACGATGAAACATTAGGAAAACTTCAGCAAAAAACGGGTAAAACCCGGGATGAACTGGTGAAGTGGATTAACAGTTTATAAGATTTAGAAAAGGCTCCTGCAACGGGGCCTTTTTTATTTGAAAAGCTTTGAAAGTTCAAGGCCGAATCCCGGTAACGGTGTATTTCTTTTTCTTATCAGCAGTCAGCATAAATCAAATATAACTAATTTCGCACAATGAAAACAGCGAAACCCAATATTCTTGTTGTAAATGACGACGGCATAACTGCTCCTGGTATTAAGGTATTGATAGAAGCGATGAGCGAGATTGGCAGGGTAGTAGTGGTAGCGCCGGATAGTCCGCAATCGGGCATGGGGCATGCCATTACTATTGGCAAACCACTGCGCCTGGATAAGGTTGATATTTATGAGGGTATTGAAATGTACCGTTGCTCGGGTACGCCTGTTGATTGTGTGAAGCTGGCCGTTAATAAGATATTTAAGGGGCAAAAGCCCGATCTGTGCGTATCGGGCATTAATCATGGTTTAAATAATTCCATCAATGTTTTGTATTCAGGCACCATGTCGGCCGCAGTGGAGGGTGCAATTGAGAGTATTCCGTCAATAGGTTTTTCTTTGGATGATTATAACCTTGATGCAGACTTTAGCCACTGCGTTAAATACATTAAAGAACTTGCGCTGCAGGTTTTAGCCAATAGCCTGCCGGCCAATACCCTGCTTAATGTAAATTTCCCCAATACATCCGATATTAAAGGCATCAGGATTTGCAGGCAGGCCAACGCAAAATGGGCCGAGGAGTTTGATGAGAGAGTTGATCCGCATAAACGGCCATATTACTGGCTTACCGGCGTTTTTCAGCTTAATGATGGTGGCGAGGATACCGATGTTTGGGCCCTTGATCATAATTATGTATCTGTTGTGCCTGTACAGTTTGATATGACGGCTCATCACGCTATACCATTTTTAAATAACTGGAAGTTTAATATATAAAATGGAGTTCAAAAAAGTACTTAAAACCGACAGTATAACGGCAGGTATAATTGGTGGTTTAATACTGCCGGGCATTAGCCTGTTCATTTTTTTGTATCTGTTAAAAGGTAACTTTTTAATATTTAATAAACCGGGTATCCCATACTTGGTAGCTATTGCGTTGAATTTATTTATGATCAGGTATTGTTTTAAACAGGGGCAGGATAAAACCGGAACAGGTATGATACTGGTGACGTTTATATTTACGGCGGCAGTTTTTTTACTTAAATTACAACCCATCAGATGAAGTATTACCTGGTAGCCGGCGAAGCTTCGGGCGATTTACATGGCGCTAATTTGATGAAAGCGCTAAAAGAGTTAGACCCCGTGGCGGAATTTCGGTTTTTTGGTGGCGACCTCATGCAAGCCGAAGGCGGTACGCTGGTAAAGCATTATGCCGATATGGCTTTTATGGGCTTTGTGGAGGTGGCAGTTAACCTGCGCGCCATTATGAAAAATTTAAAAGCCTGTAAACAAGATATTGCTGCTTATCAGCCGGAGGTGTTGGTGCTGATAGATTTCCCTGGTTTCAATTTGAAGATTGCGGGTTTTGCAAAATCTATTGGACTTCCTGTTTACTATTACATATCCCCTAAAGTATGGGCCTGGAACCAGAAACGGGTTTTAAAGATCAAGAAAATTGTTGACCACCTGTTTTGTATCCTCCCTTTTGAGGTTGACTTTTACAAAACATGGGGCATGGATGTCGACTATGTGGGTAACCCCTTGCTGGATGCTAAAACAGCATTTAAACCCGAATCGGAGTTTCTGCAGAAATATCATTTAACCGGGAAAAAGATCATCGCATTATTGCCAGGCAGCCGCAAGCAGGAGATTACCTATTTACTGCCCGAAATGATCGCGGTAGCAGAACAGTTTCCGGGTTATCAATTTGTTATAGCCGGCGCGCCATCCTTTAAGCTTGATTTTTATAGTGATTTTGTAAAGGGTAAAAACATGCCCGTAATATTTAATGCTACTTATGATCTGTTAAGCCATGCGTATGCCGCTGTTGTAGCATCAGGTACGGCAACGCTGGAAACCGCTTTGTTTAATGTACCGCAGGTGGTGGTTTATAAGGGAAATGCTTTAACCATCGCCATAGCCCGCATGCTGGTGAAAATCAAATTTATATCATTGGTTAATCTTATTGTAAATAAGGGGATAGTAAAGGAACTTATTCAGGAAGAGTGCAACGAATTGCAAATAGCTGCCGAGCTTGAAGCAATCACGGGCGATAGCGCGTACCGTGAAAACATGCTGCTCAGTTATGATGAGCTTGATAACAGAATGGGCCAGCCAGGAGCCTCCGCCAAAACCGCGGCCTTGATTATCAAATACGCATCAAAAAAATAAAACCCTGTTTTTGGCAGGGTTTTATCGTTTTCATAGGTGTTGTGCTATTTTTAGATAGGTAGATGTAGGTATATATGATGATCAGGCAGCTTTGCTTATTTGTTGCGCGGCAACCTGCTTGTTGTTATTGTTTATAAATTGATGTCTCAATTTGAAGTTTCTCAGATCCTCTAATAAAATGTTTAATAATTCATCGTCAAATCTGGCAACTAATTTACTTGTTGATGGTGTAATTTTAAAGGCTTTCATAGGTAGATGTTTTATAGGTAAGTAAGTTGGGTTTTATTACGCTGCGCTTGGTATCAACTGTGGTGATTTAGCTTTAATAGCTTTCAAATCATTCATCAGTATTATTTTCAATTCGTTATCAAAACGTGCTACTAATTTGCTGGTTGATGGTTTTATATTAGTTTTCATAGTTTAGTTTTTTATGCTTTTAATTTCTTTTATCTAAATCTTTCTTTTCAGTTTCCTGGTTCTCGGTAAGGTTGTTTTTGCGGCGCTTTGCTTCGTTGTATTGCCTCAAAATTTGCTCCTCATCGCGTGGGTCTGTTGTTTTTGCGGGCTCTACCGGGTTTTCCCATTCTTTCTCTTCTTCCTTAACCGTTTTCTTAGTAGTTTCCATAACAGTTGCATTTGATAGGTTGTATTCCAATCCTGTGCCAAAAAAATAACCTGGATCAAAAAAAGTCATTGCAGCCTCAGTATTTTTTTACAATACCGTGTAAATGGTTGTTTTTAAGCGGTTTTTATCACCAAAAAAATTTAATTTTTTTGGTGAAATGATATTTGTGGGGGCCTAAATGTGTTTATCTGGTATTCAATAACCGAACACTTGTTTTAATTTCGTACGTTTTTTTGATAGCTGAACAGGTGTGCTGCCAGGGCAACAATGGCCAAAGCTGCGCCAATTGCACATACGCCACTCCATTGGTAGCTTTTCCATACCTGGCTGGCCAAAAATGTACCCGACGCTCCGCCTATAAAATAAGACACCATGTACACCGTGTTCAATCTGTTGCGTGCCTCTGGTATCAAAGAAAAAATTATTGATTGATTGGATATATGCGTAGCCTGCACACCCATATCCAACACAATAACCCCGATAATTAAACCAATTATGCTATGACTGGAAAAATAGAAAATGATGAAAGAAATCAAAACCAGTGACAAAGTATAGCCGGATAATTTATAGGAGTTCATTTTGTCGCTCAATCTGCCCATTAAGCCTGCGGCTAATGCGCCAAAGGCCCCTACCAGGCCAAAAGCACCAGCTACTGAGCTGCCTTCGTTAAATTGTGGTTGTTTTAGTAAAAAAACAAGCGTGGTCCAAAAAGCGCTGAAGCCTGCAAAGCACAAGGCACCGCGGAAGGCTGCCATCCTTAACTTTGGCTGAGTTTTAACTAAATGAACAAGCGATTTCATGAGGTTTTTATAATTTCCTTTATAATCGGGCTCAACCTCGGGTAAAAAGAAAAATATCATGAGCCACATAGCCAGCATAAGTCCTGTAGCAATATAATACATGGCCCTCCATCCAAAATGTTCGCCTACAAAACCGCTTAAGGTACGCGAGAGTAATATGCCTATCAACAGGCCACCCATTATAACCCCTAATTTTTTACCGCGCTCATGTGGTTTGGCCAGATGGGCTGCCATGGGTATCAATAATTGTGGTATTACAGATGATACACCAACCAGGAACCCGGCTATAGTTAATATGGTTACAGTAGGCGCCAGTGCGCTTATTAATAATGATATTATTACCAATATAAAATCAATCAATATTAATCGCTTCCGCTTAAGCATATCTGCAAGCGGGATTATGAATAGTAAACCGGTTGCATAACCTATTTGCGTAAAGAAGGACACCTGCTGCGCTTTTTTATCGGTGATGTTAAAAGTGTGTGCTATATCGGCCAGTAGTGGCTGATTGTAGTAAATATTAGCCACCACCAACCCCGTAGCGATGGTCATGATCCATAAAGTGAACGGAGTTAAATGAGGATGCGTTTTGAGCTGCTGGGTAGCTGTCATTGTATAAAAAAATATAAAATTCGCTGCAAAAATGCGCAAGCGTTTTTTAAACTATGCTTATTTAAAGTAATTTTTATACGTGATGATACAATATCTTAAAACGTTATGAGTTTTAAATATTGATAAAAAGAGATTTTTTTTGGCGGATATTTCTTAAAAAAAAGTATTTTATCTCTGTTTTTTATCAATGTTGTTTGATTTTGGAATAAAATTTGATTTTAAATCATTGAAAATATTTTTTTTAATGATTTTTTCAAGGTTTGTGTCTTGTAAAATGATCTATTTTTGATTTTTATTGAAAATAATTTAATAAAGTGAAATAATTTGACGCTTATTTTGTTCTTTAAATGAATCGATATTAAAAAGATAAAAAATTAACACTTTAATAATGATTTATTTGTATTTTTGAGAATCAAACAGGGTAATAGAGTGGTTGTGATAAATGTTACAATAAAATTACAAAGTATTTTAAAATAATATAAAAACTTAGTGTTACTTTTACACAGTAATACAAACACAAAAAAGTCTTCTCATAATTTAGGTTTATAATTGGTTAGTAAAGGCCCCTGCCCATCAGGGGCTTTACTTGTTTTAAAGGGTTTGGTATTTAGACGGCAAACAAGAAGCTCCCCATTGTTTTAATGGCTTAATTATAATAATCGCATACGCCTTTCCAACACGTATATTTATTGCTTCCTATTAAAATTCGACAGGAATGGCTTGTAGCCAACATCTAAATTCGTAATGATTCAGATTATTTTTTCTGCAATATCCCTGGCAGTTTTTATAGGCCAGGCATTGCCGTGTACTTTATTGGTTATTAACGCGCCATCAAAAAGCATATAAAGTTCATCTGCCAATCTCTCTTTTTTAACAGGTTTTAAAATGTCGGCAAAAATTGCTCTTACATCGTTTTTTTGTTTCTTGATTATTTCCCTGATCCTGGCGTTATCTACTGGTAATTCAGAAACTATGTTTAAAAAATTACATCCGTAATAATCAGGTTTAGATGATAATTCTACCAGGAAATCAAATAATGCCAGCGCTTTCTCTTTAGGAGTGGTGAATTTTTCCACTTCGTTTTTTAAAGCATTATTTGTTTCAATACTTCTCGCCGTTAAATACTCTGCCAACAGATCCTCTTTGGAATGAAAATGCTGATAGAGTGAAGCCTTTGCCACGGCAGCCTCCTGAATTATCTGGTTGATGCCCGTTGCATTATAACCCTGCTTGTAAAACAATCTCGAAGCGGTTTCAATTATTTGATTGCGGACAAAACTTGTTTTCATACCTCAAAGGTAAAAATGTTTTTTATATACAGACAGGTCGGTATATATATATTTGATTGCCGGCTAAACCTTTTACTACGTTAAAAAGGCAATTTCACAAGCGATAACTCTTTGATAGGAGTGTGAGAAAAACGAGGCAACACCCTCAAACGCTATAATTTTTTTATGCGGGACACTCGCGTTATCCGCGACTTTATAGGTAAAATGCGGCTTAAAAAGCTACTTTTAAACGAATTTGAAATACTTTGGGAATTTTCACCGAAAGATATATATTTGCACTCCCGCAATGGGGGATTAGCTCAGCTGGCTAGAGCGCTTGCATGGCATGCAAGAGGTCATCGGTTCGACTCCGATATTCTCCACATACTGATTATCAGGCTTTTAGATTGAGTTCTAAAAGCCTGATTTTTTTACAGGTACAACATAGGTACAACACTTTCTCCCCTAATTATTAAGTTTAAGTACTTCGAAAAATGCGCGAAATCATTTTATATAAGATTTTTTAGTCAAATTAGATTACTTCCAGCGCATGCCGAAAATTAATTTACCCGATATCCGCTTTTTTTTCGACTCTTCATAACAGATCATTAACTCCCTTAATGGTAATTTTTAATACTGATTACAAGATGAGTGATTTGCACCATATAATGAAAGGCAATTCGCAAGAGTCATGGGGTGCTGGAGGTCAGAAGTTCGAATCTTCTCATCTCGACTTACAAATCAAGGACTTATGAGTTCAAAATCTAAGTCCTTTTTAATTGGGTCTAACATAGGTCTAACACTTTCTATCATATTTTGTAAGGTTAATTGGTTTAAACCAATAACCTTATATTTTCAATTAACGAAAATATCGGATACAACTTTCTATCTCTTATTTATTGAGTTGTTACTTCGTTTATAATTTGGGTGAGATTTATTACGAGTCAGATAAATACAATCGGGAAGCCAGGACCATACCGCACTCCTCCACTTCTTTCACGCAATATGTATCTTGTCAAAGCACACATCCTTAAAAGTTTTTTATAATCCTAAAAATATCGGGGTGGTCTTAAATTAACGCGGTAAGACTGTTTGTAACTTTCGGAAAGCATTCGCCAATAGTCAATACACCTTAATCAGTGTGGCTGGTCCTAAAGCGCAAAACGGTCTCGCTATTTTAAAGCAAAAAAAGATACAAAAAGACTAAATAATGATATAAATTAACTAATAGATAACCGGATATTTAATTCACCTTTATAACGCTTTAATAAGCAACCATTATAAAAACCAAATATTAAATAAGTTACTTTTTTAAGCTGGCATAAGCTCTGGTGTAGATGCTGATTCCATGCTAAACCTCAACCTATGCTACCTTTATGAAAAAAGAGGCTGTTATTGATGCTGTCTTGTATTTGCTTCTTGAGTTAGGTATTCCTGTTACACGCGGGGGGATTTATGACGAGTTTTTAAAACATCCCGGGCATCCGAGTTTACTTTCCATCAGTGATGTTTTGAACAGATGGAGCATTCCCAATGGTGCCTACCGGATAAAACCAGCACAATTGGTCGACATACCGCGTCCTTTTCTTGCTCATTTTCAAGATGACGGCGGATCCTTTGTTGCTGTGAACCAGATTGATGATGATTTTATTACCATAAGAACAGAACACGGGAAATTAAAGAAATTACCCAGAGCGCTGTTTATCAGATCGTGGAGCGGGACAGTGCTTGCGCTCGAAGCCGGACCTGACTCAGGCGACCCTGGCTTTTCAAAAAAACGCCAGGCAAGACTGTCTGAAATGGCAGGTCGGTTTTCAGGTGTAATTTTAATCTTTATATTTTTTGCGATTTTGTTATGGCAGCGGCAACGTGGCTTTCCCGGAGAATTTAATATCAACCTGATATTCCTCCTATTATGTAAAACGGCCGGAATAGCAGTGTGCATGTTATTGCTCGCGCAATCATTTGGACAATCTATCCCCTTTGCCGAGCGCCTGTGCAGCAGTGGAAAGAGCACCAACTGCGATGATGTGCTGAAGAGCCGCGGAGCTGCGGCCGTCTTCGGCATCAGCTGGTCGGAAATAGGGTTTGTTTATTTCGGGGGATCCTGTATTGCATTGATCGTGAGCGATGAGCCCGCCCGAATCGCCGGGATTTCAGGAGTTTTGAATTTATTATGCCTGCCATATACGCTGTACGCTTTATACTATCAGGCCAGAATTGTGCATAAATGGTGCGTGCTGTGTTGTATTGTGCATTTATTGCTCTGGCTGGAAGCTTTGGCCTTTTATCCATATGTGTCCAATGTGCTGCATATCCCCGTTATTAAAAGCCTGATTATCCTAATGGCCGGGTTGTTTTTAGCGGTTGGGATCTGGCTTTTTTTACGAGCGTATATGAACAGATCCAACACATTTACCGCTGTAGAAAGTCATCTGAAAAAAATCAAATATGACACGGTTGTTTTCCAGTCCCTGCTCCATGCGCAACCACGGTGTGCCGCTCTGGACGAAAGCTTCGTTCTTGCAGTGGGTAACAGCGAAGCGGATCACGTGATCACAATGGTATCCAATCCGTATTGCCAGCCCTGCGCCGGGGCGCACAAGGTAATGGAGGGTTGGCTGAAAATTAAAGATATCCGGTTACAGGTGATATTTTCCGCTGCAGGGCGCACTGTGCCAGAATCAATTGTAGCGCATCATTTAATGACTTTGTACAAGGCGGGGGATGAGGAATTACTGCTGAAGGCAATGCATACCTGGTACCAGGGCGATGTATTAAGCGAAGAACGCTGGCTGGCTCTATACCCTGGTGCAGGTTATGACACTGGAAAAGAGCTGCAATATCAGGCAAACTGGTGCAAAGAAACAGGAATTGAATTTACGCCCACCATTTTCATCGACGGCTTCCGGCTTCCGCCGCAATACAGCCTTGAGGATATACATTACCTGATCTGATGCCTGTGATAAAACTAACTATGAGATCTAATAAAATACTTTTACCCGTTGCCGTGTTAATCCTTTCACTATCCTGTGCCTTCGCCTGGATTCATGATCCAGGCGATCAGATAGCAGCATTATTAACCCGTTATGCAACCAGGTATCCTCAGGAAAAAGTCCACCTTCACCTGGACAGGAATTATTATGCAGCCGGTGACACGCTGAATTTTAAAGCCTATGTGGTAACCGCTGCAAATAACGAACTTTCTGATACAAGCAAAATCCTTTATGTCGACCTCGCCGATGCGAATCAGGGGTATTTCACTACTTTAAGTTACCGGCTTGATGCAGGAACGGCTTCGGGAACTATAGAAATTCCGGATACTTTAAAAGCAGGAAATTATACCATCAGCGCTTATACCAACTGGATGAAAAATTTCGGACAGGAATATTTTTATCATGCAGGCCTGAAGATAGGCCGGACAGGTGATAGCGGAACGACTGCTCCAAAAGGCATAGCTGCCAGGGAAGATCAGATTTACTTTTTCCCGGAAGGAGGCAATCTGGTAGATCAGCTTGTTTCCGTTATAGGTTTTAAGGCGGTTGACAACCAAGGAAAAGGAACAGGGGTATCAGGAACTGTGGTGGACGAAAGCGGAAAAAATATTGTTTCCTTTCGTCCTGCATACGCCGGAATGGGGCGTTTTAACCTGAAACCGGAGTCGGGCCATCATTATACGGCAGTTGTTAAGTTCAGTGATGGGACAACGCAAAACGTTCCCCTGCCTCAAATAGCCGGATCAGGCTATGTTTTAACGGTCGACAATCAGGATAGAAATGAGATCAGGGTAACCGCGAGCTACCGCGGAAAAACTGCCGGGCATTCCGCTTTACTAATTGCACAGGCTAATCATCAGGTGATCAATATCACTAATGTAAGTTTCGTAAACAATACGGCTTCGATAGCGCTTAAGCGGCGCGATTTTCCGACGGGAATAACTCAACTTACGTTGTTTGACGCGGCAGGAGAACCCACGGCTGAACGTTTGATATTTGTTAACCGGCAGGATCAGCTCAGGCTGCAGCTTACAGGGCTTAAAGCTGCAACAGCCGGCACAAGCCAGAAAGTGACACTCCGGGTGACCGATGCATTAGCTAATCCCGTCAATGGGGAATTTTCCGTGGCCGTATTAGATCAAAGCGTGGTTGGCGATAGTTTAAAGATACCGTCTATCATGGCTGATCTTTTGTTAACATCGGATTTGAAAGGAACTGTTGAAAATCCCGATGATTATTTCAATAACAAGGCTCCCGAAATGGCCATGATGCTCGACAACCTGATGATCACCCAGGGCTGGAGGCGGTTTAAATGGAAAGATCTTTTAACGGGAAAAGATCCGCTGCTGCTTTACCCTGCCGAGAAGGAACAATCGTTGCGGGGTACACTCCGCTCGAAAAAGAATCAGCCGATACCAAATGGGAAGATATTGCTTGTCTCTAAAGCAGCCTCTGCCTTCACCTTAACTTCTTTTACCGATAGCCAGGGGCGTTTTATTTTTAATCTCCCCGGGGAATTTGAACAGCAGCAATTTAACCTGATCGCTTCTGACGCTTCGGGGAACAGTGATGTGAAAATTACCATAGATAGCCAGGGGCCGGTTTTGCCACAAGCAACGGCAGGGCCGGCTTTTCTCCCGGCCAACGCAGAGAACCACTTAAAGAGCTACCTAAAGGTTAAAGACGAGTTTTTTAATGCCGGAAGCCCGCAACCCAGGCAATTAAAGGAAGTACTGATCAAATCAAAGCAGGTTACTTTAACCGAAAAGGCACTTGCGGCATCTGCCAATTTAAATGGCGCAGGCAATGCGGATCAGGTATTAACTTACAAAGACCTGAATAATTGCAGCGATCTGGAAATGTGCCTGCAGGGTAAACTAACCGGAGTATATTTCAAAACGGTAAAAGATCCCAATAGCAATGCCTATAAAAAGGTGCCATATTCTGCTGGTGGCATGGATAAGCCGATGCTGGTTGTATTAGACGGGGTTCCCGTTCCCGCTGGAATGTCTACATTGAATAATATACCTGCTGTAAACGTGCAGTCGATAGAGGTATTACGGACAGGTTCAAAGTTAGTCGTCTACGGCATGGAAGCAAGCGGAGGGGCGTTAATCATCACTACCAAAAAAGGAGGTATCGACTATAATGCGATCAATGAGCCCCGCACAAACAGCAAAGAGCCGGTATCTGGTTTTATGACCCTTAGCTACAACGGTTACCATAAAAGCCGGGAATTTTATAATCCGCCGGCCAGCGCACAAGGCGGGCGGAATAGCAGATCGCCGGAGACGGTATTTTGGAAGGCCCACCTCAGGAGTAATGACGACGGACAGGCCACTTTTGAATTTGTGGGCGGAAGTAACCTGAAAAAGGCAGTTATTATCATAGAGGGTCTCTCGGCCGACGGAAAAATAGGCTATTTATACCAGCAACAAACCTTTTAATACGATATATACCTGATTATCAAATGAAAACCACCATCATAGCATTTGTTTTTCTGACCTGCTGCTTCCGGGTTTCCGGCCAGCAGAGGTTATCCGGCCGAGTATCCGATCCTGATGGCGCGCCGCTTTCGGGGGCAACCGTGTTTGTTTCTGAATCAAAGATTGGAACGACTACAGATGTCAAAGGGAATTTCGCCCTTTCCGCTCCTGTAAACGGTAGTGTGAAACTGGTAGTGTCTTATATCGGCTATGAAACACAGGTAAAAACCATAGCGCCTGGTATGGGGGCAGAAATGAATTTTACAATGAACCCAGTCAGCAATCAACTTAAAGACGTGATTGTTACCTCGCGTTCAAATGATAACTGGAAACACTGGGGTGCCGCTTTCATTTCCGCTTTTATAGGGAATTCTGCATTCTCAGCCCATTGCACAATTGTTAATCCCCAGGAAATCGGGTTTGAGTATGACCCGCCAAGCCAGGTATTGCATGCTTATGCGTCAGTACCTGTATTAGTCAGGAATGAAGACCTGGGCTACCTTTTAACAATCACCCTTGTTGACTTTACGCTGTACTCATCAAATAACGATGTGGATTACCTGGCCTATTACCTTTTTGAAGAAATGAAAGGAAATGCCGGTCAGCAGGCACAATGGGAAGATAACCGGCGAAAAGCCTATGCTTTATCGCTGATGCATTTCACCAGAGCGCTGTACGCCGGAAAACTCAGGGAAGAAGGGTTTGAGGTACGTCAGTTCATGATTAACGATGGGAAGGAAAAAGAACGGGTTAAAAAGCTATACAGACAGCTTGCATTACACACTGATTCACTGAAAAACTCACGCGGTAATGCGGAGGATGTCGATAAACTTATTGAAAGCCGCTTTGGCAAGGATTCACTACGGTATTATAAAAAGATACTCGCCCAAAAAGATAACGAGGTGAAAATGAGTGAACCACTCAGGGCCGGTGATATCTCTGTAAAAAAAGAAAAGAACCTGTCTTTAAATTTTAAGACCCAGCTGCAGGTTGTTTATAAAAAAAATAAAGAACCTGAAGAATATTATAACTACAGGAATCATATCGCGCTCAACACCGAAAGCATTAGTGTGACAAGTACCGGCATCAGTACCAGCCAACTGGTGATGCCCCCTAAAATCAATCCCTATACTGAGCTCTGGCTGACCAAAGGCATTCCTGCAGATATAAAGGAAAACGGAGCGATAGAGAACAACGATTTGTACCTGCACGGTTTCTGGGGCTGGTGGGAGAAGATTGCAACCAAGTTACCTTACGAATATTATCCCGATTAAATAACCTATAAAGTTTATAAAAACATTACAGATAAGTAAGAAAGGTGCGCAACTTTCAATACCGAACTGTAACGCAAATGCTCTTTTGCTTAATTAAGAGTTAATCAACTACAATTCATTAAATGAAATCTTTGAAGTTAAAATCTTTAGGCGTAGGCATCAATGACATGCTTTCGAGGGAACAAATGAAAAAGGTATTGGGCGGATGTGGTACAGGTTGCGGAAACGGTTGCAATACGCAATATAATTCCGTTACCTGCCGAGATGCATCGGGACACGTATTAGGCTCCATTGCGGAGGATTCTCATTGCGGGTCAGGCTGGTTCGGAAGATGCAGTATTTATCCGGGTTCAAGCCAAAGCACGTCAACCTGTAACTGCTCTTAAGCTGTTGCTTATTTCAATTACCCCGGCCGTAACTGTGCCGGGGTAGTTTTATTCCGGGGTTCATATATTCCAATAAACAGCTTATGATTGAAAATGCTCAAACGGCTTGCCTGATCACTGTGATCATGCCTACTTTTAACCAGGTTTCTTTTATATCAAGAGCCATTTCCAGCTTGATAAACCAAACGTTTGAGGCATGGGAGCTGATTATTATCAACGATGGCTCTACCGACCAGACTCTACATGTGATCGGCCTGTTCCTGGAAGATCCCCGGATTTCCTGTATCAGCAATACGCGGAATTTAGGTATGGGACGGTGTTTAAATATAGGACTTCAGCACGCTAAAACACAAAACATCGCTTACCTGCCGTCGGATGATATCTATTTTAAAGATCATTTAAGTTTACTTTACAAGGTTCTCCATAACGGTACCACGTTCCGTTTTGCTTATTCGGGTATGCGAAAAAGGAACAGCGAAGTCATGATGACGGATGTTTCAGAAACTGTGTTTACGCCTGTTAACTATTTTCAACTGGTGCAGGTACTCCATGTTAAAACTGATCATCAGTGGGTGGAGCGAAGTGAACTTGTGACTGATGACCTCAATAAAATGTTTTGGAATCAGATTTATGCACCTGAAAATTCAGTTTGTACCGGCAGTATAACCTGCGAGTGGGTGATACATGCGGCGCAAACGCATAAACTGATCATGGAAACCTTAGGCGGGGGTATTTACGCTTATAAAAAACATTTTGATGTGCGTGAGCCCATCCGGTTCAAGTCAAGTACGGGCAATTACATCGATGAAGAATATCTGTACCGGGACTTCCGTAGCCTGCCGCCGGTTAACTCAAAACCGGGTCTGAAAATTTTACTTGTCGGGGAGCTCGCTTACAACCCGGAAAGGATCGTCGCTTTAGAAAGCGCAGGCCACCAGTTGTTCGGATTATGGATCAACAGTCCTGAATCGTATAACGCTGTTGGGCCGCTACCTTTTGGCAACATTACCGATATTCCCCTTAATGACTGGCAAAGCACCGTTTTAGCAATTAAGCCGGATATCATTTATGCCCTGCTAAATACACAAGCCGTACCGCTTGCCCACCATGTGCTGAAGGCCGGGCTTGACATTCCGTTTGTATGGCATTTCAAAGAAGGCCCGTTTTTTGCAATGCAGGCTGATGTCTGGGATGAACTGGTTTATTTATACCGGTATGCAGATGGCCTGATTTTTATCAATGAGGAATCCAGGAACTGGGTATGTGAGTTTCAGGAACTGACACAACCTGTCCTTATAATGGATGGAGACCTCCCCCCAAGGAAATGGTTTAATGTTGAAAAGAACGGGGCGCTATCCGATATCGATGGGGAAGTTCATACCGTTATTCCGGGCAGGCCCATGGGAATTAATTATCCCGAGCTTCAGTTATTAAAAGCGCAAAGAATTCATTTACACTTTTACGGCGAATACTATCATGCAACCTGGAAGGACTGGGTTGAAATGGCACTTAAAGTGGCACCAGGCTATATTCATCTGCATGCACACTGCTATCCGGAAAACTGGGTTAAGGAGTTGTCGCAATATGACGCTGGCTGGCTACACACATTCACCAGCGATAATTACGGAGAACTGAGCCGGGCGTCGTGGAATGACCTGAATTATCCTGCCAGAATGAATACACTGGCGGCAGCCGGATTGCCGATGATCCAGAAATGCAACAGCGAGCACCTCGTGGCAACTCAAAGTCTCACCCGCAAACTTAATACAGGCATTTTTTATAAAGATTTCGAGGGCCTTTCAGAGACATTGCATCATCATGATCGGTTGAGTACCCTCAAAGGCAATACATGGGACCACCGTGCCCAATTTAGTTTTGATGAACATGTTGAAACGCTGGTCACCTTTTTTTATCAGGTGATCAC
The DNA here is from genome assembly GCF_025362475.1 of Mucilaginibacter sp. Taxonomy (GTDB): domain Bacteria; phylum Bacteroidota; class Bacteroidia; order Sphingobacteriales; family Sphingobacteriaceae; genus Mucilaginibacter. The sequence continues at coordinate 62,945 of NZ_JANYGH010000037.1, forward strand.
GCTGCACCACAAGAAATAAGATCATGAGAATTATTCAAACTTTTTGGTCGGCCGGGAAGAACTTACTTGATGATCCGTTTGGCTGGTATTCCGCGCAACACCATCTCATGGGCTGGGCGTTAAGCTGTTTGTTATTAGAAAAACATTTTGGCGGTGTAGAACTATACACCGATGAGGCAGGATATGAAATCTTAATTAAACAATTAAGATTACCATACCGTCACGTTCACCTTATTTTTAATCAGGATGAATTTCCTGCAGATCTCTGGGCGCTCGCGAAAATAAAAACATATGCTTGCCAGGAAACACCGTTTATACATGTTGACGGCGACGTGTTTATTTTTGAATCATTTGATTCATCCCTGCTTTCTGCTGGGTTGATAGCTCAGAACAACGAAAAAGCAACGCGTTATTATCATTACAATTATACACGAATAATGCGATGTCTCGATTACATTCCAGATGCCTTACGTTTTGACATTGACCAGTTCCCAGTGTGCGCCTGCAACACTGGCATTATCGGCGGAAATGACCTGGACTTTTTTAAGCATTACACGGGCCGGGTATTTGAGTTTGTCAATAAAAATCAAACGGAAAAAATTCCGCCGGAGATTTTACCCAATTATAATATCATTTTTGAGCAGATGCTTTTCGCCAGATTAAGTATCCTCGCTGGCAAAGAGGTAAACTGTTTTTTTAAAGATACTTTTGATGATTTCGGGTATCATTACGAATCCATCGCTGATTTTACCGCTGTTCCGCATGCTGCTCAATACCTGCACCTTTTAGGGCCATTTAAAGGGCAATTTATCGCTTGCGACCTTATGAGTCGAACTTTGCTCCGCGATTATCCTGCACATTTTTCTCTGGTTACCAACTTGTTTAATGGCGTCGCGCAAGATAATGAGCCGGCAGATACAAACAACCTTCCGCCGAAAGAACGGCTTAGATTTAACAGGAAACTTGCTGCAGCAAAAAGACACTTCAATACACTTTCTGTAAGTGAATTATCCGCACGGAACAACCGCTCTATGGGCTTTTTGACTTTTCTCAACTATCCGGTCGGTATACAGTCTCGGCAAGTACTTGTTATTGACCAATACATCAGAATTATAGCTACCAATCAGAATTGGGGGGCTGGTGGCAGCGGTGAAAGTGAAAATGTCCAACCCATCATAGCCATAGCCTATATACCTGAATTTTTTCTTATACCGTATAGTAAAGTGTTGTTGGATGCCATGGATTATAATATTCTGCAGTCATTAAGCCAGCCGGTTACCTTCACGGGGGTGCTTCAAAAACTGGAAGCTTGCTTTGATCCAATTGATATTGAGCTTAATTATGAAGGTTTTCGCAGCTTGATCTTGAGCAGAATAAAAGAACTGATTATCCGCAAATGCGTGTGCACACTGAACACTGATCTATTAGAGCTTAATTAAGGGCAATGAATTTTACTTTCTATCAACAACCCGATCAAATGGACTGCGGCCCGGCCTGCTTACGGATGATCTCAAAATACTATGGACGAATATACTCTTTGCAAAAATTGAGAGATCTTTGCCAGATCAACCGCGATGGTGTGTCTTTGCTGGGAATCAGTGAAGCTGCAGAAAATTTAGGATTCAGGGCGCTCGGTGCCCGCCTGAATGTTGATCAGGTAAGGGGCGTTACTTTGCCCTGTATCTTGCACTGGCAACAAAATCATTTTGTTGTTTTATATAAAATAAAGAAAGGGCGCTATTATATCGCCGACCCGGCCAGGGGGCTGTTGGTATATTCTGCTCCTGAATTTACGCGGCATTGGTTAAGTGGCGGGGAGCGTCAAAACGGAATTTCACTGATCATAAGCCCAAGTCCCTCGTTTTACGACCATGATGGAGAAAAAACAGATCAAGGAAGCAGGTCGTTCATGTTGCGCTACCTGCGGGGTTATCGCCAGCTTATTATGCAACTTATTTTTGGGCTGGGGATGGGTGCGGTACTACAGCTGATTGCACCATTCTTAACCCAGGCCCTTGTTGATACAGGTATAAATACGCGCAACCTCGGATTTGTGTACGTGATCCTGATTGCGCAGCTGATGTTGTTTTTGGGAGCGACCAGTGTTGATTTTATTCGTTCATGGATTTTATTACATATCAGCACCAGGATCAATGTATCAATCCTTACCGATTTCCTGATTAAGCTAATGCGGCTGCCCATGCGTTATTTTGACACAAAAACCACTGGCGATATTATGCAGCGCATGACTGATCAGGGCCGGATACAGAGTTTTTTAACGGGCTCGGCGTTGAGCATGATCTTTTCGTTATTCAATTTTGTGGTTTTTGCCTTGGTGTTGGCCTATTACAGCCTGAGTGTGTTTTCGGTATTTATGACAGGAAGTACCATATATACCATCTGGATATTTGTTTTTCTTAAAAGCAGGAGACAACTCGACTTTAAAAAGTTTGAGTTATCCTCAAAAAACCAAAGTAACATCGTTCAACTCATCGGCGGTATGCAGGAGATTAAATTGAACAACTGCGAACAGCAAAAGCGCTGGGACTGGGAACACATTCAGGCCAGCCTGTTCAGATTCAGTGTAAAAAGCCTGGCACTGGGTCAATACCAGCAGGCCGGCGCATCATTTATAAATCAGGGTAAAAATATCATTATAACTTTTTTAAGCGCTAAGGCGGTAATTGATGGAAGCATTACACTGGGTGGTATGCTGGCTATTCAATATATCGTTGGGCAGCTTAACAGCCCCGTTGAACAGTTTCTGGGATTTATACAGGGATTTCAGGATGCGAGAATCAGCCTTGAACGCTTAAATGAAATTCAGGGGATGGATGATGAAGACCCGCTGGACCGGCATTGCCTGCATGAATTACCTGAAGACCGGAGTTTGAGAATACGTGGGCTGTCTTTCCGTTACCCCGGCGCCGGGAATGAGCCTGTTTTGGAAAATATTGATTTAGATATCGCGCAGGGAAAAACGACCGCAATAGTTGGGATGAGCGGTAGCGGCAAAACAACAATCTTGAAATTACTGCTGCGGTTTTATCCATGGGAAAAAGGGGGTATTGATGTCGGTGACAAAAAACTCAACCAAATAAACATTAAATTATGGCGAAAGAGTTGCGGAACAGTAATGCAGGATGGTTTTATTTTCTCCGACACGATTGCCGGCAATATTGTGGTGGGAGATGAAAATCCAGATAAAAAACGTTTACAATACGCAGTCCACGTAGCCAATATCCAGGAGTTTATCAATAGCCTGCCCAGTGGACTGGACACCATGATTGGGGACCAGGGAAATGGAATAAGCCAGGGCCAGCGCCAGCGAATACTTATTGCACGGGCGGTTTACAAGGATCCCGATTATATTTTTTTTGATGAAGCTACCAATGCACTCGATGCCAACAATGAAAGGGTGATTATGAGCAATCTCCATGAGTTTTTCCGCGGGCGGACTGTGGTCGTTATAGCGCACAGGCTAAGCACAGTGAGCAATGCAGACCATATTGTGATGTTGCACCAGGGTTGTGTTATTGAGCAGGGAGATCACCACGGGTTGACCGCAAAAAAAGGAGCCTATTACAACTTAGTAAAAAATCAATTGGAACTGGGTATTTAAATAATAATTTTTCAATTTATGCCACTTCATGCCCCGCCGGCAATCGCCGGTCATACCGAAGAAATTCATGATATCGTTACCTCGCCGCCATCCTGGCTGTTAAAGTGGGGGATTACCTTATTCTTCATGATATTTTGCTGTATTATTCTGATGGCCTCGCTGATCCGTTTTCCTGATCTGGTCAGGGCGCAGCTCACCGTTTATTCGCTGGATGGTCCTAAACCTGTGGTTGCTAAAATTTCGGGCCGGCTGACAAAAATCCTGGTATCTGATAACACCGTTGTTGAGCAGGGACAACCAATTGCTTACCTGGAAAGTACGGCCGCACACGCAGATGTGGTTACTTTACTTGGCAAGCTGGAGGAGCTTCAGCAACACTTACAACCGGGGTCACTTGATGCGATGAAATGGATCAATTCACCTGCGTCCCTTCAGCTTGGAGAACTGCAGTCTGCCTATGCGAATTTTTACCAGTCCTATTTGCTTTACCGTGCGTCGGCAACAGAAGGGCTTAATCTCAAAAAAAAGAAGTTTCTTACGGTAGATCTACAGGCTATTGAAGCCCAGCGAAAAGAACTTATAATTCAAAAATCATTACAGGACAAAGATTACCAATTATCTGGCGATGAGTTTAAGATGCATGAAAAGCTCTACCTGCAAAAGGTCGAAACAGCTGCGGAACTCGGCAGGGAAAAAAGTAAGGTTATTTCCAAAGCTTATCCGGTAACACAAACTGAAATCGCTTTGCTGGTCAACTCACGGGCTTACCAGGACAGAAAAAAAGACCTGCTTGAGCTGGAAAATACAGTTCACGACCAGGAGCTCAATTTCATTCAGTCGCTCAACAGTATCATTAGTGCCGCGCTGGAGTGGAAAGCTAAATACGTGCTTTACGCTCCACAACCCGGAAAAATCGTTTCTTCCGGGGTTGTCCAGGAAAATCAGTTTGTGAACAGTGGGCAGGTACTGTTCTACGTCAAATCCGGGAAAAGCCCTTTTTTTGGAGAAATAACTATTCCCCAGTACAACATGGGCAAAATCAAAGTCGGGCAAGATGTTCTGGTCAAATTAAAAAGTTATCCTTTTGAAGAATATGGGGCTTTGAATGGCCAAATCACTATGATTGCCGATATACCCACCAAAGACAGTGTTTTTGTGGCAAGGGTGAAATTTATGGATAGCATGAACCCGGAAGAAAACCACTTAATCATGCTGAAAAATGGGATGGCCGCAAACGCGGAAATTATTACCAATGAGGCTTCATTAACTCACCGGTTATTCAGATCGCTGACGAGGATGGTTCGTTAATATTAAACAAGTAAATAAATGATGATCAATGACAGTTAGGAAAAAGTTTGATTATTTGATAGTCGGTTCGGGGTTATTCGGGGCCGTATTTGCTTACGAAGCTAGGAAAGCTGGCAAACACTGTCTTGTTATTGACAAGCGAAAACAGGCAGGAGGAAATGTATATTGTAAAAAAGTGGAAGGGATAAATGTCCACGCATACGGCGCGCATATTTTCCACACCAACAACAAGCCTGTCTGGGATTATGTGAATCAGTTTGCTGAGTTTAATAATTACATCAACGCGCCGCTGGCAAATTGTAATGGCGAATTGTATAACCTTCCATTTAATATGAATACTTTTTACCAGCTTTGGAAGACGCATACCCCAGAGCAGGCTCTGAAAAAAATTGCCGAACAGGTGGCCGGTTTGAATATTAAAAATCCGGCCAACTTTGAGGAGCAGGCATTGTTGTCATTGGGGCCGGAGATATACGAAAAACTTATTAAACACTACACGGAAAAACAATGGGGCAGAAAGGCGACCGATTTGCCGCTGTTTATTATCAAGAGACTTCCGCTGAGGTTTACGTTCAATAATAACTATTTTGACGACAAATACCAAGGCGTACCTGTAGGTGGTTATAATTGTATTATTGAGGGATTGCTAAAGGAAACCGAAGTTAGATTAAACGTCGATTTTATGACAAACAGAGGCGAATTATCTTCGATGGCTGAAAAAGTTGTTTTCACTGGTAAAATTGATGCTTTTTTTGAATACCGTTTCGGCGAGCTCGAATACCGGGGATTGCGTTTCGAAGAAGAAGTATTGAATACGAACAACTATCAGGGCAATGCAGTTATCAATTATTGTGACGCCTCTGTTCCTTTTACCCGAATTATCGAACACAAACATTTTGAGTTTGGCCAGCAAAGCAAAACGGTTATTACCAGAGAATACCCCATTAGTATAGCAAAAGATGGTGAACCTTTTTATCCTGTGAACGACGAAGTAAATTCTACCCGCTACAAATTGTATAAGACTGCTGCATTAGCGACAACCAATGTGATTTTCGGAGGAAGGTTAGCTGAATATAAATATTATGATATGCACCAGGTAATTGCCTCGGCTATTGCTAAAGCTAACCAAGAATTATTCAGGGAGCCGGAATTTCATATTCTCTGAACTTTTTCTATTTATGCTACCGGCAAGCTCTATTTTTATTCAAAATATTATTTGGATTAGTCTTATGTGTTTTTTTGCACATACCTACCACATTACCGCTTAAACAACCTTTAGTTTAGCGGGTATGAAATCATTAATAAAAAAAGAATTATTGTTATTGTGGGGTGTGGGAATGTGGTAAACTCGTCAGAGTTTTCCATATTTCCACACCCTTTTCTTTTTGCTTCTTTTTCTTTTATTACAATGATTTTTGTTAATAAGTTAACATTGGCAGAGGCACATTAATTAGTCGTCCCTCAAAAAGTCGTTTTTAAATTTTGAGGCAAAATGATTCTGAGAACAAACGAATATAAGATTTCGATGAGTTTCGGACTGCCATTTTCCCCTGTACGCCAGAGGTTCATGACTCGTTTAAAGTTCATGGCCGCAGCAGCCATGATCACATTCATCAGGTCACCTAATATCCCTTTGAGGAAATTACGGCATAAACGGTAATCTGCTTTTAAATGCCCGATGACGGGTTCAATCGCCGCTCTTTTACTATGCTTTTTGCGCTTGCTTCTGCTAATGTTTTTATCAGGCTTTGGCACATGTATCTGCGAGGTCTTGTATTGTTGTAGGCCTTTGTAGCCCCTGTCCACAAATACCTGAGCGGCCTGTTTTCCCGTAAGCCGTTCGTATTGTTCGAGCGCCTCGGGAATGGTTTTGGAGTCGTGCAGCGTTTCCGTAAAGTTAATAGCCCCCATAATGATGGCGGTACTTTGATCCACCAGGATAGATGCTTTACTCCCGAATTCAAACTTTTTGTGTTCTTTTCCCTTTGCATAACATTTGACATCAAGTTCATGAAGACTGTAGACTTTGTCCTTATCATCCCGCTTTTGGGAAAGTACCCGCTGATACAGTTTTAGGTTCGGCAGATAAATACCCAAGCGATCCAATGGCAGCTTGCGCGCCAGTTCCCTTACCAACCTGCCGGCAATGATCTTTATTTTTTTATTTGCTTTGCGGGCATCCCTAGCCCCGGTCTTTGTGTTTTTGAAACGCTGCTGATAGCCCAACTTTTTAACTACACGGCGGTAGGACTGCCGGAGATCGATCCCTTCTTCGTCGGCAAGCTTCCAGCATTTCTTTATGATCTTCTTGTACAGTTTGTCATCTGTAGGATAAGTGATGTTCTTCTCTTGTACCGTCGTATCCACGCTCACCACTGTGCCCGCCCCGTTATCTGGCGGTTCATTCACCCGGATGCTTTCTTTCAGGATCAGCTCAACGCCTGCTTCTCCGATCCGCTGCCGGAAAGCGACCAGTTCTGTTGGAACACACGGAATTGCAGGCCTGAAATGGTGTTCCCCACTGAAATATTGGTAGTAAATGTTTTCCGACCATTGTTCTATGAGGTTTTCATCGCTTAGGTTGCGTACATATTTGAGTATTAGCAGGGCTACCATCAGCCGGATAGGTTTGGATGGCTTACCCATTGTTTCACTGTAGTAGATCTTAAATGCGTTCTCAAAAACTGACCAGTCTATTTTATGTGACAACTGGTACAACGGGTGCTTTTGGTTAAGTTGGTCTGCCAGGCCCGTAAACAGGCCAAGCTGCGGGATATACTTTTTAGATGGCGTTAGCATCCTCTAATTTGCAAGATTTTTATCCCCTTTTCAAATACCTTGCAAACTAATATCCCTCATTTTTATTCAAATCCTTCTTTAAACTATCTTAATGCCCCCTTTTTGCCTTTTTGAGGGACAACTATTTAAACAACAAGGTTTGAAAGCCTAACTCCGGATTAAATCCTCTGCCGGTTGTTTAAACAAGCATCAAATAGAAATTAGAGTTGTCAGGCTCATTAATAAGGTATTGATTGTGTTTAAACAGGTTGACTATCAATTTATCAAAATATTAGTTATGGAATTCACTTATTTCATTGGTGCAGACGTATCAAAAAACGAATTGGACTTTTCAGTGATGCAAGGTAAAAGGTTCTTGTTCCACAAAGAAGTATCTAACAGCCCTACAGCGATAAAGGCCTTTATTAAGGAACTAACTAAGTTGCCTGATTTTGATCCCAAACAGGCCGTTTTCTGTATGGAGCATACCGGCATTTACACGAATTTTTTGTTGACAATACTGCATGAAAAAAAGATTGCAATTTGCCTAGAGGCCGCTACTCAAATAAAAAATTCGTTGGGTAATCTAAGAGGTAAAAGCGATAAGGTAGACTCTTTAAGAATTGCCGAATATGCATACAAAAACAGAAGCGAGCTTCGTTTATGGCAACCAAAACGAGAAATTTTGCAACAGTTAGCTTATCATTCAGCCATTCGATCACGATTGATCCAGGTTCAGAAAACTATAAAAACTCCATTAAAAGAAACCGGATTATTTTTAAGCAAGGCACAACAAAAAGCGCATAATTAAGCTATGCAATAAAACAGTAACAGGTCTTCAGTCAGATTTAAAAACTGTAGAAAAAGAGATTGATGAAATAATCAAAAATGACCCTGAATTAAAGCGCTTATTTACTTTGGTTACATCCGTGATTGGAGTTGGTAAAATTACAGCAACAATGATACTGATAACCACCAATGAATTCAAAGCTATAAGAGATCCTAAAAAGTTTGCATGTTACGCCGGAGTAGTACCCTTTGTTAATGAATCGGGTCTATTTAAAGGAAAAGGGCGAGTATCGCATATCGCGAATAAAAAACTCAAGATGCTTCTACACCTTGGAGCTTTAAATGCAATCAATAGCAATCAACAAATGAAAGCATATTATGAAAGAAAAGTTAACCAAGAACAAAAGAATAAAATGAGCACAATAAACGCTGTTCGAAATAAGCTGATCCTGGCTGTCTTTGCATGTGTAAATCAGAATCGGATGTATGAAAAAAATTATTCTAGAATAGTTGCATAGCTCATAGAAATCCGAAGCTAAAACAGGAAATTGTCAAGGGCCGCGGCGATAGGCGCGGTTCATTATACCCTTGACTATTTCCCTGTGTCGCTAACTTTGTGCCTGCGGTGTTGTGGTTTTTTTTAGGTTCGGCTGGAAGACAGGCGTGTATAAGGAACGAATACTTGCCTGTGCGCGTAGGCAAGGCTGGCTGCGCAATGGAACCCGGCGCGTAGCGCGTGGTGCAATGCAGCAACCTGCCGTCCCTGCCCGGCCGGTCTATCACAAACACATCACTTATTTGCCTTTACCTTTTCCAGCTTACGCTTAGCCCTCTCTTGCTCTTTTTCGGCCTGCGCGGCTACCGCTTCTGCAGCAATGATCGCCTGCTGTTTGGCCATTGCTTTTTCAGCCTTTTCAATAAAGCCCTTGGGATCATCCACCAACTTTGTGTTGATAGTCTTAGCTACGTCAGGATAAAGCGCCCTAACCAGCCAGAAATTATAGGCTTCACGATTCAGGCGATCATTTTGATGATAGAAATATAACGCCGTGCCGACTGATCCGGCAGTTATGATAAAACAAACCACTAGGCCAATGATCAAATTCTTTGACCAGGCACCTAAGTGGTGACTGTTTTTCACGGGAATGACTTTCGGCACTGTCGCTACAACATCTTTTAATTCATCGATCTGCTGTTGAATCTTTTGATCGTTGTATCGTTTGTTAGCCGTTTCAATCCGTGACGCGATCGTTTCCAGTGTGCCCCGGTATTGTTCCAGAAAGCTTTTTAGGAACTCGGCCATACTGGTTTCCATCACGCTGATCCTACTGGCAAAACCCTGGATCAATTCTTCCATAATATTTACTTTCTCTTCTAATTCTTCGCTTTGCATAACAAATCGTTTTAAGGTTAATCCTAAATTTTATTTAATTACCTGCTTATGCCCTGTGATTGGGAATGTTCCGCTTCATGCTTCTTCCGTTTTATACGTGCAATATCTGCGTCACCCATTGGGTCAGGTGGCCCGGCTACAAATTGTGGTTCCAGCAATACTTCTAATATGCCTTTACCTGCGCTGGGATTTTTGCTGTATTCCGCCTGAACGCTCTTCCGGATTGATTCACGCAACTGGTTAGCTACAAATGGTTGGTTTGCTTCCCTTGCCGCATGATACTGCTGCACCTGCTTGTTCCGGTTTAAAGTCGCGTCTATTCTGGCAAAGCTCAAACTCCGATCAACATTGGAACCTTTCATTTTGATATTGTCTTTTTCAAAGGATATGCCCTGTACTTCATTGGTGCCGCTGCGGAATTTATAAGCAATGGTAATTCCCTTGCTCGAAAGCTGAGCTTCCAACTGTTTCCAAGTGGTGGCTGTTTTTATACTTGCTTTTATAGCATCATACAATTCGTACCGTATCTTCTCCTTACCTTTTAACGCCTCGCGATTAACCAGATCTTTACCGTCGCCCAAATGATAGCCATACTTCAGGGTGATCTCCTTACAGGCCTTGACATTCTTCGCGAAGTTGTTTTTGTCGCTAATCGTTTTGCCGTTATTATCCACCCGGTTGTAGATCAAGTGGAGGTGCGGATGGGCGCGGTCGCTGTGACGAACGATCACATATTGTGTATCACGGATACCCACTTTTTCCATATACTCTTTCGCCCGCTCCACCATAATTTCATCGCTTAATTTGAGCAAGTCTTCTTTGCTCCAGCTGAGTACCAGGTGTCCCACTGCTTTGCCCAGTTCGGGCCGCATTTTACGCCCGAGGTTAAAGTCCTGAATGATAGCGTTAGCATTCTGCATACGCACGCCTTCGGCGGACAATATCTTAGCCCCTGGTTTATTCACCACATAGCGAACACATCCGCCAAAGCTTCTCCCGGTGATCGGCTTACCCATCATGGTTGCTAAGTTTTGTAATTAATTCTTCTACCTGTTTTAGTATTGTCTGGCATTTCATAGCAAGTGTAAACAAGCCTGCCACATGTGCCAGGTGGGTAAGCTGGTTGAGGTTGTTCGCTACCCCAGCCAGCATCCTGAACCAGCCTGTTTGTTCTGGGGTAAAGCGCGGAAAAACCTTGGCGCTTTTAGCAGATCTGCGGAACCACTCACTGGGTTTTAGTCCGGCATTTTTTGCTCTACCCTCGATCAAAATCCTTTCTGTTGGGGTTAGGCGTACCATTAAAAAGTCACTCCGTTTTATCGTCTTTTTTGGCCTGCCGGGTGTCCGCAATTTTGTTCTTGTTTTATTTTCAGTACTTGCTGTCATGTGTTCATATCGTTTTTTGATGCTTTAAAAATCGACCAACGGGAGCGAGTTCCGAATCACCCCGGCGGGGTGGAATCGGGTTTTTGTGTAGCAAAAACATTAACTCGCTCCTTACTATTCGTAAAATGGACCGGTGGTATATACAGTTATCTAACTATATGCCGGATAGCGAAAATCGATATCCGTGAGCCCGTGGAGAATTGGCTTAGCGCCCAATTCCCCGGCTCCTTTCTTCCGGCACCTTGTGCCGGATCTGCGGTTGCAAAGGTGTCTGCCCCTGAGTAGTCAGATAGTCATTAATATCGTTAAAGCCTTTGTAAAAACCGGATGCATCGGTGACGCTTATACCAGATGTCTGAAACTTTTCCACGGCTGCAATACCGGCTTTGTCATGATTTAACATCAGGAAAACATCCTGGTAGTTTTCCAAAATAGGCACCGCCTTTTCGGCTAGGGCAACGGAATTCAGGATGATAAAATCTGACTGAGATTGACCGCCTTTTAGTTGCAGAAGCGAAAGGAAATCTATAAAACCTTCCAGCACAATCGCGGCTTTATGTCCGCCGTCAATGATGGTAATATCCTTGGGAGACGATGCGCCTTTGAACCAGTTATTCCTTAGCTCGTAGCCTCCTGAACGATTGGCGAAACCAATGGCGAAATAAGGCTTGCCACCGACGGTAAAATAGATCTCTTTGCAATAGGCAGTGGCAATGGCCGGATCAACTCCGCGCGTTTTCAGGTAGGCAATCAAAGCCGGATGTTCAAGCGCTTTCACGCCGGTTATGACCACCGGGTTCTCCGGCTGGAGATTTACGTTTTGTGGTTTTTGCTGGTGAAAAGAAAAATCATGATTGCCAACGTTTAAACGTTCCAGGAATTCCTCTACGGAACAATGATGTATCCGTATGCCCAGGTCAATTAAATTGCCACCAGTACCTTCGCCAAAATCCATCCAGGCATTTAGCCTGGTATTTACTTTGAATGAAGCAGTCTGTTCTTCCCGCAGTGGTGATAAGTACCAGTAATTATGAGCTTTGATCCTTTGCGGCTGAATGCCGCATTGCTCCAGGTAATCTACAATAGAAAGTTCTTTTGCTGTTTTACAGTTATATCGTGTCATGTTGTAAAATCTAAAGGTTTGTATTTGAATGATGCAGGTGCCAAACCATACGGTAGGGCTACCCTTGCTTTTATGATGAATGATGAGCAATACACGTAACTATTTATAAATAAATTATTTATATCCTCATCAGTGCCTCATCATGGTTGTCAGCTTTGATGAGTTTGCTCATCGTGCTCATCATTGCTCATCGTACCTCATCAAACCATGATGAATATGCAATGCGCTGAAAAGCAGTTTGATAAATACGATTTTAGCCCGACTCATCAAACTTTTGCCGAAGCCATTCTTCCGTAACGGTATAATATCTCCCCGTTTTAGCTACCGATACCAATTCGTTGAGAGTATTATAACAGTAGGTTGAATAGCTTAAACTGTTCGGCACCGGGACAAGGCCCCATTCCTGCTGCATCAGCTGCGACACATCCTGCCTTGTCAGACGAGGCATGCTCTTTTTAAGCAAGTCCAGGATATCCTTATTGGCGAAGCACATTTTTTGCATTGGGTCGTGTTCCTGGATTTCTTTAAACAGTAATAACAGTTCCGTTTCCAGCCGGTTGCGGTTATTGCTCATCACGCGCAATAAAGCATCTGTACGGATTTGCTGCTCGGAAAACCACATCCGGGTATTGCCAACCGGAACTGATAAAGGCCGCTCTAACAAATGGAACAGGAAAGCAGGAATCTCCCCGGTCATTTGTTCCAATAGCCGAACATTTTCCTTCTCGAACACAGGTACTTTTCTTACCCAATACCGGGTTTCCGTCGGTTCAATAACAATAAAATTGTATTCGTTATTGGAACAAAGGATGAACTTACCAAAGAATTCGGTTTCGCGCTTATCCTTACTTTTGGCTTCTACCTTGGAAACTTTGGCAGTACTCAGGTTCTTGATCTTTTCGGAATCTTCCTTTTTGTCCAGTAACACTTCCTCAACCGCGATGATCAACGTATTCATCCAGTCGGAATTAAACTGTGAACGAAAATCATGGTTCCCGTTGAAGGTCATGTTATTGCCGAAGATGACTTTCAGCAGGTCCAGGAACGTTGTCTTTCCGGTCTTACGCTCTTTGGATACCAGGCAAAGGATCGGCAGCTTAATCACCGGCCTCGTATAAAGCAGGGCTATGTAATCCAGTCCTAATTCGTACTGCTCGCCAAATATGTGCTGCATAAAGCCCAGTATGTTATTACAGTTACCCGGTTCTGGTTTAAATTCTAAAGGATGATACCTGTTAAAATAGTTGCCGATTGTTTCGCGGTAATCGGTATGACTGGGGACACAGCAATACGCGTCGTACTTGCGAATCTTTTTGATCGCATCCGCACTCAGATCCATTTTGAGGGTTTCAGATGACCAAAGCAGCCAGCCGTCCGTATAGCCCCCTGTAACCATGGGTTGCCGCGTCCGTTTATAATACGAGGTCTGTACACGGATGTAACTGCCCGGTTGGTTTAAAGGAAAGAATTGATCTGCCATAGCCTTGCTTATTGTGCAACGGCCTGCTGGCCGCTGCCAATCCATGCCAATAGTTTTTTACGGGAGAAAAGCAGCTTGCCTTCCACTTTACAGAAAGGAATCTTTTTTCTTTTCACCAGCCCGTAAAGTGAAGTGACCTCGTACTTGATCAAGACGGCAGCTTCCTTGGTGTCCAGTAAAGTATCGTCCTCGTTGTCCGGGCGGGGCGGCTTTAAGTGTACCGCATTTCTGACAGATGACTCAATCAGCTCCTGGAGCTCTTGCGTCGATAGGGTAGTAACAAATGTTGCGTTCATAAATTAAAAAATTTGATGAACACAAAAGACTATGAAAATAACCCAACGTTAGTGAACGAAGTTGAACGTAGTTAGGATTTGAGTATATAAGTAGGTACTTTCTTTAAGACTTTGTAGGCTTTTTTAGCATAGCTCCCGCCACTTTTATGCACGAGGTTGATGGCAGTATCTTTCTTTTTGGTCATGTTGCGCTGGATATCACCAACCGAGTCGTAGGTTTCAAATGGAGAGAAGTTAGTTTTTAGCAATTCGCAGTATTTTAGCTGTGGTACTTTTAAATAGGTTGTATTCAATTTATAGGTAGCATGCATTAACAGGCATAACAAATTTTGGTAGCCCGGTGCCATTTGACAATAATGCAGGCTATCAATCGCCGGCCAAAATTGTTCCTGCTCATCCAGTTTAAAAAGCCTTCCCAGCAATTCTTTGATCTCAATTTCGCTGCTGAAAACCTTTGGTACCTGCATCAGTTGACAAAGTTGAACGTCTAATAAGGTGCACCATAGCTGAAATATATCATTGGCTGGGTATTGTAAAGAAATATGATTGTTAAAATCAACAGCTTGGGTCTTCGGCAGTGCAGGTTTGGGCGGATATTCTATCGGTACTTCAGTTACCGGCTCCGGATTTGCTTCCGGCTTAGGCATTTTAATAACAGGATAAACGTTTACTACGGTCGGCAGCGGTGCTGTTTCCTTTAAGTCTTTTAGATTACTGTAGTCCTGAAATCCTTTTACCAGTGAGGCCTGAATGTATCCTAAGGCATAAATAACCTCGGGAATGGCAAAGCCTTCAAAATATAGGTTCGTGTGGCAGTAAGTAATAAAATCCCGGAGTAATTGCTTTTTTTGCTCCAGCATTAGCAATAAAAAGGTTTGGCCAATCTCGTTGTAGAACTGCGCGGTACCAGCGGAGTAGCCGTCATAAAAGTGTTCTGCTAATTCATTGGTATATGTTTCATCAATTGGCGTTATATTATTTATCAGTATTTTATTGTCGGCCCACACTATATTTTTGAAAACTTTAAGCAGATTGGGCTCGCTTACATAAAATGACCGCCCATCATTAAGTTCTATACGCTCGAACGAAAAACTCCGGTTAAAATTAAATTCAAAATCATCAGGTTCGAATAATCCGTCTGTTGATTCCAGGAAAGGGTATTTGCTGTGGTTATCAGTATCGATACCAGTAACGGGATTGAATGATTTTAGGTTTAAGAAATACATAGGTAGCTTAAAATTCGTTAACGGCAAAACCCTGTAAATAGTTTTAAGCAGTTTTTGTAGCGTCTTTAGTTGTTATTAATCTTATTATCTTGATTCGAAAAATTTAATTTCAGTTTTTCCCGCTCAATTTCGGCAATTAGTTCCGCTTCAGTGGGTAGATAAGGCATGTATTTGGTCGCAAATAATCTTGGATTATCGTTAATAACGGAATACTTAACCACAGTCTCGCTTTTCTCTGTGCAAAGTATGATCCCAATCGTAGGATTGTCGCCTTCCGGTTTTTTGAGGTCGTCAAATAATCTTCTGTACATATCCATCTGACCAATATGCTGATGCGAAAGTTTTCCAGCTTTCAGGTCGATTAACACGAAACATTTTAGCAGATAATTGTAAAATACTAAATCGATATAAAAATGATCGGTTTCTGTACTGATTCGATATTGTCTTCCTATAAAAGAAAAACCTTTACCAAGTTCCAATAAAAACTGTTGGAGATTTTCAATTAAGGCAGTTTCAATTGCGGATTCTTTAACATCAATTGGCTGTTGGATATTCAGAAACTCAAAAATATACGGATCTTTTATAAAATCCTCGGGCTGTTGTTGCTCATTCGCTAAGTTTAATTTAAGTTCATTAGATATTTTACCTGAAGATAGTATTCGATGATAATAAAAAGTCTCAATATTGCGTTCAAGCGTTCTGACACTCCAATTTTGTTCAGCAGCTTCTGTTAAATAATAATTTCGTGCTTCTATATTTTCAACCCGCATAATTAATCGGTTATGGCTCCAGGTCAATTTTCTACACAGTGTGTAGAATTTGTCATGCTCCGAATAAGTCAGATAAAACTGTCTGAAGTTATACAAATTTGAGTAAGAGAATCCTTTGCCAAATGTGCCTGTCAGGCTTTTGGAAAGTTCTTTTAATATATTTTCGCCATAAGCGGCGCGATTTTCACCATGTTGTTCTTGATCAACAATTCGCTTTCCGATCATCCAATAGGCTTCCACCATTGCTGTGTTAACTGTGGTGTAAGCTTTCTGTCTTGCTTGTAATAGTATAGTTTTAATTTCTTCTATATAATCGGTCATTGCTCAAAGTTATTGAAATATTTAAAGTAGCCGCAAGGTCGTTTAAGCTAATGGGTTATAGGGCAGCATTTATTAGAGCGTCCAATACCGGATCTCCGATATCGTCTAAATAAATGTCTGTTGTTTTCAAGCTATCGTGACCTAAGGATTGGCTAATTACCTCCTTAGATATGCCATTAGTTCTCAATATAGTAGCATAAGAGTGACGAGCTACGTAGGTAGTGACTGTTTTCTCTATTCCAACAGACTTGGCAAGCTCCTTAATGTCTCCATTGACTCTTTTTAGTATTTTTTTCTTCCTATCTCTTATCGACGCCGGTGTAGCATGTCGCTTGTAAAGTATAGGGAATATATAGCCTGCATCACTATTGCCATCCATGTTTTGGTAATGGCTAATAATATCGAGTGCTAATCCATGAAGTTTAAAGCGGAATTCTTCACCAGTTTTTGCGCGGGTATAATTTAACTCACCGTCTACAATATTTTCCCACTTCAAACTGGCTAAATCTGTGAAATTTAATCCCCTGCAATAAAAACTAAACATGAAATAATTACGAGAGTTCAGTATTGCATCATCTTTGGGATCAATTTTTATTTCAAGTATTTTATCAATTTGTGCTTTACTTATAGCCCGTTTTTTTGTTCGGGGAGCATTATATTTTGAAAAGGCAAAGTCTTTAAAAGGGTAATGTTTTTCAGGACAAAGTTTGTCTTTAATTGCTGTCTTCCACAATGTTCGAAAAGTGCGGAAATATACACTCCTTGTAGTAATCGCACAACTTCGTTCAATTAAATGAACTTCAAATTTTCGCAAAAAGTCTAATTGAATATTAATGAAAGCATAGTCTTTTTCATTAGTGAACCGCTTAATACAATTCAGAGTTGATTGATAAGTCTCCGCATAACCTAACCGGTCTTGACTTTTTAAACGTTTAATCTCGTCCTCAAAGAATGAAAAAAGTGACTTAGTTTTAATTTCTCTGTCCGTACTAGTAAGCTTTAAAACGATTTGCTTTATATCATCAAAATTAACGACACTTTCTTCCTCCCCAGCATTAAGTAAATACAGATCAGTTTTAGAATTAATATTTTTAAGTAGGGGATTAATTGTTTTGTTATCTGGATGGGTTTTTCTAACAGATTGGCCCTGTTCATCCCAATGGTCAACTGAACTTGTCTTTTTAGTAGTAACAAATTGACTTTGACGATTGATGGTTATTCTTAACATAATAGGATGTTCGCCATTGCTTAAGATTTTGCTTGTTCGGAGTATTAATTTAGTGGAAACAGACATAATTTTCTACTTGCATATTTAGGTACAACATAGGTACAACAATTATTATCTATTTTTACTGAGAATAACTTAATAAAAATTAACTAATATATTGATAAACATAAAGTTAGATATAAATTTTCAAACTGCAAAATACTAAATAATGTCCGAAATCAGGCATGGCATGCAAGAGGTCATCGGTTCGACTCCGATATTCTCCACATTGATAACAAGGCTTTACGAATTTCGTGAGGCCTTTTTTTATTCCAGGTAGCCCGTAATGTGCTTTGAAAATCCCATTTAGCGGCGGCGTCACTCAAAAACCAAAGGTATCTTGCTTATAAATACGACGATCCCCGGTTGTCAATAATATTCCTATTTCGCGTTGTAAACATTTGCCAAAGCTGGTCCTGCCAGGGTTCAACGATAGTTTTTGCCTGTTCACCGAATATCCTGCGAAGCTATATCAGGTGCCGCATAATTTTATGCCAACAAACACAATTGCTAAACAATAAATGTAAAATATCATGAAAACATTAGAATTAGCGCCCGCACCAGAAATTGCTAAAAAACGGAAATCGGTTCAGTTTAGAACTACGGAACAAACGTCAATTGCTGCTCCTTTAACAAAAGAAAATGATGTTGCACCAGTCAAAACAAAAAGTGAATGGTTTTTAAAGGATAGCAGAGAAAACCTGACAAACACCGAGGCTATTATCCGGGGTGCATTTATTATAACCATGCCAATGTTATCTGCTATTGACTGGGATTATGGAACTCATACCATGTTCTTTATCGCGCCGGTTATATTTTACCTTGAAGTAACTGCCTTTACCATGTACTGCCCCATTAAAGCACTATTCAGCAATTACATTCATCCATCGCATTTCGAATAAATCTAACAACTTGTTTGCATCTCTTTTAAACAATAATAAATCATGACCATATTAACATTCACATTAATTTTATTGGCAGGTGCCTACCTGGCCGGGCTGGTTGGTTCGCTGACCGGACTTGGCGGCGGGGTAGTTATTATTCCCTTGTTAACCCTCGTGTTTCATGTGGATATCCGCTACGCTATAGGTGCAGCTTTACTGGCCTCCATTGCTACTTCTTCGGGAGCAGCCAGCGCCTACGTAAAGGAGGGGATCACTAACATTCGTTTAGGTATGTTTTTAGAGATTGCCACCACGATTGGGGCTGTAATTGGTGCATTCATTGCCGTGTATATGCCTACAAATGCCATTGCCGTTATTTTCGGTATTGTGCTGATCTTCTCGGCAGCGATGTCCTTAAGAAAAAAGAACCAGCTGGCATTGCCGGTGGGCAGTAAGTTTTCTCACCTGCTTAAGCTTAACGGGAGCTATCCCACCAAAGATGGTGATGTAACTTATGAGCTGAACAATGTGGGCGGCGGATTTTCGATTATGGCTGCGGCTGGCGTTTTATCCGGCCTGCTGGGGATAGGCTCTGGCGCATTAAAGGTATTGGCAATGGATACGGTTATGCACGTCCCTTTCAAGGTGAGCACCACCACCAGTAATTTTATGATTGGGGTTACAGCTGCTGCAAGTGCGGTTATTTACCTGCAGCGGGGTTATATGGACCCAGGTATTGCTTTCCCGGTGATGCTGGGGGTATTAGGCGGGGCGTTTACCGGCTCCAAGCTGCTTAGTCGCATGGATCCCAAGGTGTTAAGATTGATCTTTTGTGTTGCCATCACCTTCGTTGCCCTGGAAATGATTTATAACGGTTATCAACATAGATTTTAAAAACGTATTAAAATATTTAACATGAAAAAGGTATTATCAAAAAGCTATTGGGCCGATCAGGACGTTGAAAAGATGATAGGTGAATTATTAAGATACGGTGTCATCATTTCGAGTATTATTGTATTTATCGGTGGTCTTGGCTACCTGTATCATCATAGTGAATCCGGCCTGCCGCAATACCATGTATTTGGTGGAGAAAGCGTTAAATACACCACTTTTGGAGGGATTTTCAAAAGCGTATTGAGCTTAAATACCAAAGGCATCATTCAGTTAGGAGTGATTGCTTTAATAGCGACCCCCATTTTGCGCATCGCCTTCTCACTTGTCGCATTTTTTGTCGAAAAAGATAAGCTGTATATCGTAATTACCTTTATTGTTTTGAGTGTGATGCTGCTGAGCCTGTTTGGCGGTTTAAAAGCCTAAACAGCGCAATTTATTTAAATGAATAGTAAATAAAATTAAAGTGAAAAAGAAACTGCATAACGTATTAAAGCTGTTGCTTGTCTTCCTGATTTTTACAGGATTACAGGGGAGGGTTATTATACGCTATGCACAGTGTCTGAATAAAAACCTCAAAAGCGAAATCAGCTCTACTAAAGGAATCCAAGTTAGGGCTGCCATTATTCATTGTAAGTTACAATGTTATACGCAGAAATTCCAGCCAATTGCCGTTCCCCCGGCGGTAGCTCTTCTTTCTTTTGTCCTGATCTTTATTGTTATTATCAGGGTTTATGTTCCATTCCGGGAACATCTTGTATTGGTTAATCCTGTCCCTTTACTTCCGCTCCGGGCCCCACCGGTGTCTCTGTTTTAGTTTAAGCAATCGCTGGTATTGACCGCGTCTGCTATCGTGTTTTCTATCTCCTGCCGGGTTTTTCCGGATAACACATAAGACTTATAGGTGAGCCATTGATGGCTCATAACACAGACATTTTAATATTTTTTATTATGAAAGCGAATAAAAAGCTGCTCCTGCTCAGCCTTTTGGCGGCCTTTTGCCTCAATTTGGTAGCCCGGTCGGCCAGGGCACAGGACACCAGCGGTATCTTAACCATGAAAGATGCGCTTAATATTGCCATAAATCAGCAACAATTATTAAAGGCTAAAGATAATTATGCCAAAGCATCTGCCGAAGGCATAACCGCTGCAAAGCGTGACGGTTTACCCGATTTTATTTTATCTGCACAGCAGGCTTACGGAACGGTTAACGGCTTAAGCGGTTTACCCTCTGGCCTCAACGGATTAATTTCCACCACATCGGGACCTGTTTCCGCAACCCAGAACTGGAATTCTGCTTTTGCTTCCCTTTATTCTTCAGAAGTTAACTGGAACATTTTTTCCTTTGGTCTTCAAAAGGCACATGTTGCAGAAGCCCGCGGAATTTATGACCGCGACGCTGCCGATCTGGAACAGGAAAAGTTTCAACAGCAGGTTAAAGCCGCGGGAGCCTACCTTAACCTGCTTGCGGCACAGCGGCTGCATTATTCAATGGATGTTAATCTTTCACGTGTTCAACAGCTAAGGAATGTTATCCTGCTTAGAACTGTAAATGGTTTAAACGCTGGCGTTGACAGCTCAATAGCCAATGCCGAGCTTGCCAAAGCAAAAATAGCCGTAACCGATGCCGTTAGCTATGAACAAAAACAAGCCGCTAACCTGGCCATGCAATTGGGGATAAGCCGACAGGATTTTACTTTAGATAGTGTATATATCAATCAGCTGCCCGCCCGCTTACCACAACGTCCGCTTGATGACATCGCCAATCATCCCGAACTGCTTTTTTTAGCGGCAAGAGTAAAAAGCAGCGACCTTGCAGCCTCTTATCTTTCTAAAACAAGTTTGCCAAAAGTATCTTTATTTGGCGCTTTACAGGGCAGGGGATCTGGCTTCGGCACGGGTTATAATCCTGCCGAACCTGGGAGTTACAGTCAAAATTATTTTAACGGCGTTGAGCCTATAAGAGGGAATTACCTTATAGGGGTAGGTGTTACCTGGAACCTGAGCAATTTGGGCAGAGTATCTTCAAGAGTAAAAAGTCAGCACTTTCAATCAAACGGGCTGCTTAACGAATATCACTACCAGGAAAACAACCTCACCAATCAATTGGAAGAAGGGAATAAGCAATTGATCAATGCCTTACAAAAATATCATGAAGCTCCTATTCAGCTTAAGGCAGCCAGCGATGCTTATGAACAGAAAAAAACACTCTACAGCAACGGACTGGCAACTATAGTAGATGTTACCCAAACACTTTACGATTTAAACAGGGCAGAAACCGATAAAGATATTGCAAGCAACGCCGTTTGGCAGTCGCTGCTCTACATCTCAGGCTCATCGGGCGATTTAAATCTATTCACCAACCAATTTTAAAGCGACAGTTATGAACATGATTCAACTTTCATTAAGAAAACCTATAACGGTTATTGTCTTAATCATTGGTGTGGTATTGGCTGGCATTGTTGCCGCTACAGAAATCAACATTGATATTTTTCCTAATATCAATTTACCAACAATTTATGTTTCTCAGCCCTATGGCGGTATGTCGCCCCAGCAAATGGAGGGGTTTGTATCAACCAATTACCAAAACTTGTTTTTATACGTTAGCGGAATAAAATCTATTGAAACCAATAACATCGAGGGACTAAGCCTTTTGAAGCTAAGTTTTTATGATGGTACCAATATGGCGCAGGCCGCAGCAGAAGTAACCTCATTAACCAACCGGGCCTTTGCAGAAATGCCACCGGGAACGCCGCCACCAATCATTATCCGTTTTGATGCGTCCACTTTGCCTGTTGGGCAGCTAACCATCAGTAGCTCTAAACGCAGCAATAACGAATTGCAGGATTTAGCAAGCTTATATGTAAGGCCAAATTTCTCAAAAATTCCCGGCTTAACTTCACCGCCTCCCATTGGCGGTAACGCCAGAACGGTGGTTATTAAGGTAGATCCTGATCTGATGCGCAGCCACAACGTAACTGCCGACCAGATAACTGCCGCAGTAAAGGATAATAACCATATCTCTCCGGCCGGGACTGTTAATATTGGCCGTACTGCTTATCTAACGCCTTCCAACACAGTACTTAAAAATATTAAAGACTTTGAAAATATTCCCCTGCTTTACCAAAATGGCGCCACAATTTATTTAAAAGACGTAGCCAAAGTAGTGGATGGCGCGGACATTACCAGCGGATTCGCTTACATTAACGGTAAGCGGGCTATTTATATCCCGGTAATCAAAGCTTCCAGCGCTTCTACCTGGACGGTTGTACAGGATTTGAAGAAGGCTATCCCAAATATGCAAAGCCTTTTACCGGCAGATGTGAATTTAAAATTTGAGTTTGATGAATCTGTCTATGTGATCAACGCGGTAAAAAGTCTTGTCAGCGAGGGAGTAACCGGGGCTATCCTGGCCGGTTTAATGGTGCTTATCTTTTTGGGCGACCGCAGAAGCGCCTTTATCGTGATCGTCAATATCCCGCTTTCGGTTATTATCGGCACACTTGCGCTGAAATTATTTGGGCAGACGCTTAATATAATGACACTGAGCGGCCTGGCCCTGGCGATAGGGATTTTGGTGGATGAGTCTACCGTTACTATCGAAAATATACACCGGCACATGGAAATGGGCAAAAACAAGGCCCGCGCCATTGCCGATGCCTGTGAAGAGATAGCTTTGCCAAAGCTGCTGATCTTGTTAAGCATCCTGGCGGTATTTGTGCCGGCTTTGTTCATGACCGGTGTACCACAGGGAATGTTTCTGCCGCTATCAATGGCCGTCGGTTTTTCTATGATTGCCGCGTTCCTGCTATCGCAAACGCTTGTTCCGGTGTTATCCAACTGGATATTAAAAACACCCGATCATAAAATAGAGTTACCTGCCAGGGAGCAAAAGCCAACCAAATTTGACCGCTTCAGATCAGCTTGTGTACGCATTGTGCAGTGGATGATGAAGCGAAACAAGTTAAGCGTTGCGCTATATGTAGTTATTTCTGTTTTTATTATTGGCTTAAGCGTATCAATAATTGGTAAAGATATTTTGCCTAAGCTGGATAGCGGCCAGTTCCAGATCCGCATACGTGCACCGCAGGGTGCCCGGCTGGAAGAAACTGAAAAAACAATGCTGGAAGCCCAGCAGGTATTATATCAAACAGTAGGTCGCAACAATGTAGCCATTATATCCGCTTTTGCAGGGCAGCACCCGTCATCTTTCCCTACGCTGCCGGTCATTCTTTTCATGAGCGCCTCCAACGAAATTGTGATGCAGGTTAACCTAAGCGATAATTACAAGGTTAACATAAAAGATGTAAAGGAAAACCTGCGCAATGCACTCCACAAGGCAATGCCCCAAGTAACATTGTCATTTGAACCAATTGACCTGACGAGTAAAATCATGAGCCAGGGTTCATCTACACCCGTAGAAATTGCCGTAATGGGCAAGGACATTGCCCAGGGCCAGCAATTTGCCGATTCGCTGATTGCCCAATTGAAACAGGTTCCTTTTTTAAGGGATGTTCAGCTCAAGCAACAACTAAACAGTCCTTCCATCCAAATCAATATTGATCGCGATAAAGTTAAGCAAATGGGGCTCGCGATGACAGACGTTAGCAATTGTATCACAGAGGCCACTTCATCAAGCCGGTTTACTGATAAAAATTTATGGCTGGATCAAAAAAATGCTAACTCTTACGAAGTGCAGGTAGAAATACCCCAGGCTGATATAGGCAGCATGGATCAGCTGGCCGCGATTCCCATATTTAAGGGCAGGGCCAGGCCCGTGCTTGGCGATGTATGCACCCTGAACCTGGCTCCAATTGTCGGCGAATATGATCGCAAGGGCGCTACAAGGTTCTTATCAATTGTGGCCAATATTTATAATAAAGATCTTGGTTCCGCTTCTGCAGCAATAAACAAAATACTAAAGAACGCTGGTGCACCGCCACGCGGAATATCGGTAGAGGTAAGGGGATTGACTATTCTTCTTGATCAAACACTCAGTAGCCTGCAATCAGGCTTGCTCATCACCATCATTATTCTAATGCTGATGTTATCGGCCAATTACCAATCCTTCCCATTGGGTTTCACTGTAATAACTACCATCCCCGGCGTTTTGGTGGGTGCTTTGCTCATGTTACTGGCTACGGGTTCAAGCCTTAACCTGCAATCCTATATGGGCATTATCATGTCTGTAGGGGTGTCAGTTTCAAATGCCATTTTATTGATCACCAATGCCGAGCAAATCAGGAAATCGGGCAAGGATGCGATGGGATCTGCCATCGAGGCCATGGAGTTGCGCCTGAGGCCAATTCTGATGACTACCATCGCCATGATTGCCGGAATGATTCCAATGGCTTCGGGCCTGGGCGAGGCCGGAGGGCAAACCGCACCGCTTGGCCGGGCTGTTATAGGAGGCCTTATCGCTTCCACCTTTGTATCGTTATTCATTTTGCCGGTAATCTTCTATTTAATCAGGCGTAACGCTCCGGTTCACCCGGTGTCATTGGATCCTGATGATCAGGAAAGCATTTACTATGATCCTAAAAAAGAATTGTCAAATAATTAAACAAACAAAACTCATGAAACCATATAATGTTATCATATGTGCATTGGCCGCCAGTATGTTGGCCGCCTGCCAAAGCAAACAAGCTCCTGTTACACCTCCAGCAAATAAGGTACCCGTTTTCAGTTTGCAAAAGGGAACACTTCATACCACCATGAGCATACCTGGAGTGCTCCAGCCTTATCAAACCGTAGATCTTTATGCCAAGGTAAATGGCTTTATAAAAACCATGACTGTAGATGTTGGCAGCGAGGTACACCAGGGTCAGTTACTGATGGTGCTTGATGCCCCGGAAATGACCGCCGCCCTGAAACAAACGCAAGAGGATCTGCACACAAAAGAAGCAATTTACCGTGGAAGCAAGGCCAATTATGACCGTTTGCTAAAAACCAGCAGAGCTCCGGGAACTATATCACCAAACGACCTGGATATGGCCCATGCTAAAATGAGTGCCGATAGTTCATCACTGCTTGCGGCAAAATCGGCATACCAACTGTCGGGAGATTTGAGAGGCTACCTTGAAGTAAGAGCACCCTTTGATGGGGTGATCAGTTCACGAAATGTTTATCCCGGTGCCTATGTTTCCCCATCAGATAAAAGCTCCAACAAGCCTATGCTTACTTTACAGCAGCAAACAAAACTGCGGCTGGTTGTTGATGTGCCCGAGGCTGCTACCAGCTATTTCTCTGATAAGGATACCGTTCATTTCACTGTTAAAACTTTACCGGGTAAGCAATTTGCAGCCGTTGTAAACCGTATGGCAGGAAGCATGAGCGACGAACTGAGGTCTGAGCAAATGCAGATGGATATTATCAATAAAGATAAACTGCTGTTACCCGGCATGTTTGCCCAGGTAAGCCTGCAGCTAAGCAATGCACAAAAAACCTTCATTGTTCCGCAAAGTGCAGTGGCCGAAAATTCCCAGCGTGTATTTGTAATTAAGGTGGTTAACCACAAGGCCCAATGGGTGAATGTGCAAAAGGGAAGAGAAACTACAGATAGCCTGGAAGTTTACGGTAATTTAAAAATTGGGGATATACTTATTCATGATGCCACAGACGAAATAAGGGGCGGACAGGTAGTTAACGCAGATAACAACAGGTAAGGATAATAAAGCAAATCGCGGTTAAACAACAATATTATAATGCCATGTCATGAATGAACGCCAAAACAGCAAGTCGCCCCATATTTTAAACGCATCATCCAATCTTTTAGGTTTGTGTTTTGTGGTATTGACCTCTTTAAAATACCTGAAAGCTGCACAAAGAACCGTTATTGACGAGATAGTGATGGTTGCCATCATTTCGTTTATGCTCAGTTGCGTACTTTCATTTCTTTCCATCAGGGGCAATATCAGGGAGGGAGGCAAATGGGAGAAAATCGCAGATGTTTTGTTTTTGGTTGGCATCCTGGTTGTTTTTGTCACAACCATATTGATCCTGTTTAATTTGATTGAGTAAGTTACTGATCTGTTATTAAAACGGCGCCCGGCACAGATGGAAAAACTCTTTCCATCTGTACCGGGCAATGCCGTTCATAGCATAATTATTCGCTCCAGGGAGAGTGCAGGATACAATCACAGAAATTTTTACGATGAAAATTAGGGATCATGTAAGCGCAAACGTCTGCTTTAATGTTTCCGAAGGTAGTATCCGTTTTGTGTTCAAAACCACCAAAAAAGGTGGGGATGATCCTGTTTTTAAAGTCATCACGTGGGAAAATACTTATAATTTCTTCGCGGTTTTCTTTGCTCAGGTTTTCATAACCTTCTCCCATAACATCCAAACCTACTCCCGAATACATAAGCGCTACTTCGGGCTCTTTGTATTCGGCAATGCCAATAGTGGTATGCAGCGCTATAGTATCCCACACCAGTTGAAGTGCTTCTTTAGGTACGTTATGGCTTTTCAGGAAATCCCGGGCTGCGTTAGCGCCATCTACTTCAAAACGTTTAT
Organism: Mucilaginibacter sp.; assembly: GCF_025362475.1. Taxonomy (GTDB): domain Bacteria; phylum Bacteroidota; class Bacteroidia; order Sphingobacteriales; family Sphingobacteriaceae; genus Mucilaginibacter. The sequence goes on from NZ_JANYGH010000037.1 coordinate 89,994, forward strand.
CAGGGCTGCTGTAGTGAGGCGTTAATCCCAGGTCATGAAATACCGAACTGATATAAAGCAACTCCGCATCATATTTTAAGTTGCGGCGCTTTCCGTTAAGGGATGAAAAAAGAAATACCCGCATGGAATGATTATAGATGAATGATGTGCCATGCTCCCGCAGTAACTCAGTGGCTTGTGTGGCCAGGGCACTATCAGGGATATTAATGCCGGCTATCGATGTAAATTTATTGACAGACATAATTTGTTGAATTTGTTTCAACAAATGTATTCCCTGGGATGCACCTGTGGAATGTCAGAACCGGTTAATCACATGCCAATATTTATGTGGCTTTTCCGGTAATCAGCGGGCGATGCTGAAACGTATTTTTTGAAGAAATGGCTGAATTGCTCGGGCGTGGAAAAATTAAGCTGAAAGGCGATTTCTTTGATGGGGCTTGATGAAAATTGGAGAGATCGTTTTGCTTCCGCCAGTATCTGCCCATTTATCAGATCCTTGGCTCCGCTGCCACTGCAACGCCTGGAAAGTTCAGATAATTTTCTTGCCGGAATTCCAAGCTGGCTGGCATATTCACTTACCTCATGCGTTTTCTGGTATTGCGTGCTGATGAGCTCAATAAACTTACGGTAGAGCATTTTTTCCTGGTTATCATAGCCCTTGATGAGTGAAGCGTTGATGTTGGCAATTTTAATCATGATGATCTTGAGATAGGCCGCCAGTGCATCCGTTTTATTGATATAATTGGTTTTTAAGTATTCATGGCGCAAGGTTTTAAACAAAGCGCAGATTTCTTTTTTATCTGGCCGGTTAAGGGGCAATACCTGGTTTACTGCAGTATTATTAAACAGAACAGATTTACAGTTGTTGGCGCTGGCAGGAGATCTTTCCCAGAAATAATCGCCAAAGCAAATTTCGTATCCTGTTATTTTACAATCCGGTTTAAAATAAATAACCTGGCCTTTTGATAATAAAAACAATTCATTGCCCAAAACAGGGTAAGTCATTTCATCAATCTGCAACTCGCCTTCACCATCCTCAACCAGGATTATACGGTTATAAATCAATCGGGATGGGGGTAATTGTGCATCAATTTTGCCCTGTAAATAATTAATTGCAAAAGCATCCGGCAGTTCTACCTCTACAATTGCATTTGTTAAGTTTAGCATAATACCGGTACAATTAAACATTTAAATCAATGCGTAAATTTAAAAGTTAATTATCCGGATACATCCAGTTAGCAAACAATTTACATTTTGCACACGCTTGCAAATAGCCAACGAGCCTGTTTTTTATGGATTAAATTACCAGGCTTCAATCCCTGTAACATTAAAAAATTGAATTATCTTAGCTATAAAATAGCTCCTGCCCATGACTTGTTTAATCATCGATGATAACCCGATAGCGCGCGCCACACTTAGCCAGCTGGCAAGCCAGATTGCTGATCTGGATGTAATTGCTGAGTATAGTAATGCTATAGAAGCCTATAATCATTTACAGGAAGATGATGTTGACTTTTTATTCCTGGATATTGAAATGCCCGAAATGACCGGCATCGAGTTAACAAGAAATCTTAAAAACAAAGATTTGCTGATCATTTTTACAACCTCAAAAAAAGACTACGCGGTAGAGGCTTTTGAATTGAATGTAGCTGATTATCTTATTAAACCGGTTACCCCGGGCAGGTTTTTGCAAGCCGTGGATAAAGCCAGGGAAATACTGGAAAGTAAAAAAGAAGAGGTTAGGGTATCAGTAGATGAATTTATTTTTGTGCGGGATTCTACCACAATTCGCAGGTTAAAGCTGGAAGATATCTTATATGCAGAGGCCATGGGCGACTATGTGAAATTTTATACCCCGCAAAAAATGTACGCCATCCATGGTACCATGAAATCGGCCGAAGAGAAATTGCCTCCTTCCAAATTTGTCAGGGTACATCGGTCGTATATCGTTGCCATAGGCAAAATTGATACATTGCAGGATGGCGGATTGGTAATAGACGGTAAATTTCTGCCGATTGCCGATGCCTACCGCAAGGCATTAACCAACCGGATGAACATATTTTAACAACGATGAATTTGGCCAGTTTAACGATGCAATAACCTTGTTAAACGAATGTTATGGTTAAAATTGATTTCATGCATTGATATTTGTCCATCAATAACGTTCAGCATCTTTTGTAATGGCTAACAAAAATTTTATATATCTTATTCTCGGCTCTTTTTTAATAGGTACAGTTTTATTAATTGTACTCCATTTTAATTTTCTCCAGAGCATGAGATCCATGCGGGATGGCAACCGACATTTGCTTAAGGAGCTGCGGTTAAGTAACCACCTGCGCGAAGTTGACCGCGATATTTTAGGTGTGGAGAGCAGGATAAGAGCAGCCATCGCCACCGGCGATACCTCGCACCTACAGGGAATAGATGCCAAAATTAATGCCGTAAAAGTATTTCTCGATTCCCTCAAGTCAAATGATCGTGACGCCGCGGCACAAAAACGTTTTAACAGGCTTAACACGCTAGCGCAGGAAAAGATAAAAATAAAAGACCGGTTGCTGAGCCGGTATTTTAAAACGGGGAATATGCAGGATACCAGTTTTATTGCTAACCCTCGAGCCAGGCGCATATCTGACGAGATTACCACCATTGTAGGTAAAGTTTATGATGACCGGCAAACACTCATGGTAAACCTGAGCAATAAAATTGCCAGCGAATCGCGCAAGGCCCGTATTTATGGTAACCTGCTGATGGCTTTTATGTTAATTAGCGGTGGCTTGTTAACCTGGTTTATTATAGCACAATTTCGTTTGCAGGCCCGGCTAATTTTTAAACTGGATAAATCCGAAAAAACGGCGCTGGAAGCACTTCAGATAAAGGAAAACTTCCTGGCTAATATGAGTCATGAGATCCGTACACCTTTAAATTCGATACTTGGTTTTACCAATTTATTAAAAAGACGTAACCTGGATGCAGACTCCGGCGAATTTGTAGGGTCAATTCAAAGTGCAGGTGAAAATTTGCTCACCATCATCAATGATATTCTCGATTTATCGAAAATTGAAGCTGGAATGATGCGTATTGTTAATGCTCCCTTTAGCGTCAGCGGCCTTTTACAATCTTTAGAAACGCTATTCCAGGAAAAAATAAAACAAAAGGGACTGGTTTTTAATAGCGAAATTGACAGCAAGGTTCCTGATACGCTTGTTGGCGATGCCACAAGGTTGACCCAGATCCTGGTCAACCTGATTGGGAACGCGCTTAAATTTAGTGACAAAGGAAAAATCAAGGTGTATGTTTACTGTAAAGAGGTTGATGGCAAAAATTTGAAGTTAGGCTTCCAGGTTTCTGATAACGGAATTGGTATTGACAAAGAAAAATTAGTCACCATCTTTGAACGTTTCAACCAGGCCGAAGATTCCATTACAAGGAATTATGGGGGTACAGGGTTAGGGCTTTCCATTGTAAAAACGCTGGTGCTATTACAACACGGAAATATCAGTGTAAGCAGTATCCCAGGCAACGGAACTACGTTTGATTTTTATATTCCTTACACTATTGCCGATGAACAGCTAACCGAGATCAATCACCATGCAGACAATTTAATAGCAAAAACCAATCAGCCATTAAAAATACTGGTGGTTGATGATAACGCCATGAATCAAAGCCTGATGAAGCATTTGTTAACCGAATGGAAAACATCTTTTGATATTGTTGGCAACGGTATTGAAGCAATCAACCGCTTAAAAGTGGATACTTATGATCTGGTACTGATGGATATACAGATGCCTCAAATGGACGGCTATACGGCAACGCGCCACATTCGCTCCGATTTGAAGCTAACTGTTCCTATCATTGCGATGACGGCACATGCTATGGCCGGCGAGCGTGAAAAATGCATTAGCAATGGCATGAACGAGTATATCCCAAAACCCATTCATGAAGAGGATCTTTTTAAACTTATCGCGAAGCTTTTACCTTCCAAAATTTCAAATGAGGATCATAGTACGCAAACAGGTCCGGCGGAATATAAGTTTATTGATCTTACTTATATGCGATCAATAAGCAAAGGTAATTTAGCGTATGAAAAAATAGTTACCTCGCAATTTATTGAAACTATCCCGGGTGACCTGTCTGGCTTAAAGGATGCGTTGAATCAACTTGATTATTCGCGTATTAGCCATATTGCACATAACATGAAGACCAGCGTTGCTATCATGGGGCTTTTGCCCCGCTTAGAAAGTACGCTTGATAGTTTAGAAGCAGCGAGTGCCGAAACCCCCTATATTGTTTCGCTTATTAATGAATTAACTGAGGTTTGTAAACCAGCACTAAGTGAGGCTGCTGATCATCTTTTATCAGTCAGTTAAAAGTAGTAAAGGCACGGAAAATTAGTCGGCTTTTTAACTCAGCCGGGCTAATAAAATCTACGATTTTTCACCATAAAGCAGCCCAATCTCAGGCTGCTTTTTTATTTTGTTTCGCCCCCTGTAATTAGTTATCTGCCAGATTTTGCTGATTCAATTAGCCGCATGATCGTAGCAAAAAGCTTTCAAATACTTCATCAAGCGTTTTAACGACTGGATTTGCCTGTTCATCGAATAGAACATGGGTACGGCTTTAAACGAAGCTAATTTTATATCATAAAAAAACAACCGGCATGCAATAGCATGTGGTTTAGGCACAAACTCAAAACGCTATAGATCATGAAAACATTAATCAAACTTAAATGGGCTGTCATAGCCATCTGTACTTTCGCAACATTAAGTGTACAGGCTCAGACTACAACTATAAAAAACATTGTACTGGTGCATGGTGCATTTGTACATGGATCTGGGTGGAAACCTGTTTACGATATCCTGGTGAAAAAAGGCTATCATGTGAGTGTTGTTCAGCAGCCTTTAACTTCTTTTGAAGGAGATGTGGCGGCAGTAAAACGGGTATTGGATATGCAAAATGGTCCGGCTATTTTAGTAGGCCACAGTTATGGCGGTGCCATCATTACCGAAGCAGGCAATGATACACATGTTGCCGGCCTGGTGTATATAGCTGCACATGCGCCGGATAAAGGAGAAAGCGAAGGCGGAAACGGCAAACTCTTTCCTTCTGCCTATAAATCACTACAGAAAGGCACAGACGGGTTTGATTATATAGATCCTTCCAAATTTCATGCAGACTTCGCAGCTGATCTTCCTGCAGCTATTGCAAATTTTGAAGGTAATGCACAAATGCCGACTGCAGATATAGTATTCCACGCCATTATTCAAAATCCCGCCTGGAAAACTAAACCGAGCTGGTATATGGTAGCACAATCAGACCGTATCATTAATCCCGACCTGGAACGCATGTATGCAAAACGGGCAAACAGCCACAAGGTAGAAATAGCAGGCGCCAGCCATTCTGTTTATGAATCGCACCCTAAAGAAGTTGCAAAACTGATTATAGCCGCAGCTACAAACGCTAAGAATTAATTCCTGATTCGAAAATCGGAAATATTTAAAAGCCAGAATAAAACTACTGAAATGAAATCAATCTATTCAATCAAAGCCACATCCACGGGAGGGAGAAACGGGCATGTACACTCAGATTATAATTTAATTGATGCGGATGTGCGTTTACCCAAAGCGCTCGGCGGCAGCGACGATGAACATTTAACGCCCGAATTATTTTTTGCGGCCGGCTATGCTGCCTGTTTTGATAATGCCGTAATGCATATTCTCAGGCTGGAAAAAGTAAGGTCGGCCACACCGGTCGTAACGGCCAAAGTTGACCTGTTGCAGCTTGAATCTGGCTTCCTTGGGTTGGCTGTTGAATTGTATGTGGAGATACCCGGTATGGAACATCAGTTAGTTGAGGGAATTGTAAATAAGGCGCACCAGATCTGCCCGTATTCAAATGCTACGCGCGGCAATATTGAAGTAAAGCTAATCGTAAAATAAAAACATACTTAATAATCAGAACATGAAACGTTTATCAATAATAGTTATCCTGTTTATTTTGCCCGCTGCCTTTTTGGCAAGCTGTGAACAACCGGCCGGTGGTAATAAGGCATTGCAGGCCCGGGTAGATAGTCTTCAAAGCAAGCTGGATTCTGCCTATGTACCGGGTACCGGTGAAATTATGAATGGCATTGTGCAGCCGCACCATTATAAGCTGTGGCTTGCGGGGCAGCAACAAAACTGGAAACTGGCAGAATATGAAAGGCACCAATTATCGGGCGGTTTTAAAAGAATCCGGAAATACCACAAGAATACGCCGGAAGCTGCTGCGCTGGCGATGATCTACCCAGAAATGGATGCCCTGGAAAAAGCGATAAAGCAAAAAGATGCGGCGGCTTTTAAAAATCATTTTGCCTTGCTTACCAATACCTGTAATACGTGTCACCAGGCAACCAAATATGAATTCAATGTGATCACAGTTCCATCTGCCCCGAATTTTGATAATCAGCGTTTTTAACAATACCCCAAATTGAATAATACCCCCAATTGAATAATGTAATATGGAGGGGCCCGGATTTTCATGCCGGGCCTCCTTTTTGCATTTTTATACTTTCCCTCAATTTAAAAGCATCACGCAAACGTTTGATAGCTGTCATTTTTTAATCATTTATATTAATGATGTAAAGAAGAGCGCTGTTGACAACGTAAGATTGACCTCGTCATCATTACAATTAAGGCTTTCCTTACCTTTAAACTTTCCGCTTTAGCCTGGTTTAATGAAAATTAATCAAACGTTTGTGCTATCCCCAACCGGGTAATATTAAAGCCGAATATCTAATTTCAGAAACCGGTACTTATCAGGCTCCGCATAAACCTGGAAGTGCATAATGGAATTAGATGAACATGATGAAGAAAAATAAAAAATTATGGCTGCTGGGAGTTTTATTGCTCCCCATTACTGCCTTTGGGCAAAGCAAATCGCTTTACGATCCTCTGCAGGTTTTTGATCACGGATTTTTTACCCACAACGGTAACGATATCCGTAACGCCAATGGCGCTCCCGGACCTAAATATTGGCAAAACCGTGCAGATTATGTTATTCACGCGGCGTTGGTAGAAAAAGATACAACCATATCGGGCGATGTAAACATCACCTATACCAATAACAGCACAGATACACTGAATTATTTATGGCTGCAGCTTGATCAGAATTTGTTCAGATCAGACTCCAGGGGAGTAGCAACCACATCGGTTAAGGGCGATAGATTTGATTCAAATGGTTTTAAGGGAGGGTACCAGATAACCACCACCACAGTTACCTATATGGGTAAAAGTTATACTATAAAGCCATCTATTACTGATACCCGCATGCAATTGCGTTTGCCTTTTGTAGTAAAACCCCATGGCGATAAAATAGGCATAAAGATAAATTATTCCTTTGCCATACCAGAACATGGCGCCGATAGAATGGGCAGGCAGCCTACTAAAAATGGCATTATTTATCAATTGGCGCAATGGTTCCCCCGGATGTGTGTTTACGATGATGTGATGGGATGGAACACTCTGCCTTATATGGGCACCGGCGAGTTTTATTGCGAGTACGGCAACGTTGATTATTTTATTACCACACCGGCCGATATGATTGTTGCCGCATCCGGAGACTTGCAAAACCCGCAACAGGTTTTAACCGCCGTTCAAATTAAACGTTTGGCCGATGCAGCAAAGAGCGATAGCACCATAAGTATCATCAAACAACAGGAACTGCTTACACAGGGCATAAGACCAAAGCAAACCGGCACACTAACCTGGCATTACAAAATGCAAAACACCCGCGATGTAGCCTGGTCTGTATCAAGGGCGTTTATATGGGATGCCGCAAGGGTTAATTATCCATCCGGCAAAAAGGGCTTAGCCATGGCTGTTTATCCTGCCGAAAGTGTAGGCGCTAATAAATACAACCGGGCAGCCCAGTATTTAAAACATAGCATGGAGTTTTACTCGCAAACTTATTTTGAATATCCATGGCATTCGGCAGTAGTGGTTGCCGGTGTGGCATTGGGCATGGAGTATCCCGGCATTGTGTTTTGCAGCTATAGCATCAAAGATGATGACCTGTTTAGGGATGTTACCCACGAGATGGGCCACAATTGGTTCCCGATGATAGTAGGTAGCAACGAAAGGCGCTTTGCCTGGATGGATGAAGGCTTTGATACTTTTATCAATGGTTATGCCTGGTCGCACTTTAATAATGGCGAATATGCCGATAAAAGCAACCCGGCATTAGGCATTACTCCGCAAATGTTGAAGGGAAAAGATCCCTTAATGGTAGCTCCCGAAATAAATAATGAAGGAGGAATGTACTATTACAAAACCGCGTTTGCCTTAAATTTATTACGCAATGTGGTTTTGGGCGCCGATAGATTTGACTATGCCTTTAATACCTACATTAAAAGATGGGCCTATAAACACCCTCAGCCAGATGACTTTTTCAGAACGATGAATGACGCGGCCGGCGAAGATCTTGGATGGTTTTGGAAAGAATGGTTTTACACCACCTGGAACCTTGACCAGGCCGTTACCGATATTAAGTACGATAAAAATGGAGCGGCATCAGGAGCAATCATCACTATTGAAAACCTTAGGGAAATGGCCATGCCTGTTACTGTAAAGATCATTGAGCAAAACGGGCAAACGCAAGTAATTAAACTGCCTGTTGAAGTTTGGCAACGCGGCCCTAAATGGAGTTTTAAATGCAATACTACTTCAAAAATAGCCAGGGTTATTGTAGATCCTGATAACCTGCTGCCTGATGTGGACAGGAGTAATAACGTTTTACGCGATTAAGCTTTTTAAACCATCAACAAAATGCTGAGCCTCCAAAAATATTGGGGGCTTAGTTTTTTTTATAATAAGTGCTTAGGTCAACTCCAGAAAATCACCGTCAATAATCAATAGCTTTACACCCTTGCTTGATAAAGACCGGTGCGAGCTCAACTCGTCGGATACTACATAGGTCATTCCTTTTGTAAGTATTATTTTTTCGCCGTTTTCCTGTTCTGTGGTAAACTCTCCCTCCAGGCAGTGTACAATATGCCCTTTCCGGCACCAATGGCGGCAAGGTATATGTCTGAATATTCCACTATCCTGATCCTTAAACCGGGAAATTGCATTGTTTGCCAAAAAGCCATGCCCGTTTCTCCGTCATGCGCTATTTTATCAATTGTTGTCCAATCAATTGTTGTAAATGGTATATTGCTCATTCCGTGGTGTTATATTTAGAACTTCAGTAAAATTATGATTTTGTTTTGTGAATGCCAGCTTGTTAGCCCTTCATAAAATATTAACCTTTAATAAAAAGAAACGTATAAAACGTAACTCATGCTGCTGAGCACTGCAATTGCTTTTAACTATTGTTGATCTATATCTTCAAAAAATGAATGGCTTAAAATATTTACTAATAATTTTTTTTACTGCCATATCTGCATCGTTATTTTCACAAAACAGGCAGCTTCATTTTGAGCACCTGGAATCTGCAAACGGTCTTTCTGAAATTAACCCTAACTGCATTTTTCAGGATAGCCGGGGCTTTATCTGGATAGGCACAGGCGATGGTCTTAATCGTTACGATGGCTATAAATTTAAGATCTACCGTAATGATCCAACCGACCCAACAACTATTACCAATAATTATATTGCTGATATTGCCGAGGATGAAAACGGTAATCTTTGGATAGCAACATCCGAGGGCTTAAACAAATTAGATCGTAAAACAGATCGTTTTAAACGTTATGCGCACAATGGTAAGAACAACAAAAGCATATCTGAAGACAACGTAAGCAGGATAATTTATGCAGGCAATAATAAATTGTGGCTCGGCACCTCAACGCAGGGCCTAAATTTATTTGATATCAAAACCGGAGAATCAATACATTTCAAAAATAAAAAAGGCAACCCCAACAGCTTAAGCAGCAACCGGGTAACCACTCTGTATAAAGATCGCCAAAATAACTTATGGATTGGCACTTTTGACCAGGGCCTTAATCTTTACCGGCCTAAAAGCAACGATTTTATAAGTTATAAACATAGCGATAGGGATGTAACTTCCATATCGGCAAACCGGGTAACCAGTATTTTGCGCGACCGGGATAATCACCTTTGGATAGGCACTTTTGAGCATGGCCTAAATTTATTTAATGATACCACCAGTACCTTTCGCCATTTTGTTAATGACCCTGCAAATGATAACTCGCTGGCAAATAATAGTATTCAAAGTATTGCCGAAGGTATTAGTCAAAGCATTTGGATAGGAACCGAAAACGGAGGTATTAGCATTTTTAATTACAACAAGCAGCATTTTGCAACTTACAG
>NZ_JANYGH010000011.1 GCF_025362475.1 Mucilaginibacter sp.
CTAAAGGCTAAAGGCTAAAGGCTAAAGGCTAAAGGCTAAAGGCTAAAGGCTAAAGGCTAAAGGCTAAAGGCTAAAGGCTAAAGGCTAAAGGCTAAAAAAAATAGCGATGGTAAAACCATCGCTATTTTTTTTAGTTAATTTCCAGAAAAGCTTTCCACTTTAAGCCTTAAGCTTTCTGCTTTTTACTCCGTAATATGATAAGTGTAGGCCAGCGTATGTTCCATTTTTGAGCGCACACGTTTTAGGCTTTGTTCAATATCTGCTCTTTCTTCATTTACCGTAACATCCATAAATGCTTTATGGTAGTAGGTTAAAGCATTTGTCCATTGCTTGTTTTTTTCATAGAATAAGCCAAGCAAATCGTAAATACCGGCGGTATCTACTCCGGGCGTATTAAGGGCTTTGACAGATACGGTGTTTACCAGTTTTTCCATATTTAAAAAAACAAGCAGATCAAGGTAGTCTGTATAATTATCAGGAAAAGATGGTTCAAGCTCCATACAGGTTTTAAAGTGATAGCCTGCGGTTTGGTAATCTTTAATTTCGTAATAATATATCATGCCCAGCTGGTGGTGTGCACGTGCGTATAAAGGATCATTGCTGATGATCTCGTTCAGTAACTTAAGTCCTTTGGTAGTTTTTCCATAGGAGAGCTTATCCACGGCCTGCAAATACTTTTCCTCTATAGTATAATAAGTGTCCATAAATTTGTTATGTGATAAAATGCCTGCTTAACGCAAACTAATTGAATAAATAATGATGTAATAAATTCTGTCGGTGTAATTAAGTTATTTCGCTAAACCGGACTTGAGAAGAGTATTATTGATGCATAACCCTTCTGCTGTGCTCCCTTGGACCACATTGTTTTTTCGCAGAATGAATATTTTAACAGCATCATTTATTTTTTTACAAATTTACAATTAATGTTGGAGAATGCAAAATGTGAGGCTGATGATGACATTGCGGAGAACTTTGGCTAAAACCAAGTCACCAATTAATTTACAATTTTTATAGAGCCGTAGGCTCGAAAGATCTTATAGCAACGGATTTTAATCCGTTGGATTGTAAATGAATTAAAAAAGAGTGCCGTAGGCACGGCGCATTTTGTTTTTAATGGGCTACCTGCGTTTCTTGCATGCTAAATAACCTTTAGCATGCTTAACACATAGGCCGAACCAATGGTTCTTTTTATGCGCTGGTTCTTTTTCAGCGGATTGAAATCCGTTGTTACAATATTAGCCGTGGCTATGCCACTCTGCGGCAACCGTTTTAAACAAAGGATAATATCCAGGTCTTTAAGCCGCTATAGCCGCGTTAACCTTAGTACCTTCTATCAAAAAATTGTTTTTCAGTTCTCTTTCTGATACAATTACGCTAAAATCATTGTACTTAATGCCGTGTTCCAGCGGGTAAAGGGTATAGCCTCTTTTCAGGGCGTCATACGTTCCAAGCTCGAAAATTTCGTCTTGCTGTTTTCCTTTTATTTTGGCGCCGCTTACTAACTGGTAAGCGTCGGATATGGTTTCAAAATTATTGTTTTTCATGGTATTGATTCCATTACAATTATTTTGCCAATTTTTAACCAAACCAATTGAAAAGGTCATTTTGCTTTAGGGCAGCCTTTTGTTTTTGATTTAAATCATTGATGATCAAGCCCTCACCCATTTGTATTATTCTTGTGCCATAGTTATAGGCATCTTTTAAATTATGGGTGATGAGTATTGCAGTCAGTTTAAAATCGGCTATCAGTTTATCAGCCGTCCGCATCACCACCTCTGCAGATCGTGGATCAAGCGCGGCTGTGGGCTCATCCAATAGTAAAACTTTGCAGCTATCCATTACACTCATCAAAAGCGTTAATGCCTGGCGCTGCCCGCCCGAAAGTGTACCCATAGATTGCTCAATCTTATTCTCCAGCCCCATACCCAATGTGGCAATCTTGTCTTTTACCTCCTGCTTAAACTTATCATCAATACCTATGGAAAGTCCTTTAGGTTTTGTGCGGATAGCTGCCAGCCGGAAATTATCAAGAATACTCAGATCAGATGCCGTGCCGCTCATTGGATTTTGGAAAACACGCGCTATCCATTGGCTGCGCTTATAATCGGCAAGTTTGGTTACATCATTATCATCAATACTGATAGTCCCTTTATCCGGTATCACGCTGCCTGCTACCAGGTTCAATAATGTAGTTTTACCTGAGCCGTTTGAGCCTACGATCACCAAAAATTCCTCATTTTTAATATCCAGGCTGATGCCATTTACAGCGTTCACCTGGTTAGCCTTACCCCTGTTAAAAACTTTATGAACATCATTAATAACTATCATGAGGCTTTATTGAATGATAAGCGGGGTAAACTAACTATGAGCAATACAAAAGCGGCAGTAACCAATTTTAGCAGGTTAGGGTCAACGCCGATGGCTAATGTAAGGGCAAGTACCAGTTGAAATATTACCGCGCCGGTAAGCACCAAAATTAAACTGAGCCACACCTTAGTAATTCGAAACCAGTTGATGAGCGTTTCGGCTATGATGACCGAGCCCAATCCTACAATCACAATCCCGATCCCCATGCTGATATCGGCAAAACCCTGAAACTGTACTATCAAATATCCGCTCAATGCAGTAAGCGCGTTGGCCAGCGCAAGCCCGGTGATCTTCATCCTATCGGTATTTACGCCCAGGGCACGAATCATGGATTCGCTGTTGCCCGTAGCCCTCATGGCTATACCAAAATCTGTTTTGAGCAGGTAACCGATTAAAAAAGTGACCACCACTACAAAAATTGAAATAATGATCAATGTATTCTGATTAGGATCAGCTATCAGGTGCAGGTTGTTAAACAATGAGGGCAGGTTGCTCACCGGTAAATTTGATCGCCCTAAAACAATCAGGTTAACAGAGTAAAGCCCCGTCATGACCAGGATACCAGCCAGGAGGGCATTTATTTTAAGCTTGGTATGGATTAATCCGGTTAACGCGCCTGCCAATGCACCCGCAATAATAACCACAGGTAAAATAACCCAGGTAGATTGATGGTGAGTGAGCATAATACCGGTAACCGCGCCACCCAGTGTATAACTTCCGTCTGTTGTAATATCAGGAATGTTAAATATCTTCATAGAGATATAAATACCCAGCGCAATGGCCGAATAACATAGTCCCTGCAATAAGGCGGTAAGGTAAAAATCCATTTATTTAACAGCCTCGAAATTTGATGGGATAGTAATATTGTACTTTTTGGCAGCGGCAGCGTTATAAACCCTCTTCCTAACTTTTACCATCTCCCACTTTAAACCATTCGTTTTATGCGTTTTTAAATATTGGGCCGCCTGCTCACCTGCCTGGTATCCCCATTGGTAAATATCCGCGCCAAAAGCGGCAACTGCGCCACGCTGCACCAAACCGGCTTCGCTGGTAAATATGGGTACATTTTTTTCATTGCAGCTTTTCAATATCGTCTCGAACGAGGCAAATACGGTATTATCCGGGTTAGCAAAAAATGCATCTATATTTTTACTTAACAGGCTTTGTGTAACCAGCTGTGCATCGGCAGATGTATTTACAGGAAGGGCAACAATGGTAACATTCTGACTGGCAGCCAGTGATTTGATACGGTCAACGGCATCTGCCGATTGCGGCTCCGCCTGGTTATAAATCATCCCGACCACAAGCTTTGCGCCTTTTGGTTTTATTAATTTAGGGATGATAGAAAACGAAGTATCAATATAGTTCAACTCTTCCAATGCGCCAAACAGGTTAGCCGGGGCTTTGCCACTGGCATCAAGTACCTTCATCCGCTCTGGCACGGGCGATACCATGGCAAAATCGGGAATGGTTTTAGTATTTTGCAAAGCAGTTACTGTGGCCAGTGTAGTACAGGTGGCCAACAGATCAACCTTTTCTGATATAAAATAATTTACAATTTGTGTCAGCGTAGGGATATTGCCCTGAGCGTTGCGGTATTCTATTTGTACCGTTTTCTTTTCTTCGCTAAATCCATTTTTTTTTAGGGCATCGATAAAACCTATACGGGCCTGGGATATGGTAGCATCTTCAAAAGCATCAACAAAACCAACCACGGGCACATCAACAGCCCGGGGCTTTGGCTTGCACGACACCATTAAAACCAATAAAAACGCAGCGGGGATATATTTGAAAAACTTCATTGCACTAAGTTATATATTTGAGGTGAAAGGTAAAAGTTTTCTTAAATCGTCATCGCCAGTAACAAAATTTTGCGAAATTATGAGGTGGAAATGACGTTACTGAATGGCAGCGAGTCGACTCACCCCGACATAGCTGCGCTTGTCACCCCTCTCTCCGCTTCGCGCATAGAGGGGCTTGAAAATTTTTCCGACCCTCTTTCCACCGCAGGTGAAGAGAGGGTCGGCCAGCGGAGCGTAGCCGGGGTGAGTCGATTGCCAGCGTTCAAAGCTGACGTTTGTCTAAAAGGAAACACATGATAACGTATTGAGAGGAGCTTGAGATAAATTATATTTTAACTTGCTCCTCCAGCTCCTCCAGCAAACCCACCTGCCCGGGATTGATCTTAATCAAGGCTTGCTCAATGCTAAACCACTCTCCCCTATCCACTTCCGGGAATTGCTGAATCTTACCAGATTTTGGCGGCCATTCCATTTCAAAAAAATTGCTTTTGATGTTATGATGGTCAATATCGCCCTCAATGGCCCACGCCTGTACTATTTTGCCGCTTTTTTGCTTAATGGGATTGAGTTTTATAAACCGCCCATCAATATACCTGCCTGTTTCTTCATAAAATTCACGTTTCGCGGCATCCAGCGGGTCTTCCTCATCCTCATATTCGCCCTTAGGGATAGACCACGCGCCATCATCCTTGTTTTTCCAAAAGGGGCCACCGGGATGTACCAGGAAAACCTGCATCATATTGTTTAGTTTTCGGTATAGGAGTATTCCGGCACTCTGTTTGGGCATAATTTTAATTTTGAAACACAACAAATAAACTTATAACAGCCTTTCAGCTTTTTGCACTAAGCTTTTAGCTTTTTATATACAAGCGTAAAGTAATATTGTTATTTTTATATCGAAACCCAATCACTAAAATAATTCAAATCATGGCAGACGAAAGATGGAGTAAATTTAAAGTTACTGCGGATTTTGATACAGATGTACGCAGTATTTACGAGGCCTGGGCAACTCCTGCAGGTCTTGAGAAATGGTTTTTGCGTAAGGCAGACTTTTACGCTATTGCCGGCCGCCTGCGCGATCCCGAAGAATTTATAAAAAAAGAAGATACCTATTCCTGGTACTGGCATGGCTATGATGATACCACGGTTGAGAATGGCCAGGTGTTGGAGAATAACGGCAGCGATTTGCTTAAATTCACCTTTTCGGGAGGAAGCATAGTTACGGTAGATATCCAGAATAAATATGGATTAACAGTTGTGGAACTAACGCAGGAAAATATTCCAGAAGAAAGCGATCCATCCAAAAACTTATACGTACAATGCCAGGTGGGCTGGACGTTTTATCTCACTAATCTTAAATCGGTTATCGAGAATGGTAATGATCTTCGCAATAAACGCACAGACCTGGCCAGTAATTTCAAATAAATTCATTTTTGGCTGACATATTAAACCCACAATATTTTTAGCTTTGAAGCTAATCAAACGTCCCCCCTTTAGGGGACCGGAGGGGTTTATGTTTACAGGCATTATAGAAACTTTAGGGAAAGTAACCGATCTAACACAAGATCAGGGAAATTTACATATCACGGTTGAATCGGCAATTGCACATGAATTGAAGATTGATCAGTCGGTTGCGCACAATGGGGTTTGCCTCACAGTGATAGCCCTGGGCGATGGCTTTCATGTGGTTACAGCTATTGACGAAACCCTGAGCAAAACAAACCTGGCACACCTAAAAACCGGCGAACCTGTAAACCTGGAACGCTGCATGCAAATGAACGCCCGGCTTGATGGCCATATTGTACAAGGTCACGTAGACCAAACCGCTGTGTGCACTGCATTTAATGTGCACGATGGCAGCTGGGAATATACCTTTGAATATGATGCAGCCAGCGGCAACGTTACTGTTGAAAAAGGATCTATCTGCGTAAACGGCATCAGCCTAACTGTAGTAAACTCTAAAGCCAACAGTTTTTCGGTAGCCATTATACCTTATACTTTTGAGCATACCAA
Source organism: Mucilaginibacter sp. (assembly GCF_025362475.1). Taxonomy (GTDB): domain Bacteria; phylum Bacteroidota; class Bacteroidia; order Sphingobacteriales; family Sphingobacteriaceae; genus Mucilaginibacter. The sequence continues at coordinate 6,183 of NZ_JANYGH010000011.1, forward strand.
CCTGCATAATGTGCGCGAAGGATCTACAGTTAACCTGGAGTTTGATATTATTGGCAAATACGTAGCCCGCTTAATGAACCACTAACGCGAAAGCTCATTAACCCTTGCCTGCGCGTAAGCCACATATTTTTGTTGCTTAGCCGTAATTTTGCTGCCCGCGAACTTTCTGTAATACTTTATCGCGAGTTTTTTGTTTTTAAGCGATCCATCATACATGGTTGCCATGAGGTAGTAAATGATAGGTTTCTCCTCAAACTGCAAGGCTTTTTGGTAAGCAGAGATAGCTGCTTTGTATCGCAACTTTATATCATAACTATCGGCCATTTCTGCATAATAATCACTGATGTTGGGCGAGATACCTGCTTCGATGGCTTTAGCCAGGTTTTCAATGGCCGATGATTGATCTTTTAAAGCTTTGTAGGCCAATGCAGCAATATAATAACTGGTTTCTGATTGATTAACCTGCGGTATGTTTGCAAAAGTTTCCGCACTGCAGGCATATTCTTTTAAATTATAATAGGCAGATTCCAGTTTGGTTAGCACATAGCCCGATTGAGCACCTAACGCGATCAGCTTTAAACACGTGGCCTTTTCTTCGGCATACTTATTTTCGGCAGAGGTTAGTTTAAGCAAGCTTTGCAGCAATACAATATTATCAGGATCCTGGGTTATTGCCGCGTTCAGCACCTTATCGGCCAGATCTATCTTTTTTAAACTTACATACACATCGCTCAGGTCTGATGCTACGTCGGCTTCGGCGGGGTTTATCCTGTTTGCTTTTTCAAGGTAATTCACCATCGCTATAAAGTCGCTTTTGTCCATGGCAATTTTGCCCAATTGCTTAAACACTAAAAAGTTGGTGGTATCCTTCTGGCTCAAAATTTTATAATACATTTCGGCCTTTACATTATTCCCCCTGCGCAGGTTTATAGCGCCCAGGCTATACAACACCGCATTGTTTGTGGAATCAATGTTATACATGCGTTGATAATAGCCTTCCGCATCGGGCAGCTTACCCGCCATTTGCGACGTATAAGCCAGCTTGCTCAAAACCTTTACATCGGTTACCGGCTCGGGATAGGTTTTTTTGAGCAAATCGGCAGCTTCGGCAAAGCGCTGGTTTTGGTAATAATCCAGCAGTAAAGCATCATTTGCAGCAGGCAATTGCTGGCCAATAGCTGTTTTAAATAAGCAGATCAAAAAAGAGAGGATTAATATATTTCTCATATCAACTAATGCATTAGTTATTTTAAACTAAATTATTAGTTATAGATGAAACATCCAAATGGTAAACAATTTTTATTATTTGGAGTTAACTATATATAATTAGAATTAAAAACACAACACTATGGATAAGTTAAAGAAATTCGGACTGATGGAAAAAATTGTCCATGAATTAGAGGATTTGAAGAATAGCCAGCAGGCCATTATCACCAAGCTTGCCAAAATTGAAGTTGACAATATAGAGTTAGGCGATAAGAGACTGGAGAGAGACCTGCCCGACATGCATCAACGTGTAGCCGATAACCTGGACACTATTGCAAGCATCCTGCAAGATTTTGCCACCCAAACAGACACCTTTAGCGATAAGAACAATATCGCGGCATTAAAGGAACAGGACGCTATCGACAAATTGTAAAAAAAGTAAATCCCCGGAAACGGGGATTTACTTTTTTGCGGATTTTTCGGCTTCTTTCTGTCTGTTATGATTGTATTTCCTTATTGCTTTAAAATATTTTTTTTGTTGAATATCTTTTAAAGCATCAATATCATCACCTACAATCTCCTTTAAATTTTCTTCATTATATTTAACGATGGGGCCATCATCATGTAGTTGGATTCCAACAACCAGACTCTGATTATAGTATTCCTCACTTAAACATGAATAAACATTAATATCGCCCGATATTACCTTGAACATCCAACAAGAGTCTTTAGCAATACCTTTCCAAATTTTTTCCACAGTATTACTTTTAAAAGCAAATCTGGGATCAGGAACTAAAGCAAAGCCAATACGTTCAATGCCAAGAGTTTGATCAGGATAGATTTTTTGATTTCTGTTCGAATCACTTCTTGGCAGATTTTTATCTACATAAAGCAAGTAAGTTTTATGGGTAGCTTCGTCGGTTAAAATCCGTGAATCTATCTCCTTCCGGCTACCATCTGCCATGGTTGCAAAAAACTTATGTTTGAAGTTAAAATCACCCCTATTGAGCATCATCATCATGCTCATCCTGTTCATCATGTTAATGCTCATCTGTATGCTCTGATTACTTACCATTGCATTTATTGCTGCCATATTCTGGGCCAACGATATTTTCCCGGCCAAAACAATTAAAAGGACTAAAATATATTTAAAAACAGGTTTCATCGTGATTATTCAGGTATGCTAATATATGACTTGAAAAGCATATAAAGAATATACATTACATAAGCATTAAAACAAAATCGCGGTTCCCGTTAGCAAACCAGGTGTTTATTAATTGGCTGTATGGGGCTGGCCAACCCTTTATACGCGCAAAACGAATTTGGCGCAAGGCTTCTTCTTTATCCCTATAGCATTTGGCTAAATGAGAATTTACGGAATTTTAGAATTAACAGAATGACTAATTAAAGCCTCAATATTCTGTTACCCATATAGCTTTTTCAAAATCATCTCCTTTAGTTAGCACTTAGGAGACTCTCCTTACTGATATTGTATATATATCGGACTTGGCTTTAAAGCCAATACCTCTTTGGGTGTAAGCATCCTATGCGGAACATTCTTTATATCGTTTTTATAAAACAACTTAAATCCTGTAAACTGTACCGGTTCGCCGGCAACGAAGTATTTATAGGTACCTTTTTTCAACTCGGGGCCACCCCAGCCATCCATATCCATTATAAACTGTACATCGTTGCGTAGTTTAATATCCTGGTAATTGGTTACCATGCGTTTGGTAAAGCGGTGAACCACAAACATTTTGGGAGGCAGGTTATATTTTTTTACCAGCGAACTCAGATAGCCTGATACATAATTGATATCGTCGGCATCAAAGGTACCAATACGTTTGCCCGGCAAACTCCCCTCTTTCATAGAAAATTCAGGGTCGATGCCAAAATGGACATTGGGCATTTTCAAATATTTTTCCAATAATGGTAACTCTGTTTGTACTGTGCTAAACCCTACCTGGATGTCCAAAAAAACCAAAGCATTCATGCTCTTCGCCATGTCAATCACTTTATCTATCTGGCTAAAAGGCATCCTTAGGTTGTGCAATCCATTCCTGCCGGCATCGGCCTGGGCGGTTACACAAATGTAGTGCAGGGCGGGGATTACAGGGGTAAGCGTATCTGCTTGTTCCCAGTTTTTACATTCGGCTTTTAATTTGGCCATCATCACCTTGGGTTCAAACTCGCCCAGTATACCCATGTTTTTAGAATACATATTACCATAAAAGGCAACAATGCGGTTAAAAGGCAAAATAGCGCCAGGAAGCGGTACCGGCGATTTTTTAACCGGCCATTTACCGGTTTTATCACCATTGGCCAAATTCTTCATCAATGAATCATACCGCATGGTATCAATCATAGCTACACTTTTCAGCGTAGTATCTTTTTTACTTAGGCCGGTAGCATTATTAGCGTAAGCTTTATTTAATGAACCTGATAAAAAAACAGCCGTAACTGCCAAAAATGTAAATACCGCTGTAATCCTTCTCATCTATAAAATTAAGTACTGTATATTATTCAATACTCTTACCACGCATTGCCGTACTTATCGCCTGATCCATCAGTCGTTCGGCAAAGGGGCGGGTGTATTCATTTATTTCATCTATATTTTTCAGTATCAAATCCTTATCGCCTGTAGCAATAGCATCTTTTAATGATGCCAGGTGCTTATTGGTCTGTTCGGTTTCATCTGCTGATACATAGCTGCCGTTCTTTTGCAAAAACCGCTCCACGGTGTAAATCATCTGCTCGCCTTCGGTACGGGCTTCTATCAGCATGCGCTGACTTACATCGTCTTTAGCGTGGGTTATGCTATCCATCAGCATTTGTTCTACCTGCTCATCGGTAATACCATAGGTAGGTTTTACTTCCACTTCTTGCTTTACGCCAGAACGTAGTTCAATAGCCTGTATGGTTAATATACCGTCGGCATTCAGCAAAAAGTTAATATCAACCTTAGGGAAGCCGGCCGGCATGCTGGGGATACCTTTGAGGTTAAACTCAGCTAATTTACGGTTCTCTTTAATCAGGTCGCGTTCACCCTGGTAAACAGCTATTTTCATATTTACCTGGCCATCAATGGAGGTAGTATACTGCCTGCCGCCTTTAGTTGGCACTTTACTGTTACGTGGGATAATTACATCCATCAAGCCGCCCATGGTTTCGATACCCAAAGAAAGCGGGGTAACATCAAGCAGTAAAATATCTTTACGGTTACCGGCCAAAATATCAGCCTGGATGGCAGCGCCCAAGGCAACTACCTCATCTGGGTTAAGCTCATCATGCACCGGGCGACCGAAAAACTCTGCCACCATTTTCTTAACCAATGCTGTGCGGGTTGATCCGCCAACCATTACTACTTCATCAATCTCCTGTATGGTAAGCTTGGCATCCTTTAACGCGTTTTGGCAACTGGTAATGGTTTGCTGCACTTTAGGCATAATTAGCTGCTCAAAAGTATTCCTATCAAGCGTACACCATATCTCTCCTATCTTTTCGTTAAACAGGCTTTGGTGAGCAAAGGCTTTTTTGGCCTCTTCGGCTTTAAGACGCAGTTGCTGTGCCAGTTCGTTATTGGCAATTATTTCGGCTTTGTTAAGGTTATTCTTTTCTATCCAGTAATCAACTATGATCCTGTCGAAGTCATCACCGCCTAAAAAGGTATCTCCATTGGTTGCCAATACCTCAAATATGCCATTCTGGATCTGCAGGATGGAAACATCAAAGGTACCACCGCCCAAATCATAAACGGCTATGGTTTTGGTTTCTTCGGGATCAAGGCCTATGCCATAAGCTAAACTGGCGGCTGTAGGCTCGTTCACGATGCGTAAAACATCCAATCCGGCCAATTTACCGGCATCGCGGGTTGCCTGGCGTTGTGAATCGTTAAAATATGCAGGAACGGTTATCACCGCACGGTTCACCGGGGTTTTAATGGCGTGCTCGGCACGTGCCTTCAATTCTTTTAGTATCAGGGCCGATAACTCTATCGGTGTATAAAACTTATCGCCTACTTTTATCTTAACCAGGCTTTCGGTATCATCATCAATAACTTTGTACGAGAAAAAGTCTTTGTAATTTTCGATATCATGATAACTACGACCTAACAAGCGCTTTACAGAAAAAACGGTATTCTGCGGATCGGTAATTAGATAATCCTTGGCCTCGTTACCTACAAGCACATCACCCGTTGGGCCAAAATGCACCACTGAAGGCACCAGGACACCCCGGCCTAAATCGTTTATTACCTGCGGATTTTTATCAGGATTGATGAACGCCACCAACGAATTGGTGGTACCCAAATCAATACCTACAATAATATCTTCCTTTTGTATAGAACCTGTTGCCAGGTTGATAGAAACTTTAGCCATTACTTTTACTTAACAAACCGCAAATGTACTTAGTTTTGACTGATGCAGTGTCTTTTCAATCTCTAATTATTAAATTCAGGTAAAAGGGGCTATGATTGTCTCTTAATGATTTAGTCTGAACCGGGATTAAACGGATTTATCAGATGTGTTGGATTTTGATTTGCATCCTTTAAAAATCCAATAATCCAAAAAATCTGTTTAATCCAGGTCCAAACAATTACGCTACAACAGCTTCCACAACCTTTGCTTTCTTTTCAAAAACCAGCAGCGACAATAACAGCAAAAAGCCGATCACAAAAAAACCATCCAGCACCAATGCAGAATCGCGCATTTCGTGAGTTATAGCCTCCACAAAACCAAAGGTGAATAAGCCTACCACAATGGATAGTTTCTCGGTAACATCATAAAAACTGAAGTATGATGCGGTATCAGGGATATTTTGTGGAATATATTTGGAATAGGTTGACCTTGATAAGGATTGAACAGCCCCCATAACAATCCCTACAAATACTGCTGCCACATAAAATTGGTGGGCATTGGCAATAAAGTAAACTCCGGCGCATATTACACACCAAACAGCTACTATAACCGATAAGGTTTTTATGTTACCATATTTTTCGGATGCTTTTGCTGTAATAGCGGCGCCGATGATGGCCACTACCTGTATGATCAAAATAATAGTGATCAGGTCTTCATCGGGCATTTTAAGCTCTTTGGCAGCAAAATTGGCCGCCACCAGCATAATGGTTTGCACTCCTACGGAGTAAAAGAAAAATGCGGGTAAAAACCGTTTCAACAAAGGAAGTTGTTTCACCCGTTTAAAAACCTTGGCCAGCTCTTTAAACCCACCGGTAAATACATTGTACTCATGTGAACCTGCATTTGGCACACCTTTTGGCAGCAGGTAAAACGGAATCAGCGAGAAACCTATCCACCATAAGGCCACGATGAGAAATGATAACCGGGCCGAAAAATCTTCGGTTATACCTAACCATTTGTGCCCCAATACAAATACAAAACAAAGTATTTGCACTACAATACTACCTGCAAAGCCATATATAAAACCCTTGGCACTTACGGCATCCTGCCTATCAACGGTCGCTATCTGGGGCAGATAGGAGTTATAAAACACAAAGCCACCACAATAGCCAACAGAAGCCAAGCCGAAACAGATCATACCAAACTCAAAGGTTTCCATCTTAAAAAAGAACAAACCAAAACAAGCAAGTGTACCCAGCCAGGTAAAAAGCTGCATGTACAATTTTTTATGGCCTTTATAATCTGCAATAGATGTTAATATAGGCAGGAGCACTACAATAATGAGGTATGAGAGCCCGAGAATATAATTAGACAAAACCGTGTTCACATATTTATGCCCAAAGAAGGACACCATCCCACCCGGATTTTTATCCTGGGTAATACCCACATAGTAAGCCGGGAATATGGTAGATGTGATCACCATATTGTATGACTGGTTGGCCCAATCAAACATAGCCCAGGCCCAGATAGTTTTTTTATCGTTTTTTTCTTTCATTGTAAAGGTGAGTGGTTGATTAAGTGAGTGGTTGATTAGGTTGATTGAGTGAATAGTTGATATCGTTCTGAATCAGAATTTTCCGAATTAAAAAAATCGATATTGAATTAACATCTTAAAATTTTAAAATCGGATAATCTTTAAATTAACTCAACCACTCACCTAATCCAACCAATCAACTACTCACTCCTAAAATTACTTAATCCCGTAATGATCGTTCATTAGTTTCACGAATATGGGGCCGGGTAAAATGGCCTTAAGAGTAGGCACAATGGTTTGGCCTATAGCCCCTACCAGGTAACTATGCGCGGGTTTTGATTTGGCTACTATTTTGCAGATCTGCGCGGCCAGTTTATCCGGACTTGCACCTATGCTTTCGTCCTTTTCCATGGCAGCTACAGCAGCATCAAATTCTTTTTTAAGCTGATCATTTTTCAGGGTGAACGGAAGTTTTTCGCGATTGCCTGTAAAATCGGTTTTGAAATCGCCAGGGTTTACTACCGATACCTTAACGCCTGTATTTTGTAACTCCATGCGCAAACTTTCAGAGTATCCTTCAATAGCAAATTTTGATGCACTGTATAATCCCTGGTATGGCAAACCAAACAGGCCGGCCAATGAGCCGATGTTAATCACCAATCCTTGTTTTTTTTCTATCATGCCCGGTAAAACGGCGCTGCTTACCCGTACTACACCAAAAAAGTTAACCTCAAATTGTTTTTTTGCAGCATCAACAGGCATCGAGTACAGGGGCCCGGTGATACCATTACCTGCATTATTAACCAATACATCTATCTTGCCTTCGGCCTTAATAATTTTATCGATAGCCGCGTTTACAGATGCATCATCGGTAACATCCATTTGCAGTGGATTAAATGATACGCCGGATATGCGTTTAATATCTCGTGTTGTACCATAAACCGTATGCCCTTCGGCTGCCAAAGCTGTGGCTGTGGCCAAACCTAATCCGGATGATGCCCCTGTTACAAGAATTACTTTTTTCATTTTTTAAATAGTGATTGAATATTTTAAGTGTTGAATTATTCTATGCAGGGAATAATTTTATAAAACTATAAAATTATAACTGTTACCCGATAATGGATGTTAAATAAAAACAACGGAAACAAAACTACCCACCAAAATCAATAAATATATTTAAGACAATGTTATTTTCCTGTTTATTTTTCTGATTACTTGGTTATATTTGAATAAAATAGATAAAACGTTTTACCAAATCACCTTTTCATTATATGACAAAAATCAAGTACGCGCTCGTTGGTTTGTTTTTAGGCGGCATTTCCCTGGCATACGGCAAAAATGAGCCTTTGAAACAAATTCACCCACAACAAAACATGGCAGATACGGCCGGCATCCCGCCCCTTAAGTGGCAGGAACACTGGTTTGAACATAAACAACTATTAACACGGGTATTTTATGATGATAATGTAGCCGTATATTATGATGACGATGTAAACCGCAGCATTACCTGGCCTTTTAAAATAATGGCTGATGTATGGAAGTATACCAAAAAAACATACGGCAAGTTTGGCAGTGACGAGCGGCTATTTGTTATTTTTCATTCGGGCAAATATGGCGGCGGCCATCCGGCTTCTTATTTTGATGATAGCCATGATAACCGTAACGTGATAGATGTTGGCCTGGGCGATCTTAATGCCTGGATGGAACCTAACGGCAACAACATCCGGATTCCGGTACATGAAGTTGGGCACATTGTTGAAGGGGCATCAAAGGGCATCAAAAACTCTCCTTCTTTTCCGCTTTGGGGCGATAGTAAATGGATGGAAATTTATATTTATGATGTACTGAAAGCACTTGGTAGTAATGATGAGGCAGTGGCTATATACCAGCAGATGCAAACCGCTAAGGATAATTTTCCCCGCCCTGGTACGCAGTGGTTTAAAAACTGGTTCTACCCTATTTATAGTCAGCACGGCGGCAAGGCAGTTTTAAACCGGTATTTTGAACTACTGGCTGCCAACTTCCCCAAAAACGGCAAAGAATACAGCCGCGACCTTAACTATGGCGAGTTTATCCACTTTTGGAGCGGTGCAGCCGGGGTGAACCTTAAAGCACAGGCAACCATCGCCTTTGGATGGCCCGACGAATGGGAAAAAGAGTTTAAACAAGCGCAAAAGGATTTCCCTAATGTGAAGTATAAATAATACCCCTACTCTACACCTATGTTTAACAAAAACGCCTGAGATCTTTACAGAAATCAGGCGTTTTAATTTATGGCTGTAAATGCTTATTACATTTTATTCCTTGGATCTGCTTTTGTTTTATTTAGGCATGTATATTACATTTACCGCATCGCCGCAATAATAAGCAGTATCACGTTTCATGGTAAAATCTATTCCTCTATCATGTACGACCTCTAAGGTTTGACTATCTATCCATTGTGCAGAAATAACTTTTCCCTGAGCGCTATAATACAGAACAGAGCCTCCCCCTGTTCTCCATTGCATAATTGAGCTTGTTTGAATATATTTTCCATTAGAATATTCTTTATTGATTTCAAATGTTTTTAAGCCGTCTGGCGCAATAATATTAACAAGGCAAATGCATTTAAAATCAAACTTCTTCCTAACTCTTCTTTTTGGTTTATCTTTAATCTGAGTGATCTTTTTTAAAAAGCTATCGAGTACGACTTTTCTCTTACTAAGCAATCCAGCATCTGCACCTAACCTTTCCCAAACTTCCAGGTCCTGATCTTTAAGAATAATCTGTTTTACCCTACTTAAAATTTGACCGTCCTGAGTTTTTGTTTCCCATTGTGCTAATGCAAGCGCAAACAAAGCATTATTTTGAGTATCTGAGTCTTCAAATTCCCCATTAAACATTTCAATAACCTGCTTTGAAACATAATCTGGATATTGACCTTGATTATAAAGGTCATAGAAATTTGAGTAAACATCAAGAAATGTATCATTGCCGTTGATTGCAGTATTCCAGGTTCCCATTAATTTGATATAATTTTAAAAGCAATATAAAACAAAAAAGGCAAGGTCTAGCCCGCCTCTTCGATATAAAAACTTTTTACTATTTACGGCCAGATACCCAAATTCTGGTAAGATACTACACCTATGTTTAACAAAAACGCCTGAGATCTTTACAGAAATCAGGCGTTTTAATTTATAGCTGTATATCCTTATTGTATTTTATTCCTTGGATCTGCTTTTGTTTTCAGCACATAATCATGCGGAGGCTCAACACCCAGCAGATTCTTCACAAAATAATCCCAGCGGCGACGCATCATATAGGGCGAGTACGCACCATAGCCATGCGGGCTGTTAGGGAAAACTACCAGGTCATAATCTTTATTAGCTTTCTCTAAGGCTTCAACCACCAGCAGGGTATTGTATGGAGGAACGTTGTTATCCATCAACCCGTGGGCAAGTATTAGTTTACCCTTTAAGTTTTTAGCATAGTTTTGATTAGCGTGAGCAGCATAATCAGAGTTGGCTACCAAACCATCATAACGTTCGCCCCAATCATCCTCGTAGTTGCGGTTATCATGATTGCCGGATTCAGAAATGCCCACCTTAAAAAAGTCAGGATAACGGAACATCGCCGCCGCCGTAGCAAAGCCACCGCCAGAGTGCCCCCAGATACCTACTTTATTGGTATCAATAGGATATTTCTGCGATAACTGCCTGATGCCGGCTATCTGATCTGGCAAGGTATTTTCAGACATGTTACCGTAGCTCATATCATGGAAACTTTTTGAACGATGCGGGTTACTGGTGCCTTCAATCTCCACCACAATAAAACCTAATTCGGCCAATGACTGGTTATCACCTCTTGATGAAACAAACGACCAGCTGCCTACACTGCCACCCTGCGGACCAGGATATATATAATCAATAACCGGGTATTTTTTACCGGCGTCCATTTTTGTTGGTGTAAACACCAATCCGTAAACATCGGTTTTGCCATCATGTGCTTTCAGAGTAACCGGGGTAGGCGCGTGCCACCCGGTAGCAGTAAGCCTTGATACATCTGCTTTTTCCAAAGTAGAGATCAGTTTACCGTTCAGGTCACGTAATACAGTAACCGGGGCAACATCGGGTTTAGAGTAGCTATCAACAAAATAACTACCACCCGGCGATAAGGTTACGTTATGGTTGCCATCCTCGGGAGTTAATGCGGCAAAATGTTTACCATCAAAACCAACCTTGCATAGCTGGCTAAAATAAGGGTTCTCTTTTTCGCGGCCGTCGGCAATAAAGTAAATTACGCGGTTCTTTTCATCTACCTTTAGCAATTTAGTTACAACCCAGTCGCCTTTTGTAATTTGGTTTTTAACCTTGCCGGTAAGGGCGTCGTACAGGTAAAGGTGGCCCCAGTTATCGCGTTCGGAGTACCAGATAATCTCGTTTGTTTTGGCAAGGTATTTCCAGTTGATAGTTCCCTGGCCCGATTCGTATTGTGTTTTAACGGTTTCTTCAAAAACCTCTTTAACTGTACCGGTGGCTGCATCACTGATCCTGAATTTCTCATTCTTGTGATCGCGTGAGGTAGATACAAATGCAAGTTTGGAGGCATCCGCGTTCCAGTCCACATCATCAAATGTTCCGCTGCTGCTGATATCATCGCTCAGGGTAGCCCGGTGCGCATCTGGCGCTACCTGCAATGTAATCACTTTAGGATTATCCACTTCTACAATCACCCTCGTGATCATGGCAATTTCATCACCCGGCAAAGGATATTTCCATTGCTTTAAAGTTGGCTTACCCACATTGGTGGTAACCAGGTACATATCGCTCACCTTACGCTGATCCTGCTTAAAGGTGGCTATCTTCCTGGAATCTGGCGACCAGCGCAGTATCGCTGCATCTGATGATTGCCAGCCGGCATTATCCGTGGCGTAACCAAAATCCTTAATTCCATCGGCAGTCAGCTGGGTTTGATTGTTAGTTTTAACATCGCGCACCCAAAGGTTATAGTCCTTGATAAAGGCGGCACGGTTTCCATCGGGTGATAACACTTCTTCCGTCTTTCCTCTGCGGCCAGCCGGAGCTGCTGCTTTACCAGTATCCATCGCCTGCGTACAAACATCTGTTTTCAAGTCGTACTGCCAGTGCTTATCTGCGGCAAAAAACAAAAGCGTTTTACCATCTGCCGAAAAGCTAATGGTTTGAAAAGGCAGCATGTTGCCATCGTATTTATTACCAGAAACGGCAGATAGTACTTCTGCCAGTTTTTGATGGTCAAAGGCTACATCACGTGTTTTTTTAACCGGATCAACCAAAATAAATTCGCTGCCCTGGGCGGTTAAAACCCTATACCAGAACTTATCGCCCGGCAACCAGTTAGGGCGAACGTAGGCCCTGTCAACAAGCTGTTCTGTATTATAGTACAGAAAGCTTTCGGCATTTTCGTAATCCTTAGTGCTTAAAGCGCCACCCTGCTGGGCATGCACGGCCACAGCCATAGCGAACGCCGGAATGGTGAGTAAATATTTATTCATGAGTGTCAACTAATGTTTTAAAACGCAAAGTAATGCTTTTTTATGATTTGAGATTGTTTAAAGATTGTTACAAGAGCGCAATAACAGCGTTCGTGAATAAGAGGTATCAAGCAATCTTCCTAAGCAGGCCAGCCATAAAAATACGCGTGGGGTTAAACGCAAAAAATCCCGGGAGATTATCCCGGGATTTTTGGTCTAATATTTTAAAATCCTTTGTCCGAAAGTCCTTTGTCTAAAAGTCCATTCTACAAAATTACGATTTCTTAGCTTGTTGTTGATTCCTCATCATTTCTTCCATACGGGCCTGGAAACCTGATTTCTTCTTTTTGGTGTCCTCTGGTTTCTTTTTATTTTCCTGTATCTGGGCATGTATCTTTTTATCGTCAACCATAAATTTAATCAGGTATTGTTGTAAAAAGGTAAGCATGTTGGCCAAAAAGTAGTAATAATTTAAGCCTGATGGATAGCTGTTAAGGGTGAAAAGGAATATAAGCGGTGTAATGTACCCTATATATTTCATCTGTCCGGTTGCTCCAGAAATCTGGTTGTTGAAGTAGGTGTAAATCAACGTTGATATCGTCATCAGCAAACACATTAAGCTGATGTGATCAACACCACCTACAAGCGCTATAGGAGCAAATTTAATTACCGAATCATAAGTTGACAGGTCATGCATCCATAAAAAACTTTCGCCGCGCAGTTCAAACAAACTTGGGAAAAACTTAAAGAATGCGATTACAATAGGCATTTGTATCAGCAATGGTAAACAACCACCCAGGGGATTAACACCCGCTTTTTTATAAAGCTTGAGGTATTCCTGCTGTAAAAGCGTAGGATTATCTTCGCCCACTTTAGTTTTTATTTCATCCATTTCGGGCTTCAGCACACGCATTTTGGCCATTGAAAGGTATGATTTGTAGGTAAGCGGCGATAATACCAACTTAAGCACAATGGTTAAAACTAAAATGATCAGTCCGTAGTTCCAGTTAAACTGTTTCAGGAAGTTAAATACAGGCAATACAGCAAACTGGTTGATGTATTTTAATGGCCCCCAACCCAGGTTAACCAATTTGTTAAGATCGGAGCCTTGCTGTTCTAAAGTTTTATAACGATTAGGGCCAAAATAAAATACTAACGGAACACTGCCGTCTGATGAACGTACCAGCGTCAAATCGGCTTTCATCTGCTTAACGTCAGTAGTATCGGCAACGTCAGTTACTACGCCAAAGCTCGATTTACTGATACCGTTTTTAGCAATTAATGCATTGGAGAAAAAGTGTTGCTTAAAAGCAACCCAGGTCATCTTTTTATCACTTACTTCTTTTGAATCGTCTTTATTTTCATTAAGCCAATCAACAGTATTTTCGGTATTGTAGTAATACACTGTCGAATACTGGCGCTCCTGCTTCATATCCTTTTCCTGTTTGTGCAGGCTGGCTGCCCAGTTAAGGTTAAGGCTGCTGCTATTGGCTATAACACCATCAAGTCCGGTAGGTTTAATAGTCAGGCCTAATTTAAAGCCAGTACCTTTTAAACTGTATATATAATCAATATACTGTGTTGGGCTATAGCTTAAACGCAGGGTAATTGATGCCGAATCTTTTTCGGCAACTTTTAAATCAGCTGCGCTGGGGTTGAAATAGTATTCGTCGGTATTTATTTTTTTATCCCCAACATTAAAGTTCAAACCAAAATGATCTTTATCACCACTGAAAAGTACGAGTGGCTTTTTATCAAAGGTTTTATAGTTCTTTAATTCAACCGAAGCTACTTTACCACCTTTTGTGCTCAGTTTAACTAATAATTCCTGGTTTTCAATAGTGATCAGTTTCTCGCTGCCCACTGATGCTGCTCCGAAAGGGCTTTTTAACGTGGCAGAATCCGCAACAGTTTTAACAGCAGCTTTTGCTGTATCAAATTTCGCGGTTACGGGGGTATTTACCTTACCCAGTAACCCCTTTTTTAAAGAATCCTGATGTTGAAAAAGGGCATCTTTTTTCAATTGGGCTTCACTCGGCTTTAAAAAATAAACAGAGCCGGCTATGATAGCCATAATCAGGAATAATCCTGTGAAAGTATTTTTATCCATTATATTGTATCGTACAATTACTTATTTCTTACGGGCATAAGCCAGTGAAGCGGCGACAAAGTTAATAAAAAGTGGGTGTGGATTTGCAACTGTTGATTTTAATTCGGGATGAAATTGCGAGCCTACAAAAAACGGGTGATTTTTAAGTTCTACAATTTCAACCAGGCCGTTTTCCGGATTAATACCTGATGGTATCATGCCAGCTGTTTCATACTGTTTAAGATACTCATTATTAAACTCATAACGATGGCGATGCCTTTCTGATATATGATTTTTACCATATATAACCGCTGCTTTAGTTCCCTTTTTAATATCACATGGATAAGCGCCTAAACGCATAGTGCCACCTTTGTTTGTGATGTTTTTTTGATCTTCCATCATCCCTATAACCGGAAATTCCGTTTCAGGGTTCATTTCTGTACTGCTTGCCTTATCAAGCCCTAAAACGTTACGGCCAAATTCAACAACGGCACATTGCATACCTAAACAAATACCGAAGAAAGGAATATTGTTTTCGCGTACGTACCGGATAGCCTGAATTTTACCCTCAAAACCACGCTCGCCAAAGCCCGGAGCAACCAGCACGCCATGCATGCCTTTTAGCCTTTCAATAGCATTCTCTGGTGTTAATGTTTCTGATGGAATATATTCAACCCTTACTTTACACTCCATTTTGGCACCTGCATGTATAAAGGCTTCTGTAATAGATTTATAAGCATCGGGCAGCTCTACATATTTACCTACCAGCGCAATGCGTACATCGGCAGTTGGGTTTTTTAAGCGGCCCAGGAAATCTTTCCAGCTATCAAGATTGGGTTCGTTTTTGTGCGATAATTTTAGTTTGGTAAGCACTGTTTTGTCAAGCTGCTCTTTCAGCATCAATAATGGCACATCATAAATAGTTGATGCATCAATTGATTCAATAACCGCATTAATGTTCACATTACAGAACAGGGCAATTTTTTTGCGGATATCGGCATTAAGGTGGTGCTCTGTACGGCAAACCAAAATATCTGGCTGAATACCGTATTCTAAAAGCATTTTTACCGAGTGCTGTGTCGGTTTGGTTTTCAATTCACCTGCAGCTGCAAGGAAAGGAACCAATGTAAGGTGAATTACCAATGAGTTACCAGAACCTGTTTCCCACCTAAACTGACGTACAGCTTCAATATAAGGTAATGATTCAATGTCACCTACGGTACCACCTAATTCGGTGATCACAATATCATATTCGCCACTCTCGCCCAATATGCGGAAGTTGCGTTTAATTTCGTCAGTAATGTGAGGAACTACCTGTACGGTTTTACCTAAAAATGCTCCCTCACGCTCTTTATTGATCACATTTTGGTAAATGCGACCGGTAGTAATGTTATTTGCTTTGGATGTTGGGGTATTTAAAAAACGTTCGTAATGACCAAGGTCCAGATCTGTTTCGGCACCATCCTCGGTCACATAGCATTCACCATGCTCATATGGGTTAAGTGTTCCCGGATCGATATTGATATAGGGATCAAATTTTTGGATAGTGACACGATAACCGCGCGATTGAAGTAGTTTGGCTAATGAAGCGGAGATAATACCTTTTCCTAACGACGAGGTAACGCCACCCGTAACAAAAATATATTTAGTCATGATTTTTTTGAAAAATGGCTGCGGTTTTATGCCGAAACCAAATGTTTGTGTACGGGATACAAAAGTAAGAAAATTTTCAGGCTTTGCTTTACATGTTGAGAAAAAATGGGCCGTAAAAAGCTCCCCACCTATTCTTAGGATTGCAACATACTTTAAATGAGATACTTACAAATAGTCAACAAACAAAAATGACAAAAACCTACACGTTTTCCTTTTGTCGGCTGTACTTTGCAATTTTACGGTGAAGCTCATTTGGGTTAAAGGGTTTACTCACATAATCATTCATCCCAACAGTAAATGCCATATCCTGAATATCAAGCATGGCTGATGCTGTGAGCGCTATAATTGGCAAATCCCTGTATTTTTCGCCGGGAAGCTCGCGTATGGCCGTTGTAGTTTGGTAGCCATCCATCTCTGGCATTTGAAGATCCATCAAAACCATACCGTAATCATGGGTTTGCACCAGCATTAAAGCTATTTCGCCATTTTCGGCAACATCACATTCAACGTCCCATTGTTTCATAAAATGTTTAGCCAGTATTACGTTTATCTGGTTGTCTTCGGCAATAAGCAATTTGGTGCCCTTAAGGCTCTTTAAACTGTAAAACTCGTCGCTATCCGAAGTGCTGCTCAATTGTTTTTTACTATTTTTAAACACCAGACTGAACTTAAAAACAGATCCCTTACCAAATTCGCTAATAACTGTAATTTCGCTGCCCAACAATTGCAAAAGGCGCTTTGTAATAGTAAGCCCCAGCCCGGTACCTCCATATTTGCGGGTAGTATCAGTACTTGCCTGGCTAAAACTTTCAAAAATATGCTCAATCTTATCGGGCATAATACCTATCCCGGTATCGGTTATTTCAAAATCAATGGTTGAATTATCCTCGTCGCGGCAAGCCAAAGTTGCGGTAACAGTTACCTTTCCCTGGTGTGTAAATTTAACAGCATTACTTATCAGGTTAGTTAATATCTGCCCCAAACGCACCGGATCGCCAATAATTGCATTGGGCAGGTCCTGATCCATCATCAATTTTATCGGGATATTTTTTTCGCTGGCCTTTTGAAGCAAGGCCAGCCTGATATTTTTTGTAAGATCGGTAATGCTGAAATCAACTTGTTCAAACTCCACCTTACCTGCCTCTATTTTACTAAAATCCAGGATATCATTAATGAGTACCAGCAGGTTTTCTGCCGAAAATTTAAGGAAACCTAAAAATTCCCTTTGCTCGGGTTTCGGGTCCTGGTGAATAAGCAAATGAGTAAAGCCAATCACCGCGTTCATCGGTGTGCGTATCTCATGGCTCATGATAGATAAAAATTGCGCTTTGGCCATGGCAGCCTTCTCAGCAAATTCTTTGGAAGTTATGAGGGCAACCTCCAGTTCCTTGGCTTTTGTTATCCGCTCCTGCAAAAAGCTTATAATATGAATAAGATCATCGTCAGAATCGGAAAGTTTCAGTTCAACATCCGGGTTGAGCGCTTTAATAGCCTCTTTTAATTGCGAAATAGATCGCTGTTTGATCTCATTTTGCTCCTTCAGGTTATCGGTGACCGAAAGGTATTCGCGTTCGCTGATATTGAACGCGTGATCGGCCAGTTTTATTGATTTATCAAAGTTGTTAAAACTCGTATTTATGGCATTCAAAAACTGTACAACAGCATCATCCTCCGGGTATTGTGCAGGAAGCAGTTTTTTGATTTGTTTATTTAGCAGTTGGTGATAATCCATAACTATTTCTCTGTAAAGGTAGTAATGGTCATGGTTTGGTTATGTAGCTCGCAGTTTGAACCTTTGTTCAAAGGCGAAAGCTCCCCATAGGAGTAAAAGCCGGCAATAATGGTATTGTCTCCAAATATATCTTTGGCTGCTGTCAGTTCTTCTTCGGTACGTTCATTGAGCACCAGTTTGCGCCCCACGCAGCTTACCATGATAGCAAGTTCGGTTTCGGTCGAACTATCAATAGCGTCTGTTGCCGCTGCCGATGACGCGTTGATTAATTTTGTAAAATTGGCTTTCATAAGGCGCACCTTGCTGCCTTCGGGTAAGTTACCGGCAAAAGTCATTGATTTTTCATCATCGTTAACACTCAAAATGGTACGCACCAGCTTTTTATCCGAACCATTAATACTTAACGATAAGGGAAATAACAATGCCGAACCGGGAAGTTCTTTAGCATACTCGCCTAAATATTCCTTATATAAATCAAGGGCATTTTTGTGATCAATCTCAAACAACACATTTTTATCAGATTTAGTAATCGTGCGCTGCGGGCCAAATTCTTCCCAACCACCATTTGAGCCGTGATTAACCAACAAACTATCACCGTAAAAACCAACTGCTATAACGTTGCCCTGCGCAGGCACCTCGTTTAATCCAGTATAGGTACTGGCAAACCTGGCTGCATCGCCGGCAAGCCCACCAGTAACAGGCACCTTACCCGGATTGTCATCATTAAAACCTACAACCAGTTCACTGCCGTTAATATAAGTGCCATCAGATATAATGAAAACGCAATTCAGATGCTCTTTATCAAGCTGCGACATAAGGTACTTGCCTGTTTCATAGCTATTGGCATGTTTACTTATATGTGTAGCGGTTGCAACTACAGCAGATTTTTCAAATTCAATGACTGTTGCAACTATACTATCGTCATACACTTCGCTGCCCATGATCTCGCCTGAGGTTGATGAGAAAACAATGTTGGCTATTGGGTAATTTATTTTGAGATAATTATGAATTTCTGGTACTATAATTAACTGGGGAGCACCAAAAACAAATACCAACTGGCTCTTTTCGGCATTAAAACCGGGAGCTGCAAAATAGCTGGTCCAGCCATTGCTTGTAAAATGAAGCTGACTTATGCGCATAACTATAACAGTTTATTATTTAAGGCTAGGTGAATGTAATAAATTAAAAAGCAATTAATTTACCGCAAAGCAAATAAATTACACGTTTGTTGTTAGTGTAAAATTCTTTAATTATTGATAGGTATTTTTATTGTAATAGTTTAAACAGAGCACTTTACCTGTTTTAATAAATCAATAATTATCAAAAATTATCTATTAACTTTATTACGAAATTTATTTAATAAGGTTTAATTTTTATGCTTTTTGCAAATTAGCATAACCCGGCATATGAAAAAACTATTTCAAGCCCCGGCTTATTTAGCCAGAATTAAGCAGAAATTAACGACCAAAAGTTTATGGGGATGTTAATTTTATAAATGCAGCGGGAGTTTTTCCAAATCAGCAGGCACATCTACCGAATGTGTTTCCAGTTCGGTTTCGGCCACTTTAATACGGTATCCGTTCTCAATCCAGCGCAGCTGTTCCAGGCTTTCGGCTTTTTCCAGGCCAGATACAGGGAGTTTAGTGATCTGCTGCAGCACATCTGCGCGATAGCCGTAAATGCCAATATGTTTAAAATAAGTGTGGCATTTTAGCCAGTTATTAGGCTCACAGGCACGAATATGAGGTAACGTGGCCCGTGAAAAATATATTGCTTCGGATAATTTATTGATGATTACTTTGGGCGAGTTGTAGTTAAAGAGTTCTTCGTTTGTAACGATCTTTTTTATCAGCGTGGCTATCTGTGTATCGGCATCCGCAAAACAAGCAGCCAGTTTGGCAATTTGCTCGGGGTTGATATAAGGTTCATCACCCTGGATATTAATGATCACATCATATTCGGGATGCAGGCGGGCTACTTCGGCGCAACGGTCGGTTCCGCTCTGGTGATCATCAGCCGTCATTACAGCCACACCGCCAAAGGCCTGCACATGATCAAATATCCGGTCATCATCTGTTGCAACGATAGCCTCGGCCACGTCATCACATTTTTTAACCTGCTCATATACCCGCCGAATCATGCTTTTACCGGCGATATCAACCAATGGCTTACCCGGGAAACGGGAAGATGCATAACGGGCGGGAATGATACCTAATATTTTCATTTTTAGTGGCAGCTATTTAAGTTGTAATTGACGGATCAAAGATAATTAGTTTACACTTTATTATATTATCCATAACACACAACAGACAACCCGTACCCCGAATCCATGTTAAAACAAACCATTAATCTCGCGCTCAATCAATTGCACAATAGTAGCCATGTCTTCTGTATTATTAGCAAAGTCAAGGTTATCCTTATCAAGGATGAGTAGTTTACCCAGCTTATAGTTTTTTATCCATTTTTCGTACTTCTCGTTCAGTTTAGATAAGTAATCTAAACGAATACCGCTTTCATACTCCCGTCCCCGGCGCTGAATATTGCTTACCAGCGTGGGTACTGATGCTTTGAGGTAAACCAGCAAATCGGGCGGTTTAATAAACTCGGTTATGTTATCAAATATGGATTCGTAGTTTTCGTAATCGCGGGTGGTCATTAACCCCATATCATGCAGGTTTTCTGCAAAAATATAGGCATCCTCATAAATGGTGCGATCCTGCAAAATATTACGCCCGCTTTTTTGAATATCGATGATCTGGCGGTAACGGCTGTTCAGGAAATAGATCTGCAGGTTAAAGCTCCAGCGTTTCATATCGCTATAAAAATCTTCCAGGTAAGGATTATTATCTACGGCTTCAAAAAGTGGTTCCCAACCATAATTATGGGCCAGCATTTCAGTTAAGGTGGTTTTACCGGCGCCTATATTTCCTACAATAGCTATGTGCATGCTTATTTTATTTGTTTTGTCTGAACCGTAATTTGTCGAATTTACAGAATTACTTGAATTTTTAAAGGTCCGAAACTTTATTATTTCAACTTTTAAATGTTAAAAAAAGCCCTGAAAGGGCTCCTGTTATAAATTCCGAAAATTCTTTAATTCTTTTAATTCGGGTTCAAACGTTTTTTAAAATTTCTTAAACCCTATGATTTCCCTTACTTCTCTAATCGTTTTAGAAGCGCTTTCGCGAGCCTTATCGGCTCCTAACTGGGCTACTTTACGCAAGTATTCGGCATCACCGGCAATGGCATTAATCCTATCCCTGATTGGTGCTGTGGCAATGATCATATCCTCGGCCAGTTGTTTTTTCAGGTCGCCGTAGCGGATATTCATCGTGTTGTATAAATTATCAAAATGAGCCAATGTATCTGCCGATGAAACAACTTTCATCAGGTCGAACAGGTTTTGGATCTCCTGGGGTTTGGTTTGATTTTCTGTTGTTGGGCCGGCATCAGTAACCGCGCGCATTACTTTCTTTTTAATGGCTTCCGGGGTATCACCAAGAAAAATGGCATTGCCCTCCCCTTCTGATTTACCCATTTTACCTTTTCCATCAAGCCCCGGAATTTTCACCAGGTTACTGCTATAATTAAAGGCATAAGGCTCGGGAAAATAATCGTGGTTATATAGCCTGTTAAAACGATTACCAAAGGTACGGGCCATTTCCAGGTGTTGTTCCTGATCTTTCCCTACGGGTACCTTGGTAGCTTTATGGATGAGAATATCAGCAGCCATTAACACCGGGTAAGTAAGCAAACCGGCATTCACGTTTTCGGGACTGGCACGTACTTTATCTTTAAATGAAGTGCTGCGCTCCAACTCGCCCAAATAGGCGTTCATATTCAGATAAAGGTATAGTTCGGCAACCTCGGGCACATCTGATTGTGCGTAAATGGTGGCTTTTTCGGGATCGATACCCGCGGCAAGATACTCCACCAAAACCTGTTTTACATTACTATGCAAATCGGCAGGTGTAGGGTGTGTGGTTAACGAATGCAGATCGGCAATAAAAAAATAACAGTTAAATTCATCCTGCATTTTTATAAAGTTCTGCAATGCCCCGTAATAATTTCCTAAGTGTAAATTTCCGGTTGAACGGATGCCACTAACAACAGTTTCCATAATGGGCGAAAGTAAGGAATTTTTCTATTTTTGATGACGATGAAAATGATATTGAAAAAAGTACACCGCTTTTTATATGTGATTAGTGTAGCTTTATCCTACTTTTTATTTTGGCCTTTTTTTTATTATTGTTCTAAAAATCCGTCGCGTTACCATACCCTCAATAAACTGCGCGGGGCCTGGGGTTTCATCAGCTCGGCAATGGTAGGTATATTTTATAAATTCCAATATGAGCAACCTATTGATTGGAGCAAAACCTATATTATTTGTCCCAATCATACATCAAACCTGGATATATCGGCGATGTGTATCCTGGTGAAAAATGACTCCTCTTTTTTGGGTAAACAGGAATTGGAAGAGGGCCTGGTAACCGGTCTGTTCTTTCGCACCGTTGATATCCCGGTTAACAGAGAAAGCAAAATGTCATCCTTCAGGGCATTTAAAAAAGCTGCCGAAAAATTACAGAATGGCATATCATTGGTGATATTTCCCGAAGGAATGATAGCAGACAATTATCCACCCCAATTGGGCGAATTTAAGAATGGTCCTTTCCGGCTCGCTATCGAAAATAAAATACCCATAATACCGGTAAGCTCATTAAACACCTGGAAAATATTATGGGATACAGGCACCCAATATGGCAGCAGACCGGGCATTTGCAATTTTTATATTCATACACCCATCGATACATCAAACCTAACCATAGCCGATGCCGATACCCTGCGCCATAAAGTTTATGCCATTATGCGGGATAAACTGGAACACTCAAATTAGTTAGCGATGTTTAACGTGTACAAAAACGAGTATTTTTTTTACATTTGGTGAACATGAAATTAACACTGAAAAGGATACATACCAATTTTTACAGGTATAGCATCGCTTTCTTTTTTACACTATGCTACCCGGCATTATACTTATTAAGGCAACAAAAAAGCTGGTATAAATACATTAACCAGGTAAGGCGGCTCATTATATTTTTAAGCTCAAGCATATCAGGTATTTTTTATAGCGCCAGTTTTGAAGAACCGGTAGACTGGAAAAAAACTTATGTAATTTGTGGTAATCACACCTCAAATCTTGATGTATCTGCTGTAAGTACCATCATGAAAAATAATATCTGCTTTATGGGTAAGGAAGAATTATTAACCAACTATGTGCTTGGCTATTTCTTTCGTACTATTGATATTACTGTTAACCGGGAAAGCAAAATGTCATCCTTCAGGGCGTTTAAAGCAGCGGCCGAGCGGATAAAAAGCGGGGTAAGCGTGGTTATTTTCCCCGAAGCTACTATTCCGAAAGATTACCCGCCCGAATTAAATTCGTTTAAGAACGGCCCCTTTCGCCTGGCTATTGAAATGAAGGTGCCTATTTTGCCAATTAGCTCGGTAGATACCTGGGAGGTACTTTGGGATACAGGTAAAGAACTTGGCAGCAGACCAGGAATTTGTAATATATTTGTACATAAACCCATCGAAACAGCCCATTTAACATTGGACGATGCCGATGCGCTGCGTGATGAAGTTCACGCTATTATTAAAATGAAACTACAAACTGCATGAACATAGATAAAGAAACAGTTGAAAAGGTTGCCCATCTGGCCCGTTTAGAACTCAGCGAAACTGAAAAAAAGGACATGATTAAGGATATGAGCAAAATTCTTGATTTTATGGCCAAACTTAACGAGCTTGATACAACCGGAGTTGAGCCTCTTATATATATGACCGACGGAGCAAATATTTTACGGGAAGATGTGGTGAAACAAACTATTACGCACGAAGAAGCCTTAAAAAACGCACCTAAACACGACGAGGATTATTTTTTGGTGGCAAAGGTGATTGAGAAATAGATAAAGGACTTTGGAACAAGGATAAAGGACATTTTAATTTTTAATTTTGAATTACACCTTTGTAACAAATCCTACCCTCTTGTTGTCCAAATAAAAAAACATTCATGGAGCCATTAAACGAGAAGCCTTTAATTACCATAAACGAGATCGGACGTAAATACGTTATAGGTACCGAAGTAATACACGCCCTTAAATCTGTTTCGTTAACTATTAATAAAGGTGAATTTGTGGCTTTGATGGGCCCCTCTGGTTCGGGTAAATCTACGCTGATGAATATTTTGGGTTGTTTAGATACGCCAACCAAAGGTGAGTACATATTAAATGGCATAAACGTAAGCCATATGACGGATAATGAACTGGCCGAAGTACGTAACTCCGAGATTGGCTTTGTTTTCCAG
The DNA here is from genome assembly GCF_025362475.1 of Mucilaginibacter sp. Classification (GTDB taxonomy): domain Bacteria; phylum Bacteroidota; class Bacteroidia; order Sphingobacteriales; family Sphingobacteriaceae; genus Mucilaginibacter. The sequence goes on from NZ_JANYGH010000011.1 coordinate 30,607, forward strand.
ACGTTTAACTTATTACCCCGTAATACCGCCCTTGATAATGTTGCGTTACCCCTCATTTATGCAGGCATTAACAAAGAGAAACGCACAGAGCGTGCTACCAACGCGCTAAAAAACGTTGGCTTAGGAAACCGTATAGATCACAAACCTAATGAGCTTTCGGGCGGTCAGCGCCAGCGTGTTGCTGTAGCCCGCGCGTTGATTAACAACCCTTCTATCATCCTGGCCGATGAGCCTACCGGTAACCTTGACACCAAAACTTCCATCGAAATTATGGGGTTGATAGAGGATATTCACGCCAAAGGCAATACCATTATATTAGTAACCCACGAAGAGGACATTGCCCTTCACGCCCATCGTATAGTACGTATGCGCGATGGCTTGATTGAAAAAGATTACCAAAACCCAGAAATACATACGGTTAGCAGGCGGGTTGAGGAGGTGTAAATTTCACTAATTATTATCTTACCGGCACTACTGTAGAGACGCATAATTGCGTCTCCCTCAGGACATTCAGGATTTGCAAGGTCGATTTGCTTGTGGAATTTGCATGCGAGAGACTATGCGTCTCTACATAACAAAATCAACTGATAATCAATAACTTAAAACCAATATTTTTTTCATAAGGCACTCTTAATGACGTTTGTGTTTCGATATAGGTAGGCCTGTCAGTCTGAGCCTGTCGAAGACTCGCGCGGAGAGGCTTTTGCCCACTATGCTTCGACGGGGCTCAGCATGACAGGCCTTTTAACAACATCATTTCCCCATCAGATGCCAAACGGATTTTTAAACTCATATGACGAGCTTTTTTCCTCCTAAAAAATAAAAAAACACTAAAATAGTTAGCAAACTTGTATTACATTTGAAATATGTATGCAATTGTTGATATTGAGACTACCGGGGGGCATGCCAGCGCTAATGGCATCACAGAAATTGCTATATGCATACATGATGGCAAAAAGGTTATCAAGCGGTTTGAGACCCTTGTAAACCCTCACCGGGAAATCCCTATCTATATCAGCGCTTTAACAGGCATCACCAATGAGATGGTGCAAAATGCTCCACCTTTTGAAGATGTGGCTGCCGATGTATACCATCTTATCCACGGCAAAATATTTGTTGCCCACAATGTTAATTTCGATTATTCTTTTGTACGCTATCATTTAGCTGCTGCCGGGTATGATTTGCAGTGTAATAAACTATGTACGGTACGCCTCGGGCGTAAAATACTACCGGGACTTCCCTCTTATAGTTTAGGGCGATTATGTAAACACCTGGGTATTGATAATGAAAGCCGCCACCGTGCAGCCGGAGACGCCGAAGCCACTTCGGAGTTGTTTACACTGCTCTTGAAAAGTGATACCGACGGGTATATTAAACAGGCCCTTAAACAAAACTCCAAGGAACAGGTATTGCCTGCAAACTTGCCTAAAAAAGATGTGGAAGCGTTACCGTTTTCGCCGGGGGTATATTACTTTCATGATCAAAAGGGCAAAGTTATTTATGTAGGTAAAGCCAAAAACCTAAAGAAACGCGTAAGCAGTCATTTCACCGGTAATAACCCGGGTTTACAGCGACAGGAGTTTTTGCGCAACATTTACCAGGTAAGCCACCAGGTTTGCGGCACCGAGCTGATTGCTTTTGTGCTGGAGGCCATTGAGATAAAACGCCTGTGGCCAAAATACAACCGGTCATTAAAGCGCTTTGAAAACGCTTATTGTTTATATGCTTTTGAAGATCAGCGTGGTTATATCCGTTTAGCTGTTGACAAGCGCCGAAAATTTAGCGATGTGATCTATACCTGCAATTCATTGCTGGATGGCTACAACCTGCTTAACAAGCTTATAGAAACCTTTGGCTTATGCCCTAAACTTTGCTTTATCCAAACCAACAATAACCCTTGTACAGGTGCTGCAGGAACCGAATGCGCCTGCGAGGGAGTTGAAAGCGTTGATGATTATAACCTTAAGGTAAACAACGCCATTGATGAACTAAAACGTGCGTTACCCACTTATGCCATCCGAGATGAAGGCCGTACAGGTGATGAGCATAGCTGCATTTTGGTAGAGAAAGGCCAGTTTTACGGTATGGGTTATATATCCCATTATTTTGATGCGGATAATATACAGCAATTGAAAAATCACCTCACCCCCTATCCTGGGAATGATTATATTAAGAATATTGTATCCAGCTATGCTACCCGGTACCCCGATAGGATGGTGGTGTTTGCATAAGCGCAGAGATAACTTACGAAGTTTTAAAAACTTCGTAAGTTTGATTAACAAACTTTTCAAATCTTACATGTGAAGATCAACCCTGATACCTGTTACCATTTGTACAACCGAGGCAACAACAAAGAGCTTGTCTTTTTTGAAAATGAAAACTACATCTACTTTCTTGATCAATTCAAAAAGCACGTCCTTCCTTTTGTTGAAGTTTACGCCTACTGTTTAATGCCAAACCACTTTCACTTTTTTATCAAAGTAATTGATAAAGACCTTTTTGAAAAGGGAATTAAAAACTTCTTTATTTCATATTCAAAAGCGATAAACAAAAAATACAATCGGGTTGGGAGTTTATTTCAAGGAAGATATAAGGTATCTGAAGTTACTTCTAATAGTTACTTTACCAAAATCATAATTTATATTCATCAAAACCCTATAGTGGCTAAGCTTGAAAAAAACTTGGGGAGTTATAAATATTCGTCGTATCCTGCCTACTTATCAAGTAAAGAAACTGTAATTAGCAAACAAGAAGTCTTAGATTGGTTTAGTGGATTAGATAGCTTTATTGATCACCATAAAACAATTGTAAATGACGAAGAAATACGTAAGTACTTGTGATTTTTCAGACTCATGAAACCACCTAAAAACTTACGAAGTTTTAAAAACTTCGTAAGTTATCTCTCTTCCAGGCAACTATATGCCCTGAAGAGTTTTTATATCAGACGCTCACAATAATTATAATACCTCCCAAGCGTCTTCATACTTGATACTTGATACTAACTACTTGATACTCCCTTAAATTATCCCCAAAGTTAATTTTATTAACACAATAAAGATTTTGATTGGTTATAAGCTATAACATTTACCAACAAAAACTTTAAATAATGAATAGCATTAATCAACAACAGCCGGAAGATAATTATAAGGATCTCGGCGGACCGGAAGCCATTGCCAAAATCAAAGAATTAGTCGGCAGCGCCAAAAGTTGCTTCTTTTTAACCAATATAAAAACGGGCCTGCCGGTATCAATTCGGCCAATGTCGGTACAAACAGTAGATGAAGAGGGTAACCTTTGGTTCCTGAGTGCTAACGATAGCCATAAGGACGGCGAGATAGCGAAAGACCCTATGGTACACCTGCTTTTCCAGGGATCGGCACACTCAGATTTCCTGAATATTTATGGGATTGCAGAAGTAAGCCAGGATAAACAAAAGATAAAGGAGCTTTGGGAACCCTTATTGAAAGTTTGGTTTACCGAAGGTGAAAGTGACCCGCGCATCTCTGTAATTAAGGTTGAGCCAACCCAAGGTTATTATTGGGATAATAAACATGGGAATGCCATTGCCTTTGTAAAAATGATAGCCGGCGCGGCCATCGGCCAAACACTCGATGATTCCATCGAAGGAAAAATAACAATATAGCTATCTCTTCAAATAGGAAAACCACGCTGGTTTATATACTGCGTGGCTTTCTTATTTCAGGGGCATTCCGGTGGCCCCCCATAAGCCGGCTACTTCAGATACTTATCATACCACTCTATATAACGCTGCAGCCTATCCACCTGGTAACTTGGCACTGTTATACCATGAAATTGGCCCGGGTAAAGTACCATCTGCGTAGGCACCCCCTGCGATTTCAGCGCCTGGTACATTTGCTCGCCGCCGCCTGTGGGTACGTTAAAATCTTTTAAGCCCGACATAAACTGTGTAGGCGTTTTTATCTTATCTGCATGAAAAAACGGGTACGATAGCTTGATATACTTCTCGGGGTTTTTCCATGGAAAACCCAACTCATTATCATATTGTATCACCCATTGATCGCTGCCATAAATGGCCAGTTGCAACGCGCTGCCCGCCCCGCTTGATGCTGCTTTAAAACGGCTATCCGTTGCTATGGTATAATCGGTAAGGATACCGCCGTAGCTCCAGCCACCTATGCCCAGGTGATCTTTATCGGCAACGCCTGTTTTCACCAGTTCGTCAACCGCTCCCAACAGATCCTGTACTTCTTTATTACCCCAATCGGCATAAATGGCTTTGGTATACTCAAGCCCTCGCCCGGTACTGCCGCGATAATTAACCGCTGCAACCGCGTAACCTGCCGAGGCCAGCGTTTGCCTGATCATATCAAACTCAAATTCGTCCTGATCTGTAGGGCCGCCGTGTATGTACAGGATAAAAGGCAACTTTTTGTTTACCATACTATCCGGTGTATATAATATGCCCGATACGAGCGTACCATCACTACTAAAAGACTGAAAACCTTTTACGTGCGCAAGCTTAACGGTATTTAACCACTTATCCTGGTGAAAAGTAAGCCGGCGAATCTTGCCGTTCTCAATAGCTACCAGTTCATGCGGCATATAAGGGGTGGTCATTTTGGCTATCCAAACACCGGGCGAATGCCCTATCAAACTTTCAAAACTACACTCGGCACCTTTATAAACCGTTGTTGATTTGCGGAGGAGCAGGTTATATTGAGCAACATAACGAATACGATCATTGCTTACCAGGTAAACGATGTTCTTGCTATCCCGGCTCCAGGCGTGGTTACTTACCGGGCGGTCAAGTGCTTCGGTAAGTATTTTGTTGTTTTTACCGTCGACATCCATGATACATAAAACATCATGCTGGTAAATGTAATAATTAGCATCACTGGTTGATCGCAAATAAGCGATGTGTTTACCATCCGGGCTCCAGAGCGGAGCAATATCATGCCCGGTAAATGTGGTAAGCTGTTTTATCTCACCATCGTCCTTAGCCTCAACCGTAAAAATATCCAGGTTTTCATTCCTATCTGGATCCGCAGTATGGTTACTCACAAACGCAATTGCTTTACCATCCGGACTCCATACCGGCGACTCATCATCCCTATCGCCCGTTGTTAATGTATCCAATTTCTTTGTATCAATACTATACAGGTACAAATGCGTGTGCAAATGCTGCAGGTAACCATTAATATCCTGTTTAAAGTGGTATCGATCTATCTTTATAGGAGGAATGGTTTTGGGCTCCTTACCTGCATTTTCGGGATCTTTAATTACCAGCACCAGTTTCTTACTATCAGGCGACCACGCATAATCTTCCAGGTCTCCTTTTTTTATATCTGTTAGCTTATGTCCTTCGCCTCCCCTTCGGTCCATCAGCCAAACCTGGCCCCCGTTTTTGGAATCCCGCTCAGATAAGAAGGAAAGGAATTTACCGTCCGGCGTCCATTTAGGCGAAGAAGCCGCTTCGTCGCCATAGGTACCCTGGATGGATTGCTTGCCATCAAAACTCTGCATCCACAGGTGCGATACCCGGCTATCCTTGGCTGTATCAACCTCTGATAAACTATAAGCCAGCCATTTGCCATCGGGTGATAACTGCGGATCAGATAGTGTGGGGATATTATTGATGTCGGATGGTTTTAAGGGGCGTTTAGTGGTTTGAGCTGAAAGGTTTTTGAAAGCCAATACAGCGAAAACGATATATATAAATTTATTCATGACGAACTAAATCAATTGAGTTATTGTGAATTCCCTTATCCAGGCTGATTACTACTTCTTCAAATATTTATCAAACCACACCACATACCTTTGCAACCTGTCAACCTGGTAGCTCGGTTTGCTGATACCGTGAAAGGAGTTTGGATAAAGTATCAATTCTGTTGGGATCCCCTGCGATTTTAGGGCCTGGTACATTTGTTCGCTGCCGATGGTTGGCACGTTGAAATCCTTCAACCCGGACATGTACAGTACCGGTGTTTTTATTTTATCAGCATGAAAGAACGGGTACGATAACTGGATCCATTTATCGGCGTTTTTCCATGGCACGCCCAATTCACTTTCATATTGCAGTACATATTGATCGCTGCCATAAACAGACAATTGTAATGCGCTACCCGCGCCACTGGCAGCGGCTTTGAAACGGGTATCTGATGCTATGGTGTAATTGGTAAGGATACCGCCGTAGCTCCAACCGCCTATGCCCAAATGATCGGGATCAGCTATGCCCAGCTTCTCCAGCTTATCAACAGCGCCCAGCAAATCTTTTACTTCCTTATTACCCCAATCTGCATAAATAGCTTTACAATAATCCAGCCCACGACCATTACTGCCGCGGTAATTTACAGCAGCCACCGCATAACCGGCACCGGCTAATACCTGCCTGGTGGCATCAAAAGTAAATTCGTCCTGGCCAACAGGGCCGCCATGAATAAATAATATCAGCGGTAGCTTTTTCGCATTGCTATCGGGAGTTAATATAATACCAGAAACTTCTGTACCATCAACACTTGTTGACTCAAAGCCTTCTACATGAGCAAGATTAACCGTATTTAACCATGCCTGCTGATGAAATGTAAGCCGGCGCAGTTTACCGCTTTCTAAAGCAAATAATTCGGCTGGCGTATAGGGGTCGCTTTTTTGTACTACCCAGTTGCCAATGGCATTTGTACCAATATCGGTAATGCCATATTCACCTTTATTTACAGTCGCGATTTTTCCATTGTTTACGTTTACGCTGGCTACGTAACGCTCCCGGTCGTCCACAACTAAAAATGAAATACTTTTACTATCCTTAGCCCAAACCTGGTTAGCAACCGGGCGGTCGAGCTGCTGGGTTAGTACTTTTTTGTTTGAACCCACAATATCCATAGTGCACAATACATTCTGATCATACATCATATAATCAGCATCGCTGGTTGATCGCAGGTAGGAGATCAGCTTACCATCCGGGCTCCATTGTGGATTTCTGTCGGGTCCTTTCCAGGTAGTTACCTGCAATATACTGGCATTAGGCCGCGCATCTATCGTAAAAATATCGCTGTTCTCATTTCTATCAGGATCGGTACTGCGATTACTTACAAAGGCAATTGTTTTGCTGTCAGGCGACCATACCGGTGATTCCTCGTCCTTATCACCCTTTGTAAGTGTATCCAGTTTTTTGGTGACCATATCAAGCAGGTATAAATGCTGATGCAGGTGCTGCAGGTAACCTTCCACATCCTGCTTAAAGTGGAAACGATCAAGTACTATCGGCTTGGGTGTTTTGGGTTCTTCCTTACCCTTATTTGCAGGATCGCCAATTACAATTACCAATTTTTTACTATCTGGCGACCATTCATAATCGCCCAGGTCGCCTTTAATATCTGTGAGTTTAACACCCTCCCCACCCCTGCGGTCGATCAGCCAAATCTGCGATCCATTCTTTGAGTCGCGCGATGAAAGAAACGATAAATATTTTCCATCCGGCGACCATTTTGGCGATGAAGCAGCTTCGCCCCCGTGTGTTAATTCAATAGATTCTTTACCATCCCAGCTTTGCATCCACAGGTGCGCTACACGTTTATCTTTTGCTGTATCAACTTCAGATACGGTATAGGCCACCCATTTACCATCCGGCGAAAGCTGCGGATCACTTACCGTAGGTATGCGGCTGATATCTGCAGGCTTTAACCGGGTCTTTACCTCCTGGGCCAATGCATAAAAAGAAACAGTAAATGCAATAATGGAAAGTATGGTTCTTTTCATAGATGAATACAATAAATAAAGTCTGTAATTTAACAATTAGTAGCAGAATCTGCAGGAATTAAACCCCGATGCCGGAAATATTACAAAAGATAAACCGGATTTACATAGTCCAATTCTCACAAACTATTTTCCGTCTGATTAACCATTCACTTAATTATTTGGAAAGATAAAATTTAATTACTTACTTTGTTATTCAAAGTACTTTTAAATAAATAAACAATGAAAGTTAAATTGATATTACCAGCCTTAACAGAAGCAGAGAGCCCATTTTGGCGGCCAATAAAATATTCATTGTTTCCTCCCCTGGGTTTGGCAACCCTTGCGGCTTATCTTTCGCCCGATGATGAAATAGACCTGCAGGATCAGCACGTTGAAAAACTCAACCTGGATGATAACCCCGACCTGGTGGTTATCCAGGTGTATATAACCAATGCTTACCGCGCCTATAAAATTGCCGATCATTACCGGGCCAAGGGTGCCTATGTAATTTTAGGGGGCTTGCACGTTACATCTTTACCTATGGAGGCCGCCCCGCATGCTGATAGTATTTTTACAGGGCCGGGAGAAGACACTTTTCCGCAATTTTTATTGGATTTTAAAAACCATCGCCCTCAAAAAATTTACAATTCCACTATCCGCACGCTCGAAAAAGTTCCGCCCATACGCCGTGACCTCATCAAGAGACACCTTTACCTTGTGCCTAATTCCATTGTGGTAACAAGGGGTTGCCCCCACCATTGCAGCTTTTGTTATAAGGATGCATTTTTTGAAGGAGGCCGTACTTTCTACACACAGGAAGTAGATGATGCTTTGGCCGAAATTGACAGACTCCCCGGCAGGCACCTGTATTTTTTGGATGACCATCTGTTAGGTAATGCTAAATTCTCGGGCGCTCTTTTTGATGGGATGAAAGGTATGAACCGCGTTTTCCAGGGAGCCGCAACTGTTGATTCCATACTAAGAGGCAACCTGGTAGAAAAAGCTGCAGAAGCAGGCCTGAGAAGTTTATTTGTAGGATTTGAAACGTTTTCGCCCCAAAATCTAAAACAAAGTAATAAAAAGCAAAATCTTGAAAAAGACTATGTAAAGGCTGTAAACAGGCTGCATGATTTGGGAATAATGATAAACGGAAGTTTTGTTTTCGGCCTGGACGATGATGACAAAGATGTTTTTAAAAGAACGGTTGACTGGGGCGTGAAACATTCAATTACTACATCAACCTATCATGTTTTAACGCCATACCCAGGTACCGAGCTTTTTAAAAGTATGGAACGCCAGGGAAGAATACTCACCAAAAACTGGGACCTTTATGATACACGTAAAGTTGTTTACCAAACCATCAACCTAAGCGCTCAGGAACTGGAAGACGGCTACTGGTGGGCCTACAAAGAGTTTTACAAGTGGACCAATATATTCAAGGCCAGTATGCAGCATGAATCCAATCTGCATAAATTAAAACATTTATTTTATTCGGGAGGATGGAAAAAGTTTGAACCTGTATGGAATTTCCTGATCAAAACAAAAAGCCTCAACAACACCCTCCCGGCTCTGGAAACTGTGCTTTCAAAAATAAATTTCAATAAAAGTGCAAATAAACCATTGGATAGCATGGAGTTACCGGTGCCCGCCTTTTTACCAGAAAGTTAACTTATGGCAGTCAATTTCAATAATTAATTTAATTAACTGCTCATCAAATTATATTACTCCCGCCTTCTCCAACTCCGCCTGCATTTGTTGTTGCATACTTTTGGCTTCGGCACGCGCCGCTTCGGCAAAATCTTTACCGTTACTGGCGTAAATAATAGAGCGCGACGCGTTAACTATAAGGCCACAATCTTTGGTGATACCATATTTACACACTTCCTCAAGGCTTCCGCCTTGCGCTCCTACCCCGGGTACCAGCAGGAAATTATCCGGGGCATACTTGCGAATATTGGTAAACTCGGTGCTTTTTGTAGCTCCTACCACGTACATGATCCTATCGGCACCCGCCCAGGTATTGGCTTTTTGAATCACGGTTTCGTACAAATAACCATCGCCGGTTTGCAGGTATTGAAAATCTTTACTGCCAACCGATGACGTAAGAGCCAATATGATGATCCATTTGCCTTCATAGGCCAGGTAAGGAGTTACGCTATCATTACCCATATAAGGTGTAATAGTAATGGCATCAAAGCTCATCCCGGATGCATTTTCATCAAAAAAGGCTTTGGCATATTTATCGGAAGTATTACCGATATCGCCCCTTTTGGCATCTATTATATTTAAGGTATCGGCAGGCAGGTATTTCCAGGTATCAATAAGGCTTTGCAAGCCTTTAATACCACGTGCCTCGTAAAACGCCGCGTTAGGTTTGTAGGATACGCACAGATCCTTAGTAGCATCAATAATACGTTTGTTGAATTCCAGTATAGGATCCGGATACTCCTTTAAAAACTCTGGAATTTTATCAATATCTGTATCAAGACCTACACATAAAAAGGATTTCTTTTGCTTTATTTGCTCAATTAGCTGCTCGCGGGATACCATCTGACGGGGTGTTTAAATATTCTGATTGTCAAAAAAACTAAAAATTTAGCTTAAACATTGTAATGGATCAGATATTTATTTAATTAATTTGAAATTAAAAAATAATTGTTTACAATTGCATCGTTTTCCTTTGAATTTTTCTTGCACTAAAGAAACAATTTAAAACCCCACGATATTTATTCATTAATACTTTGACTGGGTTTAGATGTTTATTTAATCAATGTTTCAAGATCAATTATTTACAATAAGGCCGCTGTGTATACAAAAATTTAAATGCACATTGAAAACCTTATTACCGTTTGAAAACTAATTACAATATTAAAAATCCCTTTTGAACTATAATTCATATCATGTCTGATAAAATCGAATTGAACGACAAACTCGTTTCTGAGTTGCGCGATATTGCAAAAAATTTAGGTATTACTGAGGCCGACGAACTACGCAAGGCTTCTCTAATTACCCGTATTGTTGAACAACAACAGTTAATTGAGGCCGCAAGGGCACAACAAAACATTGTTGAACAAAATTATGCACCTATTACTGCAGAACCGGCAGCCGAGGCAGCCAATGAAAAAGCACGTAAACGTACCCGTGTATTAAAACCTAAAACTCAGCCCCGCGTTGAAGTTCCTTTGGATGACACCAACCTGTTTGATCAGGAAGAAGAAGACCAACAGAATAACGAAGACGCTCAGAATGATATACCAGCACCCGAGCCGGTTGCCAGCGAAGCCACTGATAACCAACCCGGTGAAACAGCCCCTAAAGTGGAGACGCCATCGGCAGATGTTCGTCCGCCGCAAAAATTTGACAGGCGCGCCAATGGCAACCCTAATCAGCAAAAAGCACAGGAGCCGCCTATCAACCTTGATTTTGATAATGTTATTGTAAACGAAGGCGTATTGGAAATTATGCCCGATGGTTACGGTTTCTTAAGATCATCAGACTATAATTACCTTACTTCACCGGATGATATTTATGTATCACAATCACAAATAAAATTATTCGGCTTAAAAACCGGTGATACTGTTCGTGGCAGCATCCGTCCGCCTAAAGAAGGCGAAAAATATTTTCCTTTGGTACGTGTTGAAGCCATTAACGGCCGTATCCCTGCCGAAGTTCGTGACCGCGTTCCTTTCGATCACTTAACACCGCTTTTCCCATCCGAGAAACTGAGCCTGTTTACTGATGCCGGTAATTATTCAACCCGCATCATGGATTTGTTCTCACCTATTGGTAAAGGTCAGCGTGGGTTAATTGTGGCACAGCCTAAAACAGGTAAAACCATGTTATTAAAGGATGTGGCCAATGCTATTGCCCGCAACCACCCCGAAGTATACCTTATTATATTACTGATAGACGAACGCCCCGAAGAGGTAACCGATATGGCCCGCAGCGTGCGTGCAGAAGTAGTATCATCAACCTTTGATGAGCCAGCTGAGCGCCACGTAAAAATTGCCAATATTGTTTTAGAAAAAGCTAAACGTATGGTAGAGTGTGGTCATGACGTGGTGATCCTTTTGGATTCAATAACCCGCCTTGCCCGTGCCTATAACACGGTAGCACCTGCTTCAGGTAAGATATTATCGGGTGGTGTTGATGCCAACGCATTGCACAAACCAAAACGTTTTTTTGGTGCAGCCCGTAATATTGAAGATGGTGGTTCATTAACCATTATTGCTACAGCTTTAACAGAAACCGGTTCAAAAATGGACGAAGTTATCTTTGAAGAGTTTAAAGGAACCGGTAACATGGAATTACAGCTTGATCGTAAATTATCAAACAAACGTATCTTCCCTGCTATCGATATCACTGCATCAAGTACCCGTCGTGATGACCTGTTGCTTGATCGCGATACGCTACAACGCATCTGGATTTTACGTAACCACCTGGCAGACATGAACTCACAGGAGTCAATGGAGTTTCTACAAGCTCAGATCAGGGGTACAAAAACCAACGAAGAATTCCTGATTTCTATGAATTCGTAATATTTTTGCGATAATGAAGTTATATTTAATGTAAATATTATTTGTAACTTCATTATTACTTAATAAAATCCTGATAACTTCGTAACACAAATGAAGAGACGAGTTAGAAAACATCTTCCTAATACAATAACCTGTGCAAACTTATTTAGCGGTTGTATAGGGATAGTGTTTGCCTTTCAGGGTAATTTGCTAATTGCATCCTATGCAATTTTTTTAGCAGCAATTTTTGATTTTTTTGATGGCTTTGCATCACGTGTACTTAACTCCTACTCATTTATAGGTAAGGATCTTGATTCGCTGGCCGATATGGTGAGCTTTGGTTTTTTACCTTCGGCTATACTATATGAGTTGTTTTTAAAAGCTCCGCAAATTAATCATGTAAGCACTTATTTGTGCTACCTCGCCTTTTCTATAACTGTTTTCTCGGCGTTAAGACTGGCAAAATTCAATAATGACACCCGCCAATCGGATAGTTTTATTGGTTTGCCAACACCGGCCAATGCTATATTTATTGCTTCGTTACCTTTAATTATTGAGCAGTATGAGGTATTGGCCCGCTACATCTTAAACCCATACATTTTAACAGGGCTTATTATAATCATGTGCACTCTGCTGGTTTCTGAATTGCCGCTCATGTCGCTCAAATTTAAAAACCGCGATTTCAATAAAAACATTTTCCGTTATTTACTGCTCTTGTTTTCGGCAATACTGATTCTATTTTTTAAATTTGTCGCAGTTCCGGTGGTTATATTTATTTACATCACTTTATCTTTAATTCAAACAAAAATCACAAATGACAAAGTTCCAGGCTGAAATTGACGTAATGCCCAAAAAAGAAATACTTGATCCTCAAGGAAAAGCAGTAACCGGAAGCATGAAAAATCTTGGTTTAGCCGAAATACAAAATGTACGTATAGGCAAACACATCACGCTTGAAATTGAAGCCGACAACGCTGAAATCGCCCATAGCAAAGTTGATGAAGCTTGTAAAAACCTGCTTGCTAACCTGATTATGGAAAGCTATACTTTTAAAGTAGTAGAAGTAGTAGCTTAAGGCAGAAAGCTTAAAGCAAAAAGCCAACATATTTCACATAATCATCGGATAGCAAAAGCTATTTGTGACACTTAAAAAATTATAAAAGCAAAAGGCAACCATAATGGTCGCCTTTTGCTTTTATGTATATAAAGCTTTTAGCCTTCTGCTTTAAGCTTTCAGCTCTCTAAAGGCTTGCTTCTTTTTCTTCCTTAATTTGTTTAAGCGTAATCAGGTTGGCATTAACCGTTGCCTTTACCTGGTTAAATTTAGCTAATATCTCGCCCGGGTTTTGTCCTCCTCCTTTACAGGCTATCTCAACTTCCTGTATGGTGGCCTGGCTTATAGGCATACCAAAGAAACCAAGGTTGGGCTTTAGCTTGTGCGATACCTTACCCGCTTCTGCCCAATCGCCAGAATCAAGTGCGGTGCTGATATTACCAAGTAACAGTGGGGTTTGCTCCAGGAACATACCTATTGATTCAACAATAAATTCATCACTGCCATCGGCAATTTCATATAGAAAGGAAAGATCAAAGTCTTGCTCGGGTGAAATATCTGACATATAAAAGATGTATGAATAATCAAAATTATACTTTTTTTACGATCAAGTCGTCTTTAAGTTCGCTTTTTAGTTGTAAAATATTTTTTTTTATTAACGGATGTATAAAATCAGGAGCAATCTGTGCAAATGGCTCCAGAGTGAAGCGCCGTTTATGCATTTCGGGATGCGGAACTTTTAAATCCGGTTCATCAATAACAGCATCGCCATAAAATAAAATATCTATATCTATAGTTCGTGAGCCCCATTTTTCCTCGCGCCTGCGGCCCAGCAAAAGTTCAATACTTAAAATTTTCTTCAGCACCATTTGCGCAGGCAAATCTGTTTGTAAAAGCAGCACCTGGTTTAAATAATCGGGCGCATCTGTTTTACCCCATGATTGTGTTTCATAAACTCCCGATGCCTGCACAATGGGCGCAATACCTTCCTCAATACGCGCAATTGCCTGCTGCAGAAATAGTTTTCTATCGCCAAGGTTACTGCCTAAAAGTAAAAAAACGTCAATCATGTTGTAACAAATATTATAGATCAGGCTCTTAAGATTATACGGTATTGAATTACTAAGTTTGCATAGTTAAAAAGATTTATAGCATTAATGAAACAATTCTTCAAATTCGTTCTGGCCACCATGTTCGGGGTATTTTTAGTGACAGTGATTCTGGCTTTTGTAGTTGTAGGTTTAGTGGTAGCCGCAAGTGGTGAAAAAACTGTAGATGTTGAATCAAATTCAGTATTGCACATGGCATTTACTACTCCTATTACAGAACGTACACCCAATAACCCTTTAGCCGGACTAAGCTTTTTAGGATTGAACAGCGAGAAGTCGATCGGACTGAATGATATTTTGGCCAACATAAAAAAAGCCAAAAACGATTCAAACATCAAAGGCATTTTTCTTGACGAAAGCTACATGACATCCGGCCAGGCTACTACCGAAGAGATTCGCAATGCCTTGATCAATTTTAAAAAATCGGGTAAGTTTGTGGTAGCCTACTCCGAAATTTACACACAGGGATTTTATTACCTGGCATCCGTTGCCGATAAGGTATACATGAATCCGCGGGGTATGTTTGAATTTACCGGCTTTAGTCAACAGATAACATTTTTAAAAGGCGCACTTGATAAACTGGGCATCGAAGCACAGATCATTAAGGTTGGAACGTACAAAAGTGCGGTTGAACCTTTAATCCTTACCAAAATGAGCGATCCTAATCGCTTGCAGGTTACCTCTTATTTAGGCTCCTTGTATGATCATTTTTTAACAGGCATCAGCAAAAGCCGGGGGATTAATAAAGACTCGTTGTTTAACTATGCAAATAGTGGCCGTGTACAATTTCCCGAGGATGCTTTAAAATTAAAGCTTATTGACGGCTTGAAATACAAGGATGAAATTTTGGATGAGTTGAAACGCCGTACAGGTACCGGTTTAAAAAGCAACCTTGCAAGCGTTGATCTTGACGAATACACCAAAAGCAAAGCCGATGACAAAGGTGATGATGATGGTTCATCAAATAACCGCATTGCTATTGTTTACGCCAACGGCGAAATTAACGGTGGCGAAGGCGACGATAACAGCATAGGATCTGAAAGAATTTCGAAGGCAATCCGCAAAGTACGGTTAGATAATAAGGTAAAAGCAGTTGTACTCCGTGTAAACTCACCGGGAGGTAGTTCGCTTGCATCTGATGTGATCTGGCGCGAGGTTGCAATGACAAAAAAGGTAAAACCTATCATTGTTTCTATGGGCGATTATGCTGCATCGGGTGGATATTATATTAGCTGTGCTGCAGATTCCATTATTGCCGAACCGAACACGATAACAGGATCAATAGGCATTTTTGCCATATTGCCCAATATGCAAAAGCTGTTTAATGATAAATTGGGTGTTACTTTTGATGGTGTAAAAACCGGCAAATATGCTGATCTGGGCGATATCAGCCGTCCGCTAAGTGCAGAAGAAAGAGCCATTTTGCAAAACAACGTTAACCATGGCTATGATGATTTTACCAAAGCGGTAGCCGCAGGGCGTGGCAAAACACAGGCCTACATTAATAGCATTGGCCAGGGCCGTGTGTGGACAGGTACCCAGGCCATAAAATTAGGTTTGGTTGACCGCTTAGGCAATATCAACGATGCTATTGCATCGGCAGCAAAAAAAGCTAAGCTTACAAATTATAACCTGGTTAGCTATCCCGAACAAAAAAGTTTCTTTAAACAACTGGATGGCGATGTAACCAGCCAAATGAAAACCAAAATGATGAAATCGGAGCTGGGCGACAGCTACCGGGTTTACGAACAAATAAAAGGCATCACCCAAATGATGCGGATTCCGCAGGCAAGATTGCCTTATGATATTGTGATCAAGTAAGTTTTATTTATATTTTGATAAAAGAGCTGTCCGGATGGATGGCTTTTTTATTTTAGGCTAATTATCATTTTCTTTATAGAGCCATTGGCTCGAACATTTTGTAGCAACGGATTTTAATCCGTTGATGTTAAACCAAATAAAAATGAGTGCCATAGGCACGGCGCATCTTGCTTTTAAAAGAATCCCCACATTGATTATATATGCTAAGTAACAATTAACCAGCTGAGCATATGGGCCGAACCTATGGTTCTTTTTGTATGCTGTTTTTATTTCAACTGATTAAAATCAGTTGTTACAATATTAGCCGTGGCTACGCCACTGATTTATTTAAAAGAATAATATTGATTTCCTCAAAAATAATCCCGACTCTGCAAAGCCACAGAGCCACAAACATGCTTTAAATTCATCACTTTTTTATTTGAGTTGTGCGGTAGGCAAGGATAGATGGCTTTTATATTTTAAGGATAGCCTATATCACCCAAACATTTCCATAAATCACCCTTTCAAATAAGCGTTCGGCACATTCTTAGGCACATAATCAATTCCAAAAGCGTGTTTTATTAATAAGGATACAACCTCCATTACCGTTTTCTCTTTCCGGTGCATTTGCGGTAATGAGCCCATCATGGCATAACTTATCGGGTTAACAGCCGGGATAAACGTTTCCCATTCGTAACCCTTACCCCAAATGAGACCTTTAACGGAGATTAGCAGCTCGGCTCCATTTTGCAACAGAAAATGAAGCATATCGATGGAACTATTGCCATTTTGATTTACGGTGTGAAATATAGGTGTATGCCCGCCAAAACCATATTCATCAACAGCAGCTTTGGTATTTACATCCGCTCCATACTGTAAAAGGATTTGAGCACAGTCCAAGCTGTTATATTCGGCACAAAAATGCATGAGGGTTCCACCGGTTAACGGGGTATAAGTGTTATTATATAAGGTATACGTTTTGGAAACAATTGCAGGATCATTGCTGATATAGGTGTTTAACTTCTCAGCATCATGGGCCAATACAGCCAACAAAGACTGATCATCGTATACCAATCCCGCATCAATAAAAGCCCTGACGCAATCTTTAAATTCGGGGCTGCGATAATACATCTCCACCATGGTGGTAAAAAGAGGAATACCGTCATGAACCTCGTTCGGGCTGCCGCCATCGCGAAAATACCGTTGAATATCTTCTACAGCATGAACCTCTATGCTGTAAAGGAGCTGGATGTAATCGGGCATGATGTTAAGTTTAACCTACCTTGATGAGTGTATTTTCCCTGAAGGATATTAACCTAAAGTTAGGTATAAAAACGCGCCAATTTTTCAACTTAACAACTATGGGAATTCTTAATCAAAAATCCATCCCCCTCATTTCTCTCAATTAGATTTAGAAACATTCGTTAATTTAATCAATACACCACAAAACAAACCCTTCTACTGCACTGTCTTTACAATGGCTTTTTGTATTTTTACAGCTTCAATTTTATAATGGAAAACAAACCCATAGCCCGCACGCTTCGCTTACTATCGCAACTCATGGAACTGCATGAGGTTAATCCCTTTAAAATTAAGTCGATAGCTAATGCTGCTTTTAAGGTTGATAAACTTCCCTTCCCTATCGCCGGCAAAACACTGCAGGAACTGGAAAAAGTGGATGGCATTGGCAAAAGCATCGCTGCAAAAATCATTGAACTTTTTGATACAGGCACTATCGCCGAGATGGACGAATTGCTGGCCAACACCCCTGATGGAGTGGTAGAAATGATGGGCATCAAGGGCATTGGCCCAAAAAAGGTGGCCATTATATGGAAGGAATTGGGGATTGAAAATACCGGTGAGCTTTTTTATGCCTGCAACGAAAACCGACTGATAGAGGCCAAAGGCTTTGGGTTAAAAACGCAGGAAGAGATTCGCAAAGCTATCGAGTTCAGGATGGCCAGCAATGGTAAATTCCTGTTTGCCCAGGTTGAGAAAGAAGCCAATGAACTGATGGATGAAATAAAAGCGGTATTCCCAAGCGCGTTGAAACATTTCGCAGGTGAATTTCGCAGATCGAATGACATCATTACCGAGATAGTAGTTGTGATAGGCAGCATTGACCCGGAGATTGCCTACAATACTTTTCTGCAATCAAACATCCTGAAAAATGTAGCTCAAAATGAAAACCATATTTCAGGAGAATTGGGCAATGGTCTGTTGGTTGATATTATCTGCACATCAAACGGCGAATACTATAAGGAATTATTTATAAATACAGGCAATGATGAACATGTGCAGGCTGTACTCGCCCGTATTACAGAACCAATAGAAGAACCGGAAACTGAGGAACTTATTTATACCCAAGCCGGTTTAACCTGGATGCAGCCCGAACTGCGTGAGGGTACCACGTTTATTGAAAAAGCCGAAAAGAATGAATTGCCAACGCTTATCATCACACATGATTTAAAAGGCAGCTTGCATAACCACAGTACCTGGAGCGATGGCGTAAACACCGTTGAAGAAATGGCACTTTACTGCCGCGATAACCTGAAACTGGAATACCTGGGCATGTGTGATCATAGCAAGAGCGCCTTTTATGCCAAGGGCTTAAGCATTGAACGGGTACTGCAACAACAGGAGGAAATTGACAGCCTCAACAAAAAGCTTGATGGCTTTCATATTTTTAAAGGTATAGAATCGGATATATTATATGATGGTTCACTGGATTACCCTGATGAGATATTAAAAAAGTTTGATTTCATTGTTGCGTCTGTACATTCAATACTTAAAATGGATGAAGCTAAGGCTACGTCAAGGCTGATCACTGCTATCGAAAATCCATACACTACCATATTGGGCCACCCTACCGGCAGGCTATTGTTGAGCCGTGGCGGTTACCCTATCAATTATAAAAAAGTTATTGACGCCTGTGCGGCAAACAATGTAATCATCGAGATTAACGCCAACCCGTTAAGACTTGATCTTGACTGGCGCTGGCACCAGTACGCTTTGGATAAGGGCGTTTGGCTGTCAATAAATCCAGACGCACACCGTTTGGAAGGACATCTGGATATGCATTATGGTGTTTTGGCCGCCCGTAAAGGTGGCCTAAATAAGGAAATGTGCCTAAACGCATTATCACTGCCAGAAATAACAAAAGTATTTGAAAAGAAAAGGTCGGCAGTAAAATAGAATAAGGGACTAAAAAATTATAGCCCACATCGAACTAAAAAGAATGATAGATAAAATACGTGCCATACAATCATTAAATACCAAACCTACCATACTGGTAATAGGAGATTTAATGATAGACCACTATATAATAGGTGGCGCCACCCGCCTTTCGCCCGAGGCGCCGGTGCCTATTGTAAACGTTAAAAAGGAAACTTATACCCTGGGTGGTGCTGGTAATGTGGTACAAAACCTGGTGTCATTGGGTGCAAAAGTAACCGTTGCCGGCGTTATTGGCGATGATGCTTCTGCATTACAGGTGATAGATATATTAACAGAAGAAGGCGTGGAAACGCATACCATAATTAAAGATAGCAGTCGCCCAACCACTGTTAAAACCAGGGTTTTGGCGGGCAGTCACCAGTTGGTAAGAGTGGATAGGGAGGTAACCGATCCTGTTTCTTTAGCTATTGAAGATGAACTGATTGGTAAATTAGCCGGCTACATTGCACAGGCGGATATGGTGGTATTATCCGATTATAATAAAGGTTTGTTTTCGCCGTCGTTAACCCAAAAGGTTATCATCGAAGCTAATAAACACGGTAAAAAAGTAGTAATAGACCCTAAGGGGTTAAACTACGAAAAGTATAAAGGCGCTTTCATCATTAAACCAAACCGAAAAGAACTGGCCGAAGCTGCCAAAACCGAAAAGATTAATTCGCTGGAAAGTTTACAACAAGCCGCAAAGGTTATATTTGAGCAAACCGGTACGGAATATATAGTAGTTACCTTATCCGAAGAAGGCATGGTGATATTAAGTGAATTGACCCACAAGCTATTACCTGTAAAAGCCACCGAAGTATTTGATGTAACAGGTGCCGGCGATACAGTACTGGCAACTATGGCTTATTTTATAGCTTGCGGGCTAAGCATCGAAGAAGCCTGCGACCTGGCCAACCATGCTGCAGCCATAGTTATAAGGCAAGTTGGTAGCGCTACCACTACTGTTGACGAGATAATAAAAGACATGCAAATAGGTTAGTGATAAAAGGTTTAGCTTTAGGGTGAAGGAAAAGCCGGGCAGCAAAACGTAATCACTTACAACACGAAACTTAGAACTATAAAATGGTTTTAGACGAACTTAAAGATCATCAAAATACTATACAGCTGGTAATTGACCAGCTTACCGGCGATATTGAAACGGCATGCGAAATGATGACCACTACCTTAAAAAGCGGCAATAAAGTTTTGTTTGCGGGTAATGGGGGCAGCGCGGCAGATGCCCAACACCTTGCCGCCGAACTAACAGGCAGGTTTGTGAAAGAAAGACAGGCACTTCCCGGTATTGCTTTAACGGTTGATACTTCGGCACTTACAGCTATTGCAAATGATTACCATTACGATAGGGTGTTTTCGCGCCAGGTGGAGGCATTTGCCCGGCCCGGCGATCTGTTTATTGGAATCTCGACCAGTGGGAATAGCCAGGGTATTTTGAACGCGTTTGAAACCGCAACCAAACTGGGCTGTAAAACGTTAGGCCTTTCGGGCAGGGATGGCGGTAAAATGAATGGCTTGTGCAATCTTAATATTGTAATTCCATCAAATGCAACAGCCCGCATCCAGGAAATGCATATACTCATAGGTCATATTATGTGCCAGGCAGTCGATGATCTTTTTGATTAAAAACCGCTTATAAAACATACCAAAACGAGAGACGCAAATAGGCGTCGCTACAAAAAATATCAATGAGAATCGACCTCGAAAAAACAATCACCGATAAAATCAGCGATTTGCCTTCATTGAAGGCGAAGATGAAAAACTGGGCAATTGAGGGTAAGAAAGTAGTTTTTACCAATGGCGTTTTCGATCTTTTGCATATTGGCCATATCACTTACCTGGCAAAAGCAGCCGAACTTGGCGACAAGCTGGTTATCGGCTTAAATGCCGATAGCTCTGTAAGGCGCATAAAGGGCGAAAACAGGCCGGTTAACGACCAGAATAGCCGTGCCGCTATATTAGCTGCCCTATTTTTTGTGGATGCGATTGTTGTATTTGAGGAGGATACCCCACTGAATGTGATCAGCACTTTACTGCCCGACTATTTGGTGAAAGGTGCGGATTACTCCGTTGAAAACATAGTAGGTGCAAAAGAAGTAATAGCCAATGGAGGCGAGGTAAAAACCATTAATTTTGTGGAGGGCTATTCCTCAACATCTATAATTAATAAAATCAGGAATCAAATTACCTGATAGCACAACAACATGAAGATACTGGTGATCCGTTTTAGCTCGATGGGCGATATTATTTATACTACCCCCGTTGTACGCTGTCTCAAAAAACAGATCCCAAATGCCGAAGTTCACTTTTTAACCAAGCCTGCCTTTAAATACATCTATGATAACAACCCTTATGTAGATAAGCTGCTGCTGCTAAAACCTTCACTCGCTGATACTATTAACGAGATAAAGGCAGAGCAATATGATCATATAGTTGATTTGCATAACAACCTGCGCACCACCCTCATTAAATTGCGTACAGGCATAAAATCAAGTACTTATAAAAAACAACCTATCAAAAAGTGGCTTAGTTTAAAATTTAAATTAAAACTGATTGCCCCTATTCATTTAGTTGACAGGTACCTTGAAGCCACAAAACCTTTGGGTATTGTAAACGACGGCAAGCCTATTGATTACTACATAAAAGCCGAACATCAGCTTGATAAACTACTCCCTGCATCACACCAAAATGGGTATATCGCCTTTATCATCGGGGCAACACATTTCACCAAACGAATGCCAAATGAAAAGATCATTAGTATATGCCGCCAATTAAAACTACCCATTATATTATTAGGTGGTAATGATGTTAAAGCTAATGGCGATGTAATTGCGGACGCCATTGGCGCATCTGTTTATAATGCCTGCGGTAAAACCTCGCTTGATGAATCTGTTTTCCTGGTTTCAAAAGCCGAAAGTATTATAGGTTTTGATACAGGCCTTACCCACATTGCCGAAGCTTTTAATAAACCCATTGTTTCAATTTGGGGAGGCACGGTGCCTGAATTATTGGGTGTACAACCCTATATGGTTAAAGATGTGCTGGTTGCAGGTATTGAGCTTGATTGCCGGCCATGCTCAAAATTCGGGTTAGAGAAATGCCCGCTCGGGCATTTTAAATGCATGAATAATATGCCAGAAGGTGGAATTATTGAATTTGCAAACAGGTAGGAATTTCTGGCTATTAAAATTGCTTACATTTGTTTTACCAATTCCCTAACCTTAGTTCAATGACAAAACTATTGCTCCTGTTGCTTTTAACTATCTCTCCAATAGTATCTTTTGCACAATTACCGGGTTTAGGTGTAAAAGGGGGAATAAATTTTGCAACAATGAGTACATCCGGCCCCCCTTCAAATATGATCTCAGGTTCAAATGTTTATGCTCATTCGGGGTCAGTAACATCGTTTAATGTCGGCGTTTTTGCAGATGTAAAACTCGGGCACTTTTCGCTGCAACCCGCCATTAACTTTACCGGTAAAGGAGGCACATTTTATGGCCCCACCGGTACGTTTCCTAATGGATCCACAAGCGAGGTAAACACCAAATATAATTTATATTATATACAGGTGCCTGTGAATATGGTTTATCACGTTCCTGTTATCGTAGGTGATTTTTATATTGGCGCTGGTCCCTTTGTGGGTATGGGCGTGTATGGAAAAAAGGAATTATCAGCCGATAACAACAATAACGGCATGCATACCATGGTTACATCAAATAATAAAATTACGTTTGGCGATGATGGCGATATCCGGTCTGACGAATATGGAGCTGGCGCAATTGCGGGAATAAAATTAAAAGGCGGCTTGCTTCTTAATTTAAACTACGACCTCGGGCTATCGAATATTGCACCCGATGCCTTGGGCAACAAATTTAAAACTCATGTTTTTGGAGCTTCGGCGGGATTTATTTTTTAACTTTTTGTTGAGATAAAGAAACAAAAACATCATTATAAACTTAATTTTAAAAAGAATATAAAGTATCTCTTTTATCTCGGTTATGAAAAAATTACTCTTAATTCGCCACGCAAAAGCAACCCACGAAAGCAGTTACGTAGATTTTGAACGCCCACTAAAACAATCAGGCAAAGATGATGCTGAATTAATGGCCTCAGTTATAAAAGGGCAATCTATTATTCCTCAAATCATCATCAGCAGTCCCGCATTGCGTACACTTACAACCGCTAAAATTTTCGCCAAACATCTGCAACTACCCAAAGTAGATACCGACAAAAAAATATATGAAGCCGGCGAACAAGGATGGATAAAAGTGATTAACGACCTGCCAAATAAATACGATTTTATCGGAATTGTGGGCCATAACCCAGGCATTAGCCAGGCTTTATACTACCTCACCGGCCAAATTCGCGATATGCCTACATGTGCGGTTGCACTCATCACTTTGGATAACGAAGACTGGCAATCCATCAGCGAAGAAGACGGACATTTAAGCTTTTTTGATTCACCAAAAGGATGATCTGTGGCGGGCTGTAGAGATCAAGTTAAGATTTTTTGGGCAAACATATTTTCCACATTTTCGCAATCCAACATGCAACACGAACCTCGCAACACACAACACGAACCTCACCACCCGCAACTAACTCACCTTATAAGTCTTCCCCGGTAACGACCTGATGTAGCCCTGCATTTCCATATTCAACAGGTTCATGGCAAGCATACTCATAGGCATATTGGCTTTTATAGTAAGCTCGTCTATAGCTAAAGGCGTTTTGTTTTCTTGTAAAATATCAAAAATAAAGCGTTCATCCGTTGATAAATCTAATGGTAACATAAACTGCTCAACAGGTTTGGCATTATCAGCCTTTTCCCAGCCAAGGCTGAAAGCCAGATCGGCCATGCAGGTGAGCAAAGCAGCTTTATTGTTGCGGATGAGGAAGTTACAGCCTTCAGAATAAACGTCATCCAGCCTGCCGGGGAATGCAAATACATCCCTGTTATAAGAATTGGCAATTTCGGCAGTTATCAATGCGCCCCCTTTTAAACTGGCCTCAATTACTACAGTAGCGTCAGCCATGCCAGCTACAATACGATTACGTTGCGGAAAATTCTCCCTATCTGGCACTGTTCCAGACGGATATTCGGTAAGTAAACCCCCGTTTTCTAACATTTTATCAGCTGTTGCCCGGTTTTGGCTGGGATATAATCTGTCCAGCCCATGCCCCAACACTCCTACTGTTGGCACATTTAATCGTAAACACTCTTTATGAGCGGTTACATCAATGCCCAAAGCAAGGCCACTTACTATTAAAACGTTGTATTGTTGTAATTCCTCTATAAGCTGGCGGCATAATTGGCGGCCATAATCTGTAGCGTTACGGGTACCTACAATGCTTATCACCTGCGGTTGGTTTAGTTCCATTTTCCCCTTCGCATACAATAATATGGGCGAATCGGCGCAGTTTTTTAAACGTTTGGGATATCGGGCATCAGTATAAAATATCACCTCAATCCCCTGTTTATCTACAAAAGCCAGCTCTTTTTCGGCTTGCCTTAAGGCATCTTCAAAATTCCACTGAGCAATCCTCTTTTCCCCAATACCCGGTATCGCCATCATTTTAGCCGGCGAAGACCTGAAAATTTCCTCCGCACTCCCCAAATAAGCCATTAATGATTTAGCCGCCACCGGACCCAAATTTTTAACAAATGATAAAGCGGTTTTATGGAGTAAGGACATATTAGATGTGCAGATTATAGATTTCAGATGTGCAGATTAAGTACAGATGTGCAAATTTCAGATGTGCAGATATGCAAATTAAACGCCACTATCAATACCACGAATATACAAATCCTAAAAATATTAGCAAATATATTTAGATTTCATTTTCAATCTAACCGCAAAAATCTCCACACCCCGCCCTGCATCTGCACATCTGAAATCTGCACATCTTCTCCCCCATCTGCATATCTGAAATTTACATATCTGTACATCTGAATAAAAAACTACAAAAATAGTTTGCAAACTATAAAAATAGTTCTACCTTTATGTAACTATAAAAATAGTTTGCTATGAATCTTAAAGAACTCACTAAAGCCGAAGAACAGATAATGCAGATACTGTGGCAGTTAAAAGAAGTTATTGTAAAAGATATTATTGAACAAATGCCCGATCCTAAACCCGCCTACAATACGGTATCAACCGTGGTACGGGTACTGGAAGGCAAGGGTTTCATTGATCATAAGGCCTATGGCAATTCACATGTATACTTCCCCCTCATTAGTGATGATCAATACAAAAAATTCACTTTTGATAAAATGATGAAAAACTATTTCAGCAACTCCTACCAAAGCCTGGTATCATTTATTGTTGACGAGAAGAAGCTTGGAGTAAAAGAATTGGATGAATTAACCTCCCTGATTGATAACCTTAAAAACAAAAATCAATGAACTGGCTGCACTACCTCATCGAAGCAAACATCTACCTTGCGGTATTCTACGCCGGGTATTGCCTGTTTTTAAATAAGGAAACTTACTATACGCTTAACCGGATTTACCTGCTGCTAAGCTGTATCATATCGTTTATTTTACCTGTTTTCCAGATTGGCTCCTTAAAATCAACCGAAGAGCCGGCTACCCAAACATATACTACGGTGATACAAAATGTGCATGCCAATAATGCTCCGGGGCCAGTAAATTATCAGCCAGAGCTAAGCCATTTTAACTTTCAGGATGCTATTTGGTATGGTTACCTTATTGGTATCGCGATACTCACTTTGATATTAATCATCAAGATATATAGGCTGATCAAAATGACCACCGGTGCCAAAACTATTATTGGGAACAAGTATAAATTGATTGATATTGATAGTTCAAACACCGCATTTTCGTTTTTCAATTACCTTTTTATTGGCAAAAATACCGCGGGTAATGATACCATCATCAGGCATGAGCTGGTGCATATCCGGCAAAAACACTCCGTTGATATCCTTTTTTTGGAACTGATCAGGATCATCAACTGGTTTAATCCCATTATTTATTTGATGCAGATAAGCCTTAAAACCCTGCATGAATATATAGCCGATGAGCAAACCGCCACCCTTGAAAACGATACCCTTGCCTACTCTGCTTTCCTTGTTAATAATGCTTATGGCCTTAACGGCTCATCCATTACACATTCATTTTTCAATTATAACCTGTTAAAAAAGAGAATCATTATGTTAAACCAAAAACGTTCGGGAAACTTAGCAAGACTAAAATACCTGGTAGCCTTACCCATTTGCGCGGGGATGCTTTGCGCATCCACATTAGCATTCAGTAAAAACTATGTATTGGTTGACCTTGCGCCAAAAAGAGTGCTTACAGATACGATAGTGCAACATGTTTCTAAGCCTTATGTTAACGCAAAGGGTTACATAATTGATGAAAAAAGTTTCACAGCTAACGGCCACCTGGGATTTATTGCCACCATTACCGATAAGAAAGGCAAAAAACTTATAGCTGACGCCAGCAAATGCAATGTATCCGGTGAGTCGATGCTGTATGACGTTTACGGTTATAAATTTCCGGCAGGATTAAAGGTTAAAAAAATCCCAATGGATATTCCGCCGCCACCTATAGTTGTTAAAGACGATTATGTTGGGTTATTTAATCATTTAAATAATACGGTCAATTATCCTGCAGAGGCTTTAAAAAACAATAAATACGGTGTGGTAGGCCTTAGCATTAAAGTAAAAAACGACCACAAAATATCTGATGCCAGGATAATTAACAACGGTGGAGATGAATTTAATAAAGCAGTTTTAAAATCAATTCAGTCCTTTAATGGTACAGTTAATGCCTCTGCAGGCCAGCATAAAATACTCGTTTATTTTTGTACCGATTATTATAAGTTTATTAAAACTCAGGAAGCTGCCATCATAAATGATCCATCTTATGATTTAAGTATGCTGATCTATCGCGCAGGTAAATACCCGCCGATGGCCAAAGGCGCAAAAGATCTGAAAGCAGCCAACGCAATAGCGCCGCCTGCTGTTCCAAACCCAATTGCTCAACTTCCGTCCCCACCGCCACCGGCTCCTGCCCTTAACATTCAGACTGCCGTTCAAAAACCAACCCTGCCAGATTTTACCGCTTTTTATAAATACATAGCTAAATCTGTAAGATACCCTGCAATTGACCGCAAAAACCTTATCGGCGGCAGGGTAATTGCAACCCTTGATATAATTGATGGTAAAATTATCGATCCTAAAATTGTACGCGGCGTTGAACCTGTTATGGACGGAGAACTTTTACGTGTACTTAAGGCCTATGATGGCAGCCTTGATTTAGCAGCAGGCCATTATTCAATGCCGGTATCATTTCAGCTAATTGATTCTAAAAACAATCAGGTTGTCCATCTTCCTGAAAATCAAACTAATGATAACCAAAAATCAACAGCCGATAAACCTATCAAACAATCTACCGGATTTTCAACATCGCTTAGTTTGGATGAAGTTGTGATAGTTAGTTACATAAAAGATTAAAACATAGCCCGATTTTTAAAATGCCCACCCATTAAATCAAAAACCAATGAACTGGCTGCATTACCTCCTCGAAGCAAACATATACCTCGCTGTATTTTATGCCGGATATTGCCTTTTTTTAAATAAGGAAACTTATTATACACTTAACCGGGCCTACCTGTTGTTGAGCTGTTTACTATCGTTTGCTTTACCTGTTATCCAGGTCGGTGTCTTAAAACCAGTTGAGCAACCCGGCGGGTCAATTGTGATCATTACCCCTGAAAACATTGTAACACAAGTAACTACGGATACAACAACAGTTAATGACGTATTAATGTATGCTTACCTGGCGGGAGTTATTGTTTTGGTTATAGTTCTGCTTATAAAACTATCCAGGCTCATAAAAATGACTGGTAGTAGTAAAACACTTGTGGGTAATAAGTATAAACTGATAAATATTGATGGTTCAAACACCGCATTTTCATTTTTCAATTACCTCTTTATAGGTAAAAATACAGCGGGTAATGACACCATCATCAGGCACGAGCTGGTACATATCCGGCAAAAACACTCAGTTGACATTCTTTTTTTGGAACTAATCAGGATCGTCAACTGGTTTAATCCCATTATTTACTTGATGCAGATAAGCCTCAAAACCGTGCATGAATACATAGCCGATGAGCAAACTGCAGCCCTTGAAAACGACACCCTCGCCTACTCCGCCTTCCTTGTTAATAATGCATATGGCCTTAACGGCTCATCCATTACACATTCATTTTTCAATTATAATTTGTTAAAAAAGAGGATAATTATGTTAAACCAAAAACGTTCGGGAAATTTAGCAAGGCTAAAATACCTGGTGGCCGTACCCCTTTGTGCGGGGATGCTTTGCGCATCCACATTAGCTTTCAGTAAAAATTATGGCTGGGTTGACCTTGCGCCAAAGCACAAATTAGCGCCCACTGCCAATAGCAAATCGGCAAACCTGGCCGCTGATACCTCGGCCAAAACACAGATCAAAGCAAAAGCAATAACCGCGAAAGGTTATAAATATGAAGAAACCGGCTACCTTATTAATAAGAAAAGCGATTTCAGAGTGATTATTACCGAGAAGAACGGCGAGCAAAAAGAGTACTATAAAAGCAAAGCAAAACCCGGGGAAATAGCGATGCTAAAAGAAAAATACGGTTATTCGTTCCCTAAAATGTTGATATTCCCTAAACTTCCTCCACCACCACCAAAGGGCCCTGGATTGCAGACCTATATAGATAAAATGCCTCCTCCTCCACCAGCCGCACCAAAAAAGGGCGCCAAAAAGCTTCATAGAATGCCACCGCCACCGCCTGCACCTCCAATTGGTTCAGATGACATCGACAAAACGCCACCGCCACCGCCGCCTGCGTCACCAATTGGTGCAGAAGACATTAACAAAATGCCGCCACCACCACCACCCGCTCAACCTATTGGCTCAAAAGACCTTGTTGCAATGCCAGTGCCCGCACGCCCGGTTTCTGCAAAACAGCTTAAAAAGTTAAATTTGAAAGCGGCACCCGTAAAAGCAGTTGATGTTTTTATTATCGGAGAGCCTAAAGCTCAGGTAAGTCCCGCGCCGGCTATTGCTCCTGCTGATGTAAAACCAGTTTCTCCAACAACGCCTTTACAGTAAAAAACGTACCTGCGCTATTATATCTATTGTAAAAGGTACATCGGATAAAAACCTCCACCCAATGAGGCAAAATTGCTGAACGGATTAAAAAACGCTTCGGCATTTTTCTGTGTAAAACCCTTCTCCTTTTTAATCCCCCCAATTGTTCCAAAAACTATTTTTAAATAATTGGTTTACACACTAACATATGAACATATTGTTTGTTAAATTTGTTATAAACCAATTACTCAATTGATATACAGCGCCATAATACCAATTGGGTGTCTCATTTAAATCAATTATCATGAAAAAGTTTGGAATTACCTTAATTATTGTGGGTATTGCTCTTTTTATTACAAGTAACTTCTTTTACAAAAAAACTGTTAATGCTGTAGATAGCTCTGGCAGTAGCACAATTGTAACCGGCCCTAAAGGCAGCTGGACATTTAAGCTACCAGTTTTTTGGGGAGGTGCCTTATTTGCTATCGGTTTGGTGTTTTATGCGGCATCGCGTACAAATAACCAAAGCCATGATCACCATGCTATATAACAGCAATAAGCTGTGTTATGTATGATGGACGGTTAGTCTTGCAGAATGTAAAAAGGGAAAAACCGGGCAAAATCAATTCAAATCAGTGATATTAAACCACAGCTTTTACATATATCACCTGCTTGGTTTCAAAAAACTCTTCACTGAAATGATCTGTCAGGTGATATTGTTGCACTTTTAGGCCCGATTCTTTGATCTCCTGGTCAAGGTCGCCCCCCTTAAGGTATAGGATACCGTTGGGTAATGTATTGCCAGATTGCTTTTTGAATTTGGTACGTACCCATGGATAAAAATCTTTCAACTGGGTTACAGCACGCGATACCACGAAATCAAACTTTTCGTCAATCTGCTCTGCACGGGCATGCGTTGCTTCCACATTGGTCAAGCCTAAAGCTTTGGCAACTTCCTGCACTACTTTTATCTTTTTACCAATAGAATCAACCAAATGAAACTGTGTTTTTGGGAATAATATAGCCAGTGGAATGCCTGGAAACCCACCTCCTGTACCTACATCAAGCACAGTTTCGCCAGGTAAAAAAGACATTATTTTGGCTATACCGAGGGAGTGTAATACATGGCGCTCATATAACAGATCAATATCTTTACGTGATATTACGTTGATCTGGCTGTTCCATAAATTATATAATTCTGGCAGCTGCTCCACCTGGGAACGTTGCTGATCTGTCAGATCTGGAAAATATTTAAAAACGATATCAGATGTCATCCCTGTTAAAACGGTTTATGATGTTGCCTAATAAATACCTGGCCCTAAACAATTGTGCCTTAACAGTACCTAATGGTAAATCAAGCTGCTGGGCTATTTCCTCGTAGGATAATTCGTCAAAATAACGCAAAGTGATCAAGTTACGGTAACGTGGTGGCAAGCTTTC
Organism: Mucilaginibacter sp.; assembly: GCF_025362475.1. Lineage (GTDB taxonomy): Bacteria > Bacteroidota > Bacteroidia > Sphingobacteriales > Sphingobacteriaceae > Mucilaginibacter. The sequence goes on from NZ_JANYGH010000011.1 coordinate 61,573, forward strand.
GATGAGTAATTTAAGTTCCTGGGTTTGTTGTTTTTTAATAGATGTTTCTTCCGGGTTTAATACATCTGCCTTTATTTGCAGCGGTTTTTCGTCGCCATCCTCGTCTGTCATTCCGTGGATAGATTGTGTATTAAGCTTTTTCTTTCGGATAAAATCTATGCAATTATTAGTGGCTACCCTAAAAAGCCAGGTGCTAAACGCATAATCCGGCTGGTATTTCTCCAGTTTTTCAAATGCTTTGGCAAAGGTTTCAACGGTTAGGTCCATGGCGTCTTCTTTGTTATTCACCATTTTTAACACCATAAAATAGATAGAATCTTTATAACGGTGCATCAAATCGGCATACGCTTTTTGGTCGCCTGTACGCGCCCTCACCACAAGGTGAAAATCATTTTTAGCGTTCTCGGTAAAATTCGCGTTTATTTCCATTGGGTGGTTTTAAAAAAGGCCCCAACTAAGCCAAATACATTTAAATACATATAATATACTATGTCAAAAAATGGCAAATACCAAATAAGATCTTTA
>NZ_JANYGH010000031.1 GCF_025362475.1 Mucilaginibacter sp.
CCTTAGGTGTTATCCATTATTTTGTAAAGGGTGGCAAGCAATTACAAGGTTTGGACATTATGTATTATGGTGATATCCCAATTGGGTCGGGTTTATCTTCTTCGGCATCTATCGAAGTTGTAACCGCTTATGCTTTTAACGAGTTGTTTAAAGGCGGTTTCAGTAAGCTGGAATTGGTGTTGATGGCTAAAAAGGTTGAGAACGAATTTATAGGTTTGAACAGCGGCATTATGGATCAGTTTGCTGTTGCCTTTGGCGAAGAGAACAAGGCCCTGATGTTGGATTGTGATACTTTGGATTATGAGGCCGTTGACAGTAACCTTGGCGACTACCTGCTGGCTATTATCAATACCAATAAACCCCGCAAACTGGCCGAATCAAAATACAATGAACGTGTGGAAGAATGCCAGACGGCTTTAACTGCCCTTCAGCAAGAACTAAACATCAATCACCTGTGCGATATTGATGCCGAAACGCTTCAAAAATACCAACACCTGATAACTGACACAGTTGTACTTAAGCGTGCCAAACACGTTATTGAAGAAAACGACCGTGTAAAACTTGCTGCCAAAGCTTTAGCTAATAATGATTTAGCCAAGTTTGGCAAACTCATGTATGCATCTCACGATTCCCTGCGAGATTTGTACGAAGTAAGCGGTATTGAACTTGATACAGTGGCAGAGTACAGTAAAACAAACCCTGATGTTGCCGGTGCCCGTATGACAGGTGCAGGTTTTGGCGGTTGTGCAATAGCCCTTGTTAAAGGCGATGCCTTTGAAGATTACAGCAAAGGTGTAACAGATTACTACACCAGTAAAATAGGCTATGCACCGTCTGTATACAGCTCTTTAATTGGCAACGGCGTAGGTTTACTAAACGAGGTGGCTATTTAAGCTATTTATCAATACTTTTGCGCCTCGAAGTTTATTAGTTTATTGATAAAGCTAATGAACCAGTAAAAAATAAACTATGGAGATTCGCAAATTAAAGTTAGATGAGCTGAACCGGGCTTCTGTTGAGGAATTTAAGGAACAGGATAAGCTACCGGTTACCGTTGTGTTGGATAATGTGCGCAGCATGCACAATATAGGCTCTATCTTTCGTACCTCTGATGGTTTTGCGGTTGAGCAGGTTTACCTTTGTGGCATCACTGCTCAACCTCCTCATCGTGAAATTGAGAAAACAGCGCTTGGAGCCACCCAATCTGTAAACTGGACCTATTTCGAAACGCCATTACAAGCCGTTGAGCAATTACGGCTTGACGGATACCAGATCATTGCTGTTGAGCAAGCTAAAAACAGTATCATGCTCAATGAATTTAATCCTGATGCTACTAAAAAATATGCACTTGTATTTGGCAACGAAGTAAACGGCGTGAGCGATGAAGTGATGCAAAATATTGATGCGTGTATCGAGATTCCTCAATTTGGTACTAAACACTCATTCAATATTGTGGTTTCGGCTGGCATTGTACTTTGGGATTTCTTTGCGAAGCTGGCTATAAAATAGTCGGGAGTGATTTACTTGCAATGTGTACCCACTTCTCATCTGCCGGGAAGTTAATTTATTTTGTAAATTAGCTACTCCAATGTAATGACCAATAACCCAATGAACGCCCTCGCAAAAAAATTGCAAATAAAACCTGATTCCCGGTGGCTGTTTCAAAATGCACCTGCAAATTACCCGGATAGTTTATCACCTTTACCAGACGGTGCCCAGGTTGTTTTTAATACTGCCGGCGAATTTAACGGGATACAATTATTTGTTAACAGCAGTGCCGAACTGGCATCAGAACTGAAGGTGGTGTTTCCGTTATTAAATAATAATACCATTTTCTGGATCATCTATCCCAAAAAAAGCTCTGGCATAAAAACAGATCTCGAAATGATGGGCAGTTGGGATGAACCAACTAAATATGGATGGGGTCCGGTTGCTGCTGCAGCAATTGATGAAACATGGACGGCTTTGCGTTTCAGGCCTGAGGGACAATCAAAAATTTCTGAAGGGCGAAATGAAAGCATCCGGAATAATGAATACAGTGAGTTTATTGATGTCGATAAAAAAGCAGTAACCCTCCCCGCTAATGTTAAGAGTGCACTTGAGCAACAGCCTGCCGCCCTGTCTTGGTTTCAGCAACTCTCCTATAGCAATAAGAAAGAATATCTACTGTGGATATTAACCGCCAAACAGGAAAAAACGCGTGAAGAACGCTTAGCTAAGATGGTGACCATGTTACTGAATAACAAGAAAAACCCTTCGGATAAATAAGTACCATAACTTTATTCTGACGCAAATAACCCAGGGGCCATTGAAATGACCTGAGGTTATTTTTCATTTCACTATTGCGTAACCAAAAGGTTTCATATAAATTTGTAACCATAAGGTTTCATATAGCCATTATTACCATGCACCGAGACGTTTTTAAAGCCATTGCCGACCCCACCCGAAGGGAAATCATCAACCTGATAGCGCACCAAAGCATGAACCTTAATGCGGTGGCCGATAATTTTGAGATGAGCCGCCCAGCTGTATCCAAGCACATCAAGATTCTTACAGAGTGTGGTTTATTGGTTATTAAGCAGCAGGGCCGCGAACGATTTTGCAAAGCCGATTTAAAACAACTTAAAGAAATAACCGATTGGGCCGAACAGTATAGCCGGTTCTGGACACAAAAACTTGATGCCCTGGATATATTCCTCACCAAAGAACAAAACACTGATAGTATAAATCCTAAAAATGAAAAATTATGAGCACACAACCTTTTGAAATTGAACGCACTTACAACGCACCTGTGAGCAAAGTTTGGGAAGCCATTACCGACAGGGATAAAATGCAGGAATGGTATTTTAACATTGCCGAATTTAAACCGGAAGTTGGCTTCGAGTTTGAGTTCACAGCAGGTGACGATCATGTTAAATATCGCCACCTGTGCAGAGTAACCCAAGTTGTTGAAGGCAGCAAAATTGCCTATACCTGGCGCTATGATGGTCGCGAAGGCGATTCGGAAGTTACATGGGAGTTGTTCCCCGAAGGTGAAGGCACCCGCCTTAAACTCACCCATACAGGCCTGGAAACCTTCCCTCAAACAGATGCCTTCAAAAAAGAAAATTTTGTTGCCGGCTGGACACATATAACAGGCATATCATTGAAGGATTACCTCGAAAAATAATTTGTCAGGATCATAGGAAAGACTTACGAAGTTTTGAAAACTTCGTAAGTCTGGTATTCTGCAACTTTCATCCATAGATATTAAGTAATCTCCGGCTTACAATGTAGCTTTGCGATACAACCTGTGCAGCTTGAGTATAAAACATTCTTGAAAAAAACTCCAACTGCTTTTAAGCACCATCTATATGCACTCCAAACTTACTGATCATATTAAAAAATTCATCGAACTTACCGAAGCCGATGAGCAATTGATCAATTCGGCTGTGGTAGTGAAAACCGTTAAGAAAAAAGCTTTTCTGCTACAACCGGATCATATTTGTAAGGAGCTTTATTTTGTAAGTAATGGCTGTTTACGCCTCTATTTTATCAACAAAAAATTAAACGAGCAGATAACCCAATTTGCGATCGAAAACTGGTGGCTTACTGACTATGTAAGTTTGGATAGCGGTAGCCCATCTTTTTATTATATCCAGGCCATTGAAAATACCGAGGTTATCAGCATAACAAAAAGCAAACTCGAAGAGCTTTTTATAGCAGTCCCTAAATTGGAACGTTATTTCAGAATAGTACAGCAACGGGCATTTGCCGCAGCCCAAACCCGTATTAAATATATTTACAGTATGAGCGATGAAGAAAGATACTGGCATTTTAATAGTTTGTTCCCGGCTTTTATGCAGCGGATACCTCAATACATGCTGGCATCATATCTTGGTTTTACTCCACAATTTATGAGCAAAATAAGGGCGAAAAAAGGTTAGCGCACTTCTGTTTTATTAATCTTGATTCATTTTTTGACGCCTGTTTTGATACTACCTTTGATGTATCAAAACAACATAAAAATGAAAACAAGAGTAAATATCGGTAAAACCGACCCGGAAGCCTACAAAATATTATTAAACCTTGATCAATATATCGCCAAAAGCACTGTAAGTAAAACTCACCGCGAATTGATCAAAATCCGGGCATCTCAAATAAATGGCTGTGCTTTTTGTATAGATATGCATACCAAAGACGCCCGTAAAGCCGGTGAAACCGAACAACGTATTTATGCGCTTAATGCCTGGAGAGAAACACCACTTTTTACCGAAGAAGAGAGAGCAATACTGGCCTTAACAGAAGAGGTTACATTGATACAAAACCATGTTGCTGACGCTACCTATGAAGCCGTAGCCAAAGTTTTACCTGAAGCCTATATTGCACAAGTGATACTGGCCATCATAGCAATTAACGCATGGAACAGGCTTGCTATTTCCACAGGGATGCAACCGGCGTTGTAAATAAATTATCGTCAGTTTTTTTGCAAAAAAACTTTGTCATCCTGAACGTAGTGAAAGATCTATTATTCATCATGCTTCTTCGCCCTGTAAATCTGCAAATAGATCGTTCACTACGTTCAGGATGACAAACCTTTTAAAACATCATTATTGCGGCAGAGTGTTGAATATCCCCCCGCAATATCCTTTTTTTGTTTTTTTTCTACTCGCTTTTTTAAGCCCTCTCCTTTGGAGAGGGCTGGGCGAGGTTTCTGCTTACGCCAAATTTCTACCGGCGTTCACAATACCATAAACCGTACGAATTACCAGCTTATCATAAATATCTACTAACTCACTATCTTTACTGTTGTTTAGGCATTGCAGGGCATAATGCTGAATAATAACCAATGGCAGTACTATCTTTTCGCGAATGGCGATAGAACGGCGCTCAACAGGGTATTCTTCCATTAAAACAGTAGAGCCTGTTAGTTCTAACAGCATTTCACGGGTTAGTTCAAACTCATCTTTCAGCATTTTCCAAAAATCCCCAAATGTTTCATCTTTTTCAAGATAGGCGGTAACCCTGAAATCTGATTTTGACATAGACATCATGCAATTATCCAGCATGGTTTTAAAGAAACCAGATGTTTGATATAGTTCCTGAATTTCGTGCCAGTTACCCCCATCCTTCATCTTTTTAAGCGCTGTACCTACACCGTAAAAACCAGGAATGCTTTGCTTAAGCTGGCTCCATGAGGTTACAAAGCTAATGGCACGCAAATCTTCCAGCTTCAATGGCGCGCCGGCGTTACGTTTGGTTGGGCGGCTACTGATATTAATCCTTGACAATAGTTTAAGCGGACTAAATTTTTCCAGGTACTCTACAAACAAAGGATGAGCACGCAACGCCATAAATAGCTTATAACTTTCATCAGCCATTTCCGATATCAGCGATTTGTGCCTGCTATCCAATAAATCATTACGATTAGGATGCAAGGCCGATATAACTCCCGCATTAACCAATTGCTCCATGTTAAACCTAGCGGTTTCAATTGATCCATATTGCGAACTTACTGTTTGTCCCTGTATGGTGAGCTGAATATGATCATTAGCTATTTCATTACCCATTGAAGCGTAAAAGCGATGTGTTTTACCTCCGCCGCGTGCCGGTGGGCCTCCCCTGCCATCAAAAAACGCAAGGCTTACGCCATACTTACGGGCTATGGTTGTTAGCTCAACTTTAGCTTTATAAATGCTCCAGTTAGCCATCAGGTAACCTCCATCCTTGGTGCTGTCAGAAAAACCGAGCATGATAGTTTGCCTGTTTCCACGCATTTTTAAATGCTGGGCATAATATGGATGAGTATATAGCTGCTCCATGATCTCGCCTGCACGTGTCAGGTCATTCACAGTCTCAAACAGCGGCATAAAGTCAACAGTAAGACTATCTTTTTCCCATCCGCTCCATAAAAATAAATCTATAAGTTGTAAAATATCTGATGCCTGCTGACAATTACTGATGATAAAACGCTGGCAGGCTTTTTCGCCATTGCTCTGCTGAATTTGTTTCATCAGCCTTATCGTATCCAGCGTGTCACGGGTCATGTCATCAGCATCGGCCGGGCATTTGTAATCAACCTCGTTAAAAGTAAGCTTGCTCAGTTTTTCGCCTTCATCAAATTTATTATAACTTTTAACAACGCCTGTTTCTGCCTGTTCAGTCACAAAATCAAAAACGCTGCGCAATACACGGCTATCTTGTCTTATATCCAAAGTGGCAAAATAACAACCGAATAAACGTACCTTTTGCATCAAATCTTCTACCACATCAACAAACAAGCTATCGTGATCTGTAATGATGGTTTGTTTAATGGATTGAAGCAAGCTCAATAACTCCGCCTGCAAATTTTTAGGATCATTTTGCTCGTTGGCATTTTTGTAAATCAGCTTTTCAAGCTTAGCCATAGGTTTTTCAACACCACGGAAAGTAATACGGCGTTTAAGCGTTCTAAAATCACGGTAATAGCACCTAAACAGGCGCTGCCTTAAATAGCTGGCAACAGCTTTGGTAGTTTCGGTAGTTACATTAGGATTTCCGTCCCTGTCGCCACCTGGCCAAAAGCCCATTTCAAGCAGCTGATTGCTGGCATCAATATCAAACTCGTCTTCGAGTTTTGATTGTATACCCGATACGGCATGGTAAAATATATTTTCCAGAAACCACGATAAGCTGATGGCTTCATCAACAGGCGTAGGTGATGTTTTGTTAAAAAATGGTGTTTTGCCCAATTGCTGTAACAACACATCAATAGTATTAATATCGTTAACCTTTACAGCCTCTATAAGGTCGGTCATGATACCCAGCACCGTGCCAGGGTAAAACTGGGTTGGATGCGCGGTAAGCACCAGTCTTAACGAAAAGTCTTTTAACTTTTCGCTGATGTTTTTGCGGGTTTCATCACTTATGGCGGCTTGTTGCAGCAGGCTTTGCAAAGTTCCGGTATCATCAAACTTACCTATTTTATTAAAAGAAGAATCTTCAATAGCATCAAACAACACAACCTGGCGCTCAATGTATTGTATAAAACGAAACATCCTGTTTATCTGCTCGCGGTGATCAATATCCGGAACGTACTTCTTAAAAAAGGTTTCAATAATATCCGTAGGTGATGCGTTCATTACAGCCCCCTTTTCGCAATGTGAGCTAAAAAAAGGCAACAAAATTCCTGTATCCTTTACCTGGTAAAAAGGAAGCGTTTGGAATAAACTGTTATACAACTCAAAACGGGTTACAACTTCATGATTAAAAGTTGTTTCTCTTTGACTGAGTTTTAAAGTTAACGACATAGTACAAATAAGTTGAAGGTTAAAATTGATGGGCAATGGGCAGTGCACAATACCGGGGGTGAATTTAAATATCTAAAATTAAATTTCAGCAAAAAGTGAGTAATTTATAACAGTTATTCGTTATTAATGCCATATTTATTAAAATACGCCCAAAAGATTTAATTTTTGTAAATTTGAAAACCTTTTTTGGCGCAAAAAAAGCGTTAAATGAAATGGAGTCGCTCATTGCTAAAAATTTGCAATGAACCATGTAAACATCATAGCTTTATCTCCGTATAATAAAAACAAAGCAAATTAATGAAACTTAATACCCGGGAGATCAACAGCTTCTTTTATAGTCAGTATTTTTCTGATGGTTTGCGCATCTCTGCGGGAATATTACTGCCATCCCTGGTGTTATTGGAGTTTGGCATGTTTGATCTTGGACTAACATTATCACTGGGTGCCCTTTGTATTTGCGTAATAGATAATCCGGGGCCACTTACACATAAGCGTAACGCTATGGCCATTGGTAATTTGTGCCTGTTTATTGTTGCAGTTACCACGGGCTTTGCGCGGTTAAATGTTTTTACACTGGGTTTGGAAATCACCCTTTTCTCATTTCTGTTCAGCATCTTTATAATTTACGGAAACCGGGCCGCATCTATTGGCACATCCTCTTTACTCATTATGATATTTATGATGGATAAGGCCCTTGCTCCATCAGAAGTGCTTATGTATAGTGGCACTATATTACTGGGCGGGATATGGTATATGTTATTCAGTCTCATATTTTTCGGGATCCGGCCTTACCGTGCGGCACAACAAACCCTTGGCGAAAATGTGGCTGATATAGCTAAATTTTTACGCATAAAAGCTGAGTTTTATAATACGGATAGCAACATAGATGAAAATTACCGTAAACTGGTATCGCAGCAGATACAGGTAAGCCAGCACCAGGATGCTGTGCGCGAGCTATTATTCAAAAGCAGGGTGATGGTACGGGAATCAACCGGAGCAGGCCGCATCCTGGTACTCACGTTTGTTGATCTTGTGGATATGTTTGAGCAAATAATGGCCACCCATTATGATTACAATGAAATCCGCGAAAAATTTGGAGATACAGGTGTTTTGAACGAAATAGCCCGCATTGTACATCATATGGCCGATGAACTTGATGATATTGCCTATATTGTACTTTCCAACACCCGGCACCGCCATGTAATGGATTTCAACATAGAACTGGAGAAGCTAAAGTTAAAGATTGATTCAATTGGTAAAGATCAACAGGAAACCAGCAACCTGGTATTAAAAAAAATCCTGATCAATCTCCGTAACTTAAGCGAAGGCATTAACAATATCTACAATTATTATAACGCCAAAAATGCCTTAAAATCAACCGAAATAAAAGGCGAAATAGAATACTCACAATTTGTAACCCATCAGGATTATGCACCTCACATTTTTTTGGACAATTTAACTTTAGCTTCTGGCGCATTTAAGCATGCACTTAGGGTAGCCCTGGTTTGTTTGGTGGGCTTTATTACTGCCAAAACTATAGCACAGGGACATCACAGCTACTGGGTATTGCTAACTATCATTGTGATTTTAAAACCCGGTTTCAGCCTATCCAAACAACGTAATTACCAAAGGCTGATAGGCACCATTGGCGGCGGACTTATCGGAATACTGATATTAAGCTTTGTACCCAATATCCCTGTTCAGTTTATTTTCCTGATGATCTTTATGGTGGGTGCATATAGTTTTCAACGGCTTAACTATGTGGTAAGTGTAATTTTCACGACACCATATGTGCTCATCCTGTTCAAATTTTTAGGAGTAGGGTTAATCAATGTAGCCCAAGAACGTATATTAGATACTGTCATCGGGTCCTCTATTGCGTTTATTGCCAGTTACCTGATATTTCCAACCTGGGAGTTTGAAATGATAGAGGAAACCCTGCGCGAGGTTGTGGTAGCCAATATCAATTACCTCATTGCCATAGCCGAAAGTATTTCAGACAAAGTTATTGGCACTACGGCCTATAAGCTTGCGCGTAAAGATGTTTACGTAAAATCGGCCAATTTATCAGCTACGTTTGAGCGGATGACATCCGAACCTAAAAGTAAGCAGCGCAATGTAAAGGAAGTACACAAGTTTGTTGTACTTAATCATATCCTGTCATCATACATTACTACCATTGCAGTAGGCCTGATAAAAAATAATCACCGGCAACATCCGGAGGCTTTAAAGCTCATTAAAAAAAACATAGCTGTATTAAACGAAACCAATAAAAAACTCCACGGACAAAGTATTGAGTTTAATATTGGCAAAGCAAACCCAGGGGCTGAACTTGAAAAGCCGGTGCTTACCGCGGACGAAAGTTTATTAAAAGAGCAGCTGGGTTTTATAAATAAGATAAGCTATGATATAGCCAGGGTTACCGATAATATTTTTAAGTAAATTTGTTACCTGATTATTATACCTGCCTGACAAACAATTTACGCTTCGCATACCTTTTATCATCAAATTAGTTTTTTAATAAATTATATTATGGAACAGCGCGAATTAGGCACATCGGGAATAAAAACCGCGCCTTTGGTTTTTGGGGGAAATGTTTTTGGGTGGACAGTTAAGGGTAACGATACGGCTTTATTACTGGATGCATTTTTAGATGCAGGCTTCAATACTGTTGATACAGCCGACGTATACTCTAAATGGTCACCCGGCAATAAAGGAGGCGAATCTGAAACAGAAATTGGAAAGTGGCTTAAACTAAGTGGCAAACGCGATAAAGTGATCATTGCAACCAAAGTTGGCGCCGAACTGGCCCCCGATAAAAAAGGACTAAAAAAAGATTATATAATAAAAGCAGTTGAAGATTCTTTAACGAGGCTGCAAACCAATTACATAGACCTTTATCAGTCCCATTACGATGATGCTACAACGCCGGTTGAAGAAACTCTTAGAGCCTTTGATCAGCTAATAAAAGATGGCAAAGTACGGGCTATAGGAGCGTCTAATTTTTCTGTTGAACGGTTACATGAATCGCTCAAGGTGAGCCGTGAAAAAGGACTGGCCAGCTACCAGAGCCTGCAACCAGAATATAACCTGTTTGATAGAGAAAAATACGAAACTACCCTTGAACCATTTATCAAAGAACAAAGCATAGGTGTTATCAGCTATTTTTCATTGGCCAGTGGGTTTTTAAGTGGCAAATATCGCTCCGCGGCTGATTTAGAAGGTAGTAGTCGTTCTTCTCTGGTAAAAAAATACTTAACCGAAAGAGGGATGCGCATTTTAAAGGCTTTAGATGAAGTATCGGCACAATATAACACCAAACCCGCGGCCGTGGCTTTAGCCTGGTTAATTGCCCGGCCAACAATAACGGCGCCAATTGTGAGCGCCACAACCGTATCTCAGTTAAAAGACCTCGCACAGGCGGCAACCTTACAACTCAGTACAGAAACAATTGACGTGCTAACCAGCGCGAGCGCATATTGATATTTCTTCTTAATACAGTATGTTTTAACCAGGCATGCTGTATTAATTACCCTCCCCCCCGTTCAAAGCTTAACTTTTAATGAGTTAATTACTTAATAATTATCCCCGCCAAATAATTTAATTATTAAACAATTCCATGTTGTTAATTTACCTGTTTAAATATTTAAATTATTTTTCCTCAAAAAATTTCCATTAATTACCCTATCCTTTTAGTTGTTTTTTGCGTAATAGTACTCTATAATTAATTTTTTAACTTAAATGGAAAAGCTAAAACAAATCATCGGTTATGGCGATTCTCGTTTGTCTCTTGAGAATAAACTTTTTAACGCTCTTACTTTATTCATTTGCTTCAATAATGTTATATCGCTTGCAATAAATATTATATTAGGATTTGGCCTGGGTTTAATCCTGGCAAATCTTTTTGTACTTTCATTTTCGGCCTTTGCTTATTACCAAAGCAGGTTTAAAGGCTATAAAGAAAACCTTGTATATGTTTATATAGGCCTGGGTATAGCTTCAATTTTCCCGGGCTGGTTTTATAATGGAGGCATACACGGATCAACTACCCAAATTGGTATTTTTTTAATTGTGCTGATAACTTTACTGGTAAAGCAGCGATACCATTATATATTTATATGTATACTGGCCGGTGTATTTATCAGCTGTTATATGCTCGAAAAGGCACATCCACAATGGATTTCAGCAGCCTCGGATGAGTCATCAAACCAATTTGACCTCATATCATCGGCAGTTATAAACATTGTATTGGTAGGCCTGCTCATTGGATTCATCAAAAAAAGCCATGAAGCCGATAAGCGCGACCTTATTCACAAAAGCGAAGAGTTGCAAACATCACAAGTTGCTCTGCAGGCTTCAAAAGAAGAAGCCGAAGCCGCTACATTTGCCAAATCGAACTTTTTAGCTAATATGAGCCACGAGATACGCACCCCACTCAACGGAATCATCGGCGCCTCTCAATTACTGTCACGATCTGCTTTAATGCCAGATCAGCAGGAACTTCTACAAACCCTGCAGGCAAGCGGTAATCTGCTTATTAATATCATTAGCGATATTCTGGATATATCTAAAATAGAGGCCGATAAATTGATCCTCTCGCCAGTTACCACTAACATCAGGCATTGTGTTAAAACGGTTGTTGATATCAGTCAGCCCGGCATTACCAATCAGCACAAACCCATTGTGCTTAGCTATATAGTTGATGATAACGTAGCTCAATTTGTTAAAGTAGATGAAGGACGTTTACAGCAAATTTTAGTTAACCTGATAGGCAACGCCATCAAATTTACTGATGAAGGAGCGGTTACCGTAACAGTAAAAGGATCCGAAGTAAAAGATGGCCTCCAGGATATCAGCTTCCATATAAAAGACGATGGCATCGGTATCAGCCAGGAATCATTAACACAGTTGTTTAAACCATTTACACAGGTAAACACAACCGCTCTGCGCAAATATGGCGGTACAGGCCTTGGTCTGTCCATTTGTAAAAAACTGGTTGAATTGATGAATGGTAAAATATGGGCCATTAGTAAAGAGGCGCAAGGATCTGTATTTATTTTTAATTTGCCATTACAGGTAACCAATGGAGAGGTAGTTACTGAACCCAAGGCAGAAGATAAAAAAACGTTTCTGTACCGCCCTTTAAGGATTCTTTTGGCCGAGGATAACAAAATGAATCAGCTTATTGCAAGTAAGATATTTAAAAAAGTTGGATACAATATTGATATTGCCGAAAACGGATTGGATGCCATCAGAATGAATGATGACCAGCTATATGACCTTATATTTATGGATATACAGATGCCCGAAATGGATGGGTTACAGGCAACCAGGAACATCCTTAAAAAGCATGGAATGAGCGCTCCGCCGATTATAGCGATGACTGCTAACGTTTTAAGCGAGGATGAAAATGAATGTACCATGGCCGGCATGAAAGATTTTGTGAGTAAACCATTCACATTTGAAAGATTGGAAAATGTTATCCAGAAATGGACTAAAGCTTAAATAGCTAAAAACCAAAAATCAGTAAATAATACCATTCAAAATAACAATAGTACCATTCAAAACCATGGCATTGTTTGTAATTTTGATACATGATACAAAGCATTCCGGTATATGATATTTGCTCGTTATCTGACGTAAGGCAGGATGACTTGCTGGCAAGCCGCTTTGCCCCCTATCTCGACTCGCACAAGAACCTGTTCTTCCCCCATCGTCATTCTTTTTATCACCTTGTACTGTTTACTGATGGTAGCGGATCACATAGCATCGATTTTGAAAATTTTGAAGTAAAACCTCGGCAAATTTATTTTATGATACCAGGGCAGGTACATTCCTGGAATTTTGATGGCCTTACCGACGGTTATATCATTAATTTTTCCGAATCGTTTATCCAGTCATTCGTGTTGCAGCCTGGTTATCTAACCAACTTTTCATTCTTCAGCGGAAGTTTGAAAGACGCGGTTATCGATCTGCCGGAAGATAGCTACGGTGTGGTTAAATCTTTGTTTGAGAATATACTTTCAGAGATCATAAAACCCTCCCTTTCGGGCAGCGATATGGTGAGATTGTTGATGCTCGAGATTTTTATCCATATCAACAGGTTGAATGTACAACAGGATACCACAGGTAAATTAACCTATAATCAAACCCTGCTCAAAAACTATAATAAATTAATTGAGCAGCACTACACTAATATTAAATTACCAAAAGACTACGCCGAATTATTATATATCACCCCAAACCACCTTAACGCGGTTTGTAAAGATTTAGTGGGGCTTTCGGCGGGAGAATTGATCCGTAACCGTACTTTGTTAGAAGCTAAAAGATTGTTAACCAATCCACAGCTCAGCATTAGTGATATAGCGTTTAAACTAAACTTCAGCGACAATTCCTACTTCACCAAGTTTTTTAAAAAAATGGAGAATATTACTCCTGAGGAATTCCGCAAACAGATATTGAAAAATTAATAATTAATATGATCATGGAAAATACTAAAAAATATGAGTTAGCGGCCTGGCCTGCAATAGTACATGCCAAATGTCCACGTTGTCGCCGGGGCGATTTATTCAGCACCAGCATGTATAGCTTTAAGGGGCAGGCAATGCATAAAACCTGTTCACATTGTGGCTTAACCTATGAGCGGGAACCGGGTTATTTTTATGTAGCTATGTTTGTGAGCTATGCCCTAAATGTTGCCGAAATGGTCACCATTGCTGTCGCCATTCATGTTTTAACCGGCAGCAGTAACCCCTGGTTGTATTGTGGTATCATATTAAGCGTTGCTGTATTGTTATCGCCGTTTAATTTTAGGTACTCAAGGGTTGTATTGCTTCATTGGCTTACCCCCGGTTTACATTATCATCCCGAAATGAGTAAGGATAAAATATAAACGCAAACGGTTAAACCATGTTTACTGCTTTCTGTCAAAATTGCAAAGATTCACATTTACCGATCATCAATTTTTTGAACAATGAAAGCTAAATTAAACACCATAAAAAACGACCTGTACAAAGTATTTATATTGGGTAATGCCGATAATATACAATTAGCCAAAGCATACTTTTTATTAGCTATACCGCTTTTAACAGCACTTTTCACTTTGGGCCATTTTAATTATTAATTGCCCCGGCGAACATCTAACTCCTTAAAACAAGACAGCCGTTACACTTCTGTAATGGCTGCTTGCAACTGTTTCCCTAACTAAATTAAACTAACTATCAACTAAACTTATTTGAATTTTTTAAGTGCGCCGAAATAATTAAGGGCTATTTGAACGTTGCTTACATAAGCAAACTTTTGGTAAGCAAAATCCATTGCGTTATCCTCCATTAAACTTGTGTATAAAGGGGAATTAACTTTTGAATCGTTAACTATAAAGGCAAATGCATCACTATTAGTAATCGAGATTGTTGAATCATCTTTCGATTCAACATTATTGGACTCAGGGGCAGGAAATTCATCTATTTGGGATTTACCGGGAGCGTCTGAAGCAAATAAATTGGCACAGGCAACCAATATGAGTGATGTAAAAACAAAAAACAAAAAATGGTAAAATAGCTTCATAGCGGTAGGATATTAAATGTAGACTTAGGTATCAAATAAATGTTATATCAAAGATAAGGTTTGATAAATAAAAAACATATAGTGATTACACTGAAATGCGCACGTATTTTTACGCAATCTTTAAGAAAACAGGCTTTAATTGAGATTATTTATAGAAAAACAGAATGAAGATTAAAGTTATTGTAACATATATATTACAAACAATATTGCTTTCTATAAAATTCAAGAATTGAAAAATCCCTCCCGGTAATAACTTGCCGGCTATCCTCACCTTAAAAAGGTGAAATACAAACTATCTGTATCCTGCTGCCTGCAAATCAAATAACTCGGCATAGCGCCCTCCCTTAAGCAATAGCTCTTCGTGGCTGCCAATTTCTACCAGTTCGCCTTTTTCCAATACAAGAATTCTATCGGCCATGCGTACTGTACTAAAACGGTGTGATATCAATACTGCCGACCGGCCTTTGGTGAGTTCGGCAAAGCGTTCAAAAACATTGAATTCGGCTCGTGCATCCAGTGCCGAAGTTGGTTCATCAAGTATCAGCAATTGAGCATCCCGCATATAGGCACGGGCAAGCGCAACTTTCTGCCATTCGCCCCCTGATAGTTCAACACCATCGGCAAAGCGTTTACCCAATTGCTGATCATAAGCTCCCGGTAGTTTAGCCGCAAGTACATCCGCAAGGCTTTGCCTGGCCGAATTTACTATCAAAGGCCTGTTATCCTTCTCGCTTATTTTACCAACAGCTATATTTTGAGCAAAACTCATCTGATAGCGTAAATAATCCTGGAAAATGATACCTACATTAAGGCGAAGGTCGGCAAGATCATATTCACGCAGATCTATACCATCCAGCAAAATACGGCCTTCTGTAGGGTCATAAAGACGGGATAACAACTTCACCAGGGTAGTTTTCCCTGCCCCGTTCTCTCCTACCAGTGCAAGCTTTTCGCCGGGGTATAAAGTAAAACTTAAATGCCGGTTGGCCCATCTGTCAGAGTTGACGTATCTGAAACCCACATCCTCGAAAGTAAAACCCTGCTGTATGATTTTAGGAAACGGCAATGCATTTGCTGCATGTTTTATTTTAGGTTCGATCTCGAAAAATTCAAAAAAATCGTGCAGGTAAATGGCCCCCTGCGATACAGCAGTAAACCGGGTAAGAATCCCCTCTAACAAAGCACGAAGTTGACGAAATGAACCTGCCAGGAAAGCAAGTTCACCAATAGTTACACTACCCTGAACCGCCCTGATGATGATTACCACGTAAGCTCCGTAATAACCTAAACTACCCAACATGGCAAAAAATGTCCCCCATAACGAGCGTTTTATAGCAAGGCGCTTGTTATCGTTGTAAAATTTGCCAGAGAGTTCTTTAAAGCGATTGATGATAAATCCAGATAGATCAAAGATCTTCACTTCTTTAGCTGTTTCATCACTGGCGCCCAGGTAACGGACATAATCCAACTCGCGGCGTTCGGGCGTTTGGCCACGGGTAAGGGCATAGCTACGATCATTAAAGTATGATTCACCTAAAAAAGCCGGAATAATGGCAATCAATAGCAAAACAATAAGCCATGGATTAAAGGTCATCAACCCCACAGCCAAAAAGCCCATGGTTATAAGATCCTGCACCTGGCTCATAACCTGTGATAGTAATATAGTACGCCCTATGGTTTGCTGGCGAGCGCGTTCCAGCTTATCATAAAATACCGAGTCTTCAAACTGATCCAGATCGAGCGTAGCGGCATGTGCCATGATCTTTACCGAAGTATAATTACTAAACAAGTCGCCAAGTAAGCTATCCATCAATGTAATAGCCCGGCTTAACGCATCGGTTAAAATTGCTAATGCAAACTCCAGCCCTACCAGCTCCCAAAGCTGGCTCATATCCTTAACCTGGTTGTGGCTTATGGTAACCACGTTATCAATAATAAGCTTCCCCACGTAAAGTAATCCCAACGGCATGGCCGAGCGAATGATACGCAGCGGCGTGTTAACCACGGTCATCCAACGGCTGGTTTGCCATACCAGCTTAAAAAAAGCAGGCAAGTTGCGCAACGCGTCAAAACGTTCTTTTAAAGTAACTTTTGTATTTATGGTATTTTTGGGTGGGCGGGCAGTATTCAATATTATATCTTCCTCTGTTTATTGTATATAAACAAATTTACTCAATTGTTTTGCCAATTAAAGATGCTCAAATATTTGTGAGGGATCGATGACAAAAGCACTATTGCGGATCCTGATGTTTTGCGATAATCATCGTGATTTTCAAAACAGATCATGCCTTGCGTATTTTCTTTCTAAATGTAATAATTTACTGTACAATAGCTACTTCAAAAAATATTCCCTTATTTTTGCGGCCATTATGGATACTTCATTAAAAAACAAATTCGATAGTATAATTTTTGACCTCGATGGTACGCTTTGGGATAGCACCGCTAATGTAGCGCTGGCCTGGCAGAACGCCATTGCTAAAGTTGATTACTTAAACGAAGAAATGACAGTTGAACGGGTAAGATCCATTACCGGGATGACCTACGATTCCATTTTTGATAAACTTTTCCCTACCCTTACCATCGATCAACGCAAAGAGGTACAAAAACTTTGTGCAATAAGCGAACTCGAAATCCTGCATACTAAAGGTGGCGAACTTTATCCGCAATTAGAAGAAACCCTTAAATATCTTGGTACAAAATACAAGCTTTACATTGTTAGTAATTGCCAAAACGGTTATATTGAAGTGTTTTTGGATTTGAATAACATGCACCCTTATTTTTTAGCGCACCAGTGCTTTGGCACCAAAGGCAACCCTAAAGCAGACAACATAAAAGATATCGTAAATGATCATGAGCTTAAAGCCGCTGTTTATGTAGGCGATACCATGGGCGATTATAATGCAGCCACACAAGCGGGTGTACCTTTCATTTTTGCCAGCTATGGTTTCGGTGTAGTGCCTGATGGCATGGCAGCCACAGCTGATAGCTTTAGCAGCCTTGTTGAATTGTTGTAATTAATGTTTACTTCTATTTTTCAACCAGTTACTTGTTTCAGCGCCGGCAACCGATGATATTTTAACTTTTTTCTGACTAAACAATAATTCCATTAATACCGCAGCAATCCGGGCCTCTTCTTTATTCCCGGTTTGCAATACTTCGGGGGCGAAATATTTTTGCACAAAATGGGTATCAAAATTACCGGTAATAAAGGCTTCGTGCTGCATAACAAACCTACCAAAGCCTAATGTGGTTGTAATGCCCGTGATCTGATACTCATCAATGGCCCTTACCATCCGCTCTATGGCTTCCGTACGATCTTTACCATAGGTAATAAGCTTAGCTATCATCGGATCATAATAAATAGGAATCTCCATCCCCTGTTCAAAACCATCATCAACCCGTACACCAGCACCCTTTGGGGTGATATATGTTTGCAGGGTACCAATATCCGGCAGGAAATTATTAGCCGGGTCTTCGGCATATACCCTAAGTTCAATGGCATGACCACGAATCTGCAAATCTTCCTGTTTAAAGCTGATAGATAAACCCCTGGCAATATTGATCTGCTCTTTCACAAGATCGATACCGGTTATTAATTCAGTAACGGGATGCTCCACCTGCAAACGGGTGTTCATCTCCAGAAAATAAAAATTGAGGTCGGCATCCATGATAAATTCTACCGTACCTGCACCCGTATAATTTACAGAACGTGCAACATCAACTGCACATTTGCCCATTTTTTCCCTTATTTGCGGGGTGAGCACTTTTGAAGGAGCTTCTTCTATTACCTTCTGATGGCGGCGTTGTACTGAGCAATCCCGCTCAAACAGGTGTACAATATTACCATGTGTATCGCCCAAAACCTGGATCTCGATATGCCGGGGAGATGAAACGTAACGTTCAATGAAAACGGATCCATCACCAAAGGCGGATGTAGCTTCAGACACGGCCATCTGCATTTGCTCTTCAAAATCATTCGGCCCCTCAACTATACGCATACCCTTCCCGCCACCACCGGCAGCAGCCTTTATCAGGATGGGGAAACCTACTTCAACTGCACGCTTTTTTGCCTCGGCAACATCAGTGATAGCTTCCTCGGTACCGGGAACCATCGGTATGTTATATTTTAATGCAGCAGCTTTTGCCGATAGCTTATTGCCCATTACCTCCATCGCTTCGGGCGACGGACCGATCAAAATAAGGCCGGCATCCCGTACCTGCCTGGCAAATGCCGCATTCTCGCTCAAAAAACCATAACCAGGATGAATACCCTCCGCCCCTGTTTTAATACAGGCTGCGATAATTTTTTCGCCAACGAGGTAGGATTGATTTGAGGGGGAGGCACCAATATGCACTGCTTCGTCTGCGTAACGTACATGTAGCGCGTCACGGTCAGCATCTGAATAAACTGCAACAGTTTTAATCCCCATCTCACGCGCAGAACGCATGACCCTTAAAGCTATTTCGCCACGGTTGGCTACCAGTATCTTTTGCATAAACAAATGTAATTTATTTACCGGTTAGCAGGCAGGAATTAATTATGGAACCAGGATTAAAATAAACCAGCGCTTACAGTACTTGTAAGTCTACGTTTACTTGCCGGTTTTATCAAATCTGTATGATTTACGGTTACAACGATAGCAAACGTAGCGTTTAATGGGTAACCAAAACAAAAATGTTTTAACAAACGGGCCGCGTTTAATGCGTGAAATACTTGCTTTGCAACTGCGGCAACGTAATTCTTTTTGAGCAGCTAAAGGCCTTATGGGCGTAATGTTATCAACGCCAGGCTTGCTATTTAATTCAGCAGTCATATTATAGCTAATTTATTATGGGGTATTAAAATCCATTAAAGTTAAATATTAATCATGAATTTACTGTGAACATTTTGTTAGCAAATATAAAAAGGGTATTTCCCACTTATTTTAGTACTTTTTTCCACTATATCACAAACAAAAACGCCTCTAACTTTTAGGTTAAAGGCGTTTTAAATAGCGGTATTACAATTATTCCTTTTTATCAGGGGCAGGCGCTCCTGCAGGAGGAGGGCCAGGCTGACCAGGTGCACCAGGAGGCGGACCACCCGGGCCACGACCACCAGTAGGCACGGTAACTTCCGGATGAGCACTACCGCGGTGGCAACTATTACAGTTAACACCAGCCTTTAGCACCATGCCCAATGAATCTTTTTTAGCATGAAAATACTTACTGTTAATTTTGTTCATCATTTTGAACATATCGCGGGCCATATTTTTTTCGGGCTTGGCATCGCTTACCCAATCCATCTTTTTAGCTGCCTCATCACGCACATGGCAAAAGTTACAATGTACGCCTAATGAATGTTCCCATTCATCCATTACTGCATGAAGCTGATCTTTTGTAATATTTTTCGGCAACACTTTCAGGTTTTTAAAACCTTCGTCTTCTGCCGCTTTTGGTGTCATAGATGTCATAGCACCTAATATCACAACTGAGATTAACCCCAGCATGACCAATATTTTTTTGTTTACCAGCATAATTGTCATATTTAAGTCATCCAATGTAGATATTAACTTTGAATGTTGCAACCCTTATATCAAAGAATTACCGGTAATTTTTTTGATACATGTTTAAATTCACAAATAGCTTATCATTTAACCTGCCATCATATCGATTCTATTTTGAAATGAGTTTTTCGCTTATGGCCCAAAGCTTATCACGGGCTGCAGTATCAGTTGCTATAGCAGATGTTTTAGCGATCTTTTTCTTTTTAAAATAACCTCCGTTGTATTTATCAAGGCGTGGAGCGGTGGCTAAAAATATAGAAGTTTCGGCGCCTTGTTCTGCAGTTATCATGAACGGGCGAAGCAACATCGTTGTGAGTTTGCCAAATCCTTTAAACCTAAGCCAAAAATCGGTACTTACCACACCGGGATGCAGTGAAAAGGCGAGAATACCCATGTTGGCAAATTTTGAAGCCAATGACTGTGTAAAATAAATATTAAATAACTTATTCATGCCATATGCTTTCCAGGCATTATAGGATTGCTCCCATTGCAGGTCATCAAATTGCGGGTTGCCCCTTTTGTGCGCCTCAGAGCTTACGTTGATTATACGTGCCTGGCCCTTCTGCAGCAAGGGCATCAAACTGGTGGTGAGCAAAAAATGACCTAAATGGTTGGAGGTAAAGGTCATTTCAAATCTATCTTTACTCAACTCCCGCTCAGCAAAAATCCCGCCGGCATTATTGATGAGTATGTTAATAGCAAACAGCTTTCCTGATAATTCAGCTACAGCATCGCGAACGCTTTGCAAATCGGCCAAATCACATTTAATAACATTGATCTCTTTATTGCCGGTCTGCTCTACTAATTCCTGTTTAACCCGATCGCCTTTTTGGATGTTACGCACCAACAGGTAAAGTGCATGTCCCTGTCTTGCTAATGAAAGTGCTGTCTCTTTTCCGATGCCTGATGTGGCTCCGGTTATTACCGTTGTTTTTAATGCCATTCCACTCAGCTCCCTAAAGGGGGAACTTTGATTGGCAAGATAGAGGTTTTTCTCTATAACCTGATTTTAAAAAGCCCCTCTCCTTCGGGGAGTGGGGCTTGGGGTGAGGCTTTACTTTTGCATCACCATAACACCGTTCATCAACAGGGTGCTTCCACCATCAGCTACAATGTTGTATACTTTTTGTATACCGCCACCTTGCTCTGTTTTTTGCAGCACCGTAAAGGCTTCATATTTTCCGGTTTGCTCATTAAGGCAAAGTACCTCCTGCCCTTCTGTAATCTCGCCCATTTTATGATTACCCTGCCTGGCGAGCATTGGGTGATTTGGCGTAGCCTGCAATACTTTTGAATTAAGGCTTATTAGTTGCCCTGCATTTGTATTTTTCACATCTGCGGATACCAACACCAAACGGGTTAAAGCATAGTTTTTAGCATCATGAATGGTTAATTCCCTTACCTTAACTGCCGAACTTTTATTAGTTACGGGATCAACGGTGATAACCTCATCGCCACTTTTGATGGCTTTCAACATCTTTTTACCGCCATTGGCCATTGTTACCATTTCATCCCCTGGGAAACAAATATCATTACCATAAGTAGCTGCTTCTTCTTTCATATCCTTACCACCATTGAGTAATTTATATTGCTGAAAGCTCATTTCTTTTGATAATATGTAGGACAGCTTCAGGATGAAATTGGTTTCAACCTTGTTGATGTTATCAATATCTAAAAAATACTTTTCCCAAACTTTACCATCGGCTGTAAAATCAGGAACCAGGGCTCTGTATAGTTTACCTTTTTCGTTGGTATAAAACACCATTAAACCTATTTCCTGCATACCCTCTTTGGCTACAAGTTTGTACAGGTCAACGCGTTTTTTTAATCCGTCAGATCCGGTAATAAAATAAGGCTTACGGTTCTCATACCTGTCAAGCACGTAAGTATTCTCAAATTTAACGTACGTATCCTTATCCAGATCCCCAATGGTAAATGATTGTGCCTTGTTGTACTCATCCATAGTAAGCGGACGAGGATTGACTGCAGTTTGCGCCTTACCTAAGTAAATTGAACCTGCCAAAAGAAGTGTTAGTGTTAGTTTACGCATATATTTAAAAAGAGGCAAGAATCAAGAGTCAAGAGTCAAGAATCAAGAGTATTTTCCTTGCTGGGCTCTTTTGGGCCGATTCTGCAGTTGATGTTCGCTATATAATAATTTATACTTATCAAGATTCCCCCGAACATGAAATGAAGCGCGGGAGCGGCAAATAATTAAAGATGAAGAAATTAGAATCAACAATTTTTCTGTCTTGATTCTTGACTCTAATCTCTTGATTCTATTTTACGATAGTTGTTTAAACGCGTCGGCAAATGCTTCCATTTCGTCCATACGCCCGATGCTTACACGGCACCATTCCTTATTGTTAAATTGCCAGCTACGTACACCTACGCCACGTTTCATCATTTCGCTTACAAACTTTTTGCTATCCATTTTAAGCGGGAACATCACAAAATTGGCAGATGACGGAATATATTCATACCCTTCCTTTTTAAGTACCGAATATAAATACTCTTTTGAAGCCAACGTTTTTTGTAATGCCTCTTTTAAAAAGGCTTCTTCACGATAAGCCACTATGGCCCCGGCAATTGTTGTAGCCGACAGCGAGAACCCTGTACTGTAAATAGACAATGCTTTGATGGTTTCTGGTTGTGCTATTACATAGCCGCAACGCAAACCGGCAAAACCGTATAATTTAGAGAACGTACGGGCTACAATAACGTTATGCCCTGCTTTTACAGCGTTTATCATGGTGCTGGCCTGAGGATCGGGCAGGTAATCAATATAAGCTTCATCAACAAATACGGTCACCTTTTTAGATACGCGTTCGCAAAATGCTTTTAATTTGGCGGTATCTAATATTGTTGCTGTAGGGTTATTAGGATTACATATATAAATAAGGCCGGTGTTAGCGTCAATTTTTGCTTCCATAGCATCCAGGTCCAGCTTATAATCAACGGTTAAGGGAACTTTTACCCACTTACCATCAAACTGCTGCGCATGCGATGGCAGATCTTCATATGAAGGATCGCCGGTAATAATGCTTTTTCCGCCTTTGCTATATAAAAGGGCGGCCGCAAGTAATAAAGGCGAGGAACCCGATTCCATTAAAATATTATTCTCGGAAATACCTTCATAGGTGGCTATTTTATTGTAAAGGGTTCCCATAGAAAACATGGGGTACTGATAACTCAGGTCAAGGGCCTCCTGGATAGCCTTTTTTGCCGCCGGCGATGGACCAAAGGGATTTTCATTAGCCAATAAACGTGCTTTTAACACCGGCCCCCCATTAAGGATAGCAGCCTGATCGGTAACGCGGTTAGCTAAAGGAGCAATTTTTTTAAGTACCGGCATAGCAGCCAGCTTACTGATGGTACCCGAAAAGAAGGCCAGTCCTCCGGCCATAAGTGCGCTGGATTTTATCCAGGTTCTGCGGTTAAGTGAGTTTGCCATGGTGGTTTTTTTTAAATTTAGAATCAAGAAATTAGTGTCAGCAGCCAAGACAAATAAAAAGCTGATCTTGCCTCACGTGCAACTGTCTCTTGTTTCCTATATTTTGTATATGAGTTCTTTATTTTGCAATATCGTTTGTCAAAAATCCCTCACCCTCTCCTTCTTAACTCTTGACTCTTAATTCTTGACTCACCCTGCCTATTTCTGTACAGGATATTTTGCACTTCCTTCGGTAACCCTTGCATGTAAAGCAGCTACCGTGCTCCTGGCCGATTCAAATGCACCGGCCATCCAGGCATTTAAATAGGTTAAATGTTCACCGGCAAAATAAACTTGCTTATCGGGCTTTAGCAACGCCGGGTATTGCGTTTTGCGGGTATCGGTATTATACACAGCCCATCCGCCTAAATTATACTTGGTTTTGTGCCAGCTTACCGAAAACGCGCCCTCAAATTCCTTATCATACTGTGGATGGATAAGCCTGCCTTTTTCCAATGCAAACCGTTGGCGATTTGCATAATCTAAGTTACCTATCTTTTGGGCTTTTTCATTAAAATTATAATAACCTATCAAGATACCCTTTTTTCCTAAATAATCATATGATGGATAAAAAATCTGGGTTAAATCATTGTTGGTGTGGGTAATACCCCCATAAATATGTTCATCCTCTTCCCAAAACCTCCGTTTAAACTGCAACCCTATTTTCCCGGTTTGTATATATCCAATATAATCAATGGCACGGCTCACATCACTTGAAAAATTATTGCTGATATTGCTCAATACCGGAAGTGGCAAAGTACAAATACACATATCGCCGGTAAGCTGATGCTCGCCAAGCGCATCCTTATAAGTTACTTTAACGCCCTCGGCAAGATTATTTATCGCCGTAACCTCGGCGCCCATTTTAACAAATGGCGTTACTTTTTTCTCCAATGCCTTTGCTATCTGATCCATCCCGCCAACGGCCTGGAACATGGTCATCTGCAGTTCATAGGTATACTCGGCAACATTATAAAAATCAGGATCCATCAGGCCCGAATGTATTATATCTGCCAGTTTATGCGGATCGGCAATTTTACCTGGCCTGTCTCCGGCGCCCGGCGATTCGGTATAACCCCGCCTTGCAGATGCTTTGTACAATTTATCCACATCAAGGCCGCCCTCTGCCTGCAGGTATTCTATGATCTTTTCGCCATCCTCTTTGGTAAGGTTACTATCAAGGCTGCCATGGTCTATACTTTTGGCAAGCATTTCGGTCATATACCCCCTGATGTCGTTATGAACTTCCCTTACCATTACTTTTTTGTTTGATAGCGCCCCTTTACCTTCGGCAAAGTAATAAGCGCCCTCGTTTACGTTGTTGTAAACCTGGATTGGTACGCCCAACTCCTTACAGTAATGCAGCGTAAGCTCATGGTGATGAGGTATACGTGACGGACCAGCATTAAAATACAAACCATCATCAAACTTCGCGGTAGCAGCAGGCTTATCAATCTCCTGGTTAGTGCTGCCGTTACGAATACTCCAGCAACGGCCGCCTGTGCGTTGGCGGGCCTCCAGGATGGTACATTGATAGCCTAATTTATTTAACTCGTAAGCGCAGGTCATCCCGGCCAAACCTGCTCCTAATATGATAATATGTTTGCCTTTACCATTGCCCTCCAAATTAAAGGCATGTGCGGGCGCCGGCCGTAATAAACCTAAAGCCATCATTGCGGGGTAAGCACCACCAGCCAGCATAGCTCCTTTACCAAGAAAATCTCTGCGTGTAATAGTTTTCAATAAGCGCTATTTTATGTTTTACAATAATGTAATCCTTAAAGATAGTTTATTAAATGATTTTATAAAAGATAAGCCATATTTTTTTAAATATGACAATATCTACAGGATTTGTATGGATTTACGAATAACCTTTTTTAATTTCCAAAAAGCCCTTTTACCAAAACAGCCCGGTTATCCTGTGCGGTAACCGGGCTGTTTATATTATATACTAAAATCCCAAACTTCAGACTGAATCATCAACCGGGTATAGTTTTCAATGTTGTTTCGAATTTTCGCCCCGCTGATTTAGGCTTATTTGTTTTATTGAGCCGGCTGCTTTTGATGCGATGCCGATACCTTATTAAAGTAATCAAGCAGCTTATCCATATTTTTAAGGTTGAATTTGTGCTCTTTGATGCTATCAACCACCTGCTCTTCATCGCCCATAACCTCAATCATAATATCCTCAAAATTTGCATCGGTAATGCGTTGCATACCAGCGGTGCTTTCGCCAAAATAGTAAACAGCTTTGGAGCTTTTTCCGCGACCGCCGCCGCCACCACCGCCAAGAGAAACACCCAGGCCACCGCCAAAGCCACCACCGTAGCCGCCACTGCCATAACCAGCTGATATTCCCGGCGAAAAGTGCACGCCACCACCGCCGCCCGAACCGGCTTTTGCCATGTACAATTTCATTGGCTCATCCAACACCACCTGCACAAAATCGGTCTCCTCCAAATTCCAGGCTTCATTGCGCGGCGCATGGGCCACCACAAAGCTATCTTTCCCGGCTACAAACGACCGCACATCACTTGCACTAAGTTTGTACGGGTTTGTTTTTTCGTCGTCCTTAAACTCAATAAAACCCTCGTCTTTTATAGGGCTCTTCCCTCCGGGATATAACCTTATAAAGCCGATTGTACGATTGCCTTTAACATCGGTAAAATTACCAGGCTGCCATTTTTGCGATTTTGCTGATACAAAGCACAGCATAAAAAATAAAATGATTAAAATTGAGCGCATAACAAGTATAAAATACAAAGAACGCATTTTTTAGATATTTAATATGATGACTGTTGATTTACGCAGCGATACCGTAACAAAACCTACGCCCGGCATGCTGGAAGCCATGTGGAGCGCTAAAGTTGGCGATGATGTTTTTGGCGAGGATGAAACTATAAATGAACTTGAACAAAAGGCGGCAGCCATGTTTGGTATGGAAGCGGGCCTGTTTTGCCCGTCGGGAACCATGACCAACCAAATTGCCATTAAGTGCTTTACCCACCCTTTGGACGAGCTGATTGCCGACCAAACCGCGCACGTTTACCGTTATGAAGGCGGTGGCATTGCCTTTAACTCCGGAGTATCAACCCGCCTGTTAAATGGTTACCGGGGTATCATCACCCCTGAAATGATAGAGCCGGAGATAAATGCCGAAAATATACATTACCCGCATACCAGCCTGGTAGTGCTTGAAAACACAGTTAACAAAGGTGGTGGCAGCTGCTACACACTAAATGATATTAAACCCATTGCCGAACTATGCCAGGCCAAAGGCCTAAAACTGCATCTGGATGGTGCACGCATATTTAATGCGCTTACCCATACCGGCGACAAGGCTGTTGACTATGGCAAATATTTTAATGGTATTTCGGTTTGTTTATCAAAAGGCCTTGGCGCGCCCGTTGGCTCTGTTTTACTGGCTGATGCGGCTACCATAAAATATGCCCGACGCATACGTAAGGTATTGGGCGGTGGCATGAGACAGGCAGGTTTCCTGGCCGCTGCAGGCATTTATGCTTTAGACCATCATGTAGAGCGCCTGAAGATAGATCATGCCCATGCGCGCATCCTGGGTGATGAGCTGAGCAACCTATCATGGGTAAGCAATGTGATACCTGTAGAAACTAATATTGTATTATTTGATACTATAGAACCAGCAAGCACCATATTGGCTAAACTTGCAGCCCAGGGCATTAAAGCCAGCGATACCGACAAACATCGCATCCGCTTTGTTACACACCTGGATGTACATGCCGAGCAGGTAGAATACCTGGTGGGGGTGTTGAAGGGGATGTAAAATCACCAAATTTGTCATCCTGAGGCACGAAGGATCTATTCGCGAACTTTGCACATCTACTATATGTCGGCGGATAGATTCTTCGCTATCGCTCAGAATGACAAACGGATTTTTTAATTATTTAGGCACCCTATCGGCTGATTGCCTTTCAACCATCCAGCCGGGGTATTCCTTTGGCAGGGCACTTACCTCGTCGATGCGTTTGAGTTCATCGGCAGAAAGTTCAACTTCTATTGATTTTAAATTATCATGGAGCTGATCGATATTTTTTGCGCCTATAATAGTGCTGGTGATTCCTTTTTGCAAGCGAACCCATGCCAGCGCGATCTGCGCGGCAGACACATTTTTCTGTTTACCAATTTCGCTGATCACATCCACAATATCATAAGCCTTATCCTTATTTATCGGCGGAAAATCAAAGGTATCTCTTCTCGATCCTTCTGATTTTTGGTTATCGCGGGTGTATTTACCCGAAATAAAACCACCGGCCAGCGGGCTCCAGGGCATTACAGCCAGGTTTTGGTCTTCTGCAACGGGCAATAATTCCCTTTCAATATCGCGACCAGCCAACGAGTAAAAATATTGCAGCCCAACAAATTTATTCCAGCCATTCTTTTCGGCTATACCAGCGGCTTTCATTACCATCCAGGCAGGCCAGTTACAGCAGGCTATATAACGCACCTTGCCACTTAGCACAATATCGTTTAACGACCGCATGATCTCTTCCACAGGAGTTTTAAGATCGACACCGTGAACATACAGCACATCTATATGATTTAACTGCAACCGTTTTAAGCTGTCATCAACAGAATTAAAAATATGGTACCGTGAAAGGCCTGTATTGTTTGGCCCCTCGCCCATCCGGCCGCGCACCTTGGTAGCAATGATCAATTCCTCGCGGTTAAGGCCCAGATCAATAATAGATTGGCCCAACAATGTTTCAGATTCGCCAAAAGAATACACGTTGGCGGTATCAATAAAGTTAATACCCGAGTCGACAACTGTTTTCATCAGCTCGTTAACTCCTTCCTGCTTTATTTGCCCTATAGCCTCCCAGTACCCCTTGCCACCAAAGGTCATGGTGCCAAAGCTAATTTCAGAAACCAGCAAGCCGGTATTTCCTAAAAAATTGTATTTCATAAGTTTGATGTTTGTTTAATGTGAAATTAGGGAATAGTCTATGAATTTGCCCTGTATTTTAAACTCATTAATTGATTAGGCTTCAGGTACAGGCAGTCATTTTTGAAATCAAGTATGATATTAAATCGCTTTAAAAGATCATTGCCCAAATAATTAATCTCTAAACCTGTGGGGTTTAAACTACCTACCATGAGCGTGGGGATATTGGTAAGCCTAAAATCATCGATCTTCAGCAGCGGCGAAAGCACTATTTTAGTTTCATATTTTACACCTCTTGGATCGCTCAATACCGATAACTTTATCAATCTTAAATCTTTTGGAAAGTTTTGTTTAGCTGCCCAGGTATTATCTAAAATAATTGCCTGATCTGACCCTGTATCCATTGAAAAATTGCCGGTGTATTTCTTACCTTCTATTTCAAAGGTTCCCTTAATGCAGGCGAAAGAGTGAATAAATTCCATTTTCGACCTGGTATACCCTTTCAAAGTCTTTGGCAATTCGGAATGGATTATCAAAAGGTGATGATCATAATCTATCTCCACTATTTTACCTTCAAATAAATCCCAGCCAAATCGGCCGTCCATGTCATGAGCCGTTGTTGTAGTTGGCAGGATTTCCGGGGCATTCCAAACAGTATTCCCCATTTGCAATTTAACTACCTTGTTTAAGTTATTATAATCTGGCTTGGTTTTACCGGCTAAGGCATCGGGCTGGTTTGATAACAACTTTGTTTTTTTAAGTATAGCATCCCTCGTAAAATGAAAACCGAAAGAACTAACATCAAAGTGCAGGTTTAAGGTATCTGTATTGTTTATAACGGCTTTTACCGCTATAGCATTAAATGAAGTAAGTGTAAATGGGATGGTATCATCTTTAGCAACAATTTTTCGGAGTTTATCCTCCGGAGGTATCGCGCTTACAATTTGCGTATAGCAGGAGTCTTTGCCATTTAGCAATACAATAAAGTTAAATTTTGTACCTGGTTTTACTTTTACCCTTATAGAATCTATATCTGTATAAAAAGTAACCCACTTTGTTTTCCGGGTTCTATCCGCAGTGAAAATATCTGGTTTAGTTTTTGGCGAGAGAGTCCAGGCATTTTTATCTAAATAGCCCCCATCGTTGATAGTTACATTTTTAGATGTTGCTTTAATAACAGGCAACTTTGATTGTGCAAAAACTGATTGAACCAGCAAAAATGATATTAAAAGGTTAAGGTATTTCATTTGTTTCGTTGTTAAAGCAATCGCCAATCTCGCCCTTACGTTCGATTCCCGATTTTAAACTAATATCCTGTAAAAAGTTTAAGAAGTGAATAACAACAGTCAATAATAATCTATTTATGTTCTCTGCTTCCTTTTATCGCTCAAATATTTCCGGATAGGCATATCATAAATTACCATTGCTAAATACGATATCCCAACCAAAATAAAAACTCCCGCTATAACGATGAAAACAAGCTGGGTAGTGCCGGGTTTATGGCTGGTGTAATAATTTCCAAAAATCCATATACCAGCATAATGAATCATATATAGGGGGTACGATATCTTACCGGAGAATACACAAAACTTTTTTACGCCTTCGGTAAGTGTGGCCCCGGCTCCCAACGCAACAAGCAATGGAAAATAGATCAGTACAACCATCAACTCTGCCAGCCAGTTCCATTTAAAATGTGGCATTATAAAGGCAAATACCAACAATACAGACAGGGCTAAAAAGCCCAGCTTTGTTTTAATGATCCAGTTGGACCGGTAAACAAGCAACCCCGCCATAAATGAAAAAGCGATACGGGCACCACCATCCCAAAAACTACTGCCGTCCCAACCACCCAATAATGCACCTGCCCTATAGCCAACAAAGCAAAGCGCTGCCGCGGATAATATCGTCAACAAAAGCAAGTATCGACGGCTGATTTTGTAAAGGACAAAAGCATAAAAAATATTAGCTACATACTCCCAGAATAATGACCACGAAGGCGCATTAAAACTGAACAAATTAAAATAACGCTCAGGCATCGCCGGGTAGGGAATAAGTAAAATCGAGCTCAAAAATATCAGCATCAATTTGCCGGCTCCGTATAATTCGGGATGACCACCAAATGGATCGAACAGAAAACCCAATAAACCCAATACCGAACCTAAAATAACCAGGGGATGTAGCCTGATTATCCTCGATTTAAAAAACTCCAGTACACCCATTTTACCAATGCGATCGTCATAAGCGTACCCAATAACAAAGCCGGATAAACAGAAAAAAAAGTCGACAGCCAAAAAACCATGCCCTATAAAATTTTCGCTGCTATTTGGATAAATAAACTCTGTAAAATGAAAAACTACAACAGACAAAGCCGCTATGCCTCTTAATCCGTCGAGAATATCAAAATGTTGTTTAGTTTTTAAAATGTTAGGGTTTAGTGCTGTCATGTTTGTTGATTCTGTTTTATCAGGTTAAAAACTGATAAAACAATTATTGTTGGGGCTATTTATGTGCAACGCGCAAGATGTAGAATAATAACAATTCTGCCAAATTTTTTAAACAGTTATGAATCCTCTAATGCCAGTTTAAGCTGGTAATACATACAACTCATACTCCCCATTTCGGATATCAAAACATTTGTTCAAACACCAATATAAGACTTTTGTCGAATTAAATTCATTTAATTAAATTTATTTTGAATTTAATTCACAAATTAACTAATATTACCGTATGATTAACGAACCAGAAATAGTTTTAGATAAAACCGATCTGCATATTTTACGTCTGATGCAGGAAAATGCCCGCATATCAAATGCCGACATGGCCCGCGAACTGGGCATGGCGCCATCAGGTATATTGGAGAGGGTAAAAAAACTGGAACAGAAAAACGTTATCCAGCAATATACTACCCGTATTAATCCCGTGGCATTGCAGCAAAAAATGCTGGCCTTTATATTTATGAAAGCTGCTGAAGGACCAGGATCGGACCATACAACCCGCGAACTGGCTAAAATACCCGAAGTACAAGAGGTACACCATATCGCCGGCGACGATTGCTACCTGGTAAAGATCCGTACGTATGATTCAGCCTCGCTGATGCTGTTAATGCGTACTTACTTTAGTAAAATACCTAACATTTTAAGCACCCGTACCACCATAGTGCTCGAAACGGTTAAAGAACAACAACAATTAGTTATACCCGAAAAATAAATACCGCCATGACCTCAACTACACAAAAAACTGCGTCTCCCCTGTTGGTTATCATAGCTTTCGCTATTGTTTACCTGGTTTGGGGCTCAACCTATTTTTTTATAAAAATGGCTATTGATGGTTTCCCGCCACTATTACTTGGTGCACTCCGCTTTTTTATAGCCGGCATTTTACTGCTGATATGGTGTGCCGTTAAAGGCGAACAGATTTTTGTGAAGCGTAACATGATCCATGCTGCAGTAAGTGGTTTTTTAATGCTGGTAGTAGGTAATGGCGCAGTAATATGGGCCGAGCAAACACTGCCAAGCGCCATGGTAGCCATCATGGTATCATCTCCTCCTATATGGTTTGTATTGTTGGATAAACCTAACTGGGGTTCCAACTTTAAAAGTAAAAGCACCCTTATTGGGCTGGCAATAGGTTTTACAGGGGTAATATTATTATTTAGCGAACAGATAGAAAGCATGGTTGGGCCATCAACCGGGCCATCAAAACTACCGGGAATGTTATTGCTGCTGGTGGGTACATTAGGCTGGGCATCGGGCTCATTATACTCCAAACACAATAACACAAAGGGATCTGTATCTGTTAACGCCGCATGGCAAATGCTGGCCGCTGGTATTGTTTTTATCCCATCAAGCTTTTTTCATCACGAGGTGCAAACGCTTAACTGGAACGCAATTCCGGCTCATAGCTGGTATGCATTACTATACTTAATAGTTTTTGGATCGATAGCCGCATTTAGCGCTTATGTATGGCTTTTACAGGTTCGCCCGGCTACACAGGTAGGTACCTACGCTTACGTTAACCCGGTTATAGCGGTTATACTGGGGGTACTTTTCGCCCATGAGGGTGTTACCCTGTTACAGGTAGGCGGCCTGGTAATTATATTGGGTAGCGTGTTGCTTATAAATTTGAGTAAATACAGGAAAGAAAGGTTAGTGAAAGAGGGACAATTAGTAACTGATTAAATTAACCTGATGCCATTAAATACACCTGTTATTACGATAACAGGTGTAAAAATCCTTTTCGTCACCTATCTTGATTCTTAACTATTGATTCTTGACTCTGATTTTCTGCCTCAACTCTCCCACTTACCAAACTCAAAATATTTGCTGATTTTGATGCCTACCTTACTGCCAGTTTTATATTTACCCCTGTTGTAATTCATTACGCGTAACGTAACGCCGGCGTGCTCCACAATCAATTCTTCGTAAAAACCTTTAAACAGCACCATTTTCACCACCCACTTTTTACCCAACAGCGTTATTTTTATATGCTCAGCATATATTACTACTACGCCGCGCCTGCTTTTTATGCCGCAAACTTTGGCCTGGGTAGAAGTAAGCTTGCTGCCACTGGCCAGTATTTGCGATGTGTACAATAATTGGGGCGAATGATATAACTCATCCGGCGGACCATTTTCAACTATCTCGCCCTCTTTAATTACAATAAGCTCATCGGCCATGGATAGAATCTCGGCCGGGTCATGTGATACCAGCACTACGGTTGTTTTCCACTCTCTTACAATTTGCCTTATGTCGTGCTGTAAAGCTTCACGGTAAAAAGC
Source organism: Mucilaginibacter sp. (assembly GCF_025362475.1). Lineage (GTDB taxonomy): Bacteria > Bacteroidota > Bacteroidia > Sphingobacteriales > Sphingobacteriaceae > Mucilaginibacter. The sequence continues at coordinate 33,572 of NZ_JANYGH010000031.1, forward strand.
ATCTACCTGGTTAAAGGGTTCATCAAGTAATAAAACCTCGGGCCTGCTTATTAATGCTTTTGCTATAGTTACCCTTTGTTTTTCGCCACCGCTCAGTTTGCCAAAAGGATAATCTTTAAGGGGGTAAATATTGAGCATGTTAAGGGCCTCGGTAACCCTTTTTATTTCGTGGCTCAGGTCCTCCTCGGGCAGTCCGTCACGAACTGTGTTCCAGACAGATGATCGCGGATCCATATCAATACCGTTCTGGGTTACCAAACGCATTACTTTGTGGGCGTGCTGTATGCCATGCTCGCGGCTAAGTACCTGTTCTTCCTTAAAAAAAACCTCGCCATGGTCGGGTTGCAGCATGCCAAATAACAAATTAAGCAGGGTTGTTTTACCGCTGCCGCTTTCGCCTACTATAGCAGTAATCTTGCCCTTAGGCACAAATATGGTTATATTGTTAACGCCGGATGACTTATCGCCGAAGAAATTTTTGGTAACGGAAATGGTTTCCAGTATCAGATCATCTTGCATTCCTATGAATTATTTTAGTAATTAAGCTGGCTACTTATCAGCCCCCCAAATGAGGTACCTAAGCTATAAAAAGTTTAGTCGCCAAAAAAGCCCGATGGTATTATTTAGTGAACAGGCAAACAATTTCATCTTATACTTATTGTTATTGCAATAATAAACGTATCCAAAATCATCACCCCATGAATAAAAGCATTGGCATAGTACTCATTGTTATAGGCGCAATAATGCTTATGTGGACTGGCTTTACCTACACAAAAAAAGAAAAGATTATTGATGCGGGCCCTATCCAGTTATCTGCCGACAGGCAAAAAACTGTAAACTGGCCACCTTATTTGGGCGGGATATTCATTATTGGCGGCGTGGCTATAGTTATACTTTCAAAAAAATAACGCATTACTTGGTGTTTGATGCTTTAAGTATACTAATATCTTTTGTTGCCAATAATTGCCTGTAATTAATCATCCGGAACTTTTTTCCTTCCATACTCCTGAACTCTGGCGATAGCAACATATTCAGTTCGGTTTGGCGGTGCAGGCTGGTTAAGGGTTTGCCATCTTTGGCGTTCATCATATTGCTGTTCATATCTACCAAAGCATCCATTTCGGGGCTGGGCGTAGCGGTATGGATCACAACCAGGTTTGGCCTTTCGGGGTTCAATTTATTGCTCACATAATCCAGGAAAATTTTCTTTTTGGTGGCGATGGGTTCGCCCCACATTTCCATATAGGTTTCACCAAAATAGGTAACACTGCTTAATGTTGATATTGCTAAATTGTATTTATGGGCCAATTTTTCTGTAAGCGCGCGTAGCTCGGGGGTTGACAATGCGATCCCCATGTGCGGATCTATGTAGCTTATTTTCAATCCAGAGGCTAAGGCCCTTTCAATCTGCGCCGATAATTCAGTTTCAACCTCATCCAGTTTATAACCACTTTTTGCAAACGCCGATGTGGAATGCGGAAAGTAGCCTACTTCATCAACCAAACTGGGTACAGCAGTGCGGCCGGTAACCGGTCCCCAGCGGTAATTTTTCCATTCGGATGTGAGTGTTAAATGCACTCCTACGCTTACGTTGGGGTATTTTTTCAATATCTCCACCGCCTCCTGGTACCATGGGCAGGCAAACTGAAGAGACACAGAAAATGGCAAACCTGTTTTGGCCACCTTTTCGGCAGCCATGTTTACAGAATGGTTCATCCCTATATCATCAAGCCTGATCAATAATTGGGGTAATTTATTGGCTTTTTGAGCCATTAAAGGGTTTACGTGTGTAAGTATTATCAGCAGGAATAAGTAAAAGGCAGATTTGGTTTTCATACAAGCAGCACGTTTATTATTTTGGTAATGAATAAGTAAATCTAATTTTGAATATCAATTTTGGTATTTATCTTTTGAGTTTTGCTCTATTTAAACTTTCCCATTCTAAATCCATCCCTTCAAGACTATTAACAACAGGTCATTATAAGTTTCAACTATTTACATGGATTTAATTAGGGATAACAAACCAAAAAGTTGATCCTTTGCCTACTTCACTGTCCACATAAATATGGCCGCGGTGTTGTTTAATGATCTCGGCAGAAATAAACAGCCCTAACCCTAAACCGGCATACCTTTGAGATATTTCATCAACACGATAAAACCTATCAAATAATAAAGGTATTTTTTCAGCTCGTATACCAATGCCAAAATCTGTAATGGCAATTTTAATACCCTCTGCTGTTTTTTCGGCTTTGATAATCACTTTATCCCTATCGGGAGAATACTTAATAGCGTTAGAAATCAAATTAATAACAACTTGTTCCAAACGATTCCTATCAGCTCTGATTTTGATATTGGGATCACCCTCAAAAATAATCTGGTGCTTTGTTGAACCTGTTTGTAATTCTTCCTTGCACTCATCCAACAATTCGCCAAGGTTAAAATTCGTTTTCTTCAATTCCAATTTGCCCGCCTGAATCTGGGTGACATCCAGTAGATCCTTAATCAATTCGGTGAGTTTATCAATCTGCTTATTGGCTTTTTGTACAAAAGCGTGTAAGGATTTCATTTCCTCATTTTTGATGGTCGTGCGCTCAATAATTTGAAGTATCGCTTTAAGACTGGTCACCGGAGTTTTTAATTCATGACTGGCAATGCTTATAAATTCATCTTTTTTATTTAATAATTCCAGTGTGGCTTCATCAATCAGTTTTTGGCCGGTAATATCCAACAAAGTACCAATGAAACGAATAGCGATTCCCTCGTCGTTAAAATATGCCCTGCCTTTTGCCTTAAGCCATTTTATTTTTTGTTGTATTGCGATAGTCCTGAACTCAATATCAAACGCTTCGCAATGCTGATCACTGAGGGTATCCTTAATGCTATCCTCCACGCGGATCAAATCCTCGGGATGTACCTTTTCAAAAAACGAAGCAATATCAACTCTGCTTGTTGGTAATAAACCAAATATTTCTTTGCAACGCTTATCCCAAATCAATTCTTTTGTTTGCGGATGATAGTCCCAGGTACCCAGACCTGCAGAATCAACCGCAAACTTTAACCGTTCTTTGCTTTCGTTTAACAAGCGTTCAACTTCGACCAAACCTTGTTCTATTTTTCTTTTATCAGTAATATCTTCAATTGCAAGTAAAATGAGCTGTTCGCCATTAACATTATCAATTTGCCGGGCATTAAGGCACATGAAACGTTTTCCTATCGTAGGAAATACTTGCTCAACCTCAAAATCTTCCAGTTCCTTTTTTTCGGGAAGTATATTTTCAAGTAACTCTCTAAGTTCGGGTATATCCCATTGATGATTCCCGAGTTCATATAGGTAATATCCTTCTGTTTGTTTTTCAGTGAATCTGAATTTTTGATAAAATCCACTTGTAGCACGTTTAATACGTAGATCGCTATCTAAAATAAGCAATGGATCACGAATGGTTTTTACAATCCCTTCAGTATACATACGCGCATTGTTCAACTGATCATTCCTATCCAATAACTCCTTATTTACAATCATTATCTCCTCATTGGTGCTTTGCAATTCCTCTTTTGAGGTTTCCAGCTCCTCGTTCAGGCTTTGTAACTCTTCGCTCCCGGATAGCAACTCTTCATTGGCGCTTTGTAGTTCCTCATTAGCAGTTTCCTGCTCCTCTGTAATGGCGCGCATATCGGCACGTGCCTGTATCAGTTCTTTCTCCAGTTGTTCAATACGCAAATCGCTTTCGTCGTAAGTTACACTGGCACGGCCGGGATTCACCTCATCCGGCACATGTTGTATTCCCGTTGATGAAGCATTTTGAAAAACTATTAGATAATAAGGTTCAAAAGTATCTTTAAGCGGAATGGCCTGTAGATTTACAAAATGTTGTAAGTTGTTAACTTTAAAAAACACCGCGAATTTATGGGCTGGCAGGGCTGTTTTTTTTGCCACATGTAAAATATTTCGCAATTCAAATGACAGGCCTTCACGTGCCATTTTTAGCAGGTTAAAGCTGGGCTTACCCATAGGCGGCACAAGCCATGTTTCGGTAGGCCCCCTAAATTGTATAATGTCAAATTTGTCATTTATCAAAACAGAAGCCGGCATAAAGCTTACCAGCATGGTTTCGTCGGCTACCTTAAAAACATCTTTATCGGTGCTTTCCTTTTGTACACTTTTATCTATCTCTCTAAAACTTTGTTCCCGGCCGGGCGAGTTTACCGCCATAAACCTACCTATTGGCCCCTTCCGGGTGTAAATTTTCTCGGCACTGTTGGCAACCTTAAAAATATCAGTATTGGTACCAATGGTTTCTGATTTACCCAGCATCAGGTATCCATTTTCGTTTAAAGCATAATGAAAGGTAGATAAAGCCCTTTTTTGCAAAACAGGTTCCAGGTAAATCATCACATTACGGCAACTTACCAAATCAATCTTTGAAAACGGCGGATCTTTAAGCAGGTTATGGTTAGCAAATACACACATATCCCTGATGGTTTTACTTACCTGGTAGGTTCCATCCTGCTTCACAAAAAATTGTTGCAGCCTGGATAAAGAAACACCCTCTAACTCAGCTTGCCGGTAAATACCTGTACGGGCTTTTGCAATAGCGGTTTCAGAAATATCAGTGGCAAATATCTGAATTTTCATGGCGGCGGCTTTATCCCCAAGCTGCTCCTGTAAACAAATGGCCATTGAATAGGCTTCTTCGCCTGTGGCGCATCCGGCAATCCAGATTCTTATAGAATCACCACCTGTTTTTTTGCTAAGCAATGCAGGCAGTATATCACTGCACAAAACCTCAAAGCTTTGAGTATCCCTAAAGAAATGAGTAACCGAGATGAGCATATCGTTATATAAAGCATCCTGCTCATTCTTGTTTTCGCGAAGGAAACTAAGGTAATTAGATGGCTGCTCCAGTTTGTTTAATGCCATTCGCCTTATTATACGGCGTTTTAAGGTACTTTGCTTGTAATAAGTAAAATCTACCCCTCGCCTAACACGCAACACGGTAAGTATTTGCTTAAATGTTTCGTTATCCTGCTCGGGAATTGTATCAGCAATTTCCAAACCGGAGTAATCTGTATGAAAAGGATGATTCATGGATATCAGCTGCTCGGCAATTTTCTGTGGTGGTAACACAAAATCAACAACACCGGCTTTAATCGCACTTTTTGGCATGCTATCAAACTCGGCAGAGCCTTCATCCTGCGCAAAGGTTAGGCCACCATATGATTTAATGACCTGCAAACCAAGGGTGCCATCGGTTAAAGCACCTGACAATATAATACCCACAGCATAACTTTGATGTATCATGCCTAACGAAGAAAAGAAGAGATCAATCGTATTACTTTTTACATGCTTTTTTTCTATCGGAGTCAACTTAAGCACGCCATCTATTGCTGTTACTACTTTATTTGAAGGAATAATATAAAGGTGATCTTGTTCCAGGTGAACATTATCAGTGATTTGCTGAACAGGGAATGGCGTTACTTTTTGTAATATCTCTGGTAAAATGCTGTCATGGTCTGGGCTAAGATGCTGAATAAACACATAGGCCATGCCAGATTTAGCCGGCAAAGCTTTTAAAAAAGCTTTTACAGCATCTAAACCGCCGGCTGATGCACCAATACCAACAACCGGAAATTGCACTGATTGAATATTTTCTTTAATTACTTTTCCCATTAAAATAGATGGCTTAACCAGCTTGATAAAGCTGCAAAAATTCAGGAATTATCCACAGGGGGGATTTTCACAACTTTACCTGTAAAAATACATTTTTAGCATCGTAGTGAAAAATAATTAAATTACCATATTGCTTTTTATTATTAGTTAAACAGGTAAGTAAAATATCTATTTATCAGTATGCTGAGCACCGCAGCTATATGCCCTTTACCGGCCAACCAAAAGATAATATAAAACCATCGGGATTGGTAAAGGCGAGGGCTTTGCATCCATATTAAATAATATGGCCCTTATCACTAATAATCCGATTATAACCACTCATCTACAATTCCTTTATTACTTTACAGGGGTTCCCTACTGCCACCACATTTGCCGGGATATCTTTTTTTACCACGCTGCCTGCACCAATGGTGGTATTATCGCCAATGGTAACACCCGGGCATACAATTACACCGCCGCCCAGCCATACATTATTGCCGATGGTTATCGGAGCTGCATATTCGGGGCCTTTTATACGCTCGGCGGCTATTACGGGATGATAGGCTGTGTAAAGCTGCACATTGGGGGCCATAAAAACATTGTCGCCCAGCGTTACACGGGCGCAATCCAATATGATGCAATTAAAATTCAGGAAAAGGTTATCTCCGGCAAAAATATTAAAGCCATAATCGCAGTAAAAGGGCGATTGAATATCAATTGCATTTTTGAAGCCTCCCAACAGTTCCTTTAAAATAGCCCGTTTGGTATCTTTATCATCATAACTGGCTGCGTTATATTGGGTAAACAACTTGCGTGCCTTTGAGCGACCGGCAACCAGTTCAGCATCGCCGGCATCATAAAGCTCGCCAGCCACCATTTTTTCAAGTTCTGTTTTTTGCATACATAGGTTTATATGGATTAAATATATGATTTATAGATGAACTACATAGACGCCGCGAATTTTACAATGCAAAATCCATTCACTCCATCCTATTTTAATTTACATTAATTACATTATGGAGCATTTGCAAATTGAGAATATCTTTATTTACTTTGTATTACAAAGTTCTTTTTCTTTTATAAATGATGTTTAATAAAACTTACTTCGGATTTACTTTATTCCTACTAACAATAGAAATACTGATAGGAAAATACCTGCATGATAATATCATCAGGCCGTATGGCGGCGATTTTTTAGTAGTGATACTCGTCTACTGTTTTGTTAAATCTTTTTTAAATAAAACTGCCCTATCTACAGCATTCGGAGTACTGCTGTTTGCCTACGCTGTTGAAATATCACAATACTTTCATATAATCAGTTGGATGGGTTTAATACACTCTAAAATGGCGGCACTGTTATTGGGTACTTCCTTTTCGTGGACAGACATATTGTGCTACACATTGGGTATAGGATTGGTTTTTACCGTTGAAAAAACACGGGCAACAATTACATACCGCTAAATTATTAAACAATAAAAACATGCCATATTTTGTAGGCGAAGATTCAATAGTGCGGAAAATATGGGGAAAGGCTGATACCATTCTTTTTATTTTTGCAGGTGCTGCTGCAGAGTTTGCCTTAAATAAGGCCGTCGACTGGCTTTATTTTACCGGTCGCCTCCCTGCCGATCCGCTTGGGCGGCTATTCTCTACAGTTGCTTATTCCAGGCAGATCATCTTTTCTGAAGAGCAGGCAGCCTTACAATCTATTGATAAGATCAACAGCATCCATAAAGGAGTGGAAACCAGCCGCGGGGCACAAATACCTGATTGGGCCTACCGCGATGTATTGTTTTTACTCATTGATCTCTCCATTCGCTCCTATGAATTACTGGAACGTAAACTTACAGAAGCCGAAAAGGCAGAAACTTTTGATGTTTTTAATCGGGTAGGCCTGCGCATGCAGCTTGCAGGCTTACCTGCCAACTATGCCGCATACTTGCTCATGCGCCATGAGCACCTGCAGCAAAACCTCGTAAGCGGCGAATTAACGCTTGATATGTATCGGCAATATAAAAAACACCTCGGCCATGCGCGTTACCTGGTATTAAAACAGGCGCAGTTATTGGTTGTGCCTCCGTTGGTACGCAAACACCTGTCGTTAGGTAAAATACCATGGTTGCTGGCTGTTATCTGGACTTATAAATTTTTAAGGCTGATTAAAATAGAAACCTTTTTACGCAATGCCCTGCTGCCCGCAGCTTACAAGGCGCAGATCATTGGTATGGATAGCCCGTTTATTAAATAAACACGGGATATATCACTTTACCATTCATCGTTCAAAAGCTAATTTAAAAGCGCCTAAATATACGTTTGCACGTCAGGGTCTACCTTTTCCATATAAATTTCGGGCTGGATGATCACAAAATGCACCAGGTTATACTCATCCTTTACTATATTTCTGACGCGGGAGATTGCCTCATTAATACCTGCTGTATCCAAATTTTTTTTGAAAGCTATTATGAGCATCAACACAATTTCGCTTGGTGACTGATAGGTTGACAGGATATGCATTAGTTTTAATACATCCTGGTCTTGCTCTACAATTTCGGTAATCCTTTTTTTAGTAGTGGAGCCTATCCCCTCACCCATAAGCAGGCTACGGCTTTCGCGGGCTAATATTAACGATACGCAAATGAGTAATATCCCTACCAGCAGCGATGCCAGGCCATCCATGTAATTAATGTGATAGGTATGGCCAAGGTACATGCAAATAGCCACAATAAATAAACCTATCACGGCGGCGCTATCCTCAAACAAAACCAAAAATGTTGATGGATCTTTACTTTTGGTGATTGCCTGCCACCAGGTATTGTCTCCCCTTAACTTATCGAACTCCTTCGCAGCTATCACTAACGATGAGCCTTCAAATATCACAGATATCCCCAACACAATATAGTTCCACTTCGGAATGCCGAGAACATCCGGGTGAATGATATGATAGATGCCCTGGAACATGGATACTCCACCACCCAGGCCAAATATCAATATGGAAACAATGAACGAATAAAAATAGAGTTCCTTCCCGTATCCAAACGGGTGGGTGGCATCAGGCTTTTTCCGGCTTTGCCTCAGCCCGAAAAGCAATAATACCTGGTTGGCAGTATCAACAACCGAGTGTACGCCTTCGGCTATCATTGCAGCGCTGTTACTAAAAAATCCCGCTATAAATTTTGTTAAAGCAATAAGCAAATTTGCCGCCAGCGCGCTATGGATAGATTTGTTTGATGATGCCATACCCATCTAAATGCTTTTACGCTATATATTGTTTGCCTAATGAGTTTTATGATTAATCATTGGTAAAAAAGCTAACCAGCAACAGAAACTTCACCCACTTATTTTATGCTCCGCACTGATTTATAATAAGATAGGCTACCTCCCTTTTTATTAATCGAAACAATTTTGGCCATCAAACATTATATTATAAGTTAATTTTTATACAACTTAAAGAAAATTACCATGAAAAATTTAAAGATAATAGCAGCTGCAATGACGTTATCATTTGTAGGCTCGGTAGTATTTGCCGCCAATCATAATGCAGGTAGTGATTCCAAAAACAACCATCTAACCATCAAAAAAACAATTATGGTTACTGATACAATACCTGGAAAAAAGAAGAAAAATCCAAAAATGCCGCCACCTTCTCCAACACCGGTGCCTACGCCAACGGATCCTACTACACCAACTCCGGTTCCAACACCTGTGCCAAATCCAAATCCATCGCCAACACCGGTGCCAAGCCCTAACCCGTCGCCCACTCCAACACCTGTGCCAAGTCCAACGCCAAATCCAAGCCCCTCACCTACGCCCGTGCCAACCCGTCCTGGTTTATAATTGTTTTTTTATAAAACTTCTATAAAAAGTAAAGCCCTTCTGTTTTATTAACAGAAGGGCTTTATCGTTTAAAAACGACCACTATATTTTTTATCCTGAGAAATTTCTATTGATTATTATTGCCGAATGTGTAAGGCAGATTATCGAAAGTACCTACCAATATCTGTGATATTTCTATAGATACATAATTGCCATCGCTGTCATAATTAACCTTTTTGGCAGTAAACGAATAGGTTCCTGTAATTACTTTTTTTACAGTATCTATTGCTGTTATGGTAGCCGAGCCTGAACCAGGCTCCACAGTGCCCGTTTGCACAAATACATAATTGCCAGAGGAGTTTTTCTGTTGCGTGTAATAGGCCATATTTACTTTACTGGTTCCATCTACTTTATAAGTAGCTAATGGAAAACTATTAGTATTGGTACTATTTGGTACATTTAAACTAAAAACAACCCGTTTTGCAAGCGCAGTACCCGTTACAGAAAAGGTTTTTATTTTTGTAGCATCATCAAAAGAGATACGGGCCGATACCGTATCAGGGTACCATTCAACACCATTAATATTTGCAGCCAGGATTTTATCAGATGTGGTAGAAGCAGAAGTAACAACGTCTTTTTTACAGCTTTGAAAATAGGTAGCCGATATAAGTAACAGAACAATAAGTTGAATTTTCCTCATATATGAATTTTATGCAAAACATTCGCTTTGCAGATTTTATGCAAATAACGCTCTTTGCAGATTAATAATTACAACCAAAGTTAATTTTTTCACATATTTTAACATTCGGCAATTTTAAGCCTGTTAATTTTGAGCTAACATTTATAAAATAAATGGTTTTATTTAAGCATATTAGTAGCTTAAATTATGAGTATGATCAACGTAAACGAATATTTTGAAGGGGCTGTAAAATCATTGGCCTACAACAGTGCCGAAGGCCGCAGTACCATTGGGGTAATTGAAAAAGGCGAGTATGAATTTGGCACATCCAGCCATGAAACCATGACCGTTATTGAAGGACAACTGGAAGCTTTATTACCGGGCGAACAGGATTGGCAAACCTACACCGGCGGACAATCATTTGAAGTTGAGGCCAATACCTCATTCAAAGTAAAAACCCATGTGCAGAGCTCCTATCTTTGTAAATACAGGTAAGCATCACCAATGTCCTGTAATTTTTTTGCTATAGTTTTATTGAGCGTAAGTACTTAACGTAACATTGAATGGTATAAATGCTCTAACCAATCATTGATAAACTAAAAAAAAATGGATACTTCACTTATAACAACCAGTACCGGTTTGGATGGTTATCGCGTAGTTAAACATTTAGGTGTTGTTCGCGGTATTACAGTACGCAGCCGTAGCGCATTAGGCAATATTGCCGGTGGTTTTCAATCGCTTTTTGGGGGCCGGCTGTCAATTTACGTTGAACTTTGCGAAAATGCGCGCGAAGAAGCTTACCAGCTTTTAATACAACATGCGCAGGCTATTGGTGCAAATGCCATTATTAATATGCGTTATGATGCCAATGAAGTGATGCAGGGTATTACCGAGGTGTTGGCTTATGGCACCGCCGTTGTTGTTGAAAAAGTTTAAGTTTAAAAGTATAATGAAAAAGGAAATGGTAAAATTGCCATTCCCGGAAATCTGCTTATAAAAAAACTACCCGACTGTTTGGCCGGGTAGTTTTAATTGAAAATATATTAAACCCTTGTATTAATTAAAATAAGACAAGGGAATAGTTTTCCATAGGCCATGCGCCAGGTGCCCTATTAATAATTCGTAAACCAGGTACACCGGCCAAATGAGGTAATGAACAAGCAATAAAATTATTGAATGATTATAATGCCAACTAATCATGAGGGTGTATAGGCCTAATACAAGATATAGAATACTGGAGTCACGGGTTTTCATATTTTTTTGCTACTTATTTTTTATCTAATCTAAACAATTAGTTACAATTTTTCATGCTGTACAGCACGCTAAATTCGGCCGCGCCGTTGGTTTGCTGCCGACCTGTTTTAGTATCGTATTTATAAGGCTTTTGGGCAAGGGCATTTCCTCTTAACTGAAATTCAACGTTCATGGTATCCTTAACACCTTCCTGGTTAAATGTCCAAACAGCTTTAATAATGTTGCCGTTAAGGGTACCTGTCAACAGGCCTTTTTTCGAGTCCTTTTCTTTGGGGAGCCATCTCATTTCACCATTTACCTTGTCGCCATTTATCAACATACTTACTTTTGTGGTGTCCTGGTTTTTTGTACCATCCGTATGAAAAAAGCAGTATTGCATATTAATATCAGGAGCGTTTGCAACATTGGCTAACTGGGAATCTTTTTGTGAGGGTTTAATACCAGAGGTATCGGCGCTACCAGAATTGCTACCGCCTCCGGCGCAGGATGCCATAAAAGCTACTACCAGCAGCAAGCATAAATTGATCTTCATAGTTTTTTAATTACTCGTGTTTTTTATGTACGACAATTAAAATTCAAAAAGGTTCAAAAGGTAGATGAGGTATTTATTTGAGGGAGAAACTTACAATGATTTATGTAGTGTAAACGTTCATATTGTTACACTACATAATATTGTAAATAAAGAAGTTTATACTTTCTTTTCGGGAGGAGTAGATACTATTTCGCCAAATTCATTAACGTAAGCCATCATGCTTTCCAGGTCACTTCCGCCACCATTTTGCTGACGCTCCTGCTTGCGTTGCTCTTTATCCTCTTTCTTTTTCTGACGATTTTTTTCGAGTTGTTTTTTCATGAATGTTGCCTGCGATTTAGCCATGTTTATTAAAATTTAGTTGAACAATGAGCTTTTCCCTGGTTACAACCTGTATCAATCTGATCAACGGAACTAAAGTTCGGTATCTTGAATTACATGAAAAGGATATCATCAATTTAATTTCCGGGCAGCAACGGTATCAGCGGGGATAAAAATGAACCCTGATCAATAAGAATTGATTAGTGGGTGGCTATAAGGAAATAGCTATAAATTTCCGTTTGTTTTGCAAATATACGAAAATTTTACACATTAAAATTGCGGGTTGTATTTGTAGTGCCATTTTAACACGGTCCAACGCTTCCCCCAAAGCAAAAGCAGCCACCCGTTTGGGTGGCTGCTTAATATTTTATGGCAGATTGTTTTTGAGTAGCGTTATATGCCTGCATAGTCGTCAGATTTTGCTTTATCGCCGATTAATTTTTCTGTAGCGTGATCGGCAATCAGGTAGGTTCTGTTTACGGTTGAAGATATGTTGTGTACCAGGTTATATTCTTTTACGGTACCGCTGATATCAGCTTTTGCGCGATCATTCATAGTAACACGGGCGCTGTAGGTATCCAGTTTTAAATCGGCAGATGCATTGTTATATAATTTCACGTCGAGCTCAATGGCAGATAGGTTTCCGAATGATTTTATTTCAGCGTTATCATAAGCTGTGATTGATGAAAGTTCTTCTGCAGTAACCCAAACTACCAGTTTTTCGGTTTTGTACGATGAGATCCTTAAAACACCTTTTTGTGATTGAACCAAGGCGCTTTCGGCATAGTACTGATTGTAAACTTTTACCTGGTCGGCAGCACCGGTTGAAATGTATAACTGCACATTTCCATAAACCTCTATTTTATTGATGCTGCTGATGTCTGTTAAAACAACACCTTTAGTAGTATTTTTAGTAGTATTATCTACTGCTGCGTAAGTTGAATTTGTGAAGCCAAGTACGGTAACTATTACTGCTAAGATGGCGATTAAGTTAGTTTTCATGATATTAATATTTTGATTGTCAGATGATTGTTTATTTATATTTTTAAATACACCTATATGACGATCTCCATTAAAAAACGTTACAGCAGTATAACCTGTAATAGTTGTATGCAGGTTTTTTGTCGGTAAGTGGTAGATTTTATCCGGTGAAATAACGATAAATTTTTCGGGGGATTTCGGCTCCGGGGCGGGTTGTTGGCCGCGGAGCCGCAGACAGGGGTTTACAACCTGCTGTGCGAATTAAAAAAGAGATGAAAGATCAATATTACTTACAACCAAGCCCGAACCTCGCATCCCGCAACACGAGCCAGATTACATATAATACTTCTCGCCGTCTGTTTTAATTTTGCCGGCATCAAGCAGTAGCCTGATAGCTTCCATCTTCTCTTTTTCGGTGCCGATATTGATAGTGGTTACAAGTGTGCCAATATCCGGGGTTGATACGCTTAATAGCTGCACAATCTCGTTTGTAATGTTATCAAATATTTCATCGGCGTTTTTGTGGCGTTTTTCGTCCAGGCAAACATCGCAGATACCGCATTTGCGGGCATTAACCTCATCAAAGTAAGCCAGTAACATTTGGCTCCGGCATTTTTGATGAATGGCGTACGCAAAAACCGCCTCCATTTTTTGGCGATAGGTTTCCTTGCGCTCCTCAATGTAGTTTTTGTTGATAAACAGGCGGGCGGCCTGTTGCCTGGCCTTTAAATAGGTAATCTGCGGCTTATCTGTTTGTTGCAGGTAACTTATTAAACCAAACTGCTGTAATTGCAACAAACCGTCAACAACCTGCTGAACGCTCAGGTTTGTGCGCCGGGCAAGGTCAAATTCTTTAATCCTTACGTAATCCTCAAATGATCCACCGTAGGAGCGCAGCAGCGTTTTAATAAACGGATCCCAACCGGCATTCTGAATCTGGAAATTATATAATACCTCGTTCACCACCTCAAACCTGAAACGCGATGGCAGAAACACACTCTCATTGAATGATAGGTATTCATCCTTCTCCAAAAATTTAAGTGCATTTAAAGTTTTAATGGGGTCAAGCTTAAACCGGCTACAAAAATCGCCCAGGTCAAGATCAAAACTTAGCCCCTCGCCTGCCTCGTAAGCAAGCTGGTAATAATTAGCCAGGCTATGGTATACCTGCTTAATTTCATCAACCGAAGGAAAATTAAGCAGGAACATTTTTTCCTGTCGTAACCTATCGGCATGGGTATACAGCAATACGCCATAAGCTTTTTGCTCATCGCGGCCCCCCCTACCTGCCTCCTGGTAATAAGCCTCCAAACTTTCGGGCATATCTTTATGAATCACAAAGCGCACATCAGGTTTATCAATCCCCATCCCAAACGCATTGGTAGCAACAATTACCCGGATGCGGTTACTTTTCCAGCTTTCCTGCCGCTCGGCTCTTATATCCATTGGTAAACCGGCGTGGTAATAATCGGCTTTGATACCGTTTTCGTTGTAAAATTTTGCTATGTCGGCGGCATCCTTGCGGCTGCGTACATACACAATACCGCTGCCTTTAACACCTTTGGCTATATCCAGCATACGGCGCAATTTATTCTCGGCATTTTGCACCACATAGCTAATGTTTTTGCGTTCAAAACTTTGCTGATAAACAACCTGGTCTTTAAACAGTAATTTATCCTGTATATCCCGCTTAACATCAACTGTTGCTGTAGCCGTTAGTGCCAGCACAGGCACATCGGGATGAAGTTCGCGCAAATCGGCGATGTGCAGGTATGACGGCCTAAAATCATATCCCCATTGCGATATACAATGTGCCTCATCAATGGCAATCAGGTTTACCTTCATATACTTGATACGCTCGCGTACCAGTTCGGAAAGTAGCCGCTCGGGCGAGAGGTACAAAAATTTAACCGTGCCATAGATGCAGTTATCCAGGGCCAGATCAATCTCGCGCAATCCCATGCCCGATACAATGGCCACAGCATTGATACCTTTGCCTTTCAGGGTTTCTACCTGATCTTTCATGAGGGCTATAAGTGGCGAAACCACAATACATATCCCCTCTTTTGCCAGCGCAGGCACCTGGAAACAAACAGATTTGCCACCACCGGTAGGTAATAAAGCCAAGGTATCACGACCTAATAAAACAGATTTGATGATCTCGGCCTGCATCGGCCTGAAATGATCATGGTTCCAGTACTGCTTTAATATTTCCTCTATGGTCATGTATTGGGGTAAGCCCCAAATTTAGTGAGAAAGCGGCAGGAATCAAGCGACAAGAAATAAGAGTATAAAAATGCGCCTATTACTTAAACAGCCATTTATAAAAATCCGAAAAATCGCCATTCCATTGTTTCTCATTATGGCTGGCACCTTTAATAATTACTACCGGGGCGTTTTGGGGCTTAACACCTTTTTCTTGTACAATCGCAGCCATTTTTTTCATATCAGCAACCATATCTTCACTCTCGGCATCGCCGCATACAAAGTAAAAGCGGGCTTTATTCCCTATCTGGTTTTGTTTTGCCAGCTCATAAATTTCTGGCGCTATCCAAAACGCGGGCGAAAATATACCGGCATTACCAAATACATCAGGATATTTAATGGTAGCATACATAGATATCAGCCCCCCCATGGAGCTGCCTGCAATGGTAGTGTATTTTGCACCGGCTTTAGTTTTATAATTCATATCAATGTATGGCTTTAGGGTTTTAACCAAAAATTCAATGTAATCGGCACCCACACCCTTGCCGTATTTTGAATCATAGGGATCATATTCGGTAATGCGGTAATCACCACCGTGATCAATACCTACTACTATACATTCTTTTTGAGGCAATACTTTATCAAGCAGTTCATCAATTCCCCATTCGCCATAACCGCTATAGTAGTCATCAAACAGATTTTGCCCATCGTGCATATAAATTACAGGGAATTTCTTTTTGGATGAGGCATAATCTTTGGGCAGATAAATCCATACACGGCGTTGCCTGCCCAGTTGCGGTATTTCAAAATTATCGCTTATAATATGTACCTGTGCTGTAGCTGTATGTTGCTTTGCTGCAGTTGCAAAATTATCCTGCCACGCGGCAACATCTAAAGTTATCAAAGTATCATTTGCAACACTAAGCGTTCGGTTATCAATGCCTTTACCAGCGGTGCTGCATTCAACTGTACCCCAGCTGCCACGGGTTATTTTGTAATTGTAAATGCCTTTGGGCATAACTTTCAAAAGCTGGTAGCTGCCATCCGCATTAGGTTTCATTTGCCAGGCACTATCTGCCGGGTTCCAGTTGTTAAAATTACCGGCCAAAAACAGATGCTCAGATGCACTTTTTAAAGAGGCTATTTTGCCCGTTTTAAAGGCAGTTTTTACCTGTCCAAAAAGTAAAAAACTTTGACTTAAAATCCAAAACGCGCAGAAAAATATTTTTTTTCTCATTATTAATTGTTTCATTGACAAGTAATTTCCGGGAACGTTCCCGGAAATTGGTTACATATTAGGAAAATTACGCAATGTGTAATTTTGACACTTAGTTTCGTGCAAATCTTTGTAAATCTGCAAATTTCCCACAAAAAAGACATTAAACCCTTAAAAAAAATAACTTTCCTGAGGTTGCCCTAAAGTTAACTATACCTTAATTTATTCCTTCAAAATTATCTTTTACATAAAATTTGCATTTATTATTTCTAAATGTAAATTAGTCACGTGCTATTACAGCAAAATTATCAGACCAATTAAGTACTGGCTAAATAAGCCTTTTTTATTCACACAAACCAAAAAGTAAATGAGAAAAAATTACTCAAAAAAGTACGTTCTCCTTTGTGCCTTTCTAATGATGTCAGTGATGGCATTTGCTCAAACCGGAAGCATCAAAGGCAAGGTATTAGACGAAACCAATGCGCCCCTACCCGGCGCTTCAGTTACCATTGATGGCACAACCCTTGGTGGAAGTACCGATGCAAATGGTAGTTTTACCATAACCGGTGTTAAGACCGGGAACGTTACCGTAACCGCTAAATTTTTAGGTTACATCCCTTTAAAGAAAACCGTTACGGTAAATACAACTGTTACGGTAGTTGATTTCAGCCTTCAGCCTGAAAGTAAAAGCCTGAATGAAGTTGTTGTTATAGGTTACGGTACTCAAAAAAAGAAGGATCTTTCAGGATCTATCGCAAACGTTACTTCAAAGGATTTTCAAAAGGGAGTTATCACAACTCCTGAACAATTAATTGCGGGTAAGGTTGCGGGTGTTTCTGTTATTTCAAACAGTGGTGCGCCAGGCGCAGGAAGCCAGATCCGTATTCGCGGCGGTGCTTCTCTATCTGCAAGTAATGACCCACTTATTGTTATTGATGGAGTGCCTATCAGTAATAGCAGCATTTCTGGAGCTGCAAACCCATTAAGTTTAATCAACCCAAATGATATAGAATCATTTTCTATATTAAAAGATGCATCTGCTGCCGCAATATATGGTAACAGGGCTTCAAATGGTGTAATTTTAATTACCACCAAAAAAGGAAGCAGCGGTAAACCAACTGTTGATTTTAGCACACAGTTCTCTGTATCTAAATTAGTTAAAGAGGCGAGCGTACTTAGTGCAGATCAGCTTCGTGATTATGTAAAAGCAAACGGATCAGCTGCCCAGCAAGCCCAGTTAGGTACAGCAAATACTGACTGGCAGAAACAGATCTATCAAACTGCCGTATCAACAGACAACAATATCAGCGTTTCGGGTGCTACTAAAGTTTTACCTTACCGCGTTTCTTTTGGTTACCTAAATCAGGATGGTATATTAAAAACAAGCTCATTAGAGCGTTTAACAGGCGCTATAAACCTTAATCCAACCCTGTTCACCAATCATTTAAAAATAAATTTAAACTTAAAAGGGGCGCAGGTTAAACAAAGGTTTGCAAACGAAGGCGCTGTTGGCTCCTCTGTAAGTTTTGACCCTACACAACCCGTTTACTCTGGCAGCAAACGTTTTGGCGGCTATTATGAGTGGCTTGATTCAAAGTCAACTTCTGGTTTAAGATCATTAGCTGGTTTAAACCCACTGGGTTTGCTTGAGCAACAAGACAACAGAAGTAAGGTTTACAGAAGCATAGGTAACTTACAACTTGATTACAAATTCCATTTTTTACCTGAATTACACGCCAACGTTAACTTTGGCTATGATATTTCAAAGGGTGATGGACATACCATTATCCCTGATAGCGCAGCTAACGGTTATAACCGCTTTAAAGATCCACAAGGAAAGTTTCATGGCGGTACCAATAACGTTTACAAACAAACGCAATCAAATAAAATTTTTGAAGGCTATTTAAGCTACGCAAAAGATTTTAAAAATATAGCAAGCCATATTGATGCAGTAGCCGGTTATTCTTACCAGGATTTCGAGACTACTAATTACAACTATAATGATTACACCTACGACAAAACTGTTGTAACCCCTCCTACTTATCCTTTTGATAAACCGGAAAATAGATTAATATCAGTTTACGGACGTTTGAATTATGTTTTTGAAGACAAGTATATTTTAACTGGTACTGTACGCCGTGATGGATCATCAAGGTTTAATCCAGATCAAAAGTTCGGTACGTTCCCTTCGGGAGCATTTGCCTGGAAAATTAAAGAAGAATCATTCCTAAAAAGCTCATCGGTAATTTCTGATTTAAAGTTGCGGGTTGGATATGGAGTTACAGGCCAGCAGGAAGGTATTGGCAACTATGATTACATTTCTTATTATAACTTAAGTAATAGCACCGCGCAATACCAGTTTGACAACACATTTTATAGCTTGTACCGCCCCGGAGGATATTATTACAACAGAACTTGGGAACAAACCGCAGCTACAAATATTGGTTTAGATTTCGGCTTTATAGATAACAGGATAACCGGTAGTGTTGATTACTTTAACCGTAAAACAACGCATTTGTTAAACAAAATTTCGCAGCCGGCCGGTACCAACTTCACCAATGAGATTGTAGCAAATATTGGTGATGCAAAAACCAGTGGTGTTGAGTTTAATATAAGCTCGGACATCATCAGGAGCAAAGATGTAACCTGGAATGTTAATTTTAATGCTACCTATAATACAAACAAAATAACCAAGCTTACCATTTCAAATGATCCGAATTACGCAGGTAGCCCAACCGGCGGCATTTCTGGCGGAACAGGTAACAACATACAGATCCAGTCGGTAGGTTATGCAAGAAATTCATTTTATGTATACCAACAGGTGTACGGAACAAATGGCAAACCTCTGGATGGCGTTTTTGTTGACCGTAATAATGATGGCGTAATAAACACGCAAGATCTTTATCATTATAAAAGCCCGGATCCTAAAGGGTACTTTGGTTTAACATCAAACGTTAACTATAAAAAATGGTCTGCTGGTTTTGTTGCCAGGGCAAGCGTAGGTAACTATGCCTATAATAACGTATTCTCGGGCTCGGGCACAAAAATAAGCGTTCTTAACCCGATAGGAATTATAAACAATGCATCAACAAATTTATTGGAGAGCGGCTTAAGCGGCAGCAATGATAAAAATGTGCTATCAGACTATTACATTCAAAATGCCTCATTTATCAGAATGGACAATGCGAACATAGGCTACAACTTTGGTAAAATATTTGGCAGCAGAGGTAACCTTAGGGTAAGTGCAAATGTTCAGAATGTGTTTATTATAACAAAATATAAAGGGTTAGATCCTGAAGTAAGCAATGGAATTGATAACAACTTCTATCCAAGACCGCGTACTTACGTTTTAGGTTTAAATCTATCGCTGTAATTATTTGATTATTATAAAAAAATTAGCATGAAAAAAAATTCATTTAAAATATTATTAGTTGCCGGATTGATATCAGGTAGCTTGGTATCATGTACCAAAAAACTCGACCTGCTCCCAACTAACGATGTAACATCAGCGCAGGTTTACAGCACCGCCACCGGTTATAAACAAGCTTTTGCAAAAGTTTACGGAAGTTTTGCCCTAACCGGAAATAAAGGACCGGCAGGCGATGACAACACCAAGGATATCCAGGGATTAGACGAAGGTACTTCTGATTATTTCCGTTTATTATGGTGTGCCCAGGAATTATCTACTGATGAAGCTGTTATAGGCTGGGGAGACGTTGGTCTTCCCGATTTCCATAACATGAGCTGGTCATCAAGTAATGTATTTTTAAAAGGCTTGTACTATCGTTCCATGTACCAGATCACACTGGCCAACGATTTCATCCGTCAGTCTTCTGATGCAAATTTAAGCAGCAGGGGAATTGCAGGTGCTGATGCTGATAACATTAGAAGATTTAAGGCTGAAGCCCGCTTTTTAAGAGCTTACCAATATGCTACATTGATGGATATGTTTGGTAACCCTCCATTTGTAACAGAAACAGATGCATTAGGCTCAACATTACCTAAACAAATTTTGCGCAAGGATCTTTTTACTTATGTTGAAAGCGAATTGAAAGCAATTGATGCAGGTTTAGCTGACCCTAAAACAAACGAGTATGGCCGTGCAGATAAGGCAGCAGCATGGGCCTTATTGGCAAGAATATATCTGAATGCCAAAGTATATACCGGTACAGACAGAAACACAGATGCTATTACCTACTCTAAAAAGGTAATTGGCGCCGGCTATTCTTTAATTAGCGACTACACCAAATTAATGCGTGCCGACAATAATTTGAACCGCAGAGAATTTATCCTAACCATTAACTATGATGGATTGCATACACAAAGCTATGGTGGTGCAACCTTTATGACTCATGCACCTGTAGGTGGTTCAATGCCTGCATCTGAATTTGGTATCAGCGGTGGCTGGGGAGGTGCACGTACTACTAAAGCTTTGGTTAACCTGTTTCCGGGTGGTGCTTCAAGTGCAGATAAACGCGCGCAATTTTATACACCTGGTCAAAATTTAGATATCACCGACATAGGCACCTTTACCGATGGTTATGGAATAACCAAATTTAAAGATGTTAAAATTGACGGCGGCGCGCCTCAAAGTTTGGATTTTGCTGATATGGATATTCCTATTTTCCGCTTACCGGAAATGTACCTTACTTATGCCGAGGCGGTTTTACGTGGTGGCTCGGGTGGCGATGCTGTTACAGCTTTAGGTTATGTAAATGCATTACGCACACGTGCCTACGGTAATGCCAGCGGAAATTTAACAAGTATAACAGTTGATAACATCCTTGACGAAAGAGGAAGAGAGTTGTATTGGGAAGGTTTCCGCCGTACAGATTTGATCCGTTATGGAAAATTTGTTGAAGACACCTATTTATGGCCGTTTAAAGGTGGCGCTAAAAATGGTAAATCCGTTGAAGCATTCCGCACCATATTCCCATTACCAAGCAGCGATGTTGCAGCCAATACTAACTTAAAACAAAACACAGGATATTAAAAAACGTTCCGGGTATCTTTTAATGAAGATACCCGGTTAACCGTTCCATAAAATATAAGAAGAGATTATGAAAAAATCATTTACAAAATTCCTGGCTTTCGGCAGTATTGCGCTGTTGATGCTGGCATCCTGCAAAAAGGATGAAAGTAATAAAGTTGTAGCATCACCGTCAACAGCAAAAGGCACACTGACAGCAAGTACAACTACGCCGACGCTTAGCAAAGCACACCTTACAGATAATGCCATCACCTTCACCTTTAAAGCGCCAAGCTTTGGCTTTAGTTCTGCAATAAGCAATTCGATACAAGTAAGTGGTACCGCTGCTTTCGTAGATACGTTGACTAAAGAGACTACCTTAAGCAGCAAAGATGTTTCAAAAACATTTACTGTTATGGATTTTAACAACTTGTTGCTGGCCGCAAAATTACCTGGGGGCGTTGCAACAACTGTTCATGTGCGTTTAAAAACACAGTTCACTGGTTCGGTAGTTGCTCCTACATATTCAAACGATATTACGTTAACTACTACACCGTTTAATTTAACTTCATTTTTGTATACCGTTGGCGCATTCCAGGGATGGGATATCAACCACCAGGATAGCTTAATATCTGCTACAAGCAACGGCATTTATGTTGGTATAATTAATTTTACTGCTGGTAATAACCAATTCCTGGTAGTACCCGGTAAAAAAAGCTACGACAATAAATACGCCACTGCTGATCCTCAAAACACCACCAGCAGCAATGTGGCTGTAGGCGGAGCCAATAATTTCTACGCTCCTGCGGCGGCTGGTTTTTATACAGTTACGCTTAACCTTAATACTAACAAAATTTCATTTGATCCATTCATAGCGTATTATAGTGTTATTGGCGATGGAGCAAACGGATGGGATGCAGGTAATGATGTGGATATGAAAGCTGCCAATGATGGTACCGGATTATGGAGCGTTACGCTTCCATTAAAATCTACAGGTACAATCAAAATTAGAAAGGGACATGCCTGGACAACTAGTTATGGAATTCCTAAAACAGGCGCTGATGGAAAAACACTAACAACTTCAGACGATGACAATATACCAGTACCTGTTTCAGGAACTTACAAAATAACATTCATACCTCATCTTAACACTGCTGTCACACCAGTAGCGGACGACGACAAAACAGCTATTTATACCTTGGTTAAACAACCATAAAAAAACTTATAAAGTTGACTGATTGATTTGAATGCCCGCCTGGTGAAGACCAGCGGGCTTTTTCGGTTATTGGCCATAAAAAAAGCGATGGAGTTAATTCCATCGCTTTTTACTTTATCTTTTATCCTTGGTCAAAAGGAATTTATCTATCCTTAATGTCCTTGTATTCTCTATCAGTGTCGCCGGTATAAATCTGGCGTGGGCGACCGATAGGCTCTTTGTTCTCTTTCATTTCTTTCCATTGTGCAATCCAGCCCGGTAAACGGCCAAGTGCAAACAATACGGTAAACATTTCTGTAGGGAAACCCAAGGCACGGTAAATAATACCCGAGTAAAAATCAACGTTTGGATAAAGTTTCCGCTCAACAAAATAAGGGTCTTTCAGCGCTACCTCTTCCAGTTTTTTGGCTATCTCCAGTACTTCATCATTGATACCTAATTTCTCTAATATATCATCGCAGGCCTTTTTGATGATCTTGGCCCTTGGATCAAAATTCTTGTATACGCGGTGACCAAAACCCATCAAACGGAACGGATCGTTTTTATCCTTGGCTTTGGCAATCCATTTATCGGTATCACCACCATCATTTTTAATTTTCTCCAGCATCTCAATAACGGCCTGGTTTGCACCGCCATGCAGCGGGCCCCAAAGTGCTGAAATACCGGCAGAGATTGATGCATATAAATTTGCATCAGATGAACCCACAATACGCACGGTTGATGTAGAGCAGTTTTGTTCATGATCGGCATGGAGTATCAGTAATTTGTTCATTACATCAACTACTACCCTATCAACCTTATAATCTTCTGTACGTTCAGCAAACGTCATGTACAGGAAGTTGGTTACATAATCATATTTATTTTGCGGATAAACAACCGGATGGCCTAATGATTTTTTATAGATCCATGAAACCACGGTGCTCATTTTGGCAAGTAGTTTTTTTATCTCCAGGTTTACTTCCTCTGTTGATAAACCCTGCTTTAGAGATTCGGGGTTAAAAGCAGCTAACGCGCCAATCAATGATGAAAGCTGACCCATTGGATGTGATTTTGACGGAAAACCATCAAAAAACTTCTTCATATCCTCGTGAACCAACGTATGGCGGCTTATTTCATATTGAAACTCATCTAACTCTTTTTCGGTTGGTAAACTGCCATAAATTAATAAATAGGCTACTTCAATAAAGCTGGCATTCTCGGCCAGTTGCTCAATTGAATAACCACGATATTTAAGTATGCCCTTCTCTCCATCCAGAAAAGTGATGGCGCTTTTGGTAGCTCCTGTGTTTTTGTAGCCGATATCCAGCGTTACATAACCACTTTGATCCCTCAGTTTTGAAATATCTATTGCTTTTTCACCTTCTGTACCCTCAATTACCGGGAGTTCAAATGTTTTATCACCAATTTTTAGTTGTGCTGTTTCCGACATAGAAATTTTTGTATCTGCAACAAATGTAATTAAATCTGCGTATTAATAACCGCTAAGATAATTTACTCTTTGTAAATTTTTAGGTGCAAATTTATTAATTTTACCTTCTTTTATTGAGCACCGCCCCCTAATTTATCAAAAAAGCACCAAGTAATGTCGTTGAAAGTTAAAACATTGTTAATGATCCAAAACGACAATACAATTTACCGGCTATTGCTCATCGGTTTATTCATAGCAAGTCCTTCATTACATTATCTCTGCTCTTTTAACTCGTATGATCCCATTTGGTTGAGGATAATCAATAGCTTTTTTTGCCTTTTATCACTTGCCATATCTTTCGGCAATAATAAAACCATCTATACAATAAGCACTTACACCACCATTCTATCATTTATAATAATCAATAATTGTATTTTACTTAGTAAAAACGGGTTCGAACATGTTTACCTGTTTAGCTCCGTTACCATATTTATTGCCTTAACTTTATTTTGCAAAAAGCGGAAGGAATTTGTTGCCATTTGCGTACTTAATTTAATTGCCATCATCGCTGCATATTATACAGCCCCCCACTTAAACATATCATTAACAATATTGGCTGTATTAATTTTAATTTTTACAATTATTGCATATGTATCTTTCCTGGTGATTATGGCTTACCAGTATCAGCTAAAAAATGCCATTGGTAAGGCAATGGACCTTAATCGTGATTTACTGGCCAATGATGGAATGCTACGCGAAAGCCGGGAAGATCTTCATTCCCTTATTAACTCACTTAAAGATATCATTTTTGAGTTTAATGAAGATAAGGTTTGCTTAAATGCCTGGTATAACGAACTAACCGCAAGACCAATTAACCCAAGCTTACTCATTGGTAAAAAACTGGCTGACGTTTTAACCCCTGAAAGAGCCATAAAATACGATATCGCCCTTGATTATGTAATAAAAAACAGGCTGCCTACTTCTATCCAATATATATCAGATTATGGGAGCGGGAATTGGTTTACCTGCGATATGATGCCGGTATATGATCGTAACGGCGCCTATACCGGAAGGATATCTGCATCGGTTATTGATATATCAGAACAAAAAAAATATGCAGATGCTTTAAAGGCCAATGAGGCACTTTTGCTGGAAGCCCAGGCTATTTCAAAAACAGGCAACTGGTGGTATGATCACACTACCAGTGAAACCTATTGGTCTGACAACTTGTATGCCCTGTTGGAAATAGATAGTGTACCGGAAAATATTAGCAAATTCCACTATTACATCAGTCTTATCCACCCCGATGATCAGGAAAACGCCGAGGCCTACCTATCAAGCATACACGCAATTACTCAACCTCAGTTTGAGCATAAATTTATTACACCTAAAGGTAATTTAAAGTATATCAAGATAATTCGTGGCGCCCTTTTGCAGGATATAGAGGGCAATAACAAGCGTATTTTTGGTGTACTTCAGGATATTACCGAAGCCAGGCTATCAGAAAAAGCCGTAAAAATTAGCCAGGCAGAATTGATGGAGGCCCAAACCATTGCCAAAATAGGTAACTGGAAGTGGGATTTAACTACCAATAAACTTGCCTGGTCTGAGGAACTGAACGTCATCTACGAAATTCCGGCTGCAACAACTTCGCATGAACCGGATTTTATTAAGCTGTTGCTAAAATATGTTCATCCTAATGACAGCTACATTTTAAAACATCTCTTAAAAAAACCTGAAGGCTTAAAAGATGTATCGCATGAGTATCGCATCATTACACCAAACGGAAATGTAAAATACCTAAGCATTATTATAGGTAAGCTAATGAAGCGTGATGATGGAAGCACTCGCAAAATAATTGGCACATTACAGGATATCACCGAGCGTAAAAAAGCGGAGTTAGATTATCGCCAGTCGGAAAGCAAATACAAACTGGTTTTGGAAACAATTAATCTCGCTGCAATTACGCTGGACAAGAATGCTAATGTAGTTTTCTGCAATAAATACCTGGCCAACCTGGTAGGTTATTCCCAAAATGAGATAGTGGGCATGAACTGGATGAAAAACTTTGTGCCCGATGACCTGCAGGATTTTCTGCTGAACTGGTACAAAAACGATACAATTAATGCCCATTTTGTTAACCCTATTATTTGCCGTAATGGAGATCTGCGTATTATAAGCTGGCAAAATACTATCAGCTATGATGAGAACGGAGACCTGAAGGAAACTACCAGCATTGGAGAGGATATTACCGACCAGCAAAAGGCCAGGCAGGAACTGATATCGGCCAAAGAACTTGCAGAAAAATCATCAAAATTCAAATCGGAGTTCCTGTCCATCATGAGCCATGAAATCCGCACACCGATGAACGCTGTTATTGGCACTACCAATTTATTATTAACCGAAAATCCGCTGCCAGGGCAGATGGAATACCTCAATACACTCAAATTTTCTGGAGAGAACCTGCTGGCCATTATTAATGATATTTTAGATTACAATAAAATAGAAGCCGGTAAGCTGGAACTCAACAATACGCAGTTTAACCTTCACCTACTTATCCAAAAAATAAAGCAGTCATTTCATTCCAAAGTGGCCGAAAAGCAGTTAACATTAGATGTTATCATTGACGAAAGCATTCCCGAAATGATAACCGGCGATGCTATGCGTTTAAGCCAGGTGATGAACAACCTGGTGAGTAACGCGGTTAAGTTTACCCATAAAGGTGGAGTTACCATCAAATTAGAGAAGGAATTTATACACAACTCCAATGTAACTGTAAAATTTACTGTTACCGATACAGGCATAGGCATATCTGCCGATAGCTTCAACATTGTTTTTGATCCCTTTATGCAGGATAAACAGGTTATTAACAATGATTATGGCGGTACCGGCCTTGGCCTAGCTATTACTAAACGATTGGTTGAACTGCACAACAGTACTATATCTGTTGAAAGCGAACTGGCCAAAGGCACGTCATTTGCTTTTTCAATCGCCTTTAATATTGCGCCGAAGGCAATAGGCCAACAGCAGATTACCCCTTCCGTTCCCGGGCATGTGCTTGATTTAACAGGTATGAAAATACTGATTGTTGATGATAATAAAATGAACCTGATGATAGCTACCCGGTTTTTAAAGAGATGGAACGCCCAGGTTGATGAAGCGCTTAACGGCGATATTGCCGTTAACATGGTGAACAACAACAGCTATAACCTCATCATTATGGATTTGCAGATGCCTGTTATGGATGGCTTTGAAGCAACTGCTATTATCAAGAAATCATACCCCGATATTCCGATCATTGCACTAACGGCAGATGCCATGCCCGAAACCCACAACAAAGCATTTGATGCCGGCATGAGCGACTACCTCACTAAGCCTTTTGAACCGGGTACTTTATTTGAGAAAGTAGCTAAACACTGTAACACTACTACAGTTAATGAATAACACACCCGAAAGTTCAAATTAATTCAATTGCTCCTTAACCGCCCCACAGGTTTTCATGTGTTCAGGGAAATAAGGGTTTTCGATGTTTTTATTGAGCGACAACCAGTAGCCTCCTTTACCGCTATCGGCCATGGGGCAATAGTCAACATATATAGTTGCGGTTTTTAGTTTAGCCCCTTTAACCAGCATCATAATATCTTTACTCAATATCAAAAAACTTGCGCGTTGTACTTTTATATCATCTGTTGCAGTAATCTGGTGGGCAAGCGTAGCGGTTTCTGAACACCCTTTTATAACTTTTAATTTACCCTCAAGCACTGATGCGGTTGATTTGATACCAGCTACATCTGATTTTAAGAACTCATCTTTTAACCCGATGTAGGCAGTAAAAACTTCGGCAGTATTGTTGGTATCAACTACACGTGCATCAACAATTTTCTCGGTAGAATCTGCTTTAGCAGTGTCCTGCTGTTTTGCAGGCTGATTACATGCCGAAGCCGCTACAAGAGCGCCAAACAGCCAAACATGGTTTACAATTTTCATTATTGCTTAATTAGTACGTATGGCTTCAACGGGGTCGAGCCTGGAGGCAAAATATGCAGGAATAATTCCCGATACCACACCAATCCCAATAGAATAGCTTAAACCAATGATAATATTTTTAGCTCCAAGTATTACCTGTACATCAAATACAGCTTTTATACCAAATGTTAAAAAATAAACCATTAAAAGCCCTACCAGCCCCCCCATTATACAAAGCGCTATGGATTCAATTAAAAACTGCAATAATATAAAATAGTTTTTAGCGCCCAACGATTTTTGAATACCAATAATGTTTGTACGTTCTTTTACCGATACAAACATGATATTGGCAATACCAAACCCACCAACCAGCATCGAAAATAATCCTATAATAAAACCGCCCTTGTTTAATACATTAAAAACGATATCCAGCTGTTGCGTTAACATGGTAGTACGGTTAAGCGCGAAGTTATCTTCAACACCCGGCCTAAGGCTTCTGATAGAACGCATTAAACCCCTTACCTCGCTTTCAACATCATCTGTTGGTATTCCCGCCTTACCCCTTACAATAATGGATGGACGGTAATTTTCATTCTGAATATCTATCAGGTTATGGGCAAAATTGAGCGGCAGTAAAACCTCCTTGTCGGTTGATATGCCCAGCATATCCTTACCCTGTTTTGAAAACACGCCAACTACGGTTACATAACAGCCCATTACCTTTATTTGCTTACCAATAGCATCGCCGCCCGGGAAAAGGTTTTGGGCTATATCATAACCAATATCTGTTATGGGAGCACCTGTTTTTGATTCAATGCCGGTAAAGTACCTACCTTGTGCAAAATCAAAATTCCAGGTTTTATCATGATCCTGTGATGCCGCATCTATCTGCGCGCCATCAACAGTGTTGCTTTTATATTTAATGGTACGGTTATCAATACTTATCTCGTATGATAGTGCTTCGGCAGTTTGGCTGCGGCGCGAAAGTTCATTAAAATCTTTAAGTTTAGATACCGGCCTTTGCAGGTATTTCCACCATGGAAAATCGCTACCGCCTACCCAGGGCCATTTTTCAACGTAGATACTATTATTGCCCAGCTTATTAACGCTGCTCTGCAAATTATTGCGCAAAGTATCAACCGCCGAAAATACCGCTATAATAGTAAATATGCCTATAGTAACACCCAGCAATGAAAGCGTTGTACGGATTTTGTTTTGCCTTAGCGCATCATAAGCAAACAAAAAGCTTTCCCCTAAAAGTTTTAAAAACAGCATAAACTTATTTTGATTTCAATGGTTATCACACTGCGTTTTGCTCATTGCAAAACAGCAAATAAAGATCAAATTATACCCGGTTGAATATTTTTATTTTTAGACTATATTGCCATGCATAAGTTACAGTATTTTAATATTAAACTTAACAATTAATAAAACACAATCACCCTTAAAAAAATCGGTGAAAATAACAAAAAAATTCATACATTTGCGCCCTGAAAATTCATATACATAAACATGAAATTATCTCAATTTAAATTCAATTTACCAGATTCATTAATCGCACACAACCCTTCAACAACCCGCGACGAAGCCCGCCTAATGGTTTTACACAAGGATTCTGGCAAAATTGAGCATAAAATATTTAAAGACGTACTTGATTATTTTGATGATAAGGATGTTATGATCCTTAACAATACTAAAGTATTTCCGGCTCGTTTATATGGAAATAAAGAAAAAACAGGCGCAACCATTGAGGTTTTTTTACTACGCGAGTTAAACAAAGAGCTCCGTTTATGGGATGTACTGGTTGATCCGGCACGTAAAATACGCGTTGGTAACAAATTATACTTTGGTGATGACGACCTGTTAATTGCCGAAGTTGTTGATAACACTACTTCACGTGGACGTACCATCCGCTTTTTGTTTGATGGCACCGACGAAGAATTCCGCCGTAATGTGGAGATCCTTGGTGAAACACCGTTACCAAAATACATAAAACGTAAAGCTACAGCCGAAGATAAAGAGCGTTATCAAACCATTTTTGCTAAGCATGAAGGTGCTGTTGCCGCCCCTACTGCCGGCTTACACTTTAGCCGCGAGCTAATGAAACGCCTTGAATTAAAAGGTGTTGAATTTGCCGAGGTTACCCTGCACGTTGGTTTAGGTACTTTTCGCCCGGTTGAGGTTGAAGATTTAACCAAGCACAAAATGGATTCTGAGCAATTTATTATTGAGCAAAAACAAGCTGATATTGTAAACAAGGGTATCGATCGTAAAGCACGTATATGTGCTGTGGGTACCACGTCAATGCGTGCTATTGAATCGGCAGTATCGGCAGGTAAAACACTTAAAGCCGCTAACGATTGGACCAGTAAGTTCATTTTCCCTCCGTATGATTTCAGCATAGCCAACTCCATGATCACCAATTTCCACACTCCAGAGTCAACTTTATTGATGATGGTATCGGCATTTGGCGGTTATGAGCATGTAATGAATGCTTATGAAGTTGCAGTTAAAGAAAAATACCGTTTTTACAGCTATGGCGATGCCATGCTGATCATCTAATCTTTTAGATTTGATACATGATATTTGAGATATGAAACTTAGGATTCATATCTCATTTTTTTTGTTTTAGTTTGTACTTAAAGACATGTCATCCTGAACTTGTTTCAGGAACCCACAGGACAGGCATCCCCGCATGAAGTAAAATTAGCACGTGAGATGCCGAAACAAGTTCGGCATGACATTGCAGGTCAAAATTTATGGAAAACCCTAATCTAAAATCTCATATCTCAAATCTCATATCTAAGTATGTAATCATCGTAGCCGGTGGTTCTGGCAGCCGGATGCAATCGGCAGTTCCAAAACAGTTTTTACTTGTTAACGGCTTACCTGTTTTAATGCACACGATGTTTGCTTTTTATAATTCCCAGGCAAAACCCAACATCATCCTTGTTCTGCATGCTGATTTTCACGCTTACTGGAATGAACTATGCACAGCGCATGATTTTACGCTCCCCCATCTTTTAGTAGCCGGTGGCGAAACCCGCTTTCACTCGGTAAAAAACGGACTGGATAAAATAGAATGCACAGATGATGCGCTAATAGCGGTACATGACGCCGTTCGCCCGCTCACCAGCGCCACAATTATTGAAACATCATACAAACATACACTTGAATATGGCAATGCCGTAACGGCCGTTAAAAGCCGCGATTCGATAAGGCAGATGATTAATGGCAAATCGGTAAGCTTATTACGTGATGAGATTTACCTTGTACAAACCCCGCAAACTTTTAAGGCCGGCCTGTTAAAAAAAGCCTATAAACAACCTTTCAATTCAAAGTTTACAGATGATGCAAGTGTGGTAGAAGAGTTGGGCGTGGAGATTCAACTTACAGAAGGGGATCACGAAAACATAAAGATCACCTTCCCTGAGGATATAGCTATTGCAGAATTACTTTTAAGCAAAAAACGCCGCTGATCAAAGGATCACCGGCGTTTTATTTTTTGATAGAATGTTACGCTCTTCGGATAACTCCCAATAGTACAGCAATAATAGCTATTACTAAAAGTATGTGAATTAAACCACCGCCAAAAGGGTGAATAAATGCTCCGAATAGCCATCCTATTACCAGGATAACCGCGATGATGTACAATAGGCCTCTCATGTTGTTATGTTTTAATTGATAAGTGTGTTAAGCTTATTACTAAAATCATTCCAAAAATTTGCGGCAAACAAAAAAGCCCCGAAAAAGGGCTTTTTATAAAGATTTAATACTCGTCTTCGTTAAAAAAGAAATCATCTTTAGTCGGGTAATCCGGCCATATTTCTTCTATATTTTCATACGGCTCACCATCGTCTTCCAGTGCCTGCAGGTTTTCTATCACCTCCACAGGAGCTCCAGAACGAATAGCATAGTCAATTAATTCATCTTTTGTTGCGGGCCATGGCGCATCTTCAAGGTGAGATGCTAGTTCAAGTGTCCAATACATGTTTCTATATATTTTATATTTATAAGTAAATTTACTTTTTCGCAAAAGTATAACAATTTCAATTGGAATATCAATTTTTTTTTCACATAATTACATGCGCGGTATCCATTGATTTTCAGGCACATTACGCTCATTTGCAATTTTGCGTGCCAAAGTGAATAGGTAATCGCTCAACCTGTTCAGATAAATATTCACTTTTTCATCAACTGTACTTTCATTAGCCAGGTGAACGGTAATCCGCTCGGCCCGGCGGCAAATACATCTTGCAATATGGCAAAACGAAATGGTATTATTACCCCCCGGTAAAATAAAATGACGCAGCTCGGGCAATTGCTCGTTCATCGCATCCATTTCCCGTTCCAGCAGCTCTATATCTTGCATATGCAGATCTGGTATTACCATTTTTGATCGTTCCGGATCAGCCGCCAGCGAGGAGCCTATTGTAAACAATCTGTCCTGTATCTGCTTCAATACTTCTTTATGATGTATAGCAATATCCTGGTCGCCGATGAGGCCTATATATGAGTTTAGTTCGTCAACAGTGCCATAGCTTTCAATCCGCAAATGATATTTAGCAACCCGGGTACCCCCTATTAATGAAGTAAACCCCTTATCCCCTGTTTTAGTATATATCTTCATTTATTTAATTAAAGTGAATATATAATTTTTACAATAAATGTGGTAATTTAAATTCATGCAATAAATCAAATATGATCACTTCCGCTATTTAGTTAGTATAATTTTTGATAATGAAATATAGTTTATTAAATGATAGTTTTAAACTTGCATTAGTATAATGAAATATTGTTTATCAATAAAAATCATGAAATCAATCATCATATCTTCTAAATTAGTTTTCATTGCGGCTTCGGCCCTGGTAATTTCAGCATTTAGCTGTGGTGGCAGCACCAGCACAAAAAAATCTGCCGATACAGCTGCACCCAAACCAGCAAAAGCGTCAATCAGCAGTATTCTCACCGAGAAACAATTTAATGATCTTTTTCCACAACGCGATAAATTTTATACCTACGCCGCCTTTATTAAAGCAGCCGATGAACTTGGGCAGGTAAGCGTAAAAATTACCCGCCGCGCGGTTTCGGTTTACCAGTTTATACGTACCGATAAAAAAACGGGCAAGGCAACCGTAGTACGCCAGGATGCCGACTGGAACGAGGAATGGGCAAAAAAGAAACCCGACAGCACCTTCACCGTTGATTATGGTGAATTTTGCACTGCCTTTGGCGCCGATATAAATAAAAAAGAACTGGCCGCTTTTTTTGCACAAATAGCTCATGAAACCCGCCATGGTATGAACGGCAGCTACACCGATGGCTTGATGTTGATACATGAAAGCAATACTTCAAATACTTACGTATCTGACAGCGATGAATACCCTCCGGTAGCCGGTAAAAAATATTATGGACGAGGCCCCATGCAATTGAGCTATAACGGAAACTACGGCTATGCATCAAACTGTATTTTTGGTGATCCAAAGATATTGCTTAACACCCCCGAACTGGTAGAAACAGATCCTGTTGTAGCCTTTAAAGCCGCAATTTATTTCTGGATGACACCCGAAACCCATAAACCATCTGCCCATGATGTAATGACCGGCAAATGGCAGCCCACCGCCGCCGACAAAGCACATGGCCGCACTACCCCGGGCTTTGGTATGACTATTAATATTGTTAACGGTGATGTTGAGTGTGGTAAAGGCGATAATTACGGCATGAATGACCGTATAGGCTTTTACCAGTTTTTTTTAAAGAAAATGGGTATAAGCGATCCTAATTGCGCCTGCTCATGCGGTAAAATGGAGCCGTACAGATATTAACAGTATTAAAGTACGCTGATTTGTATAAGTATGATTATAAATACATTTATGCGATTGTTATTAATAATCATACTTTTCGCAGCCTTTAGCACGCTCTCTTTTGCTTCAGGCAAAGCTGATACGATAAAAACAATTAAACATATTGCAGGTCGTCCGTCCTCCATTGGGGTTATTGGTGATACGGCAAATGTGAATACACCTGTTAAGGGCGGCATTGCTATGGTTGGTGGTGGCAAAGACGTTGACGCGGCTTTTAAATGGATGATAGACCGAAGCGGCGGAGGCGATGTGGTGGTAATTCGCGCTTCGGGAACGGATGCTTACAATCCTTACATCAAAGCGCTGGGTAAAGTAAATTCCGTAGAAACTCTTTTGATCAACTCGCGCGAGCTGGCTGATAATGATACCGTGGCATACATCATCCGCAATGCCGAGATTCTTTTTATTGCCGGCGGCGACCAATCAAACTACATGAAATTTTGGAAAGGGACCAAAACTCTTGATGCCATCAATTATCTGCTCAACATAAAACACACACCGGTTGGCGGCACCAGCGCAGGCTGCGCCATTTTAGGAGGCTTTTACTATAGCGGCGAAGATGGCAGCATTACCGCAGATGAAGCATTGGGCAATCCCTACGATAACCTGGTTAAGGTATACAACAATGATTTTTTACATGCCCCCTATCTAAAGCAGGTCATTACAGATCAACATTATTTAACTCGTAAAAGGCAAGGCCGCCATGTGGCATTTTTAGGCCGTATTAGTAAAGACTGGAACATTTTTCCCAAAGGCATTGCTGCCGATGAACGTACCGCAGTTTGTATGGATGCAAATGGCCAGGCGACGGTGATTGGTACAAGCAAAGCGTATTTCCTGATAACTGACGGTAAAAAGCTGCCCGAAACCTGCGAACCGGGTAAACCGCTAACCTGGAACAATAACCATCAGGCCATTAAAGTTTATGAGGTGCAAGGCACAATTGAAGGCAATGGCAGTTTTGATGTTGCTGAATTCGATTTAAAAAAAGCCTCCGGTGGCAAGTGGTTTTGGTGGTGGGTTGAAGGTGGCGTTTTGAAACAGGAAGAAGAAAGATAAACCTGGAACAAGCAGGAAAATGATAGGTGGAGATACATGACTAAAATATTTCACAACAAAAAAGAGGCAAATCTCCCGACCTGCCTCTTCCATACAAATAAATTTTTATTTACGGCCAAACACCTAAATTTTGGTAAGAAACCGCTATTTTGTTGATAGCACCTACCATTGCTGCGCTACGCAGGGTATCAATCTTAGGATTATTTTTGTAGATCTCCCTGATCTCGTAATAAGAACGGATCATGGTATCTTCCAGTCCCGAGTTTACAAGTTCCAGCTCGGATGCGCCTTTGATTATAGTTGAACGCTGCATCGGGGTTAATGATGTACCGGTGATGCCCTCAACCATATTTACCAGGTTAAGGTTTGAGTTTTCCTCAAATCTGCGGTTCATGCGGCCAAATGCTACGTGGCTAAGATTTTTTAACCACTCAAAGTATGATACTGTAACACCACCAGCGTTAGCATACATATCCGGGATGATAATACCGCCATTGGCGTAAAAAATGGCTTCAGCCTCTGGCGAGGTTGGTCCGTTTGCACCTTCGGCGATGATCTTAGCCTGTATATTATAGATATTGGCTTCGGTGATCTGGTTTTCCAGGGCTGCAGGTACCAGGATATCACATGGTTGCTCCAGGCCTTCCATGGTATTGGCAAATTCCTTTGCTGCGCCTGCGTAACCTAATATGGAGCCGGTTGCCTTGCGGTGCTGAAATACAGCCTCTACATCCAATCCATTTTCGTTATAGATGGCGCCTTCAAACTCACAAAGACCTACGATTATTGCACCAAATTCGGCCAGGAATGTAGCCGAATAGTAACCCACGTTACCCAAACCCTGCACAATTATTCTTTTGCCCGATAAGCCCGGCAAAAGACCCAATTTTTGCATATCCTCACCAAAGCTAACACATTCGCGAACGGCAATAGCCACACCACGGCCGGTAGCTTCTCTTCTTCCGGCTATTCCCTGTAAAGCAATAGGCTTGCCTGTAACTGCACCCATAGCATCCAGCTGACCGGGGTTCATGGTTGCATAAGTATCCGCTATCCAACTCATTTCGCGTTCGCCAGATCCATAATCCGGTGCGGGTACGTCAATGCTTGGACCAATAAAGTTTTTCTTGATCAGTTCCACGGTATAGCGGCGGGTTATATTTTCCAGCTCGCCTACGGTATAATTTTTAGGATTAATTTTAATACCGCCTTTTGCGCCACCAAACGGAACATTCACAATGGCGCATTTGTAGGTCATGAGCGCGGCAAGGGCCATTACCTCATCCTCGTTCACCATTTCGCTGTAGCGAATACCGCCCTTTGTTGGCGATTGATGGTGCGAGTGCTCTACACGCCATGCATCAATTACCTCGAAGCCATTACCCCTGCGGATAGGGAAACGGAACCGGTAAACACTGTTACATGATTTTATCTGATCAAGCAAACCGGCATCATGTTTTGTAAACTGCGCCGCGTAATCAAAGTTTTTACATACATCACCAAAAAAGTGTGTCTCTTCGTTGGCAACTAAAATATTGGTATCCATAATTAACTGTATAATATTAAACTCTTAAAAAAGTGAGCAAATTTGGTACAATTTTTATCAATATTGCAAATATATTATAGTTAGTGTGTTTGATACACCTCAAAAAGTACAGTAAAAACCATGTTTAAACTCAATAGGCAAATTTTTTAGACTAATTTTCTTTTTCGATTTTTTTTAGTCTTCTATCGATAGAGAACAAATAAATAGCCAATCCAACAAAAACTATTACAATTGTGGTCACAACGACGTATATTTTCCCCGAACTGCGTAAAACATCGGCCATTTCAACAGGCTGTTTTTGTTGAGCAAAAGCAGTAGCAAAACTCAACACCAGCATTAACAATAATGTTAACTTCTTCATTAATTTATTTGGTTCTTTTTATATTCAATTAAACGGATGCGGTAACGGATAGATGCTATCCATATACCTATAAAACTCCAGGCAATAAAGGCGGGGTATAATACAATACGCATGCGGTTATCCATATCCAGTTTACCAAAGGCAGGGTTACCGCCGTTACCGGGATGTAAGGAATCTGTCATCCGGGGCAGCACCATAATCAATACGATCATGATAGGGAAAGCAAAGATGTTGTAGATAGCTGATATTTTGGCGCGTTTTTGTTCTTCGTCAATAGAGTTACGCAATACCGAGTAAGCGCAATACAACAGAAAAGCAATAGCTGCGCTGTTTTGCTTAGGGTCGTTGCTCCAAAAATCGCCCCAGGTGTATTTGGCCCAAAGCATACCGGTAAGCAAACCTATAGCAAAAAAGAACAAGCCCGTATTGGCGCTTTCTACAGCTATAAGATCATACTCTTCTTTACCTGTTTGCAGGTATTTGATACTATACACAACCGATATGGTAAATACTGAGAACATGGCCATCCACATGGGCACATGAAAGTAAGTATTACGGATAGTTTCGTGCAGGATAGGCATCGTTGGTACCCCAAGCAATAAGCCTGCGATAAGGGTGTATATAACCATAACTACGGCTAATACTTTCCACCATGTTTGATAAATAAACTTCATATTATTTAGATGCTCAAAGGTAATTAATTTTGGCCATTAGTACGTTTGCCATATGGAAAACTTACCAGCATTGACAGAATACTTTATTTCCGAAATAAGAGTTACATTAGATAAAAGACACCTTGGCTTTATACAATCCAAAATGAATTATTAATTAATCTTCAAAAATAATCTTGAAGTCAGGATTGTTGTATTTTAGAATATCTGCTATGAGCTCTCTTTTTTCTTCGCTTGTCAACATAATGTCCTGATGCGGACTTTCCCAATTTTCTATTGACCCAATCGATGCATAAAATGTAGGGGTCAGGGTCAACTCACCCTCGATCTTAACTTTTTTGTCTTTAAACTCAACTAATATATAAGAACGCGTACCAGTAATTTTCATTCTCTACCTTTTAAATATTCTTATTTTCAAAAGTGTCTTAGGATTGGCTTTTTATATCCCGGTTAACTTATTCATTGAGCAATGCTGCACCATTCACCTCCCCTCTTGATACCTGATACTAAAATCAGTCCCCCGGCTCATAATCAACGGGCAGCAGATCCGCCAGTTTGGCTTTTGACCATGTACCTTCATACAGTGGGCTTGGATTTGATACTATTATGCCATTCATATCAAATAGCGCGTAGTTGGTAAATAAGGTTACAATGCTGGTTTCAAAGTTCTCCATATCCAGCGGGCGATATACATCCTTAAACTCGGTAAGCTCATGCTTTTTAGTATATACCACATACAAAAAATGAGGAAACATTAATGCATAAATTCCAGGCTGCGGTGTTTTGCGCAAGATCTCGATAGATTGATATGGTATTTTTACCACATTTTCATCATTCCATTTGGTGAGGTTACCTAACTTGTACCAGGCATTAAGGGAATCGCGGTTTAACTCCCTGAATCTTTTAATTTTTTGCTGAATGAGTTCCTCAGGCGGGCGTTCCCTGTTTAACGCCCGGGTAAAATCATGGGCTTCAAAACCCTCCTCTTTTAACCTGTCTTTATACAATGAACGGTAAAAATGTTGTGCCGAACCATAATAAGCCTGCTCACGTTTTAGTTTCCACAGGCGTTTTTGTTCGGCAGTACCCGGCAATTGCTCAAAAAGTGCCTTGCCCGAGTATTCAATAGTATGTTCAATACCGTCGCTTAAAAACTTCTTCAGTAAAAATTTGGTGCGATAACCAAGCGCACGGTTCTCCACCACCAAAAATTCTTCGCCCTCAGCCTCCAGTTGTTGTTTATTACGGTGATAAATAAGATTAAGAACATGCGAGTTGAGCACCCTGCACAGTTTGGAGTTTTCAGTAGTGCCTATAAATTCGCGCTTAAACTGTTCATAGTTCTTCTTCCAGTCGGCGTTACTGCTTATCACTACTTCGCGTAACATCAACACCTTTTGGGTAAGCGAAATATCAAGCTTTAGGGGCTCATGCCCTACCTGTATGGTTTGCGAATAATCTTCATATCCCACCACGGTAACTACCAATTCATACTGCCCCGGCTTAACGCCCGATAGCGTGTATGAACCATCCTCGGCACTTGAAGTACCATATGTAGCATTGCTTAAAAATACGCTGGCATTGGCCACGGGGGCTTTACTTTCGCCATGCACCACCTTGCCGGTAATGATTGCATTTTGCGCCAAAGTAAAAAACGGGCATAGTAAAATAAAAGCTGTTAGGAGTATCCGGATTGGCCGCATTAACTAAAAATACTGAAATTTAATTTTCAAGCCACTAAAAAACACATTTTTTATGAACGCAGCATGAATTGACATCGTATTTTTTTGTTGATACAAGATTTTTACAAAAACACACCTGTGGTTGGCGGATCAAGTTGGATTGGCAATGACTGTTAAAAAAACAGGTTTGTTGTAGAGATATGGATCTGTGCTTCGTGATATCAATTATATCTCAGATCTTAATACAAACAGCCTGATATGTTAAAAATCGATCTAAGCCCGGCCTTTAAATTTCACTCATGAGAACGAGTAAAATTTGCTCATACAATTAAAACACATATATCTTTTAACGGGTAGAAAAAAAAGAAATACTTTAAATACTGAACCTCTTGACACACGATAATCAGAAACTTTATTACACTTTGGGCAATTAGGTTTCGCCTCAGGTATTTTATTATTAATTAACTCCAATTCTTTATTAACTTAATTATTACTGTGTCTAATATACACAATAAACGAGATAATTTTTAATATTTGGAATATTTTTTAATTTATATGAAAAAAAACAACATGTCGACAGTGGTAATCAGGTAATGTATGATCCGGTTTAAAGACCGACTTTTAGAAAGCCAAAAGCGGCCCACTAAAAGTCGGTTTTACATAAATCAATCCGTTAAAGCCTGGTAAACTAGCGCCCTAAATTTATCTTGTATAGCATTATGAGGCAGCGGCCAATTCTGTATAAACAGCAAACATACCAGGTGCTCTTTAGGGTCAGCCCAATACAAAGTGCCATAAAAGCCACCCCAGGCAAAAGAACCTTCACTCATACCCAGTTTTTTTGAACTGGTCTCTGAAGTAATGCCAAAACCCAGCCCAAACTTGTCTTTTTCTGGATTGAGGTACAGGTCGCCGATTTGATTGGTGGTCATTAATTGCACTGTATGGCGGGCCAGTAAACGCTGGCCGTTGTATGTGCCGCCATTCAGCATCATTTGTAAAAAGGCAGCATAATCCTTAACTGTTGAACTTAAACCCGCACCGCCAGCATAATAAGTACCGTTCACTGTAGGGTAGTCCACGCTTATAGGAGTAAATGTTCCTGCGTTCCATTTAATAAGGCGACCTTGCTTATCGGGTGTATAAACGGCTACCAGCCTGTTTTGCTTGGCCGCCGGAATGTAAAAATAAGTATCCTTCATCCCCAGCGGGTCAAAGATGCGTTCTTTAAAAAACTGGTCTAAACTTTTGCCGGATAGTTTCTCTACCAGGTAACCTAACACATCTACATTTAACCCATAGGTCCAGCGTTCGCCGGGTTGATGCACCAGTGGTAAAGTCCCAAGTTTATTGATAGAATTGGCCAGCAATATTCTATCGGTAACAAAACCAGCCTGTATACCTGCTTTACCATAAATAGCATTCATCTGGGGCGAACCAATCTGGGCATATCCTATACCTGATGTGTGAGTAAG
The DNA here is from genome assembly GCF_025362475.1 of Mucilaginibacter sp. GTDB lineage: Bacteria > Bacteroidota > Bacteroidia > Sphingobacteriales > Sphingobacteriaceae > Mucilaginibacter. Next base: position 74,437 of record NZ_JANYGH010000031.1, read on the forward strand.
CAGGTCGCGGATTGTTATTTCCCTTTTGGCAGGGATGGTTGTGTAAGTTGTATCCTTGTCATTATAAGTATCTAACACCCTTGGATGAGCAAACGTTGGGAGATATTTGGAGATAGGATCATCAAGTAAAAATTTCCCTTCTTCAAAAAGCATCATCACCGCCACGCTGGTAATAGCTTTAGTTTGTGATGCGATGCGAAATATAGCATCGTTGTTCATTAGCTTTTTTTGTTCCAGATCGGCAACGCCGAAAGATTTGTTATAAACTATCTTACCATTGCGGGCTATCAACGCTACTGCCCCGTTTACATATCCGGAATCAATATTTTGCTCAATCATCTTATCGATGCGTTGCAACCTTTCGTCCGAAATTTTCTCGTTAGCCGGCATGCCTGCCTGTAATGTACCCTGTGCAAAAATATTACCCGCGAGGGTTATGAATAATACGGAGGTTAATAGTTTTTTCATCTAAGGAATGAGGTCTATAATTTCTCCCAAAATAGGATTTTTTTAATTATAAAATTCAGGAAAAAGCAGCAGCAAATGCCATTTCCCTTTAAAGCGTAATGGAGGGATATATTACTGATAACCATAACGAAGAACACGATACTGCTAACGCGCCAACTTATAGGGCGAACAACCTTTTGCTTGTTCATTTAACAAAAAAAAAGTCGCCCATTACAGGCGACCTTTTCATTATATATATTGGGATATGAATAGTCTTACATAATTATCAGGTTCTTAAGCTTATTGCCTTACGCCAAAACCTCCGCGATTATCGGCAAATTGACGTCCTCCGCCCCTGTTGCCATGATCCTGGCCATTTGTATGGTCATTGTGGTTACCGCCATCATTGTGTCCGCCACCCCAATTGCCATCCTGGTTATGGCCACCATTGTCAGGTCTTCCACCCCAGTTACCCTGATCATGCCCGTTGCCTTGGTTTGGCCGGCCTCCCCAGTTTCCACGATCACGCCCATCATTTGGCCTGCCGCCCCAATTGCCACGGTCATTATTTCTGTTGCCTCTGTCCCATCCACGGTTATCATGGTTTTGGTAAGCATATCCTCCATCATATCTTCTTCCTCCATCATATCTTCTTTCAAAACGGCGTCCCCAGTTACCGCGGTCACCGTCATAACCTCCCCATCTTTGTCTGTAAACATCATGATGCATATAAGGGCGTCGGCCACGTACCTCGTACCTTGCGGCAGCACGCCAATCATAGTTACGATATGCCCCTGGCAGGTAAGCACAGGTTACCCAGTTGTTACCATCATTGTAATAATAGTTATGGTTTGTTACGCTGTAGTAAGCTTCAACCTCTGGCAGGTAATAATAATCATCACTGTTATCATTATAATTAACCTGCGCGTTATCATCATAATAAACCGGCTCCTGAACTACAACTGGCGGGGGGGCCGGTACATAAACATGACGAACCGGTACATTAAAGCCTACATGTATTGATAATTGAGCGTTGGCTTTATTAGCTATTAAACCACTCATTGCTATTGCTGATAATATGACTATGTTTTTCATTTTGTTAAATTTTATACATCTATGACGCCCTGGCACCCCAATGGTTTAATCTATTGTTGCTATCTATGTTCAAACAGCTATAAATCAGCATTTAATTTTAGCTTAGCGTTGAAAGACAAAATTAAATTCCAGCCAATTGACTTTCATTGAATAATGCTCCTCCCCAAAAACCTAAATACGTATGTGTCATACAATTACTACAAAACAGATTTCGGTATTCACTGTATATTTATTTAATTTGACAACCAATAATCTTTACCATGAAAAACAAAAAAATATTTTTGGCATTGCTGCCTGCGGTGGCAATAACCGGCTGTATGTTATTTTTTAGCGCGTGTAAAAGCGGAGGCCCTGCTGATAAAAAAAACATCGATTCCACCGGTTCAACAACAGCACCGACAGGTGTTAATGCTGGCCTTAAATTACAAGCCGGGTTTACCGCTGCTGCTATAGCCGAAAATTTAGGTGGTACAAGAGAGATAGCTGTTACCCCACAAGGCGATATTTATGTAAAACTAACCGGAGCAAAAACAGGCAAAGGCATTTTATTTTTACACCAGGATGCTGATAAAGCTACTGTAAAAACATCCTTTGGCGATTTTAGCGGTACCGGTGTTTATGTAAAGAAAGGCTACCTGTACGCATCATCCGATGAAGAAGTTTTCCGTTATAAATTGAATGATAAAAATGAAGTGATCAACCTTAATCAACCCGAAAAAATAGTTACGGGCTTAATAAGCCGTAATGAACATGAGGCCAAGGCAATCACTTTAGATAATGATGGTAACCTGTATGTTAATATTGGCGCTTACTCCAATGCATGCCAGGTAGAAGACCGAAAAAAAGGTTCACCGGGTCAAAAGGGCTGCCCTATTTTAGATTCTGCAGGTGGTATATGGCAGTTTAAGGCCGACAAGCCTAACCAGCATTATGGCGACGGTATACGTTATGCAACCGGCCTGCGCAACGTTGTAGGGATGGACTGGAACCAGCAAAACAACCAGTTGTTTGTAATGCAGCATGGTCGTGATCAGTTACATGATCTGTTCCCTGAGTACTTTACTACCAAGCAATCTGCCGAGTTACCCGCAGAGTGTATGTATGCTATTAAGAAAGGCGATAACGCCGGCTGGCCTTATATGTATTACGACTGGCAACAAAATAAAAAAATATTAATGCCGGAGTATGGCGGCGATGGTAAGAAAGAAGGCGGCGAAACAGCGATCAATCCGGCAGCCGCATTCCCGGGTCACCTTGCTCCTAATGGCTTGTTGTTTTATACCGGCAGCCAATTCCCAGAGAAGTATAAAAATGGCGCTTTCATTGCGTTCCATGGTTCATGGAACCGCGCGCCGGAGCCACAGGCTGGTTACTTTGTAGTTTTTCAGCCTTTTAAAGATGGTAAAGCAAGCGGTCAATGGGAAATATTTGCTGATGGTTTTGCAGGTGGTGCAGAAAAAGCAGCATCTGGTCGCGCCGAACACCGCCCTTGCGGCCTGGCACAAGGCCCCGATGGTTCTTTATATGTAACCGACGACAGTAAGGGGACTATTTATAAAATAACCTATAAGAAAGGCTAAAGGCTAAAGGCTAAAGGCTAAAGGCTAAAGGCTAAAGGCTAAAGGCTAAAGGCTAAAGGCTAAAGGCTAAAGGCTAAAGGCTAAAGGCTAAAGGCTAAAGGCTAAAGGCTAAAGGCTAAAGGC
>NZ_JANYGH010000038.1 GCF_025362475.1 Mucilaginibacter sp.
AACAGGAATTGCAGCAACAAGGTGAATTGCTGGAAGCACATTTAAGAAGGTTATCGAGGCGAACAGCCGAAAAGCTCTTTAAAAATGGACTTTAACAATTCCCACCCCGAAGCGTTCAACTTCGGGGTTTATTGATTAATCAGAAAATTTCTTTAAATAAATTAGGCCTTTAAAATAAGTAGAATACTTAACTGCAAGGCCTATAAGATATGTTGTCAAAAAAAAGCTTTTGTTGCCGGGATCAATAATTGCCAGGACTAATTCCGGGACCTCAATAACGTACCTTCTTTTGCCTGGGGTAAAGTCCTTCTTACAAACGTAAATTTCTAAAGGGAATTTATTTTGAGGTCCAACCTTGCCAATTAACCCAACTGATCCTTCATGGTTTTTGTAATAGCCCGTTACAATAATTCGACCTTCTGTAAGATCAGCCTCATTAAATGGGGGCGATGTAACAGGGGCCTCAATAGCTATCTGCGTTAATTGACTGACCTCGGATGCCGCTTCGTGTGCCTTTCTTTTTCGTATATCCTTTTGTGATTTTTTATAAATTCTTTTGAGTTTTGAAAATTCGGACGGGGTTGGATTAGTGTATTTATCCCTTTCTTCCTCAGTAATAAACGTACTGTATTTGCCAACTAAAGAATAAAACTGCTTGATTTTTATGTCCTCCTCGGTTTCTTTCTTGACTTTTGTCGGCGGATCGGATAGGTCAGCTTTTTGAATTTGTGCACTAAACTTTTCCAGGGCTGTTGTGAGGCGATTTACCAAAAAGCCTATGTCATCAATAGTTATTTTTTCTTTAGGCATAAGGTGAATTTAGGAATGCGAAAGCGATTTAAGCGATGCGTTCAAGCGCGGGCGTAGGGTTTCACTGAACACAATGTTGAACGGTGTGCAATTTTGCACCGATCTTTTATTGATTTCGGTATTTTTCAGTTGCTTGATTAACCATATCTATTATTTCCCGCCTTTTCCTATCTCTTTCATTTTCATCTTCCATTTCAACCACCTTAAATCTCGTATCAATAAAAAAATAATACCTACTTAAAACCAATGCACCAAATTTGTTTTTGGCTCTAAAAGTATGTACCAATGAATATCCCTGCAACTTAGGGCTAAATTTTACAGATAATACTGAGTCTAATTTTTTCAAGCTGTCAATTATTATTTCCCCGCCTGCTTTAAGTGACATGTGCTCGTGATAGTCATCATTATTTAATAGCTCTTCATCTCTTTTACCAATTTTATCGACAAAAATAAGATGATCAACTTTGTCATTAAGCGCCTCATACTTTCTTTTTTCAAGGTCTAATTCACTGTGTCTTTCAGATGAATAATAGTCGCTATATTCTTTTTTTAATTTTGTCCACGAAACCGGCTTGTAGCTACCAGGATCATTCATAGCTTTTAGCAGAGAGCTTATGCATTTTTTGCGTGCTAATTCTTGTGACTTTGCCAAAAATGGCAACATTGCAATTGTTAAAAGGAATAGGTATTTTTTCATCACGGCAGGTATGCTAAATATCATCCTGGTTAATAAGATGCCTACAAACATCATTACGCCTGATACAATTAAATAACCGGTAAGGGCAGCTGATTCCATTTTTTTAAGATTAGTAGTGAAAAGTTGAGTGTTTAGATCAGATAAACCTACAATTAAATAATTGGCCGAACGACAAAAGAAAGATTAAATAAATTACTATTGTCATATTCATTTTATTTACCTCTGTACATTTTTAATTTATTGATGTTAAATAATTGCAAATAGTAGTAGATTTACAGGCATTGCAATAGTATGTTTGCAATTGTGCGTGCAAGGTTAATTATAAAAGCTACATAACTAATTGATAATAACATATTTATAACGACATGAATTTTCCCGCTGAATTAAAATACACTAAAGACCACGAGTGGATAAAAGTTGAAGGCAATGAAGCTACTATCGGCATTACCGAATTTGCGCAAAGCGAACTGGGCGATATTGTTTATGTAGATATAGCATCCTTAGGGAAAGAAACTGCCAAAGATGAAGTTTTTGGCACGGTTGAGGCTGTGAAAACAGTATCGGACCTGTTTATGCCGGTAACCGGAACAGTGACGGAAATTAACCCCGCCCTTAATAATCATCCCGACCTTGTAAACGCTGATCCGTATGGCGAAGGCTGGATGGTGAAAATCATCGTTTCCGATCTGTCAGAAATAGACGGCTTGTTATCTGCTGATGACTATAAAGCGGTTGTTGGCGCTTAATGAAAGCAATATTAAAATATCATGGGCTCACAATTTTGTGGGCCTTATTTATTTTTGTCATTTGCTCTGTTAACTTGAGCTCTGCCAGCGATTCGCCGATGTTTTTCCCCGGCTTTGATAAACTTACGCATACCGGGCTGTTTTTTACGCTGGTTGTACTGTTTTGTAACGGTATTATAAGGCAACAAAAAAGGCATACTTTCACGTATAAGCAGATAATAGTTGTTGTTTTAGCCGCTGTTTTTTTTGGCGGAGTGATAGAAATCTTGCAACTAACTATTTTTACCTGGCGCAGTGCCGAGTGGAACGATTTGTTTTGCGATGTGCTTGGCATTTGTATGGGGATTTTTGCTGTTGTATTAACATTAAGCGCGGTTGGTAATGAGAAAAAGTAAACTGATTATAATTGGAGCGGTGATACTATTCAGTTGCTCTTCTTGCGGTATATTTAAAAAAGGCTGCGGATGCCCAACATTTGGTGTTATCAAAAGTGCAGTTGATGCCCATAAATTCTGTTAAACTTTATTTCGATAAACGGTTCAATGATGTTGAACCGCTAAAAAAATAAGAATCTGTGAAAGCTTACGTTTTCATACCAAGAAGTTTTCACAAAAAATATTTTTTCAAAAGTGATCCTTGTCATTTTTAACCATTCTTATTTGGATTTAATATAAATAAGCTTACATTTGCTCAGGTTAAAAAATATACGATGACACTTTCACAACTTGAGGTAGGCGAAATAGGTATTGTAAAGGAGTTTACTGATCTTGAAATGTCGGTAAAATTGATGGAAATGGGATGTTTACCAGGTGAGGAAATCAGAATTTCGCGTATTGCACCTCTTGGAGATCCTATAGCTATTCACGTTTCCGGCTACCAGTTAAGCTTGCGTAAATTTGAAGCCTCCACCATTATTTTGCAGTAGTTTTGTAAACATTGAAAGCCGATATAAGAGTTGCACTTGTAGGAAATCCAAACACCGGTAAATCAACTCTCTTTAACATTTTAACCGGTCTTAATCAAAAAATAGGAAATTTTCCGGGCGTTACTGTTGATAAAAAAACAGGATTTTGCCAGCTGCCTGATGGTCGCACGGCTGAGATCATTGACCTGCCCGGTACCTATAGTATTTACCCCAAAAGTAAAGACGAATCCATTGTATTTTCTGTTTTAGCCGATAAAGCCAGAGGCCTTGTTCCGGATTTGATTGTTGTAATACTTGATGCATCAAACCTGAAACGCAACCTGTTGCTGTATACCCAGATAGCCGATTTAAAAATACCTGTTGTAGTAGCACTCAACATGATCGATGTATCTGAGAAAGCGGGTATTACTATTGACGTTGATTTGTTTGCCAAAAAGCTGGGTGTGCCGGTTGTACCTATTTCGGCCCGGAAGATAAAAGGGATCGATCAGCTTAAAAGTACCATCGCCTATGCCAATAAAATTGCGCTGCAGCTGGAGACTATTGACGTTGAACCCATTGCCCCGCAACTGATAGCCCAGATACAGCAGGAATTAAAAATTGATAATCCCTACTTTGCCCTGCAGCTTGCCCATCAGCATGAAACCCTGAATTTTTTATCGGCTAAAGAAAGCGATCGTATAGAGGAGCTGGAAGCACTGCATTCTTTCCATTCTCAAAAAGCCCAGGCTACAGAAACCATCGCGCGTTACAGTTTTATAAACGATCTGTTGTATGATACGGTTAAGAAGCCCGAAACTGCCCAGGACGAATCTGTAAGCAATAAAATTGATAAGATACTTACGCATAAGATATTCGGCTTTATCATATTTTTTGCCATACTGATGTTCATATTCCAGGCCATATTTTCATGGTCGGCCTACCCGATGTCGCTTATCGAGAATTTATTCATCTGGCTGCAAAGCAGTGTAAACAAGGCTTTACCAACCGGTCCGTTCACCAGTTTACTGGTTAATGGTATTATTGCCGGTTTAAGCGGAGTGTTGGTATTTGTACCACAGATAGCCATTTTGTTTGCAATGATATCCATACTGGAAGATACCGGCTATATGTCGCGCGTTACTTTTATGATGGATAAGGTGATGCGCAAAGTTGGCCTCAACGGTAAATCGGTAGTGCCGCTTATTGGTGGTTTTGCCTGCGCCGTGCCATCTATCATGAGCACCCGCAATATCGAGAACTGGAAAGACAGGATGATCACCATTATGGTTACCCCCCTGGTAGCCTGCTCTGCCCGTTTGCCGGTTTATACCTTACTTATTGCCCTTGTAGTGCCAAACCGCAATGTTTGGTGGCTGTTTAATTTGCAGGGACTGGCACTTACAGCCATGTACCTGTTGAGTATTATATCGGCGGTAGTAGTGGCTTTTGTAATGAAGTTTATTTTAAAGGCCCGCGAGCGCGGCTATTTTATTATGGAGCTTCCTGTTTACCGGATGCCCCGCTGGAAGAACGTAGCCTTTACGATGTATGATCGTTCAAAAACATTTGTACTGCAGGCGGGTAAAGTTATTATTGCAGTATCCATCATTTTATGGGTATTGAAATCATACGGTCCTGGTGATAGGTTTGCACAGATTGACAAAACATACAGCCAGCCGCAATATACTAAATCCATGAAACCCGATAGCCTGAGCAAGGTTATCGCGTCCGAAAAATTAGAAAACTCCTACGCCGGTGTATTTGGTCACGTAATAGAGCCGGTTATTAAGCCGCTTGGTTTTGATTGGAAGATAGGTATAGCCCTTATCAGTTCGTTTGCTGCCCGCGAAGTGTTTGTAGGTACCATGGCCACCATTTATAGCGTGGAGGGCGATGCGGACAAGTTGGAATCTGTGCAGCAAAAAATGCATAGCGCTACTAACCCTGATACCGGTAAGCCGGTGTTTACTTTAGCGGTTGCCTTTTCGCTGATGATGTTTTACGCTTTTGCCATGCAGTGCGCCAGCACCGTGGCGGTAGTATATCGCGAAACCAAGGATTGGCGCTGGCCCGCCGCGCAATTCGCTTATATGACGGCTTTGGCATATACCGCCAGTTTTATAGTTTATCATTTCCTGAAGTAGGTTTTGGTTCATGGTTGATAGATCATGGTTCATGGAATGTTTTTTATTGGCACTCAACTGTGACCTGCTTATCTGCCTTAAGTTCTGCCTATAATCCATGAACTATCAACCGTGAACCGCTAACAAATAATAATCTCTTTGTAATTCTTTAAAAACTATCAGCTATGATCAATGAACCATCTACAATGAACTGATGAAATCATTATATTTGTGTTGAGGTAAACATTGGATAAAGTAAAAGTTTTAGAAAGATATGTCCCACCCGACGCTGCCCCACTCATCGGCCGCTGGATCGACTACTTTAAATGCGAATTTAAAATTTCACGTAACCGGGGCACCAAGTTTGGCGATTACCGTTCGCCACATGCCGGTAAAGGTCACCGTATATCGGTGAATTATGATCTTAATCCCTACGCTTTTTTGGTAACTACCGTACACGAGTTTGCACACCTGCATACCTGGAACCAGCATAAACAAAAAGCAAAGCCCCATGGAGCCGAGTGGAAAAACAATTTCAAAAAAATGATGCAACCCTTTTTTGAAAAAGACATTTTTCCGCATGATGTAAAGCACGCCATAACCAGCTACCTCGATAATCCTGCGGCCTCCAGTTGTTCAGATCTTAATCTTTACCGGTCATTGCGCAAATATGATGCGCCTAAGGAATCATCTGTGCTCACAGTGGAGAAAGTTCCCTTCAAGGCCCTGTTTAAAATAAAAGGCGACCGCGTTTTTCGTAAAGAAGAACAGTTGCGCAAGCGTTTTAAATGTGTGGAGATAGAAACCAAGCGGGTGTATTTGTTTAGTCCGGTTGCTGAGGTAGAATTGGTGGAGGGGTAGTTAATGCCCCTGGCCGCCCGCCCAGCGTCATTGCTTCGTCCCTCGCAAAGACGTGTTGCTAAAAAATCTTTTTTTGTCATTCTGAACGCAGTGAAGAATCTGCTATTCGCCATGCTTCTTTGCCCTGTAAAGTCTCCGATTAGATCCTTCACTATCGTTCAGGATGACAAAGCTATTAGAAGTCATTTATCTTTAGCGTCCCCCAATTTTACAACTCCCAATCACGTTTTTTTCAAACCTTCATACCCAACAAATTAAATCCGTACTTTTACCCCATGGCAGAAGTTAAATCATTTGTAAATAATCCTTACCAGGAAAACACTTATATTTTATATGATGAAACCGGCGAATGTGTTATTATTGATCCGGGAATGTATACCGCTACAGAGCAAAATGTTGTGGTTAATTTTATAAAGGATAATAACTTAACTCCCGTTCTGCTGCTAAATACCCATTGCCATATTGATCATGTGCTTGGTAATAAATTTGTGTTTGATAAATACGGGCTTAAGCCTAAATTTCATGAGGGGGAGTTGCCTGTATTGGCAGCCGTAGTGGCTTATGCGCCTCAAATGGGTATCAGGTACGAGGTTTCTCCAATACCGGAGGAATATCTGCCCGAAACCGGAACCATAAAATTTGGCAATACAGAGTTGGAGTTGATCTTCGCGCCAGGTCATTCTCCCGCGCATTTGTGCTTTTATGATAAGGCGGCGAATATTTTAATAGGTGGCGATGTTTTATTCAGGATGAGTATAGGCCGCACAGATTTGCCTGGTGGTAATTTTGCCCAGCTGATGGATAATATCGAAACCAAGCTTTTTGCTCTGCCCGATGATTGCACCGTTTATCCGGGTCATGGGCCGGAAACTACGATAGGTTTTGAAAAACAAAATAACCCGTTTCTTACTTAAGCACATAACGTAATACTTATCACTCAAAACCAATTTGAATACTTCGGTCTATATAGCTAAACGGTACTTGTTCTCGGGCAAGAAGATGCACGCCATCAATATCATATCGGGCATATCCATGCTGGGCGTGCTGGTAGGCAGCGCGGCCTTGATTATTATATTATCGGTGTTTAATGGGTTCGAGAAAGTTATCCTTTCTTTATATAGCAATTTCACTCCCGAAATAAAGATCGAAACCCGGCTTGGCAAAACTTTCGATCCTAATACGCCCTATTTTAATGCATTGCATAAAGATGCCAGCCTCTTTTCATTCACGGAGGTGCTACAGGAAAAGGCCCTGATAAGATATGGAGATAAGCCGCTAATTGGAATTATAAAGGGTGTGAGCGATGATTTTTTAAAAAACAAACAGCTGGATAGCACTGTACAAAACGGATCTTTTACCTTAAAAAGCGGGGATAAGTATTTTGCAGTAGTTGGGGCAACTATACAAGGTAGCCTGGGCATCAATGTTCATGATGATCTATCGCCCATACAAATATTTTCACCACGGCGTACTGTGGTAAGTTCGGCAAATCCGCTTGATGAGTTTGAAGTGCGATCCATTAACGCATCCGGAGTGTTTGCCATACAGCAGGAGTTTGATGATATTGTGGTAACACCAATAGAGTTTGCCCGCGACCTGCTTAATCAGCCAAAAGAAATTACATCGCTGGAGCTTACCTACAAAAAAGGCACCGATCTATCGGTGGTACAAAACAAAATTAAGGATGCCATAGGCAAGCAGTACACTATAAAAAATCGTAAGGAACAAAATACCGAGCTTTATAAAACGTTAAATTACGAGCGCTGGAGTATATTTATGATTTTGACCTTTGTACTTATCATAGCCATATTTAATATCATAGGTTCATTAACCATGCTGGTTATTGATAAGCGCAAGGATATAGCCATTTTAAGTAGCCTGGGTGCCAATAAACGATTAATACAAGGGATATTTTTTTTTGAGGGGATGATGATATCAATATTTGGTTGTATTGTTGGCATAGCACTTGGCCTTGCATTTTGCCTGGTGCAACAGCGCTTTGGATTTATAAGGATGGGCGCGGCCACTTCGGTGATTGATGCTTACCCGATAGATCTTAAGATAACTGATTTTGGCCTGGTATTTTTAACAGTAGGGGCCATATCTGTTATCGCATCGGGTATTAGTGCACGATTAAGTATTAAAGGATTGGATGAAATCAAACAGGATTTGTAAATTTGTTATATGAGGATAAGGTATATTCAAAATTTCGCCTTCTTAATTATTCTTTTTTTGGCAGCGAGCTCATGTAACGGAAATTCGAAAAAAGTAGATATACCTCTTGTTTACAAAGGTTTGTACAGCTTTGGTCCCGAAATAAAATCATTTAAAGATTGCGACAACGGCACAGAATTTTGGGTTGCAGATAGCTCGGCAACGTTGGAACTGCAATACTCGCAAATGAACTTCGAAAAACCATATGAGCCGGTTTATGTTGAGGTAGAGGGTATTAAATCAAAATCGGGTAAAGAGGGGATGGGATCTGAATATGATAGCACCCTTGTTGTAAAAAAAGTAATAAAAATAACAAAAGAGATACCGCAGGATATGTGTAATTAACACGATATTCAACAAAGGTTAATCAAAATAAATAAAACTCATCTGCCGCAGTGGCGTTAACTTATCATCATGGAATCAAAACGTCAGCAAAAATTTGCCGGAGTAATACAGGAAGACCTGGCAGCTATATTTCAACGCGAGGGTATGAACTATTTGCCTAATACCCTGATAACCATAACCAAAGTACGGGTAACCCCCGACCTGGCCATCGCCCGCATATTTTTAAGCTTTTTTGGCAATACTAATTTGCAGCTGGCTTTGCAAACTATAAAGTCGCATGCTTCAGAAATTCGATATAAACTGGGAGCGCGTATTAAAGACCAGGTAAGGATAATTCCGCAGTTGGAATTTTTTGTGGATGATACCAGCGAATACGTGGAACGCATGGATAAAATATTTGATAAAATAAGCAAGGAAGAACGCCAGCCGGATACAGAATAGCGATTTATCCCGATGGATCATCATGAACAGCTTCATAGTTATTTAAAAAACCACCCGGATGCCATTGGCAGGGTGGTTGATTATAATGCCGGCACCGACCGGCTTTTTTTGTTAGATTTTACTGCTGCCAACACGGAACTAACTACGGATATTATTGCCGATACCCAAAAGTTTACGGATTGGGTAAACGACAAACTGAAAGCAAATAACTGCCGCTACGGAATTGGTGGTTATATGGAGCACCGCACTATTTATGCAGTAAGTGCCCATTTTGATACCGAAGATGAGCCCCGCCGCTTGCATTTAGGCGTTGATATTTGGGGGGCCGAAGGCACACCCATCTATACTCCCTTTGATGGTAAGGTACACAGCTTTCAGGATAACAATAACCTGGGCGATTACGGCCCTTGTATTATTTTAGAACATAACCTTAGTGGCTTAACGCTGTATAGTCTTTACGGCCACCTGAGCCGCAAAAGCCTGGAAGGCTTGATCGTTGGGAAGCCTTTAAAAAAAGATGAGCGAATAGCCAGCCTTGGCGATAATACGGAGAACGGCCAATGGCCGCCACATCTGCATTTTCAGCTGATGTTTGATATGGAGGGGAAGTTTGGTGACTATCCTGGCGTATGTAAATATTCGGAGATGGAAAAGTATAGGACGAATGTGCCCGATGCGGGATTAGTGCTGGGGTTTTAGCCCCCCGGCGCCCTGAAGGGGGAGCTTAGCGTACACAAGTAAAAAGAGCAGTCTGCACCGTTAGGTGCAACCTGTTTGTAGAAAGGATATACCCATTAACTTTGCCTCGTTAGAGGCTACCTTTCAATAGCAATGTTATTTACCTTGTTAATTGGGGGGCACTTACATTTTTTATTTACTGTTTATAACTAATAAAGGGGCAGTCTGCACCGTTAGGTGCTACCTGTTTGTAGAAAACATATGCGATTACCTTTGCCTCGTAGAGGCTACCCCTAAACAGCAATGTTATTTACCCTAACAATTGGGGTTGCACCTACGGAGCAAAGCTTGATTGTTGTTCAAAATTGCTACAAACAGGCAGCTCCTGACGGAGCATACTTGCATGCGTACACATCATAGCTGTTCGGAAGAAATAAAAAGGCGGTCATGCCGATGCAGATCAACATCTCACTTGCAGGGCAACCCCTGTGCTGGCTTCGAAATTATCTATAAAAAACTCAACCTTTCTGATTGGGTGCTGAAATAAATTCAGCATGACTTGTTGTTTTTTAAGCAATTATACGATAAGCAACGTGCATAGCATAATGATTACCGGTTCTGTAAGGTGGCGAAATAAATCCGGCCTGAATCAGCATAAATTACGACATAACAATTCCACAAACCCAATCATTATCCCCGTTTTATTGTCGATATTTATACTATGATAAGGCACTTGCTCATAGGTATAATAGCGCTAACTACGGTGTTTGCTGCAAAAGCTCAGCCTGCGTTTAAAGGTGGGCAAAATGCACTTGATAACTTTCTGCTATCAAAAATTGTTTATCCCGAGTATTCCAGGCAAAATTGCATTTCGGGTACTGTTACTGTTGCTTTCAAACTGGATAAGACTGGTAAAGTGATGGAGGCCAGGGTACAAAACGGACCCGGTATCGATCTGGATGATGAAGCCTTAAGAGTGATCAGGTTAACATCGGGCCAATGGATAATTCCGGCTGACTATAGTTCAACAACTTACCTGTTTCAGCCTATACGCTTTGATCCCGACCCAACACGTTGCAACTCATCAACGGCAAATGATGTGCAGGCAGCAATTGCCAATTACAGGAGCAGGCAGGAACTGGAAAACGCGGTTACCAATTATTATATCAATAAATATCAGGGTAAGGCCGATCCATCTAAAGAATCACTCATCATTGCCCTAAAAAAACAGTTGGGATTTGATGACGAATTGGTGGGCGATTTGCTTAACCAGGCTAATGAAAAACTAAAACAAGGGGATAAGGAAGGCGCCTGTACCGATTGGAACTTTATCCGCAATATTGGCAGCGATAGGGCCGATAGTTTTATTGAAAAATATTGCAGTAAAAAGCCTTAACCAAATTATAATTCGATTAAGGCTTTTTGATTGCTTGCAGAATAAAAATCAGGCAGTTAAGCTTACCAGCTCAACTTCTTTAATGGCCAGCAACATAAGGCGGCCCTGGTATTCAACCCAAACATCGGCAAAACCGTTACCATCATAACCTAAAAACTTCATGAAGGGGTTGCTAATGTTGAGGTTTTTCCACCTTTTACCAATGTACTTAAGTAACTGACCACTTTTTAATGTTGTGTTTGCCATAAGTTTTAATTTTTAAAGTGTGAAACAATGAACTAAGGTAATTAACATTTGCGAAAATATTTAACCCGTAGAAAATAAATTTTCTTTTGTATCCGGTTTATTACAGCAAAGAAAACAGTATTAAGTTGCCGTTACTCTATGATAAAACCAATGCCAAATGGGTAATGTTTTGTTTGTTAGTGCTTTATCGGTAAAATGTTATTTTGCTTTGGTATAGCTTTTGGGGTCGAGCGCACCGGGCGACCAACCTTTAAAAAAATCCAATATTTTGTCCTTACTGTAACCTTTTCCCTCTTCCAGGTATTCGGAGTTTTGAGTGTGGAGGCGCGTTCCTTTACCATCGAGCACAATAAAAACCGGGAACCCAAATCGTTGAGGATAACCCAGTTTGGCTAAGGCCTCTTCGTTCTCGTTTTCCTTGCTGTAATTTACATGTAAAACAATATAGTTGGCATTAAGGTATTTATCCAGCGTGGTGTCTTTGGTTACCAGGTCATTAAAGCGGATACACCAGCTGCACCAGTTGCCGCCTATTTGTAAAAGTACATTTTTATGTTGCGTTGATGCTTGTTTAACAGCAGCTGCAATATCTGCTTTGGCATCGGCCGATGGATTGTAAAGATGAGGCTTCTCCTGTGCCCTTACAGCCAAAGAAAATGCGGAAATCAATATTAAAAAAAGCAATTTTTTCATAAGTGGAAAAATATTTTTTCGCTGCTGTATCAGCAATAAACCGTCGTAGATATGTAAGATGAACAAATTACAGGTTTAAGGTAGAGAATTATTTATAATAATTCAACAAGATTGGTCAAATACAGGCACTTGTAAACACAATGTGGAAAACTTCCAAATTGAATGGTAGCTGAAGAGTAATATTTTTGATATAGAATACCCTAACAACACCCCGATTATTATCGGAAACTTAGGGCCGATATGTGAAAGCGCTTATTTAAAATTGAGTTTTTTCAGTTATAAATAGTTAATATGTGTTAAGCCCCGCCCAATGCGGGGCTTTTTTTGGCACTGTGCCGGGATTTTACCTGGTAAAATATTTTTCAAGAACAGTGTCTTTACATCAAAATCATCCACAGGTTAATTTGCATACCAACACCTCCCGAAAGTTTTCACATAGGCTTATCTAAGATTTAACATTTACATTATTTATCCTTTGCTTTTTTTTTACGACATTTGCGCCGTTAGAACTTTTAGTTATAGGCTATAACCAATAATTTATATGAATTATACCATCAATAATTTACCCGACCGTACAACTAAACCCCGTGATAAAGGCATTACCATGGTGATGGATAAAGGTTTAAGTTTGAGGCAGGTGGAAGATTTTATTGAGGTTGGTGGTACACATGCCGATATTATTAAGTTGGGCTGGGCCACCTCATACGTGACCCCTAACCTAAACGAAAAAATAAAGCTATACAGAGAAGCAGGCATTCCGGTTTATTTTGGAGGCACTTTGTTTGAAGCATTCATTGTACGTAACCAGTTTGATGATTATTGCCGTTTGCTTGATAAATACCAGATGGAGCATTGCGAAGTATCCGATGGGTCGATCACTATTGAACATGATGTTAAATGTGAATACATCCGTAAACTGGCAAAACAGGTTACCGTTATATCAGAAGTTGGGTCAAAAGATGTGCAAAAAATATTTGCGCCATACAAATGGATAAAACTGATGAACGCCGAAATTGAAGCGGGTTCATGGAAGGTGATTGCAGAAGCCCGCGAAAGTGGTAACGTAGGGATCTATCGTGATTCTGGAGAGGTGAGGCAGGGTTTGGTTGATGAAATCCTTACCCAGATACCCGAAGAGATGATAATATGGGAAGCCCCCCAAAAGGCACAGCAGGTTTGGTTTATCAAATTAATTGGTGCCAACGTAAGTTTAGGTAATATTGCCCCGGCCGATATTATCCCGCTGGAAACATTACGCCTGGGCATCCGGAGCGATACTTTTGATCATTTTCTGAGCTTATAATTAACCTTATCATACAGTGCCAAAGCCTTCGGATGAAAATTCAGAGGCTTTTTTTATGCCTTTTAAACCAATAATTAATACTCCATGTTTAGTTACAATAGTCTATTATAATTTTGGGTATGGCAGTTACCGTTTCTGTGTATATCTTTAGGCATTCATTTTAGGGGATAACAAATTATAATACATGAAACATTACGGGCTGATAGGTTTTCCACTTTCGCACTCCTTTTCAAAAAAGTATTTTACCGAGAAATTTAAAACCGAGGGCATTGAAGATGCTGTTTATGACCTATACCCGCTTGAGCATATTAAAGATCTTCAGGATCTGCTGGACGAGAACCCTAACCTGGTAGGTCTTAATATCACCATTCCGCATAAGGTTTCAATTATACCCTACCTGGATTGGATAGAGCACGATGCCCGTACAGCTGGAGCCGTAAATTGCATTTGCATTAGTGCAGAAAGCCCCTTACAGGCCGCTTTTACCGGCGAAGTTGGTATACAAGGTCACGATTTCAGGCTTGAAGGTTATAATACAGATTTGTATGGTTTTGAGATGTCGATAAAGCCACTCATCAATGATACTAATGACGAGGCATTGGTATTGGGTGATGGCGGCGCGGCAAAAGCAGTAAAATGTGTGTTGGAGAATATGGGCATCACTTATAAAACGGTAACCCGCAAACCGCACCCCGATCACTTGCTATTCAGCGATTTGAAACCGCATCACATAAAGAAACATAAGATCATCATCAATACAACACCATTGGGTACCGCTCCTAATATTGATGAGTGCCCGCCTATTCCTTATGAAGCTATTACTGACGAACATTTACTGTACGATCTGATATACAATCCGGAAGAAACGCTGTTTTTGAAACGCGGGCGTGAGCAGGGAGCGGCCACAAAAAATGGTTATGAAATGCTGGTATTACAGGCGGAGAAATCCTGGGAAATATGGAATACTAAAGATTTGCGCGCATGAGATATGCCGGTTTATTAGTTGTGGTGTTGTTATTGTTTGCTGCCTGCGGTGGCAATCATGACTATTCGCCCAAGCCGCGGGGCTATTTTCGCATAAAATTTCCGAAAAAGGAATACCAGGATTATGCCGCTGGCTGCCCTTACACATTTAGCTACCCTAAATATGCGTTCATTGAGCCAGACTTGAGCAGAAATGCCAAGCCATGTTGGGTTAACATGCAGTTTCCTCAATTTAACGCCACCTTGCATTTAAGCTATCAGCCGGTTACTTCAAAAAAGGAATATAATCAATTGGTGGAGGATGCCCGCACCTTTGCTTTTAAACATACAG
The DNA here is from genome assembly GCF_025362475.1 of Mucilaginibacter sp. Lineage (GTDB taxonomy): Bacteria > Bacteroidota > Bacteroidia > Sphingobacteriales > Sphingobacteriaceae > Mucilaginibacter. The sequence continues at coordinate 14,776 of NZ_JANYGH010000038.1, forward strand.
TAAAAGCAACCTCTATTGATGAGGGCATAATAGCCTATCCCGAGCGCAAGGTTTATGGTATTTATTATACCATTGATGGTAATTCGGCTTCATCTGTGCAGTTTTTCTTAACAGATAGTACCAAAAACTATCTCCGCGGCGCGCTTTATTTTAACTCTGAACCAAAGCTTGATTCCATTCAGCCGGCACTTAATTTTGTTAAGAAAGATCTGGAGGTGTTGATTAAGAGTTTAAAATGGAAATAGGGGGATAAAGAAATAAGAGCAAAAGATTGGTAAACAGATTGGTCATTCTAAGAAATACAATACCGGACTCTGAAGAAGAATTGACATTTTAAACTGTTTGTCATCCTGAGTGGTAAAATCCGGTGGCCTCTGAAGGAGAACATGACGTAACAAAAATGGCTGTCATCCTGAGTCTGTCGAAGGATAGTGGGCAAAGGCCTCTCCGCGCGAGTCTTCGACAGGCTCAGACTGACAGGCCCACACGCCTCAAAATCCAATATGTCATGGGTAGGAACGAAGGATCTATTCGCAGACTGTACAGGGTGAACAAGCATGGCGAATAACAGATCCTTCACTGCGTTCAGGATGACAAAAAGGGTTTTTGCAAATACGTTACAGATAGTGATAGCTCTTTCTAACTCCAATTAATATCCCAACAACTTCTCCACCGTTTCCACTAACCTTGCCTTCGCCAAAAACTGGTCTTCCAGGGCTTTGTTCATGGGTATAGCGGTATCAAGGCTGCCACAGCGCATTACCGGGGCATCCAGGTATTTAAAGCAATGCTCGGCAACGTGGGCTGCTATTTCGGCACCGAAGCCGCTGGTAAGGGTATCCTCATGTAGTATCAACGCACGGCCAGTCTTTTGCACGCTTTTTTCAACAGCTTCTTTATCCCATGGCAACAGGCTGCGCAGATCAATGATCTCTAAAGATTGATCCGGGTGTTTAGCCGCATACTCCAGGGCCCAGTGTACCCCCAAACCGAAAGTAACAATGGTAGCTTGTTCGCCTTGCTGTACAATATTGGCTTTGCCTATTTCTATCAATATATCATTATCCGGTACTTCGCCGCTGATGCTGCGGTACAGATATTTATGTTCAAAATAAATCACCGGGTTGGGGTCGTCAATAGCGGCCAGTAATAGTCCTTTAGCATCTGCAGGGAAGGCCGGGTAAACAACCTTTAGTCCGGGTGTTTTGGTAAACCAGGCCTCATTACTTTGCGAATGAAACGGTCCTGCTCCTGTGCCTGCGCCCGTAGGCATCCGTACTACCATATCCACTGCCTGTGCCCAGCGGTAATGCGTTTTGGCCAGGTTATTAATAATCTGGTTAAAGCCGCAGGTTACAAAATCGGCAAATTGCATTTCAACAATAGCCTTGTAGCCGTTTAGCGCCAGGCCCATGCCTGCCCCCACAATGCCCGATTCGCAAATGGGCGTATTACGTACCCGGTCTTTTCCAAACTCTTCAACAAAGCCCTGGGTAATTTTAAAAGCGCCGCCATACTCGGCAATGTCTTGCCCCATGATCACCAGGTTGGGGTGCTTGCGCATGCCCTGCCGCAAACCATCGCTTATAGCATCAATATAACGCTTGCTGGTTGCTGGCGTAGCCGATGGCTGATTTGCTGGCAATTGATATGACCGGTACATATCAGCAATCTCGGTTTCCACATCCGGCACAATATCTGCCTCGCTATAAACCTTTTCAAACTCCGATTCGATAAGCGCCGTAAATTCTTTCTTGATGATCGGGATCCAGTTTGGCAGCAATATGCCTTCGTTCAGTAAATATTTTTCAAAATTGGCCAACGGATCTTTGGCGCCCCACCACTCAAACAAATTTTGGGGAACATATTTTGTGCCTGATGCTTCCTCATGCCCACGCATTCTAAAGGTCATGCATTCCAGCAAAACCGGGCGGGGATTTTCGCGGATGCTATTTTTAATATGGGTTATAGTATGGTATACCTCCAAAATGTTATTACCATCAATGCGGCAACCTTCCATGCCGTAGCCTATGGCCTTATCAACCAGCTGGCTGCAATGGTATTGTTCGTTTGTTGGGGTCGATAGTCCGTAACCATTGTTTTCTACCAGGAAAATAACGGGTAAATTCCAAACCGCGGCAATATTAAGCGCCTCATGGAAATCACCTTCGCTTGTAGCCCCTTCGCCGGTAAATACCAGGGTTACTTTCTTTTGATTGGATAGTTTATCAGCCAGCGCAATGCCGTCTGCAAGGGCCAGTTGAGGTCCCAGGTGAGATATCATCCCGATGATCTTATAATCCTGCGTGCCGAAATGGAAAGAGCGGTCGCGGCCCTTGGTAAAGCCCGATGGTTTGCCCTGCCATTGAGCCATTAAACGCGAAAGAGGAATATCCCTTGTTGTAAAAACGCCCAGGTTACGATGCATGGGCAAAATGTACTCATCGGCCTGCATGGCTAATGTGCTGCCTACCGCAATGGCTTCCTGGCCAATTCCTGAAAACCATTTGCCAATACGGCCTTGTCTTAATAAGATCAGCATTTTCTCTTCAACCAGGCGCGGAAGCAACAATTTTTTGTAAAAAGATACTAAAGTGTCGGTATCAAGGTTTTTACGATCGAAAATCATAATGTAAAACTAATGAAGTTTTTAAATGGGGACGCCCTCAACAAGGCTAAAAAATAATATTTTCGAGTTAAACTTTGTATGTTTGGTAATCCTAACAAAGAACTTATGAAACGAATTGGATTTTTACTATTGGTGGTGTTGTTGCTCATTGGTTTTGCGGCCTCTTCTCAAGATTATTTTTTGTTGCCCGGTAACTTTTACATGAAAAAGGGCGATAAGCTCAATCTGCATTTATTAAGCGGGAATGAATTTGTGAAAGAAGGTGAATACAAGTATGAAAGCGGGAAGATATCCAAATTTGTATTGTACGAGGGCAAGAAACAAACTGATTTAAGTAAGTCTCCTAAAGATACATCAGCCAATATTTTAAACTATAAACTGGAGAGCGCTGGTTTAGCCATGGTAGAGGTGGTTAAAAGTGAAAGCGTAGAATCGGAAAGGAATAAATTTTTAAAATACCTCAATAGTGAGGGACTTGACAAAATTGCCGAAGATGCCAAGAGCAATAACCAGCAATATTTTGTAGAAAAATCCACACGGTATTTAAAAACGCTTATTGCTGTTGATAAACCGAATGACAGGGATTTCGATAAACCATTGAACGAGGACTACGAAATTATTATCAAACAAAATCCTTACAGATCTGATTACGGTGATGATGTAACAGGCGAGGTGCTTTTTCACGGAAAGCCATTAAAGGATGCCGTAGTTATTCTGTATGTTAAAACCATCAACGGTAATGTCTTTTCTCAAAAATTGAGCGCTGACGCGGGCGGGCTTATTTACTTTAAACTAAGCCGGGAAGGAATCTATATGTTAAGTTCGGTACATATAGAGTCATCCAAAGATAAAAAGGCCGATTTTGAAAGCTGGGGCACTACCTACACTTTTGCCTTTACCAATAATGGCACCATGCCCGATACCTACAGGGAATTTGGGTTTGGAAACAAACATTGATTTGTTGGATAAAGGATTTTTGGAGCAGGGAATAAGGATTCATGGATCGCAGGTTCAATTGCTAACGGCGGGGACACTGCTTATATAAAACAAGAAAGCCTTTCGGATATGAACCGGAAGGCTTTCTTGTTTGTAATCTTTATAGTTTTTAAAGTGGCTTAGGATATAGCAGGATCATAAACTCATTGCGTCTGTATCTATATATCCTTGTTCCCTGCTCCAAAAATTCTTTATTTAATCTTTTTTGCCAAATCAGTCAATGGCATGGTAACCATACGGCCAATAGGTTTTTTACCCCGGTAGGTTATTACTTTTAGCATAGTTGCATCCTTAGGCGCATCTATTGGGCTGGTGTACTTAGGGTAAAAATTATCGGGCAATGAGTTATCAAAGCTGTAATAAGTTTCTAATCCCGGTGCCTCATTGGTTAAAGTGATCTTTAATGTACTATCGGGATTGCGGATTGCGCTAAATGAGGGGTCATAAACACTTGGAGCATATTTGGTTTCAGATTCATCAAGTCGTTCAAACTGTTTTTCTACCTTTCCGAAAAAGTAATTCCAATTCTTTTTTTCTCTTGGCGACCATACCGATTCGGCAATAGCCATACCTCTTGGCCAGGTCATATACTCCGCCTGGCGCATGTTGTAAACCTGCTCTGTCCATAAATTGGCCTGCCCGCCTTTTATCAGTTTGGCATCTACACCTTCGGGTACAGGTTCAAATTCATAAGTTTTATTCAGGCGCAACTTAGCGTAAACATGGGTCTCGTTCACGTCGCTTTGCATGTAATCAAGGTAAGCAAATGTAGTTGGGCTCATTACTACATCATGCCCCATTTTAGCTGCTTCAATACCTCCCTGGATACCTCTCCAGCTCATTACCGCGGCATTGGGGCCTAAGCCACCTTCCAGGATCTCATCCCAGCCCATGAATTTTTTACCCTTTGATTCCACTATTTTTTCCAAACGTTTTTCAAAATAGCTTTGTACTTCCTGTTGGGTTTTCAGGTTTTCTTTAACCATTAATGCTTTAACGGCCTCGCTTTGTTCCCAAAAGTTTTTGGCACACTCATCGCCACCCATGTGGATGTATGGGAAAGGGAAAAGCTGGGCTACTTCGGTTACAACCTTATCTAAAAACTCGTATACATTTTCATTGGCAGGGCATAACGTGTTATCAACAATAGCGGTATTGTGCTGGCCTTCCCATTTCATAAAGGGCTCGCCAGAGTTTACTACGTATTTATCGGCACCGGGAGTACACGATAATTCTGGATAGGCGGCAACGGCAGCAAGGCTATGGCCGGGTACATCAATCTCTGGCAGGATATTTACAAAGCGGTCTTTTGCGTATTGTACCAGGTCTTTAATATCTTCCTGGGTATAAAAGCCGCCATAGGTGCGGGGCTCATCTGGCGAGGGCTGGCTGAAAGTGCCAAACTGCCCAACTTTTTTAATATTATGAGCGCCTACCGTAGTAAGTTTTGGCAGACTTTTAATTTCAACCCGCCAGCCTTCATCATCGGTTAAATGCAGGTGCAGCAGGTTAAGCTTGTATTTAACCATGGCATCTATATACTGTTCAACCTCGGCTTTGGTAAAAAAGTGGCGCGATACATCAAACATCAAGCCTCTCCAGCCAAACCTGGGGTAATCGGTTATCTCAACGGCAGGGGCTGTCCACTTAACACCCTTTGCCAGTTCTTTGCCTTCAATCTCTTTTGGTAATAGCTGTATAAAGGTTTGCAAGCCATAAAATAACCCTGCGGCCTCATTTGCCCTTATCACCACCTTTTTTGCTGTTACTGATAAATAATAGCCTTCTGATTTTAAAAGGGTATCCACCTTTTTATTAAGTACAAGTTTGATTGATGCGGCAGGTGCTACACTTTTGGTAGTTACCGTGATACCTGCGGCGGTATTTAACTTGTTTTTAAGATAGCTGATTACCGGACTTAGCTCGGGCTGTTTGCCGGCCTCAACAATAACTGTTTTGGGTAAAATGAAATTACCTGTTTTTTTAATAACCTTAACAGGTTCTGGAATAATAGATAAGCCATTATTGGTCACCTGGCCAAATGATAATAGATGCAGGCTACAGCAACATAGCAACAGGGATAGTTTTTTCATACTTGAATTTGGTTTGTAAGGAATACTTAATTGGAACGTTATGCAAATTAAACTTTTTAAAGAATATTAAAAAGTTTGTATTGAAAAATTATTGTTACAACAAAAAGCCCCGCTTCGTATTGCGAAACGGGGCCTTGCATATTTAATTAAGCTGTTTATTTAAGCGTAAAACCTGTTTTACCCATTGTGCTGCCATCGGCATACAGCAATACGGTATAGGTGCCTTTTACAAATGGAGGCGTTGGATTAACCCAATCAATGGTATACTCGGTACCGTCATCCTTAAAATCAATAGATGTTTTATAGGTGTATTGCAGGTCTGCGTTATCGGCAGTGAAAGTTCCGCCATCAGGTGCGGTGATCAGGTTGCCTGTTGGATCAATGATGCGTACATAAATATCATGCAGTGCTTTTGTAGCCAAAGTGTTGCTGGCAACAGTAAAATTGATCTTGATTTTTTTTGCTGGCCCGGCACGGGTAACGTCAACCTCTTTGCCGCTGCCTTTAATTTTGTAGGCTACTATATTTGATGTAGCCAGCTTTATGGCTTGTGCTACTTTTACTTTAGCATCAAGGTCCTGATTTTGTTTCTGCAGGGTATCGGCCTTTTTAGCAACAGTTGCCAGGTTGCTTTTTAAGGTATCCCGTTCGGTTGCTAACGTTGCGTTTTGTTTATGCAGCTCTTCAATATCAGCTGTATATTTAGTTACAAAGTACCGGAGTTGTTTAACATCTTCCTCGGCTTTTACCAATTCGACCCTGGTAAGTTTCCCTTTTGCCAGCTGGGTTCTTAATACCTGGATCTTTGCCTTTAACGAATCATTTTTTGCGATTAACTCTTTCGACATTTTGGCCTTGCCAGCGGTTACCTGATCAACCTGGGCCTCAAGGCTGTCAAGATCAGCTTTTAACCTTGTTTGTTCATCCTGTTGGGTGACTATCCGCACATCCGATTTGTTTTTTTGGAGGTACAGGTACACATCGGTACCCAATAAAGCCAGTACCACCACGATAAGAAAGTAAATTACGTTTGAATTTTTTTTAGGTGGTTGCCCAGATTGATTTTCCATAGCAATTAAATGTTTAAAGTTTAAATACAGTTTTAAGTAGAAAGCTATTTTAAAAAAAAACTTCTGTTTAACTGTGGTGTTTAGTTTACAAGCATATCTATATTAATTGATATTACTTGTTTTTATTACAATTTTAAGTGTTGTTTAAAAGTATTTACACAACGCTATTAAACGTAAAAAGGTTTAAAATATGATTTTTTTTAAAAATTGAGATTTTAAAATGGCGTTGGTAAAGGATAAAAATAAGTACAATAAGCCAAAATCGCAATATGAGGACAAATTTATATAGTATAATAAAACCCCTACCATATGAGTTTTATATCTTTGCATCTTTAATTAATTAGGTTTAATGCATATATACCGCCCGTTTTTACTATTGATAGCCACCCTGTTTATTGTTATAAGCGTTAAGGCACAACCGGCTGAACCAACAAATGCGCCTGTAGCAGCTAAGACCGAACCCAAACGCGAATTTAGAGGGGTGTGGGTAGCAACCGTAGTAAACATCGACTGGCCAACCAGTGCCAAATTCACATCCGAAAAGCAAAAGCAACAACTGATTGATATATTAAACTCGCACCAGGAAACCGGCATCAATGCCATTATGCTGCAGGTAAGGCCTGCTGCCGATGCTTTTTACGCGAAAAGCCGCGAGCCCTGGTCAAAATATTTAACGGGCAAACAGGGACAGGGACCCAGCCCTGCATATGACCCGCTGGAGTTTGCTATTACCGAAGCCCACAAACGCGGAATGGAACTGCATGCCTGGTTTAATCCTTACAGAGCAACTTTTGATGGTAATTTTGCGGCACTTAGCCCGCAGCATATTACTAAAATAAAACCGGAGTGGTTTTTTACCTATGGTGGTATCAAAACATTTAATCCGGGTTTGCCGGAAGTGCGCGATTATATTGTACAGGTGATATTGGATGTGGTTGATAATTATGATATCGACGGCGTACATATGGATGATTATTTTTATCCATACCCTATTGCCGGGCAAAAAATAAACGATGACGCCTCCTATGCCAAATACGGCGAAGGATATGATAATGTAAAAGATTGGCGCCGTCATAATGTTGATTTGTTAATAAAGATGATTGGCGATAGCGTGCATGCGCATGACCCGGACATTAAATTTGGTGTAAGCCCATTTGGCATCTGGGCTAATAAATCGCAGAATGATGAGGGATCTGAAACCAACGGAGGATCATCCTATTATGAAAACTACGCTGACTCACGCGAGTGGATCAAAGAAGGATGGGTTGATTATATAAACCCACAATTGTACTGGCCTATAGGCAACCGGGCGGCAGCTTTTGATAAATTGTTAAACTGGTGGAGCGATAATACCTTCGGCCGGCATTTGTACATAGGGCAGGCGGCTTACCGCATTAATGAGCGTAAAACTGCAGCCTTTAAAAACCCCGGCCAGGTGCCCGAACAGATCAACATGATCAGGAATAACCCGCGGGTGCAGGGAAGTGTTTATTTCAGCTCCAGTTCGCTTACCAATAATCCGCTTGGTATTACCGATTCTTTGCGGAACAATTATTACAGGTACCCGGCGTTGCCCCCCGTTATGCTTTGGCGCGATTCTGTTGCTCCTAATGCCCCGCAAAATGTTACCGTCCGGCCGATTGTAAATAAAAACAGCGTTATGGTAAAGTGGCTTACACCTACGCTTGCTAAGGATGAAGAAGCGGTGTATGGCTACGTGATATACCGGTTTGAGAATGATAATGAGAAAATAAATATCGACGACCCGAAAAACATCCTGAAGATCATCTACAATACTAACCTTACCTATGAGGATAATACGGTTCAAAAAGGCAAGACGTATTTTTATGTTGTGACGGCACTTGACAGAATGAAGAATGAGAGTGAACGATCGCCTACCATAGCGGTCACGGTACCTTAATGTTTAACTGTTCATTATAGCTCCGCAGTTGATATCCAGGCTTTGGCCGGTTATACTTTGCTGGCTTAGCAGGTATGCAACCAGGTTAGCAACCTCTTCTGGTTGGCTCATGCGTTTTAGCGGTACGCTTTGCATGGCTATTTCATAAAACTCCTGTTTGCTGATGCCAATGCCATCGGCAATACCCTGCAATCCGTTTTGCGACATTTCTGTGTCAACCCAACCGGGGCAAATAGCATTTACCAATATTTGCTGTGGGGCAAACTGTATTGCCCATGAACGCATCAAACCAAGTAAGCCCGCTTTTGATGCGCAGTAGGCCGAATAATTGGCCACACCCAACCTGGCCAATACCGATGAAGTAATGAGGATATGTTTATTATTCCCTGATGCTTGCAGGGCAGGCAAAAAAGTATTTACAAAGTTGTAAGTGCCGGTAAGGTTGGTGTTAATAATATCTCCCCACCGGTCATCGTTGCCCCAGTAGTTTTCGCCGCCAATGCCAGAGTTCGCTATAAGGCCGTTTACAGCAGTATCTCCTAATTGCGTCAGTGCATTAGCTAAGCGTTCCTTATTGGCTATATCTGCAATAAGGATCAGGTGCTCTCCTTTGGGCAGCGTTGATAAAGTTTCTTGCAGCTTATCGGCATTGCGGCCAAGTAAAACACAATTGTGACCATCATTAGCCAGTTTTTGAGTGATGGCTCTGCCTATGCCGCTGCCAGCGCCGCTGATAATATAGGTGTTAGTCATTATTATAGTTCAATAAGTTGCTTTTGTTTAAGGCGGTTAAGATAAATATCAATTTCCGAATCGCCCATACCATAAATTTTTTCTGTAGACCAAAAGGCCTGGTATATTTCAATTTTGGTTTTGATGCCGCTGTTATAAATATCCAATAGCTTTTGTTCAATGTAATTCAGACCCTCTGCATTGGTTCGCAACCTTTTTATATGGGCTTGCAGGGCAGGCTTAAGCAGGTGCAATATTCCCCAAAACGAGTTTTCATCAAGCCATAGCTGCAGATCATCAGCACTGCTGTTTACATACAATGGCCAGGCCTCGGCGGCAAGTTCAAATTCCCATTCACTTAGCTGCTCCCTGCTGTCATAAAGGTCTTCCAGCTGATCGCCGTTTAACTCACCCATCCCCCTAAAATCATCTATTCCCGGATAACATGCCGGGCAAATAAGGTATACCGCCGGCAATGACATATTGGTTTGCTGATTTAACATTTGCATCACCCCCAATAGATTTACCTGGCAATGCAGGTCGAACTCAAACCAGAGGTTAATCTCCTCATAAGATCCGTTCAACTTGCCCAGTTCTTCAATCATTTTATGCTGATAATCTTCAACAGGCTCATTAAATGTTTTACTGATCCATTCGGAGCGCGCTGTCCAGAAACTTGCCGATGAAATATTTTCCTGCAATGGCCCCTCGGATAATACTTCGCGCCAAACCATTACATCGCCATCAAGTCCGGTTTGATTGAAACCGTATAATGTAGAATCGCCATTAAGGATATGTAGAATACTGCTCATAGATGCCTTATTTTATTACAAAGCAACGTGTTTTATGATAGTTTGGGTATGGGTTTGTAAAATAAAAGTGTGCCTGTTCTGAATCTTTCTCTGTTGATGGGTTTATTACCATCCCTTCAGCTTTTTTAAATAGGCTGTTAATTCACCGGCAATAAGCTGGTGTTCGTCAAGATCGGGATGGGTACCGCAGCCGTTATAATACCTGCGAGAGAAAAAGTATTTATATACCTTTTTATCGCCGTTGGCATTCGCATAGGCTGTAATTGCTTTAATATAACGTTGCAGGGCATCTGTTAGCTTGCCATCTGCCATTGGGCTGGTTAGGCAAACAATATCGGCCCTGGGGTACCTTTGCCTTATAGTACCAATAAATTGAAGGTAGGCGCCACAATACAAGGCCGAGTCCTGTACGCCATCGTTTTGCCCCAGGCAAATAGTAACCAAATCTGGCTGATAGCGCTTAAAATCCCATGCTAAGGAATCATTACGGAGGTATACTTTATCAAATACCTGTGGCATGACTACGTTCATATTGCAACAGCTATGTACAAGGCCAATACCGGCTACCGAGGTAAGCTGCCAGTCGGCGTTTAAATTACGCGATGTGGTTGGCCCATAGCTCATATAGGCGTTGTGTTGATCGTACCACTCGCCTTTATCGCAAGGTACTAGCGATTGATCCATGCCTGCACCACTGGTGATAGAATCGCCGATGTACTCTATTTTATGCTTTGCCTTTGATGTTGCTAACAGCTTGTTGCAGCGGATGCCAAGGAAATCAATAAACCCGATCATTGATTCGGTGTCTTTACAGATCAACACAGTGTGGATACCTTCATCCAATCCATCGGCTATAGTGATCACATTGGTTTTACCTGTGGTTTGTATACGATAAGGGTTTTTGTTATCAACGGCAATCTCCAGGTAGTTATGGCTTTTGCCATACATCTCCTGATCGTTGATAAGTAACTGGCATTTACGGCCTCTAAAGCGCACCTTGATATATACACCAGGCGACCACATTCTTGGCCTTAATGGGTTTGACAGATCAACCCTGCCAACATACTGAATGAGGGGGTTATCGGCCCGGTACAGCGTGAGGGAATCGGCCGGCGACGCCTGCGCGCTTATTGACAATATAATAAGGAATAAAGCTGTTAAATATTTCATGCTCGGTAATATGCAATGGGGTATGGTAAAAATAGCTATTTACCGGGTATGCCATTAATACTTTTATAGCGTTTAATGAGCCCCAATTAAATAACAGGATGTTCCGCCGAATTGCTCAGTATTGGCCAATAACAAAGCAGGCCGCTTCATTACTGAAACAGCCTGCGCCTGCATAAAAAAAATTGAATTGAATTTATTATTGTTGATCCGGCTCGTCAGATGGTGTACCTACAATTTTGTAAACGGTATCACCATTATTATTTTTACTTTCCTGATAGTAGAAGCCATCGGGAGAAACAAACAGCTTTTCGCCATTGATCTTTATTTTTCTGCAATCATCAGGTAACTGGTTAACAATATCACCTATTTGCGGGCCTTGTTGAACATCACCATTGCCGCCATTATCGGTATTTAACTCGCCATCTTTACCTGCAATTACATAAACCTGTGTACCATCATCCTTGGTATATGGTTGATAGTATACACCGTTTGATTCATAATACTGCTCGCCATTAATGCTGATAGACTTGGCATCTGATGGCAGGTTTTTAACTTCGGCACCTATAGGTGGTTCAACAACAGTATATTGATCATTATATTGACGGTAGTATAAACCATCGCTATAGTAATATTGATAATCGCCGTACCAGAATGGATAATAGCCGAAAGGCAAAAATCCTATGCTGAAACCAATACGTGGATAATAGTATGAGTTATAATAGTTGTGATATGGGTAGTATCCATGGCTTCCAAAATATCCACCACGGCCGCCGTACCGGTAACCATTTGCATAAACCCTGTTGCCGTATCCGTTAGCGCCATTGTAGTAAGAACCACGGCCGCCATTATAAGCGCGCCTGTCAACACTGTTATAGCTACGGGTACCGCTGTAAACGCGTTGTCCGCCCCCGTTTATGCTACTGCGTTGAGGAGCTACAGCTACGCTATTTGTCCTGTTGCCATAGCCACGCTGAGGGGCTACATTTACATTACCACGGGTTACATTACCATTGCCGCTAAAGCCACGGGATACCGGGGCTATAGCTGACCGCTGACCACTGCCGCCGCCACCATTAAATGAAGGACGGGCAACACCTACGTTGCCGCCACCTGAAGAACGGGAAACGCCAACACTTCCGCCGCCACCGCCGCCAGATCTTGAACCGCCGCCACCTCCGCTGCTGCTTCCGCCACCACCGCCGCCTCTATGCTGTGCATTTGCTGTAAAAGCTAAAGGCAAGCTCAACAGGCCTGCTATAGCGAATGAAAATAAATTTTTATATGTCCTTTTCATGATCGAAAGTTTTTTAACTGTTCAGCAGGTATTTTGCTGATGATATATAAGTATAGACTAAAGAATGTTTAAACGGTTTAATTGATATTTAATAATTATTTACAACATAATACAAAAAGCACACCAATATAAATTTCACCTTAACAACAACCCTAAAAAGCCGTTTTTATTACACTGAGCTTATCAATTTAAAGCCTCGGCAATCAGCAAAAAAGGCTCTTCAAACTGCAGGCTAAAAAAACCGTCACCGGTGGTTTTATAAAGTCCTTGCCCGGTGTTTTGCAAGCCTTTGTATTGCAGTGTATTAGGTAATGTTAATAACTCAATTTGCTCGCCGGCCGGTTTCCATTTGCTGAAGCCCGATGTAACGGGATAAATTTTTTGCCGGTTGTTAAAAATAACCAGGTTAATTTTATCAGCATAGGGCAAAAAATCGTCTAATGCCAACTCGTCAGTAATAATGTTCACCGCCGGATAGCTATTAGCCGTAAGGAACTTCAATGCTGTAACGGCCAGGCTATCATTTGCCGCCGGTATCAGTTTGATATCCGATTGCTGGATCACCTCATCTCCATAGCTAACTATCCAATCTACCTTGATCCCAAAACTGTTTAGCTTTTCGGCAGTATCGGGTATCGTGATCACCGTTGGGCTCCACTCCAGTAGTTGGCCCAGCAGTTCTTCCTCAAAATTATCTATCCCCAGCACCAGTAATGCAGGCTCCTGTTTTTCGCGAACAATATGATGGGATGACATTTGATAAAGTTATGGGGAATAAATGAATATTTAATGAAATGAGGTGTATGGAAAATGTTAAATTATAATATTTAACATTTCAGGTTTTTTATGGAAGGAGAATAAAATTTAAAGTATTTTCTTTTCTCAATCGTCTTAATAAGCATAACGCGTAAGATGATTGAGAAAACTAATATTTAAAATATGTTAATTGAAAACAAAAAAATATCAATTGTTGGTGGTGGCCCCGGCGGATTAACACTTGCTCGGCTTTTACAAATGAACGGTGCAGATGTGAAAGTATATGAAAGAGACTTAAATAAGCATGTACGGGTGCAGGGTGGTGCTCTTGACCTTCACGAGGAATCTGGATTAGCAGCTTTAAAGAAAGCGGGATTAATGGAGGCTTTTAAAGCCAATTACAGACCAGGAGCAGACAAAATCCGCATCGTAGATAATAAGGCAAATATTGTGTTTGATCAACACGTATATGAAACAGTTGAAGCATTCGGAAATGAATGGTTTAGACCGGAAATTGACCGGGGCCCGTTAAGGGATATTTTATTAGCATCATTAAAACCGGGCACTGTTGTTTGGGACAGCCATATTGTATCACTTGAGCCGGTTAACGATTCCTGGAAGCTTGAGTTTCAAAATGGAAAATCAGCTATGGCAGATATTGTAATTGCTGCAGACGGCGCTAATTCTAAAATTCGTTCATACATAACTGCCGTAAAACCTTTTTATGTAGGTATCACAATGGTAGAGGGATTTGTAAGCGATTCGGAAAAAATAACGCCGAAAATTCACGAACTGCTTAAGGGCGGGAAAATTTTTGCTTTTGGAAATGAAAAATCTTTAATTGTAAGTTCAAAAGGCGATGGTAGCCTGGGATTTGCTACAGGTTGTAAAACGGATGAATTTTGGTTTCGTGAAAGTGGAATAGATTTTAAAGACAATGTAGAAATGCTGACCTGGTTTAAAAAGGAATTTTCTGAATGGGGCAGTGTTTGGCTCGAATTGTTTGAAAATGATAAAACAAGTTTTATTGTGAGGCCGCAATATTGTATGCCCTTAGATCAAAGCTGGGAAACAATACCCAATATAACCATGCTGGGCGATGCCGCCCATTGGATGCCACCTTATGCCGGAGAAGGTGTAAATATGGCAATGTTGGATGCGTTGGAATTAAGCGAATGTTTAACCAACCCGGCATTTACTGATATGCAAAAGGCTATTGCAAGTTATGAAAAACAAATGTGCGCAAGATTTGCTGATGTTGGAAGGATAACGCTGGAATCAACCGCATCATTACACTCGGCCAATGCGATAAACAATATGTTGGCAATGTTTGAGCAATAGAGAAATATCTCCCCCGGTTACCATAAAAGCCGGGGGACAAGAATTTGTTAGTTAAAGCCCAATTTTAGATAATCTCATTGTAATTGCAGTAATTGATGTTCCAAGAATCGAAAGCCGGGTCTGGATGAAACATCTGCCGCCATACAAGCATCCCTGATACCGGCGATCTTTATTAAATTTTCATCACTTTTTGCTTCCTTATTAAGGCTAAGCAGATCATCAAGCAGGCAGCCATAAGCTCTCACTTCAAGCCGCTCAAGTGCTGATGCTATTTTGTTATCTGTTTTATTGTAAAAGGTAGCGGCCCCAAAATCGCCAAATAAAGTATTTCCTTCATCATCTATTAAGGTATTATGGGTGTACATATCACCGTGCATAATGCCTCTATCATGTAATTGAACAGCAACTGAGGCAATGGTACTGGCTATTTTCAGTATTTGCAGAACAGAAAGGGCCATATTTTCCTTAAAAACATCCCTGGTGCAGCTTTGCAGACTGGGGGGTAAACCGAGGTTATAAAAAAATGAGGGGATCAAACCCATAACTAAACCTTTTTTACCTTCGGGATGGGCTGTTATCTGGCCAATTAGTTTTACCAATCCGTGATGAACTCCTGCGGTAATACAGGCATCCATCTCATCTTCCGGCAATCCATCGCTGGTGACTGAGCCTTTAAAGGTTTTTACGGCTACTTCTTCTATTTGGCCCGCCAGTTGCCTGGTTGCCTTGGATATAATGCCCGATGCGCCTTCTCCAAGCTTATAATTGATCTCTAAATCATGCCAGTTGATCAAAACAAGTGGTTTCACAACAGGTTTTTCGCTAAATGGGTTTCCTGAAAACGCAAGCCACGATAGCTTCGGCATATGTAAAAGCCACTCGGGCATACTACTTAGCTGATTGGCCGAGATTCGTAAAAGCTCCAGGTTACTACAGCGGCTAAGTTCCTGGGGTAACGTTGTTAACTTATTACCGGCAAGCATTAACTTTTGCATTCTTGTGCAATTACCTATGTCGGCGGGTAGTTTTGTAATGTTGTTATTGGTAAGTATCAGCCAGCGCAGATTGGGGTTAAGAGACCTTGCCGGTACAGTTGTTATTTGGTTTGCTTTAAACCCAACAATATCCAGCAGCGGACAATCGGCTAAAACTTCGGGTAAAATGGTAAATGAATTTTCTGAGCAGAAAAGGGTTCTCAGATTTTTAAGCCGGCCAAAATCTGCGGGGAATGAGCTAAGGTTATTCCGCGAAAGATCAAGCGTTTCCAGCGTATCTGCCAGTTCAAATATTTCTTCCGGAAAAGAAGAAAGCCCTTCGGCGAGCGACAACGAAACGGCTCCTTTTAGTTCGCCGTTTTGTAGCTGTAATAATGTTTGCATGGGTAAGGTTCAGTTAAAACAACCCCTCAATAATGTCAGCAGCCGATAGTCCTTCTGCTTCGGCATGGTAGCTGCGTACAATGCGGTGGGTTAAAATAGGTTTGGCAACGGCCTGTACATCTTCAATATCAGGTGAATATTTTCCGTTGATAACAGCATGGCATTTGGCGCCCAAAACTAAAAACTGTGATGCGCGCGGACCGGCACCCCAGGTAAGTAAACGGTTGATGTGTGGTGTGGCAAACTCAGTATTGGGACGGGTTTTTGATACCAGCTTTACGGCGTATTCCATCACGTGATCGGTAACCGGGATGTTGCGCACCAATTGCTGAAAGTAAGTGATCTGCTCGGCGTTCAGTATTTTTTTAACGTCCACCTTTAATGTGCTTGTGGTGTTTTTAACAACCTGCAATTCCTCTTTAAATGAGGGATAATCTAATGCAACGTTAAACATAAACCTGTCAAGCTGTGCCTCGGGCAGCGGATAGGTTCCTTCCTGCTCAATGGGGTTTTGGGTAGCCAGTACAAAAAAAGGTTTTGCAAGCTTATGTGTTATACCGGCGGCGGTAACCGCTTTTTCCTGCATGGCTTCCAGTAAGGCAGCCTGTGTTTTTGGCGGGGTACGGTTTATTTCATCGGCCAGGATGATGTTACTGAAAACGGGGCCGGGTATAAATTTAAAATTCCTGTCTTCGCCTAAAATTTCTGAGCCGATGATGTCTGATGGCATCAGATCGGGTGTAAACTGGATGCGTTTAAAATCCAGGTCGAGTACCTGCGATACGGTTTGCACCAACAAGGTTTTAGCAAGGCCGGGCACGCCTACCAGTAAACAATGCCCGTTGCTGAAAATAGATATCAGCACAAATTTTACCACCTCGTCCTGCCCAATGATTACTTTTCCAATTTCGGATCGTATTTGCTGGTAAGCAAGCTTTAAAGCATCGGCTGCTTCAACATCAGAACGGTGTGGCATAGATTGGGTGTTATTTAGTTTGGGCGCTTGTACTTGTTGGTGTTGTTACCCATTTTTTCAGGATATCGCAGGTTTGGTATTCCTTGTCAATTTTAATAAAAGTTTCCTTGCGGCGTTTATCAAACCATTTGTTTACCGTTTTGCTGTTTTTATCCTCAAAAGCAAACTCCTTTAATTTAGGAAAATCCTGTGCCAGGTTTGCCTTGTGCGC
The DNA here is from genome assembly GCF_025362475.1 of Mucilaginibacter sp. Taxonomy (GTDB): domain Bacteria; phylum Bacteroidota; class Bacteroidia; order Sphingobacteriales; family Sphingobacteriaceae; genus Mucilaginibacter. Next base: position 32,156 of record NZ_JANYGH010000038.1, read on the forward strand.
ATCGGTAGCTGATTTCAAATATAAAATTTTGTAACTCTTTTTGCCATCGGCGCCGGTAAACAAATCCGGTTTTGAAATGCTGCCAACTTTCATGGTATCAATAGTAAGTGCAACTTTAGGGTCAAGCTTATCGGTAGGGATAAAGGTTGAGCGGTTTTGCACGTTTTCGGCATTAAGCATCATACCACCATTGAATTTAGTTTCCTTATCATCTGAATAATAGGCTGCAGCAGCCGAAAAGTCGAATGTTTTTTTGTTTGCCAGTATCAGCGTATAAATGCTATCAGCTTTGGTTTTAGCTCTATCCAAACTGGCCTGGGTTATAGCAGGCGAGATTAATATATGCCTTACGTGTACCTGCTCTCCGCGGCGTTCAATAACCTGCAAAAAGTGAAATCCAAAATCGGTTTCAAATACGGGTGATAGTTGCCCTGCTTTAAGTTTAAAAGCGTTGGCGGTAAACTCTTTTACAAATATGGTACGATCGGCAAAACCAAGGTCGCCACCCTCAACTGCAGATTGTGGATCCTGTGAGTAAAGCCTTGCTAAAGTGCCGAAGTCTTCTCCTTTTTTAACCCTGGCCAGCAGTTCTTCGGCCTTTTGCTTATATAATTCCTTTTCTTCTTTATTCAATTTGGGCTGAAAAACTATCTCGCCAATCTCTACCTCTTTATTAAATGATGGTAAACTATCTTTCGGAATGGTATTGAAATAATCTTTAACATCCTGAGGGGTAACATTCAGTTTTTCGGTAATTTTTGACTGCATTTTTTGAGCAATCATTTGCTCTTTCATGTCGGGGCGTATTTCATCCTTATATTGGATAAGCGAACGGCCTAAAAAGCCTTCCAGTTTATCCTGGCCTCCGGCACGTTGCATCATTTCGCGCATACGGCGGTCAACACTGGCGTCAATATCATCGTCTTTAACATCAATACTATCAATAATAGCTTGCTGGGCCAACAGTTTTTGAGTTAATAATGATTGCAGTATGCGGCATTTCATATCTGGGTTTGGCTGCATGCCCTGTACCAGATATTGGGCGTATTGTTGTTCAATATCGGATAGTAGTATGGGGCTGTTACCAACAATGGCTGCAATTTTATCCAGCGTTTTGCCTGGTGTTCTTGCTGTGGTAGTAGTATCGGCCTTTGCAGTTTTGGCCGAATCTGCTTTTACCTGTGCCCTGGTAACTGATATAATAGAAATAAAACTTAAAACTAATAACCCTAACTTTCTCATGTAATGCTTATGTACTAAATAAAACGGATTAAATGCATCCGTTAAAACTTCAAATTTCGGTAAAATTTATTAATTATAGCTGTACAATTAATTTCAATAAAACACAGTTTGCTATAATTGTGCTAATATGGTTATAATGCTTGAAACCGTTTAACTACTTTTGGTTAAAATTTGTTAAAGTGAAAGTTGAAAACCCGGTTGCCCTGCGCTTTATTTTACAGGATGAGCTTTATCTGCTAAATACCGATAAGCCACTATATGAAAATATAGCTGTGGCCGCACCAATAGCGGAAGAAGCCACGCCTATAATTACGGAGGCGATGCCAATAGCCAGGCAACCTGAACCGGTAATAGCAGCGTTACAACCCGAAGTAAAAACGCTGCCCGTTAGTTTTAATTATCTGGGGAAAAATTTAAAGAGCTTTCTGGTGCTGGTGCATTACCCCGATTTGGAATTTATTGATGAGGCGCACTTAACCGCGCTTACCAGTATCATTAAAAGAAAGGACCTTGCTGTTGATGATTTGGCCATTGTTAACCTGGCTAAGCAGGTGAATACTCATTATGATGAATTGCTAAAGTTTTTTAAGCCCACAAAATTGTTGGTATTGGGAAATAAAGCCCTGCCACAAGGTATTCCGCCATTGGTATTAAATACCCCCAAATCATTAGGTAGTTTTACCGGCCTATATAGTTTTGCCTTTGGCGATATGATGGACAGTGTTGATCATAAAAAAGCCTTTTGGGAACAAATGAGAACACTATAATTTGAAGATTAGAAGCTATTTAAATTTGATTCAATAATGTTTTTATACTTCTAATGAGGCATTTAGCCACCCGTCATTGCAATCTTTTTCTCTATTTTTAACAGCTTCTTAAAGAATTTGAAGATGCGGGAATTACCCCTTGAAACCGGGCTTCATTTTCAAATCATCAAATCAAAGTCCTTTGTCTTTAATCCTTTGTCAATAATCTGAAAACATGCACAAATTAGTATTTGCAACCAATAACCGCCATAAGCTTGATGAGGTAGCTGCCAAAATAGATGGTAAAATTGAACTGCTTACCCTTAATGATATTGGCTGCTATGATGATATTGAAGAAACAGGCACTACTTTTAAACAGAACGCTTCGATAAAAAGCCAGTTCATTTATAAAAAATATAACCTGGACTGTTTTGGGGATGACAGCGGCCTGGAGATAGATGCCCTTAATGGCCAGCCCGGAGTATATTCTGCACGTTACGCGGGCGAGCATGGTAACCATGCGGCTAATATTAAAAAGGTTTTGGATAACCTGGAAGGCGAAACCAACCGCAAGGCCCGTTTCCGCACGGTAATATCGCTGATCTGGAACGGAGAGGAGCATTTTTTTGACGGCACGGTAGAGGGTACTATCCGCACCGCGCCCAGTGGTAGCGATGGTTTTGGATACGACCCTATATTTGAGCCGGATGGTTACAATATCACCTTTGCCGAAATGAGCATGGATGCGAAAAATCAAATCAGCCACCGCGCTAAGGCGATGGAACTACTGGTTAATTTTTTAAGCACCAGGTAGAATATTAAGCTATGATTAATTTTCATGTAACCTTTACGCCATTAATACGTAAATAGGCAGTATACCGAACGCCTCATGAAAATAATAACTCAAATAAGACGTAGCTTCTTTTCAACAGATACCGATTATCGTTTTGCAAAAAGCCTGAAGAAAGTAAAAGAAGCGGATCAGGTTAGCGCTTCAATTAATGAACGTTTACTGGAGATTAAAAAAAGCTTTAAATTAAAAAGTATTGAAGTGAGTTAAGCGTTTTGGCAGGATTTATGCTAATGAGCATTTAAATAAACTACTGTCATGAAAAAGTTACTTAAAACCCCGATTGCAATTCTATCTCTCATTTTTGTATTATCAGCCTGTTCATCTACAAAAAACACAGTTTCAACCAATGTATCCCGCGGCAAATTTGTTGGCACGTGGACGCTTAATAATGTGAAATACGATGGTTTGGTTCAAAATGCGGTTCAAAACGTGTTTGACCAGGCTGCCCCGGAAGCATTTGTTGGTAGCACCTGGAAACTAACCAATAGTGGTAACGGCATCTATACGCTGGCTAATGGTACATCACAAACCATATTTTGGTCGGTTTTTAACGGCGGAACAACAGGTACACAATTCCAGTTCAAAAAAATATTTGAAGGCGATAAAGCCAAAAACGTAGCAGAAGGCTTCCGCTTAGATATAGGAAACAATGATGGCTCGGCCATGACGCTTAAATCACCGGTTACCGTAGGTGGCGGAACAGGATATATCATTTATTCGTTTACTAAAAATCCGTAATCTCTTTAGGTTAAAGGCGAAAGGTAAAAGGAGAAAGGTCAAAGGTTCTCCTTTTTTTAGGTCAAAATAAAAGGGTAAAGGCGAAAGGTGATGTGATTCACTTATGCCTTTACCCTTTTTACTTTTATATGAAGCAATCTGTAGCTGCGTCTTTTATCCTTTGCCCATCAAATCCTTACATCCCTAAAAGACCTTTTACCTTTCGCTTTTTACCTTTCGCCTTTCACCTGTTATTCAGCTGAAGTAAACTTCAGGCAAACCGGGTTTCCAATGTCTATCTTAATACCTGTTTGTTGTAATTTACCTGTATTTTGATCTATTTTAAATACAAACATATTGTCGCTGCCCTGGTTGGCTACAACCAGATAATTCCCTGAAGGATCTATAGCGAAATCGCGCGGGTTTTTGCCATAGGTTGACTGGCGTGATACAAATGTAAGTTCGCCAGTTTCCTGGTTTACAGCATAGCAACTGATCTCGTTAGTTTCTAAACGGTTTGAGGCATAAAGAAATCTTCCATCCGGAGATATGTGGATAGCTGCTGCCGCTGTTTTGCCTGTAAAGCCATCGGGCAATAAGGTTATTACCTGTTTTTGTTTAAACTTGCCGTTATCATAATCAAATACAAAAATATTTGATCCCATTTCAGTTACCAGGTAAACACGTTTTTTATCAGCCGAAAACTCCAGGTGGCGGGGACCGCTGCCGGGGGTAACACTAACAAAAGCAGGATTGGCAGCTGTTAATGGCGACTCTTTACCAGCGCGATAGCGGTAGATGTTTATCTTATCAGTGCCAAGGTCATTATAAAACAAATACTTTTCATCTGGCGATAGGATGCTCATGTGCGCATGCGGCCCTTCCTGGCGCTCTTTGTTTGGTCCATGCCCATCATTACGCACAGTTTCACTGCCATTAGCCAATGAACCGTCCTTATTTATAGGCAATACCGTAACCTGTCCGCTTGAATAGTTAGCCACAAAAGCATTTTTTTGTGCCTTATCAACAGCGATATAACATGGATCGGCTCCTAAGGATGATTGCTTATTGATAAAATCCATTCTGCCGGTTTTAGCATCAAATGTAAATGAGCTTACCTCACCTTTGGTCACCTCGTTTACCGCATAAATAAATTTGTTGTTTTTACTTAGCGTTAAATAGGATGGATTGGTTACACCGTCTACCTGGCTTAAATAAGCCAGCTTACCACTTTGGGTATAAAAACGGTAAACCACAATACCTTTACTTGTGCCGGTGGTGTAGGTGCCCACAACAAGATCAAAGGTTTTGGGGATTAGTTTTTTATCCTGGGCGAAATTAAGCAGCGGCGATAGCATCGCTATGATCAAAAGGACTTTTTTCATATGGGTAAGAATTGATTAAGGAACGCAAGTTAACAAAATCGGCAAAAAAAATGCCCCGTTGGTTAACGAGGCATTTTATTATTATTTTATCAGGTGTTTAAGCTGGATGATCTCACTTTCTTCCAAATGGCGGTAGCGGCCTCTCGGAAGGTCCTTTTTGGTAAGGTTGGCATAAACCACCCTGTCCAGTTTTACAACTTCGTAACCAAGGCTTTCAAAAATGCGGCGTACCACACGGTTTTTGCCACTGTGTATCTGTATACCTACTTCTCTTTTTGAGCCACCGGCTACGTATGATACCGAATCGGGTTTTATTAAACCGTCTTCCAGCTCAACGCCGTAGATGATCTTGTTAAGGTCGCCTTGTGATAAGCTTTTGCTTAGTTCAACCTGGTACAGTTTGCTGATGTTACTGCGCGGGTGCGAAAGTTTATCGGCCAGTTCGCCATCGTTGGTCATTAACAACAAGCCTGTGGTATTCCTGTCTAAACGGCCAATTGGGTAAATGCGTTCTTTAGTTGCTTTTTCAACCAGGTGCATCACCGTACGGCGTTCCTGCGGATCTTCTGTAGTAGTTATATAGTCTTTTGGTTTATTTAATAATACGTAAACCATTTTTTCGCGGCGCAGGGTTGAGCCATTGTATTTGATCTCATCTCTCATGGGATCAATTTTAGCACCCAACTCATCAACTACCACCCCATTTACCGATACCACACCGGCAATGATCAGCTCATCGGCCTTACGGCGTGAGCAAATACCTGCATTTGAAATATAACGGTTAAGGCGGATAAGTCCGTCGTCCTTAGTTTTGCTTTCTGCAGGTTTTTTACGACCACGCATGGTTTTTGCGGGCGCGTCAAGATCTTTAGTTATTTTATCATATACCGGCTTGCGTTGCGGCCTGTCGGCGTTGTAAGCTGGTTTATCTTTAGAGAAACTGCCTTCGCGTTTTTTAAATCCGCCATCGGCTGGCCTGTCGCCAAATTTTTTCTCTGTTGATCTTTCTGCTCCTGCACCAAATTTACCTTCGCCACCTTTATCCGCGCCGAAGCTTCTTTTAGGCTTATCGCCAAAATCTGTATTTGATTTACGCGTACGTGGAGAAGAGTATGGTTTCTTTTCGCCTGGACCAGAACTTGCGCCGAAGCTTCTTTTTGGTCTTTCTTCGCCCTCGCCGGATGATGGTCTGCCAGCGTAAGGTTTTCTTTCACTCGGGCCAGAACTTGCGCCGAAGTTTCTTTTAGGTCTTTCTTCGCCTTCGCCGGATGATGGTCTGCCGGAGTAAGGTTTTCTTTCACTTGGACCAGAACTTGCACCGAAGTTTCTTTGCGGCCTGTCGCTATCACCAGATGATGGCCTGCCAGAGTATGGCTTGCTGCGTGGCGAAAAACTTTTTTTATCACCAGATGAAGCGCCGTCCCTGAAATTGCTTTTAGGTTTATCGCTATCGCCGGATGTTGGGCGGCCAGAATATGGCCTTGATCTTGTAGATGATTTTTTATCGCCAGATGAAGCACCGTCCCTAAAACTGCTTTTGGGCTTGTCGTCACTGAACCTGTTGCTTTGGAAAGGTTTTTCCGGGCGGGTTAATTTCTTTTTATCTCCGTTTGGAGTGGCCTTGCCTTTTGAAGCGGATGATGATCTTTTGGGTTGATCATCACTTCTTGAACTTCTGCCGGTAGAGTTTCTACCTGTTGCTTTTCCCGGCTTGTCGTCGCGACTACCTGTTGGTCTCTTAAATACCATATTTTTTTGTTTAGCGCTTTCGCAGCGTGAGGGTCAAAGTTACGCTTTTTTGGCAAAAACTAATCAAAAATTTCAAAAAAATATTGCGGTTCAAAAACTGGGTTTAAACAGTTTTAAACCCGGTTTTTGAACCGAAAACCAACACTAAAAAAGTTAGCAAAAAGCTAAGTATTTGATTATGTGAATCGTATGACCTACCTTTGCAGCACATTTTACCTAATGTATAGTTAATGATAAAAAAAGAAATGATTAAAAAACACTTACTTACGTGCTCCGTAACGCTGGTGCTGGTTCTCATTTCCATGCTTAATATCTTCAGTACAACAATTACTGAATCGGTTGCAAAACCGGCACGATTAAGCGATCGAACCTCGAAATTTATTTTTATTAAAAGCAATACCGCTGCCTATAATTTTGCAGCCGAAGCTTTACCTGTTAATGATGCCAGGGTTACTTTCAAACTCAATAAATCGCTCAGACAACATGCTTTTAAGAATGTACAATCAACCTTGCTGCATCGTAAGGCCGAAGTACTGTTCCCTATTATTGAGCCTATATTGAAGTTTTACGGTATTCCTGATGATTTTAAATACATTCCGCTTGTGGAGTCGGGTCTTAAATCGGGCACTTCTTCCAAAGGAGCATCGGGTTTATGGCAATTTATGGCAGGCACCGCGCGTACCTACGGCTTAAAGGTAGGTCATGGGGTTGATGAACGGCAGAACGTTCGCAAATCAACAATTGCGGCCTGCAAGTATATTAAAGAACTATACGGTGAATTTAACAGCTGGACATTGGCTGCCGCTGCTTACAACAATGGCTCTATTAAATTAGCTAAAGCCATCAACAAGCAAAACGAAGATAATTATTTCCGCATGAGCCTGAACCGCGAAACCGGTTCATATGTTTACAAGCTTATTGCCATGAAAGCAATTATTGAGCAGCCTAAAAAGTTTGGGTATAAAAACTACATTAATATTACCCAGCCAACACAACTGCTGGCATTTAATTGATATTGACTGTCAATGTCATAATTAATTAAAGATTACACTACGGAGCACTTTGAGGCCGACCTTCCCAGCTGGAAGGTCGGCCTTTTTTGCGTATATTTGCGGGCTAATTAGTGCGTTACTGAATTAGTGATTTGGTGATTTTTTTTTTGCTTCTCCTGTTTAAGATTGGCAAAGGTTTTTTCTAATTGGTCTTAAAAATCACTAACCCGCTAATTCACTAAATCATCCTTAATATATGATTACAAAAACTGTTGATCTGGGCGAGCAAAGTGAAGTTGAAGTTTACGGAGCCCGGGTACATAACTTAAAAAATATTGATGTTTCTTTTCCGCGCAACAAGCTGGTGGTAATTACCGGTTTAAGTGGCAGCGGTAAATCATCACTGGCATTTGATACCATTTATGCCGAGGGGCAGCGCCGTTATATGGAAACGTTTTCGGCATACTCCCGTCAGTTTATGGGTGGTATGGAACGGCCGGATGTAGATAAAGTATCTGGCCTTAGTCCGGTTATTGCTATTGAGCAAAAAACCACCAGTAAAAACCCACGATCAACCGTAGGTACCATTACCGAGATCTACGATTTTATGCGTTTGCTGTTTGCCCGTACCGGGGATGCTTATTCCTATACTACCGGCGAGAAAATGGAGCGCATGTCTGAAGATCAGATCCTGAAAACCATTACCGAAAAATTTGACGGCGAGCCGGTTAATATACTGGCCCCGGTGGTAAAGGCACGTAAAGGTCATTACCGCGAATTATTTGAATCCATACGTAAACAGGGATACCTTAAGGTTTGGATTGATGGCGCAATGGCCGATGTGGAACCTAAGATGCAGGTGGATAGGTACAAGATCCATGATATTGATATTGTGGTGGATAGGCTGGTTGTAACAGAAAAAGATAGCAAGCGTTTATACACCTCTGTACAAACCGCGTTAAAAATTGCCAAGGGCATCATTAGGGTGGGCGATAAAGATGGTAATGTAGCCTATTACAGTAAATATTTGATGGATCCGGTTTCGGGTATTTCATATGATGAGCCGCAGCCCAATACATTTTCATTCAACTCGCCTTATGGCGCCTGCGAAAAATGTAATGGCCTGGGGTATATTTTTGAGGTTGATGAAGCTTCGGTTATTCCTAACCCAAAGCTTACCATCATGAATGGTGGTTTGGCGCCGATAGGGGAATACCGCGAAACCTGGATTTTCCAGGTATTGAAAGCCTTGGCAAAAAAATATGAGTTTTCGTTAACTACACCGATAGAAAAACTAAGTCGCGATCACCTGGATATCATCCTGAACGGTGCGCCCGATACGATTAATGTTTCTGTTGAATACAACAAGTGGAATGTGCAAAGCTACTCCATCACTTTTGATGGTATAGTGCGTATGCTTGAAGAGCAGCAGGAACGCCGTAATGATGAGGGTATGGACGATATGGAAAACTATCGTGTGCTTAAAACCTGCCCCGTTTGTGAAGGTGCAAGGTTGAAAAAAGAGTCGTTACATTTTAAGGTAGATAACAAAAACATATTTGAGTTGGCCTGCATGGATATCAATCATCTGCAGGAATGGTTCAACGGGCTGGAAGACAGGCTTACCGAACGCCAGAATGTTATAGCCAAAGAGATATTGAAAGAAATTAGAGCACGAATCGTGTTTCTGCTGGATGTAGGGCTGAGTTATTTAACGCTCGATCGTACGGCCAAAACACTTTCTGGCGGCGAGGCACAGCGCATCAGGCTGGCCACACAAATTGGCTCGCAGCTGATGAACGTAATGTACATTTTGGATGAGCCAAGTATCGGTTTGCATCAGCGCGATAATGAGCGTTTAATAAATGCCCTCAAAAACCTGCGCGACCTGGGTAACACCGTTTTGGTGGTTGAGCACGATAAAGATATGATACTGGAAGCCGACCATGTGATAGATATGGGCCCGGCAGCCGGAGTACACGGCGGGCAGATAGTTGCACAAGGAACCCCTGCCGAACTAATGAAAGAGCATACGCTCACAACCTCCTATATTAATGGCGAGCGTTCTATCGCTGTGCCCGAAAAGAGGAGAGAGGGTAACGGCAAAACCTTAAGCCTTAAAAAAGCAACCGGTCATAACCTTAAAAAGGTATCGGTTGATTTTCCGTTGGGTAAACTTATTGGCGTTACAGGCGTATCGGGTAGTGGTAAATCAAGCTTAATTACCGAAACTTTATACCCTATCTTGAACCATCATTTTTTCAGGGCTAAAAAACATCCGCTGCCTTATGATAAAATTGAGGGCCTGGAAAATATTGATAAGGTGATCGAGATAGATCAAACACCTATCGGGCGTACGCCACGCTCAAATCCGGCTACTTATACCGGTGTGTTCTCGGATATTCGTAACCTGTATGTTGCATTGCCCGAGTCGCGGATCAGGGGGTATAAACCCGGGCGTTTCTCGTTCAACGTAAAAGGTGGCAGGTGCGAAACCTGCCAGGGTGCCGGTATGAAAGTGATAGAGATGAACTTTTTACCAGATGTACAGGTGCCTTGCGAAGAATGCGGCGGTCGCCGTTACAACCGCGAAACGCTGGAAGTACGTTACCGCGGCAAATCCATCAGCGATGTACTGGATATGAGCATTGAAGATGCCACCCCATTTTTTGAACATATCCCGGCCATCTATCGTAAAATAAAAACCTTGTTTGATGTGGGGTTGGGCTATATTACGTTGGGCCAGGCATCAACCACCTTATCGGGTGGAGAGGCACAGCGTGTTAAGCTGGCTACCGAACTATCAAAAAAAGACACAGGTAATACTTTTTATATATTGGATGAACCAACAACCGGTCTGCATTTTGAAGATATCAACGTGCTGTTGGGCGTACTTTATCAATTGGTTGATAAAGGCAACACGGTTTTGGTTATAGAACACAACCTGGATGTAATTAAAGTGGTTGATCACGTAATTGACCTTGGTCCCGAAGGCGGCTCTGGCGGTGGAAAAATCCTTTTCAGCGGCACTCCCGAAGGTTTGTGCAAGGTGAAAGATAGCTTTACTGGCCAGTTTTTGAAGAAGGAAATGGGGCTGTAGGTAGAACTTACAGCCTCTGCCCTATGGCGATGGGTTTTTAAGCCAGAAGTGTTCGAAAGCTTTTTTATTCCCTCCCAACGGGAGGGGTGCGGTTGGGAATGTGCGCAAATGCAGGGAGGGGTTTCTAAAAGCGACGAGAAATGCGGCAGTGAATGGCTGGTCAAACCCCTACCTCCTCCTTCCCCGAGGAAGGAATCGCACATCCTCCTGCTCCTTTTAACCTTTCGAACATTCAAGGGCTAAAATCTATCACTATCGGATCCCCTCAAAAAAACAACAAATAACTCACATGCTTCAGCGTTTGCCTTAGCTTTTCAAGGGCGATACTTACCTGGCGTTCTACAGTTTTGGGCGAAATATTAAGCTGGCTGGCAATCTCTTTATACTTCATATCGCTAAAGCGGCTCAGTACAAAAATTTCGCGGCACTTTTCGGGGAGGGTGTTAATGGCAGCTTTTATCTGGCGAGCCAGCTCCTTTTCTTCGTAGCCATTTTCTACAGTGCTGCGCACTTCATCAAACAGGTCATTTTTTTCAAGGTAGCTAACGTATAGGTTCTCTATCTTTTGGTGCTTTAAATAATTAAGGCTGCGGTTTTGCACCATCTTATATAGATATGAACTTACCGATGTTGAAAAAGTAACCTCGTGCCCCTTCTCCCACAAATCAGTAAATACATCAGCCACTATCTCTTCGGCAACCGACAGGTCATTCACAAAACGATTGGCAAAAAGGGTAAGGCGGGTGTAATGAAGTTTAAATAAAACTTCAAACGCCCGGGCATCACCCTGCGTGAGTTTTGTAATTAAGGCGTCGGCGGGTTTGGTAATCATCTATTCATATTACAAGTAAAATGAAATACTTTTTAAAAAACTTTAACAAGTTAGCGATTAAAATTTGAAAGATTCAAATTTAATATGGAAATAATGATAAGCTAATGTACAAAAATTCTGTGTTAACAACGTTGTGCGCAATTAGCGGGTGGCTTTTTGTGATATCCCCCAATTTAATGAAAAAATATTTTCAAAGTGCTTGAGGGTATTCGCTTTTTCAATTGTCTTGTAATCATAATAAGAATGGACAACGAAGAGATAAAACTTTTACTGGTAAAGTATATAACCCGCGAAGCCGATGAAAAGGAGACCGCGCAGGTAAGGGAATGGGTAAGCGCGCACCCGGAGAATGAACAGTATTTTGCACAGTTGTATGAAACCTGGCAAAATATGCTGTACCTGCAGCCGGGAGTGGTGAATGAGGAAAAAGCCTTTGATAAATTTGCTTTGGCAACAATACCGCAAGAGGCAAAATATGTGAGGCTAAAAGTGTGGAGTAAGGTAGCCGCTGTGGTAGCCATGTTTGGCGTGCTTACAGCGTTGCTGGTAAACCATTACTCACAAAATATTCAGCGTGTAAGGCAGGTATCGGTTAAAAATGGCGGCATCAAAAAAATAATTTTAAATGATGGTACCATTGTTTGGTTAAACGCAGGGAGCAAGCTTAATTACAGTACTAATTTTAATAAAACCAACCGCACGGTTTACCTGGAGGGCGAAGCTTTTTTTGAGATAGCTCCGGGAAAAAAAACTATTCCTTTTTTGGTTAACACTAAAAATTATACCATCAGGGATATCGGTACAAAATTTAACCTGAAGGCTTATCCTAACGATTCGTTTTTTGAAACAACAGTGGTAAAAGGAGAAGTATCAGTTGAGGGCAATGTAGATAACAACGCCAATGAAATGAGCCGTATTTATGTGAAACCACAACAGGTGCTCAGGATCTTTTATCCCAAAGCAGAGCGATACGCGGCAAAACAGGATGATAAAGAGCTAAAAAACCTGAACGAGATACAGGTGCTGCAGGTGGATTCGGCGAAGCTGAACCGGTATGATGGATGGAAGGATGATTTGCTGGTGTTTGATGGCAATACGCTTGATGAGATCTCCAGGGTTTTGGAGCGCAGGTACAATGTAAAAATTATGATGGATGATACCGTGCTGCAAAACATCCGCTACTCTGGCAGCTTTAAAAATGTGGCCAGTATTGATAAGGTTCTGGAGTTAATTAAAGGCAATACGGCTATCAACTATGCTATAACGGGTAACACTGTAAATATTACTAAAAACAATAAAAACTAATCAGCTAATCTTAAAAATTAAAAAACAAACTATGATAAAAAACTAACGCTCTCTTTCAAAATAAAAAACCCGAAGTGCGCTAACACCCGGGTCCTATAAATCAATAGCTAATACCCTACGCTTGGGGAAGCATCGTATTAACTAATTAAAACACAAATTTATGATAAATTTTGACAGAAAATCTGTAATGGCTGTGCGTGCATGGCAAAAAACGATTAAAATTATGAAGCTTGTAACTGTTTTACTCTTAACGGGAATAATGCAAATACACGCTGCCGCTTACTCGCAAAATGTTTACAACTTTAGTGTGAACAATATATCTGTTAAACAGATGTTTAAGCAGATTGAGAAAAGCAGCAAGTACACGGTTTTTTACCGGCTGGACCAGGTTAACGTAGATAAAAAGATCAACGTTGAACTACAGGATGCCAGTATTGAAACGGTAATGAACCATGTACTTAAAAATCAACAGCTCACCTTCCAGGTGGTGGATGATATCATTATTATTAAACCAACAGATGGGGAGGCCATTGTTACCCTTACGGTAACAGGTACAGTTACCGATGCTGCCGGCGCGCCATTGCCGGGAGTAAGTATAAAGCTTAAGGGAAGTACCTTAGGTACGGTTACCAATATTGATGGTAAGTATAGCTTAACGCTGCCCGATGGTACCGGATCACTTCTTTTTAACTTTTTGGGTTTTACACCCCAGGAGATAGCTGTTAACGGGAAAACCATCATCAACGTAAAATTGGTAGAGGAGTCAAAGGCCCTCAACGAGGTAGTTGTGGTTGGTTATACCACCCAAAAGAAAAAGGATCTTACCGGTGCCGTGGCTGTTGTAAATGTTAAAGATTTAAATAAGCAGGCTTCATCATCAGTAAACAGCCAGTTGCAGGGCCAGGCATCTGGTGTTACAGTAACAGGCTCGGGCCAGCCGGGCGAAGAACCCCAGGTACACATCAGGGGGTTTAACACATTTGGGGATAATACGCCATTGTACGTGGTGGATGGTATGGAAACTTATGATGTAAGTACCATTAACCCCAATGATGTGGAATCGTTACAGGTGTTAAAGGATGCAAGTTCGGCCTCTATATACGGAGCCAGGGCGGCAAACGGGGTTATCATCATTACCACTAAAAGAGGTAAGGGTAAAGTGAGTGTACAATACGATGCTTATTATGGCACACAGGTGCCAAAAGGAGGCAACGTTTGGAATACGCTTAACCCGCAGCAGATGGCCAACCTGCAGTTAACAGCACAAAAAAACTCGGGTATTACTGATCTCCAGGATCCGTTGTATAATCCTTCGGGCACCGGAACAACCTTTACACTGCCTGATTATATAACACCCGCCGGGGCCAAAGAAGGCGATCCATCGGTAAATCCTTCAAAATACTATGTCAATCCTTTTTATACATCGCCCAACGACTATAATAATTTTTACAGGATAACAAGAGCCAATAAAGCCGGTACAGACTGGTATCACGAGCTGTTTAAAACCGCGCCGATAGAAAGTCATAACTTAACATTAAGTGGCAGTACCGAGCAGGCAAACTACCTGTTTTCGCTTAACTATTTTAATCAGCAGGGTACGTTGATAGATACCTATCTTAAACGATACACACTACGCTCAAACACCAACTTTAATATAACCAAACACATCAGGGTAGGCGAAAACCTGTCATATTCCATTACCAGAACGCCACAGGTAGCCGCGGCCAACCATGCACAGATCACCGCCAACAGTCCGGATGGTGTTATCGCTATGGGCTTGAGAGAGCAGCCAATAATCCCGGTTTATGATATAAAAGGTAATTATGCCGGTAGTTATGGTACCGGCCTGGGCGATGCCAATAACCCGGTGGCTATACAGCAGCGCACCAAAAACAATGGTTCTACAGCTTACCGCCTGTTGGGTAACATGTTTGCCGAAGCGGATATTTTTAAGGGGCTTACCCTGCGTACCAGTTTTGGAGGCGATATCACCAATAGCAACGACCACGCGTTTACCTATCCAACCTATGAAAACGTTGAAAATTCTCTCATAAACAGCTATAACGAAAACTCTGCCAATAGTTACAGTTATAACTGGACCAATACCCTAACCTATCAAAAAATCTTCGGGAAGCATAATCTTAACGTTGTGGTAGGTACCGAGTCGGTTGAAACGTATGATAAAAGCCTTGGAGGCAGTATACAGGGCTTTTATAATTTTGATCCTGATTATGTGAACCTTTCGACAGGTACAACAAACAAAAACAATTACAGTAGTAAAAGCTCCACATCGTTGTTGTCTGAATTTGCGCGTCTTGATTATATTTATGATAACAAATACCTGTTTAACGCAACCATTCGCCGCGATGGTTCATCAAAATTCCCTGTAGACCAACGCTACGGTTATTTCCCGGCATTTAGTGCGGGCTGGCGTATATCACAGGAAAGTTTTCTTAAAGATGCAAAATGGCTTACCGATCTTAAAGTGAGAGGTGGCTGGGGTATAATGGGTAACCAGATTAATATGGGATCAAAGGATGCTTATACCACCTTTGGTACTAATATTGGCCAGTCATATTATCCCTTAGATGGTAACTCCGCACTATTGCCGGGCTTTTACCAGGATCAGATAGCCAACCCTCATGCTTTATGGGAAAAGGATATCAACTCCAACTTTGGGTTTGATGCTACCATACTTGATGGTAAAATAGCAATAACAGCCGATTACTATCGTAAGGATATAAAGGATCTTTTATACGCCGCCACGCAATTAGGCACGGCCGGTAACGGGCAGGTACCCGCTCAAAACGTGGGTAAAATGAAAACTGAAGGTCTTGATATATCTGTAACCGGCAACATCAGAGCGAGCAAAGACCTTAATTTTAGCGCTACCGGTACTATAACTACTTACAATAACAAAATATTAAAAGTATCTGATGACAGAACCTATTTTGTAGGTGATGCCACAAGCCGTTTTGATAGCCCAATTACCAGGAGCGCCGTGGGCCACTCATTAGGTGAATTTTACGGATACCAGGTAGTAGGCTTTTGGAATAACCAGGGCCAGATTGATGCCGCCGATGCCAGCGCTCAAAAAATAAGTAATGATCCAAATGCGGTTTACCAATCAGATACAAAGGTGGGCCGCTTCAGGTATAAAGATGTAAATGGCGATGGTATAATTACCGATGCTGACCGTACATTTATTGGCAATCCTAACCCTAAGGTTACTGCCGGGCTAAACCTGGGTGTAAATTATAAAAACTTTGATGCCAGCATATTTCTTTATGGCTCATTCGGCAACAAATTGTGGAACAGTGTTAAATACTGGAGAGACTTTTATGCTTCATTTGGAACAGCTAAAAGCTACACCGCCCTTAATGATTCATGGACCCCGACGCATCAAAATGCAAAGGCTCCTATACAGGAATTGGATGCATCAACCAGCAGCGGCGCAACACCCAACTCGTATTTTGTTGAAAACGGAACCTATGTGCGTATGCGTAACGCGCAAATTGGCTACACATTTAATATTAACAGTTTAAAAAAGGTTGGTGTTCAAAAGTTAAGGATATATGTATCGGCAACCAACCTGTTTACTTTAACCGGTTACAGCGGGATTGACCCCGAGCTAAGTGGTAATACCAAAGACTTTGGTATTGACGAAGGCAGCTATGCCAGTCCACGTACATTTTTATTCGGAGTTAATTTTTCATTATAACAACAGCATTAAAAGTATTACAATGAAAGCAAAAAAATATTTCAGCATCATGTTGTTCAGCGTTTTGGCTCTTGGTGCATGTAAGAAAACATTTCTTGATAAACCAATTACAGGTGCGCTTGAGCCGCAGTTTTTGGAAACAGAAGCAGGAGCTAATGAGCTGCTTGTAGGCGCTTATGCCGTTTTAGACGGGCAGCAGGGTGGGGATGCGGCTATAGGCGGCGGCGGAGCCTGGGAGGCATCGCCTGATAATTGGATATATGGAGGAGTTGCGGGTGGTGATGCTTCAAAGGGAAGTATTGCCGGCGATCAGCAGCCCATTGAACCTATCCTGAAGTATAACCCCGATGCGAGCAACGGCTTTTTTGATAGTAAATGGAGGGCCGATTTTGAAGGCGTTTCAAGAACCAATAACACTATTAAAATAACAGGAAAGGTTGCCGTAATTACTGCCGCGGCAAAAACCAATATATTGGCCCAGGCAAAGTTTTTACGGGGGCATTATTATTTCGATCTGAAAAAGATGTTTAATAATGTGCCTTATCTTGATGAAACCACAACGGATATCAATCAGCCCAACACAACTGATATTTGGCCAAAAATTGAAGCTGATTTTAAATACGCGTATGATAATTTGCCTAATACGCAGGATAATGTTGGCCGTGCCAACAAGTGGGCCGCGGGTGCTTATTTAGCAAAAACATATTTATATGAACATAAATATGCCGAGGCAAAAGTGGTTTTTGACGCTGTTATAGGCCACGGTGTAACCGCTTTGGGGCAAAAGTATACGTTGAACACTAGGTTTAATGATAATTTTAGGGCGGCAACCAATAACAGCGCCGAGTCTGTTTTTGCGGTTCAGGCAGCTGCCAATACAGATCCGGGTGGCCCTTCAAATGCCAACAATGGCGATATGCTGAATTTTCCTTACGGTAATAGCAGTCCGTTTAGTTGCTGCGGTTTTTATCAGCCTTCCATTGATCTGGCAAACCATTTCCGCACAAATGCGGTTACCGGCTTACCATACCTTGACGATTATAACAGCCATGCGTTAAAAACGGATATGGGCATTGCCGCCGATGGAGATTTTACCCCCGAGGCCGGAACAGTAGATCCGCGGTTAGACTGGACGGTTGGTCGCAGAGGCATTCCTTTTCTTGACTGGGGCTTACACCCGGGTACCGATTGGATAAGGGATCAGCAGTACGCGGGCCCTTACTCGCCCATTAAAAATGTTTACGGTCAGGCCGAGCAAACTACCAATGGTGATAATACATCATGGGCTCCAGGCTCTGGCATCAATTATAACCTGATCCGTTATGCCGATGTATTGCTCATGGCTGCCGAAGTTGAAGCACAACTTGGTAATTTTGATAAGGCAGAAAGTTATGTTAATATGGTGCGCAACCGGGCTGCTAATACAACAGGGTGGGTGCATAGTTATAAAAACGATGATAACCCTACCGCGGGTTTTACCAATACGCCTGCTGCAAATTATAAAGTGAGCCCTTATTTGCCCGGTGCTTTTGCAAGTAAGGATTTTGCACTTAAAGCCATTTATTTTGAGCGGAAAATTGAGTTAGCCATGGAAGGTCATCGCTTTTTTGACCTGGTAAGATGGGGTATTGCTGATACAGAGCTTAATGCCTATATCGCTTATCAAAGTACACTAACCAATGATGTTAAAGGGGGCAAATTTGTGAAAGGGAAAAGCGAATACTACCCAATTCCACTTACCGAGATTGACCTGAGCGCGAAAGGTGGCGCCCCTGTACTTAAACAAAATCCAGGATACCATTAATTAATGCTGCCGGGATAGCAATATCCCGGCATATTTTATAGACTACCGGGTATTGTTCCCTGCTGCAAACCGGTAAAAACTTTTTTAAACCAAAACATGAACAAATCATCAACACGATTTTTATCGCTGGATGTATTTAGAGGGATGACCATATGCTTTATGATCATTGTAAATACACCCGGTAGCGGTGCGCAGGCATTTTCGCCATTGGAACATGCGGCCTGGCATGGTTTTACACCTACCGACCTGGTTTTTCCTTCATTTTTATTCGCCGTTGGTAATGCCATGAGCTTTTCTATGAAACGCTACCTGGAAATGGGTAACGCAGCGGTGCTAGCGAAAATATTTAAACGTACCCTGCTGATATTTTTAATAGGTTACCTGATGTATTGGTTCCCCTTCTTTAGCTTAGATAAGGGACATGTTGAGTTTTCGCCTATAAGCCATACCCGTATTATGGGGGTTTTGCAAAGGATAGCATTGTGCTATTGTTTTGCATCACTCATGATCCATTTTCTGTCAAAACAATCGGTTATCATACTATCGGTATTGTTTTTAATTGGTTACTGGGTAATCCTACTGGTTTTTGGTGATCCATCAAATCCCTTGAGTATGACGGGGAACGCGGGTATCTTTCTTGATAAATTTGTATTAGGCGATAACCATCTGTATCATGGCGAGAAGATAGCTTTTGACCCCGAAGGTATATTGAGTACGCTACCGGCTATTGTTAACGTAGTTGTTGGTTATTATGCCGGGAAGTTTATTCAACAAAAGGGCAAGGGATATGATGTGATATCTAAAATGTTGCTGATGGGCTGCCTGTTCATATTCCTGGCCTTGTGCTGGAATATGGTATTCCCAATCAACAAAAAGCTGTGGAGCAGCTCATTTGTACTGGTTACAACCGGACTCGACCTGGTGATCCTTTCTTTCCTGGTTTATGCCCTCGAAATAAACGATTGGAACAAAGGTAACTGGACCCGTTTCTTTACCATTTTAGGTAAAAATCCGCTGCCAATTTATGTACTGTCAGAAACGCTGGTTATCTTTTTTTACATGTTCACGGTAAAGGGCGGCAGTTTATACGGCTGGATAAATGATAATTTGTACCAGGTAATAGCGCCCGGCGCCATAGGCTCACTATTATTTGCTATCAGCTATATGCTTATATGTTGGAGCGTAGGTTGGCTGTTAGATAAGAATAAGATCTATATCAGAGTTTAAAAGATTTTTTTAATATCCCCTACAGCAGCGTGACCGTGAAAATGGTCGCGCTTTTTTTTGCAAAAAAAACTTTTTGTCATCCTGAACGCAGTGAAGGATCTGTTGTTCGCCATGCTTCTTCGCCCTGTACAGGTCGGCGAATAGATCCTTCGTTCCTCAGGATGACAAACCTTTTAAAACGTCATTTCTACTTCAGCGTTTCGCGAAATTTTACAACTTATAATTGACGGATGGTGTATTTATTTTAGAGAGCCGCTAAAGTTCTATATCGCTAAATGATAGATACGGCCGGAGGCAGGAGCTTTATCAGTTACCTGGCCCAGGTATTTTTTGGATACCGATTTTGGCGCGAAACCAAAATCAACAACGGTAACGTTAACCGTTCCATTGATGGATTTATCAGCGGGATTAAGCAAGCGGTAGGTATCGCCCCCGTAGCTAAAATAGTTATCGGCAACTTTGGTGTTATCAAAGTTGTATGTGGCTTTCAGGCTGTTTACCGAGAAGCCGGAATCTTGTACCTTTTTGCTGATATGCTCGAAGTTTACCGGTACATCATTTTTAAAAGTAATAAGATAGGTATTGCGGATTAGGTCGGTTTTAATTTCGCTTACAAAAGGAAGTGCGCGTAAAGACTTTTCTGTTGTTTTGGCACAAAGAGCACAGGTAAGGCCGCTAACCTGCAACTCGGCTTTGATAAACTGTGCTTTGGCAAGGGTAGCAGACAGGGAAAACAGGATGATGAATATTTTGAGCGTTTTCATTTTTAAACTACTTTTTGAGATAAACCGAAAGTGAAATTGCCGGGGCGTTCAATTAATTTATCAGTTACGGAAAATGAAGGTTTGGATAAATGTTGCGGTACCTCGCGAGGGTTCGTCGGTTGGTTCCCTGTCAAAAACTTTCGCAAATACAGATTGCCGTGGTGAATAGAAAAGGTTTTAAAGGGTAACTGTGGTAGTGCAAACGCGAATACTTTGCTAAAAAAAGATGTTGCTTCGTCGTGGAAAGTATCATTAATTTTTGGCTTAACCGGAGTGCGTTTGCAACAATTTGTCTTTCCTGTTGAACTACAATTGATAACTGCCGTGTTTGTTTTTGCAGAAGCAGCCTTGCTGCCTACATAATGCAGATTAAGAGCAAAGCCCAATACCGTAACAGCGTACAGCACAGTTAGTAATATCGCTCCTGATCTTTTTAACATATAACAAATGTAATTGATTAACTCATTGATTACAAATTGTTTTTTGTGTTATTATAATATCCGTAAAATAAAAAACCCGGCCCTCGCGGCCAGGTTTTTACAATTAACTTGATCTTTTATTATAACAATATATTATTGAAATTGCTTATTACTGACCGGCTTGTTTGGCTTCGTTTTTCATTGTTGTGTTAGCAACAATTACAATCTCTACCCTACGGTTTTTTGAACGGCCATCAACTGTTGTGTTATCAGCAATTGGCTCAGTTTCGCCTTTTCCGGAAGTTTGTAAACGTGATGAAGCAACGTTGGCTGCGGCTATAAATGATTTTACAGATTCGGCCCTTTGCACAGATAAAGTCATGTTGTGGGCATTGGAACCAGTATTATCGGTATGGCCAACAATTAAAATATTTGTTTCGGGATTATTTTGAAGCGAGGCCGCTAATTTTTGTAAATTAGATTGCGCTTCTGCTTTAAGCGCCGATTTATCGGTATCAAACAAAATACCTGAGTCAAATTTTACAAGGATACCTTCGCCTTCACGGGTTACGGTAGCACCGGGCACAGTTTGTTTTATTTCTGCAGCCTGCCTATCCATGTTACGGCCAATAAAGGCACCTGCTGTACCACCTACAGCACCACCTATAATAGCTCCTAACGCTGTATTGCCAGCTGCCTTGCCAATAAATGCACCTACGGTACCACCGGCACCGGCACCAATTGCAGCACCCTTTTGCGTTTTGGTTAATGAGTTACAGCCTGCGCTTAAAATGCCTGCTGTTGCTAATGCTAAACTAAAAGTAGCTACCCTTATTCTTAAAGATTTCATAATATTATATATGTATATAAGTTGTTATTTGCAAAGCTAATGCCAAAAGGTATATTCCCTAATATTGAAGGCGAATCATTACTATGGCGTTACTTTTTTAACAATTAAGAAAGTGGATTTCGGGCTTGCGTGCACCCTTTAGTGTGGGCACTAAAAAGTGGCTAATTTTTAGTACATCAAATGTAAAATTATCGATACACGGAAAGGGCCCGGTTAATTATTAACCACTATTAAGGTAGCCGGAAATATAAGTTTAAAAGTGCTGCCCGCATCTTTTTCTGATACTACCTCAATTTCGATATCATGAAAGCCGGCTATTGATTTTACAATTGGCAGGCCAAGTCCAAAACTCTCCTGCTGTAACGACTGGCGAATTTTTTTGAAGCGATTAAATATGGATGGAAGCGCATCGGCGTCAATGCCTATGCCTGTATCCGTAATGCTGATGATAAATTTATCATGAACTGCTACTGCCGTTACCCGGATGCTGCCACCTTCGCGGTTATATTTAATAGCGTTATTGATAAGGTTAAAAAACAGGTTGAACAGCAGGAATTTATTAATATTAACCAGGTACCAGTTATCGGGGATAGAAATATCATAGCTGATGTTTTTATCCTGCAAGCGGATGGAGATTTCATCATATACATCCTGCAGTAATTCGCTTACGGCTACTTTGTCTTCCTTTAAAAACTGTTCGTTCTCAATTTGCGATATCAGGAGTAGTGTTTTGGTAATGCTTTTTAAACGGTTCAGGATCTTTTGCATCTCCAGTAAACGTACCTTAATCTCGTCGCTGATATCCTCCTCTTCAAACATGTTCTCGATTTTTGATTGAAGGATGGAGATTGGGGTCATGAGCTCGTGCGAGGCATTAGAAATAAACTCACGCTCCTTATGGAATTTATCAGCAATGGTCTCAATCATTTTATGAATGCTCAGATCAAGGTGTTCAAAATCAGAGGTGTTGGTCCGCACTTTCCGGTACGACTGGAAATTAGGGAACTTTTGACCAATCAGTTTTGTTTTTATAATAGTGCGGAGTGGCTTAAGTACGTAATTGGAATAAACCTGGTCGGCCAGGATGGTAAGCAGGATCATGCCCAGCAATACCTGGAAGGCTATGTTTTGAAGCGGGGTACTGGTTTCATCAAGTGTATCAACACTTTTGCCTATCTCCAGTAGGTAATTTTTATTTTTTACTTTAAAAGTATGGCTCAATATGCGGTATTCAAGCGTATCTCCCTCACTAAAAAGGCGTTTCCCTCTTTTAATGGTATCTAAATAATAATTAGGTTCAACCTCGTCAAGACTTATATATTCATCTTTAAGGGGCAGGTAACTTCCGTACCCTTCGCCGTTTACAATGTAGGTTTCAATGCCCCGGCTTTTTACTATTTGCAGTAGTTTGTTTTTTTGTTTTATCAGCTTGCTATCTACATAATTACTGCTGATATTTTTGATCAATACCGGTACCAGCAATACAAATAGTATGGCAATCACCAGTTTTGATATGGCGTTAAAAAGCGTAAGTTTTGTTCTGAGTTTCAATACTTAAGCGTTGATTTTAATTTTGTAGCCCAGTCCTCTTACGGTTTCCAGCCAATCGGGCGATGCAAAGGCATTTAATTTTTTCCGGATATTTTTAATGTGCGCATCTATATAGTTGGAGTCGTAATCATTATTAACCACGCTGCCCCAAATGTGTTCACTTAGCTGCATGCGGGTAAGGGTGCGGTTTTTATGTAAAATTAAATAAGCAATAAGATCAAATTCCTTTTTTGTGATGGCATTTACCGTACTGCTGCCGTATGTAATGGTACGGTTTGTAAGATCGATAAGGAAACCGTCGAGTTCAATTATATTGTTTTTAACACCAAATTTGCGGCGGATTATTGCCTGCATGCGGCTTTGAAGCTCTAATAACGAAAATGGTTTGGGCAGATAATCATCGGCGCCAAGATCAAGACCTTTAATGCGGTCGGTAATTTCGGCGCGTGCTGTAAGTATGATGCAGGCCGCGTCCGAATCGAGCTTTTTGGCTTCTTTCAGCAGGTCAAGCCCCTCATAATCTGGCAGCCCCAGATCTATCAAAATAAAATCGTAGAGATTGGTAGCAATCTTTTCAGATGCCGAAGTTCCGTCGTAACAAACCTCGCATATGTAGTTATAATTTGTCAGGAAGATTTCAAGTTCCTGTGCAAGTGCTTTTTCGTCTTCAATTATTAAAACATTCATATACCCGGTTTAATAAAAGAGGTAGTAAAAGGTAAAGTTAAAAAATGATTCTTTTCTGTTTTCAAGCGCCCCCTCAACGTTAACCGGGATAGAGTATCGCCACGATGCTTCCAACGTATAATGCGGTCTGTTATAGGCAATGGGCAATTTAAAACTGTAGTTGAGCATCTTAAACTTCCTGTTATAACGTGCAGAGTTGGGGTCATTGTGTACATAAATATTGTCTATATCATCTTTAAAACGATGGTCAAGAGAATAGCGCTGTACAAAATTTTGGGTGCCCGTTATAAAATTAAAGGATGGATTAAAGGAAAGGTAATCCTTGTCATCAAAAATACTCCAGCTGGTTTCAATATATTTGGAGTTGGTTACGGTTACAAAAAAATCGTTTGATTTGCCAAAAAGGTAATCCATGATCACACTTGTTTTTACGAAGTGCCAATCATAGGAGTTTTTGAGGTTGACATCATTTGATGATGCTGATTTTATAACATTGGCATCTTTATTAAAAATAAAGCGCGTGTAGCTTGCCGCTCCCGAAAAATCTTTAGAAAATTTGTAAAAATATCCACCACCCAGATCTACTTCATCAATCGGTGTGTATCCCAAAACTTTGAGTATCGAACCGTAGGCAAAGAAGCCCTGTTTAGTGTTATAGATAAGGTCGCCGGTTACAAACGGGTATTTGACTGGCCCGGTACGACCAAAAAAGAGCGCATCGCTGCCGTAATTTATCCCTACAGAAACAGATTGCTTTCTGATAATGGTATCTGTATCGGCAACAACATGGAGGTTGTTGCGCGTAAAAAGGTCTGTGTTAATACCTGCAGCATATAAGGTATTACTACCCATCACAAAAAAAAGTAAGCAAAGGTACTTCATCAAAAATCGGTAAATTGTTTGTTAACCTGTTTAATTGCCATTTCTTCGTGGTATTTCTGGCGGACGCTCCAATCCTTCGGGCCGACGCTGTCTTTTCGGTTTTGGTTTGGCTGGTGTAGTATTGCCATTTTCGTCAACCTTTTCGGGCTTTGCCTGTCTTCTTGCCTTAGCTACCTCTTTAATTTTATTTTTTTCATCCAGTTCCTGCTGTTTTTTGCTTTTTGACAATATAGTATCCGCAGATAGATTATCATGCAATACCGTAATCATACGGAAATTATAAACAGAATTTAACGGGCTGTTTTTAATAACGGCAGATGATAAATATGGTGCAAATATCAATACGAGGACAATATACGCAAACCACTTTATCATTGGGGGGAAGAAAAACTTAAAATTGTATTCAAATATCGGTCAATTTAAACAGTAATACCCAAGGGGGAGGGGGCTGTTGATAACAATTACGTTACTAAATTATTTAACCGGCAGGTATTGCCCGGATAATTTGTAAATAAACACGTTGCCTGAATAATTGATAGGTTATAATTTATTTTATATCAGATGGTTACATCTTTTGATGTGTAAACCCTGTTTTGATCGTCAATAATGATACAAGCTATTTGATTTAGCTGGTTTATTAAGTACATACCTGCGTTAACGCCAATATTAATTACCGGCGAAGCCATTGCATCAGAAAGTTCGGCTGTTGGGCTAATGATGCTTACGCTTTTAATTTCGCTTACCGGGAATCCTTTGTTGGTATTTGTTACGCTTTGGAATTTCTTTTTACTTACACTGGCATATTTTTCGGCATTTACTGAAGTAGCAAAAGCCATATCACTAATGTTAAGGTGAGCAAATGGTTGTTTTCTTTGCTCCGGATCGGCAGCTGCAACTGTCCATGGTTTATGGTTAGGCTGGGTTCCCCAGGTTAACAAATCGCCGCCTGAATTAATTACACCACTGTTTACGCCGTTCATTTGTAAAACATATTTTGCCCTATCGGCAGCGTAACCTTTGCTATTGGCGCCAAAGCCAATGCGCATACCTTTTTCTTTTAAAAAGATGGTTTGTTTAGCGGCGTCAAGTATAACACTCTGGTAGTTGGTTTGCATTACCGAATATGGAGCGGTTTTAACAGGAGCATTTTCAACAAGTGCATTATCATTACCTGTTACATTATTACCTGTAAAATAGGTAATATCAAAGGCACCATGAGTAAGTTCAGATATTTGCAAAGCTCTGTCAATCAACCTGAATATTTCGCCATTGGCTTTTACCGGTTCAATGCCCGCGTTACGGTTAATTTGTTTAATGTTACTATCATCGCCAAAGGCCGACAGTAATTTTTCTACCCGGTTAATTTCACAAATGGCAATGTTTATTTGCTCATTGGCCAGCAAGTGATCGTTCCCAACAACACTTATCTCAAACTTATCACCCATTGCGTAAACGTTGCGCCTGTAGGTGGCTAAATTGTTACTTAAAGTTTTTACTGCCAACATAAATGAAATTCTTTATCGTCAAAAAATCAAACAACTCTAACCCAGTTGCAGAAGCGGTAAATTTCCTGGTAAAAAGGCTACACCGTTACTCCACAAATACTAAAGTAGATGGCTTGTATGAAAATAAGATGAAAAAGGGCTTGTAAATACCGTAAATCGATAATTTACGGCCAATAAAGTTGAAATATTCTTAAATTAGGACGAAAGGTTGACAATCTGCAGATCGTTTTTTTTTAATTAATCTATTAAAATGTTCTCGCCAAATTTTTGAGATACGGTGGTGTTTTCTTTACCGTTGATGCTAATCACAAGGGAATTATCAAAGGGGATCTTTTCTATCAGTTGGATGCGGGTGCCTATGCCAATATCCAGTTTAATAAGATATTGTAAAAAGGTATTGCTGGTATCGCGAACCGCGGCTACACGGCAGGTGGTGCCGGCTTTAAGATCGGTTAGGGTTACTGAAAATGATTTGGGGACCTTGCCATTGGCTTTGGGTATCGGGTCGCCATGCGGATCGTACTCCGGGAAGCCCAGGAATTTATCAAGCCTGTCGGCCAGTGTAATATCACTGATGTGCTCCAGTTCTTCGGCAATATCATGGATCTCGTCCCAATGGTAGCCCAGCTTCTCTAACAAAAAAACTTCCCATAAACGGTGCCTGCGTACTATCAATGTAGCATCTTTTAATCCAAGCTGGGTAAGTTTTACGCCCTGTTTTTTATCATAAGCTATTAATTGCTTTTCGGTAAGCTTGCGTATCATATCCACTACCGATGCCGGGTTGTTACCCAGTGTTTCGGCAATTGCGGTAGGCGTTATCTTAACATCCTTTTGCTGCGCAACGCGATAAATCGCTTTTAAATAATTCTCTTCTGATAGTGTATACATTGCTGTTGACGGGCTAACACACAAACATAAATAAAAAGCAGCCCGTTTGTAATGGTTAGCCGTCACTAATTGTTGTTAATAGGTGCCCAAATATTAACAGGCCTCCTTTTTGGGAACCCTGTTAATATTTTAAAGGTATTGATTAATGTCTGCCGTGTCCGCCACCGCCTCCATGTCCGCCACCACCGTGGTTTTCATGTCCGCCGCCGCCGTGATTCTCATGTCCACCGCCACCGTGGTTTTCATGTCCGCCACCACCGTGGTTCTCATGTCCGCCGCCACCGTGGTTATCACGACCGCCGCCGTTACCATGAAATTCAGGATGTCCGTATCCTCTGTTACCATAGTTAGGACGGTTATAAGATCCCCTGCGATCATGATTGCCTCTCCAATAGTTGGCATACCTTGTATCGCGGCTGTTACGGATAAAACCCTGGTCATGACGGCCCCTGTAACCGGCATATTCTGTTCTGTAAACATCATGCCTTAACCATGGATTCCTGTCGTTTATAACAACTTTATAGCCATGATACAGGTCATAGTTGCGGTAACGCACCGGTAAGTAGGTATGATGTACCCATATATTGTTATCAAAATAAACATACTCATGGGTAGGTACATCATAATAAGTATCTATATCGGGCATGTAATAATAACTTGCGTGGTCATAACCTACAGGGCCCCAGGCAGGCTGGCTGCCAATATTTAAACCCAGGCTAACGCTTACTTGTGCGCTGGCTGTTTTAATAGCGAAGCAGCTTAGTATTATTGCTGCTGACAGGATGATTTTTTTCATTTGATAATTTTGTTAAAGTACTGCGCCAATACGGATGAATTCATTTATAGTTGCGCATTGTTGGATGTATGACAACATTTAATCCAAAAAGTTTAAAATCATAATGCAGATAGGTCTCTTGCCTGTAACAGCGCATAAAAAAACAGGCTTCCTGTTATGGAAAGCCTGTTTCATATAAAATAAACAATCAAAAATTAATCTCTGTGACCA
Organism: Mucilaginibacter sp.; assembly: GCF_025362475.1. Taxonomy (GTDB): domain Bacteria; phylum Bacteroidota; class Bacteroidia; order Sphingobacteriales; family Sphingobacteriaceae; genus Mucilaginibacter. The sequence continues at coordinate 60,384 of NZ_JANYGH010000038.1, forward strand.
TGACCCTTATCATTTTTACGGTCATCTTTGCGGTCGTCTTTACGGTCGTTACGTACTTCTTTGCGTACAACTTGTCTGTTGCCTTTACCATTGCCGTTGCCATTCCAATGCTTGGTGTATTTCACGTCACGGCTGTCGCGGATGATGTTTTGATCATGGCGCCCCCTGTAGTTTGCATATTTGGTGCGGTAAACATTGTTACGAACCCATGGTGTACGCTCATTTACTACAACCTTGTAGCTATGGTAAACATCGTAATTGCTGTAACGCGGAGGTAATGCGGCTGAATGAATCCACGCGTTATTATTGAAATATACATATTGATGTGTATTTACATCATAGTAGGAATCAATATCGGGCATGTAGTAATAGTCTGCATGATCGTAGCCGGTTGGTCCCCAGTCTGGTTGACTGCCAATATTGATGCTTAAACTTATTTGTGCACTGGCAGGTTTTATTGATAAACAACCTAAAAAAATAGCGGCTGTTAAAATGATCTTTTTCATAGTGTTATTGTTTTGTTTGGAGGTATGACAATAACAGATGAAAAAAGTTTAGTTAAATATGCGGTGCAACGTGTAATTAAGCCGTTACAATTATAAGGGCGATAATATAACAGCGGCTTATTGATCGTCGTCGCTATCCTTGTCTGCCGCTTTTTTGCCGGCCATGGCCAGCATAGGTTTACCAATAACTTTATAGTTGCCTTCTCCTTTTAGTATGGATGCCAGCTGGGCTTTATCCTGCATGGTTTTTACAGCCTGGGCCAGTTCTTTATCGTATTTAAAGTTAGCTTCGTAACGGCCTTTTTCAAAGTAATACCTTGATGCTATCTCGTTTTCAAGCACCTGTTTTATTTCATCCTTATGTTGTTGCAGGTCGTTCTTTTTACTGGTGAGGAGTTTTGTTTTCAATACATCATATTCGGCCTGGATCTCGGTAAACTGCTTCTCTTTGGTAGCCTCGGTTTTAAGGTTGTTCAGCAGTTTTTCTGATGAGGTGGTGTAGTTATAGTTTTTATCAGCAAGATATTTTACAAAGTCGTTATAGTCGTTATCTGATAGGTTGAACGATTTGATATCGGCTATTTTAGCGTGCTTGTCACGGTATAAAGTGGCGTAATCAAATATTAAAAGCTTGCCAACCAAAGCCTGGGTTACATTGGCAAACCGCTCTTGTTTAATAAAAATATCAGGGTAAATTCCACTGCCATCATAAACCGAGCGGCCATTTTTGGTTTTAAACTCGTGGATTAGTGAATCGGCTACTTTAACAACGCTGCCATCATCCTTGCGGTGGGTATAGTCCAGTTCCTGGATGCAACGGCCCGATGGTACATAGTATTTGGCTATGGTAATTTTTACCAGGCTATTATAAGGCAGGTTAAACGTTTGCTGAACCAGGCCTTTGCCATAGCTGCGCTGGCCTATAATAATGGCACGGTCAAGATCCTGCAACGAACCTGCAACAATTTCTGATGCCGACGCCGAGTGGCTGTTTACCAATACTACCAGGGGCAAATTAGGCTCAAGGGGAGCGCTAACGGTGCTGTAGGTAAAGTTTTTATCTTTTATTTTTCCTTTTTGCGATACGATCTCTACATCTTTTTGCACAAAAAGGTTAACTATTTTTACTGCTTCTTGTAATATGCCGCCACCATTGGAGCGCAGATCTAATATAATACCACTGGGGTTGTTCTTTTTTAGGGATACCAGAGCATTGGTCACTTCGCTGGCAGAGTTTTCCAGGAATTTATCGAGTTTAATATAACCCATGTTGCCGGCAACCATGCCAGAGTAAGAAACATTAGGTTGTTTTATTTCATCACGTACCAGGCTCTTTTCAAATGGCTGGGCAACATTGTCGCGTTTAATAAAGAGCCTTATGGCAGCCCCTTTTGAGCCTTTCAGCAATAAGCTTACCTGGTCGTTATTTTTACCATTAAGGTCGATGTCGTTTATTTTTAATACCTGGTCGCCAGGGCGCACGTCTCCTTTTTGGGCCGGGAAGCCTTCAAATACATCAGATACGTATACTTTGCCATTGCGCGCAAAGATGCTGGCGCCAATACCGCCATACTGGGTGCTTACATAATGCAGCTTATAATCCTCAATTTCAGATTCGGGTACAAACTCCGTATAGGGGTCAAGTCCCTCCAGCATAGCATCAACCCCGGTTTTAACCAGCTTGGCCGAGTTGATATCATCAACATAGTTGATGTTCACCTCTTTATATACTGATGCAAAAACATCAAGGTTTTTCGATATCTGGAACAGGTCGTCATCAAAAGCCGCAACACCGGCCGCCAGCATTATAACACCGGCAAATAAGCCTATCTTTTTATATTTTCTGAAGATCACCATACCCTGTACAACATTAAAGCATATAAAAATACGAAAAGCTTATCGATTTTTACAAATACGACCTAATTTACAGCCTGTTATTATCAATATTTACCAATGCCTTTTTCAAGGTAAAGACAACATATTCCCTGTTACGGTTTACCAAATCCATCAATTTGGTTATCAGGGCTTCTTCTTGTCCTTCGGTATATCTTAGTTGTTCATCGCTAAGGTTGTTGTACTTACGTTGAACTTTAATTTTTACACGTTCCCAATCTTTATTGGAGATACTGATCTCGGCCATTGTTAAATTATTTTAAGCAAAAATATAAAAAATACACGGCAGCAGAATTTAAAAATCAGGCCGAGCCTGATTTTTAAAACTAAATATGCACAAGATGAGATGGTAATGGCATTCCTTCGCTCAATTTGTCGGGTATAGGGGGCATCCGTTTGGTTTGCAAGGGGATAAGGCCCGTCCATATCGGCAGGTTTAGATCTTCATCATCATCAACTGGCATTCCTGTACGGATCTTTGCCGAGGCTTCGTCAATTTTAAAGGCAAGCGCTGTTGTTTTGCGTACCTCGTTTTCCTGTATCGGGCGCAGGTAATCCCAGCTACCGGGTACAATTTTATTGGTGAGCCATTTAAATGCTTCTATTTTGCTTGCCATGTCCTCCACTTTTTCGGCCTGTGCAAATATCACTACCGACCGATAGTTAACAGAATGATGAAACGCTGATTTGGCTATCACGAGCGCATCCATCAGTGTTACAGAGATACAAACCGGAATGCCTTTTTCAAGCTCGCGCATCAGGTGGCTGCCTACAGAACCATGTATATAAATACGATCCTCATACCTCACAAAGGCAGTGGGGATGGAATAGGGTTTATTTTCTGATGAATAGCTGATGGTACAGTACAACGCTTCATCAAGGATGGCGTTAATGGTTTCGGGCTCGTAATTTGCCCTTTTAGCTGATCTGCTGGGAATAAGATGTGCTGCTGGAGTTGCCATAATTTTGTTTTTTTATAAAATTATGCGTTTATTGGATCGCCATTGTCGCCCAATTTATACAAAAGTGGTAGTCCGGTTTTATGCAGGTATTTTCATCAAGCTTAAGAATATATAAAGACGCGGTTTTACCGGTTTATATTCAGCTGGCCAACCAATTAATGGCTTTGGTAAAGGCCGGCACTTTAAAGGCGGGTCATAGGCTGCCTGGCACCCGGCAACTGGCAGCAGAGTTAAGCGTTCACCGTAAAACGGTTATCAGGGCGTATGACGAGTTGCTTGCACAGGGATGGCTGGAAAGCCGTACAGGCAGCGGCACATACGTGGCGGCACATTTGCCGGTATCTAAACCTCAAAAGTTGTTAAGTGATACACATGATGTTGCTAAAGTAGCCGGGTTCAGCGTTAAAATGGCGCCTCATCTTCAACGTAAAATAGCCGATCTGAACATCGAACTGCATCTTGATGATGGTTTTCCGGATGTGCGTATCGCGCCTGTGCTTGATATTTCAAGGGCTTATCGTACACAATTGTTAACCGGAAACCCCTATACCCGCTTAGGCTATGCAGACCCAAAGGGCTCGATATGGTTGCGGGAGGAACTGGCGGCGTATTTAAATATTACACGGGGACTAAGGGTTACACCTGCCAATATCCTTATTGTGCGCGGCACAGTAATGGGCTTGCACCTGGCCTGTGCCGGCTTGCTGGAGCGGGGAGATACCGTTGTAACAGCCGAACCAGGCTGGGCCGGGGCCGAAACTAACTTTTTGCAGGCCGGAGCAAACCTTTTAAAAATACCTGTTGATGAATACGGTATAGATATCGACAAGCTTGATGCGCTTTGCTGTAAGCAGCCTGTGCGGATGGTGTATGTAACATCGCATCATCATTACCCTACTACGGTAGCGTTGCGAGCCAATAGGCGGATCCGTCTACTTTTACTGGCACAAAAGCATGGCTTCATTATTTTTGAGGATGATTACGATTATGATTTTCACTATCAAAACAAACCCCTGATGCCGCTGGCCAGTGCCGATGATGCCGGTATGGTGCTGTATTGCGGTTCTTTTTCAAAAACAATATCGCCGGCTATAAGGGTTGGGTATTTGGTTGGCCCCGAAAATGTTATTGAACACCTTGCACAACTCCGCAGAACCATTGACCGGCAGGGTGATACGATGCTCGAAAACGCCATGGCCGAGCTATTGCAAAATGGCATTATTCAACGGCATCTACGTAAATCATTACGGATGTACCAGGAACGGAGGGATATTTTTTGCGGCCTGATGTGTGACTTCCTTAAAAAATATGTTGATTTTAAAGTGCCTGATGGCGGTATGGCCGTATGGACACATTTTGATGATAAGATTAACCTGCCCGATCTGGCTCAGGGTGCATTAAAAAAAGGACTCTACTTCCAGGGCGAAAATAATCTGTCGGCCCCTAATTTTACCCGGTTGGGCTTTGCATCCTCAACACCTGCCGAACTGGAACGTTGTGTAGAAATACTGGCAAAACTACTTGCAAAATGACAAGCGGCAAGGCCATGCTGATTTATTTTTATCTCCTTATAAAAATTACGCTTAAGCAACGTTTAAAAACTTGGCGCGTCAATTGATAGGCAATAATAAGGCTATCAATAGGGCCAATTTTATAAACTATCTATGTTTAATAATGGGGTTTGTGCTATTGATGTATAAAAAACAGCTATACCCCGCTAAAATTAAAAATTATGAAAAAGTATTTATTGAGTGCAGCATTACTGATAGCGGTAAGCATCAGTGCAAAAGCACAGTTTTCTTTAGGCGTTAAAGGTGGCGTCAATTTTTCAAAAATCAATACCGATAATTTAAAAGAATCAACCCTCACAGGTTACCAGGCAGGGTTATTTGCCCGGATAGGCAATGGCCTTTATTTGCAGCCAGAGCTTTATTTAAGTGGAACTGGCGGTAAATTCAGTGCTAATAATAATGGCACCGACTATAGCGGAAAAGTAAGATTCACTAACCTGAATGTTCCACTTTTGGTTGGTAAATCCTTTGGTGCAAAGGATTTGAATTTTCGCGTTATGGCGGGTCCTATATACACTTACCAGTTAAATAAGAGCGAAAGTTTTTCAAATAATTTTAACAATGCTTACCAGGATTTTGGTAACTATAACAAAAGTACTTTAGGTTTCCAGGCCGGGGCAGGTGTTGATATCGGCGCAATAACTGCCGATCTGCGTTACGAAGGTGGTTTATCAAAAGTAAATTCAAATTACGGTCAGCGCCAAAACCTTTGGGCTTTAAGTGTGGGCTTTAAAATATTTTAAGAGGAGCTGAAGGTTGTTTGTGAGGACAGCTAGATGTCCGGAAGAAATAAAAGCAGGGGCAATGTGCGATTCCTTCCTCGGGGAAGGAGAGGTAGGGGTTAAATCAGGCGTTCATGTACCGTTGCAGACGGCATGCCGGCGAAACCCCTCCCTGCCATTGCGCACATTTCAGCCGCACCCCTCCCGTTGGGAGGGAATTAAAAAAGACTTCCCAAAACCTATCGTAAGTACACAAACAACAGTTTTAAATACAAAAAATCCCGACAAGTTAAGCTGTCGGGATTTTTTGTATTTGGTAAGTCGGATGTTCGGAAGGATAAAAGGCCGGGCAATGTGCGATTCCTTCCTTGGGGAAGGGGAGGTAGGGGTTAAATCAGGCGTTCAAGTACCGTTGCGGATGGCATGTCGGCGAGACCCCTCCCTGCCATTGCGCACATTTCAGCCGCACCCCTCCCGTTGGGAGGGAATTAAAAAACACTTCCCAAAGCCTATGACAAGGACACAAACAACAGGTCTAAATAAAAAAAATCCCGACAAGCTAACCTGTCGGGATTTTTTATTTTTGAAACTTTTCTTTTGAAACCCTCTTTGCTTCACTATAAAGCTTGGGGTTAAAGCTCCTATTTAGCGCTAAATATTAAACCTGTAACACCTGCCTGCATCGCAACAGGTTTTATTGGTTTGTAAATAAAATATAGCTGATGCATTTTGCCATCGGTAACCGGGCTAACGGTTATATGGGCAATGCCCCCTTTTTGATCTTTAGCTGGTGTTGGTAAGCCGCCTTTACCTATTAATTTGCCATCTGGTGCATCCATCCTCAGCTCAAAATTAAGGCCGATTGTTGGCGCTACCTGCCAAAAGGTAGTCATATTTATCGATTTAACGCCAGTAAGATCAATGTTATCCACCGCAAACCAGCCCTCATTTTGTGGGAGGATAAGCAGGTTAATGCCATTGAATTTAAACGCGGTAAAGCCATTAAACTTCTCTGCGCCGGTAAATGTATAGTTGCTGCTGTTTAAAGTAGCTACACCTGCACCGGTTAACGCTTTGATGGCACCGGTAGCATCATCGGTGTATTTGGCCGATAATACAAGGGTAGCAGCAGGCTGTTTACCCGGATCTGGCATAATGACGCCGGATGGAGGTAAGGATTTCTTCTGGTTGTTTTTATTGCTTAATGACATTACCCAGGTGATGATCTGCTCCAGGTCGCCTTTTTTAATGTTCGGGTGAGCAGACATTGCCGTTTCGCCCCAAACACCAGCGCCGCCTTTAATTACTTTTTGGCTAAGCTTGTTCATGGCATCAGGATCTTTCTGGTATTTGGTGCTTACATCAGTAAACGCAGGCCCAATTGATTTGCCCACTTCCTTATGGCAGCTTTTGCAATCCATAGTAAGCATCAGGGTTTTGCCGCTGTTTTCTGGCGCTGTCTGTTCCAGTTTAGATGCTTCTATTGGTTTCTTATATCCGTCTATATAATCCACATTAACGATGATGCGTTTAGGATCAATTTTTTTAGTATCTGCGCCATCGGTTACAGTTACGGCGTAACTTAACGGGGAGCCCGGAAGATAAAATGATTTATTACCACCAACTAATTTTACTGTTACCTGTGGCTGCTCGTTTCCGGCATAGATATTTACCGGCGAACTTTTGCTCACGGCACCCTGGCCGTCTTTTGCTTCCACAGTAATTTTGTAATCACCTGGTTTGGTGTAAGTATAATCAAGTTGCGGAGCATCAGTTTCTTTGGTAGTTCCATCACCTAACGTCCATTTATAGGTAATTTTATCACCTTCGGGATCTTTAGCCTGTGTAGTAAGCTTAACAGCAAACGGCAAAAGCCCAGATGTTTTATCCACTTTTAAATTGGATATAGACGGCGGCCTGTTGCCTGCGATGTAGTCAATCCGTATTAAACCGGCATCCGGGTTATGGGTAAACCAGCCGCTTCCATACTCTAAGCCATATAGTCTTCCATCCGGCCCAACTTCCATATCAATCATAGAATTTGCTTTCAGACCCGGGAAAAATGGCTCCATTTTATCAAAATCACCTTCTGGTGTAAGGCTAACAGCTTTTATCCAGCCGCGCATCCACTCATAGGCTAAAAATTTGCCATTGTAATAATCAGGCAAACGGGTTTCAGCAGGGAACATATCGGTATAATAAACCGGGCCTGCCATGGCGTTACGACCACCTGAACCTACCTGCGGGAAATCGGCTGACGCCCCGTATGGGTACCATATAAATGCAGGTTGTGCCGGTGGCAAATCAGTTAAACCGGTATTGTTACGTGAGTTATTTACCGGGTGTTTAGGATCAAATGCTGGTCCGGATTTGCCGGTGGCGTAATCATAAACATGGTAAGGCTTGTTGTTGCCAACAAAATATGGCCAGCCAAAATTACCGGCCTTGCGGGCCTGGTTTATCTCATCATAACCCATTGGGCCACGGTTGTCAAGGCTATCATTATGCGCATCCGGGCCAACCTCGCCCCAGTATAGGTTGCCATTTTTCTGATCTACAGAGATACGGTAAGGGTTTCTATCGCCCATAACATAAATTTCGGGGCGTGTTTTTGGCGTGCCTTTAGGGAACAGGTTTCCTTCGGGGATATCATAAGTGCCATCGTCCTTTAATTTTATACGCATGATTTTACCACGCAGATCGTTTGTATTACCAGCCGAGCGGCGGGCATCAAACTGCAGGTGTCCCGGTCTGTCATCCAAAGGAGCATAGCCGCTGGTTACGTATTTTTGTCCTTTTTCATCAAAAGGGGTAGAGTTATCACCTGCCGAGAAGAACAGGATCTTATCAGGACCCGGACCAAAAGCGATAGAACCACCGGTATGGCAGCAAATTTCGCGCTGGGCTTTTACTTCCAGTATTACTTTCTCGGTTTTTTTATCAAGTGTATCGTTCTTAAATGTAAACCTCGATAAGCGGTTAACCGAGCTATCGGCCGGGCTATAGTAAATATAAACCCAGTTGTTATTGGCAAAGTCGGGATCTTTAGCCAGGCCAAGCATCCCTTCTTCGGCATTTACGCCTGGTGTGTGCAGTGTTTTGTAGTACACATCAAAAAAGCCCACCTGTTTAACTTTTTGAGTTTCGTGATTGTACCGCATAATTTCGCCGCGGCGCTGGATCACTAAAATATCCAGGTTGGGCAAAACGGTCATTTCTGTAGGTTCAAAAAACTGACCGGTTGAAAGCTGAGTTTTAGAAAAACGGTCTTCATCTGGCGGCAATTGTGATTTTGCTTTGGAGTAATCGAGTTCTTTATTTTCGCCAATGGTATATTTGATACCGGCAAGCAGCATTTTTAGGTAGTTATCATCTTTATAGCTTTCTTCGGTATGCCCCATAGCAGTGTAAAACGCACGGCCACCGTCAAAATCATGGTACCAGGTTGCAGGGTGTAAGCCCATTCTTTTACCTCCTTTATGGGTACTTTCATCAAGGGTGATCAACACGTGAACATCGGGGGCAAGGGCCTTTTTAAAGCTATAAAACTCATCTGTACGTTTCCATACTTTGGGCAGGTGTTTGGTAGCATCATTAGTAGCATCCACTACGTTATAGGTGCCTGGCTGCACATTGGGATTTTTATCGTGAATGCCCGGGTGGTCATAAAACCAATCGCCCATGAGGCGGCCATACCATCCCCAGTCATATTCGGTATCCGCTGCGGCATGTACGCCTACATATCCACCGCCCGCTTGTATATAGCGCTCAAACGCGGCTTCCTGGCGGTAATCCAGCACATCTCCGGTAGTGCTTAAAAAAATAACAGTCGAATATTTTTTAAGGGTGTCCTCATTAAACATTGCCGGGTTTTTGGTGGTGTCTATCTCAATGCCATTTTCTTTGCCCATTTTTTGGATGGCTGCAATACCGGCATCTATTGATGTATGGTGGTAGCCCATGGTTTTTGAAAATACAAGCACGCGGGGTTTGCCTGGTCGGGCTTTATTACATGAAAAGTAAGTGCAGCTGAGTGCTACAAGGACCAATAGGGCGATTTTCTTCATATTGATTAAATATGGGTTTGGTTAATTGGATTTAGATATTGGTATTCCGGAGCTATTTCTGCAATTGATACAATCGATTGGCAGTTTCCAAATTTATAATAAAATATTGAAGTGTCAATACCAATGTGTTAAAATGACACAGTAATATTTGTAATACAAACGAAGTTTGGGTTCATATAAACTTCATTATTGTTTATCTTGTAAGGTGTGGAATTAACCGGCCACGATATCTGTATGAAAACCTTATTCTTTTTCTTTGCGCTTTTGCACATCTGTTCATTATCTATGGCGCAGGTTAGCACCTTCCAAATAGACAGCAGTAAGTTTAATAAACTTTTAATGGTTACTTTAGATAGCCTTTACAAGCAGGACCAGGTACCCCGGAATAAGTATGGGAATGCTGCTTATAGTAAACAAAGCCCGCATGTAATTGATAGTTTAGAGAAAATAATGAGGGATGCAGACGCACGAAACCTCATCGTGGTGAATAAGATAATAGCACAATATGGTTGGCTTGGCCCCGAAAAGGTAGGAGTAAATGCGAGTGAGGCCTTATTCCTGGTTATTCAGCATGCCGATTTGAAAACACAGAAAACGTATTTACCTATGATAAGAACAGCCGAAAAGAACGGCGAAACGCTATCAAGTAACCTGGCTATATTGGAAGATAGGATAAACATGCGCGAAGGTAAAGCGCAGTTGTACGGCAGCCAGGGTTTTACAGATAAGCAAACTGGTAAAAAATACATTTACCCTGTTAAGGATGTTGATCATCTTGAAGAGCGGCGTAAAGCTATGGGGATGACTGCGATGAAAGATTATTTTAAAGGATGGGATTTGGAAGATTATAAAAAAAGCCTGCCCGAAATTGTAAAAGCGGCCCAGCAACAGGGCATACTTAGCAAATAGTGTAGATTGAATAACAAAAAGCCTTTAAAACAGCAAAGCCCCTGATGGGCAGGGGCCTTTACTAACCAATTATAAACCTAAATTATGAGAAGAGCTGTAGGAGAAGGAGTCGAACCTCCACGGAGTGGTTATTTTTATTGCTAAAAGTTTCCCAAATTCTCCGCCACCGCGACAAGGAGGTGTGTCTGCCAAAAATTTCACCATCCTACAGTATATAAATCCCGTCTTTCATGGATTTGCTGTTGGGGAAGGATTCGAACCTCCACAGAGTAGTTAGCCCGCTTCGGGTTTTCTATGATCTCCGCCACCGGGACAAGGAGGTGTGTCTGCCAAAAATTTCACCACCCAACATTGTTTTTGTTTTAAAGAACGATTAGCATTTTGTCATTTGCTTGATACAAATCTAATAGACCTATCAATTCCTTGCAAATATTTCAACAAAAATATTTTATTTTTATTCAAATTTTAATTAAACTTGTATTTCAATATAGATATTCAAATTTATGTCCCACAGAAAAGCTCAAAATTTAGAAATTGATAATCTCGATATACAGATTTTATCAATATTGATGAAAAATGCTACCACTCCATACACTGAGATAGCTAAAGAGTTGATAGTTTCTGGCGGAACCATACACGTGCGGATGAAAAAGTTGGAGGAGATGGGTGTAATTAAGGGAGCCAGTTTGGAGGTAGATCCGCAAAAATTAGGGTACGATATTACTGCTTTTTTGGGCATTTATCTGGAAAAAGGCTCGCAATATAACGAGGCTGTAAAGCAGTTAAAAACTATAAAAGAGATAGTTGAGTTGCATTACACCACCGGCGAGTGGAGTATTTTTGCCAAAATTGTATGTCACGATACCACGCACCTGCGCGAAGTTTTAAATGAGCAGATTCAGGGTGTTAAAGGCATTCAACGTACGGAAACCTTTATTTCATTAGAAGAAAGTATAAGGAGGCAGATCACTTTGGAATAAACTTTACTTAAAGATTTTAATGATTTTTTAAGAAAGGCTGTTATGTTGAGTTTGAGCTTAGCGTAATGGTCTTTTTTTGTGCGGAGTGAATTGTCTGAACCGAAATTTTTTGAATTGAGGAATAACAGAATTTAATTTTAGGCTGTCTGAAAATTAAAAACCGACCGTCATTGCTGTAAGGGTTTAGTAATTCGGTAACAGAATCAGGTATTTTTATTTGTTGTTTAGGGTGACCATATCGATAGGTTTTTTACCATTGATGCCCTGATGTGGCCGTTCCCAGTTATAATAAACAAGA
>NZ_JANYGH010000041.1 GCF_025362475.1 Mucilaginibacter sp.
TGTGCGGATTATAGATTACAGATGTGCAGATGGTTTTGGTGATTTTGTCGATTTTAAGAAGCTGTTTAAAAATAGAGAAAAAGATCGTCATTGCGAGGTACGAAGCAATCCCAAACTGTGCAGATCGGATTTGTAAAGCTAATTCTGTTACCGAATTAGTTGACCTTTACAGCAATGACGGGTGGTTAAATGCTTCATTAGAAGTATAAAAACATTAATAAATCAAATTTAAACAGCTTCTAATAATTAATTGGCTCTTATCATTTTCAAATCTTCAAATCACCAGATTCTCAAATTATTTTCTTACTTCGCCTTCCTGATATAAATACTGCCAAAAGTGGTTTTCATTAATATCTCGGGGCCGCCGCCGGCTATTTTGCCGTATACCCAGTCGTCAATTTTAAGGCCGTACATGCCGTCTTTATTGCTGCGGGTAACGTTGGGTTTATGCTGCTCGGTAGCAACATCAAAGTCAGTAAAGACATCACCACGATCAGATTTTAACTTCACGTTGGCTTTTAAGCCGGCAGGGAAGGTAATATCTATTTTTCCGTTGAGGGTAGAGAACGCCATAGCCGCCTTTGAATCAATAGACCTGAAACTCACAACCACCGGACCGTTAACCGTAGTGGCTACTACCGAGCCGGTGATATCTGTTAGCTTAATTGAACCATTTACGTTTGATACCTCCAGTTCGCCATCAAGGTTGCTGCCATTGATGTCGCCGCCATTTACGGTTGATATTTTAAAGGTATTACCCCCGCTTTTAGGAACTTTGATGGTTAGGTTAACAGGTTTGCCCATGCTGCTGTGTACATTTACCTGGTTATCTTTTTCCTGCGCGCTGATATCCATACCATTGCTGTTTAAACGGCGCATACCACTTACTTTCTCTTTATCTTTTTCACGCTCTTTCCGCTTTTCGTCAATCTGCCCCTCTACTACAATGGTTTTACCTTCGTAACCTATTATTGTTATCGAACCATCAATTAAACCCACATTTAGTTTATAAGGTTTACCAGGATCACTCAGCGGAACAACCAATTGCTCCTGTGCCGATAACCGGGCCGTTAATAGTATGGCTGCTGCAAATACACTTAAAATCTTTATCGTCTTCATGTTATCCTCTGTTATTGTTGTTTTTTGATATAAATATTCCCATTAAGGGTTTCAAATTTGAATAGTTTACCACCCGAGCCAATGCGCACATCAGAGTTGGAATTAAGTTTATACGTAGTACCCCCACCACTTTTTGCTTCAGTTTTTACCACCTTACTTGGCATTACCTGGGCATCGGGAAAATCAGTAAAGAACTGGCCGTTCATACTTTTAAATGACAGATCTGCCGATAAATTGGCGGGGTAAGTAATATTCATCTGCCCGTTTATGGTATGGTATGATGATTCGCCGGGAGGCACAGCGAGGTAATTTACCGTTACAGGGCCGTTTACGGTATGTGCAATAGTAGTGCCCTTGGCATTGATGATCTCTAAAGAACCATTTACGTTATTAACCTTTAATGAACCGTAAACATCCTTAACCGTAATATGGCCATCGTTTACTGTTGAAACAGCCAGGCTCATATTGAATGGCACTTTGATGGTGTATTCCAGTTGTACTATGTAATTCTGGTGATGGTCTTTATCGTCGCGGGTCCAATTGTGGGGGCGGGTATCGTATGGTTCGGCAGTGTAAGCTATTACACTATCTGCTTTTTGGTTAAAGCCCAGCTTAAATTCTTTTTTGGCCAGATCAACATCGGCCTGGGTTTTTCCTTTAATGGTTTGGTCAATTTCCATCAGCACCTTATCGCCTGCGTAGCCTTCTACCTTAATACTTCCCCAAATGTTGTAAACAACCACTATCCCTTTGCCAAAGGTAAACTGTTTGCTGATGTGTTCTTTATACTCCTGGCCGTGTGCCAGTGTTTGGGCAAAGCAAAGCCCCAGCGCCGTAAAAACGGTGATCAATGTTGTTTTCATAAAATGGTTCTTTTTTTAAATGAGTTGTGTTATGGTTTGCCTTATCTTGTCCTTTACGCCAGGATTAAGGTCCTTTTGTTTCAATAGTTGTTTAAATGAATTTACCGATCCTTTTTCCTGCAGTTTAAGCATCACATCGGCAATGGCTGATTGCATCAGCGGCGAATCCTGCTGTATGATGGATTGGATGAGCCCCTGCCTTACTTCCGGGTGCGCAGCCAGGTGGGTCAAAGCATCCAATGTGCTCAAACGTACATTCACATTCGGGTCGTTGTTAAGCGTGGCAAATAAAGCGTCAATCACCTCTTTATCGGCATGCTTGATCTCGCTGGTATAACTTACCCCCTTGATCCGTTCAGATGCGGAAGGATTCTCCAGCAGGGCCAGCATCATGGTTTGCTTTAACTCATGCACCTGCGAGGTAAGGGCCTGCAACTGCTCATCCTGCTTACCGGTGGTACTGGCATGGAAAACAAGGTACCCGCTACCAAAACTGATGAGCACTATAACCAAACTGTAAGCCAATGGCCAGCGTGGCTGCCATTGCCATAAACGGGCCAGCAGCTCTTTAATACTAAACGCCTCTTTTTTCTCATCAACAGATTGCTTGTAGGTATCCAGCATCGCCTTAAATTTTACCGGCATGTGGCCACCTGGCTCGGGCACCTGAATTTCATCCATCAAATCCCAAACCTGTTGTATGGCGGTAAATTCCTGCATGCAGCTTTCGCAGCCTGCCAGGTGTTTTTCAAACTCCTCACGCTCAGCAATAGTTAGCTGTTTACTTATATAATCGCTAAATTTTTCCTCGTATTGCTCACAATTCATCTTCATCCTGTTTAACGTTCCATTTTGGTGTAAATATCCTTTAACTCCTGCATGGCCCTAAAGGCGCGAACTTTAGCGGCACCTTCCGTGATGCCTAAAATTTGCCCTATCTCCTGGTATTTCAGCTCCTGGAAACGGCTCAGGGTCAGTATTTCCCGGTTGTCATCGCTTAGCTTATTCATCGCCATGTATAAACCGGCATTAGCTTGCTTTTTTTCCAGGTGCTCATCGGCACTGGCGCCACCGGGAAGCCTATCGGCCAATTCATTAGCATCATGGTGCGTTCCGGGCAGTTTGCCTTTTTTTTTGACCTCATCTTTCAGCACGTTGCGGGCTATCTGGTACATCCAGGCCATAAACTCGCCCTCGCCGGTAAAACTGTTACGGTACCGCAGCATTTTGTAAAACACAGTTTGCACCATATCCTCGCTGGCCTCGCGGTGATAGGTCATGTGGAACAAAAAGCCATACAACGAACGGTAATGCCTCTCGAACAGCAAACCCATCCTTTCCAAATCTCCGGCTTTTACCCGGAGCATGATCGTGTTATCACTAAGTGCGTTCAAAAAAGGCTCGGTTATTTTAATTTATATATTGGAGACCGCAGAAATTTTAATTGGTTACAGAAAGTTAGAAAAAAATCGAAGATTTTTTTGATCAAGGAGCAAGGATTTTTGGAACAAGGACTTTTAGAGCAAAGAGCAAAGATTTTTGGAACAAAGACATTTAGAGTAAGGAGCAAGGATTTTTGGACAAAGGACAAAAAGAAGGAAAATGCATCCTTCATCTTTTGTCCTAAAATTTTTACTCTAAATGTCTTTGCTCCTTGATCCAAAAATCTTTACTCCAAAAGTGCTTGCTCCAAGAACCTATTCTCAATATATTTAACCTCATGCAAATACATCAGCAAATTCTTCGCCTCCGGGAGCGCAAACGGGGCTTTCATTTAATTACTGCCGAAGTTTTGCAGGCTATACCGCAAATAGCAACGATGCGGGTAGGAGTGATGCAGGTTTTTATTCAGCATACCTCGGCATCTTTAACTATTAATGAAAATGCCGACCCAACCGTGCGGCAGGATTTTGAAATGTATTTTAACAAGGCCGTGCCCGAGAATGATCCCGACTACAGGCATGATGATGAAGGATCCGATGATATGCCGGCTCATTTAAAAGCAGCCATGCTGGGTAGTTCGGTAATGGTGCCTATCCGTAATGGTCGCCCGGCCTTTGGTACCTGGCAGGGTATTTATCTGTGCGAACATCGGAATTATGGCGGCAGCCGCGACCTGGTTATTACAGCCTGGGGCGAGTAGAGTATGAGTTAAACTACTCGGGTATCACCCAGGGAAATTGCGTTTAAAAACTAAATTAAAACTTTCAGCAAAGCGATGGGTTTCAAACCCATCGCTATTTGCCAATATTCTGAGCCAAACAGGGTCATTTAATAGATTTTTCTGGCGTTTGCCCCTTTAAATATTAAAAAGCGATTTCGCGGGATATCTCCCGGCTTATTATAAATGTTTAAGATTTTTATGATTCAAAATATTCTACAGGCTCCAGGTCATTCAACTCCTCATCGGTAAATAAGCGGGAGCGGATAATAAACCGGATACCCATCGGGATCTCGATAGAGAAACTGGACCCCCTGCCGGGAGTAACATCAAGTGTAAGGTGTGTGTGCCGCCAGTATTCAAACTGATCAATGCTCATGAAAAAATCGAAGCCTGCTACTTCGCCAATCTTTACATCACTGCTGCCAATTTTAAATTCACCTTTTTCAAAACACATGGGCGAGGAACCATCGCAACAACCTCCGCTTTGATGAAACATCAGCGGGCCAAATTTGACTTTTAGCTCAGCTATCACCTTTTCGGCTTCGGGAGTAACAGAAACTCTTTTGGTCATGGCAGGTAGGTTATAAGAAATAACAAATTCTTTTTTGCAAAAGTACGGGTCCTTTTTTGGAGCACGCGCAGGTTGAGCTGCAAAATAGCAGTGGCTGCGTTCTTAGTTAATGAAAACACAACCCACCGCTTCTTAATAGGGGAATTGTCTACTCTTTGCTTTTCATCTGGTATTAAAAAGAGGCGCTGCAATAGCCCAATACAATTGCAGCAACCTCAACTCGCCTGGTCTTAAAAAAAGCCCAGTTTGTTCTTATTATAGGAGATCAGCATATTCTTTGTCTGGCGGTAATAGTTCAGCATCATTTTATGATTTTCCCTGCCGAAACCTGATTTTTTATACCCGCCGAATGGTGCATGTGCAGGGTAGGCATGGTAGCAGTTAACCCAAACGCGGCCGGCCTGTATAGCGCGCGGTACCTG
The DNA here is from genome assembly GCF_025362475.1 of Mucilaginibacter sp. Classification (GTDB taxonomy): domain Bacteria; phylum Bacteroidota; class Bacteroidia; order Sphingobacteriales; family Sphingobacteriaceae; genus Mucilaginibacter. The sequence goes on from NZ_JANYGH010000041.1 coordinate 5,140, forward strand.
GTAAATTTCGTGTGCATCGCGGGTCCAAACACCTGCGCCCAAACCATAAAGGGTGTCGTTGGCAATTTCGATGGCTTCCTCAACGGTTTTAAAAGTGGTAACTGATACAACCGGACCAAAAATTTCTTCCTGGAAAATGCGCATCTTATTATTCCCTTTAAATATAGTTGGTGTTATGTAATACCCGTTTGCAAGGTCGCCATCAAGCTTCAGGGCATCGCCGCCGGCTAATACTTCGGCACCTTCTTTTTTACCAATATCCAGGTAACTCAGGATCTTTTCGTACTGATCATTTGATGCCTGCGCACCCATCATGGTGGTTGAATCCAGCGGGTCGCCCATTTTGATGGCTTTGGTGCGGGCAATTACGCGCTCCATAAATTTATCGTAAATGTTTTCATGTACCAGCATGCGCGATGGGCAGGTACAAACCTCGCCCTGGTTTAAGGCAAATAGTACAGCGCCTTCTACAGCCTTGTCAAAAAACTCATCATCAGCATCGCCAACAGATTCAAAGAAAATATTTGGCGATTTACCGCCAAGCTCCATTGTAACGGGGATCAGGTTTTCTGACGCGTATTGCATGATCAGCCTGCCGGTTGTGGTTTCGCCGGTAAAGGCAACCTTACTGATGCGTGGGTTAGTTGCCAATGGCTTGCCGGCTTCGGGTCCAAAACCGGTAACAATGTTTAATACACCAGCAGGCAGGATATCGCCTATCAGTTCCATCAGCACCATAATGCTGGTAGGGGTTTGCTCTGCAGGTTTTACTACCACGCAACAGCCGGCAGCCAAAGCAGGGGCTATTTTCCAGGTGGCCATGAGTAAAGGAAAATTCCAGGGGATAATTTGCCCTACTACGCCAAGCGGCTCCTGCAGGTTAATGCTTACGGTAAACTCATCATGCTCAGATATACTGCTTTCTTCGGCACGTATGGCGCCGGCAAAGTAGCGGAAATGATCAACCACCAGTGGCAAATCGGCAGCCATGGTTTCGCGGATGGCTTTGCCATTATCAATGGTTTCTACCGTGGCCAGGTAACTTAGGTTATCCTCAATCACCTGCGCTATTTTTAACAGCAGGTTGCTGCGCAGGGTTGCCGCCGTTTTACTCCAGGTTTTAAATGCCTCGGTAGCAGCATCAACAGCTGCGTCAATATCTTCTTTGGTTGAGCGCGCGGCCCGGGTAAAAACTTTGCCATCAATAGGCGAAATATTGTCAAAATATTCTCCTTTGCCGGGCGGAACAAACTTACCGCCAATAAAATTATCGTACTTTTCCTTAAAGATTGGTCTTTGCGCTACACTCATAATGGTTTTTGTTTTTTAATTGGTGTAGCTAAGGTAAGTGCCTATGGCATTGGTTATTTGCACAATGCTATCAATTGGGTGCATTATAGTTTCAATTTTAAATTGAATTATAAAGTATCATTAACTATGCCTAACTTGTTTTAAATTAAGCCAATTATGAATGAGAGAAACCTGGTATCTCCGTTTGCCCTGAGTGGTAAAAAGGAGATACAAACGCTTGTGGAAAATCGTAAGGCATACACTTTAAATCATTGTGAACTTAATATTTACGAAACTTATCAGCGCAGCGAGCTTGTGCCTCTCACTTTTAACGACCTGGTGATTACCAGTATGCTGCGGGGCAAAAAGGTAATGCACTTGTTTGATAAACCCGGCTTTGATTACCTGCCCGGCGAAACGGTTATTGTACCGCCCAATGTTACCATGACAATTGATTTTCCCGAAGCATCTGAGCTTAATCCATCACAGTGTACGGCATTGGCTATTAACCACCAGGAGATAAAAAGTACCATTGATTTTTTGAACGAGAATTACCCGCGGGCCGATGATGATAAATGGCAGCTTAATTACCAGCAGTTTCATTTTTTTAATAACCATGAGCTGGCGCAGCTCATTAATAAGCTCATCAGCATAAGCACCGGCGATGTGCTTACCAAAGATGTGCTGGCCAACCTGACTCTTAAAGAATTGCTTATCCGTATTATGCAGATGCAAAACCTGCACCATGTACAGGAAAACCTGCAGCAACTATCTGCCGGTAACCGGTTTGCTTATATTTTACAATACATTAAAAGTCACCTTACCGAAAAACTGAATATTGACGCCCTTAGCCAGATGGCCTACATGAGCAAAGCCAGTTTCTTTAGAACCTTTAAGTATGAAATGGGGATGTCGCCGGTTGATTATATTATTAAGGAACGGATAGAATTTGCCAAACAGTTATTGCACAACCCGTATTGCAGTATGGCCGATGCCTGCTTTAAAGCAGGTTTTAACAACCAGCATTATTTTAGCCGCGCTTTCAGGAAAATTGCCGGTACTACGCCCAGTTTATACAAGGCAGGGATATTGAAGGTTGTTAATTAGGAAATTTTTACTCGCGCGATTGTTACTAAATGCGGCTTAAATATTCTTTTTTCGCCCTCATCAGGCTGCAAATTCTTTGTCGCCATTGATCACGTCGACAGGGTCTATTTCCAGGATGTCGCAGATCTTGAAAAATCTATCTAGGGTTAGTTTTACGTTTCCTAATTCAATTTTACTGTAGGTATTTTGCGATACATTAAGCTTAGCCGCCAGGTACTCCTGCGAATAGCTTAACTGCTGCCTGGTGTTCCTTATGCTTTCGGCCACCGTTTTTACATGATAATCCCTGGAATTTTTCATGAAGTTGCTTAATTTGTTTTTAACAATTACGTAAAAAAAAACAGGTTGGATTTTAGCTTCAGGCATTTATTGCGATAAAAGGTAGTCGCGCAGGTTGTGGGGGCAAAATCGCTTTTTAAATTTAGTGGGAAGCTTTCCATATTATTGTATTTAGTGTTGCTGATAGTCAATTGTATCACATGACCGATACCGCACATATTCTTGTATCAAAAATGGACGGTGGTTAGTTTTTAATATTGTAAATATTTGATAATCAATTATATGCAACCATGGCATTCGCTTTGCTTCATGTTGTTCACTAAGGGATAGCATCATGAAGCATCATAAACAACTGGAGCGGCGTACATTTTTGCAAGACCGTTTCGACATCCTGATTAAAAGACAAAGGAGTGGCACAGCCACCTTTAACGAACTTACCGAACTTGATGATATTGTGAACCGCGACCCCGCCATACGTGAAAGTATCCTGGTTGAAATGCAGGAACTTGATTCCCCGCCGGATGATCAGCCGCCAGTTGAAGTGCCTGTTATTGATCCTGTAAAAAAGCGTAGCTTGTTTGATATTATTTGGTCGTTTATCAACAGGTTGTTTATAGCCGAAGCAGGAGTACCCACAGCGGTACTGATTTAAATATTTAACAACCTTCCATCTTTTTGAAATGGGGTGAAGAGCCACTTTTTGTGATTTTTTTACAACCGAGATGTGCCAAAACCGGGCGGCAGATGCATCCTGGCCCGGTGCGTGATACTACTTACGCCCTTTAATTTTTTGCCCTTCAATAATTTACTGCCTGATTTATTATATTTAGCCTAAACTAAATCATCGCAATAAAATATGACTACCACTGCCACTACTGAATCCATTTACTGGTCTGGTGCGCAAAAAATAGCATTAAGGTTTTTCCTGGTGTTTTTTTTGCTGTACATATTGTTTAATCCCAATGGCACCATACCATTTTTAAATGCAGCTTCCCGGTACTATATCCAGCCATTTCATAAATTAATTCCCTGGCTGGCTGCACATGTATTACACATGGCCAACCCCGTTACCATATTTACCAATGGCAGCGGCGATACCACTTATGATTACCTCATTATATTGTTTAGCGTGGTAGTGGCGGGTGTATGTGCTAGTGTTTGGTCGGCAATTGACAGAAAGGCCCGCAATTATAACAAGCTGTTTTATTGGGTTTGTGTAATTGTGCGTTATTATGTGGCTATCACCATGCTTACCTACGGCTTTATAAAAGTGATTAAATTGCAATTTCCGTCACCATCTCCCGCCCGCCTGTTGGAACCCTTTGGCAATGCATCGCCCATGGGCCTGGCCTGGACGTATATGGGCTACTCCAAAGGCTTTAATTATTTTACAGGTATAGGTGAGTTAAGCTGTGGTTTGTTGTTGCTTTTTCGCAAAACAACAACCCTTGGTGCACTGTTGGGCGTGGTGGTTGCCGGCAATATTATGGCTATAAACTATTGTTTTGATGTGCCGGTTAAGTTATTATCAACCATGCTGGTGCTAATGTCGTTGTTTTTACTGGTTAAGGATGCTCGGCGTTTAATTAATTTCTTTTTGCTAAATAGGGAAGCCCCACCATCAAACATAGTTCCTCACAGTTTTAAGGAAAGGTGGAAAAACATCACCCTATGTTGTATTAAATATGTTTTTATAATATATGTGCTTGTTGGGTACACCATAAGTAATTTGCAAGCCGCTAAATACTACGGCGATAAGGCTAAAAAGCCACCTTTTTATGGCATTTATGATGTGCAAAGCTTTGTGCGAAACAAGGATACCATTGCGCCGCTTACTACAGATACCAACCGCTGGCGCAAGTTAGTGATTAGCTATGCAGATAATGCGCAGATTAAATTCATGAACGATAGTTCAAAAAATTACAGCTTTAAACCCGACCTAAAGAAACATGTTATTACCATCAATACATACGCAGATACGGTGAACAAGCACTATTTAACTTACACCGAAGCAAAAAATGGCGATCTGCTGCTGAAAGGCAAATGGGACAGAGATTCGCTGACCATCAACCTCAAAAAATACGACCTGTATAATTTTTTACTGCTGCGGCGTGGCTTTCATTGGGTAAATGAGTATCCATTGAACAGGTAGGGAGAATTGGCATCATTTAAAAAGGAGTAAAAGGCAACAAGACTAAAATTCATTTAATGGTTCTTGTTGCTATTATCAACATAGCAAAGTACATGCTTATCAAAAAACGTTTATATTGCCATAGCAAACCAATTAAGTTAAAACCATGATAAGAAAACTATCAATAATAAGCCTTTTGCTGCTTTTTATGCTGCCATGCCTGTCTTTTGCGCAAACGGCCGCTAATGGCAAAGCTGTTGCTGCAAGAATGCGGGTTATTATTGATAATGACTTTAGTGGCGATCCGGATGGCTTATTTGCGCTTACTCATCTTTTGTTATCATCATCGGTGGAGATCAGGGGCATTATTGGTTCGCACCTTAAAGTGGGGGATGGATTTGATAACTCGAAAACCCAGGCAGATAATGCTGTTAAAAAGGCTACCGAACTGCTAAAAATGATGAAGATGAATGGCCGGATGCCTGTAATTGCCGGATCAAACACGGGGATGCTCAATGATAGCACCCCTGTTAAAAGCGCGGCAGTTGATTTTATTATCAAAGAGGCTTCACGTACTGATACTTCCTTGCCCTTATATGTGCTTTGCGGAGCTGGCCTTACCGAAGTTGCTTCGGCTGTTTTAACTAACCCGCAGATAGCCGGTAAATTTACATTGGTTTGGATAGGCGGCGCCGAATACAGCGACCTGGCATTACCGCCACCTAATTATTCAAATCCCGAATACAATCTTAATATTGACATTGCCGCGGCGAGGGTTGTTTTTAACCAGCCGCAATTAAAATTATGGCAAATACCCCGCAATGCTTACCGCCAGGCGTTGTTGCCTTACTCACAATTGCAAACCAGGGTAAAACCTCATGGCGAGATAGGGAAGTATTTAAACAACGTGCTTGAAAACCTCATGATTCGCTTACAGCAATACCATCTTAATATTGGCGAAACCTATATTTTAGGCGATAGCCCGCTGGTGTTGCTTACCGCCTTGCAGTCCTCTTTTGAAGCTGATCCATCAAGCAGCGATTATGTGCTTAAGCCCTGCCCGCGGATAAATGCGCAAGGCGTTTATGAATATAATGCCAATGGCCGAAACATCAGGGTTTACCAGCACCTGGATATTAACCTGATGTTTAATGATTTTTTTGCAAAGCTGGAATTGCTTTAAAGTAGCAATTTACTTTATGCCAGGTGTTAAAATGGAGGAGTAAATTAAAACCAATCTCCTCCTCATCCGTTGGATTAAAACATGAAAAAACTCATTGTTTTTGACCTGGATGGCACTCTTGCAGAAAGCAAGGCGGCGATAGATAAAGAAATGGCCCTGCTGTTTTCCGGCTTGCTGGAAGTAGCCCAGGTGGCTATCATATCTGGCGGCGACTGGCCTCAATTTGAAAAGCAGGTAATAGCACATTTGCCCAAAGGCAGCAAGCTACCCCACTTATCTATATTGCCAACCTGTGGAACCAAATTTTACCAGTACAAGGCATCCCAATGGAAAAAGATCTATTCGGAAGATTTTACACCGGGGGAAAAGGAAAAGATCACCGCGTCACTAAATCAAGCTGTGGAAAAATCGGGATTTAAAGCGGAAAAGACCTGGGGCGATACAGTGGAAGACCGTGATAGCCAGATCACTTTTTCGGCCCTTGGACAAAAGGCCCCCCTGGAGCCTAAAAAAGCCTGGGACCCCGACTTTAAAAAGCGCAAAAAAATCAAGGTGATTCTTGATAAGCTGATCCCGGAGTTTGCGGTGAACCTGGGCGGCGCCACATCTATTGATGTTACCAAGCCGGGAATTGATAAGGCATACGGGATGTACAAACTGCGCGATATGCTGAAAATATCCATCAAAGAAATGCTGTTCATGGGTGATGCTCTTTTTGACGGCGGCAACGATTATCCCGCCCGAACCACCGGTGCCGATTGTATCCAGGTTCGCGATCCGCAGGAAACAAAAAGGGTTATTGAAGCTGTAATTGCTTGTTTGAAACCGGTAGGTTGATCAATAAGCAATTGATTGATGAGAGGTTTTGATCTCACATCTTTTTTTCGATCCTGATCAAAGGTATAGCCGCGAATGCTATCAGTAACATAAAGGCCGCCGTTACCAGGAAAAGGTTCGATCCCAGCGTATGATACAAAAATGCCCCGCTAATGAGGCCAATGATACTGGCCAGGCTACCAGCACTGCCGGCAAATCCTTGTATTTTACCCTGTACCTGTCCGTTCCCGGTATTAGATAACAAAGCGATAAATGAAGGCCACATAAGGCCATTGCCAATTGCAAAAAGAAAGGCAGAAGAATAGATGAGCACTATGTTATTGAATTTTAAAAGCACAAAGCAGGCACAAAGGATCAGGCTGCCGGTAATTACCAACACCGCGCCAGAAACGCGTTTGGCAATAAAGCTCAATACCGGTCCCTCTACTAAAACCATCATCCCGCTTAAAAAGGAGAAGTAGATGCCCAGTTTTAATACTTTCCAATGCAACTGCCCGGCAGCATACACCGGGAAGCCAACATAAAAAAAATTGAAGCCTAAAAATATAAGGAAGTAAAGGACCAAAAAATAAGGTACATAAGGTAGTTTAAACACTTCCTTTAGTCCTTTTAAATTGGTTTGTTTTACGAGAGGAGAGGGAGTAGTGGCGTTTTCTTTTTTAGCCTGGGGTTCACGGATGCGCAACCAGATTACCAGTAATGCCACCAACGAAATAAGTGCGGTTACTACAACCGGTAATATGTTGCCCAATATGGTGGCTCCTAATAAACCAGCCATTAATGGCCCCAAAATAAAACCCATATTTGATGCGGCGGCCATCTGCCCAAAATTTTGTTTGCGATTCTCCTTTACAGAAATATCTGCTACGTAAGCATTGGCAACAGACATATTACCGCCGGTGAGGCCGTCAAGCGCCCGGCCTAAAAAAATGAGCAGCAAGGGGAGACTGAATATAAAAGTGTCGGTTAGCTTTATCTGGTGGTTAGGTATAATTAACCCGGCTAAAAATATGAGCCATGCCAAAAAAGTTCCAGCCTCGCTCAGGAGCAATATTTTTTTACGTCCAAACTTGTCAGACCAATTACCCAGGATGGGAGCGCCTATCAGCTGAAAAACGGAATAGGTGGCACTCATAAAGCCATATACCACCTCATTGCCGCCCAGCTTTAAAACAATAACCACCAAAAACGGGATTACAACACTAAAGCCAAGGGTATCAATAAAGTTTACCAGCAGTATGGGAAACAGGGTTGCTTTAGTGGTATTTGGCGCCATTAGCTTGAGTTTAATACATCATAATACAGGCAGCCTAAAGATAAGTTTTTGATTGTAAATAGTTTGCGTTTTATTATGGCGAGAGATAAGCTGTTTGATTTTATGCACTTTTTAACAAAGTAACTTGAGCTTTTTAACAAAGTTGAGGTTGTAAATACACCCGATATTTGTTGTAACAAAAAATTAAAAAAGACATGGAAAAAATTTGGTTTATAACAGGCAGCTCCCGCGGATTGGGACGAAGCCTTACAGCAGCAGTACTTGCCAATGGCGATAAAGTAGCAGCGACAGCACGTAATACAGCACAATTAAAGGATCTGGCAGATCAATATCCTAACCAGTTATTACCTGTTCAATTGGATGTAACCAACCAGGAGCAAATAAATGCCGCGGTTGAAAAAACAATACAACACTTTGGGCGCATTGACGTATTGGTGAATAATGCCGGGTTTGGCATCACCGGTGCCGCAGAAGCTTATACAGATGAGCAGGTGCGCAGCCAGTTGGAAACAAACCTGTATGCTCCCATTGCCATCACACGCGCGGTATTACCTTATATGCGTAAGCAGCGGTCGGGCCATATATTGCAGATCAGCTCCATTGGGGGCAGGGTTGGTTCAGCAGGGGTTACTATTTATCAATCGGCTAAATTTGGTTTAAGTGGTTTTAGCGAGGGTTTGGCCCAGGAGCTTGCGCCTTTGGGGATAAAAGTAATTGTGATTGAACCGGGTGGTTTCCGTACAGATTGGGCAGGCGACTCGATGACCTATGCAAAATCCATTGAAGGCTATGAAGATTCTGTAGGTAAAAGGGCCGACTTTTTTCAAAGTGGAAAATTTGTGCCCGTGGGCGATCCTGATAAGGCTGCCAAAGTAATGATTGATATAATTAAGGAGCCAAAGCCACCTTTGCATTTGATATTGGGCAGCGAAGGGATAGCTATTGTGAAAAGTTCTGAGGCGGTAAAGCTGGCCGAGCTGGAAAAGTGGTTCGATGTTAGTATCTCAACAGATCATGATGAGGCAGATAATTTCTTTGAATCTGAACAAGGTAAAGCATACCTCAACCTTAAAAAATAAATTATCAATAAATAATAACAGCACAGGTAAATAATCCTGTACTGTTATTATTTGTAAATTTGAATTACATGCTTAAACAAGAAAAAGAACAGGTACTGCGGCAAATAAACTATTCCTGCTACATAGCCAGGAGCAGGGAAGGCGAGCAATTTGTGCCGGAGCATGTTTTTAGCTACCAGATAGCGGGCTCGCTCACCATAAGCGATGCAAATAATAAAATATATACAGTAAAAGAAGGCGATTTTAGATTGAGCAAACGTAACCACCTGGTTAAGTTTGTAAAGCAGCCTCCTTTAAATGGCGAGTACAAGGCCTTGTCCGTTTATCTTGACCAGGAAACATTGCGTAATTTCAGTATTGAATATGGTTACCAATCGGATAAGCACGATACCGGGGATTCATTTATTAGCCTAAGGCCCGATCCGCTTTATAAAAGCTTTATGGAGTCATTATTGCCTTATCAGCAAACAGGGCATACTATCAGCAATGATCTGCAACGCTTAAAGCTGCGTGAGGCTATCCTGATTTTACTCCAGGCAAACCCCGGGCTTAAAGATGTTTTATTTGATTTTAGCGATCCTGGTAAAATAGATCTGGAGGGTTTTATGAATAAAAACTACCATTTTAATGTTCACCTTAATCGCTTTGCTTATTTAACAGGCCGTAGTCTTGCTACTTTTAAGCGCGATTTTGAAAAGATATTTCATGTTACGCCCAGCAGGTGGCTACAACAGCGCAGGTTACAGGAGGCTCATTATCTTATTAAAGAAAAAGGGCAGGCCCCGTCAGATGTTTACCTCGATTTGGGCTTTGAGGATCTGTCCCATTTTTCGTTTGCGTTTAAAAAAACTTATGGTGTTGCACCATCCAGAATTTAATTATTAATTAAGTAAAATCTTGTCGGATTGCCTGATTACCAGTATTTAAAATATTTTTCACAAAATGTAACCCTATCGTTTTAATTAACGTACAAAAAGTTGTAAAAGGTTAGTTAATTTATTGGTTTGAATTTTTGTTTTTGAAACTCCCGGATGCCAACCGGGAGTTTTTTATTTAAACCGGGAGTTTAAAATGATATTCTTAAAGGTTCATTCCGCCCGAAACTTCTATCCTTTGTGCGTTTATCCAACGGGCTTCTTCGGTACATAAAAATGCAACTACACCGCCAATATCGTCGGGTAAGCCAACGCGGCCCAATGCGGTTATACCGGCAACATGATCATTTACATGTTGGTTGTCACGTACCAGGCCACCGCCAAAATCTGTTTCGATAGCACCGGGGGCAACTACATTAACCGCAATTCCACGTGCGCCTAATTCTTTAGCCATATATCTTGTTAGTACTTCAATACCGCCTTTCATTGATGCATAAGCTGCATAACCTGGCATACTGAAACGGGCCAAACCGCTTGATATGTTGATGATGCGGCCACCATCATTAATAATTGGCAGCGCTTTTTGGCTTAAAAAGAATACGCCTTTTAAATGAATATTGAAAAGCAGATCGAAATCTTCTTCCGTAGTTTCGGCAAAAGAAGCGCCAACGCCAATACCTGCATTGTTTATTAAAAAGTCAAAATGATCGGTATTAAAAGTGTCTTTCAGCACAGCTTTTACCGCGGTAAAAAAGCTATCGAAGCTTTTAACATCGCCGGCATTGAGTTGTAAGGCCGCGGCTTTAAGACCTGCTTTCTCAATTTCGGCCACTGCTGCCTGTGCCTCGTCCTGTTTGCTGTGATAGGTTAGTATTACGTTAATACCTTTTTTAGCCAGGCTTAAGGCCATGTTTTTGCCCAACCCGCGGCTACCACCGGTTACAAGGGCTATTTTATTTGTTAGTTCCATTTTGCTGTTTTAATTTGATAGCACAAAGGTAAATGGTAAAATACCGGACGGTTTGCATACATCAATCCAATGTTTGCGAAATTCAAATAGGAGGGGATGCTTAAGGCAAAAAGCTAAAAGCAAAAAGCCGAATGCTATATTAATATATTGGACCAGGTTGATTTCAAAGCTTTGGGCTTTCAGCTTTTTGCTTTTAGCTTTTAGCTTTTAGCTTTTCGGCTTTTCGCCTTTTGCTTTTCGCCTTTTTTAGCTTGCTTTAACTTTCTTTCTGTATTCGTTAGGCGAGCTTCCCATCAACTTAGTAAACATCCTTGAAAAATAATATTGATCCTCTACCCCCAAAGTTAAAGCTATGTTTTTGATAGACATGGATGTAAACGAAATATACTGACAGGCCTTTTGAACTTTTAACTGGTTAAAATACTCTATTGGCGAATAACCTGTTTTGGCCCTGAAGATAGCCGAATAGTGTGAAGTGGATAATTTAGCATAGCTGGAAAGGTCATCCAGCCTGATCATGGTATTGATGTTTTCCTGCATGTAGTTGATGGTCTTTTCCACAATATCATCATCTGCTGGCTTATCGTCAAAATGGTTAAACTTATCCTCATATATCAATGACGACAAAAAGTGCGAAAATATCATGTTTACGTAGCGCAAGGCATCGCTGCTATAGCCTTTCTCCAGGTTAAAGCATATATCCTGGAACAGCTTTATGCGGTCTTCATTAAAAGATAGGTATGGCTTGTAATTTTCAGAGTTCTTCAGGATCAGTTCCACTATAAATGCAGCTATTTCGCCTTTAAAATGTATCCAGTATATTGTCCATGGTTTATCCATGTTGGCTGCATACTTATGTGGTGTATTGGCAGGTATAGCAATAAATTGCGAAGGTGACACCTCCACTTTTTTCTTATTGATCTCCAGCCAGCCATAGCCCTCGGTGCAATAAATAATAATATGCTGGTTTATTCCATTGGGGCGCTCGGCGTAGTGGTGCTTTGCTTTGGGGTAGTATCCAATATCAGTGATGTAGATCTGTTTGGTCACCAGGTCTTTGCTTAAAAAATTGGTAATGATCTTTTTAGGTACTACAATAAGCTTTTGTCCCTCAAAACCATCTCTTCGCCTTAGAACAATATTTTTGATCATTTTTTCACTATCGATACTATTGTATTTTAATCTTTAGATTAATTGGATATTCCTGAAATACAAACATTCATAAAAAATCTTAAAATACCATCATATAAGGTATATAAGTTGCAAATAAACATTTAGCTTCCTGTCGTAATAAAGTCCATCATTATCATAATATTACCTATTTTATTATCTCATTTAATCCATGAGATTTACATCGCAACCAATTAGTGATACAGTCAACATTTAATGCTTCCTGATTTTTCCTTTTTTTGATTGAATGAGAATTTGAGCGTTGTTTTTTTACAGGACGATAGCAGCGAAACTAAAGGATAAGCACAGCTTAAAAAGCTTTAAATAAAGACATCGATAATAGCACATAATTAAACTAAATGCAGCATTTTAACTTACAAGTTAGCACGTACAAATTAAGCTGGATAAAACTAAACTGTTTTGTTGCCGCGCTTATTTTAACAATATCGGGAAGTGTACTATATGCGCAGCCAATTCAAAAAAGCGCGGATAATGCTACTATCAGCAACCCGCAATTGAAAATCAGCGTTGATAAACTTACAGGGACGGTTAGTTATTTATTTGCCAACGGGATGCGTATGGATAATACCGTTGCTTATGTATCGGATTTAAATTCCCGTAATTTTTCGACTACCGATTTCTCATCGCATAATTGTGAAGTTGCACAAATCAATGATAACGTTGGCAAAGGCATCAGTCTTACCGTAAAGCATAGTGATGGTAACCATAAAATTGTTTTGATACAGCGCATTACGCTATATGAAAACAAGCCGTATGCATTGATCAATGTAAGTGCTACAAGTACAGATAAACCCATCGAGACCAGGGATATTAGCCCTATAGCTATCCTTCCGGCCTATAAAGGCAAATTATTTATCCCCGGTACCGAGCCCCGTATCCTGGATGTTCCGTTTGATAATGACGACTGGACACCCACATTAGAAAGGACTTGGCCCAAAGCAAACTCACCCAAAAATACAGGCATCAGCTATGAATTTGTAGCTATTTATGATCAATTAAAAAACTCTGGCCTGGTTATAGGTAGCGTGAACCATGATTTCTGGAAAACAGGCTTAGCTTATCAAGCAGATACCCAACTGGGCTATGTTGATTCGTTAAAGGTTTTTGGTGGCGTAGCTACAGCTGATAATCCATCTTTAAAATCGGCATACGGTGGTTTGGATGGTACGCATGATCATACAGAACACGGTACTATGCTGGGTAAAACGGTGAGCTCCCCAACTATTTATTTATGCGGATTGGCCAATGTACATGACGCGTTTTTGGATTACGGCAGGGTAAACTCAATCATCAATGGTAAACAAACCTGGAAAGGTTATGCGCCGGTTTACTGGAATAGCTTTGGTGTGGAAGGCGTATTGGGTTACGAGGGAGTAATGATGCCCCCTGCTGTGGAACAGATCTCGGATTTTATACATTCTATGCCAAATTTCAGCACTTATTCAAAACCGGTATTGAGCATTGATTCATACGACCAGGCAATTTACTCAACTGAAGTTTTAAAATCTATAGGCGAGTATGGTGCTAAGAACGGTCAGCAAATGGGTTTTTATTTTATCCCTTTTGCCATGTGGGCCTGGAAAGATGATATTAAAGGTAAAAAGGTACCCGGTTCTAATTATGATTTAAAAGATGTTTTACTGCATGATAAAGAGGGCAAGCCCATCATGTACAAAGATGGTAAATGGGGCGCATACGCTATGGATCCAACACATCCTGCTATCCGTTTGTACATCATTCAGCAACTAAAAAAGGCCAAAGCTATCAACGCTAAATTTTTAAAGATTGATTTTCTTACAGCCGGCGCGCTGGAAACAACAAGACGCTACGATGTAAATGTACGTACCGGAATGCAGGCCTATAACTATGGGATGAAAACGCTAAGGCATTTGGTTGATTCCGTTATGGGTAAGGATATTTTTATCACGCAGGCCATTTCGCCACTGTTTCCGCACCAATATGCACATACCCGTTTTGTATCCACCGATGTGTATTCGCACTTGCGCGATGATCAAAAGGGCTTTCCGGGCTGGGGTAGTACCGAATCATCATTAGCCACAGGATCACATATGGGCTGGGTTCAGGGTACTTTGTTCCCGTATACCAACCTGGATGTAAGCATCATGAAAAACTTCCAGAGAAATCCTGATCTTAACGAGCAGGAAATAAAGGTGCGCTTATATGCCATGATGGTGATGGGGAGCATTCTGGGCGATGGATCTGATTTTAGGAACCCGCTTGCGGCCTATCGGGCACAGGAGTTTTTAAACAATAAAAATATCGCCGCCTTTTTTAGCGATCCTAAAGCGTTTATCCCATTAAAAACTGCTGATGGTGAAACATTTGATCAGCAACTATCATTTTACCTGCCCGGTGATAACACCATGTTGGCCTTGTTTAATTTCGACCTGAAAAACGATTTTAAGCAGGTATTCAGCAGGGAAAGCCTGCATCTTGATGCGCATAAAAAATATGAGTTAAGAGACTTTTTATCAAATGCTGTTATTGGCGAATTAAAGGCCGATGTACCCGAAGTTACCCTGAGCGCGGCCCCGGCCGATGCGGTATTGATAAAACTTGTACCAATAAATTGACCATTGAAAATAAATTCGATATTATGCCTATCCCAATTAATACATACAACCTAAAAAATGAGTAGTTCAAAAAGCTTTAACAGTAGTTACATTATCGGCATCTCCTTTATCTCGGCCCTCGGGGGATACCTTTTCGGGTTTGATTTTGCGGTGATATCCGGCGCATTGCCTTTTTTGCGCACACAATTTGCACTTACCCCGGTATGGGAAGGTTTTTTGACCGGCTCGCTGGCCCTGGGCTGTATAGTTGGCTGCCTGCTTGCAGGTAATATTGCCGACCGCTATGGCCGCAAACCTGGGCTGATCATAGCTGCTTTAATTTTCGCTATATCATCTATCGGGATTGCGTTTTCGGCTACGTTAACTTACTTTTTAATCCTGCGCTTTGCAGCCGGGATAGGAGTAGGTATGGCCTCTATGCTTTGCCCAATGTACATAGCCGAGGTTTCGCCTGCCGAGGTTAGGGGGCGCAATGTGGCCATCAATCAACTTACAGTGGTTATAGGAATATTGATCACCAACCTGGTTAACTACTTCCTGGCCGATCACGGTGCTGATTCATGGCGATGGATGTTTGGCTTGGGGGCTGTGCCATCTGCCATATTTTTAATTGGGGTTACCTGGCTGCCCGAAAGCCCACGGTGGTTGATGAAATCCGGTCAGCTGGATAAAGCAAAAGTGATACTGAATAAAATAGGATCTCCGGATTTTGCAGATGCCACCTTTAAAGCTGTTGAAAAATCACTGGTTGGGGCAACAAAGCAATCCTATGCAATGGTGTTTGAAAAAGCTGTTCGCCCTGCGGTCGTTGTAGGTATCACGCTGGCTGTGTTTCAACAGTTTTGCGGTATCAATGTGGTATTTAATTATACCTCAACCATATTTGAATCGGTAGGAGCAAACCTTAACCGGCAATTGTTTGAAACCGTTGCTATAGGTGTAGTAAACCTGGTATTTACCTTACTGGCCATGTGGCAGGTTGATAAACTTGGCCGCCGCCCACTAATGTTATGGGGTTCATTGGGTTTATCTGTCCTTTACATTGTACTGGCGTTCCTGCTGCAAAATCACTTCCCGGCAGGGTTGGTATCCATATTTGTATTGCTGGCTATCAGCACCTATGCAATTTCGTTGGCACCTGTAACCTGGGTATTAATTTCGGAGATATTTCCTAATAAAATCCGTGGGGTAGCTTCATCTGTAGCCATCGTTTCGTTATGGGGAGCTTACTTTATACTCGTTTTTACCTTCCCAATCCTTGCAAAAATATTAGGTGCTTACGGGCCATTTTACCTGTATGCGGCAATTTGTTTTGGTGGCTTTCTGTTTGTAAAAGCCAGGGTAAAGGAAACAAAAGGTCAAACTTTAGAGGAATTAGAAGACAATTTAATAAGACATTAATAATACATAGTTAGTATGCAAAATTCAACTGTTTCCGTTTGGGAAGAGAAAGTAATTATCCCCACCTATAGTGTTGGCAAGCCAGATAAAAACCCTATGTTTTTTGAAAAACGGGTATACCAGGGCAGTAGTGGGGTGGTTTATCCAAACCCGGTAATTGAAAAAATTGTCGATGAAAAAGAAGACAAGGAATATACTGGTCTTTTCCTGGAAAATAAGTATCTGAAGGTGATGATATTGCCTCAGTTGGGAGGTCGTATCCAAACGGCTTTTGATAAAATAAAACAAAGGCATTTTATTTATCACAACCAGGTAATTAAGCCCGCGTTGGTGGGTTTAACTGGTCCATGGATCTCTGGTGGTATTGAGTTTAACTGGCCCCAGCATCACCGCCCCAGCACCTTTGATCCGGTTGATTATAAGCTGGAAGAGCATGCGGATGGCAGCAAAACCGTTTGGGTTAACGAGGTGGAACGCATGTTCCATACCAAGGGGATGGCGGGTTTTACCCTACGCCCCGATACCGCTTATATCGAAATAAAAGCGAAGCTGTTTAACCGCTCGGCGCTGCCGCAAACTTTTTTATGGTGGGCAAATCCGGCTGTTAAGGTGAATGATTACTACCAATCTGTATTTCCACCTGATGTGAACGCGGTATTTGACCATGGCAAACGCGATGTGTCTGATTTTCCGATAGCTACCGGCACCTATTATAAGGTTGATTATTCGCCGGGTACAGATATCTCGATGTATAAAAACATACCTGTGCCAACCTCGTACATGGCTATCAATTCTGACTATGATTTTGTAGGTGGATATGAGCATGACTCACAGGCGGGCCTGTTGCACGTGGCGAATCATCACGTATCGCCGGGTAAAAAACAATGGACCTGGGGCCACAGTGACTTCGGCCAGGCCTGGGACAGAAATCTTACTGATGAGGATGGTCCATACATTGAGCTGATGACCGGTGTATTTACTGATAATCAGCCCGATTTTAGCTGGCTGATGCCTTACGAAGAAAAAACATTTACCCAGTACTTTTTGCCGTACCGGGAATTGGGTATGGTGAAAAATGCATCGAAAGATATTTTATTGGCCTTAAGCAAAACAGGCGATAAGGTAACCATCAAAATACAGGTAACTTCTGCACAGCCAAACCTGAATATCAGCCTGACTTATCAAGGCGAAGAGTTATTTAAGCAAAGCACGACTATCTCTCCCGAAAATGTTTTTGTACAGGAACTAACGGCTGATGTGAACGAAAATGAGTTGCTGCTCATCATCACTAATGACAATAAACAGGAAGTATTAAGATACGAGCCTGCCAAAAACAAACAAAACGAATTGCCAACCGCAGCTAAACCCGCTTTGCAGCCCGAAGCAGTAGAGAGCGTTGAACAGTTGTTTTTAACCGCCCAGCACCTGGAGCAATACCGCCATGCTACCTATAGCCCGGTGCCATATTATGAGGAAGCATTGCGCCGTGAGCCTACAGATATTCGTAATAACAACGCGCTGGGTAAATGGTTTATCCGCAAAGGCCAGTTCGCGAAGGCCGAGCCGTTTTTAAGAAAAGCGGTAGAAACCAGTATTCAGCGCAATTTTAACCCTTATGATAGCGAACCATATTACAATTTGGGTTTATGTCTCAAATATTTGGATCGTGCAGATGAGGCTTATACTGTATTTTATAAATCTACCTGGAGCAATGCCTGGAAAGATACCGGCTTTTTTGCGGTAGCGCAGATAGATATGGCCCGCGGTCATTTTTCATTGGCTTTGGATCATATTACCCAATCATTGGATAGGAATGCCAATAACAGCAAGGCATACGTAATAGCGGCGGCCGCACTGCGTAAACTTATGCAGTTTGATGTGGCCCTTCAGTTTGTCGATGTGGCTTTGGATAGGGACGGCTTTAATCTTGGTGCTATTTTTGAAAAAATACAGGTATACAAACAGGCAGGTGACGTAGAACAGGTAGAAAAATGCCTTGATAAGTTGTTAGCACTCTCAAGAAATGATGATCAGAATTTTATAGAATACGCGTTGGATTATGCTGCAGCGGGTTTATACGTTGAAGCAGTTGAGTTACTGAAACTGACGCTAAAAGAAAAGGGCAATAACCCAATGGTTTATTATAGCCTTGGATATTTTAGCCATAAAAGTGGTTTGGGGGATGACGCTAAAAAATGGTTTGAAAAGGCTGCTGCTGCCGATTCTTACCTGTGCTTTCCTAACCGACTGGACGAAGTGAATATATTGCAGCTTGCTATTGAAGTGAATGCTGCAGATGCCAAAGCTCCCTATTATTTGGGTAACCTTTTTTATGATAAGCGCCAGTATGACGAAGCGGTAAGTTACTGGGAAACGTCGGCAAAGCTGGATGAAAATTTCCCTACTGTTTTCAGGAATTTGGCTATAGCTTATTTTAACAAGCAAAATGACCAGGTAAAAGCGCTTGCTTATTTTGAAAAGGCATTTTACCTGGATGTTACTGATGCAAGGGTTTTGATGGAGTTGGATCAGCTCTATAAAAGACTGAACTATCCTACAGAGAAACGTTCGGAATTTTTAGAAAATAACCTGGAAGTAGCTTTGCAGCGTGACGACGTTTACCTGGAAAGAGTTACCCTGCTTAATTTGGCAGGCGAATATGAAAAAGCGCTTGGATTATTGATGGACCGTCAGTTTCATCCATGGGAGGGCGGCGAAGGCAAAGCTTCTGGTCAGTATGTGTTTAGTATGGTGCAATTAGCCAAAAAATACCTGGGCGAAGGCGAATATAATAAGGCCATTGCCAATCTCAACGCGGCAAAAAGCTATCCTCATAATTTGGGCGAAGGGAAATTGTACGGCACACAGGAAAACGATATTGATTATTGGTTGGGTTGCGCTTATGAAGGCTTAAACCAAACAGAAGCTGCAAATGAGTATTATAAACAATCAACTGTTGGTTTGGATGAGCCATCTGCAGCTGTGTTTTATAATGATCAGCAGCCCGACAAGATTTTTTACCAGGGTTTAAGCTGGGAAAAATTGGGCAATAAAGAAAAAGCCACGCAAATATTCAACAAACTGCTGGCCTACGGTAAAGCCCATGAAAACGATGTGGTGAAGATAGATTACTTCGCCGTATCACTGCCCAACTTATTGATTTTTGATGACGACCTGGATATGCGCAACTGCGTTCATACTTACTTTTTACAGGGCTTGGGTATGTTGGGGCTCGATAACTTTGAGGCCGCACAAGCGATGTTTATCAAAGTTATTGATCTTGATGCTATGCATGCCGGGGCTAAATCTCACCTGGAGATGGCAAGGCAGCAATTAAACGTATCCAATTATTAATAAAGGGTTTACAATATTCAGCCGGGTTGATGTGGCAAACATTTACCCGGCTTATTAAGCTTATGCTTCAGCCTAAATAAATCACAACTCAAGCCAGGATATATTTTGCTGATAAAAGCATCAAAACCACATGTGCCGACCTTGGCTTTAATGATCAGTATTGTTTTTGCGGCTGTTTAGCAAAGTAACCGGCGTCTCGCTATCTAAATACAAATTGACACGAAAAAATAAACCTTCATGTAAAGAATTAACAAGCTGAAAGTTTGTGTTTAATATTTGTCGTTTTAACAATAATATAATCTATCTTAACCTATAACACCACAAAATCATGAACAAAAGCCAAACTAAGGTATCGTGCCGGGAATGGGGCGAATATTTTGGCTCTAAAGTTTATCTTTTTAAGTTAGAAAATGCCAATGGCGCATACATCGAACTTACAAACTATGGCGCAACATTAGTTTCTGCCGTAGTGCCGGATAATCAAAATAAATACGATAATGTGGTTTTAGGCTATACATCATTAGCCGGTTATATAGCTGATGAATGCTATATGGGCGCAACTATAGGGCGTTTTGCCAACAGAACAGGGGGGGCTAAATTCACTATGGATGGTGTTATTTATAAGTTGGACGCCAATGATGGTGCTAACTCCAACCATGGCGGCTTTGCCGGTTTTCACGCTAAGGTTTTTGATCATAAAATAACTGATGAGGGCATATCTTTTACCCTGCACAGTGCTGATGGTGATGGAGGATACCCCGGTAATCTTCATTTGGTAGTAAATTACAGATGGACTGATGATAATGAATTGTATATCAGCTATCAAGCTACTTCTGATAAAAAAACAGTAGCTAATTTTACTAATCACGCTTATTTTAATCTATCTGCAAAAGGGGACGGGATATTTGACCATTCTCTTAAAGTTTATGCTGATACCTTGTTAGAAGTCGATGCGGGCTATATCCCTACGGGCGAGATAAAAACTGCTGGTAATAAGGCTTTAACAGGTGAAATTATGCTGGGTAAAATAATAGCTGACGGTGTAAAAACGGGTTTTAATGACTGCTACATTTTGAAAAACGTCGATAATAATGTGCTTAAACCTGCGGCAAAACTTACTGAAAACACATCGGGCAGAAAGTTGGAGGTGTTTACAACTTACCCTTCGGTGATGGTTTATACTGGCGATTACCTTGATTGTAAGCCTCATGGCAATTTTTTACGCCCATACCAACCCTTTGATGGACTATGCCTTGAATGTCAGTATTATCCGGATAGTCCTAATCATGCTAATTTCCCTTCAACAATATTACTGCCCGGCGATGTGTACCAGGAAACCATCGTCTATAAATTCGGCACGGTTTAAGCGTTTGAGTAGATCATCAATGATTAATGCCTGTATTTTACAAGGTAGCCGGCCTTTTATTGCAATAATGATTGTTGTTGTGCTATAAATGGATGATCTGTTGCGGTTATGCGTTAATAAATTGATGGACAAAAATTCAATCGCCCAATTCTGCTTCAGCAATAATCTATCTGCAAATAAATTTTTTCGCCTGTGCAATTATAAATAACCTTGTTGATGGATAAAACAACTTTGACCGAAATAATCAGAAAATTATCCATCTTTTTTGAAAGTTTATCCATTTTTTGATGCACTCCCGGCACCTACATTTACAATACCAATTATTAACTAAACCCATAAAGTATGTAAAGATTTTGACTCTTAACCTTAAGGGGGAAAACAGGACAATCAATTATAAATAATAAGGTACGTGGCGCTTTTGGCTAACCTTTAGGGGATAGTTATGCACTTTGATGAAGAAATTCTCCGCGTTTATTATTAAAGCCCAAATAAATCAACAAGTATCTGTAGCTCATAATTCCCTCAATAGTCCTGCGGATTATTAATAAGCCGATTTGATTAAAACCAATTGATTAAAATAATTTTTATGAATCCAATTTTATGAAACAACCTTACACATTTAGTAAAAAGCCCATGCAATTTTACCTGCGACGTTGTTTAATGCTTTTTATATTATCATTGTTTTATTGTGCCGCCTATTCACAATCAAAAATTACAGTTACAGGTTTAGTAGTTGATACTACAAAAATAAAGTTGCCAGGGGTAACTGTTTCTGTGGTGAACAATGCCAAAGTAGGTACCGTTACTGATGAAAACGGAAGGTTTATTCTTGACGTTAACGACGGCGCTGTAATAAGAGTGTCGTTTGTTGGCTTTAAGCCGCAAACATTTACAGTTTCGGCAACAAACAAGGTGTTTACCGTAATCCTTAAAGAGGATAAACTAATAGCCGATGAGGTAGTAATTACAGCATACGGTAAAAAGGAACGTAAAGAAGCTTTGGTAGGATCAGTAACCAGTATTAAGCCTGGCGAATTACGTATCCCTTCAAGTAACCTTACCACTGCCCTTGCAGGCCAGGCTGCTGGTATCATAGCCTATCAACGGAGTGGACAGCCGGGGCAGGATAACGCCTCATTCTTTGTGCGTGGGGTAACCACATTTGGTTACAAGCAAGATCCGCTTATCCTAATAGATAACGTGGAGCTATCGGCCAATGATCTTGCCCGTTTACAGGTAGATGACATCGCCAGCTTCTCGATATTAAAAGACGCGAGTGCTACAGCTCTTTACGGTGCAAGGGGTGCAAACGGTGTAATATTGGTAGCCACTAAAGAGGGTAAAGTAGGCCCCGCCAAAATTAATTTCCGTTCGGAGTACTCTTCTTCGCAGTCAACTAAAACGTTGGATTTGGTTGATCCTATTCAATACATGAATTTGTATAACGAGGCTTCATTAACGCGTGATCCAAAACTGCCTTTGCCATTTTCGCAGAGTCAAATAAATAATACCCAAAATACCATTAACGGAGGTCCGGGCAGCAACCAATACGTGTATCCTGCTGTTGATTGGTTAAATATGCTGTTTAAAAAGACAGCAACAACGCAACGTAACAATTTAAGTATTAACGGTGGTAACGCTTTAGCCCGTTACTACATTACAGGCACTTATAATGTTGATAATGGCGTATTAAAATCAGACATCCATAATAACAACAATAACAATGTTAAGTTCAGGAACTATCAGTTACGCTCAAAC
Source organism: Mucilaginibacter sp. (assembly GCF_025362475.1). Lineage (GTDB taxonomy): Bacteria > Bacteroidota > Bacteroidia > Sphingobacteriales > Sphingobacteriaceae > Mucilaginibacter. The sequence goes on from NZ_JANYGH010000041.1 coordinate 27,831, forward strand.
ATCAATATAAATATTACCAAAACTACCGAGCTTGTAGTAAGGTTATCGGGCAACTTTAGCGAATACAATGGCCCTATCACCACTGATGGGTCCTTCGCTTCTGATTTGTATAATGTAGCTATCCATACAAGTCCGGTTCTTTTCCCGGCCTATTTCCCGGCCGATGATGCAAACGCCAACGCGCAGCACATTTTATTTGGCAACGTAGGTACGGCCGATGGTACAAGCAGCAATAGTATTTTGTATAATAACCCTTATGCGGCTTTATTACGCGGGCATAAAAACTCTTCAGATTCCAGGATGTCGGCGCAATTGGAGTTAAATCAAAACCTGAATTTTTTAACCAACGGATTAAAATTCAGATCGATATTTAATACCAACAGGCATTCATATTTTGATTCGCAGCTGGCTTATAATCCCTTTTATTACAACATAGGTTCATATGATAAGCCAACAGATAAGTATACCCTAACCTGGCTTAATCCACAGCCTACGGGCTACAATGTAGCACAGGAATACCTGTCTTACAGTAAAAATGAGCCAAATGCAGATACTTTCTTTTATCTACAAACAGCCCTTGATTATAGCAAGCAGCTTGGCGATCATAATATTAATGCTACATTAATAGGTACCGCGCAGCAAACCGTTTATTCAAGTGCGCAGGATCCAAAACTGCACATCACAACCCTGCAGTATTCTTTACCTTTCAGAAACTTAGGATTAGCGGGCAGGTTAACATATAATTATAAAAGCCGGTACTTTATTGAAGGAAACTTTGGTTACAATGGTTCTGAACGTTTCTCAGAAAATCACAGATATGGCTTTTTCCCAACAATTGGTGCATCATGGGTATTATCTAATGAAAGCTGGTGGAATCCAGGCATTATCGACCGCTTAAAAATACGTGGCAGTTTTGGTTTGGTGGGTAATGACGCTATTGGCTCACAACGTTTCTTCTATTTATCTGATGTTAACCTAAAGGATGGTCCTAACTATTCGCAGTTTGGTTTTGCTAACTCCTACGAACGAAAAGGGGTGTTTATCAACAGCTACGAAAACAGGAACATCACCTGGGAAACATCAAGGCAAACCAATTTCGCGGTTGAGTTTACCGTATTAAAAAACCTTAACGTTGTTGCCGAGTTTTACAAAAATCACCGGTACGATATATTACGGGAACGGTATGTGCCTTCAAGTGAAGGTTTTGAGTCACCTATCAGCTCAAACTTAGGCGTAGCAGACTCAAAAGGCATTGACCTTTCTGCAGATTTTAAACAAAACTTTAGTAATAGCCTGTGGGCATCTTTCAGAGGTAACCTTACCTACTCAACTAATAAGTACACTTATATTGAAGAGCCTAATTACAAAGAGCCATGGAGGCATTTTATTGGCCAGCCAATAAGCCGCGGTTATGGCTACATAGCCGAAAGATTGTTTGTTGATGATCAGGAAGCCAAAAACTCACCAACGCAAAGGTTTAGCGATAATGGTATTGCCCCACAGGGTGGCGATATTAAGTACAGGGATTTAAATAACGATGGAAAGATAGATAATCTTGACCAGGCGTTTATAGGCTACCCGCAAACGCCGGAGATTGTTTACGGTTTTGGTTTCTCTACAGGTTTCAAAGGCTTTGATCTTTCTGCATTTTTCCAGGGACAGGCAAGGGTATCTTTCTTTGTTGACCCAAGAAAGGTGAGTCCTTTCATCCCAAGTCCTGATCCTTATGTGTACGGTAATACCCAGGTTTTACAGGGCTTTGCAGATAGTCACTGGTCCGAGGAACACCAGGATCTGTATGCCGCCTATCCAAGGCTGGGTGTATCAAACAAAGTGATTGAAAATAACTTACAGCCCAGCACATGGTGGCTGCGCGATGCCAGCTTCCTGCGGTTAAAATCATTGGAGGTAGGATATACCTTACCAGCCCGGATATCAAAATCATTGAAGGTAACTAACATGAGGATTTACTTTAATGGGTTGAATTTACTAACCTGGAGTCCCTTCAAAATGTGGGATCCGGAGCAGGCAGGAAATGGTTTTGGTTACCCGATACAAAAAGTTTTCAATGTTGGCCTTAACGTGAATTTATAATCATAAACAGCTTAAAACAGACGATATGAGATCATATTATAAATTTATATTACTCGCGGTGCTTTGTTTCAATGGCCTGTCGTGTAAAAAATACCTTGATGTAGCCCCCGATAATGTGGGTACTCTTGATTATGCCTTTAGAAACAGAAATGAAGCTGAAAATTATCTTTTTGGTTGCTACTCAACCATGCAGCAAACATCAAACGTTATTTACAACGCAGGTTTCACTACTTCGGCAGAAATTATTTACCCCAATAATTTAATTACTAACTTCTTTGACCAGGCAGGTTTTAACCTGATAAGAGGAGTACAAAGCACCGGCAACCCGGTACTTAATTACTGGGGTGGTAATGTTGGCAGTGTAAAAATTTTCCAGGGTTTAAGGCGGTGTAATATCATGCTCGAGAACATTGATAAGCCAATTGACCTTAGCGCATCTGAAAAAAAGAGATGGATTGCAGAGGTTAAATTCCTGAAAGCATACTACGAGTATTACCTGATCAGGATGTACGGACCGACTATATTAATCAAAGATAGTTTCCCGATTGACGCGCCGCCTGAATCATTAAAACGCAAAAGAGCATCAACAGATGAAGCATTTGCTTATGTAATATCATTACTTGATGAGGCAATACCAGATTTGCCGCCGGTAATTGAAAACCAGGCAAAAGAGTTTGGCCGTATTACCAAATTCATAGCCATGTCTGTAAAAGCCGAGGTTTTAACAACAGAGGCCAGTCCGTTATTTAACGGTAACCCCGATTACGTAAGCTTTAAAGATCATGATGGTAAAAACCTTTTTGCAACTACCTATGATGCTACCAAGTGGCAAAAAGCAGCCGATGCCTGTAAAGCAGCTATCACCGAGTGCGAGGCACAGGGCATACACCTGTACAATACAGCGCCAACAACCGGTATAGGTAATGTATCTGATGAACTGAAGAAGATACTTACACTACAGTCTGCTGTTACAGAAAAATGGGAACAAAACCCGGAGTTGGTATGGGCCTTAAATTATGGTTTTGATTACCAGGGTTATACCATACCAAAACTTACCTCAAAATCTGTTAGTATGGCAAATACCTATCCCTCAAACTGGGCGGTACCTATTTCAGAAGGTGATTTGTTTTACACTAATAATGGCGTGCCTATAAATGAAGATAAGACATTTGATTACGCAGGTCGTTTTACACCACAAACCGGTGATGATGCCAACAAGCATTATATTAAACAGGGTTACGAAACAGCCAAGCTGCACTTTAACCGCGAGCAACGGTTTTATGCAAGTATAGGTTTTGATGGTGGTATTTGGTTTGGTAATGGAGTGGTTGATGAAGATAAGGCTTATTACGTGCAAGCCCGCGGCCCTTTTGCAGTATCGGGCCCAAAGAGTTTTAACTCCACCAATATTACAGGTTACTGGCCTAAAAAGCTGGCTAACTATCAGTCTGTAATGGACGATAGCTTTCAGCCTATTGCTTTCCATATGCCCTTGATCCGTTTATCAGGTTTATACCTGCTATATGCCGAAACGTTGAACGAGGCATCCGGTCCAACACAGGAAGTACTTACTTATATTGATAAAGTACGTAACAGGGCAGGCTTAGGCGGCGTACAGGCGTCATGGTCAACCTATTCAAAAACGCCGGATAAACCCAATACAAAAGAAGGTTTACGCCAGATAATTCACCAGGAAAGACGAATTGAGCTAAGCTTTGAAGGCCAGATAGGCTGGGATCTGCGCAGGTGGAAAGAGTTACAGGATGTATTGAGCAAACCATTGCAAGGCTGGAATATTAACGAGGGTAACTCTGTTAATTATTACCGCCCGCAAACGGTAGTATTGCCGCTATTTGGATTAAAAGATTACCTGTGGCCTATAAGCACAACAGATGTTATCGTTAATGAAAATCTTACCCAAAACCCTTACTGGTAGGCGTATAGATATTCATTTGAAAGTTTATAATGATTAATATAAAAATATAAATTATGAAGAAGATAAATAACCGCAGGTACCTTAACTGGTTAATGTTAGCCCCGGTTTTGCTGGTGATGCTTTTAGCATCATGCAAAAAAATGGAGTCGAACATTGAGGTGGTATCAAACGATAAAACAAAACCCGGCCCTATAACAGCTGTTAAGGTTGAAAACTTAAACGGCAGCGCGAGGCTTACTTATACCCTGCCCGATACCAAAAATCTGCTTTACGTTTTGGCAAAATACAATATAAATGATACCAAAAGCAGGGAAACCAAAGCCAGCTACTACACCGATACCATTATGGTTGATGGATTTGCAAAGGCAAAGGAATATACAGTCACGTTATATGCCGTAAGCAGGGCCAATATCATGTCAGATCCGGTTACAGTGAAGGTGAACCCAACAACGCCTAACTACGAGTTGATCAACAGTAATTTGGTAGCGACGGCAGATTTTGGAGGCGCTAACTTTTTTGGATTTAACCACAATAAGGTTCCGGTTGCTATTCACGTTATCACTTTTAATGAAACTACCAAGGTTTATGACGAACAGACTCCTCAATATATAAGTGGAGATACCATCAATGTTTCTGCGCTTGGTTTCCCGGCAACACCTAAAAAGTTTGGTGTTTTTACCACAGATAGATTTGGGAATATTTCGGATACGGTTTTTACCACGTTAACACCCTTGTATGAAATAGCCCTTGATAAAACCAAGTTTTTCACTTACCACCTGGCAAGTGATAGTCCTATTGGTTACGGTTGGGAGTTTAAATATTTCTTTGATGGTAACAAAGGCGATCCCGGATGGCACACGCTTAGCAATGGTTTAAAGATAGGTACGTTTGGTTTGGGCGTAACTGCAAAAATAAGCCGTGTAAGGTTGTATAACAGGTTGCCAGATATTTATGGCTATCAAAATAGCAGGCAGTTTACCATATGGGGTGCAACTAAAGATAACCCACAGGATTACGGGCCATGGCCTGCAACCATCACTCCTGAAGGTACCGTACTTGGCGACTGGGTAAACATGGGTAATTTTGTTTTCCCAAATCCGCCATCGGGCTTGCCACCGGGCCAGGCTAACCAGGCCGATATTGCTTTTGCCGCAGATGGTATTGATTTTAAAATGCCAAGAGTTGCGCCGGCTGTGAAATACATCCGCTTTCAGTGCACCCAAACCTGGGCAGGGCTTGATTATGTAAATGCCAAGGAGATCACCATATCGGGCAATCCGTTGTAATGCAGTATGTAGTTAATTAAAAATTAAGAAAATGAAAATCAAACTTACCATTACTGTTCTCCTTGTTATAGGCTTTGCAATCTTCGGCTGCAAAAAATATGATACGGATTATAAGAAATTTTTAGATCACAAAGAGGTTATATATCCCGGTTTGGCTACAGGTGTAGGTTACCATCCGGGTAACTTAAGAGTATTACTGGTTTGGCATCCAAGTCCCGACCCAAGTATCAAAAACTATGTGGTTTCCTGGAACAACGGTCTCGATTCGGTAATAGTTAACGCTACATCTCATAGTCCGGCAGATTCAATTACGGTTTCAATCCCCGGCTTAAAGGAGTATGTGTACAGTTTCAGGATAATTGCTCATGATAATGACGGTAACACATCAGTGGGGCAGGATATCAACAATGTAAGGGTTTACGGAGCGGTATATGTATCAGCGCTGTTTAACCGGGGCTACAATACGGCAAATCCGTACCAGTTAAATGACGATGGATCTGTTACATTATATTTTAATAAGGCAGATACAGGAAACGTATCCACCACCATAAAGTATACCAATAAACTTGGAGTAACGGCCGAGAAATCATTCGGACCGAAAGATAAATCGGTAACATTAACAGATTATAAATTAGGTACGCCTCTTCAGTACCGGTCGGCTTATAAGCCAGTTGCGGATGCTGTAGATGCTTTTGATGTGAAAAACTATGACGATTTCCCTATAATATACAATGTTGTAGAGTGCGATAAATCATTATTTAAAGCATACAACCTGCCAACCGATGTGCCATCGGCCTATGGTTGGGAAACCTATTATTTATGGGATAAAAGCACCAATGAACCGGGTTTCCATACTCCGGGTCAGGATTTTCCTATCTGGTTTACTTTTGATATGGGGCAGCAGGCGTCATTAGCTAAAATGAAAATATGGCAGCGCACATCGGGTTTATATAATTACGGAAATCCAAAAAGGTTTGAAATTTACGGAAGTAATAATCCAACCTCAAACGGCGATTTCAGTAACTGGGTTAAGCTGGGCAGTTTTACCTCGGTTAAACCATCTGGTTTACCTACAGGCCAAAATAGCCAGGCCGATGCTGATTTTGCAGCAGCCGGCGAACCATTCACTTTCCCGGCTGGTTTAGCATCATACAGATATATCAGGTTCAAAGTATTAGAAACATGGGGTGGCGGAAACTACTTCCATTTACTTGAACTAACAATGTACAAAATAGACAAATAGGTTTATAAATTGGTTAAAATTGGTTAAAATTGGTTAAATGGAGGCCGGTAGTTTAATAGCTGCCGGCTTTTTTGCTTAAACATTTTTCTTATATTTAGTTCAAATCACCTTACACATGAAAAAACTGATCGTATTTGTTTTGCTGGCCTTTCCATTTTGCGTGTATAGCCAAACTTTCAGAGTAAATATTGATGCCGCGCTTGGCGAAAAAGACCTGGATGGCAGGTTGTTACTCCTGCTTTCTAAAAATAATAAGGCCGAACCCCGTTTCCAGGTTGGCGATGCTGCAAATACGCAACTGGTTTTTGGTATGGATGTTAACGGGTGGAAACCCGGCACTACTCAACTGGTAGATGTGCAGGCCGTTGGTTACCCGCTTGAGCGTTTAAGGGATGTCCCGGCAGGCGATTATTATGTGCAGGTACTGTTGCATAAATACGAAACCTTTCATTTAAAAACCGGCCAAACAGTAAAGTTACCGATGGATAGGGGCGAAGGACAGCATTGGAACATAGCGCCGGGTAACATCTATTCGGCGCCAATAAAAATCCATTTTGATCCGGCGGCATCAAATGAGGTATTGCTTACTATTAATAAAACCATCCCGCCAATTGAGGCGCCAAAGGATACCAAATATATAAAGCATATCAAAATACAAAGCAAGCTGCTTACCGAATTTTGGGGCAGGCCCATGTATTTAGGCGCCAATATTTTGTTGCCCGGCGGTTTTGATGAGCATCCCAAAGTAAAATATCCGCTGGCCATATTTCACGGGCATTTCCCGGCAGATCTGGAGGGTTTTAGCACTACGCCGCCCGATAAAAATTTAAAGCCGGATACCTCTGCACGCTTCCATCTTATAGGTTATAATAAAATTGTGGAACAGGAGGCGTATGACTTTTACAAACAATGGACTGGTCCAGGTTTTCCGAGGGTGCTGGCGATTGAGATTCAGCATGCCAATCCCTATTACGATGATTCTTACGCTGTAAATTCAGCCAATTTAGGTCCGTATGGGGATGCAATAACTTATGAGCTTATCCCCGAAATAGAGAAACAATTTCGCGGTATAGGAAAAGGCTGGGCCAGGTTCATGTACGGCGGCTCAACAGGCGGCTGGGAAGTACTGGCCGCGCAAGTGTTTTATCCCAACGAGTACAATGGTTGCTATGCCGCCTGCCCGGATCCGGTAGATTTTCACCACTACACAACCATCGATATTTACAACGATAAAAATGCCTATTACCCCGCAAGCGATTTCAAAAAAACACCCCGCCCGGCAGAGCGCGATTACCTTGGTCATGTAAGCGCTACCTTAAAAGAGGTGAACCAGCGCGAGCTTGCCCTGGGCAGCCGCAGCCGAAGCGGCGACCAGTTTGATATATGGGAAGCTGTTTTTTCGCCAATGGATAAAGACGGATATCCTCAACGCATTTTTGATAAGTATACGGGTGCAATTGATACCAGTGTGGCCGCTTACTGGCGTGATCATTTTGATCTTACCCACATCATTCAGCGCGATTGGCCAAAGATAGGAGCGAACCTTAAAGGTAAAATTCATATTTATGTAGGTGATATGGATACCTATTACCTCAACAACGCGGTTTACAGTGCCGAGGATATGCTTAAAAAGTTAAACAACCCCAACTGCGGCTGCGAAGTTGACTACGGCGACCGTGCCGAACACTGTTGGAATGGCGATCATTCCCAACCCAATTATATCAGCAGGCTGCGTTACCACCAGATGTTCATCAAAAAATGGGCAGCCGAGGTTAAAACAAGAGCACCAAAAGGGGCAGATTTAAAGAGCTGGAGGTATTGAGTTTAGGTTATACATGGGGTGTTGACATTTATCGCTCGGGGACTTGGCAGGAACATGATTAATTTTTAAAACACATCAATATTTTTCCTTTAAATAAACCAGTGGCGTAGCCGCGGCTAATATTGTAACAACGGATTTTAATCCGTTGAAAAAGCAGCAACTATAAAAAGAACCCTAGGTTCGGCCCATGTGCTTAGCTGATTAAATGGACAGTGTCGGTATCCTCTTAAAAAATATTCACCCAGATAAAAGTTTGCTATTGCATATTTGACTTACGCACCCCGTTTAAATTTACGTAAAAAGCGGAACAGACTGTTCATGACAGTTATGGCATCTCAATTATTTAGTTTTAACTATTATCAACCATATAAACGGAAATTTTATTGTGTGCTTTTTTTTACCACGTCCTTTATTTAAAAGGAGTACGCATAGTTATTTTACAGTGCTAAAAGCTTTTAGTCAATGTCAAAAAATATCATCCTTCTATCGTTATTATTACTTGCGTTTATTGACAGCAATGCTCAAGGGCAGGGTTCAATTAAGAAAAACAATAAAATTCCTTCACTGGATAGCAGGTTCATCCATCCTCCTGATTCCATTCAGACCAGCATTTACTGGTATTGGATGTCCGACAACATTTCCAAAGAGGGCGTTGTGAAAGATTTACAGGCAATGAAAAGCGTAGGGATTAACCGGGCTTTCATTGGCAACATTGGTTATGACGCCACGCCATATGGAAAGGTTAAATTGTTTTCGGCCGAATGGTGGGATATTATGCATACAGCGTTAAAAACCGCTACCGCATTAAATATCCAGATAGGGATTTTTAACGGTCCCGGCTGGAGCCAAAGCGGCGGCCCATGGATAAAGCCGGCGCAATCTATGCGTTACCTGGCTTCATCAGAGGTGCAAGTGAAAGGTGGCCAAACTATCAATTTATCATTGAAGAAACCGGGCGCCGATTTTCAGGATGTGAAGGTAATTGCATTTAAAGCGCCTAAAAGTTTTGGAACATCAATTATTGATCTTAAACCCAGGATCAGCACCTCTGTCCCGGTGGATAATATTGCCAATATCACGGATGGAAATCAGTCGACAGAAGCCGTACTGCCAGCCTCCAAGTCGTTTTCTGTTGGTCTGGAAACAACCAATGAATTTACGGCGAGAAGTATTACGATCTATCCTTCACATCATCCTTTAACCGCAAAGGCTGAGTTACAGGCAGAGGATAATGGTGTTTATAAAACGGTTAAAAGCTTTGATATTGACCGCAGCAACAATAGTTTAAATGTAGGATTTGATCCGTATGGCCCGGTGGCTGTATCTATTCCTGCCACAACGGCTAAAAAGTTCCGGGTGATATTTAGCGATGCTTCGCCTGGCTTTGGTGTTGCCGAGTTGCAGATCTCCGCTGCTCCGGTGGTTGAACGTTACATCGAAAAAACGCTGGCCAAAATGTTCCAGACGCCGCTGCCTTACTGGAATGAATACCAATGGCCTGCCGAGCCGGTGATCAATAATAACCAATTAACTATCGATCCGAACAATACCATAGATATATCAACCGATATGGCTGCTGATGGCACCTTGAAGTGGAACGCTCCTGCCGGAGATTGGGTAATTATGCGTACTGGAATGCTGCCAACAGGTGTGCAAAATGGACCGGCATCGCCAGAGGGTACAGGTTATGAAGTTGATAAAATGAATAAAGACCATATAGAGGGGCATTTTAACGCTTTCCTTGGCGAGATCATGAAACGTGTACCTCCCGAAGATCGCAAAACCTGGAAGGTGACCGTTGAGGACAGCTATGAAACCGGTGGCCAAAACTGGACGGACGGTTTACTGGGGAAATTTAAAGCAGTTTATGGGTATGATCCGCTCCCCTACTTGCCTGTTTTAAAAGGTTACGTAGTTGGCAGCCAGGACAGGAGCGATCGATTCCTTTGGGATCTGCGACGTTTTATTGCCGATCGGGTTGCCTATGATTATGTAGGCGGATTGCGGGACGTAAGCCATAAACATGGCCTGACTACCTGGCTGGAAAACTATGGGCACTGGGGTTTCCCGGGTGAGTTTTTGCAATATGGCGGGCAAAGTGATGAAATAGGCGGGGAGTTTTGGAGTGAAGGTAGCCTGGGCGATATCGAAAATCGTGCGGCATCTTCCGCTGCGCATATCTATGGAAAAAATAAAGTATCGGCAGAGTCTTTTACCGCAGGCGGCGGGGCATACCTGCGCTACCCCTACATGCTAAAAAAAAGGGGCGACCGCTTTTTTACAGAGGGGATAAATAATACATTACTGCATGTTTTTATTTCGCAACCATCTGAGGATAAGGTACCCGGTATTAATGCCAATTTCGGTACTGAATTTAACCGGCATAATACCTGGTTTAGCTATATGGATTTGTTTACCGGTTATTTGAAAAGAGATAACCTTATGCTGCAACAAGGGAAATACGTAGCCGATGTAGCTTATTTTATCGGCGAGGATGCTCCTAAAATGACAGGTATTACCGATCCCAAACTGCCGGCGGGCTATTCTTATGATTACATCAATGCCGAGGTAATTAAAAATCGTGTTAAGGTGCTTAACGGTAAACTGGTTTTGCCCGATGGTATGAGCTATAACCTGCTGGTGTTACCTAAACTGGAAACCATGCGGCCGGAGCTTTTAACCAAAATTAGAGACCTTGTATTGCAGGGTGCTCACATATTAGGCCCTGCACCGGAACGCTCTCCAAGTTTACAGAATTATCCTGCTGCGGATGATCTTGTTAAAAAATTAACTGCCGAACTATGGGGCAGCGTTAATGGCACAACTTTAAAGCAAGGCAGTTTTGGAAAAGGAACGGTAATGGCAGGCATGGATATGCAATCCGCCCTAAATATCCTGAACATAGCTCCTGATTTTGATTCGAAGACAGAACAACCGGTGCTTTATATTCACAGAACTACGCCCGAAGCGGAAATATATTTTGTAAGTAATCAAACCGAACAGGAGATTAATATTGCGCCATCTTTCAGGACAACGGGCAGGCAACCCGAATTTTGGGATCCAGTAACAGGCGCTACCCGTTTACTCCCTGAATTTTCATCAAAAGATAAAAAAACAACAGTTCCGCTAAGTCTGCAGCCATTGCAAAGCGCGTTTATTGTTTTCAGGAAACCGATTGATAACAAAAAACAAAATGGTGTCAACTTCCCGGCCCAACAACCGGTTATGGATATAAAAGGACCATGGCAGGTAGCCTTCGATGCCAAAATGCGTGGCCCTCAGCAAACGATAGTATTTAAGGAATTAACAGATTGGACAACCTCAGCAAATGATAGTACCAAATATTACGCAGGCACAGCAGTTTATAAAAATACCTTCCAGCTTTTAAAACCTGCAAAAGGCGCGCGTTTATATCTTAACCTTGGCGATGTTAAGGTGATGGCTAAAGTAAAAGTAAACGGTATTAACGTGGGCGGTGTATGGACTTATCCTTACCGGGTTGATATTACCAATGCAGTTAAAAATGGTTCAAACACCCTGGAAATATCGGTAGTAAATAACTGGATGAACCGCCTGATAGGCGACAGCAAGCTACCTGCAGATCAGCGCAAAACCTGGACAAGCAATAGCCTTTATAACCCAAATAGTGGTTTGCAGACATCGGGTTTGATGGGACCGGTTACTATTACAACCGTTAAATATTGAAAAATAAGAGGTACCCGAAGTTAAATCTCCTGGCGTGGCACATTCAAGTAAAAATGTATCTTTATAACAACCTTTTTATTTATGAATATGGTAAAGCGTTTGTTGTTAATAACAATTTCAATTGGTTTAATGGCGGGTTTCATCCGGGCCAATCCGGTTAGCTTAAAGAGTGCAGATCCTAAAAATAAAGTTCCAAATTCTGCTACCAGCAGAAAAACTAAACATAGTTACGTATCCAATAAATTAAACAATACACATTTTGCCCGGCCCTTGCCCCGGATAGCTATTGCCGGGCTGGGGATAGAATCGAGTACCTTTTCGCCGGCGCTTACTGATGAAGCGGCTTTTCACGCAAAATATGGTGGGGAAGTCTTTAGCTCATACCCATTTTTAGCGGTTGATTCGCCGGTTCGCAAAAGAGCGGTGTGGTTCCCTGCATTAGTGGGTAAAAGCCTGCCTGGCGGTGCGGTTACAAGGCTGGCCTATGAATCACTGGTTAATAAAACACTGGATTCGCTTAAGAAATATTTACCCTACGATGGCTTGTATTTTGATATTCATGGAGCAATGAGCGTAGTCGGCCTTGACGATCCGGAGGGGGATTTGATTGTAAGGATCAGGAAAGTGGTTGGTAAAAAAACAATCATTTCTACTTCGATGGATCTGCATGGCAATGTTTCCTGGCGTTTGGCCCAAAACACCGATTTGATTACCTGTTACCGGATGGCGCCCCATGAGGACGCCATGCAAACAAAACAGCGGGCGGTAGAATATTTGATTAGCCGGATTGAAAGCGGCAAGGGTAAGCCTGCATACAAGGCCTACATTTCAATACCCATATTGCTGCCCGGCGAAAAAACGAGCACCAGGATAGAGCCTGGCAAAAGCCTGTATAAAGCGGTTGCACCCGCCGCCGCGCAACCGGGAATCATTGACGCTGCTATATGGATAGGTTACGCCTGGGCAGATGAACCCCGCAACCATGCTGTGGTGATGGTTACAGGTGATGACAAGGAAAAGGTTACCCATACAGCCGGGCAGCTGGCACAAAGCTTTTGGGATGCCCGCAAAGCTTTTGAGTTTGTAGCGCCCACCGGCAGCCTTACCGAATGCCTTAACAAGGCATTGACAAGTACTAAACATCCTTTTTATATCAGTGATTCGGGCGATAACCCTACTGCAGGTGGCGCCGGCGATGCTACCTGGACATTGACGCAGATCCTTGCCCGCCCGGAATTAAAGGGCGAAAATGGCCCGACACTAATTTATGCCTCTATCCCTGCGCCTGAGTTGATAAAAAGCGCCATTGCAGCAGGCGTTGGTAAACATGTGGAAGGTTATGCAGGAGCCAGGGTAGATGCCCGGTATGCTCCGCCTATAAAGCTCTCCGGAACGGTAGAATCGATACAATATGGCGATAAGGATGCCGAGGTTGAAGCTGTAGTGCGCGTAGGCAGCGTACATGTTATTATTACTCAAAAGCGTAAGCCGTACCACAAGGAGATCGACTTTACCCGCCTGGGTCTTAACCCACGGAAGGCTGATATTGTGGTAGTAAAAATTGGTTACCTGGAGCCCGAGCTTTATGCCATGCGGGCCGACTGGCTGCTTGCCCTAACACCGGGAGGCGTTGACCAGAACATCGAGCGCCTGCCTTATCACAGGATTCAACGCCCCATGTTTCCGCTGGATAAGGATATGAAAGAACCGGATCTATCGGCTAAGCTGGTTCCATCGTCTGATGGGTTGTAAAAAACGCGCCATCGCCGGCATATAAAAACCATTTTGGATTCTAAGAGAAATGAAGGTTTAAAAGTTTGTCATCCTGAACACTTGAAGGATCTATTCGCAGACTTACAGGGCGAATAAACAGATCCTTCAAGCGTTCAGGATGACAAAAGTTTGTTATAAATACTACGTGTACTTACGGCGCAGTCAGGGTTTTTCTTTGTACGGTATGTACGCTAAAATACCCCAATGCACCACCTGTTATGTTAGATAGGGGGTTTGCGGGTGCAGCATTATTACCATCGCCAGTGGCGCCGGTGGTGAGGCTGAAAAAGTATTTGTAAACAGCCGGGTCAATACATTGCATTTCGATGATTACCTGGTTACCCGGGCGAATATCCCTTGTCGGGTCATCATTACTGTTATTGAAATTTAGCCTGGTGTTCACTTCCTGGCCGTTAGTGAATTCATCATTATCAAGTAATATCGATTCTTCCTTGCGGTTATTTACGTATTGCACAAAACGATAGTAGTTTTTGGTAGCTGCAGGGTCGTGGTATTTTACGGTTACAAACTTGCGTATGGTGCCATCTTTATTGTTGCCAAAGTCGCTTTTTACAAGGTAAATACTATCCAAAGCTACAGCCGCAGGCATAGCACAGGTTGAAGTGAATGTTTTACCGGCAACAGTAACACTCAATTTATAAATATGGCCGTATGCGCCCTTCAGGGTAGTGTTTTGATAAACTCCGGTGCTGGTTGGCGTAAGCGGATAAACAACATTATCATCGGTTATGCTTACCTGGGCGCCATCTACACCAATTACATCGTTATTATCAGTAAAGTTTTTGGTTTGGCTCAGGCTTACTTTGCATCCACCGCTTTGGTTGGTCAGCACACCCTCAATAACATATTTGGGAGTAGCGTCGGTTAACTTCAGGTTGATAGCTTTTTCGCAGGAACTTAATGCTGCTGCAAATAGCGCGGGTATCATATATTTTATAGTAGAATGCATCAGGTTAAAATTTAAAGTTATAGGTAATAGATGGTACAAAAGTGAATAGGGTAGTTCTTACAGCTTCTGTACGACTTGGGTCGTTCTTGTTATCGCGGAAAAATATACGGTACGCGTTATGGTTACCCAAAGCATTATATAAGCTAAAGGTAAGGTCCGATTCAAATTTTGAGCTTTTCTTTAACTGGCGTGTAGCACCCAAATCGAGCCTGTTGTAGGCGGGCATTCGGTCGGCATTACGGTTGGTATAATAGTAGTAGGTGGCACCATCCACCTGGTACTTGCCGTTAGGGAAGGTCACCGCATCGCCGGTATAATAAACAAAATTGGCCGATAGGGTCCATTTTTCTGTGGCTTTAAACATGGCAACAACGGCAATGTCATGTGTGCGGTCCTGGCGGGCATTGTACCATTCATTATTGTTGATGCCATCTATCTTGCGTTCGGTTTTTGATAGCGTATAGCTGATCCAGCCGGTTAAACGCCCGGTTTTCTTTTTCAGCAAAAACTCGGCGCCATAAGCCCGGCCTTTTCCGTAAAGCAGCTGTGTTTCTATAGGCTGATTGGTAAAAACATTGGCCCCGTTACGATAATCTACCTGGTTTTGCAGCTTTTTATAATAGGTTTCAAAGGTGAACTCATACTGGTGATCTTTAAAATCGCGGTAATAACCTACAGAAAGCTGGTCGGCAATTTCCGGCTTAATAAGGTTGGTGCTGGCTACCCATTTATCTGTTGGCGAACCGGAATTTGAATTGGAGATCAGGTGTAAATTCTGCGCATTACGGGCATATGATGCCTTTACCGAACTGTACTCATTTAAAGAATATGCTGCCGCTATGCGTGGCTCGGGGTTTACATAAGTTTTAACCACCTGGCCAGATGTATAATGTTTTGTGTCGGTAATATTGCCATCCGCATCAAGGCTGTAATAATCGCCCTGGCCAAGGATGGTAAAGGCCGATAAACGCAAGCCATAGGTTAAACTGAAGCGGTCGGTAGCTTTCCAGGTATTGGTAGCATAAACGGCATCCTCCAGCGCGTACCTGTTTTGCAGGTTTTGCGACTGAATGCCCGAATTACCGGTTGATGAAATTTCGCCGGGTTTAATGGTATGGTAAACGCCGTTGAACCCAAAACTAATGGTGTTTTTATCGCCTGCATAATATTGCAGATCTTCTTTTAGGTTAAGATCTTTTATTTGAGAAAAAATGTTGAACTCATTTACATCCTCTTTGATATTGATCTTGTAATCATAATTGCTATAGATGAGTGAGGTATTGGAGAACAGCTGGCTGTTGAAAATATGGTTCCAGCGAAGTGTTCCGGTGGTGTTGCCCCAGTTTATGCCTGCGATATCACCGGCTTTTAATACATCTTTACCAAAGTATCCCGAAAGAAATAAACGATCCTTATCGCCTAAAATATAATTGGCTTTGGCATTGATATCGTAAAAATAAAGCTGACTTTTTTTAGCGATAGAATCCTTAGAAAAAGCCAGGAAAGCATCAGCATAAGTTCTTCGGGCCGAGATCAGGAAGGATGATTTATTTTTTTGGATAGGGCCTTCCACATTAATCCTTGCCGCTATCAACCCCACACCACCGCTTACGCCAAATTTTTGGTTATTGCCATCGTTCATTTTAATATCCAGCACGGACGAAAGTCTGCCGCCATACTGAGCCGGCATGTCGCCTTTATAAATGCTGATATTCTTGATAGCATCAGAGTTAAAGGTGGAGAAGAAACCCAGCAGGTGCGATGCATTGTAAACAGGCGCTTCATCAAGAAGGATAAGATTTTGATCAGATGCGCCGCCGCGTACATAAAAGCCACCGCTGCCTTCGCCGGCAGATTTGATGCCGGGCAGGAGCTGTATGGTTTTAATCACATCGCGCTCGCCCAATAACACCGGGATGTTTTTGGTTTCCTGGATGCTTAAATGTTCAACCCCCATTTGCGGACTGGCCAGGTCGCGGGTACCGGCTGCTTTGGCAGTGATGGTTACTTCCTGTAGCGCCTGCTCGTTGTTATCCATAGCAATGTTGAGGCGTTGGCTGGCAGTTAATGATACAGTTACCAGCGTGGTTTTTTGGCCGATAGCACTTACCGCCAGTTCATGATCTCCGGCTGGTAAGGTAAGGGAGTAAAAGCCGTATTCGTTGCTTGATGTACCCTGGTTTGCATCTGTAGCTTTAATGCTTGCCCCAATAATGGTTTCGCCGGATTGTGCCGATTTAATGGTGCCGCTTATGGTGAATTTTCCGCCAGTGGGGGTGGCGGTCTGCTTTTTTAATTTGGCAGCATCATATTTAATCATGATATCCTGGTCAAGCACTGTAAAAGTAAATGGATAGGGTGCAAGCGCCTTTTTTAAAATGTTGCCCAACGGTTGGTTTTGGGCATTGATGCTCAATTTTACATCGCTTTTGGCAACAGTTTCATTATAGGTAAATCTTACACCGCTGGCTGCGGTAATTTTATCTAATGCCTGTTTAAGTGGCTCGTTGTTAATATTGATGGTTATGGTTTTATCAAGCGGACTTTGAGCATGAACTTGTGGATGCACTGTTGCTAATAGGAGCAGTGCGCATAGTGCCGTTCGGAACCATGCAGATATTTGCATCAGGGGGCTAATCAATATGGAGAACCATGCTGCGAAATTGTTTTTCATTGTTTGTAGCAGTTTTTGAATAAGGATACAGGGCTTTGGCCGTGTATTGGGGTTGAATAGATTAGTTACCCCGGTTAATGTTAATTAACCGGGTGTTTTTTGAAAAGGTTAATTTTTAGATGGCAGTTTCTGTAGGTAATAATTATTGTCGACCCTGTTCCAGTGGGCATTATCCATTACGATGCAAAGCATATTAAGCGCATTACTAATTGGCTGGGTGGTGTTTAAGTGGCCATAATATAAGCCCTGGGCTATGCGTGGGTCTACACTAATATGTACTCCATATTGCCTGGCCAATTCATCGGCAACTGTTTGCATGGTAGCCCCTTCAAAATCATAGTAGCCGTTACGCTGACCAAGAAATTTAGCGGCATCCGGATAATTCTCTTTAACCAGCAAGCCGTTGGTTTTGTTGAAAACAGCCCTTTGCCGGGCAATCATGATCTCTTGCCCGGTTTTATTCCCTGCCGATGAAGCTACCGCCACTTTGCCACTTACCACGGTTACTTCGGCAGTGCTGGCATCAGCATAAGCCCGCACATTAAAGTTGGTGCCCAATACCACGGTTTTGATGGAGCCCGACAAAATGATGAATGGATGGCTGGCATCATGCTTAACTTCAAAAAAGGCCTCACCTTCCAGTTTTACCAAACGTTGCTTATCTCTGAATTTATCCGGGTAGCTGATACGCGTTGCCGGGCTGAGCCAAACTTTGGTACCATCGGGCAAACTGATTTGCCTGTGCTGCCCGGCGTTGCTGCTCAACTGTATATCTTTTATTGGGTCAACGAGGTTTAAAATGGCATTTTTGTAAAATGCGGCAAAAGCAACCAGCAATACTATAGCCGCTGCAGCAGCTATGTTTCGCCATAAAGAAATTACTTTGCCTTTTGATTGCGCAGGTGCTTCCATTTTTGCCGAGATGCGGTTGAAGATACTATCCTTAATCTGCTCAGCAGTTGCATGCTTTGAGCCGGATAACAATACTTCCTCATCATTGAAGCCCGCATACCATTGCTCAAACCACGCTTTTTCTTCGGGGCTTATGGTGCCTTGTTCCAGCTTATGGGCAAGCTCCTTCGGATTGTAGGAATTGTTTTCCATGGTAAATTATTTTGACCTTTACACATATAGTCAACACCAAACGGGAATACCCTTAGTGCAAAATGAAATTTATTTTTGGATGAGGATAAAAAGTATCAAATGCGATAGAAAGGCACAACCCTGTGAGAAATTTGCGCTTTTTCCTTTTTAATCAAACAGCAAATTTTACATTGAAAAGCAGCTTAAATAATGAATATAAATTGTTGAATAGCTTATGATGATGGTGTAAATGAAGCGACTACCTCGTACATATCAGGCTCGAAACTGGCAATTTTCATCGCCTGTTCCAGGAATGGTGAAGCTGAGGAATTGCTCCGCATTTGATTATAATGATCAATGCTTTCCCATTGTGCATACATGGTTACCTTTCCACCGTCTAAACTGCGGTGAAGGCTTGACGAAATGAACCCGGGTTGTTCTTTGACAATTTGGGTGGCCTGTATCAACAAATCAATCAGTTGTTGCTGATCAGCCGGGTTTACGGTAAAAATATTAATAAGCGTGAGATAATTATTCTCCGTTGATATAGTGGTCATGGCAATAGATGATGAATTATTCATGGCAATTGAACTATAAAACACAACTTTTGGCAATTTAACAAAATCATTTCTTAATATGGCGCTTATCATGTCTCACCGTGTTAGGTGAAAATGTCTCATCGCTCTAAGTTATGTCGTGGATGAGGAAAAGCAGTACCGGCAGCGATACTTTGAGCGTTTGCCTTAAGGTGCTTAAAGCTTTTGACATGTGCGCCTCAACTGTTTTTGGGGAGATGTTCAGCTCGGCAGCTATTTCGGCATAGGTTTTATTTTCTTCGCGGCTTAAAAGGAAAACGATGCGGCATTTTTCCGGAAGCTGGCTAATGCTGTGGTCAAGTTGTTTACGGAGTTCTTTTTCATGCAGCCAATCGGCAGTGCTGTCTTGTGTTTGGGGCGAGCTAAAAGTTAATTCATCTATCTGCAATTGGTTACGATACTGCCTGGCTAAATGATTAATTACTTTATACTTTACAGCTGTTGATAAATAAGTAGCCAGGGTATGTGTTAGCTCCAGGCTCACCCGGCGCTGCCATATGCTTAAAAATACTTCCTGTACTACTTCTTCGGCCTCGTGCTCATCATCCAGGCGGTGCATGGCCACGGCAAAAGTTTTATCCCAATAGCGGTTGTAAAGCTCGGTAAAGGCATCGCGGTCATCAGTCCTCATCAATTCCAGGAGCTGTTGATCTGTATAAGGCTGAATCCTGCTTAAAATGGGCATGTTTTATTCATGTGATGCCCCAATTTGTTATTGGGTGATTTTTTGATAGGACAAAGTTAAAGGGCTAAAGTTACACTAAACGTAAAAATTGATAAATTTATATGCACGAACGCGAAGAAATGTTGCAGCCTGTATTTTCGTTTACGATAGCTGTTGAAGATGAACCTTTTTGAATATAAATAATGATAGATCAACAATTTGCATTGCAATTTGCTGCCGAATGGATTAGCGGCTGGAACAAACAGGATTTGAATACCCTGATGATGCATTATACAGATGATTTTAGCATCCAAACTCCGTATGCCCTGAAAATATATCCCGATTGTGGCGGCATCATATCGGGCAAAAATAATGTAAGGCTTTATTGGGAAACCGCCCTGAGTAAACTGCCCAACCTGCATTTTGAGCTGTTGGAGGTGCTCACCGGTGTAAACAGCATCAGTATATATTATCATAACACCGATAGCGGCAAAAACGCTGTCGAAAATTTGTTTTTTAATGCTGATGGGGAGGTTGAAAAGGTTATTGTAATGTATAATTAGGGCGCTAATATGGTATTAAAAACTTTGGTCCATATCTTCTTCGCGAGCAGATATATGCTATGCTTCAACTCCTTCTGCTACCCTAATATAATACCCGTTGATATCAATAAAAGCAAATTCCCTTAAGCGGTATGGATGAGTTTTTAAAGTATCGGCTATTTCAATTTTCCGGTCTTGCAGTTCTGCGTAAACTTCGTTGATATTATCAACAAACCACATCAGCGGCAGGCGGTGTTTGGAATTATTAATCGCGGAGGTAAATTCGGCGTCTTCGGCAAAAAGAAGCCTCATATCGTCTCTTCTTATTCCTCCATCTTTTTCTCCAAAACTCCATTCATCATAAAAGCCCAGAACATCGCGATAGTAGGCTAGTGTTTGAATCAGGTTTTTTACCGGGAGGTGAGGACCGCTTCTGATAAATTTTTTTGCTTTCATAATACGGGATCTAATGAGTTGCCATGTTGATATTTTCAAGCTAATTTACCAAACCCTGTATCCAAAACAAAAAGGCAAGCGCGACCGCTATCGTCATTAACAATTGCATGAGCTAATGTAAAGCGCCAACAAAACATTATGATTTTTAAATAATTTGTGATAAGTTGGTATTCTATATATTCTTATAAACCGGGAATTTAAATCATGAAGGATCAAAAAGGGCGCAGAAGCTTTCTGAAAAAGATTAGCGTTGGCGGAGCTATGGCTATGATGCCAGCCGCTGTAGTAAACCTGGCAGACGCAAAAGAGGCTGATGCAGATAGCGTAAACTCAGATGGTTCCAAAAAGGCTTTAAAGCGCGCCTACAACGCGCCATACACCGGTGATAATCTTAACAGGGTAGCGTTCCCGGTTGGCGGTATGGGAGCTGGCATGTTTTGTATAGAGGGTACGGGAGCAATCTCTCACATGTCTGTAAGAAACAAGCCCGATATTTTTAACGAGCCGGGCATGTTTGCCGCTATTCATGTAAAAGGAATAACTCATGGCGCTAAACTTTTAGAGGGACCTGTACCTAACTGGAAAAGTTTGGTATCAGGGATGCCGGTAATGGTCTTACAGGTTCTACTACCGGTTTGCCACGCTTTCACAGCGCCGTTTTTAAAACTGAGTTTCCTTTCTGCCATATTCAATTGCAGGATAAAGATATACCGCTATCAATAGAACTTTCTGGCTGGAGCCCCTTTATCCCAACCGATGATGATAATTCCAGCTTACCTGTAGGAGCTCTGGAATATAAGTTTACCAATACCTGTACTGCTAAAGTTAGCGCGGTGTTTTCGTTCAATTCGAGGAATTTTTTTGGCGAGCAAAAAGGTAAAGACAGTATACAGCCAGCCAATAAAGGTTTTACCCTGAAGGGAACAGGAAATGGTGAAACAACTTTCCCTACTGATTTTACCATATTTACTGATGATAAGGAAACTGTGGTTGATCACTGCTGGTTCAGAGGTGGTTGGTGGGATCCCTTTACCATGGCCTGGAACGCGATAAGGGACGGACTTGTAGTTGATAATCCGCCCGTACCTGCAGATGCGCCCGGTGCCAGTCTTTACGTGCCTTTTGAGCTTGCACCCGGCAAGCAGAAAACTATAAGGGTTATGATGGCCTGGTACTCGCCCCAAACACAACTTACGTTTGGTACGCCCGGTAAAAAGAAAGAAGGCTGCGATCCGGCAAGTGGTTGTTGTAATTCGCCTGCGGATATTGGCCTTGATAAATATGATAAGGATTTTGACGGTAAATTTTACAAGCCTTGGTATAGCAGCCGTTTTAATGGTATTGAGGATGTGGCCGGCTACTGGGCGCAAAATTATAATACCCTAAAAGCAAAATCGCAATTATTCACCCAAGCATTTTATGCCAGTACTTTGCCGCCCGAGGTGATAGAAGCTGTTGCCTGTAATTTATCCATATTGAAATCGCCAACGGTAATGCGGCAGTTTGATGGGCGTTTATGGAATTTTGAAGGCTGTGGTGATGATTCTGGCTGTTGCCATGGCTCATGCACACATGTTTGGAATTATGCCCAGGCCATCCCGCATTTATTCCCGGCACTGGAGCGGAGCTTGCGGGCTACCGAGTTTTGTGAAGACCAGGCCGAAGACGGTCATCAAACTTTTAGGACCAACTTACCTATCCAACCGGTAGCGCATGATTTTCATTCGGCTGCCGACGGCCAGTTGGGTGGTATTATGAAAGTTTACCGGGATTGGCGCATCAGCGGGGACAATACCTGGCTTAAAAAAATCTACCCCATGGTGAAAGTGAGCATGGATTATTGCATCAAGACCTGGGATCCGCGCCATAAAGGGGTGATTGAAGAGCCACATCATAATACTTACGATATTGAATTTTGGGGTGCGGATGGAATGCATACCAGCTTTTACCTGGGGGCGCTACATAGTTTTATTGCCATGGGCGAGTTTTTAAAACAGGATATATCGGCCTATCGTGATTTGCAGGCAAAGGGTAAAGCCATGATAGAGGGTGAGTTGTATAACGGCGAGTTCTTTATCCAGGAAATAAACTATACCGGTTTAAATGCAAAAGATCCCTCCAAAGAAAAATCATATGGCGGCGCTTATTCCAAAGAAGCCGAAACCTTGCTAAAAAAGGAAGGTCCAAAATATCAATATGGCAAAGGCTGCCTTAGCGATGGGGTACTTGGCGCGTGGATAGGCCGTATGTGTGGTATTGACGATGTTATTGATAGTAAAAAAATAAACAGCCACCTGCAATCCGTATATAAGTACAATTTTAAAACAGACCTGAGCGAACACGCTAACCCGCAGCGCCCTTCCTTTGCTTTGGGTAACGAGGCTGGTTTGCTATTGTGTACCTGGCCTAAAGGGGGGAAGCTATCCTTGCCCTTTGTTTATAGCGACGAGGTATGGACAGGCATTGAGCACCAGGTAGCATCACACTTAATGCTAACCGACAATGTGGAGGAAGGCCTGAACGTACTTCGTGCATCACGGGATAGGTACGATGGGAGGGTTCGCAATCCTTTTAATGAATATGAGTGCGGTCATTGGTATGCGCGTGCTTTATCCAGCTATGGGTATCTGCAGGCCCTCACCGGTGTAAGATTTGACGCTGTTACCAAAACTTTGCATATTGATTCAAAAGTTGGCGACTTTACCAGTTTTTTGAGTACCGAGACCGGTTTTGGTACCGTAAGCTTAAAAGCAGGAAAGCCTTCAATGAAAGTGGTTTACGGAAGTATCGATGTGCAAAAGGTAATGGTGAGCAGGAGGGAAATAGCAATGTCGTCATAACGGGCGATGTTTGCATTCTCATAAACCAACCGTCCTTGCTTCGTACCTCACAGCAATGACGGCCTGTTTTTTATTTAAAGACAGCCTCTAAGAAAAATACTATCTGATAATTATTCATCCTGTTCCTGTCTTTGTGATTTGCCAAAGGTTGAGCGGCAAGTATTGCTATTAATAGAGTATTGTTACCCATCCGCTGAGCACCTGTTTGGCTTCCTGCGTACTGATAACGTAGTAATACACGGCGGCAGGCAACTTTTTGCCATTAAAGGTGCCATTCCATGGAGAGGCATAACCCTTTGATTGAAATATCAGGCTGCCTAAACGGTTGTAAACCTTAACGGTAGTTGATAAATCGCCTTCCAGGCCGGCAATTACCCAGTTATCATTATGGCCATCGCCGTTTGGCGAAAATGTGTTTGGAATGTGAATATCATCGCAATGGCTGCTGATGTTGATGGTTTGTGTGGCCTTGCAGCCGTTATTATCTGTAACGGTTAAATTTACCGGACCCAGTTTATCAGTAGAAAAAGTAGTGTTGCCGGCCTGCCCGTTCCATTCATATTTAACAAAGCCATCTGGGGCCGTAAGTGTAATGCTTTCCTTAGTAAACTGACAAAGCGTGGCCGAAGGAACATTTAAAGAAGGGTTTGGTAAAAATTGTACCGTTACAGATTCTGTTACCTCGCAACCAGCAACGGTAGCAATAGTTGCTTTATAAGTCCCCGAGTTTTTAACGCTTATTTTGTCGGTTGTAGCACCGGTGGTCCACCGGATGTTGCCGCTGGAGTAGGTAGCTTTAAGGTCTACCGTTTGGCCATCGCATAAAGTAGTATTTACAATTTGTTGTATACTAATGGTAGGGGGAGGAGTAAAACTTAAAGGATAAGCAGCTGAAAGTATTTTGCAGGTGGTTGTACTGTTAGTAATATTCACGGTATAGTTTCCCGGCAGATTGGTTGTTATGCTCGTTTTGCCCAGTTCGGTACGTAATAAATTTCCGTCCCTGAACCAGGTTATGGTGTAAAGAGGATCAATGCTGGTATTTATACTCAGCTTCGCGTTGTCGCCTATGCAATAGGCCGCTTTATCGGCAACAAGTACCGGTTGTACCGGTTTATCAAAAATTACCTGTACTTCATCTGATAACACCGGGCCCGAGCAGCCGGTAACTTCCACTTTATATTTTCCTGTTTGGTTAACTTTTATAGATGAAGCGGTACCGCTTATTGGAGCGCCATCCTTATACCATTTGTATTGATAAGTTGTCCAGTTGATGATCTGTGAACCATCTATGGGTACGGCTGCCGATAGTGTAGCCAGATCGCCATCACAATATGACGTTTTATCTGCCGATACATTGGGCTTTGGTACAGTAATAAAATTTGCCTGTACTTCTTTTGAGGGTACCCAGTTGCCTTCGCAGGCGCTTACTTCTACTTTGTATTTACCGGTTTCGGTTATATTATTAAGTGTGGCGGTTGTGTTGCCGTTTAGGACGCCATCTTTGTACCATCGGTACTGGTAAGCCGGTTTATCATCTGTTTTTAATGAAGCGGCTGAGCCAGCGCAATAGTTTAGTACATCGGGATAGTTGAAGGT
This sequence comes from Mucilaginibacter sp., assembly GCF_025362475.1. Lineage (GTDB taxonomy): Bacteria > Bacteroidota > Bacteroidia > Sphingobacteriales > Sphingobacteriaceae > Mucilaginibacter. Next base: position 53,114 of record NZ_JANYGH010000041.1, read on the forward strand.
AAATGCCGGGGCGGCATTTTGAGTTACTTTAATGTGATTGGATTCAAAGTGGAGAGCTGAACAGGGATCATATAAAATTGCGTAATAGTCGCCGGCGCTGGTAATGGTATACTTGTCCTTGCTTTCGTTTGGAATCTCTATGCCATCCTTATACCATTGTGCCAGGCCGCCAACATAATTTGAGTAGGTGAGCCGTGCGCTTAAGATAATATTTCCGCATACCTGAAACTCATTTAGACTGGGGTCTTGGCCATCAATATAAATCCCCTTTAATCGTTGAGTTTGGTCGATGTAAGCGCCATAATCTGGCTTTAATAGATACAATCCGTCCTGGGCGGCAACCCAAACTCCGTCCTCGCATATTGGCGACGCGTAAGAAGTGGCGTTAACACAAATATCATTGATCACCTTATTGCCTAAGCCGTCATAATGCTGAAATGAATAATCGAAAAGATTGTCGTGGGTTTTGTTGTTTGAATTTGAAAAATACAAACCCTGGTCGGTTCCAAGTAAATAATTCTCTTGCGTTAGGCTTTTTACATTAATTAAACCAAAAATAGAAGTGATCTTGTTAATATTTACACCGTTGAGGTAGTGATTATATGGGCTGTTTGTAGTATTTGAACCGCTCCACCTGTTTTGGAATAAGCCATTTTCTGTTGACCAAAACTGATTGCCGGTATAAGGGAATTGCTGGTTGTAGGCGTCAAAAATACCGGCATTACCGTAGTAGGCAGACTTAAGCGTTTTGCCAAATTTATCCCCCTCGAGCCATATATAACCTGTATACTCAAAAGAAGAAGTATAGAAATTGGCAACTTCGTAATACTTTGCGTTATTGGGATAGGTATTGCTGGTAATAACATCAGTAAACATTAGCGAGCGGTAGGTGCTTTCAAACAACCTCATATCGGTTTTAACCATGTTGACACGCCTCACCGTTCCGTTCTTCTTAGAATAAGGATAAAGACCATCCGTTGTAGCTATCATCAATTCGTCTTTGCCGATATCGCCTGATCCTGATCCCTGGCTAAATACGGATTGTGTGTAATTAAAGCCGATGGAATTTATATCGCCTGTTAATCCCTTTGAGTTACCGATAACTTCAATACCGCTGCCAGTGTATTTAAGTACGTTGCTGCTATTGGTAGCAACGAATACTGCATCTTTGCTATCGCTCGCTATATCAATGAAGTTGAAATTGCTGTAACCTGTAAATTGACTGCTGTAATCCGCAACATCGCCGGTAATGCTGTTGATCCGATAAACGCCGTTGCCTTGGGTTAAAACCCATAAATATGGATCGAGAAAATCGCGTTTTACTTTCAGAACATTTTTACCGGGCAGAAACGTATCGCTCAAATGTAGGTTCATATCCTGCTGAGCATGAACGCTATAGAAAGTAATAACAAGAATAAACAGCAGCGAATAGCGCAAACGGGACATGACAAGGCTTTACAGGCAGAAAGGTAAGATAAATATTAAAATATTTAAATACCATAGTTGCCAAAAAAATATACCGTTACGTCAGGGAAATCACTTGAAAAAAACAAACAGGAGGCACCTACCGGAGCCCTGTTTTTTGGTTTTATTGCGCTATAAACACGATACTTCTACGGGGTCAATAATACTCCAACCGTTTCCAACTCCAGCGGAGTTACGTGTTTATAGCGAAAAAATATCTTGTTGTTTTGGCTCCGTAGGCGCCTCCTGTTTAAAAGCGATTTTCCTGACTGTTACACCCCGTAAATATTATGATCCAAAAACGCGTTCCTGAATTTTCCATGCGGGTCATATTCCGCAGCTATCTTTTTAAAGGCAGCCAATTTTTCATAGCGGGAAGCCAGCACTTTAGGATCAAGCGTAAATACCTTGCCCCAATGTGGCCGGGCGTTGAATGGTGCAAGTGCTTTCTCAATAACGGGCAGCAGTTTGGTAACAGCTTCTGTTTCGGGTTTCCAGGTAAAGTGGATGGTAACTGAGGTTTGGTTATGGCAAGGGCTCAACCACAAACTATCGGCTGCAATAGTGCGGATCTCCGTTATAAACAAATGCGGACCAACCTGTTTACCTAATTTGGCAATTGCCTCAATTGCTTCCACCGCATGTTTTATCGGCACAAAATATTCTGATTGCAGTTCTTTACCGCTGCTGGGGGTAAAGCCCATTTTAAAGTGAGGTAAGCGTTCATACCACGGTCCGGGTACGCCCATCTGGTCGGTACAGCTTTCGGCAGGGTGGTCATATATGGGGTGCAGGTTTTTGGTGGCTGCTTTTGCGCCATAAAACTCGGGCTCATTATGGTCTTTTTCCGCAATGCGGCTTTTTATCCAAACCTCGTTGATGCTGTCGCTTTGCCAGTCGGTAAATAAACTTACACTATAACCCGCAGATACTATGGCATCAAAATGCTGTTTTACCTGCGCCATGGGCATCTTTAAAAATACACGCTGACGCATCATATAGGTTGGCTCAATAGCCAGTGTTACTTTGGTTATGATGCCTATGGCACCTAACCCAACCACTACCGCGTTAAACTTTTCAGGGTCGGCAGCTTTTGAAAAATGCACAATGCTTCCATCGGCAATAACTACTTCCAAAGCGGTAACGGCGCTGGCCAGGTTGCCATTTTTAACACCGCTGCCATGCGTGGCCGTGGTGATAGAACCTGCAACCGAAATATGCGGCAACGAAGCCAAATTATGAAGCGCAAAACCTTCTTTGTGCAGATAGGGGGCCAGCTCGCCGTATTTAATACCACCTTCTACGGTAACGGTCATCGCTTTTTTATCAATGGCAATCACTTTATTTAGTTCTTTGGTCGATAGCAGGTCGTCTTTGCTGTCGGCTATCCGGTTAAAGCAATGCCGCGTACCCAAAGCCTTGAGCTTGCCGTGTTTTTTAACCAATTGTTGTACCTCCGCAACCGAGCGTGGGTATTGCACGTTGGCCGTGCTGTAAGTAAGGTTGCCCGCCCAGTTTTGCAATGGGGCCTGATCTGCCAAACTGATCATAGGAGATAAAAAAGGTGTAGCCATAAGTGTGCCGCCTAAACGGATAAAGGTTTTTCTTTTCATAACTAATTGGTTGATACAAGGTAGGATTTTAGTTTGATGAAAAGCAAACGAATGTAAATAAAGCCTTCCCACATGGAAGGTCTGCGGCTATATATTTATTAAGCTGTTGTTGATTATCTTTTTGGGTTTTGATTATTTAAAGTTATTTGAGATGGTCCATCCAAATTTTAACGATCTGTGGGGTTCTGAGATGAATGTTTTACCACCATCATTACTATAACTTTCTATAAAATTTTGTTTTTTGCTGTCGCGATAAGCAAGCCCGTAACATCCTGTAGTTGCAGTCGAGCTTATAACAACGCAATATTTGCCTGGTTTTATGGATGGCATGTGGGGCGATACGTCAATTTTTTTTGCTGACCAGCCAATTTTACTGGCTGGGACGGTTTGTGTACCCAATGGCTCACCGGTTGGTTGGCCAGCACTATTTGCTTTATAAATTGTAAGCTGCAAGCCGGCATCGGGATAACCGGTTTTGAATGTTGTGAGGCTAAATGTTAAAGCACCCGAAGAGGTTTGTGTAAATGACTGTGATCGCTGCACGCTTTTGCTGATGTCGCATGTGATCTTATAATTTACGGCATCAGGGTTGTTGCCGGTTCTGTTGTTTAGTGTCGAAACCTTAAAAGCCTGATCACAAGTCATGGGAATAATAGAACCATCGGCATTAAATTTTAGTGGCGCCCAATAGTAATTGGCCAGTGCTTCGTTTTTGGCGGCATTATTCCACAGGTCGCTGCCGAAGAGGAAAACCGTACCCGAACCCAATTTTATAGTCGATACAAAAGATGGCTGACCGCCGCAAGAGTTATCACTGATCTTTTTCCCATCAGACCATGGGCCCAACGGCGATGACGCTGTGCGGTATGATGCCCCGGTGCCAGAGCAATAGCCGCAATTAGGATCTGAATATACTATGTAGTAAATGCCATTGCGCTTAAACATTCCCGGCGCTTCGGTTTCGCCTTTGGTAATGCCTTTGGCAACCTCGCCGGTTCCGGTCAGGTAATCATCACTTAATTTTTCAACTATGATGCTGCCCTTTGTGCGCCAGTCGGTATAGGCAAGGTAGGCTGTGCCGTCATCATCAACAAAAGTATCATGGTCGCCATTATTTAAACCAGCCGCCGGGGCATCGGCATTTACAACCAGTTTAGGCTCGGCAACTTCTGTAAAAGGGCCCACCGGGCTTTTTGCGGTAAACACCCTGTAGCCGGATATATTATCATAAACATTTATCCAAAGCACATACAATGCGGTTTTTTGATTGTAAATAACATGCGGACGAAAACAACCATAAGTATTGCCGTTACAACGGGTTTGCCATACCGGAGTTTGCGCATCAAACAGGAAGCCACGATCGGTCCAGTTCACCATATCTGTTGATGAATAGCTTTTAAAACCGCAAAATGGCGCGCTTTTGTTTCCCCACTCAAAGCCGCAATCATAACTGGTGCCATACAGGTAATAAACACCATTGAACAGGGCTATCTCTCCATCGTGCGCGTCTATAGCATCGCCAACGGTACTAAAACGGGTTACCTGTTTACCATCCTTATCAAAGTTGGTAACTGTGTTTAAGGGCGTTGCAGCCTTTTTTTTACTTTGGGATAAGGCAGGCTGTGTTATAAGGACAAGTGCCAGCATCAGGAACGGAGCAATGCCTTTTAGGTAGATTGGATAGCTGTTTTTGGTTTTCATTTTTAGGGCCTGGTAAGTGCTGCGCTAAAAATAAATATTATATGTTAATAAAATCGGTTTTCAGGATGGATAGGGATGCCTTTAAATCATCGGTTTATTATCTTCGTTACCCCATGGTATATCAACCTAAAAAAAACTTTATGTATAAAATTGTGGTGAGTTGTTTTATCGCCTTTTTGATGGGTTTAAATGCACCTTATGCACAGGTCAGCAACTTAAAAGCCGGTTTTGTTCACCCGCCGGATTCAGCTAAACCTGGTGTTTACTGGTATTTTATGGATGGCAATATGTCGGCCAGATCCATCACCTCCGATCTGGAAGCCATGAAAAAGGCGGGGATAGGTAATCTTATTTTTTTGGAAGTTAATGTGGGCATCCCCCGTGGGCCGGTTGATTTTTTAACTGAGAAATGGCAGGATATGTTTGCCCATGCCGTAAGCGAGGCCAAGCGGCTGGGTATCGAAATAACATTGGGTATTGGCCCCGGATGGACGGGGAGTGGCGGGCCATGGGTGCCCGTGTCGCAGTCTATGCAACACCTGGTTAGCAGTAGTATCAATGTGGCAGGAGGTACAAAACAGGCTCTAGTTTTACCGGTGCCGGCTCCAAAATCGCCTTACTTTGGTGAAGGAGCTTTTACGCCCGAGCTAAAAAAACAGTGGAATGATTTTTACGAAGATGTGGCGGTATTGGCTTATCCAACGCCATCTTTGCCATCGTCCAAAATAACTGATATAGATGAAAAGGCTTTGTATTACCGGGCTCCATATTCATCGGTGCAAGGAGTTAAGCAGTTTTTGCCATCAGCTGTTGAATATGCAGAACCGCCTAAGGCGGCTGTGATTAATAAAAGTAAGATAATTGATCTGACAGGGAAACTACAACCCGATGGTACGCTCAATTGGAAAGTACCAAAAGGTAACTGGACAATTATGCGCTTAGGCCGGCGCAATAACGGAGCCATCACCCGGCCGGCACCTGTACCCGGCCTGGGTTTCGAGGCCGATAAGCTTGATACCATACCATTGAACGCCCACCTGGATAATTACGTGGGCAAATTGCTGCGTAAAACAGGTAAACCCGATGCGGCCGACGCAGGCGGCTTAAAAAGGTTGCATATGGATAGCTGGGAGATTGGCTCGCAGAACTGGACTCCCCGTTTTCGTGAAGAATTTGCAAAACGAAGAGGTTACGACCCCTTGCCTTATTACCCGGTTTATGCGGGCAATATGGTGGAGAGCGATGAGATAAGCGAGCGCTTTTTGTGGGATTTGCGGCAAACCGCGCAGGAGCTTGTATTGGAAAACCATGCAGGACAGGTGAAAATATACGCGCACAGAATGGGCATGCAGCTATCCATAGAGCCTTACGATATGAACCCAACTGCCGATTTGGAATTGGGCTCGATAGCTGATGTACCTATGGCCGAATTTTGGAGCAAAGGACTTGGATTTAACTCTTCGTTCAGTTGTATAGAATCAACTTCAATAGGGCATTTAAATGGCCAGACATTGATTCCTGCTGAGGCATTTACAGCACAGGATAATGAGGGTTGGAAACAATACCCCGGCTCGATGAAAAACCAGGGCGACTGGGCTTTTGCCACAGGTATTAACCGGTTTGTTTACCACACTTTCCAAAACCAGTTCCTGGCCGATTCATTGCGGCCCGGCTCAACCATGGGGCCATACGGTGTTCATTGGGACAGAAACCAAACCTGGTGGCCAATGGTGGGCAGTTATCATGATTATATTTCGCGCTGCCAGTATATTTTACAACAGGGAAGATCTGTGGCCGATGTACTTTACTTAACGCCCGAAGGTTCGCCGCATGTTTTCAGGCCGCCATCATCAGCTATGGATGGTGATGTTGTATTGCCCGATAGGAAAGGGTATAATTTTGATGGCTGCTCACCGGGGCAGTTGTATAACGCGCGTGTGGAGAATGGGATGATCATGTTTCCGGGAGGTGCAAGTTACAGGCTGCTGGTACTGCCTGCCGTTAAAACCATGACACCCGCGTTATTGCAAAAAATTAAATCGTTAGTGGCTGATGGCGCTACTGTGGTTGGTTCAGCCCCTTTAAAATCACCGGGATTATCGGGTTACCCTGCATGCGATGTACAGGTTAGCACCATGGCAAAAATGATTTGGGGTAGCTTGCCGGAACCAGCTGCGCAAACCGAACACGCTTATGGGAAAGGTAAGGTAATATGGGGAGGCGAACTGAGCAGGCAGATTAATGACCTTTATCCAGAATATGAACTGACAGCTAAAATACTCCAGTCGATGAACGTTGAGCAGGATTTTAAAGCTAACGGCCAATTAAGATACACCCATAGAACAACTGGCAATGAAGATATTTATTTTGTATCGAATCGGACAGCTGAACCGGTGAGTACTTTAGCATCATTCAGAAGCATTACAGGCGTTCCGCAATTATGGGATGCTATTACCGGCGAGATTAAGAACCTACCAGAATATACCGTGAAAGGGCAGCTTACTTCTGTACCATTGAAATTATCGGCTTATGAAAGTTTTTTTATCGTGTTTGCTAAAAACGATCCGCTGGCATTAACGGCGCATGAAAATTTTGTTGCCACTACGGTATTAAAAACTTTAACCGGCCCATGGCAGGTGGCGTTTGATCCTAAATGGGGAGGCCCGAAAAACATTAAGTTTGATGAATTGACAGACTGGACATCACGCCCTGAAGATGGTATCAAATACTACTCTGGCACGGCGGTTTACCATAAAGTATTTAATCTGCCAGGGAGCACCGCGTCGCAAAAAACTAAAAGACTTTACCTTGATCTGGGTGAGATTAAAAATATGGCCCGGATTAAATTGAACGGGAAGGATCTGGGTGTGTTGTGGACAGCTCCCTGGAAAGTTGATATTACGGATGCCGTATTAAAAACGAATAATAAACTGGAAATAGAAGTGGTGAACTTATGGCCCAACCGGCTTATTGGAGATGAAAAACTGCCCGATGATGGTATAAAGAATGATACCTGGCCAGATTGGCTGGTAAAAGGTTTACCCCGTACCAGCGGCAGGTTTACATTTGCCACCAATAGGTTTTACAGCAAAGACTCACCACTGTTAAAATCCGGTTTGGTTGGTCCGGTGACAATAAAAGCTGAATAGTTTTTGATAGATACCATTAAGCGTTGTTACAATAAATTTTTTTAGATATTGCTTAGAACACACAAGGCCCGCAATCGCAGGGCCTTGTGTGTTTCATATGGTTTAGGTTAAAAAACGTTATTTTAAAATACTGCCAACATAGCCCTCAACCGCTCTTTGAGGTGCACGGTTTACATAGAAAGATCTGTCTTGCGGTGCCCAGGTTCCCAGTCCATCCACATAGCGGTTAAACATGCAGAAAGAGGCAGCTATCAATACGGTATCATGAATCTCTTTGTCTGTTGCTCCCTCATTTCTGGCGATCTCTACCTGCTCTGGAGTTACATGTTTGCCTCCTTTTTGCACACTGCCTGCGATAGCCAGCAACGCTTTTATTTTGGGCGATAGATCTGCCGATGTAAAGTCGGCTTTGATGGCATCTATATCATCCATGCTGCAGCCAAGATAATGGCCGGCTACAGCACCGTGTACGTTTTGGCAAAAAAAGCAATCATTTAAATAGGATACATAAGTTCCTATCAACTCGCGTTCGCCACGGGTTAGCGTGTTGTTTTCATCGCGCAGCAAAAGTTCGGCGAGGGCGTTCATAGGGGCTTCGGTTTCGGGTCTGTAAAACATTAATCCCCTAATGCCGGGTAGGTCGTTATTCAATTCAATATGTGCCATAATGTGTTTATCTATCAATGAATAATTTTATTGCTGCGGTTGTGATGGTAAAGCGTAGCCCTTCGCCATACGTACGCCCATTTCGGCATATGCCTCGGGATCGGTAGGGGTAAGGCTTGCCAGTCCATCAACATAACGGTTAAACATGCTGAATGATGCGGCTATCAATACCGTATCATGAAGTTCACGATCGGTAGCGCCAAGTTCACGTGCGGCATCAATATCGGCCTGTTTAACTTCTGTGCCCAATATCTGCACTTTACCGGCGATATTCAATAAAGCTTTTAGCTTATCACTTACCGGAGCCTGTTGCATATCTTTTAATACTTCGTCAACAATGGCGGCCTCTTCCTCGTAAAGATACCTTGCCGCAGCCGCGTGGCTACTATAGCAAAAGGTGCAATTATTACGGTAGGATACATAGGCGGCTATCAGCTCGCGCTCGGCCTCTGTCAGGGTTGATTCGCCGCGTAACAATACCTGGGCCAGCTCATACAGCGGCTTACCGGTTTCGGGCCTGAACATAACCAGTGAGCGGATGCCCGGAACACCTTCGGGTACATTGATGTGTGCCATATTCTTTAATTAGTGAATTATTGAATTAGTGAGTTAGTGAATTTTTATTTTGAATTATTTCTTTGCTTTCTGCTTTAGGTTTTCAGTTTTTGGCTTGCTTTTCGTGCCCAAACAATACCACCAATAGCCCTACTATAAATATCAGCGAAAAAATGAATATCGCATTACCATAGCCACCCAGTGTTGATACCAATATGCCTACAAACAATACAGCGGTAGCCGTAAATATACGGCCGATGTTAAAGCAAAATCCTGTGGCGGTAGCCCTGATTCCGGTTGAGAACAGCTGTGGTATATACGCTGATAGCACACCTTGGCTTGCTCCAAAGAACAAGGCCAGTATGGCAATTTCGCCGTATATCACCGGGCTAAATGTAGTATTTGTTTTAAACAGGATGAATGACATCCCTGCGCAAACCGCAAAGCAAATGAGCATTGATCTGCGTAGGGTTAAAAGGTTAACCAGCCAGCCCGACAAGAAACCACCGGTTAGGCCGCCCATGCCTAAAAACATCATGCTCAGACCGCGCTCCTTGGCGGCATCATGGGTAGTGATGAGGCTTTGCACCCAGGTTGGCAGCCAGGAGAAGATAGCCCATAAACCGATGAGCATGGTACCAAAGGTTAAAGAGCCAACAATCAACTCACGGCGATGGCTTTTTGATAAAAGCTTGTTTAACGGATTGTTCCTGTTGGCAATATCGTTACGGTAGTTTAGCCAGCTTTGCGATTCTTTCAACAGCCATGTACCGATAAGTGCCAATGTTAATGGAATGATCCCGATCAGGAATCCTGATCGCCATGAAGAAACCACGTAATTGATAAGCCCGGCCGAAAAGATCCCCACAGGGAAAGCGATAGATAATATACCGATAACAACTGCTTTACTTTTTGCAGGCCAAACTTCGCTCACCAGGGTAATGGTGGTTACTAATACACCACCTACGCCAAAACCACTCATGAAACGGCAAAGTACAACGCCCCACCAGTTTGGCATTTGCCCGGTTAGTATGGTGAAAATACCATAACAGCCAATGGCCATTAAAAGCGCTGTTTTACGGCCCATTTTATCGCTGATAACTCCCCACGTAAAACCACCTAAGGCCCAGCCAAAAATGAATATGGCATTGATATACCCACTGATGGAGTTTATTTCGCCGGGAGGCAGGTCGCCCTGCAAATCCTTTACCACTACTGGCAGGTAAACCGACATGAGGGTAGATACCGTGCCGCCAAATGCGCTGCTAAAAAAACAAATCACGAATAATATTACCCGGTAAGCCGTGGTGATATCTGCTTGAGGTTTTGCAACCTGCTCATCAATTACAATGGTGCTCATGTTATTTTATTTTAATAGATCATCAAATACTATTGATACATAATAAATGGCGCCAATAGCGGGCGAACCATATGATTGGTAGATGTGCTTGTTGAAGATATTGCTACCCCCTAATTTAACTGTTGATTTGAATTTTGGCAACTTTTTGCTCACCTGAGCATCAACCATCGAATAGGCGTCAACACGGCCGGGGCGGGTGCCATTAAATGTTCCGTACCAGTCATAAGCGCTTTGCCAGTGCCAGGCCAGGTTAAAGCCAAAATCCTTAACCACATTGCTGTTGCCAAACGTGGCATTGGTGCTCCATTTTGGTGTGTTAAATGCAGCTATGTTGTTTGGGTTGGCATTGCGCAGGTTAAATGTAGATAAGGTAGCGTTGCCTCCTAAGGCATAACCTTTATCAAACAAATAAGTTAAACCGGCGCTTGCTCCTTGTGCAGATACTTTATCCGGCGCATTGGTGTACAATTGGAAAGCGTGAACCTTGCCATTAGGGATATCACTCGCGGCAGCAGTATTTATAGTTCCATCAGCAGCCAGGATAGGATTTTGCGGTTGTATAACTACGGTGTTCAAAATAAAATTGGTATAGCTGCTGTAATAGTAATTTACATCTACCAATAATTTATCGGCAACTAAGCCTTTATAACCCAGCTCAAAGGCTTTTTGTTGCTCGGGCTTAATGTAGGCCACATTTGATTTTTTAAGCAACCCTTTATTGTTAGCAACCGCCTGCGGAAATGGTGTGCCGGCTTGCATCGCTGCGCCAAACGCCGCGCCAAATGCACTTACAGACGAAGCAGTGAATGAGTTTTCATACACGTTTAATCCTTTGCTGTTGTTAGGTGCACCACCCAATATGGTAATAGGGCCTACGTTAAGGTGGATGAACTGATCAACCGGGGTAGGGTTTCTGAAACCGGTTTGGTACGATGCCCTGAAATTATGGGTTTTATCAACCGTATACACTGCCGAGAAACGAGGTGTAAAGCTGCCCTTGAAGTTTTCATTTTTATCATAACGTACAGAGGCTGTCAGTTTCAGGTTATCATCAAACAGCTTTTTGGCGGCCTGCATAAACGCGCCGTACTCCTGGATGGTTACGCGGTTGGTTTTATCATCAAATAAGCTACCATTGGTAAACATGCGGTAATCGCGGAAGCTGCCACCGGCAAGCAGTTCAAATATTTTTATAGCGCTTGTAAAATCATACTGACCTTCTGCATGATAAAATTTACTGGCACTAAAAACGCCTGCACCGCTTAAGCCATAATTATGGATTGATGCATTCTTTGCAGCATTAAAATCTGCTGTACCTGGTAAAAAACGACCCTGGTCGGCAAAAGTTCTGGCGGCTGCGTTGTCGTGAGCGGTTACACCATTCGCGGTACCATTATAGGCTGCAGCGTAACGGGTAAACCAGGTATCATCGGCTTTGTCTGGAGTTACGGTGTTACCGCTCAAATCCTTAACCCAATCGCGGTTGATGAATTGTGCCAGCGACCGGGTGTTGTAGGAGTCGTGTGAGTTTTCGGCAACGGAATAGCCACGAACAAAAAAGTTGCTGCCTTTTAACTCAACCCTGTGTGTTTGCAACACAAAGTTATTAAGATCGAAACGGCTGCTGCCGGTATAGCTTGCGGTACCGCGACCATAGTTGTACTGGTAAATAGCTTCCAGGTTATTGCTGATGCGGTATTGTAATGCACCATTTAATTTCAGGCTGTATACATTGTAGTTCATGAGGTCTTTTTCCTCGTAACCGGTTCTTGAAACCAGGCCAATACCTGGCAGGGTACGTGATACTTCATCACCATAAATATTCAATGCATCGCGACCAGGATTGTTTGGGCCACGCTGCGCAACCGGTGTTGATGCGCTTACATCTGTGTAGTTATCAGCATACCAATCGCGGCCGGTTAGGTATGAGGCGTTGATTTTAAAAGCGAATTTATCATTGAAAGCTTTGGCATATCGTGCGGCAAAATCATATAAACCCTGTGGTTTTACAACCGATTCGCCAAAATGGTTAAGTCCGGTTTTTACCTGTACGGTTAAACCCTGGTATTTAAAAGGATCTTTGGTTTTTAATGATAACAAACCATTAAAAGCTACCGGGCCATATAATGCCGAGGCTGCGCCAGGAATTACCTCTGCGCTTTCAATATCAATATCCGATGCGCCAAACAAGTTACCTACTGAGAAATTGAGGCCGGGTGTTTGGTTATCAACCCCATCAACCAGTTGTAAAAAACGGCTGTTACCGGTGCTGTTAAAACCGCGGGTATTGATCTGTTTGTAAGTTAAGCTACTGGTTACTGCTTCAAGCCCTTTTAAGCTTTGCAGGCCATCATAAAAAGTGAAAGAAGGGTTTTCCCTGATGGCCTTCAAACTCATTTTTTCGATACTAACCGGCGACTGCAAAATGCTTTGGTTAATGCGGGTGGCAGATGATACCACCTCATTAAGTACAATTGATTTTTGTTGCAGTTTTAGGCTGATAGTACCATTGAGGGCGGTTATAGGGCTTTCCTGTAACTCATAGCCAACAGCCGATATTACCAGTGTAAACGGTAGCTTGATTTTATTTACAGTAAGGCTGTAATTGCCTTTTGAATCGGTTATGGTGCCGGCAAGCTTGTTTTTAACACTGATGCTTGCGCCAACAATAGGCGAGCCGGTTGTGGCATCGGTTATAGTACCCGTTATTTTGGTTTCCTGCGCAAACAGGTTGATTGACGTGAGTAGTAATAAGATGAATAAAAGTTTTTTCATTGTGATTTGGTGTTTAATTTAATTAGGATAGGATTATTAGGATGGGGTTTATTTTTTAAGGTGATCATAGCCTTGCGGCAGGCGGGTATAGCCGTGGTTAACCAACCGGTCAGCCAATACATTGTAGTATCCGGCATCAGCGGGCAGGGCTGTAGCCAGGCCATCAACATAGCGGTTATACAGGCAAAACAAGGCGGCTATCAGTACCGTATCATGAATTTCGATATCTGTTGCGCCGGCAGCCTTAGCCCTTTCAATATGTTGCGTGGTTACATTTTTACCACTTTGGCCTGTTAGTTTGGCAATGGTAAGCAGCGCTTTCATCTTTTCGGTAATGGGCGCAGTTTCAATGTTTTCCTTTATTTTTTGAGCCGTTTCGGTGTCACCGATATATAAGTCGGCGGCGGCGGTGTGGGCTGTGGTGCAAAATTTGCATTGGTTGCCGTGAGATACAACGGTAGCTATCAGTTCACGGTCGCCTTCTGATAGGGTTGAAGGGCCGCGCAGTAAGATCTGCGTCAAATCGCGGATAGGTTCAGCAGTTTCTTTGCTGTATTCAAGCAGGCCGGTAATTCCCGGTAAATGAGATTCAAGAGGTATGTAAGGCATGGCCATTTGGTAATTTGAAGATTTGAAAATGGTCTGGAAGATGCCTTACGTGCAAAGAGACTTTTTATCGGAATGCTGCCAACATGTTTTTCTCCCTAACCTAAATTTAAAGGCAAGCGGGAATTAATAAACGCGCAGGCAAATCCTGGTAAAAATCAACAGTAATGTAAAGCAAATCCAGAAAATGAATTAAAACAGGGCGGGGGATTAACAGGAAGTTTTAGGTGGTTGCTCAGGAATATCCTGGTGATAATGAACCAATGGTTGCACGGGTTGTACAACGTTTTCTTGTAAATTTTTTATAGGGCAATAAAACTCAAATTGCACAAAGGAGAAACTGATGTTTTCCTGTATGATTATTTTGCCATACGGAACATGATCTTTTTGAGGTACCGGGATATCTTTTACGCCTTTGGCATTCACCACGTTTTTATCAACTGGCTGGGTAGTTTCATAATTAGGAATGCACATCAGGTGGATGGCAGTCCTGGTCATTTTCATTTTTACGTAGTTGTAGTTGGTTTTGCCAAACTGTATCTGGCCGGCTATATTTTCAAAATGTTTCCAATCGTGAATGTTGGGTAAGTTTACCGGTATAGCTATTTCTGTAAGATCCTTAACGTTATAAAGACCTTTGCGGGTTTGTTCTGTAAAAAATTTATTTGTTTTATAAACCAGGTATTGATGTATTGCCAATTGCCCGCCAATGTTTAGCAGGTGAATGTTTAGTAACATTATGGCAATAAACTTTTTCAATTTTGGATTAAGTACAAAGGTTTGCCTAAAGATGTTATTTAAAAATAAACTTACAAAATTTAATTTGATAATAAAACAAAATGCTGCCTTTAACATTTACAAATGCTGCCTGCGTTTAAACTCGCTTGGTGTGCAGTCATACTTTGCCTTAAATACAGTTGCAAAATAGTTGGGACTGGCAAAGCCCACCATGTAAGTAATCTCGGATATGGAATACGCCTCATGAACCAGCAGATATTTGGCTTTCTTCAGCCTTCGGTTTAAAATATAATCGGTAATGCTGCAACCCAGCAGGGCCTTTACTTTACGGTAAAGCTGCACCCGCGAAATGCCTACGGTTTTGCAGATATCGTCAACATTAAAGTTTTCGTTAGCCAGGTTTTGCTCAACAATGCCGGCAAAATCATTCAGGAATTTTTTGTCGATATTTTTTGATGCCGGTATTTTGCCATGACTAACGTCGCTGGTAAAGTGTTCTTTTAGTATTAACCGGTTTTTTATCAGATTTTTTGCAGTTGCCAGTAGCTGATCATAGCTAAAGGGCTTCACCATATAATAATCTGCCATACTGCGGATGCCATCTATTTGTTGTTCAACGCCGGCCTGTGCGGTTAGTAATATAACAGGGATATGCGATGTACGGATATCTGTTTTAAGTTTTTGGGTAATCACCTTGCCCGATATGCCGGGCAGCACCACATCAGATATAATCAGGTCTGGAACTTTCTCAAATGCTTCTGATAATCCTTGCGTGCCGGTATTAGCTGTAAAAATTTCATAGTCCTCGCCCAGTTTATCGCTTAGGTAGCTTAACAGATCGGCGTTATCTTCAATGATGAGTATGGATAGCTCTTTGGGTGTTTCAAGTAAATTGGTATCGGTCTTTACTTCGCCTTGTTCAAGGTCGGTTGTATAGATCCGGGAACGTTCGTCAAGAACCGACGCGTTGATCACCGGGCTATTTTTATCGGTATTATAGGCGTAAAGGTTGCCAAGCGGCAGGGTTACGGTAAAAGTTGTGCCCTGCCATTTTTTGCTGCTCACCGTAATGCTGCCATGATGACGATTTACTATTTCCTTTGATAGAGAAAGCCCGAGTCCCGAACCTTTGCTATTGCCATTGTCAGCCTGGTAAAACTGGTCGAAAACGTGTTCTGCTTCTTCGGGTTCCATACCTATGCCGTTATCGTTTATGGCTATCTCCACAGATTCGGTATTCGAAGTAAATATTATCTGTATCCTGCCGTTATCCTTTGTGAATTTAAGCGCATTGGATACCAGGTTAAAGAAAACTTTATCCAGCATATTGGCATCAAACCAAACAGTTATGTTTTTTGCTGATGATGCCAGGTTTAAACTAATGTTCCGTTTTTGAGCATTATGCTTAAAGCTATCCAATATATCGCTCACAAACTCAACCAAATTATTGGGCGATGCATTTATTTCCTGTTTATCGTATTCTATTTTACGGTAATCTATCAGTTGGTCTACCAGCCTCAGCAACCTGAATGTATTTTTATGAATGAGTGTTAAATTTTTGCCGGCAACTTTGTCAAGCTTTTCATTACCCATCATATCTTCAACGGGTGAAAGAATGAGGGTTAAGGGGGTGCGAAACTCGTGTGAAATATTGGTGAAAAAATTCAGTTTGGCTTCGGTTGCAGCCTCGGCCCGTGCCGACATTTCAATCAGTTGGTTACGTTGTAATAAGATCTCGTTGTTTTTGGTTTCCAGGCTTTTGTTGATCTTGCGGTTTTCCATCAGCCAGTAAAAGGCAAGCCCTCCAAAAACTATGGCGAGTACCAGTGTAATTACAATGATGTTTAAAACCAACTGCTGGCTGTTATAAACCTGGCGCTGCTCTTCTAACAATGATTGCTGCCGCTCAATATCTTTTTGCTGACTATTGATCTTGTTCCATTGCAGCTTCATGAGCTGCACATTGGTTGAATCAATAACCAGCGACTGCAGGATGTTCTCCTTCTCAAATGATTCCTTATTCAGGATCCTGAAAGCGGTAGTAATAGCTTCTTTGCCACCGGTGGGGTACATCATACTGGCATCAATGGTTTTGGATGCCACCATTTGCAGGCCACCGCCGTTCCCCGGCATAGCATCAACCCCTAAAACTTTAACGTGGTGATCCAAGTGCAGGCTATTAAGTACCTCCCTTGATCCGCCGGCCATTACATCATTATGTGCAAACAGGGCATCGGCAGTTTTTAAGTCAGGCTTTATCAGGTTCAGCTGTTTTTGGGCATGATCTTTTAGCCAATCGCCATATACTTGTGCTTTAATATGAATATTATTAAACTTTGATAAAGCAGCGCTAAATCCCCGGTGCCTTTCAATTGCAGGGGAGGAGCCTGGCAGTCCCATTACTTCTATCACGTTGCCTTTGCCTTTAAGATTGGCGCCAATATATTCACCCGCCATTTTACCAACCTGGTAGTTATCAGCGCCAACATAGGCTGTATACAAATCTGAGGAGGTTTTACGATCGATAACAATAACAGGAATACCTTTATTATAGATTTGCTCAACTATGCCCGTAAGCGGCTGCGCCTCGTTAGGTGATATGATCAACAGGTCGATGCCTTCATCCAGCATTTTCTTTACCTGCTCAATTTGTTTTTTACTGCTGTTATCAGCATCTGCATAAATAAACCGGGCATCGGGATGTAATGACAGTTCCATTTTCATTTCATCCAGCATGTTACGCCGCCAAAGATCAGAACCCACGCATTGTGAAAAACCTATAGTATACTGTGATGTTTTATCTGCTTTTTTACAGCCGGTAAATAGCACCAGTATCAATACAGGTAACAGGAATATGTTGCGCAGGTTATAATTCAAAGCCATTAAATCAATCAGGAGTGAGATATTAAGTAAACGTTTAAGTACGGTTTATTGGTGAATGCAATGCCTTTTGGGATGCTCCTATACAAATGTATCGATAAATGTTTTTACAATACAAACTGCGGAAGTTGCAGCCAGTGTTTTCAGGGCATCAATATGTATCAAAATTGAAATAAGCACGTAACAAAAACAAACATCTTGTTGAAATAGAATTGAGCTTTAATTTTATTTACCTGAAAATCAGTTACTTATGGGTGTTTTGATTTTTGTACTGTTTTGGTATAAAATCAATAACTGCTGCCTTGCAAATGGACCTACTTTGCAATCGTAAATCCAATTAACACCTTTTATAATTATTATGAGAAAACATTCCGTCCTGGCCTGGTCCATGGTCGTAGCCCTTGGTGGCTTCCTTTTCGGGTTTGATACCGCAGTGATATCGGGGGCCGAAAAATCTATTCAGCAATTCTGGCACCTTTCTGTTATGGAGCACGGGCTTACTATCTCTATCGCGCTTATAGGTACAGTAATCGGTTCTCTTTTAGGTGCCAGGCCATCAGATATTTTCGGGCGGAAGAATACCTTATACTTTGTGGCCGCCGCCTATTTATTATCATCAATAGGTACTGCGCTTGCCGATAACTGGTACATATTTTTAGTTTTCAGGCTATTGGGTGGCCTTGGTGTGGGGATCTCTTCAGTTACAGCCCCCATTTATATCTCAGAAGTATCGCCTGCCGATAGGCGTGGAAGGTTAGTTGGCTTGTTTCAGTTTAATGTGGTGTTAGGTATCCTTGTATCCTACCTATCCAACTACCTCATTAGCCAGGGCGGCGAAACCTCCTGGCGCTGGATGCTGGGTGTACAGGCATTCCCATCGCTGCTTTTCCTGGCACTCATCTATTTTATACCCGAAAGCCCGCGCTGGCTTATTCTTAAAAAAGGGGAGATTGGCCGGGCGCTTGAGATACTAAGGATCATAAACCCTCTCAACTGCGATCAGGAACTTAAATCTATTCAAGACTCCAGTCTGCATGCCGGTGCCTCAAGTACCAGCCTTTTCTCGGGCCAGTACAAAACGCCGGTTATACTGGCTGTACTGTTTGCTTTTTTTAACCAGGTATCGGGTATCAATGCCATTATATATTATGCACCGCGCATATTTGAAATGGCCGGGCTGGGTGCGCACTCCTCATTACTTTCAACAGTAGGCATCGGGCTTATCAATTTCATATTCACCTTGTTGGGTATTAATATTATTGATAAGGTAGGGCGCCGTACATTGATGCTTGTAGGCTCTTTCGGGCTTATAGCATCGCTATTCCTGGTGGCATTCACCTTTTACTCGGGCCATTTTAACGGCTTTGCCATACCTGTTTATATGATGATGTTCATCGCTTTCTTCGCCTTTTCGCAGGGAGCGGTTATCTGGGTGTTTATATCCGAGATCTTCCCCAACCAGGTGCGTGCAAAAGGGCAAACGCTGGGCAGCTCAACCCATTGGGTTATGGCTGCGATAATTGCGTTTTGCTTCCCTTACCTGGCCGAGTCGCTGGGTGGAGCAATCACCTTTTCATTTTTCGGTACCATGATGATCTGTCAGCTCATTTTCGTGTGGAGGTTTATGCCCGAAACTAAAGGACGCTCATTGGAGCAGATTGAAACCAATATGGTAATGCATTAATAATTGAATGATGATGAACCCGCAAACAGAAACATTAACCCCGGCCATTTGCTATGGCGAGATTCTTTGGGATGTGCTGCCAGATGGTCCGCAGCCTGGTGGCGCTTTGCTAAACGTATCGTACCACCTGAATAAATTGGGTGTGCCAGCCAGTCTGGTAAGTAAAATAGGTAACGATGTTAACGGCCAAAAGCTGGAAAGCCTGCTTGACGGCTGGGGAATACCTAAACATTTGCTGCAAACGGATACCGAACACCCAACCAGCCAGGTAATTGCCAGCATGAATAATGGTAACGAGGTATCATACGAGATCGTTTTCCCGGTAGCCTGGGATTTTATTAACGATAGTGAGCACATCATCAAACAGCTAAAGCCATCAACTTATTTGGTGTATGGCAGCCTGGCTTCACGCAATAGTGTATCACGCAATACCTTGTTTGAGCTGTTGGAAAGTGATGCGATCAAGGTGTTTGATATTAACCTGAGGCCGCCGTTTATCAGCCGCGATTTGTTGGATGAGCTGCTTCATAAGGCCGATATTGTAAAGTTTAACCAGGCCGAACTGGAAATGGTGCAGGGATTATTCCGTGGATCATTCTGGAAAGAATCGGAACAGATCAAATTTATCCGGGATCATTTTAACATCCCCGAGATTGTAGTTACCAAGGGCGAGTTTGGCGCCTCCTATTACAAAGGCGATAAAGCTTACCATGTGGCGGGCCGCGAGGTAAAAGTAATAGATACTATTGGCAGCGGCGATTCCTTTTTAGCGGCATTTATTGCCAGCCACTACCGTGGCGTACCACCAGAAAATTTATTGAAAAATGCAATAGCGATGGGCGGCTTTATTGCAACAAAGAAAGGAGGTTGTCCGGATTATAAAATCAAGGAATACGAAGACTTTAAAAACAAAATGTTTTAAATAAACCAGAGGAAACCAACATATACTTAAATCAAAATCAATGAGAAAATTATTACTTATCTGTTCCTTTCTTATATTGCTAATAAGCAAGGGATATGCACAATCCCGGATCATAACCGGGACTGTATTGGATAACGCATCTAAACCAATGGATGGGGTTACCATAGTGGTTGTTGAAACCCAAAAATCAACATTATCAGACGCCAGCGGAAAGTTCAGTATCTCCGTAGCAACCGGGCAATCTTTACGGTTTTCATACGTGGGCACAAAGCCGATGCTGATGACTATCACCGCTGATACTAAAGTGCTTAATGTAGTATTTAAAGATGCAGAAAACACACTTAACGAAGTGGTTGTAACCGGTTATACATCTGAAAGAAAAAAGGACTTAACGGGCGCGGTTGCAGTTGTTGATTTAGCACCGGTAAAAAACAACAGTTCGGGGAATACCATGCAGGCATTACAAGGCCGGGTTGCGGGTTTGTATATCGAAAAAGATGGATCGGCCAACGGCTCAACCAGCAGGATTTTAATCAGGGGGGCGAATACTTTAGGTAATAATAATCCTTTATATATTATTGATGGTATCCCTACTACCAGGCCCGAAGTATTTCAAAATCTGTCACCAACAAATATAGCTTCTGTACAAGTACTGAAGGATGCTTCGGCCGAGTCAATTTATGGCTCACGCGCGTCAAATGGTGTTATCATCGTTACCACAAAAAACGGCGGCAATACAGAAGGCAAAGTTCAGTTTCAGTTTAATAACAGTACCTCAATTCAGTCCGAAAAATCTTTAAGGTTTAAGATGTTAAGTTCAACAGACAGAGGTAGGGCATTGTGGCAGGCTTCTGTAAATGATGGCCAGGACCCGGCTGCGGGTTATGGCGACATATATACCTTTAACTGGAATAATGATTTTAATAATCCTGTTTTAAATAGTGTGGTACCTAAACAATTTGTAGGCGGCGACCCAAATACCCTCGCTGGCAATACCGATTGGCAAAGCGTTTTGTATAAAACCGCGGCTGTTTATAATAATGATTTTACAGCCTCAGTAGGGAACAAAAACTCCTCCGTTCAAATTAATTTTGCAAATATTAAAAATACCGGCCTTGTTAGGTTTACCAAATACGGGCGTACTACCGGTAGTATTAATGCTATAACACACGCTTTTAACAGCAAAGTGGCCTTTGGCGTTAATTTAAAAATAACCAACTCAAATGAAACTCTTACCACCAGGGATTTAGGCGGCGCAAGTACTACATTTTTGGCGGTTACACTGGCTCCAACTATCCCGGTTTATCAAAAAGATGGTACTACCTATGCAGGTGAATCAGGCGCAGGTTATTCTGACAGGAACAATCCCTTGCATATGCAGGATCTGGCAAAATGGAATAACGCCAATCGTTTAAACACATTTGGCAATGTGTTTTTAGAAATTCAACCAATCAAAAACCTGTTTTTCAAATCAAATTATGGTGCTGATAACGCAACCTATCTTAGTAAAGTAATAACGCCAACTTTTTCTGAAGGTGCGTTAAGCCGTACAACCAATAGTTTATTCTTTGATCAAAATCATTACCTGAGTACTACTTTTTCAAACACTTTAAGGTATAACTACGATTTATCAACCAATAACCACTTCAAATTTTTAGCTGGTACAGAATATATTAAAACCTTTACAGATTTCCAGACCACACTTAAGCAAGGTTACGCCATACAAACCGAAGACTATTTTACCTTAGATGCAGGTACCGGCAATACTATTGTTTCCGGCAGATCAACCGGTAATAGCCTGTTCTCGCAGTTTGCGCGTTTGGATTACAGTTACGGTGGCAAATATTTAGCATCAGTTACTGTGCGCCGCGATGGTTCGTCAAGGTTTGGTTCAGATAATCAGTATGGTATTTTCCCGGCAGCATCTTTCGGATGGAAAATTGACCAGGAAGGTTTCATGAGGAATAACGCCATTTTTTCTGAATTGAAATTAAGGGCTGGTGTTGGTAGGGTAGGTAACCAGGAAATTGGCGACATCTCGCGCTTCGCACTTTATGGTACAAGGTATGGTACTACTCAGAACCAGCTAACCCCAGGATTTTGGGAACAATATATGAATGTTGGAACCGCGTATTCATTGTCGGGTGCCAACACAGGTTCCTTACCTTCTGGTTTTGTGCAAACACAGGCACCAAACCCCGGCCTTAAATGGGAAACCACCGATGAAATAAATGCAGGGTTGGATTTCGCCATATTAAATGACCGGATTTCGGGCTCATTTGATTATTTTACCAGGAAAACCACCGGCATTTTGATTACACCTCCTGTTGCATCTGCATTGGGCGAAGGACAATCAAAAACAGTTAACGGTGCATCAAAGAGCAATAGAGGCTGGGAATTTTTAGTAACCTATCACGGGCAGCAAAGGGGAGATTTTAATTACAATGTAACTTTAAACTTTTCGCACTTCAGAGACAGGATCACCAGCCTGCCAGAGGATGTGAGGCCAGCCTACCCCGGAAATTTACAAAATACCATATTGGGTCATTCTCAGTTTGATATTTTTGGCTACAAAACCAATGGCCTTTTCCAATCCCAGGCCGAAGTAAACGCTGCACCAACGCAAATTGGCGCTGGTCCGGGCAGAATCCGTTATGTTGATACCAATAATGACGGGAAAATTGATGCCAATGATCAAACCTGGATAGGGACTACATTGCCCGCTTTAGAGTACGGTGCAAGAATTGACCTAACCTATAAAAAATTCGATCTGTCTTTATTTGGATCGGGTGTGGCAGGCAGAAAAGGATTTGACGTATACACCTTGTATAATAACCTGATGCATAGCCGCGAAAACGTTGGCCCGGGAGTATTTCAAGGTTGGACACCGCAGCATACCAACACAAAGGTACCGGCATTAACATTAAAAGATAACAATAATGAAGGCCGTACTTCCGACTATTTTATTGTGAATACCTCTTACTTCAAAATACGCAACATTCAAATTGGATACACTATTGTGCCTAAAGCGGTATTTACCAGGCTAAGGGTGTTCGCGATGGCCGAAAACATATTTACGATGAAAAGTAAAAACTATTTAAGCCCCGATCCTGAAAGGATTGACCTGGACCCGGTTCCAATTCCTAAAGTTTTCAGTTTTGGTATCAACGCATCATTTTAACGATAAAAACTATTCAGTATGAAAGCAAAAATATTATTTACAGCTATTTTATCCGGCCTGATCATCTTCAGCTCCTGTAAAAAAGCGTTAGACTATACACCAAAAGGAGTATTGTCTGCATCAGATTTAAAAACACCAGCCGCTGTTGAAGGTTTGGTAACCGCGGCCTATGCTGCTATCGGGAACGGCGATATGATTGGGCCGATATATAGCGATTGGGCCTACGGCAGCGTTCGCTCAGATGATGCCTATAAAGGCGGCGGCGGTACAGGGGATGTTGGCGAAGTGGATGCTTTGGAGCATTATAACCTGGTAACCCCATCAATGGATTCGTTTGTTTCGCGTACCTGGAAAAACTTGTTTAAATCTATCTCAAGAGCAAATGCGGCGCTCAGGGCGGTTAATTCGCTTTCGGATGCCGAATTTCCTAACAAAAAAACACGTTTGGCCGAATTGAGATTTTTAAGAGCACATAGTTATTTTACTATGAAGCTGTTATATAAAAATATCCCCATTTTTGATGAAAATGCAACATCTGCCGATATCCTGAAAGTTTCAAATACTTTATCAAATGATGATTCCTGGAACAAAATCGCTGCTGATTTTCAATATGCGGTTGACAATTTACCAGCCTCACAGCCCGAAAAAGCAAGAGCCAATAAATTAAATGCCCAGGCTTATTTGGCCAAATTGAAATTATACCAGGCTTATGAGCAGGATGATAAACATCATGTAACCAATATCAATAAAACAAGGTTGCAGGAAGTAGTTACCCTTACACAGGCAGTTATTGGCTCGGGTAAATATTCATTAAGTAATGATATTGCTGATGATTTTTTACCCGAAACAGAAAACGGACCAGAATCAGTATTCGCGATACAATTCACCATTAATGATGGTACTACTTCAGGGCGTTTAAATTTCGAGGATGGATTAAACTATCCGCATGGAGCACCTCAGTACGGATGTTGCGGATTTCATGCTGCAAGTCAAAACTTAGTAAATGCGCATACAACGGATGTAAATGGTTTACCTAATTTTGATAACTTCAACAATAGTATAGCTGATTTAACAAAAGTTACTGTTGACCCGCGATTAGATCATACAGTAGGTATAGATGGCCACCCATACAAATATGATAACACCAAACCATTCAGCAACAGCTGGGTACGTGATCCGGGTGTTTATGGAAATTTTCATACCATGCGCAACCAGCAACTGGCTACCAGCTCATCATATTTTAAGCTCGGTCCGTTTATGGGATCGGCAAAAAATTATGATATAATCAGGTATGATGATATCTTATTGATGCAGGCCGAAGCATATATTGAATTGGGGCAGCAGGCAAGCGCTTTACCACTCATTAACCAGATACGCAACCGTGCCGCGGCAAGTACAGGGCGGCTTAAAAAGTTGGATGGTACTTTCCCATCAACCTACAATGTAAAGCCCTATAGTTTAGCAAACTGGAATCAGGACTATGCCCGTAAAGCATTACAATGGGAAAGACGCCTGGAATTTGCAACCGAAGGTGCACGTTTCTTTGATTTAGTGAGATGGGGAATTGCAGAAAAAACTTTAAACGACTATATTAACATTGAAAAAGGTAGAAGACCATTTTTAGCAACGGCTAAGTTTACCGCCGGGAGAGATGAGTACCTGCCAATTCCACAATCAGAAATTACATTTACCAACGGTTTATATAAACAAAACCCTGGTTATTAAAATTGTTATATAAAATTAATGGGCACCCGGCTTAATTTATTAAGCCGGGATGCCTGTTATTTATGGAATATTTATTTTAAGTTTCTTGAATGCCCCCTCCAAATAATATAACCTGTTAATAGCTTAAATTATGAAAACAAAATGTGGCGTATTAATGCTGATTGCTTTTCTTACAATAACATGTATTTGTAAGGCTCAGGATTTGCCAAAACCTTACACGGAGCAGTACCGCCCGCAGTTACATTTTTCGCCAAAGGCGCATTGGGTAAATGATCCCAATGGTATGGTTTACTTTAACCACACTTACCATCTGTTTTTCCAGTATTACCCCAAGGATATTGTTTGGGGCCCAATGCACTGGGGGCATGCGGTAAGTAAGGACCTCATCCACTGGAAAGAGTTACCGATAGCTTTATATCCCGATAGTTTGGGCTATATATTCTCTGGCAGCGCCGTGGTTGACTCCAA
This sequence comes from Mucilaginibacter sp., assembly GCF_025362475.1. GTDB lineage: Bacteria > Bacteroidota > Bacteroidia > Sphingobacteriales > Sphingobacteriaceae > Mucilaginibacter. Next base: position 78,601 of record NZ_JANYGH010000041.1, read on the forward strand.
CAACACTTCGGGTTTTGGTAAAAAGGGAAAGATTCCCATGGTAGCTATCTTTACGCATCACGACCCTAAGGGGGAGAAAGCCGGTAAGGATAATTATCAGAACCAGAGTATTGCTTATAGCCTGGATGAAGGAAACACATGGACGAAGTATAAGGGCAACCCGGTATTGAAAAATCCGGGTATTAAGGATTTTCGTGATCCTAAAGTAATGTGGTACGCAAAAGAAAAAAAATGGGTAATGACTTTGGCCACCAAAGATCATATCACTTTTTACTCGGCGTCTGATCTGAAAAACTGGAAGAAGGAGAGTGAGTTTGGTTTAAGAGAGGGAGCGCACGGCGGGGTATGGGAATGCCCCGACCTGTTCCCTTTAAAGCTGAATGGCAAAACTTACTGGGTATTGATTGTAAACATTAATCCCGGAGGGCCAAACGGAGGATCGGCCACGCAATATTTTATAGGCAGCTATAACGGCAGCAAGTTTACACCAATGGATACCCAAACCCGTTGGCTGGATTATGGGCCCGATGAGTACGCCGGTATAACCTGGGGAAATACAGGCAGTCGCAAAATATTTTTAGGCTGGATGAGTAATTGGGAATATGCCAACCAGGTACCAACAGAAAAATGGCGCAACGCTATGACCATTCCGCGCGATCTGCAATTAAAGCAAAGTAAACAAGGTATCGTAATTGCATCAACACCCGTTCCCGAACTGGCTACTATAAATGCAAAGAGTTTGGCTTTAAATAACCTATCGGTTAATAAAACGCTTGATCTGTCATCAAAGGTAGCGGACTTCAAAAGCCAGTATGTGTTAAAAATGAGCCTGGCGCAGTTAAAGGGCTACACCATTAAATTATCAAACAAAAAAAGCGAAGAACTCCTGATAGGTTATGACGAAGCCAAAGATCAATACTTTATTGATCGTACAAAATCCGGGAAGGTTAGTTTTCAAAAGGATTTTGCAGGGCAAGCTAAAGCGCCAAGATTTACGGCTGCTAAAAATTCAGATATTACCATAGTGGTTGATAAGGCATCGGTTGAGGTATTTGCAGATGGAGGATTAACCACCATGACGGCTGTTTATTTCCCTAACGGGGATTTTACCGATCTGGCAATAACAGCAAATGAAAAATTGAATATAAAAAACATTAAAATTACACCACTAAAATCCATCTGGAATAAATAAAATCCATCTACTCTATGAAATCTATTAACAGCGTTATAATAACCTGCCTTTTTGTTGTTGCTGTAAACCGTATGGCATTTGCCCAGGATGTGCCAACACCGCAATGGCGGCCTGCCTATCATTTTACCCCGCCTAAGAACTGGACGAACGACCCCAATGGTTTAATATTCCTGAATGGTGCTTATAACTTATACTATCAGCATAACCCATCCGAAAACAAATGGGGGCACATGAGCTGGGGGCATGCCACCAGTACCGATCTGGTACATTGGAACAACCTGCCTGTTGCAATACCCGAAATAATGACAAAGGATACTACCACCTGGATCTATTCAGGCTCGGCGGTGCTGGATAAAAACAATACAAGTGGTTTTGGCAAAAATGGTAAGGCACCCATTGTGGCCATTTTTACTGCCGATCAGCCTAAGCAAAAAAAGGAATCACAATTTATTGCTTACAGTAATGATGGTGGCTTAACCTATACTCAATATGCCGGTAACCCGGTGATTGATCTTAACATGAGGGATTTTCGCGACCCCAATGTTTTTTGGCATGAGCCAACCAAGCAATGGATCATGACGGTAGCCATGGTTGATGAGCACATGGTAAGGATCTACGGTTCAAAAAATTTAAAGGAATGGACAAAGCTGAGTGATTTTGGTCCTGCAGGTTATACAAAAAACGGTTGGGAATGCCCATCGTTGCTGCCATTGGTAGTTGATGGTAATGCATCCAATATAAAATGGGTGCTTTTTGTATCATCAGGAGGTGAGCACGGCCCGCTAATGCAATACTATGTTGGCGACTTTGACGGCACAAGCTTTAAAAACAACAACGATGCTAATAAAGTATTGACCGTTGACTACGGAGATGCCTTTTATGCCGCCATAGCCTGGCGGGATGCGCCCGAAAATAAAAAGGTCCTTTTAGGTTGGATGCAGAACGGCAGGAAAGAAACATTTCCATGGAAGGGACAGATGTCTATCCCGCATGATCTGACGTTAAAAACTACCGACGAGGGTTTAAGGCTGATCCAGTCGCCATCTGAGGTAATCAGCAAATCGCTTGCAAAGCATGCAAAGAGCGTTCTTACTAAAAAGAACATGACTGTTGATGGCAACGTTGAACTTTCTGCAGATGGACGTTTTAACAGTAACTCAAACTGGATTGATGCGGAATTTGAGGTGAACGCTTCCCAGAAAACCGGCTTTGTTTTAACAGAAAAAAAGGGGACATCAAAAAAAGTAATAGTAGGCTATGATGCCGCCAAGCAGGAACTGTTTGTAGATTGTACCGGTTCAGAAACAGGGAATAAAGATTCCCGGAATTTGATTCAAACAGCGCCTTTAAAACCGGTGAATGGTGTAATAAGGATACAGGTATTGCTTGACAGATCATCATTGGAAGTTTTTGGCAATGGCGGCGAACGGGTGATTTCCACCATGATTTACCCGGATAATGATGCTACCGGCATAGCCGTATTTGCTGAAGGAAAAACATTGATCAAAAGTTTAAAAATGTGGGATTTAAGCAATAACCTGCCTAAGTTATAGCCTTTTTAATTCTTGGTTTATTCTGATATTTAGTCAATTATAAGGCGTTCCTGCTAAAATGGAACGCCTTTTTTTATGACTGGTTGTCAGGTAATTTTAGATTAACTATTGTTAAAATAATATTCGTAATCGATTGCGTAATTTTACTAAATTGCCAACTGTAAAGCTTCTTCGCTTTAAACTACATAAACCATATTATAATTAAAATCAAATGTATTCTATGAAGTATCCTCCTGTAAACTTTAGCGGTAAAAGGTTTTTGGCGTTACTTGTTTGTGCGCTGGGTTTTCAAAACCTCATGGCGCAGAACAAAGTACCACTTAATGACTTGTCTTTTTTTCAGGATCCATCATCAAACTGGAAGCTGGCAACCAACGTGCAGGCCGATCTTTTGCAGGATGAGATTTTAAACGTTAAGGATGGTACAGGTATCCTGGTTAACCTGCCCGGCAAAAAAGGTGCAAAAGACCTATTTACCAAAGCTAATTATGGTGATGTGGATATTGAGCTTGATTACCTGATGGCTAAAGGATCAAATTCAGGAATATATCTGCAGGGGCGGTATGAAATTCAGTTATTGGATAGCTGGGGAGTGGTTAATCCCAAATCGGGCGATAACGGCGGCATCTATGAACGCTGGGATGATAGTAAACCCGATGGACAGCAAGGCTATGATGGGCATGCGCCAAGGCAAAATGCCAGCAGGGCTCCCGGTTTGTGGCAACATATGAAGATCTCGTTCCAGGCACCGCGCTTTGATGCAGGCGGCCAAAAAATATCAAACGCAAAAATAATATATGTTTGGCTGAACGGTGTTTTAATACAGGACAATGTGGAGCTTGCAGGGCCAACCCGCGGGGCCATAGATAGTAAGGAAAATGTTACCGGCCCTTTACGCATCCAGGGCGATCATGGCGCGGTAGCTTTCAAAAATATTAATATAACAAGTTTTGATAAATCGCATCCGGTGTTATCAAACTTAAAATACCAGGTATATAAGGGTGGCTCACTTACCGAAACTGAATACAAAAAGCTGAAACCCGAGGCGGAAGGCAGTTCAACAATTTTGTCATCAAATCAGGGTAAATTAACCAACGACTTTTTGATCCGTTATACAGGCAACATAAAAGTTACCGAAGCCGGCGAATATGAATTTAAACTAAGTGTACCCGGCGGCAAAGGTTCTTTGCACATTAATGGCGCCGATGCAGTACCCCAGGCTGATAACAGGGGGACGGGCAAAATTCAATTGCAACCCGGCGACCATAATTTCGAGCTTTTTTATTCAAAAACTGCTGACTGGGCCAAGCCTTCTTTAGGGCTTACGGTAGCCGGCCCCGGCATTCGTGAGTATTTGTTGAGCGATGCCAATGTAAGTTCAAATGACCCCATTGATCCAATCCTGATCAATGCTCCTTCAAATACCATTTTGCGTAGTTTCTCTGATCTGCCGGGTGGTATAAGAGTTACACACGGTGTAAATGTAGGCAGTGCGGAACAGGTACACTATACTTATGACCTGGATAAGGGAATGATAGTTGAAGTATGGCGTGGCGGATTCTTAGATGCTACCCCCATGTGGCATGAACGCGGCGATGGCTCATCGCGCCCGGCCGGCTCAGTGCTGTATTTGGGTAAACCGGTGCCTGCAATTGAAAAGCTGGCTAACGCGCAGGCTGCCTGGGCGCCCGATACCGCTGGTACAGGTTATAAGCCTAAAGGATATATTTTAAATACCAATGATCAGCCGGCTTTCAGGTATATCATTTATGGTTCAGTAGTGAATGATGCCAGTACCATTATGGATAAAGGGCAGGGCATTCACCGCGAAATAACTTTGCAAAACCCAATTGATGGTTTATTTGCACACCTTGTTACTGGCGATAGTGTTGAGGACCTTGGTAACGGCTTATATACGGTTGATAACAAATCCTACTATATCCGCATAGATGACGCTGGAGGAGTCAAACCCATTATTCGTGACGCGGGCGGGAAGCAGGAGCTTATCATCCCGATCCAGAAAAAATTAACCTATTCCATTATCTTTTAAGTAGCCTTCATCATGAATTACTCATTAAAACAAATGATAAACAGGGCCACATTATTTAGCACACTAATAATTGCCGCTCTTTTAAACTATACACAAAAAACATATGCCCAGGCAGAATCGCCCAAAGAGGATGATTTTTTTAAAATTATGAAAGTGCCCGCTCCCGAGGGTACCATTTTGGAAGTTGGCGGTTTATGTACTTTACCCAACGGAACACTTGCGGTAACCACGCGCCGGGGCGATATTTTTATGGTAGAGAACCCTACCAGTCAGCATCCGTTCTTTCGCAAGTTTGCATCTGGCCTGCATGAGGTTTTGGGAGCAGCCTGGAAAGATGGGGCTTTGTACGTAGTACAACGTGGCGAGCTTACCAAATTGGTTGATACCAATATGGATGGTAAGGCCGATGTTTTTGAAACCATTTATGCGTGGCCTTTATCTGGCAATTATCATGAATACAGCTTTGGCCCAAAGATAGCGCCCGATGGATCTTTCTTTGTTACCCTTAACCTTGGTTTCCCGCCGGATTGGTGGCACCCTAAAAGTTTTGTACCATACAGGGGATGGACCTTAAATATTAAAGAAGATGGAACGGTTACTCCATGGGCTGCCGGGATGCGCTCGCCATGCGGTATCAGTATGATTGACGGAGAATTGTGGTATACCGACAACCAGGGCGACTGGGTGGGATCGGGCAGTATAATGCAGGTTAAAAAAGGCGCTTTTATGGGCCATCCATCAAGTTTGGTATGGACTAATTTGCCAAACTCGCCATTAAAACTTACGTCCGAGCAATTCTTTGCCAAAAACAACCCGAGGATTGAATTTGATAAAGATGGGCAGCCGTTTAAACCACAGAATATTGTTAACGAAAAGTTTAAAACTGAGTTTGAGGCTAAAAAAGAAATTCCGGAATTGCAGTTGCCCGTTGTTTGGCTGCCGCATGGCATCCTTGGGATTTCCAATTCCGAAATTGTAAAGATCCCTGAAGGCGCTTTCGGTCCGTTTGCAGGCCAGTTATTGGTATGCGATCAGGGACAAAGCATGGTTGACAGGATTTTCCTGGAAAAAGTTAATGGCGAATACCAGGGAGCCGCATGGGCTTTCCGGAGTGGTTTTCAATCGGGCATTGTAAGGCTGGCCTGGTTGCCAGATGGTTCGCTGGCAGCAGGCGAAACCAACCGTGGCTGGGGCTCTGCGGGCGAGGCTACCATGGGCTTGCAGCGTTTGGTATGGAACAATAAAATCCCGTTTGAAATGAGGGCCATCCGTGCCATGCCCGATGGATTTGAAATTGAATTTACCAAACCGGTAGATAAGAAGGTTGCTGAAGATATAGCATCATACTCGGTAGAGAGTTATATTTATAAATACCACGGCGTGTATGGTAGTCCCCCGGTAAATACCGAAAAATGCCCAATAGTTGGAGTTAAAGTATCAGATGATGGTTTAAGGGCGAGATTGATCGTCAATAATTTGCGCAAATATTATATCCACACCATTACCCTTGATGGCATCCGCGATAAAGAGAATTATTTTAACCTGATTCATCCCACAGCATATTATACCCTGAATAATATCCCCGAAGGGCAAAAACTATCCATTGTGGAAGTCAGCACCATCAACTCATTTAAAAAAGTAAAAGTTGCAGCACTGGCAACGGCAAAACCCGGAGCTAAAAAAGGAACTGGTGTAAAGGTTTTGGCGGTTGCTAATGCAGTGCCAACTTATGATGAAGTAAAACCACTGTTACTGAAAAATACGTGCCTATCATGCCATAATGCCAATAAACGCCAGGTTGGTCCGGCTTATATTGATGTGGCAAAAAGAAAATACAGTGTAAACGAATTGGTGCAGCTGATTCACAATCCGAAACCTGAACATTGGCCGGATTATTCAACACCAATGCCACCAATGCCGCAGGTACCTAAAGAGGATGCCCGCAAAATTGCCCTTTGGATAAAATCACTGGTGAAATAAAAAGAATCAAGAATCAAGAAATAAGAGTCAAGAATCAAGAAAAAGACTGCAAGGCGGGTCTTAATATATTGTGTGCAAGAATAAGATAATTGTATCTTGATTCTTAACTCTTATTTAAAAACAAATCTGAAAAATGAAACACTTTGTAATATTTGCGGCTTTATTGGCCTGTTCGGCTTTAACAGCTCACGGGCAGCAAACTGCTAAACCAGAAGATACTGAATACTGGACTCCTGTACCGGCCATAGTAACCCCTGCCAAAAACATGGGCGAAGCACCATCTGATGCCATTATTTTATTTGATGGTAAAAACCTGGATGAATGGGTAGCCACTAATGATTCCACATCGGCACATAAATGGAAAGTTGCCGATAAAGCAATTACGGTAGATAAAACCGCAGGCGATATCCAAACCAAACGGAAATTCATGGATTTTCAGCTTCATATCGAGTACAGGATCCCGTCAAATATTACAGGTAAAAGCCAGGCACGCGGTAACAGCGGTATTTTCCTGGCAGCCCTGCCCTGGGGAGCCGGCGGATACGAATTGCAGGTGTTGGACAACTATAAGAACCCTACTTATGTTAACGGCCAGGTAGGCAGTTTATATAAACAATCGCCACCATTGGTGAACGCCTGCCGCAAGCCTGGTGAATGGCAATATTATGATGTGATATGGACGGCGCCCCGCTTCAATGAAGATGGCACCTTAAAATCAGCGGCGCGGGCCACGGTGTTGCACAACGGGGTACTGGTTCAAAACAATACAGCGTTAAAAGGAGATACCCCATACATCGGTCAGCCCGAATACCGTAAACATGGCGCCGAACCTATCAAATTACAAGCCCATGGCGACAAAAGTGAACCGATAAGCTACCGGAATATTTGGGTGAGGGAGCTATAAGGGCTGTCTAAAAATAAATAAAACAACCGTCATTGTGAATGGTAAAATCCGATGGCCTCTGAAGGGGAAATAACGTTAAAAAGCTTTGTCATCCTGAGGAACGAAGGATCTATTTGCAAACTGTACAGGGCGAAGAAGCATGGTGGAGAGTAGATCCTTCACTATCGTTACCCATGACGTATTGAATTTTGAGGCGTGTGGGCCTGTCAGTCTGAGCCTGTCGAAGACTCGCGCGGAGAGGCCTTTGCCCGCTATCCTTCGACAGGCTCAGGATGACAGCCAGTTTTGTTACGTCATTTTCTCCTTCAGAGGCCACCAGATTTTACGACTCGCAATGACGATCTTTTTCTCTATTTTTAAAGAGCTTCTAAGGTTACGGTGCTTTATAAAAAAACTTATTTCATTTAAAGAGTTATTTGGTTAATCAATTTTTAATGGTTTATTAAGCTGCGGATGTTTATTTGTACCATCAATTAACCGGGTAAGCTGCATTATAAAGTTCTGTTTATTCCTTTGCTGTTTAAATACTACAGTATAAACGCTCGTGGTTAATTGCTGACGTATTGTTTCATGCTTCGGATAGTTATCTACCTAAATAAAAATGAATAGAAAGCCTTTTATACTGATTAATGTTTTCCTGTGTTTAATTATTGCCACCGCCGTTTTTGCCAACCCAAAAGCCCCGGCGGATACCTTGCTTGATAAATATAATGTTCTTTGGGATACGCCCGGTCCCGGTTCGGCGCAATCCATGCCTTTGGGTAACGGTGATATTGGCCTGAATCTTTGGGTAGAAAAAAATGGCGACCTCGTTTTCTACATCAGCAAAACTGACGCATGGGGCGGCGAATTGGCTGCTCAAAAAGACGAGTGGATGAAACAGGGCGGCGTATTGATGAAGTTAGGGGCTGTCAGAGTATCTGTAAATCCCAGTCCTTTAGCTAATGGTTCGGTTTTTAAACAGGTACTCCAACTAAAAACAGGCGAAATATTGATACAGGAAGGGGAGGGTGCATCCGCGGTTAACCTTAGGGTTTGGGTTGATGCCAATAACCCTGTGATCAGGGTGGAAACCCATAGTGCATCCCCCGGAACAGTAAGCGTAAAACTCGAAAACTGGCGCTCGGGCTTGACGGATACCGTTTTAAAAAATCAAAAGGGACGCATAGCCTGGTATCATCATAACGCGGCAACTACCGATCCTCATTTGGCTAACCTTACTTTTGGGGCCGTTATTAAAGGTACGGGCCTGGTGAATAAGGATAATGCAACTTTGCAATCGGGTAAGGCAAGCACCTCGCAATTGATCTCTATTTATCCATTAACGTCGGTTGCCGAAAGTGGTGGTCAATGGCTATCAAAACTTCAAAATAAAGTAAACCAAATTGAAAAATTAAAACTCGAACAAACCCGGCTGGCCCATCAGCAATGGTGGCGGCAATTCTGGCAGCGCAGCTGGGTATTTGTACGTGGTGATGAGCAGGCTAATCATGTTACGCAAGGTTACGTTTTGCAGCGCTTTGTTACTGCATGCGCCGGTAGGGGGGCTTATCCTATAAAATTCAACGGGTCTATTTTTGTGGTGGATAATCCTGCCAAAAATGAAAATGCCGATTTCCGTGCCTGGGGCGGTCAATATTGGTTTCAAAATACCAGGGCTATGTACTGGCCAAGGCTTATGGCCGGTGATTTTGATATGATGCTGCCGTTGTTTGGTATGTATGCCAATATTTTGCCGGCCAATGCTGCCCAGGTTCAGCAATATTACCATCACGCCGGGGCTTATTTTGCAGAAACCTCACCTTTTTGGGGCGGACTGAATTTTATGGGACCCGATGTGAAGGCCAATTATACCAATCATTACTTTACGCCCATATTGGAATTAAGCATGATGATGCTTGATTATTATGAATACACCGGCGATGCTGCGTTTGCTAAAAAAACCTTATTGCCCATTGCCACCGCCGGACTACAGTTTTTTGAACAGCATTTTGGCCGGGACAGTACCGGGAAGCTTTTGCTTGATCCTGATAACTCTATAGAAATGTTTTGGAAAGTGCATAACCCCGCACCCGATATTGCAGGTTTACATGCCCTACTTAGCCGCTTGATAAAACTGCCTGCCGGTATTGTGGATGATAAAACACATTCACAATGGCAAAAATTTTATGAAGAGCTGCCGGCCTTACCCACAGCAAATGATAATGGTAAAACTTTGCTTTTGCCCTACACCGGCCCGCAAACCGCAAAAGCATTCAACAGTGAAAATCCAGAATTATATGCCATATATCCGTTTCGTATTTATGGGTTAGGGAAGCCCGGTTTGGATGTAGCCATAAATTCATTTAATGCACGTAAACAGCGTTCAAAGGGCTGCTGGGTTCAGGACCCCATACAGGCTGCCATGATAGGCGATGCCGATGTGGCCAAGGACTATGTAAGTTTTGCGCTTACCCATAAAGATCCTCAACTTAAATTTCCGGCCTTTTGGGATAAAGCCAATGATTACATGCCCGATGAAGATAACGGCGGTAACGGAGAAAACGGCCTGCAATTGATGTTGATGCAGGTTGATGGCAAAAAGATAATGCTTTTGCCCGCCTGGCCCAAAGGATGGGATGCTGATTTTAAACTTAATGCGCCTTATAACACAACGGTAGAAGGGAGGGTTGAAAACGGAAAGCTTGTTAACCTGAAAGTTATCCCCCAAAGCCGGATGGCCGATGTTGTTGATATGACGAAACATTAATAAGCCGATGAGGCGGTCGACCCATCGAAAACATGCTTTTGTTTGAGCAAAAGGTTAAGGTACTTAATGTTTGTGGTAAATTGGTATTAATATTTGTTAAATTTATACCAGTTACTTTGGGCCGGCCTTCACTGCATTGTTACTTTATATAAAGTTATATTCCTTGAATGTGTATTGTTTTTATTGTAATTTAGCCAGCATAACACATGTAACCTAAACATTTTACATGTTTTCATAACCTGAATTATTAAACTATACGCCGGGTACTTAAGTATTAATACTTATTGTGTACTTATTCAACATGAGATTTTTTTTATCGGGAACTATAACGGTTATTTTATTAAATATCCTATTCATATTGCCAGCCAATGCGCAATCGTATGGGTTGGGATTTTATAGTCACGAAGTAGTACAGGATAAACGCACCACTTTAGACCTTAGCCTGAGTAATGTTGCCCCAAAAGATAATCTTGAAGTTTCATTTGATCTGTCTTTCATCCCCAATCACGAAATTTATTTTGGGTATATATTAAGAATTGTTGACGATAATAAGCAAAATATCGACCTGGTATATGATAACCAGGCCAATACCCGGCACTTTAAAATCATCATAGGCGAACGGCTTTCCAAGATCTCCTTTAATATTGATGATAAACTATTATTTGAGCACTGGAACAAACTGCGGCTATTGATAGATTATAAGAATGATAAGATCACCGTGTTCTCGGGCCGCGAATCATTTTCTGAATTGGGTGTTCATCTGAAACAAAGCAGAAACTACAAATTGCTTTTTGGCGCTAATGCCTACCGCCAGTATCAAACAACCGATCTTCCGCCTATAAAATTAAGGGACGTAAATGTATCGCAAAGCGGTAAACTGTTATCCAATTGGCCGCTTAATGAATGGGATGGATGTGTTGCCAATGAAACAGTAAACCAAAACAACGGAACAATAACAAACCCATTGTGGATTAAGGCCCGTCATCGTAACTGGCAAATGGAAAAGGAATTTACGGTACCGGGCGATGCCAGTCTGGCCTTTGATGCCGCAAATGAAGCCGTTCATATTATCTCCCAGGATTCGCTGGTTACTTTTTCTGTTAATAAAACACCGCAGCTAAAAAGTACGGCTTACCAATCGGGCAGGCAAATGCTGGTACCCGGTGATCAGGCTGTATTTGGTAATGATAAGCTGTACTATTTGTACATAGATCAAATGGCTATTGCTACCTATGATTTTAAAGCTGGCAAATGGAACAAAGGTTTCAAAAACCGGGCAACCAATAACGGGCACCTGAATAAGTTTTACAGTAAATCAGATAGCTCTGTATATACTATTGGCGGCTATGGGCAGCTGATATATAAGGATAGTGTTAAACGATATAATGTGATCACCAATACCTGGCAAAAAGTAAAGGTTAAGGGCGATACGTTTACCCCCCGTTACCTGGCCGGGCTGGGCACCAATGCAACCGGCGATACGGCTTACGTAATTGGCGGTTATGGCAGCGCTTCGGGGCAGCAGATAGTAAACCCGCGCAATTTGTATGATATGATGCGGTTTTCGGTTAAAGATAAATCCTTTAAAAAACTGTTCAGCATCGATGTTAAAAATGAGGATTTTGTATTTGCCAATTCCCTCGTCGTTAACGAAAAAAACAGGTCATACTATGGGCTTATTTTTCCGCAGCACAAATTTAATTCAAGTCTTCAACTCATAGAAGGATCTTTGGATAAGGCAAGCTACCACCTGGTGGGCGATACTATTCCCTTTCTTTTTCATGATATCCACGCTTATGCAGATCTGTGTTATTTTGCTCACAGCGGTAAGTTTTTGGCTGTAACCCTTTTTAGAGAAAACGATAGAACACGAATCAAGATCTATTCACTTTTAAGTCCGCCTGAACCATTGGCTGATAAGGTAATTGAGATTAATCATAGCTATCTTCTATGGATAGGAGGTGTTTGTGTGGCTGGTTTGGGTTTAGCTTTGGTGGTTGTGATCAGTCGTCGCCGTAAAAAAGCTTCAGCAATACCGGCGGTGATACCCAAAAGTGTCGAAGAACAGCCCGTCGCCGTTCATCAACCTGAGCCGGAAGTAATAATTGCTGCAGACGATCATACCCGGAATAACAACAACAGTAACGCCATATTTTTATTTGGCGATCTGCAGCTTTTTACGCCGGACGGAAACGAGATCACCAAGTATTTTACACCCTTGCTAAAAGAACTGTTCCTAGTTATTTTGCTCTACTCGGTAAAGTTGGATAGAGGAGTAAGCTCCGAAAAGCTGAATGAGATACTTTGGTTTGATAAATCAGAAAAAAGCGCCCGTAATAACCGGTCGGTAAATATTGCCAAGCTTAAATCGTTGTTGGATAAAATGGGGCATTGCCATTTATCAAAAGATACCGGTTACTGGAAAATAGCGATTGATTATAGCAGCATCCTGGTTGATTACCACAATTACCTCAACATTGTATCCAACAAAACCAAACTTAACAAACAAAAGATAATTCAGCTTACCCATATCACCCAGAGAGGTAATTTTTTATCGAACATTGAATACGAATGGCTTGATGCTTTTAAATCCGAAGTATCTAACGAGATCATTGATTCCTATATACAATTTGCAAACAGCGTTCAAATAGCTGATGATCCTGAGTTTTTGATAAAGTTGGCCAATGATATTTTCTATTTCGACCCGGTAAACGAGGAGGCCATGATATTAAAGTGCAAGGCCCTTGCGCACATTGGCAAACACTCGCTTGCAAAAAACACTTTCGAAAACTTTAACAAAGAGTATAAAGTAATTTATGGTGAAGCTTTTGATCGTGATTTTCATTCAATTCTTGAATAAATCTGTTACAATCGTTATTTTCTTCCTTAATTAATCAAATATTAATAGTTCATTAAGCTTTATGAACAATTTTGGGCTATAAACCAATTATAAATTTTTGCAGATGGTTAATCATTTTTCCCGTTTATTAAAACCGGTTGTTTTATGTGCCATGTGCAGTATGGCTGCTACAGGTACAAGCTATGCGCAAAACACCGATGGCAATTTAGTATATATTGACCCAAGGATAGGCAACGTGGGGCAACTATTGGAGCCCACCCGGCCAACTATGCACCTGCCCAATCAAATGATCAGGATGTACCCTAAAAGGGCCGATTATATTGACGACCAGATTTCAAGCTTCCCGCTTAATATGGTTTCGCATAGGTTGGGCGAGGTTTTTGCCATAAAGCCCGATAATAAACCACTCACCATGGAGTCATGGAACCAAAAAATGACTTATGATCATGACCTGGAAGTTACGAGGCCGTGGTATTATTCCACTTATCTTATTGATAAAGGTATTACTGTGGAATTTACACCCGGCAAAAAGGTTGGCGAGTACAGGTTTACCTTTCCTGCTAAAACTGCTGCCAAAAGTATGCTGTTTAATGTATATAATGAGGGACCAGCAACATGGAACTTTACAGGTGGTAACGAGCTTACCGGTACAGAAATTTATCATGACGATATTAAAATTTACGTTTACGGGCAGTTTAGCGCTAAAGGAACTGCAGGTGTAATTAAGGATGGCGCGTTAACCAATCAGCCATCGGTAGAGGGTAAGGAGGCCCGGTCATTTATCACATTTGCAGCTGATGCTCCTGATCATATTGAATTTAAATATGCCATATCCTATGTAAGCGCTGAGCAGGCCAAACAGAATTTTAAGGATGAGTTTACCGGGGTTGATTTTGCAAAGTTGGAAGCATTGGCCAAAAGCGCCTGGGCAAAAGTGGTAAACCAGATCAATATTGAGGGTGGTACCGTGGCACAACGCAGGTCGTTTTATACAGCGCTTTACCGTAGCAATGAGCGTATGGTGAACATCAACGAGGATGGGCATTATTATAGCGGGTATGATAAAAAAGTGCATGACAGTAACAGGCCTTTTTATGTAGATGATTGGGTTTGGGATACCTACCTGGCATTGCACCCGCTGAGAAGCATACTCAATCCCGCCATGGAATCGGATATGTTGAATTCCTACGTGAACATGTACCAGCAAAGCGGCTGGATGCCTACCTTCCCGGTATTGTTTGGCGATAACCCATGCATGAATGGTTTTCACTCTACTGTGATGTTCCTGGATGATTACCGGAAGGGTATCCGTGGCTTTGATGTAGGAAAAGCATATGAAGGCATTTTGAAAAATGCAACACAGGCTACCATGCTGCCATGGGAAAATGGCCCTAAGTGCGAGTTGGATGATTTTTACTATAACAAAGGATTTTTCCCGGCCCTGCAAAAAGGTGAAAAGGAAACTGTGAGCCTGGTTCATTCGTTTGAGAAAAGACAGGCTGTTGCCGTAACCCTTGGTGGCAGTTATGATGATTGGGCAGTTGGCCAGCTGGCAACCGAGTTGAAAAAGACAAACGATGAGGCCACATTTGCCAAACGTGCATTAAACTATAAAAACCTGTGGAACGATGATAAAAAGATGTTTATCCCTAAAGATAAGGATGGCAACTGGATTAACATCGACCCTAAATTTGATGGCGGCCTTGGCGGACGTGATTTTTATGATGAAAACAACGGCTGGACTTACCTGTGGCAGGTGCAGCATGATATACCCGGCCTTATTAATTTAATGCGTGGCAACGATAACTTCCAGGCTAAACTTGATCAAACATTTCGCGAAAGTTTAGATAGGAGTAAATACCAGTTTTGGGCTAAATTTCCGGATGCAACGGGTTTAGTTGGCCAGTATTCTATGGGTAACGAGCCAAGTTTCCATATCCCGTACCTATATAACTATGCCGGCGCCCCATGGAAAACCCAAAAACGCATCCGTTTCCTGCTTGATGTATGGTATAAGGATAACATCTTCGGCATCCCCGGTGATGAGGATGGCGGCGGTATGTCGGCCTTTGTGGTGTTCTCCTCTATGGGCTTTTATCCTATTACGCCGGGCAAGCCGGTATATACCATTGGTAGTCCGGTTTTTAGCAAGGTTACTATCAATTTATCCAATGGTAAACAGTTTAAAATGGTAGCCAATAATTGCTCGGTGATCAATAAGTATATTCAAAGCGCAAAGTTTAATGGCAAAGTTTTAAATAAACCCTGGTTTACACATGAACAATTAACCTCCGGAGGTACCCTCCAACTGGAGATGGGGCCAAAACCAAATAAAAGCTGGGGTATCTGATTTAACCAATAAAAACAAAACATATTAAATTTTCTCCTGATGAAAAAACAAGTTTTTAGCATCTTGCTGCTATTGCTATGCACTGTTGTATACGGTCAAAAACATAGCAAAACGTCGGCATTTAAAAGTTACAAGGGGCTGGTGATGGCCGGTTACCAGGGCTGGTTCAATGCGCCTGAAGATGGTGGTGGCCGGGGCTGGAATCACTATACATCGCATGGTAAATTTGAGCCGGGCTTTACAAATATTGATGTATGGCCCGATGTGAGCGAATATAAAAAGACCTATAAGTCGCCCTTTAAACTGGCCGATGGAAGTGATGCTTACCTCTATAGCTCCTATGATGCATCATCTGTGGAAACCCATTTTAAATGGATGCAGCAGTACGGCGTAGATGGTGTATTTGTACAACGCTTTATTGGCGATGTACAACGGGGCAGGGGGCGCAATCACAACGATGTAGTTTTGGGTAATGCGCTTAAATTTTCTGAAAAATACCACAGGGCAATTTCTGTAATGTATGATCTTTCGGGAATGGGCGCCGGTGGCGATTCATTAGTTATTAAAGACTGGAAGCATTTGGTTGATAGTATGAAATTAACCAACCGTGGCAACAACCAAACCTGGTTATATCATAACGGTAAACCGCTTATTGCCGTATGGGGAGTTGGCTTTAACGATAACCGCAAATATGGCCTTGCAGAAGCTGAAAGGATCATTGATTTTTTAAAGAACGATCCTGTTTATGGTGGATGCGCTGTTTTATTGGGTGTACCAACCTACTGGCGCGATTTTGGGAACGATACGGAGAAGGATCCCCAACTGCACAATTTGCTGCGGAAGGTTGATATTGTTCATCCCTGGTTTGTGGGCAGATTTAATGAAGATTCGTACCCCAAATTTGAGGCGAGGATTGTAGATGATATTGCCTGGTGCAAAGCCAATAAGGTGGAGTATGTGCCCACTGTTTTCCCTGGCTTTAGCTGGCATAATATGAACCCGCGCAGTCCTCAAAACCAAATTCCCCGCAACCGGGGCCGCTTTTACTGGAAACAGATTAACGGCGCCATAAAAAGCGGTGCCGACATGCTTTACGTAGCCATGTTTGATGAGGTTGATGAAGGCACTGCTATTCTGAAAGCATCAAGAAATCCACCGGTTGGCTTAAGCACCTTTGTTAGGTATGAGGATGACGTGCCCAATGATTATTACCTGTACCTAACCGGTTATGCTGCTAAAATGCTCAGGCATCAGGTGCCTTTGCAGGAGAATGTGCCATTGCCGGTTGGTAAGTAGGTGTTGCGTGTTGCGTGTTGCGTGTTGCGTGTTGCGTGTTGCGTGTTGCGTGTTGCGTGTTGCGTGTTGCGTGTTTGAAAAAATGCAGACAAGTTAAGTGGAATTTTTAGAAATTCTTGTTGGTGAAATTTGCGAAAGTATAAAAAATCAGTTCTTGTTAATGCTTTATTAATTACTTATTAGTTGTCCACACATAGCTTAGCCGAAGTATAAACCAAATAATTAAGCTCTGCTTGTTAGGTAAACCAATCGATTGTATTCAAATATTAATCTTATCATATAATAAAGTATGAAGAAAAAGAACGCCTCAATTTTGGCTCTTTTAACGATGACTTTTTGTTCATTTAATAATCCGGATCAACCGGTGAAACTTCCTTACAAGGATGCCAGATTACCGGTTGAAAAACGGGTGGCAGATCTGCTAAGTAGGATGACTACCGTCGAAAAGATCAGGCAGCTGGATATGTTTTGGGGCCACGAGGTTGCCAATATGAAAGGGCACGAGGCCGAATCAGTTTCTGATAGCGCTAAAATTAATATCGGCACACAAGGCATTGGCTCGGTGCATGATCTTTATCCATTAACAGCGGCTGTTACCAACCAGATTCAGCGGTATGCGCTGGAGAAAACAAGGTTAGGCATCCCTGTATTATTCATTGAGGAAGGGTTGCATGGCTATGAAAGCCTGGGAAGTACAACCTTCCCTACACCTATGGCGCTGGCCGGTGCCTGGGATACTGCCATGGTACACAAGGCCGGGCGCATCATTGCTACCGAGGTACGGGCGCATGGTGTTAATATGATATTAGGACCCGTGCTTTGCCTGCCACGAGATCCGCGCTGGGGAAGGGTTGAAGAAACTTACGGGGAAGATTCATACCTGGCCGCGGCCAATGGCGTGGCTATGGTAAAAGGCATGCAAGGCAATAAATTAAGCAGCCCGGATGCGGTTGTGGCAGAACCCAAGCACTTTGCGGTTCACGGCGTACCCGAAGCGGGCAGCAATATGGCACCCGTAAATATGGGTGAGAGAGAAGCCCGTTCATCATTTTTATATGTGTTTGAAAAAGCGGTTAAAGAGGGTGGCGCTTTAGGTATGATGGCTGCATACAGCGAAATTGATGGTATTCCCTGCGTAGATAACCGCTGGTTGCTGCAGGATGTTTTGCGCAAAGAATGGGGTTTTAAAGGCTTTGTACTGTCGGATCTTGGGGCCATCAAGATGTCTTTGAATAGTCACCAGGTAGCTACAGACCCTGCCGATGCACTGGCGCAAACTTTTACTGCCGGGCTGGATATGCAGTTTTATGATTTTCCGCATCAGCAGTTTATGGATGCGATGACAAAGGCTTTAACCAGTAAGCAATTGGCCACAGCCAGCCTTAACCGGGCGGTAGCTAACGTACTGAGGGTTAAATTTATGTTGGGTTTGTTTGATAATCCGTATATAGATGAGGCATTACTTCAAAAAGTGAACCATACCGAGGCCAGTCGCGCAGTAGCGTTACAGGCCGCACAGGAAGGCATCAGCTTGTTGAAAAATGAAAATTCGGTATTGCCGCTTGGCGCTAACGTGCATTCCATTGCAGTTATTGGCCCCTTGGCTGCCAGTACTTATTTGGGCGGATATGCCAATAAGGATGGTAAGGGTGTTGCTATTATTAACGCCTTAAAGCAAAGGGCGGGTAATAGTTTGGATATAAAATATGAACCCGGTTATTCACCGGCTGATACCTCGGCTATGGGGGAAGCCGAAAATCTGCAGAAAGCAATTAACACGGTTAACAGCGCCGACGTAGCTATAGCTGTTTTGGGAGAAGATATTAACGAAGTAGGCGAGGGAAAAGATCGTTCCAATCTGGATCTGAATCATCAGCAATCGAGGTTGATAGAAGCTATTTATAAAACAGGCAAGCCCACAGTAGTTGTGCTTTTCAACGGGCGACCTTTATGTATCAATTGGATAGCTAAAAAAATACCGGCCATTGTTGAATCGTGGTTTTTGGGCGAAACCGGCGGGCTGGCCATAGCTGATGTTTTACTGGGAAAAGTCAATCCATCAGGTAAGTTGCCAATGACATTTCCACGGTCGGTAGGGCAGTTGCCTTATTATTATAACCATAAGCCAACCTCAAGGCACGTATATGTCGACCAGGATACTTCGGCCTTGTTCCCCTTTGGGCATGGTTTAAGTTATACTACTTTTCAATATTCAGATCTGCACATTAGCCAGGCGCGTATCCCGCTTAATGGTTCGGTTAACGTAAGTATCAGTATAAAAAATACCGGCAAGGTTGAGGGTACCGAGGTTGTACAGCTTTACCTGCGCGATGTTATTGCAAGTGTTACTACACCCGTAAAATCGTTAAAAGGCTTTAAGCGCATCTCCCTGAAACCAGGGGAAAGTGGCACCGTACATTTTAAACTGAATAACAGGGAACTGATGCTTTGGAACAGGCAAATGAAACAGGTTGTTGAACCCGGCGAGTTTAAAATAATGGTAGGCAGCTCATCAGAAGATATCCGGGCGAGGGGGAGTTTTATAGTTTATTGATGTGCGGATTTAGGTTAAAAGTCCTGCCGAATTTATTTCGGCATCCCACGTACTTAGTGTTCAATTTGCGGGCAACCTGTCCTGTGGGATGCTGAAACAAGTTCAGCGGGACATGGGGATAAAGTATCCCGGTATAAACGAGATTAACCGGGATTTAGTTGATGTTATCAGGTATTTGATAACCTGTGTGCCCGGGGTGAGATACGGGCACATTTATTTTAATTTAACCATTTAAACCGACCGTCATTGCTGTAAGGGTTTAGTAATTCGGTAACAGAATCAGGTATTTTTATTTGTTGTTTAGGGTGACCATATCGATAGGTTTTTTACCATTGATGCCCTGATGTGGCCGTTCCCAGTTATAATAAACAAGA
>NZ_JANYGH010000048.1 GCF_025362475.1 Mucilaginibacter sp.
ATCACATTGCGTTTGATTTAATTTATCTGCCAGAGGAAACCTTATTTCTTAAAAAATGTAAAGAACAAGGAGCTACAGTTAAAAATGGTTTAGACATGTTGCATCTTCAAGCTCAAAAAGCATTGAATATTTTTTTACAATAGAATATTCGTTTTTTGTTTGTCATTAAAATTATTATTTTTACTCAAAGCTTAAATGTATGAGTGCTAATCAAATTTTTAATAGCTATTTAGTAGAGCAAAAAGTTTGGGATGAAATGTATTCCAACACAAATGTTCGCGAACAATATAAAGGCATATTTGATTTTTTGAGCCAACTTCCAGAAGCAGTATTGAACAATAAAGAAGAACTTTCGAAACAATTGTTCATGAGTCAAGGCATCACTTTTACAGTATATTCAAGCAACGAAGGCATCGAAAAAATATTTCCGTTTGATATCATCCCCCGCATTATTACCGCCAGTGAGTGGGCCTTTGTTGAACGTGGTATTAAGCAGCGCCTTACTGCGCTTAATCTTTTCCTGAAAGATATATACCATAACCAGTTTATTGTAAAGGACGGCATCGTACCTATTGATATCATATATTCGTGCCCGCATTTTTTGCGCGAGATGTACCAGTTGAAAGTGCCGTATGATATTTATGTACATATTTCGGGCATCGACCTGATCCGCGATGAAGACGGTACCTTTTACGTACTCGAGGATAACCTGCGCACCCCATCGGGTGTAAGTTATATGCTGGAGAACCGGGAGATAACCAAGCGCCTATTCCCTGATCTGCTGCCGCAATGCGGGGTAAGGAGCGTGACGGAATATCCAACCATATTGTATAAAAACCTGCTGGCATTATCGCCCAGGCAAATCTCCAACCCCACCATTGTATTGCTGAGTCCGGGGATTTATAATTCCGCTTATTTTGAGCATACCACTCTTGCCCGTTTAATGGGCGTTGAACTGGTTGAGGGGCGCGACCTGGTGGTGAATAACCACAAGGTTTATATGAAAACCACTACAGGCTTGCAACAGGTTGATGTAATATACCGCAGGGTTGATGATGAATATTTAGATCCGCTGGTGTTTAACCCGGCAAGCATGCTGGGTGTTGCCGGTATTATGGGCGCTTATCGTAAAGGTAATGTCGCCATTGTAAACGCTATAGGCACCGGGGTTGCCGATGATAAGGCGGTATATGTTTATGTGCCCGATATGATCCGTTATTACCTGAACGAAGAACCGATACTAAAAAACGTACCCACCCACCAATTAGGCAACCGCGATGAGCGCGACTATGTGTTTAAAAACCTCAATAAAATGGTGGTTAAAAAAACCAATGGCAGTGGTGGCTACGGCATGTTGATGGGGCACGCGGCATCTGAGCAGGAGATTGACGATTATAAAAAAGAGATCCTGAAAGATCCCCGTAACTTTATAGCGCAGCCAACTATTAGCCTGTCATCGGCGCCATGTTATATGCAGGGTTCACTAACACCCCGCCGTATTGATCTGCGCCCCTATGCATTATATGGCCCGGATGGCATAGAAATAGTGCCCGGCGGATTAACCCGTGTTGCCTTAAAAGAAGGCTCACTGGTAGTAAACAGCTCGCAGGGCGGTGGCAGTAAGGATACATGGGTATTGGCGTAGCCCCCCGGCCCCCTAAAGGGGGAGTAAATGTGCAGGAGGCTAAAAGCAAACCTGAAAATGAACTTTATAAATTATACAAATCAAAAAAATCCCCCCTTTAGGGGGTTAGGGGGCTAATATGTTAAGCAGAGTTGCAGCAAGTTTTTATTGGTTAAGCCGCTACATTGAGCGCAGCGATGGTATGCTGCGGATGCTCAAAATTAATTATGCCTCATCGCAGGATACCATCCAGGAGTTTACCTGGGAGCCGGTGATCAGGATATTTGCCGGGGTGAATGAAGATGAGGCCGACAAGCTGGATAATGACAGCCGTGCGGTTTTAAAATACATGGTTACGGGTAAAAACAACCCTAACTCGATCCTCAGCATTATAACGCTGGCCCGCGAAAATGCTCGTGGCGTACAGGAACACATCACCAAGGACCTATGGCAATGCCTTAACGAGTATTACCATACCGTGAAAGATTCGCGCCTGGAGCGCTCCCTACAGCGCGAGGACCCTATTGGCGTACTTGACGTATTAATAAAGCAGGTGATGCTTTATTACGGCACGGTTGAGATAACGATGGAACGGGGCGAAGGCCGGAGTTTTATGAATATTGGTAAATACCTGGAACGAGCTATACAATCGGTAGATATTTTGGATACCAAATTCAGCTCGATAAGTGATAATCCCGATCTGTTGACAGATACCACTTATTGGAAACATTTGTTACTTTCTTTAGGCGGATATGAGCTATACCTCAAAACCTACAGGGAGGGCTTTGAGGCAGAGAATGTGCTGGAGCAGGTTGTTTTAAATAATGATTTCCCACGCTCGGTTATCTATTCGGTAAATAACATTCAACGCTATTTTGATAGGTTAAAGAATGATACCAACGTGGATACATTCCGCGAGATGTCATTCCAGATCGGTCGCCTACAAAGCCGGATCAAATACAGTTCGGTAAGGAGCATCCGGGCCGAGGGTTTGCATTTGTTTTTAACACAAATCCGAACGGAACTTTATGGCATAGGTAACTCACTAAATGAATATTACTTTGCCAACTCATAAATTAATTTGAAAATTCGCTGATTTGAAAATTTGAAAATGATTAATAAACAATTTGAGGATTAATAATGGATGAGCTGATTCATTTTCAAATCGTCAAATTAAACAATTGAAAACATGCCTGAATTTAAAATACAACATATAACCAAATACACCTATGAAGGGATGGTACGCGATAGTGCCAACCAGATCATACTGTACCCCATCAAAGACGAATACCAGGATGTAATTCACCAGGAGATGCAAATTACAGGTAACCCGGTTGTGGATACGCATACTGATTATTACGGCAACGAGGTGGGCAGCTTTACTTACAGCGAACGGCATTCGGTAATGCTCATCAATTCAAAACTAAGTGTTACTACCAGGCAACGACCATTACCGGTAAATGATATCTTCCCCGAGCAACAATGGGAATACCTGAAAAACATTCAATATATGGTACCTTATATTGATTTTTTAAAGCAGGAGTATTTTGAAGGTTTACCCGAATTACAGGTTGTAGTTGACCGGGAACGGAACAAAGACGATACCCCCTACCAGATTGCTCTTCGTTTTTGCAGCTATGTTTATCAAAACTTCAACTACATAAAAGGCGTTACCACTGTTGAAACCACCCTTGATGAGGTATGGAATTTAAAAGCCGGTGTTTGCCAGGATTTCGCGCATATTTTAATGGTGATGCTGCGCTTATTAAAGATCCCTGCACGTTACGTGAGCGGCTATATATGTACTCATAGCAGTAATATGCGTGGAGAAGGCGCTACACATGCCTGGGCCGAAGCCTATATCCCGGATTATGGCTGGCTGGGTATCGATCCTACCAATAATTGCGTCGCCAATGAAACCCATGTGCGCCTGGCTGTTGGTCGTAACTTTTCTGATTGTTCGCCGGTGAAGGGTGTATATAAAGGCTCATCGGGCCATAAACTTGAAGTAGCTGTTACCGTTGACGATGGGAACGGGTTTTGCATTGACGATAAACCACATTATGACACCCCGCTTCAACAAGTAACCGATATCCCTAAAAATAGCTACCAGCGCTATATGGAGATCATTCAGCAACAGCAGCAACAACAACAACAACAATAGATGTGCAGATTTCAGATGTGCAGGTGTGTTAAACAAAAAACGTCATTGCGAGGCACGAAGCAATCCCCTACTTACAGAGCGGCTCTGCTTATCGGGGATTGCTTCGTACCTCGCAATGACGCGTGGGAGATATCAGACATCAAAACAAATCATCTGCACATTTGAAATCTGAAATCTGCAAATCTTCAGCTTACACTTTCTTAATCGTCTCCATCAATACCGGAATTTTTGGCACTTTATCAAAGGCCTGGAATAACTTTCCGTTTTTGTCGTAAATGGCAATGTATGGCGTTGTTTGCACGTGATAATATCGTTGCACTACATAAGTGTACCCTTCGGTACCAATGGTAATATTGTGGTATTTGGCCAGGTCAAAATCACGCTGAAAAACCTGGATAGCTTTTAACTGATTAACAAAGGTGATCATAACTATCTGTACCCCTTTGAGCTTATCCATTTGTGGTTTCAGGTCATACATCAAATGTTGACAATGGCTGCAATCCGGCGAAAAATAGATCACCATCACAGGCTTATTCTTTTTCAGGTCGGCGGGCGTTACGTAAACGCTGTCGGTTGTCAGTATGTGATATGGTGCAATTTTGCTGTTGGCAGGCATGGTTTGGGCCTGGCTGCAGCCGGCAGCTACAATAAGGCAAAGCAACAAGTATATTCTCTTCATTGTATTGATAAAATTTTTCATTAAAGCATAGTTACGATATTTTTAACTCTCCAGCAATTCCAACTGCCAGGCAATATGTTCTTCTGTTACAGGGAATAACGCGTTTTCGCGCACGGTATGATACACCGCATCAAATAATCCATTGTAATTACCTTTGTCTGACGGAAACCACTCTACTGTTTTCTGATTATCGGCGCCCATCAGCACCAATTTCCCTTCACTACCTAAAGGCTCAATACCAAAACCTTCGTCGGTTGGCATCATGCCTGTATCCAATTGGGCTTCCTGTACATCGGTGCGTAATTTAACAAAACTGCCCAATGTTCCGTGAATCACAAAACCAGGCAATGCCTCCGCAATAAGTAATCCCGAAGTTAAATAAACATGCAGCTGATTAGGATAGGTTAAGTGAATATTGAAGTAATCATCCACCTGCGATCCGGGCCGGTGAGTGGCAGTAGTTTTTATATAGCTTAATGGCCTGCCAAATATACTGATCGCGTTATCAACAAGGTGTGCACCCAAATCATACGTTAAGCCATTACCCGGGGTACCTTTGGTTTCTTTAAATTGTTTTACACCAATAGGCATCCGGTACCTGTCCAACCGAAAATGAACCTCAATTAACTCACCAAGACGCCCGCTTTCAATTACCTTTTTCACCGATAGAAAACCACTGTCATATCTGCGGTTCTGATAAATCATTACTTTAAGATTCAACTTTCTGCCCAAATCAAACAAAGCCTTTACCTCTGCAGAAGTTACCGCCGCGGGTTTTTCTATCAGCACATGTTTCCCGGCATTCAGGGCCTGCATGGCATAATCAAAATGTGTATTGTTGGGCGTGTTAACTACGATCAGTTCAATTTCAGCATCATTAAGCAGTTCATCAACTGAATTATAGCTAATTACATCCGGATATATTTTACCTGCCTTTTTTTCATGACGTTCTACAACTGCTTTAAAAGTAAAGCCGGGGTTAGTGGTTAAAAATGGAGCATGAAAAATTCTGCCCGACATGCCGTAGGCCATCAGGCCGGTTACTATTGGTTTTGTTGACATAGGTGTTTTGCCTTTAGTTTGGAAGTAAAAATAAGATTATTTCTGTAAGACGCCAGTATAAATCATTCCATCCATACAGGCACCAGCTTGTTTTAAAACGGGAAGTATTTAAAGGAAAAGAAACTTTGAAATACAATTCATCCTATATAAATTGGTCACTAATATTTCATAATACTTTAGATGGCAAATACCTTCTCACAAATTTATCTTCAATTTGTTTTTGCCGTAAAGGATAGGCAAAGTCTGATTACAAAAAACAACAAAGAGGAATTACATCAATATATAACAGCACTAGTACAAAGCAGGCGGGCCAAATTACTTGCAATTAATTGTATGCCCGATCATATTCATATTTTCGTCGGATTTAAACCAACAATTTTGATCTCTGATTTTGTGAAAGAGATCAAAGTAGAAAGCAATGAGTTTGTTAACAGCAAAAATTGGGTGAAAGGAAAATTCAGTTGGCAAGAGGGCTATGGGGTATTCTCTTACTCGCATTCCCATATTGACGCTGTCGTCAAGTATGTTTTGAATCAGGAAAAGCATCATCAAAAGCGAACATTTAAAGAGGAGTATTTGGATTTATTAAATAAGTTCGAAATTCCATTTGATGAGCGATATGTATTTGAATTTATTGATTAGAATTTCATGACGTTTTATAGGAGGCACCTATGGAGCCAAAAATGAAAGGTAGACTGTTTTGCTATAAACACGAGACTCCGCTGGAGTCTTTTGTCTGATTAATACAATGGGTACGTTTTTCTTACTACCAATATTCAATAATCTGCGAAGCTTCCCGGCTACAGCGTAGCCGCGTGTTTGTAGCAAATTAAGGAACAACGATTTGGCTCCATAGGTGCCTCCTACTCGCCGCCTTAAAGCAAAAAAAGCCCGGCTGAAATAATCCAGCAGGGCTTTACAATGTATTTAACTAAAACTTAGTTTTTTTCGTCTTTAACTTCTTCAAAGTCAACATCAGTTACGGTATCGCCATGATCCTGCGCACCTGCTCCTGTGTTACCTTCAGGCTGACCACCTTGCTGAGCGTCGCCTGCAGCTTTGTACATCTCTTCAGATGCAGTAGCCCATGCAGCATTCAGTTCAGTTTGAGCGGCATCTATCGCATCAAAGTTTTTAGCAGCATAAGCTTCTTTCAACTTAGCTAAACCAGCTTCGATAGGACCTTTTTTGTCGGCAGAAATTTTATCCCCGTACTCTTTCAGTTGTTTTTCTGTTGAGAAGATCAAAGCATCAGCACCATTCAGTTTTTCAACTTCTTCACGTGCTTTTTTATCTGATTCAGCATTAGCTTCAGCTTCATCCTTCATCTTCTTGATCTCAGCATCAGTTAAGCCAGAAGAAGCTTCGATACGGATTTTTTGCTCTTTACCGGTTGCTTTATCTTTAGCAGATACATGCAATATACCGTTGGCATCAATATCAAAAGTTACTTCAACCTGTGGTACGCCACGAGGTGCTGGTGGAATACCATCCAGGTGGAAACGACCTATAGTACGGTTACCCGCAGCCATTGGGCGCTCACCCTGTAATATGTGAATCTCTACAGATGGCTGGCTATCAGACGCAGTTGAGAAAGTTTCAGATTTTTTAGTTGGGATAGTTGTGTTTGCTTCAATTAATTTTGTCATTACACCACCCATAGTTTCAATACCTAATGAAAGTGGAGTAACATCCAATAACAACACATCCTTAACCTCGCCTGTTAATACACCACCTTGAATAGCAGCACCAATTGCAACAACTTCATCAGGGTTAACACCTTTTGAAGGAGTTTTACCAAAGAATTTTTGAACAGCTTCCTGTATTGCAGGGATACGTGTAGAACCACCTACAAGGATAACTTCGTCAATATCAGAAGTGCTGTAACCAGCATTTTTCAATGCAGTTCTGCAAGGCTCAATAGTACGTTTGATCAGGCTATCTGCCAATTGCTCAAATTTAGCACGGGTTAAAGTTTTAACCAAGTGTTTTGGCATGCCATCAGCAGCAGTAATGTATGGTAAGTTAATTTCTGTTTGTGCAGAACTTGATAACTCAATTTTAGCTTTTTCGGCAGATTCTTTTAAACGTTGCAAAGCCATTGGATCTTTACGCAGATCAATACCTTCATCGCTTTTAAATTCATCAGCCAACCAGTCAATAATTACCTGGTCAAAGTCATCACCACCTAAGTGAGTATCACCATCAGTTGATTTTACTTCAAAAACGCCATCACCTAATTCAAGGATTGATACGTCATGTGTACCACCACCGCAGTCAAAAACTGCAATTTTCATATCCTTGTGTGCTTTATCAAAGCCATAAGCTAAGGCAGCAGCAGTAGGTTCGTTAATGATACGACGTACTTTTAAACCAGCAATTTCACCGGCTTCTTTAGTGGCCTGACGTTGTGCATCGTTAAAGTAAGCTGGTACAGTGATAACAGCTTCTGTAACTTCATGTCCTAAAAAGTCTTCAGCAGTTTTCTTCATTTTCTGAAGGATCATTGCAGAGATCTCTTGCGGAGTATATTTACGGTCGCCAATTTCAACACGTGGGGTGTTGTTGTCACCTTTAACTACATTATAAGGTACACGTGCAGCTTCACTTGTAACCTCGTTAAACTGGTTACCCATAAAGCGTTTGATAGATGAGATGGTTTTTGTAGGGTTAGTGATTGCCTGACGTTTTGCAGGATCGCCAACTTTACGCTCGCCGTTATCTATAAAAGCTACTACGGACGGCGTAGTACGTTTGCCCTCGCTGTTTGCTATAACTACAGGTTCGTTACCTTCCATTACAGCCACGCAGGAGTTTGTTGTTCCTAAGTCGATTCCAATTATTTTAGACATATGATTGTTTTTTCTTGATTTTATTAATTTACTACAACACCTATTTAACAACGTTTGTGCCAATACCTATTTGGCAGGGCATATGGTCAGGATGACAATTATTGCGTCAGAAAAGTCATTCCCAGTGGTGACAGGTTGGCAGAAATTAAGGTGAAAGCTGAAAGGTTAAGGGTGAAAGGTTGCGTTTAGAAGTTAAAAATGTAGTCTAAATTTTATTTAAAAGGCTGCAAAATTATATGTGGAAACATTAATTGCACTACCTAAACATAAAGAGCAGTCAGCGACCTCGGAGGCCATTGCCAAAACAATTAAGGTTAACTTTAAAACTGCCTGGCCTACTTATATTCTATTATATACTGAAATACGTTCAAATAGAAGTCGGTTAAATTTCAATCAATAAGCTTGATTCTCGATCACCAAAAAACTCCCATCTTCATAAGTTAAAATTTCATTAACTTTACACAAACAAAACGCCTCTGTTACCAAATACTCCAAACAGGCTTATTACTACGCCTGGAATTGCATAACAAAAGCTTTGTATACAAAGCTTACCCTTCACTTTAAAAAAGAGAACTGGTTTACTATTGTTATTTAATTCCAAACAAATCAAATGTTTTTTATCGAATCGGAACGGTTAAAACTGATGTCGTTAACACACGAACAACTTTTGCTGCTACGGCAAGACCGCGCACTCATGGAAATTTCTATTGGGCTAACACCGTCATTTATGCTTGTCGAACCCTTTTACTATGCCGAAATCATAGATGCCCTCGACAACTTCTGGCTACCCAACACCCTCGCCCACCCCGAAAAATATCTATGGTATACAGATTGGGAACTGGTGCTTAAAAGTGCAAATACCTCGGTAGGCGGCATGGGCTTTGCAGGCTACCCAAATGAAAATGGCGAAGCAGAGATTGGCTATATGATTGATGGCAATCATCACAACAAAGGCTTCGCGACAGAAGCTTTAAAAACAATGATTGCCTGGGCATTCACGCATCAATTTGTAAAAGCCATTATTGTGCATACCTATGCAGATAACCTGCCTTCGTGCCGCTTGTTAGATAAATGCGGTTTTGAACAGGTGGAAGACGTAGAAGGGTTGCTTACTTATAGGTTGGAGAAGTAATTCAATTTGTCAGCACCGGGATTAATCAGATTCAGCTGATTCCTGGATTTGATTGTGAAAGACGCAATGAAAGGTAAAATCCCTTAATCCGAAAATCTACTTAATTACGGTTCAGACAAAAACTATGTCACAAAAAAACGCCCTGCTCAAATGAACAGGGCGTTTTTTAATATCTAAAAGGTAGATGAAATTATTCTCCTTTTTCTTCTGCTTCCGGAGTTGCAGGAGCTTCAGTTTCAGCAACTGGCGCTTCTTTAACTTCTTCGGCAACAACAGCTTCTTCAGCAGCAACAGGTGCAGCAGTTTTAGCTTTTGCAGAAGCACCACGACGACGAGTTGATTTTTTAGCCGCAGCTGCAGTATCAACGCCGTAAACGGTGTTATAATCAACTAACTCAATCATTGCCATTTCAGCGTTGTCACCTAAACGGTTTTCTAACTTAATGATACGAGTATAACCACCTGGACGGGTTGCTATTTTCTCAGCAATTTCGCGGAAAAGAATAGTAACTGCATCTTTATCCTGCAGGTAGCTAAATACTATACGACGAGAGTGTGTAGTATCGCTTTTTGATTTTGTTAAAAGTGGCTCAACATAACCGCGTAAAACTTTTGCTTTAGCTAATGTTGTAGTGATGCGCTTGTGTAAGATAAGCGAAGTTGCCATGTTGGCCAGCATCGCTTTGCGGTGGCTGGTAGTACGGCCTAAGTGATTGTTTTTGTTTCCGTGTCTCATTGTTTTTAATTATTTCACGTGCATACCGTCTGGCGATCAACTCAAGCCTTCGGAATTATGCCTTCGCTATTTTTATTATTAGATTCAAGAATTAAGAGTCAAGAATCAGGATATTTTCTTATATCTTGATTCTTAACTCTTGATTCTTTTTTATTATTCTTCGTCTAACTTAAATTTAGACAGGTTCATACCAAAAGATAAACCTTTTGATTTAACCAGGTCCTGAATTTCAGTTAATGATTTTTTACCAAAGTTTCTGAACTTCAACATATCAGCAACATCATACGATACTAAATCGGCAAGGCTGCGGATATCGGCAGCTTTAAGGCAATTCAATGCACGTACAGACAAGTCAAGATCAACCAATTCAGTTTTAAGGATCTTACGCATGTGTAATATCTCTTCATCAACTTCTTTGGTTTCTTCTTTGGCCTGAGCTTCAAGCATCATGTTCTCATCGCTAAATAACATAAAGTGCTGGATAAGGATCTTAGCAGCTTCTTTTAATGCATCTTCAGGATGGATAGATCCATCGGTAGCAATATCTAAAACTAATTTTTCATAATCAGTTTTTTGCTCAACACGATAGTTCTCGATAGTATATTTTACGTTTTTTATAGGCGTAAAGATAGAATCGATAGCAATAACACCAACATTTGCATCCGGGTTTTTATTTTCCTCGCTTGGAACATAACCACGGCCTTTACCTACAGTAAGCTCAATTTCAAGCGTTACTGATGAATCCATATTGCAAAGTATCAGATCAGGATTTAATACAGTAAAGTTGTTGGAGAATTTAGTGATATCACCAGCTTTAAATTCATCCTGACCATTTATGATAACAAATACTTTCTCGTTATCGCCAGATTCACCTGTTTTTTTGAAACGAACTTGCTTAAGGTTCAAAATGATCTCGGTTACGTCTTCAACAACACCTTTGATGGTTGAAAACTCATGCGTAACTCCTGAAAAACGAACAGAAGTTATTGCATAACCTTCTAGTGATGAAAGTAAGATACGACGTAGAGCATTACCAATGGTTATACCGAAGCCTGGTTCTAACGGACGAAATTCAAACGTTCCATCAAAATCATTCGATTTCTGCATGATAACCTTGTCTGGTTTTTGAAATGCTAAAATTGCCATTTATATCCTTTATTTATTGTTTGCTAATTGAAATGATTTAAACCACGAAAATGATTGACATAACATGCCAATCATCACGTGGATAAGTATCGTTATTATTTTGAGTACAACTCAACGATTAAATTTTCCTTAATGTTTTCAGGTATCTCATCGCGGTTAGGATAGTTAAGGAATTTACCTGTTAAGGCATTTGCATCCCACTCTAACCAGCTGTATTTGTTGATTCTTCTTCCGGCTACTGATGTAGTAATAGCTTCAAGTGATTTAGATTTTTCACGTACAGAAATCACATCACCTGCTTTTAACGCGTAAGATGCAATGTTTACAACAGCACCATTAACGTTAATGTGTTTGTGATTAACCAGCTGACGGGCTCCAGAACGTGTAGGTGATATACCTAAACGGTAAACAGCATTATCTAAACGGGCCTCTAAAAATTTCAGCAAGTTTTCGCCTGTGATACCTTCTTTAGCCGATGCACGGTGAAACAAGTTTTCGAACTGACGCTCTAATACACCGTAAGTGTATTTAACTTTTTGTTTCTCCATTAACTGGGTTGAATATTCTGATTGCTTTCCACGACGTTTGGAAGCACCATGCATTCCGGGTGGATAGTTTTTACGTTCTAACGCCTTATCCGGACCGAAGATCGGCTCACGGAAACGACGTGCTATTTTGGACTTTGGTCCTGTATATCTTGCCATTGTTGTGTGTTCTTAAAGTATCATGCAACCTTACGCTGCAGAATCTTAGCTTTAAAATCTGTTAATTAAACTCTTCTTCTTTTAGACGGACGGCAACCATTGTGTGGAAGCGGCGTAATGTCTTTTATCGTGGTAACTTCAATACCTGCAGTTTGCAAAGTACGGATAGCTGATTCACGACCGGCACCAGGGCCTTTTACAAATACTTCTACCTTGCGTAAACCTAAATCATAGGCAACTTTACCGCAATCGCCGGCAGCTTGACCTGCAGCGTAAGGAGTATTCTTTTTTGAACCCTTAAAGCCCATTTTACCAGCTGATGACCATGAAATAGCCTGGCCGGTTTTGTTGGTAAGGGTGATAATGATGTTGTTAAAAGTTGCATTGATGTGTGCTTCGCCAACCGGCTCCACAATTACAATGCGCTTTTTGGTAACTTTTTTACTTTTAGCCATTTTTTTGATTATTGATTTTACGAATTACTTGGTTAATACCATAACCAGGACCCGTAACCATTCTTTATAACTTATTCCTAATGATCTTAAAGCAATAATAAATTACCACCTCTCAACCACTAATCAATTATTATTTAGTAGCCTTCTTTTTGTTGGCAACTGTTTTACGTTTTCCTTTACGGGTACGTGAGTTGTTCTTAGTACGCTGACCACGTAATGGTAAACCTTTACGGTGACGTGTACCACGGTAGCAACCTATATCCATTAAACGCTTAATGTTTAATTGAACTTCTGAACGAAGTGAACCTTCAACCTTGATCTGATCGTTAATGATTCCACGAATCGCGGCTAACTGATCATCGCTCCAGTCTTGCACCTTGGTATTAAAATCAATACCTGCTTCAGTCAAAATCTTTTGAGCTGTTGAGCGGCCTATACCGAAAATGTAAGTAAGTCCGATTTCTCCTCTTTTATTTTTTGGTAAATCAATACCTGATATCCTTGCCATATTTCTTTTTTATTTATTGAGTTATCGAATCATTGAATTATCGAATTCCTTAAAATCAGTAATTCAATCTTTCTCCAATTCAAAATTGTTCTTAGCCCTGGCGTTGTTTGTACTTAGGATTCTTTTTGTTAATAACATAAAGTTTCCCGTTACGGCGAATGATCTTGCAATCAGCGCTGCGTTTCTTAATGGATGCTCTAACTTTCATCTCTTTTATTATTTATATCTATAGGTTATTCTACCCTTACTCAAATCGTACGGACTCATTTCTAACTTTACTCTGTCGCCAGGTAAAATCTTGATATAGTGCATACGCATCTTGCCAGAAATATGTGCAATAATCTCGTGACCATTTTCAAGTTCAACCCTGAACATTGCATTTGACAATGCCTCCCTAATTGTACCGTCTTGCTCAATCGAAGATTGTTTAGCCATATTTTGTTGATTATTACTTAATTATCCGCCCTAAAACCGGGATGCAAAATTAATAAAAATTATTTAATTATTATTCTTTTCTTTTAAAACATTATCAACATATTCAAACGTTGATAAAATGTCTGGTTTACCTTTGCCAATAGCAACTGTATGCTCGTAATGCGCCGATACCTTTTTATCTGCAGTTGATACTGTCCACCCATCATCCCAAAACTTAACACCGGCACGGCCTGCATTAATCATTGGTTCAATAGCAATCACCATACCTTCTTCCAGTTTGGTACCTGCACCACGCTTGCCGTAGTTTGGTACTTCGGGTTTTTCATGTAACTGAAGCCCTACCCCATGCCCTACAAGCTCTTTAACAACACCAAAGCCATTCTTCTCAGCATGTTCCTGTACAGCATAGCCTATATCGCCTATGCGCATACCTACAACAGCTTTTGCAACGCCCAGGTCTAAACACTCCTGCGTAACACGCATGAGCTTCTTAGTCTGTTCTGATACCTCGCCAATGGCAAAGGTATATGCAGAATCGCCAAAGTATTTGTTTAAGATAACACCGCAGTCAACAGAAACAAGATCACCGTCGGTTAAAACATGCTTGCCCGGAAAACCATGCACCACCTGATCGTTCAGGGAGATGCATAGTGAAAATGGGAAGCCGTGATAGTTTAAAAAAGCAGGTATACCGCCATTATCGCGTATAAAAGTCTCAGCCAGCTTGTCAAGCTCGATAGTTCTCACACCGGGTCCGATAACCTTAGCTATTTCCCCAAGGGTCTTAGATACGAGTAACGAACTTTCCCTTATGAGTTCTATCTCCTCGACAGACTTATAATTGATTTTTGACATCTTATATGTTAGATCGCTGTCGGACTTGTTCCGGCAGCAGCAGGCATTGCTGTACGTCCTTTAATTCGTCCGGTTTTCATTAAACCATCATAATGGCGCATCAACAGGTGACTTTCTATTTGTTGCAATGTATCCAACACAACACCCACCAGGATGATCAGCGACGTACCACCAAAGAATCTTGCGAAAATTGGAGACACACCAACCAAACTGGCAATTGCAGGAACGATTGCTATAATAGCCAGGAAAATAGATCCTGGTAAAGTAATTTTTGAAATTACACCATCTATATAATCTGCAGTTGTTTTACCTGGTTTAACGCCTGGGATAAAACCGCCATTCTTTTTCATATCATCAGCCATTTGGTTAGGATTAACCGTAATAGCTGTATAGAAATAAGTGAACAGGATTATCAGTACGCCAAACAGCAAATTGTGCTGCCATGAGTTATAATTTGATAACGCAATTAAAATACCGTTTGATGAAATGCTTGGCAAAAATTGCTGTACCGTTTGTGGTATAAACATTAAAGCCTGGGCAAATATGATAGGCATTACACCTGCCGCGTTTACCTTTAAAGGAATGTACTGACGTACGCCGCCGTATTGTTTGTTACCTACTATTCGTTTAGCATACTGCACCGCAATTTTACGGGTACCCTGCACTATCATGATAGTGAACATTACCACACCAATCAAGGCTACAATTTCAACAATGAAAGTTATCAAACCACCAGTACCTGTGGTACGTGATGTAAACTCTGTTAAGAAAGCGCCTGGCAATTGGGCAATAATACCAACCATGATGATCAGTGATATACCATTACCAATACCTTTATCCGTAATTTTCTCTCCCAGCCACATTACAAATAATGTACCTGCGGTTAAAACAAACGTATTAAGTATAGTAAACATTGGATTGCTTATCAGCATAGCATCAGGAGCAACCTGCGATTTAAGGTAACCTATAGCCTGTAAAAACGTGATACCTATGGTTAGGTACCGCGTCCACTGGTTAAGTTTATTACGACCGCTTTCGCCTTCTTTTTGCAATTTGGTGAAGTAAGGAACAGCGATACCTAATAATTGCACCACAATTGAAGCCGAGATATAAGGCATTACACCCAATGCAAAAATTGAGGAACGTGAAAACGAACCTCCCGCAAACATATTCAGCAATCCTACTAATCCTTCTGCTTTTTGGTTTGATACTGATGCAGGATTAACCCCTGGCAGAACCACAAATGAACCGACGCGATATATTAAAAGAAATAAGAGTGTGTTTATAATACGCACTCTCAGATCTTCGATTTTCCAGATATTGGATAATGTGGTGAAAAATTTCTTCATCCTAAAATTATAGCTTAACTATGGTACCACCAGCTGCTTCAATAGCTTTTTGAGCTGTAGCAGTAAATGCATGTGCCTCAACTTCTAATTTGGCTTTTAACTCGCCACGACCAAGGATCTTAACCAGGTCATTACGAGATGCTAAACCGTGTTCTTTCAAAGTAGCGAAATCAACTTTTGTAAGTGTATATTTCTCAACTAATTCTTGAAGTACATCAAGGTTAACGCCTGTATACTCTACACGGTTAGGGTTTTTAAAACCAACCTTAGGCACCCGACGCTGTAAAGGCATCTGACCGCCTTCAAAACCAACCTTTGTGCTTGTACCTGAACGTGACCCGGCGCCTTTATGGCCACGGGTTGACGTTCCACCACGGCCAGAACCTGTACCACGGCCAATTCTTTTTCTATTTTTAGTAGAACCTTCTGCAGGTTTTAAATTACTTAAATTCATGATATTAAATATTTTCTACCGCTACCAGGTGATTAACTTTTCTAACCATACCTACTATAGCAGGAGTTGCCTCAACTTCCACACTGTGGTTAATTTTACGCAAGCCTAATGCTTCGATCGTCTTTTTTTGGCGCTCACTTCTGTCGATCACGCTTTTAATCTGAGTTATTTTGATTTTGGCCATGACTGATTATCCGTTAAATACTTTACCTAAACTAACGCCACGTTGCTGAGCTACAGTATGTGCATCACGTAATTGTGATAATGCAGATACAGTTGCTTTAACCACGTTGTGCGGATTTGATGAACCTTTTGATTTTGCCAATACGTTGTGGATACCTGCAGACTCTAACACTGCACGCATTGCACCACCAGCAATAACACCGGTACCATTAGCTGCTGGTTTAATAAAAACAAAACCACCGCTAAATTTACCTATTTGCTCATGAGGTACAGTACCGTTAATAATTGGCACTTTTACCAGGTTCTTTTTTGCATCATCAATACCTTTAGCAATTGCTTCAGTAACCTCTTTTGCTTTACCTAAACCGTAACCTACAACACCGTTCTCATCGCCCACTACCACAATGGCACTGAAGCTAAAAGTACGACCACCTTTGGTTACTTTGGCAACACGTTGTATGCTTACCAAGCGGTCTTTTAATTCGATCTCGCTTGTTTTTACTCTTTTTATGTTGATTGTTGACATTTCTCTTTTCGATTAAAAGTTTAAACCACCTTCACGTGCACCTTCGGCCAGTGACTTAACACGACCATGGTACAAATAACCGTTCCTGTCGAAAACCACATCTTTAATACCTGCTGCGATAGCTTTCTGAGCTACCAGTTTGCCTACGGCTACTGATTGATCAGATTTTGTGCCTTCTGCTGCAACAAAGTCTTTTGATAAAGATGATGCTGATACGATAGTTTTACCGGTTAAATCGTCAATGATCTGCGCGTAAATACCTTTATTGCTCCTAAATACTGACAGGCGAGGACGCTCTGTTGATCCTGAAAGGCGTTTTCTGATACCTTTTTTAATCCTGTCTCTTCTTGATAATTTAGCTCCCATGACGATTATTTTTTAGATGCTGATTTACCTGCTTTTCTTCTCAATATCTCGCCTACAAACTTAATACCTTTACCCTTGTAAGGCTCTGGAGTACGTAACGAGCGTATTTTTGCAGCTACTTGTCCAATTAACTGTTTGTCAATTGATTCAAGTATGATAGTTGGGTTTTTACCCTTATCAGCAGTGGTTGTAACTTTAATTTCTTGTGGTAATTCAAATACATAGTGGTGAGAGTAACCCAACACTAAATCTAATGTATTACCTGTATTGGTAGCGCGGTAACCCACACCCACTAATTCCTGTTGTATTTTGTAACCTTCTGTTACACCTACTACCATGTTATTTAACAGTGCACGGTATAAACCATGTAATGCTTTGTGACGTTTTTGATCAGACGGGCGTGTAACCAGTAACTGACCGTCTTCCTGTGCAATGGTGATATCGCTATCAACCGCTTGCTGCAATTCACCTTTAGGGCCTTTTACAGTAACAACATTATCTGCTGATACGGTAACAGTTACTCCCTGTGGCATTGCTATCGGTGCTTTTCCTACTCTTGACATTGCTTAATTTCTCCTATTAATAAACGTAGCATAAAACTTCGCCACCTACATTTTGCTGACGGGCTTCTTTATCAGACATTACGCCTTTTGAAGTCGACAAGATGGCAATACCTAAACCATTTAATACTCTTGGCATTTTTTCCATGCCTGCGTATTTCCTCAAACCTGGTTTACTGATGCGCGTAATGCTACGGATAGCAGAAATTTTAGTTATCGGGTGGTACTTTAAAGCAACTTTAATGCTGCCCTGAGGACCAACTTCTTCAAACTTGTAATTGGCAATGTAACCTTTATCGAAAAGCACCTTAGTGATTTCCTTTTTAAGATTTGATGCAGGAATTTCAACAACCCTATGGTTGGCTTTAATAGCATTCCTTACTCGTGTAAGATAATCTGCGATTGGATCTGTATTCATTTTATTGTGTTATGATGGTGGTTTCCTTCCCGTAACATCCGGGACGACCTGCCATCGGTTAAATTCTCTTTTTTAGCTCAATGCTAAAAGCACAAAGCTTAAAGCCTGTTTAGCTTTATGCTTTATGCCTTGAGCTTTTGCTCTTTTTTACCAGCTAGCTTTCTTTACTCCCGGTATTTTACCTGCCAATGCCATTTCACGGAATGTTACGCGTGAAATACCAAACTGACGCATATAACCACGAGGGCGACCAGTCAATTTACAACGGTTGTGTAATTTTACCGGAGACGACGCTTTAGGCAATTTATCTAAACCAACGAAATCGCCGGCTTCTTTAAGGGCTGCTCTTTTCTCTGCGTATTTTGCAACCAATTTAGCGCGCTTTACTTCACGAGCTTTTACACCTTCTTTAGCCATTGCTATTTTGATTTTTAAATGGTAATCCAAATTGTTTCAACAACTCCAATGCTTCAACATCGTTTGTTGCGGAGGTTACAAAGGTAATATCCATACCTTGGATTTTATTGATTTTGTCAATATTTATCTCAGGGAATATAATTTGCTCTGTTATACCTAAAGTATAGTTACCTCTTCCGTCAAAACCTTTATCGTTGATGCCTTTAAAATCACGGATACGTGGAAGGGCAACAGCAATTAAGCGATCCAAAAACTCATACATTGTGTTGTCACGCAAGGTAACACGTACGCCAACCGGCATATTTTTACGCAATTTAAAGTTTGAGATATCTTTCTTAGATTTTGAAGATACTGCCTGCTGGCCAGTGATAGTTGTTAATTCGGTGATTGTGTTCTCGATAAGTTTTTTATCGGTAGTAGCACCGCCAACACCCTGGTTAATGGCAATCTTTTCCAGTTTAGGAACCTGCATTACGCTTTTGTACTGAAATTTATCTTTCAGTGCAGTACGAATTTCGTCCTTATATTTTGTTTTTAATCTTGGTACGTAAGTCATTACTTAATTTCCTCCCCTGATTTTTTTGCTACCCTTACTAATTTGCCGGCTTCGTTTTTCTTACGGCCAACACGGGTTGTATTACCTGTTTTAGGATCAACCAGCATTAGGTTTGAAATATGTATTGCAGCTTCTTGTTTAACAATTCCGCCGTTAGGATTAGCAGCATTAGGTTTAGTATGTTTTGATACCATATTGGCACCTTCAACAATAGCTCTACCTTTTTCAACTAATACTTCAACAATTTTGCCTTGTGTTCCCTTTGAATCACCGGCTATAACTTTCACTAAATCACCTTTACGGATCTTTAGTTTAGTTGGCTGTGCGTGTTTTTTCTTTTCCATGATTACAATACCTCCGGTGCTAATGATACAATTTTCATAAATTGTTTCTCACGCAGTTCTCTTGCAACCGGGCCAAAGATACGGGTACCTCTTGGCTCGTCCTGGTTATTTAACAAAACAGCTGCGTTATCGTCGAAACGGATGTATGAACCATCTTTTCTGCGGATCTCTTTTTTGGTGCGTACTACTACGGCTTTTGATACAGTACCTTTTTTAACGTTACCTGAAGGTAAAGCGCTTTTTACGGTTACTACTATCTTATCGCCTATAGATGCGTACCTTTTGCCGGTACCACCTAACACACGGATCACTAAAACTTCTTTAGCGCCACTGTTATCGGCTACGTTTAATCTTGATTCCTGTTGTACCATCTTATTTAGCCCTTTCTAAAATTTGAACTAATCTCCAGTTTTTGCTTTTGCTCAGCGGGCGGGTTTCCATAATCAGTACGGTATCGCCTATGCCACAAGTATTAGTCTCATCATGAGCCATAAATTTTGTGGTTTTTTTAACGAACTTACCGTAGATAGGGTGTTTTACTTTACGCTCAACAGCCACAACAATAGATTTCTCCATCTTATTGCTAACCACCAGGCCGGTACGTGTTTTTCTTAAATTTCTTTCCATTTTTCTGAATGCTTAAAAAATTAATTCTTTTCAGAAGCCGACGCCGCTTTGCGCTGTGTTAATTCAGTATTTAACTGAGCAATTCCCTTGCGTACCTTTGTTATACGGGATGGATTCTCAATAGCAGAAACTGCGTGAGCAAATTTCAATTTGGTTAGGGTTGACCTTTCCTCTGCGAGTTTTGCATTCAATTCTTCTGTTGATAGCTCCAAAATTTCTGAGTTTTTCATTTTCTTATTATTTTATTCGTTGTAAAGTTGGAAAGTTGAAATGTTAAAAAGTTCCCTTTTGGGGCGGTTGCTAAATCAATATGGTTTTTCAACCTTTAAACATTACAACCTTTCAACTACTCCGAACAATTATTTATGCTTCTACGTAATCCCTACGTACTATAAATCTTGTTTGTACTGGAAGCTTGGCAGCTGCAAGGCGTAAAGCCTCTTTAGCAACTTCCAAAGGCACTCCTTCGGCTTCAAAGATGATCCTTCCGGGGCGAACTACCGCTACCCAATATTCTGGAGCACCTTTACCTTTACCCATACGTACCTCTGCTGGTTTTTTGGTTACAGGCTTGTCAGGAAAAATCCTGATCCAAACCTGGCCTTCACGTTTCATAAAACGTGTTACAGCGATACGTGCAGCCTCGATCTGGCGGCTGGTAATCCATGCCGCTTCGAGTGATTTTACACCAAAAGATCCGAATGAAAGTTCAGCACCACGAGTGGTTAAACCTTTCATCCTGCCTTTTTGCATCTTTCTGAACTTCGTTCTTTTTGGCTGTAGCATTTTCTTAAGCTTTTATATCGTTACGATATTTTTCTTCTACTTGTAATTATTATCTCTTTGGGCCGCCTGGACGGTTACCACCACCTTGACCACCTGGACGGTTGCCACCTGGACCACCCGGACGGCTACTACCGCCACCACGAGGACCACTGTTGCCACCTGCACCCGGGCCGCCTCTGCGGTCGCCACCAGCACCTGGTTTCCTGTCATTTCTGCGTTCGCCACCACGTTCGCCACCGCGCTCGTTGCCACGTCCACCGAATGCCGGAGCACCATCTGGCCTGCCACCTTTACCGCTGTTGCTGCTTGTACCACCAATGTTTGGAGACAAGTCGCGTTTGCCATAAACTTCACCTTTACAGATCCATACTTTAACACCTATTTTACCATAAGTAGTTAATGCTTCTGCTAATGCGTAGTCAATATCGGCACGGAAAGTGTGCAAAGGAATTCTTCCTTCTTTATATTGTTCGCTACGTGCCATCTCGGCACCGCCTAACCTGCCTGATGTCATGATCTTGATTCCTTCAGCACCCATTCTCATGGTTGAAGCAATTGTAGTTTTCATGGCACGACGGAAAGAGATACGTGCTTCTAATTGTTTTGCGATACCTTCTGCTACTAATTGTGCATCAAGTTCAGGGCGTTTAATTTCAAAGATGTTGATCTGAACTTCCTTCTTGGTAAGTTTTTTCAACTCTTCTTTGATCTTATCAACCTCTGCACCACCTTTACCAATCACAATACCCGGACGGGCAGTGTGGATAGTTACAGTGATACGTTTTAAAGTGCGTTCGATAACTACTTTTGATACACCACCTTTAGCTATACGAGCTGAAAGGTATTTGCGGATCTTTTCGTCTTCAACTAATTTGTCGGCATAGTGATTGCCACCGAACCAATTAGAATCCCATCCTCTGATGATTCCTAACCTGTTACCTATTGGATGTGCTTTCTGTCCCATTTCAAATTAATTATTATCGTTTTTACTATCCACAATCAGTGTTACATGGTTTGAGCGTTTGCGTATGCGGTACCCTCTTCCTTGCGGAGCAGGGCGCAGTCTTTTTAATTGACGGCCACCACCTACTGAAATCTCTTTTACAAATAAGGCGCTATCTTCAACGCGTTTGCCTTCGTTTTTTGCTTCCCAGTTTTTAATAGCTGATAACAAAAGTTTCTCTACACGAATTGCAGCTTCTTTGTTAGTATATTTTAATATGTATAACGCTTTCTCAACGTTTTCACCACGGATCAGGTCAACCACCAAA
This sequence comes from Mucilaginibacter sp., assembly GCF_025362475.1. GTDB lineage: Bacteria > Bacteroidota > Bacteroidia > Sphingobacteriales > Sphingobacteriaceae > Mucilaginibacter. Next base: position 22,210 of record NZ_JANYGH010000048.1, read on the forward strand.
CGCATTTTGCGTGGTGAAGTTGGGCAGTTCTGTAGCTTGGCAACAGAAGCGCCGCCTACCTGGGCTTTCGCAGCTTCTTTTTGCTGTCTGATCAATACAGACTTTTTGATTTTAGTTGTTGCTTCCATGCCTTATTTTTTCTTTTCTGCGTGACCGCGGAATGTGCGGGTTGGAGCAAACTCTCCCAGCTTGTGACCAACCATGTTTTCTGTTACATACACCGGGATAAACTTGTTACCATTGTGTACTGCGAATGTGTGACCAACGAAATCAGGAGAGATCATGGAACGACGTGACCATGTTTTTACAACTGATTTTTTGCTTGATTCATTCAAGGTAAGAACTTTTCTTTCCAGGTTATGATCAATATAAGGTCCTTTTTTAATTGAACGTGCCATTATTTTTTCCTTCTTTCAATGATATAACGATCAGACCCTTTTTTCTTGTCACGTGTTTTGTAGCCTTTAGCTAACAAACCTTTACGTGAACGTGGATGACCACCTGAGGCTCTACCCTCACCACCACCCATAGGGTGATCTACCGGGTTCATGGCAACACCACGAACACGCGGCCTGCGGCCTAACCAACGTTTGCGGCCTGCTTTACCTAACACCGCGTTTGCTCTTTCGCCATTTGAAACGGTACCGATAGTTGCCAAACAAGTTGACAGTATCATACGTGTTTCGCCTGAAGGCAATTTAATAATGGCATATTTACCATCACGTGCTGAAAGCTGAGCGTAAGTACCAGCGCTGCGGGCAATAACACCACCCTGGCCTGGATTTAACTCAATGTTGTGAATGATAGAACCTAACGGGATGTTCTTCAAAGGCATGGTATTACCAACCTCTGGAGTAGCTGTCTCGCCGGCTACAACCATCGTTCCAACTGTTAAGCCTTCCGGAGCGATCATGTATCGTTTTTCACCATCAACAAAATGTAACAGTGCTATACGTGCAGAACGGTTAGGATCATACTCAATAGTTGCAACTTTTGCAGGGATGTCAAATTTATTACGTTTGAAATCAATCAACCTATATGCTTGTTTATGACCACCACCCATGTAGCGCATAGTCATTTTACCGGTATTGTTACGCCCGCCCGATCTTGTGTTGGCTGATTCAACTAACGACTTTTCAGGAACGTTTGTTGTAATATCTGAATTAGATACATCAACTCTGAAACGGGTACCGGGGGTAACCGGTTTAAATCTCTTTACTGCCATCTCTTAATTATATATTGCTGTAAAAATCAATTGTTTGACCGTCATTCAACGTAATGATCGCTTTTTTATACGTAGCAGCACGGCCAGATACGGCGCCTGCCTTAGTATTGCGAGTTTTAAGTTTGCCGACGTATTTCATAGTGTTTACCGCCTTAACGTTAACACCATACATTGCCTCAATGGCGCCTTTAATCTGAATCTTGTTTGCTCTGTGATCAACTTTGAAAGCATAACGGTTAAGTTTCTCGGTTAATTGAGTTACTTTTTCAGTAAGTAGGGGTTTCTTTAAAATTTCCATAATTACTTAGCTAATGCTTCCTCCAAAGTTTTAACAGCGCCTGTAGTTAATAACAGTTTACCAGCGTTTAACACATCATAAGTGTTTAGCTGCTCAACTGAAATTACTTTCGTTTTCTTCAGGTTTCTGCTTGATAAATACACATTGTTGTTTTCAGCTGCTGCTACTACTAATAATGTTTTTTCATTAGTAACATTCAGGTCAGCTTCCATTTTGATGTAAGTTTTAGTTTTGATGTTATCAAAGTTAAAATCTTCCAATACTAAAATGTTGTTATCCTTTGCTTTGTATGATAAAGCCGATTTACGAGCCAGTGATTTAAGTTTCTTGTTTAACTTGAAACTGTAATCGCGTGGTTGCGGACCGAAAACGCGACCACCACCATTAAATAATGGAGATTTAACGCTACCTGCACGGGCACCACCTGTACCTTTTTGTTTATATAATTTGCGGGTTGAACCTGCAATTTCGTTACGCTGTTTTGATTTGTGTGTACCCTGACGCTGATTAGCTAAATACTGCTTAACATCAAGATAGATCGCGTGATCGTTTGGTTCAATACCGAATACCGACTCAGGAAGCTGCACCTTGGCACCTGTTTCTTTACCTGATACGTTTAATACGTTTACTTCCATCTTATTTATCCACTATTACGAATGAACCCTTAGCTCCGGGGATGGAACCTTTAACAACCAACAGATTCTGCTCAGCGTAAACCTTTACAACTTGTAAATTTTGTGTTTTAACACGAACGTTTCCGGTTTGACCCGCCATGCGCATGCCTTTAAATACACGAGACGGCCACGATGACGCACCCAAAGATCCTGGCGCACGTAAACGATTGTGCTGACCGTGAGTTTGCATACCCACACCCGCAAAACCGTGACGTTTTACCACACCCTGAAATCCTTTACCTTTTGAAGTACCAACTACATCAACAAAATCTCCCGCAGCGAAAATCTCTACAGTGATAGTATCACCTAATGATTTTTCGTCCTCGAAAGTTTTGAATTCAACAAGCTTACGCTTTGGAGTTGTACCGGCTTTTTGGAAGTGTCCTTTTAACGGACCAGAAGTGTTTTTTTCCTTTTTGTCGCCATATGCCAGCTGTACAGCAGCATATCCGTCTGATTCAACAGACTTAACTTGTGTTACCACGCAAGGGCCAGCTTCGATTACTGTACAAGGAATGTTTTTCCCTGTTTCATCGAAAATGCTGGTCATTCCTACTTTTTTACCAATAATTCCTGACATTTTCTTAATTTATTTGTGTCCATCGAAGCAGTAGGGCTTCGTTCAAGACATATTATTCCCCCCGAAAGGGACGGCAAAGATAGAAACTTTGTAGTAATAATCAAATAGTTAGTGAGTTATTTTTTTATAAATTTTATATACGTGTTTTAACAGGCGGTTTTGAGTTATTTGATTGGGGATTAAGTGATTCAAATTCGCTTGATTTATTTCCCTGCCACATCATCGCAAAGCGCAAAGTAATCCCCCGATTGACAGGCGGCGTAGGATTTGCCTAAACCAGAATTTTCTGAATTAAGGAATGAACAAAATTTGAAAAAGGCTTGCTTATTAACGTTGCGTATCGGATAAAAAGCGGAGGCCATGAGCGATTCCCCTCTTGAGAGGGGCGGAGGGGTGTGTTGGCCTATTAACAAAATCCTTAATCCTTTTTCCAAAAGTCCATTATCTAATTAATGGCAATGCCTACGGCCCGGGCTGTACGCTTATACTGCACAGGCATTAGCCACGGGCCGGTATTCGCTGCCATCCCTATTGCGGGGGAATTTTCAGAGCAATACTCCACAGTGTACGTCCACCGTTAAATCCTGCGTTATTAATGGATTAATTCCCCCCTATTGCAAGCGTAATTTTCTTTCCCTATATTCATCCATCTAACAATTAAGCAGTTAAACACGATGAAACACATTACCCAAGCGCTTTCTATCATCCTGATCACAACACTGTTATTCGCCTGCAAACAAAAATCAACAGAAAAAACTGCCGTGGACCGCATGGGCAAGGCTAACCGTGAGGATAAAAACGGTTGGATCTACATACACCTTGCGGGCTCCCCTGCCGATATTGGTTACCAGCACGGCTACCTGCTATCAAAGGAGATTGATACCTTAATAAAGGTAATGCAGTACTACCTGCCCTATAGCAGTAAAAAGGATTGGGCGTTTTACCGCAAAGCAGCGGCTGGCTTTTTATGGAAAAAGATAGATAAGGAGTACCAGGACGAGATCCGCGGCATTACGGAGGGATTGCAGGCCAAAGGTTTAAAATACGATACGCTGGATATTACCGCCCTTAATGCCAACATTGAGCTGGCACAATATTATGTACCCACCCTCATGAACAAAGCCAAACCGGGTAGTGGCAACAACAAAGCCCCGGGCAATTGCAGTGCATTTATAGCAACCGGTCGTTATACTAAAGACGGCAAAATTGTGATCGGCCATAATAACTGGACCGATTACATTGTGGGCGAGCGCTGGAATGTTATAGCAGATATTGTACCCCAAAAAGGAAACCATATATTAATGGACACCGCACCCGGATTTATTCACAGTGGCGATGACTTTGTGGTAACAAGCACCGGCATCCTGATCACTGAAACCACCATTACCGGCTTTAACGGTTTTGATACCACCCGCACACCCGAGTTTGTACGTGCCCGTAAAGCTGCACAATACAGTAACAGCATTGATGATGTTATAAAGATCATGAGTACAGATAATAACGGCGGTTATGCTAACGACTGGCTAATAGGCGATACCAAAACCAACGAGGTGGCCAAACTGGAGCTGGGCCTTAAAACTCAAAAAATATGGAGGTCGAAAGACACAGCGATGATCGGCTCCAACTTCCCGGCCGATCCTAACCTGATAAAACAGGAAACTACATTTGATGTAAATGATAAAACAAACTCACCCAACGCCCGTAAGCTAAGGATGGAGAAACTGGTTTGTGTTAATTACAAAGGCAAGCTAGACGTGGAGAACGGAAAGATAATAGAAGGTGATACCTATGATGCACTAAACGGCAAAAACGCTTTTAACCGTTGTGTTATTGATGGTCATATAGACGAAGACCCAAAAGGTTGCCCGGAGTGGAGCGAAGGCCCCTATTTCCCGATGGGTGCAGTACAAGGTAAAGTTACCAATGCCGATCTTGCCGGCAAGATGCAGCTATGGGCACACATGGGCCACCCCGGCGGATCTGACTTCCTGGCCGCCCCTTTCTTTAAAAAGCATCCTGAATATAATTACCAGGCCAAATACCTAAGAGATATGAAAGCATACCCGTGGACATTATTTTCGGCGACAAAGTAACAGTCAAAAAATATCTATTTTTACCTTATGAAGCCTTATTACATTTTATTCGCCGCTCTTTTTGTTAGTCATTTATCGTTAGGCAGCACTATTTTAAAAATTGATACTGTAAAAAAAGATAGTTCCAAAATAGTCTATGCCAGTGTAGAAAAAATCCCCGAATTTCCGGGTGGTATTCCAGCGTTTATCAAGTATCTAAGCAGAAGTGTAAAATATCCCGAGGTTGCAAAATTAATAGGAATTAACGGTAAGGTTAACGTTTCATTTGTAGTAGATGGGGATGGTAAAATTGTAAATATTATGCCCATGAATTGTATTGGTGCAGGATGTGAAGCCGAAGCTGCAGACGTTTTGCAAAATAGCCCCAGATGGAAACCGGGTATACAAAACGGTAAGGCGGTACGTGTTCAATTTTTTGTTCCGATAAGTTTTATTATACCGAAAGCAAACGTAAACATGAAGCAGCTAAAAAAATCTGACTACGGTTTTGTTTTCGACATTAAAGGCACACGTTACACTATTGACGAGGCCGAAAAGATCCTCGGAAAAGAATTCCCATCAGACCAGATCGAAATAGCCGATCCGTTTTACAACAGCGATAACATCGAAAAATTTAAGATGCCTTCCAAAAAGGAAGTTTACTTATTAAAGATGAAATCATAATAAAGCAAAGTTACCATGCAAACCAATCAAGATATGCCAAATGATCCTCTTTACGATGACGAGGAAGATAACCTGCGGATGGAAAATGAATTGATGCGCTTAAAGTTAAAAGCAGAATTAGGCGCAGATTCACAAAGTTCTGGAAATTTAGACCCATTAATTGAGAATGAATTTTTAAAACACGTAATGGCCTTCGAACAAAATTACGCAGGCGCAAAACGCACTAAGGTATTTGATCTGTTAGGCAAGCCAGATTTTAAAAAGGCCGATGAGCTGAGTGATCACCTGGTAGATCTGGCTTTTGAAGAAGTAACCGATTTGTTGGCTCAAAAAAATATTGAGGTAGATTTTATCGCGGCATATGACAACCGCACTAAGTATTCCTTTATCACCGAAGAACTGTTTGACCACGAAACCGATGACTTTAATATTCCGGGGATGGTTACACACTTCACTTACGAAGAGTTTCACCCCAATCATAAATTAGATATCGGGAATAGGGCAGAAGAATTTTTATCCGGATGGTTAGCACAAAAACTTAATGAGCGCAGCTGGTGCATTGCTGATCCTTTTATATTAAAGGGTGACAGAACCGTAAGCAAGGCTGAATTGGTAGAAAAGCTGAATCAAATTTTTAATTCCTACAACGCCTTTACTGATCCTGAATACAAGATTGCTGATATTGGTTTCGAGTTTAACACCGAAACCGGTATGGGCTATGCCGAAGGATATATAAAATACAATGCCATTTTAGAAAGTAATGAAAAGATAGTTATCCATGGCCCTTTTAAGCTATACCTTTCATTTGAACACGAATGGTGGAGCATTTTTCATATAGTATTCCCCGGATTTGAAAATTAAGTTCTGTCCTAAAAAAAATAATTTACATAGTACTATGTTATAAATAGTACTATGTATATATTTGTTCATCATTAAAAATGAACGGATATGAAAAAGCTTTGCCTAACCCTTTTAATTTGTAGCACTTTATTCATAAGCGGCCCCTTGGTGGCACAAGAAAAGCAAGCAGATGCGCTACCCAAAATATACAGGGAAACAGCTGCCAGGATCAATGATTTAGTACACACTAAACTTAATGTAAGCTTCGATTACAAAAAACGCTACCTATATGGCAAGGAATGGGTTACTTTAAAACCGCATTTTTACCCAACCGATACTTTAAGACTGGATGCCAAAGGCATGGACCTGAAAAACATCTCAATTATAAAATACGGTAAAAATGTGCCGCTTAAATTCAGCTATGATAGCCTTACCGTGGCAATTACATTAGATAGGGTTTATCATAACAACGAAAGCTATACCATATACCTCGATTACACCGCAAAGCCCAATGAGTTAAAAACATCCAGGAAGCAGGGAAAAGGATTATACTTTATTAATCCTGACGGAACAGAAAAGGATAAACCCACACAAATATGGACTGAAGGAGAACCCGAAAGTTCATCGGCATGGTTCCCTACTATTGATAAGCCAAATCAAAAAACTACCAGCGAGATCATCATGACCGTTCCGGCCAAATATGTTACCTTATCAAACGGCCGGCTTGCTTCGCAAAAAACAAATACCGACCATACCCGTACTGATACCTGGAAAATGAACCTTCCAAATGCCCCCTATCTATTTATGATGGCCGTTGGCGATTTTTCAATATATAAGGACAGCTGGCATGGCAAAGAAGTAAACTATTACGTTGAACCCAAATACGCCCCTTATGCAAAGGATATTTTCGGCTTTACGCCCGACGCCATTGGATTCTTTTCTAAAATCACCGGCGTAGATTACCCCTGGAACAAATACGCGCAAATTACCGTGCGCGACTATGTGAGCGGCGCGATGGAAAACACCACGGCCATGGTTACCGGCGAGGGGGCACAAGCCACCAAACGTGAATTGATTGACAGGGTACATAATGATTTTGGCGGTGTGCATGAACTGTTTCACCAATGGTTTGGTGATTACGTTACTACCGAAAGCTGGAGCAACCTTACCCTTAATGAATCATTTGCCGACCTTGGCGAAATACTTTGGGCCGAGCACAGGTATGGGCAAGATGCCGCGGACGAACACATACGTGAAGGTCTACAGGGCTACCTTAACAGTCCTCAAAATGCAGCTAAAAACCTGGTACGTTTTTATTATAATGATAAACAGGATGTTTTTGATGGGGTTACTTATCAAAAAGGTGGTCGGATATTAAATATGCTCCGGCACCACCTGGGTAACGATGCTTTTTATAAAGGCTTGAACATTTATCTTACAACAAACGCCTTTAAAAGCGCCGAAGCCCAACAACTCCGGTTGGCAATGGAAGAAGCCAGCGGACTGGATCTGAACTGGTTTTTTAATCAGTGGTATTATGGTGCCGGTCACCCCGAATTGAGTATCAGTTATAAATGGGATGAAACCCGCAAAACCCAAACCGTTTACCTACAGCAAACCCAGCCCGGGCAAACTTTTATTTTACCAATGGCTATTGATATTTATGCAGATGGCAAAAAGGAACGCCACCAGATTTGGATGCGAGAAAAGCTTGATACTTTAGTTTTCCCGGTAACTTCCAAACCACAGCTGGTAAATGTTGATGGCGATAAACTATTGCTTGCCAAAAAAAACGATAATAAAACCCTTGAAGAATACGCTTTTCAATATGCCAGCGCACCGCTATACCTGGATCGTTACGAGGCTATTGACGCGGCAATAGCTGGGCAAAAAAACATTACAGGTCAAAAAATCCTGATAGGAGCTTTGAAAGATAAGTATTACGGTTTGCGGCTTAAAGCTATGCAGGCATTAAATATGGATAATGATACTATCCGTACGGCCGCCTACCCATCGATAGTTGAAATAGCCCAGAAGGATAGTATTAGCTTAACTCGTGCCCAGGCCATAGTATTTTTGGGCAAATTTAAAAAACCCGCCGACCTCGAACTATTAAAACAGGCGCTAAAAAGCGAATCATACGCGGTACAGGGTGCGGCGTTATGGGCAATAAACCAGGCAAACCCGGCAGAAGCAACCAGGCTTGCACCTTTATATGAAAAAGATAACAAAGGAGACCTGTCCGGGGCGATATTTACGGTATATACTGCGAATGCCGGCGATGAAAAATGGGATTACGTATACCATTTTTACATGAGCCGTTTTGAGGAACAAAGGTATAAGCTAAGCGAAAAGTTTGGAAACTACTTAGGCCGCTTAAAAAATCAGGAACACGTGCTGCAGGGGATTGAGGAGATCAAAAAACTGGGAGTTGAATTTAAAAAATATGTGGGACCAAAAGTAATTGGAATACTAACACAGGTTAAAACGAACCGGGCCGGATTAAATGACGCGGCATCGGTAAAAGTTGTTGACGATGCCATAGCGGAGATTAATAAAGCGAAGTAAAAGGAGTTATTGATATGATCAAAACTCCCAATTCCGAAATAAAATTTACTCCATCATTAACCGCCTGATCAGCTCAGCGCTTTGTGCTTTGCCCTCTTCCAGCCTGTGGCTGAAAAAGGATTGTACTTCGTTAAAGTGTTTCTTATAGCCTTCCATATCGCCGTACCCAATAATAGCCGACCATTCCCTTACTGCCGAGTGAAACTCCAAATCATCACCGCGGATGGTTTTATCATATAGTGCGGTTTCGATGGATTCCTCTAATAAGTCCTCGTTCTTGAACAGGTATTCGGCAATACCCAACCGGAGGCGAAAAGGCGGTGTTTGGCAAATAAGGTTATCATAGGGGTTTACTCCTAAGTGGTACCAGGCATCAACCATACTTAATATACTCAGGTGCGAGTTGGGCTTTTGCAGTTCGGGCTTTTGTGATAGCGAGAACTCTTTCATCACCACATCATTCAGCATAATTGGTTTTCGGCTTTCGTGGAAAACAAAATCGCGGGCACGGTACAGCCGCTCCCTAAAAGTTTGGGCCTCCTCCTTGATCATCAGCTTAAATAATTCCGATTCGGATTCTGAATAGCGTTTTACCTGCTGCCGGGCATAGGGGTTTAATATGGCAAGCCCCGCGTACACGTGCGCTTTATAACTGAAGATGCGTAGAGTGGTCAATATCTTCACATTGTCAATACCGCCAATATAAGATGCATTTTCCCAGGGGAAAAAGCCGGCGGCCTTCCACGCGGTTCCCATACTCTCAAAACCTACATGAGTTACGGCCTGGGTATCGGCCACAATTTTATCGTGTTCGTGGTAATCAGCAATCTCCACTATATCGCTGCCAATGGAGGTGAACAAATCAACCATCCGCTGGTAGGCATCTGGTTTACACCGATGCGGTATCAGGATAAGCGTTTGCCCTTTAGGTTCAAAACCCGGCCCGTGCATGGCATGAAAGGTAATGATCTGCACATCGGGGGGCAGATATTTTTCAAATATGGCTATCTCTGGGTGCTTTACAGATGTTTGCCCGGCCACAATAGCCCCGTATTTGGTTAAAGGACCACACTCCGCCACTACCTGCTCCAACCTGTCGGCTTCAACAGAATAAATAACGAGGTCGTTGGTGCGGGATACATCGCCGGCCCTATCTATAATAGTAATGCCAAAGGGTGTAAGTTCCTCTTCCAGCTTATTACGATTTTCGGGCAAATCGCACCCACAAACCGTGTAACCGGCTTTTGCAAAAGCCTTTGCGTATAAACGCCCCATATCGCCCAAACCAATGATGCCTATATTCATGCCGCTAATATAACTATGAGTAGCAAAATTCCGTATGAAAGCTTACATTAGCGATCAGAAAGCTCAGGATAATATAATTAAAACCATTAAAATCCTGTTTTGTTAATAAACTGATACCTATTTTACATGATGAACAAGCATTTTATATTCCGTATCTCTGTTTTAATAGTAATTATTTTAGGCATCAGCCATATGGGTTTTGCCCAGGATACTGTTAAAAAAACTGCCGCTAAGCTGCCGGCGGCAAAACCGGTTTTTATAAAACCTGCAGTAAAATATAACGCCGCCGCTCCTGCTGGTGCAAAGCCCGTTACTGCATATCAACCAAATTATGCTAAGCCCCGCGAAACGGCTGCCGATTCGGCACTGGCAAAGGACAAAAGCCTGAATGGCCAATATCAATACCTGCTTAGTAAACTGTTCCATTACCAGCAGCCTTTGGTTTCTGCCTTATGGAAAAACATGCATGATACGTTAACAATAGAACGCCGTAAGCTTAAAGAGGCCCAAACCAAACTCGCCACGCAAACGCAGGATATAGCCACGCTTAAAACCGATGTAACAACCAAAGATCAAACCCTTTCTGAATCAAATGCCAAACGCGATGAAATAAAACTTTTAGGCATAAGCTTTACTAAAGCCACTTATAACTTAGTTATGTGGGGCCTGGTTATTGTTTTCGGTTTGGCTGCCGCCATTGTAATAGCCCGTTCGGGTGCACATAGCCGCGAAGCTAAATACCGCATTAAGTTGTATAACGAGCTTGATGAAGAATACAAAACCTACAAAGCAAAAGCCAACGAAAAGGAAAAGAAACTTGCCCGTGAGCTGCAAACCGAGCGCAACAAACTTGACGAATTGTTAGGTAGAGGTTAGGGGATTCGGATTTATATTATTGCGTATCAAAAGAGCATTTAGCCATATCTTTATTGTTGCGGTAAATTACTATTTGCTGATGCTGGCTATCGGTATTATTTTAATGTTTTTTACTGTATTTGGCACCCTGTACAATGTATGGGAAATTCTGTTTGTAAATATTATAGCCCTTATTGTCTGCATTATCTATGAAATTAAAAGAACGGTTCTTAAACAACAAACTATTGGTGAATTGATTATCGGAAATGATAATAAGACCGATATTCTGTTTCAGAATAGGCAGTTTGCTATAACCCGAATCCCGCTATTTATTTTGCTTTTAATTACGCTGATAATAAATGAAAGTTTAATAGCAGGGCTTGCTGAAAGCATAAAGTTTGGTATAATAGATATTCTTTATAACGGGCTGGTATTTGTTTGTATATTTTTTGGTTTTAAAAATTTCTTTTTAAGACCCGATTGGCTTCCACTCGTTTTGATATGTGGAGGCGTATTTTTAGCAGGCTTCATTTTTAAAACACGGCAAAGTATACTGCTATTTAACATCGACTACATGATGGCAATCATTTGGTTATTGGTTGGCATATTCTATAAATCAAAAAGTGTATACACCCCTGATAACCCACATGAATAACACCGAACTTTTAACCCTCATAACCCAACTGCGCTCTGTGGCCGATGTTGGTTTGCTTTACGCCAAAAACGAATATGATATTGAGCGCTACAACGAGTTACAACATATCAGCATTAAAATGCTGGATAATGTTACCGGTTGGGGCGCTGAAGATATTAAACTGAACTTTCCGATGCCATCCGATTATCCTACCGTTAAGGTAGATGTACGCGGGATACTGCTCAATGCGGAGAACAAAATATTGCTGGCAAAGGAAAGCGCGGATGGCAAATGGTCATTACCGGGTGGATGGGCAGATATTGGTTATACCGCGAAGGAAGTGATCATCAAAGAATTTGAGGAGGAAACCGGACTTACTGTAGTTCCTGAACGATTGCTTGCTGTATTCGATAAAAAGATGCACCCTCATCCCCCACAGCCATTTTATGTTTATAAGATAGTGTTTTACTGTAAAGCACTTTCAAGCACCCTTAATAAGGGCTTTGATGTGCTTGAGGTGGCATATTTCGATATAAATACCCTCCCGGACCTGTCTGAAGACAGAATCCTTAAAAGCCAGATTGAATTACTATACCAGAAGATAGTAACAGGAGATTTGACTGCGGAAGTGGATTAATGTAACTTATATCATTGAAGGTACACAGAGATTGTAAAAAACTTTTTGTCATCCTGAACGCAGTGAAGGATCTATTATTCGCTATGCATGTTCGCCCTGTATAGTCTACGAATAGATACTTCACTGCGTTCAGCATGACAAACCTTTTAAAACATTTTTACCTTTTAGGACCTCGCAACTACATATTTACTGCAAACTCACCGGTGCCGCCCCTAACTTTGGCAAAGCCTTTTTATTAGCGGGCAAGGCCTGGTATTTTTTGTAAGCATCATTAATGTACGCTGTCATTGATGGGGCATTATTGTTTTTGAGGAAAGCATAGCTTGGCCTGTATATCGACATGAAGTTCTCCAGCTCCGCGCCGCGTAGCGGCACTACACTTTTCACATAGTCAACATTAAAGGCTTCATCTACCTGCCTCTCTTCTTCTTCATGCTGAAAATATCTTTTTAACCGCCGCGCATCCTTACCCTCTTTACTGAACCAGGTGGATGGCGACATTACCGAAACCCTGCTTTTGGTATAAACTTCCGGATATTCTTTATGTGGATCAAAAGCCTCGCGGGTGGCCGTTACGTTAACCTGCCTCAATGATATAGTTTGCGATACCATCTCCACGCGTTTGGGCCGCAAATCTGTAACATATAATGTATCGGATACAAAACCTGGTGAATTGAATATTAGTGTATGACCCGTTAGGGTACGAATGCTGAAATTACCGTTATTATCTGTTATAGTGATCTGCTTGTTATTAACGTCCTTCACAAAAACATTAGCCAGTTTCTCGCTCTTACTTTTTTCGTACACCGTTCCTTTGAGTACATCCTGTGCATGCACAGTTGCGGTAATAAAAAGAAAGGCTACACATATAATACTCGTTACTTTCATAGAAGTGGATTTAAGCTGTAAATTAAACCTATTTTTTGTGTGAATGGTTTTCAATTTAACATATTTACCTTTTTGTAGTGTATAAATTACAAAAGGGTGAGGCAGGAGTTGAAATAACATGGAAAAAATACCGGTTCATTACAGCTGTAAAACACCAATTACATTTGTAATCTTTCCCAAATATATGATTTAGACTATTAGGTTATTTTTGGGTAAATTTGATTACAAAATACGAAGATGGATACATTGCTGATTGAAGTAACTAATCAACACGCATACAATTTGCTTAAAGAACTTGAAAAATTGCATTTGATTAAGGTGCTTAAAAACACTTCCTCTCCTAAACAAAAGCTATCTGACAAATTTGCCGGCAAGTTACCAGCTCCCGATGCTGCAAAACTTCAGGAGCATATAAAGCAAAGTCGTAAAGAATGGAATTAAAGATTTCAAAAAAATCGGTGGCTTAAAAATCATTAATCCCTGGACCATAGCGGCCACTAAATAAAAAACATCTAATCGGGCATCCATATATCGAACGATGCCATAAAAAAACCGCTCCATTGTTCATGAAGCGGTGAAATTGGCAATATATAATAAGTTTTGTCCCGGTAATGGTTGGGGAGTGGTTAATACCTGTTTACTTTAAAATCAGATATGCCACCACTCATATGGATATATATTTTGTTTTTTGCTGCATCAAAGCCTGCAGTTTCATAAGTGTTATTATTCTTTTTATCAAACCCTTCAAACTCGTTAGACGACAAGCCGGTGTTGGCATTTATGCTGCAAGCCGCGTTCTTAGGCACACTTATGGTAACTTCGGATACCCCGGTTGCAACTTCAACATTGGTGGTTTCTAACGGGGCACCCAGTTTTACACCAAATGATGCTGCACCGCCTTTTAAAGTTACACTTTTAATTTTAAATTTTGATAAATCAAAGTCCAGTTTTGTTGCACCAGTTTCCACATAAATATCCCAGATAGGATTTGGATTAAGCCTGATGTTAGCCAGGTTTGATTTATTGTCGTTAGAGTCAAAATGCCATCCTTTGTTATTTTTCATCTTCAGGTTTAATACATAAACCGAATCATCCTTGCTGGTATTAAACTCATACTTACCATAAAACTCCTTTGTTTCGGCCTTAAACAGTTGGCTCGTGGTATCGTTAAGTGTATAAGTGGTACCGCCACCACTGATGTTAAGGCGGGCCAGTTTGGCATCTGGGGTATATTCTTTATTAAATATACTGCTGCCTTCAATTTTCACAACGCCGTGGTCGGTACTGGTGCTGTCGCTATCATTGTCGCCATCACCATTATCATCGTTGTTGTTTCCATCGAAATGAACAAAATCACCCGGCCAAAAATTATACCGATCGCCAAAGCGGCCAAAAAGCAATAGTGCAAAACCGGCAATTACCACGCTAAGTTTTAAAATTGTTGCCAGTGGCGATTTATTACCTGCAAACACCAGGTTTACCCCGCCTATAATCAAAAATATAGGCCACAGGTGTAATATATTTATCCAATGGAAATCAATAATATCAAAATTGTGGAGCAGAAATATGGCTCCTATACATACCAGGATAGTACCCGGGATTAGTTTATCGCTCTTCATGATCTTATATAGTTGGAGGGGTGTCTGTAAAATTGTCGTCTTTTTTCTCTTCAGTGTTCAGAGATTCGTCAGTTGCTTTAACTTCCGGCCCCTTATTGGCATTTTGAAAATCTGTTTCCCATGGTTGCTTTTTTTGACCAGATACAATGACTGCCAAACCAACCACTATTAAAATAGCCGGCCATAATTTAGCAACGTGCCAAAAGTAAAAAACATGCAGCTCATGAAGCAGGAATGATGCGCCAAAGAATATCAGTATGCATCCAAAAATAACGCCTGCGGTTGATGATGATTTCCGGGGAGGCACAGCTTCAAATGGGTTATATTGTTGCTCTGGCGGTACCCTGTAATCAACATTGGGGTTATATTGCTGTTCTGGTGGCACCCTGTAATCAACATTGGGGTTATAAAAATTGATCCCTTTTTTTGGTAGCACTATCCATAGCACAACGTAGGCCATAAGCCCGGTGCCCATAAATATAAATGTGAGTAAAAACAAGGCCCTGATAATAGCAACATCCATATCAAAGTATTCGGCCAGCCCGGCGCAAACACCGCCTATTTTCTTCCGGTATTCATCCCGGTAAAGTTCCTTTTCCATAATTTTATTTTAAATCGTTCAAGTTTGGGTTTGTTTGATGATATAAAAGTACAGCGGACAGCTAAAAACACCTATACAATATAGGTTAGCAGGGGCAACAAGTCGGTGAATTGCCGGGTTTTGGCGGTGAAACTCCCCGGTGAAAAAGCGCCATCTATGAGCTATTACCAAATGCCGGGTATTTACAGTTTTTATATCTGCCCCGGCGCGGGTTTAATGATTATCTCATCAACATTAGCCCCCGCACTCATCCTGTATATATTGATGATTGCCGATGCGATGTCTTCTGGTAAAACCATTGTGTTTTTATCAACAACTGCATCCTTCCATGAATCCGTTAACGTCGATCCCGGAATTATCGCGGTCACCTTTACACCATGCTCCTGCATTTCAAGCCTCATTACCTTGGTTAGACCTAACAGCGCATATTTTGTTACGCTATACGTACCTGCCTGTGCAATAGGGTTTAACGATGCTACCGAGCATATATTAAAAAAGTGTCCCTTGCGTGCGGCTATCATGGTTTTACCAAAAAAACGATATAGCTCATAGGTAGGCATAAGGTTGGTATTCAACTCCTTTTGAAAAGTATCATCAGCATCATCAAGTATGCTTGATGGAATGAACATGCCCAAATTATTCACAACTACATCAATAAAACCAAGGTCCTGCTGCGCGGCAGCGGCAAAATCAAGCAGCTGGCTTTTATTGCTGCCATCGGCTACCTTAGCTAAAACCTTAATATTGGGATTAACCCCCAGCAGCTCGTCCTTAAATTCCAATAATTCTTTTTCATTTCTGGAACAAATGGCTACGTTTAATCCTTCATTAGCAAAAGCTATGGCAATGGCACGGCCCATGCCTTTTGTGGAACCGGTAATAAGGGCGTTTTTCATCATAATAATGTTCTTTAATTGTTCTTTAATTTAAATACCCGGACTATAATAAGGGTGATTTTTTATTTTATACCTGTTGAAGCTTTACTATGCTAAATTACGTAAGCTAAAATAATGGCTGGTAAAAAGCCCCTATTTTAGGCAATTAAACAATAGCGAATGGTAAGCTAAATTTAAAAATGTAATTTTATCCAATTTTTAATACATAACAATGATTCAAAGTTTAGGCAGATATATCCTCTTACTACGATTAAGTTTCCGTAAGCCCGAAAAATTCACCGTGTACTGGGCCGAGGTAATGCGCGAAATGGTTTCAGCCGGTATTGGCTCATTAGGCATTATCATGATTATTTCTCTTTTTATTGGTGCAGCAGTAACCATTCAAACCGCTTTCCAGTTGGTAAGTCCACTAATTGCAAAATCGGTAGTCGGTGGTATTACCCGGGATAGTATGGTTCTTGAATTTAGCCCTACCATTTCATCTTTGGTACTTGCAGGCCGGGTTGGCTCAAGTATGGCATCACAAATAGGCACCATGCGGGTAACCGAGCAAATTGATGCTTTGGAGATCATGGGCGTAAATGCGCCAGGCTATTTGATATCACCTAAAGTAATTGCCGGTGTAAGCATGTTCCCGCTGCTGGTAATTGTTTCTGTGTTATTAGGATTTATGGGTGGATACATTGCCTGTTTTTCTTCAAGTGAAGTGACCACTGATGATTTCATGATCGGCCTGTCTGATGGTTTTAACTCAGTTATCATTACTGTATGTATGGTTAAAGCGGTTGTGTTTGGTTTCATCATCACTACCATTTGCAGCTACCAGGGCTTTTATACCAAGGGCGGCGCCCTTGAAGTAGGCCAGGCGGCAACCCGCGGTGTGGTTTATAGCTGTGTAATGATTTTATTGTTCGATTTAATAATTTCCCGCCTATTTTTATGATAGAAATCAAAAACATCCATAAAACATTTGGCGAACACGAAGTTCTTTCTGGTATAAGCGCAAATTTTAAACCCGGTGTCAATAACCTCATCATCGGTGGGTCCGGATCAGGTAAAACAACCTTATTAAAATGCATTGTAGGTTTGCATGAACCTACCGAAGGAGATGTGCTTTTTAATGGTGAAAATTTTACCGATATGGGCTTTGAGGAACGGGTTCCGATCCGCACCCATATTGGGATGCTATTCCAAAACTCGGCCCTGTTTGATAGTATGACAGTGGAGGAAAACATCATGTTCCCGCTAAACCTGTTCACTAACCAAAGCAAAGCCGAAAAACGTGAAAGGGCCAACTTTTGCCTCGAAAGGGTTAACCTGGCAGGTAAAAATAAACTGTACCCATCTGAGCTTTCTGGTGGTATGAAAAAGCGTGTGGGCATAGCAAGGGCTATATCTATGCAACCAAAATATTTGTTTGTTGATGAGCCAAACTCCGGCCTTGATCCAATGACATCTATCCTGATTGATGACCTGATAAGTGAACTTACCGAAGAATACCAGATCACTACGGTTGTGGTTACACATGATATGAATTCGGTAATGGGGATAGGCGATCATATTTTGTTCCTGCACCAGGGCAAAAAATGGTGGGAAGGCAGTAACAAAGAAATTGCCCACACCGATAATAAGGAGCTTAACGACTTTGTATTTGCCAGCAAGTTCATGAGAGCGGCTAAAGCCAAACTATAATAGTATCAAGTAGTTAGTATCAAGTATCAAGATTTTTGATCGGCGCGACAATGAGATATAAGACCTCGACACTCCTAAAAAATACTAATTTTACGCCACACAAGTGCAGCTGTCTTGATACTTGATACTAACTACTTGATACCTATATAATAAACATGCACAATTTCAAGGAGTTAAAAGTATGGAAAGCTGGCATTGAGGTATCTAAAACCACTTTTCAATTGTGCAGGACATTTCCGTCCGAAGAAAAGTATGGATTAATTTCTCAAATGGTTCTTGCAGCCATTTCAATCCCATCCAATATTGCAGAAGGGTGTGGAAGAAAGTCGAATAAAGAATTACATCAATTTTTAAACATTGCTTTGGGATCCTCCTTTGAGTTGGAAACCCAGTTTATTATCGCCAAAGAGTTTAATTATATAACCACCGAAACATTAGATAGAGTTTGCATACAGATCAACGACATTCAAAAGATGATCTACGGATTGCAAAAAAGCCTCACTAATTAGTATCAAGTCGCAAGAGTTTTTTGGGGATAGTATAAAGTCGCAATTTCAAGGTTTTGATCGAATTGATTATAAGGCAATTGGATTAGCAAATCTTTTATCCAAAAAAAGATACTAAATTTGCGCCACACAAGTGCAGCTGTCTTGATACTTGATACTAACTACTTGATACTAAAAAATGATTCAACTATTAACCCCGACGCACTGGAAAGATTACGAGCTGATTGATTGCGGCGATTTTGAAAAGCTTGAGCGTTTTGGCAATACCGTACTGATACGCCCCGAGCCGCAGGCAGTTTGGAGCAAAAGCCTCCCCCCTTCTGAATGGCAGCGCCTGCACCATATTAAATTTAAAGGCCGCTCTGCTACTGCGGGCGACTGGATAAAAAAAGATCCTAAAACTCCCGACCGCTGGCACATTGAATATAAAAACAATGATGCTGCCATTAAATTCCGTTTGGGCTTAACTTCCTTTAAACATTTGGGGATATTCCCGGAGCAGGCGGTAAACTGGGATTACATTACCCAGAATATAAAACGTTTTAAAACACCACAGCCAAAAGTGCTTAATCTTTTTGCTTACACTGGCGGGGCATCATTAATTGCGCAAGCTGCCGGTGCCGATACCACACACGTGGATTCAATTAAACAGGTGGTTACCTGGGCAAACGAAAACCAGGAAATCTCGGGCTTAAGCAATATCCGCTGGGTGGTTGAGGATGCACTTAAGTTTGTAAAGCGCGAATTGAAACGTGGCAAAAAGTACAATGGCATTATCCTTGACCCACCAGCTTATGGCAATGGGCCAAATGGCGAAAAATGGAAGCTGGAAGATAATATCAACGAGATGATGGCCGATGTGATTCAACTGTTGGATCCTGAGGAACATTTCCTGATCCTGAACACCTATTCGCTTGGCTTTTCATCGGTAATAATAGAAAATCTGATTAAAAGCGCACACCCAAAAGTAGAAAACCTGGAGATTGGTGAACTTTATTTACAAGCCACAGCGGGTTCTAAATTACCACTGGGCGTTTTTGGAAAGTTTTATAAAGTTAAAAGTAATTAATTTTCAATATCTATATTTGCGGCAAACTAAACCAGCTTTAGTTTCTTTATAAGTTGCTGAAAATTAGTTTAATTTACATTACATCTTACACACACATCTGCCATTTACCGAACGTCGAAACATGAAATTAAAAAACGTCCTATTATCTGCCACCATCGTCTTATCATCCATTATAGTACTACCCGGTTGCTCGCAAAGCGACGGCGCAGGCAAAAAAGAAGATAAGAAACCAGCTACTGCTAAAGATTCGGCCAAAGCCGAAGAAGCGGATACGCTCAGCGTAAAAAAGTCAGATTATCCGCCTTTAGATAAGGCAAAGTATGATACTTTGTTAAAATTTAATGCTCATGGCGATACTTCTGGCAGATGGCCGGTTAAAAATACCCCATACCCTAATGGCGGTGCAATTTTGCCCTTCAAACGTGTAGTTGCTTTTTATGGCAATCTTTACTCCAAAAAAATGGGTATTTTGGGCGAGTTGCCACCTAAAGAAATGCTTGCCAAATTAAAGGGCGAAGTTAAACATTGGGAAAAGGCCGATCCTAAAACACCTGTACAGCCAGCCCTGCATTACATCGCTGTAGTAGCACAAGGCGACGGTGGTAAAGACGGTAAATACCGTTATCGCATGCCATTTAAGCAGATAGACAGTGTATTGGTTTTAGCAAAAAAAGCACATGCTATTGTATTTTTAGATGTGCAGGTGGCTTTAAGCAACATACAGGCTGAGTTACCATTATTTGAAAAATATTTATCAATGCCACAGGTTCATTTTGGTATGGATCCTGAGTTTTCGATGAAAGACGGAAGCAAACCAGGCCGAAAGATAGGTACCTATGATGCTGCAGATATTAACTATGTATCAGACTACCTGGCTAAAATTGTAAAGAAAAACGGCATACCTCCAAAAATCCTTATCGTACACCGTTTCACTAAAAAAATGGTAACCAATTACAAAAACATCAAGCTGCATAAAGAAGTGCAGTTGGTTATGGATATGGATGGCTGGGGCGAACCAGATCTTAAAACAGGAACTTACCGCTACTTTATTAACCAGGAGCCAGTTCAGTTTACAGGATTTAAATTGTTCTACAAAAACGACATCAAAAAAGCCCCTCACCACATGCTAACACCAGAGGAGGTTTTATCAAGATACAAACCGTACCCTATTTACATTCAGTACCAATAAGCAGGTCACTACAAGTAGCCTGGGTTAAAAGCCTTAAGTCATGAATATTTATATATTTTTGATTTAAGGCTTTTTTATTAAAAAAAGATTTTCAACATTCAACAAACTAATTCAAATGATGATTAAATGGGGCATTATCGGTTGCGGGCGCATTGCCCATAGGTTTATGCAAGGTTTAAATGATGTGGCTGATACCCAACTGGTATCGTCATGGTCGCGCAGATCTTCAACCGTTAACGCTTTTGTTGCACATCATGGAGGCTTAGCCTGTTCAAGTATTGATGAATTACTGGCAAGTGATATTGATGCGGTATATATAGCCACCTTACCCGATAGCCATGCGGCCTATAGCATAGCCGCCCTTAAAGCGGGCAAACATGTGCTGTGCGAAAAACCGGCCACCGTAAATTTATCCGAGTTGGATGAGGTTTTAGAAGTAGTAAAATCAACCGGCCTTTTATTTATGGAAGGAATGAAACCTCCCTTCTATCCGCTATACACCCGTTTAAAAGAATACCTGGCTACAGATCCTATTGGCCCTGCAGGTTATGTACGTGCCGGATCGGCTGTTGCAGATTGCCCGCCCGATCATCCAAATTACAACCTCGACCTGGTTGGCGGCAGTTTAATGGGCATTGGTATTTACGAAGCATTTTTGGCGATTGACTGGCTTGGCGAACTGCAGGATATACAAACCATGGGCCGCTTTGGCGAAACAGGTATTGATATGTTTGCCATATTCCAAACCATGCACAAAGGCGGTTACTCGCAATTATATGCCGGGTTTGATCTGCATGGCAAAGGCGACGCGCTTATAGCCGGTCCACTGGGCCACGTAACTATTCATAAAAACTGGTGGAATCCTGCCCGGGCCACTATTGATTACCTGGATGGCCGCAGTGTAGAGATCAATGAGCCATTTACGGCTGGTGGCTTAAACTATGAAATTATCCATTTTTGCGATCTGATCAGATCAGGTGCAACAGAAAGCCCCATTATTCCTCACCAAATGTCGCGGCAGATGATTGATATGATCGACCGGGCGCGGGCGCAGATTGGGTTGAAATATCCGTTGGAGAAATAAAACTAAAACTTATTGGAATTGAGTACCGGATTCTGGCTGGCATTTACCTGGTAAGTGTAGATGGTATTTTGCTCATCTATCTCCACTATTCTATATCCCTTGTAATCGGTACCCCAGTTGCCTCCAATATGTGAATCAAAAAAGTGCGGAAACTTGTTGCCGGTATAACGCACCCCATCCAGCAAATGATCGTGCCCATGAAATGCGGCCTTCACATTTGGGTAGCTGTGCAGCAGTTCGATGGTTTCGGGACAATCTGTAAAAACATCATTTTTAGTCCAATTTATTGGTGGAATATGCAGTATGACCAATACAATTTTCTTGCTGGCGAATTTATCCAGCGATGCTTTGATAAAAGCATTATCAGGACACACGTACGTCCCTTTGGTATCGGCAGTGTTGGCTAACACAAACGCGATATCGCCAAACTCAATAGTATATTTATCCTCGTACCCAAAATTCTTCTTCCAAACAGAGGCATCGGCAAAATCATGATTACCGGGAATGGTATGATAAGGTACACTTAGCTTATCAAGGTAAGTACTTTTAATTTCGGGTAGCAGATGGGGTGATTATGAACCAAGTCGCCGTTTACAATCACCATATCCAGGTGATTTTTAGCATGATCATCATTTAGCCATTTCACCATGTTGCCGGTGTTGGTAGTAAAATCGGTACCCGGCTGCCCGTAGTGAATATCAGATGCCAGTGCAAAACGAAGCTTGAGTTTTGTTTTACGCTCGCGCTGATAACTGTTACCAACGTTTGCAAAAGAATTAACAGCAGGCAACAAAGTTAAAGCCGCTATGCCAGTTAAGCTTGTGCCAATAAAATCTCTACGGTTGCTCATGGTTTGTATAAAATTAACAGTCAATACTTAAAAAAATATAAAGTTTTTCATCCCCTATCCTTGCTCCTTTGTCCAAAAATCCATCGTCCAAAAGTCCTTTGTCCGAAAATCCTTCGTCCAAAAAACCTACTTCACTATCACCCACCTGTTCACTGTATTCAATTCCCCTTCAATGCAAACCTTATAAAACCCCGAAGGCATATTTTTAACATCAATTAAGGCATGCTCTGCAGCAACAGGAACTTCAGTCAATAATTTATATTCATCGGCTTTACCTTCCTTATAGTTATTGGCGGCAGCTACCCAAATTTTCACTTTGCCTTTAGCATCCATAGCTTTCCAGCTTACATCAAGCACGCCTTGTATTAAACTAACTTCGGGCCGGGCAACAGATAGAGCGCCAATTAATGAGATGCCGTCCAACTCGCGTAATTGCGCTTCCGGCACTTTTACATTTAAAAAGCTGTTGATGGATGGCGTAATATCTACTATGCCCGGCGTATAGTATTTGGCGTAATTATTAAGCGGTTTATAATTGGTAACCATCCAGGTGTTGCGCTGACGGTCGCTTTGGCCGCCGTGGTTTTTGCCTGTTTGCTCATCGCGACCATGATCGGTAGTGATAAATATCAGCCAATCTTCCTTAAAGTTTTTTTGGCGGTATTGGATAGCCTGCCAGATACGGCCAACCTGCGCATCCATTTTCTCAATGGCATCATAATATTGCGGACTATCGCCATACGTATGCCCCATATCGTCTGTATACTCCAGGTACACCCATGAAAGATCTGGTGCTCTATCTTTAATGCACGATGCGGCAGAGGCAGCCACCTGCTCATCAATCAGGTGCATATAGTTGCCGGCTTTATCATGCGGAAACTTTATTGTATCCAACTCAAAACCATCATAAGCATAATCCGGGTGGATATTGCCTGCCTCGGGCAGATTGTCGCCAATGAGCTTGGTGCGGTTATCCGTCCAGCTGGAAAATACAGCTGTCTTTTTAACTGGGTAGGCATTCTTAAACATCCTGAAGATATTCCAGTAATTATAATTTGGCGCTTTAATATCATTACCCCAAACGTTATGCTTATTTACCCAGGTTGCTGTAAGCAGGCTATTATACCCATTTGCAGATATGGTAGGTGTTTGCGAATAACCACCCTTTTCGCCGCCAACATGTGCCCTTAGGTAAGTACCCTGGCCAGCTATTAATTTCAAATTTGGGGTATTCAACTTTTCAATCACATCGGCAGGGATACCATCAGCAATAACAAATACCGCTTTCTTAATACGGGGTTGGGCGTTTGCTCCCATAGTCGCCGCACAAAGCAGGCTTACAAATAATAATTTAAAAGGGTTTTGCATTTTAGTTGAATGATGTGCGAAGCTAAGATGAATAAAAAATTGCTGGGTTAATAAATTGTTATGGTTTTGTATAATGGAATTATCTCTCGCCTCTTTTCTATATTTACACACGTAACCATATGAATCAAAACAACACAGCAAATCAAACCAAATGGCTGTACCTGTTTATTGGGATAGCAGTTGTTATAAATTTTAGCGGCTTGTTTACTACCATTATGGGGCCGGATGCAAATTTGTATGCCACTATTGCCAAAAACATGGTGTTGCGCAACAATTACAGCAGCCTGTTCGCCTGGGGCAGCGACTGGCTGGATAAGCCGCATTTTCCGTTTTGGGTTACCGCTTTTTTTTTTAAATGTTTCGGGTTTAAAACATGGGCCTATAAGCTACCCGGTATTTTGTTTATGATGATGGGCGTAGCTTATACCTATCTGTTTGCCAAAGATCTCTATAATAAACAAATTGCACTTTGGGCGGTGCTGATATTGCTTACCGCCCAGCACATCATCCTATCCAATACCGATGTTAGGGCCGAGCCTTATTTAACCGGGCTCATTATTGCAGCGGTTTATCATTTTTATAAAGCCCAACCCGGCAATAGCTTCCGCCATTTAGCACTGGCCAGCCTGTTTACCGCATGCGCACTGATGACCAAAGGCATGTTCGCGCTTATTACCATTGGGGGCGCTATTTTAGGTCACTTGCTTATCACCCGGCAATGGAAACAATTATTTCACTGGCGATGGCTACTGGCCGCAGTATTGATCCTGGTATTCATACTGCCCGAGATCTGGAGCCTGTACCAACAGTTTGACCTCCATCCCGAAAAAGTGGTGTTTGGACATACAGGCGTATCAGGCATCAGATTCTTTTTTTGGGATAGCCAGTTCGGTCGTTTTTTTAATACCGGCCCCATCAAAGGGAGCGGCGATCCAGGTTTTTTTATCCATACTTTACTATGGGCATTTTTGCCATGGTCGCTTTTATTGTTTGCAGCCATATTCCAGTTTATCAAAAAAGGAGTTAAAAATGTACAGGCGCAGGAGTGGTATTGCATCTGCGGATCGTTGATCACCTTTCTGCTGTTTTCAGCCTCCAAATTCCAGCTGCCGCATTACCTCAATATCGTATTCCCATTTTTCGCCATTATTACGGCACAATTCCTGTATAATTTAACTTCGCTAAAAAGCATACAAGCTGTGCGTTTAACACAAACCGTGGCGATAGTGTTCCTGCTAATGGTTTTGGGTTTGCTCGAATACTTTTTCAGGCCCGATACCTTTGGCTGGTTACCAGGACTCATCATTGCCATATTTATATTGCTGCTGATATTTTTACCACAGAAAATATCAACAGGAATACAGCAAACCATTTACCGCACCCTTTTAGTATCCTTTATAGTTAACTTGTTTTTGAACCTGTGCTTTTATCCCTCGCTACTGCACTACCAAAGCGGCAGTGAGGCCGCCATCTGGATAAACCATAACAACCCCGTTAAATTCCCCGTTTATATAGATGCCGGTCAGTTTCATGATGATATGAACTTTTACCTGGATGCCCCATTTACAGAAATTAACACCAACAGTACAGATACCCTGCCGGGCCCGGTGCTGCTTTATACCAGTGCCGATGCGATGAGCAAATACGCCAGTAAAGGGTGGAATGTAAAAGTTGTTAAAATTTTAAAAGCGTACCCGGTTACCCGCCTCTCACTTCCTTTTTTAAACAAAGCCACCCGCGATAAAGAATTGTATCCCATGGAAATAGCCATCGTTAGTTCGCAAAAAAAGTAAAATCCCTGTTGCATTCTGGTTCCCTATTCACTCCTCAAACTCTTCACCGGGCTATTCAAGGCAGCTTTTATGGTTTGTATAGTGATTAATATAGCTGCAACCAAGGTAAGGCCAACAATAGCAACCATAAATGGATTTAGGGTAATGGCTATTTTATAGGCATAATTATTAAGCCAGTTAGTCATCATTAAATAAGCCAGCGGGCAGGCCACTAAACAAGCAATCACTATAACTCCTAAAAACTCTTTTATAAACAGGCTGATGATTCCTGCAACCGATGAACCTAATACTTTGCGGATACCGATCTCCTTAGTACGCTTCTGGATACTTAGTGATATTAGCCCCAATACACCCAACAGTACAATAATCACCGCTAAAACTGTAGCAATATAAGCGGCCTGCTTTAACTGAATCTCGGACTGATAAACTTTTTTAAGGGCATCGTCCATAAAGCCATATTCAAACGGAGCACCGGGTAAAAGCGCCGCCCACTTTTTTTGTAGCGAAGTGATGCTTTGCTGCATGTTGCCCGGCTTTAGTTTGATAGAAAAATACCGGTAATAAGTAGTGTAATTAACATTCATAAAAGTGATGGGCGATATCAGATCATGCATCGACCCGAAATGAAAATCGGCCGTTACACCGCAAATGATGAGCGGAATATTGCTGCCCAGTTGCATCATCTTTTGACCTATGGCATCATCGGGAGTTTTATATCCCATTATTTTAGCTTGTGTTTCGTTAATCACTACCTGTGTTGTATCTGCCGGGATAAAAACCGGCTTAAAAAATGTACCGGCCCTCATGGGGATATTGTAGCTGGCGGCGTATTGATTATCAACCATTAAACCCGTTGCAGTGATTGCTTGCGCGGGGTTCCCTCCTTGCTTGTACACGGTATAATTGCCACCGTTTTGTCCGTTTGGGATATCCCATGAAAGCGAAACACTGCTTACCTCGGGCATCTGCATCAGCTGATCTTTTACCGATTGCATTTTTTGCACCCCTTTAACCGACCAATCCCTTGGCAGCTGGGCATACACTACGTAGTCTTTATCGTAACCCAGCTTGCCATTAAAAAACAGGTTTATTTGCTGCGAAATGATAAGCGCACCAATAAATACAATAGCCGCGGTACCAAACTGAAAGCCCACCAGCGTTTTGCGGAATAGCACACTCTCCTTTACCGATGCCAGCTTGCCTTTTAACGAGTCGACTGATTTTAATGCCGATAGCACCAACGCCGGGTAAATACCCGCCAGTATCCCCACAAACAGGGCAAACAAAAAAGGTATCGCTATAAAATAAACCGGGAAAGCAAACAGTCCGGTGATTTGCTCGCCAAGCACATTGCTAAAATATGGCCTCGCCAGGGCGTATAATACCAGGGCAATCACGGTTGCAATTAAAACCATGAGCACCGATTCGGTTAAAAACTGCCAGATGAGCTGGCCGCGTAAACCGCCTAACACCTTGCGGATGCCCATCTCCTTCATTCGCCCGGATGAGCGGCCGATACAGATGTTCACAAAATTGATGATAGCCATCAGCAAAATAAAGAGCGCTATGTAACCCAATGTATAACACATGGTTTTAACGGTGCCGCCCCATCCTTCAAGGTAATAATCCGTAAGTGGTACCGCTACGTTTGTAAGGCTTTTGCTGATATCTGCAGGCGCGTTCTTTTTCATCAGCTCACGCAGCGGCCTTTCCAGGTCCTTTGCGGTAACACCATCTTTTAATTCAACATAGCCTACGGTGCTAAAGTTTGTCCACCCTTCCAGGTTGCGTTTAAAGTATTTTGCCGAGCTGGCCGTAAAAAAGAAATCGGAATTATTGTTTTGATCAAGGTTGGTCACCGAGTTTTTAGGCACATTATCCAATACTCCGCTAATTACAAAATCGTGCTTTTCGCCGCCAAAGCTTTCAAAGTTGATGGTTTGCCCAACAACATCCAGCTTACCAAAATACTTCAAAGCCATTTTTTGCGTAAGCACCACCGAAAACGGATCATTCATGGCGGTTTTAGCATCACCATACAATAACTTAAATCCATACATCTTGAGCAGCGTGCTATCACCCAGCTGCAGGCTCTCCCTAAAATGCATATCGCCCCGGGATACATTAGTGGTAACCCCATCAAAATGATAATAATTGGCTACCAGGTTGGGGTAATTATCCCTTAGCGCTCTTGGCATCTGCCCTGCCGAAGCAATTTCATTACCCTGGCCCGGATCTTTCCACCGGCTTGTTAAAATATACTGGTTCTTAAAATTTTTAAGCTGATGGTTTACCTGTAGCTGCCCCCAGATGTAGGCACCAATAAGTAAGGTAAAGGCAATACCTACCGAAAGACCGAAGATATTGATCAATGAAAAAGCTTTGTTTTTCCAAAGGTTACGCCAGGCCAGTTTAAAGTAATTTTTCAGCATAGTTTTCTTATTATCCAATAAAGATAATGGCATTAATTAACGTAAGTAGCTGTGTTAACATAATTTAACACATTTGGCCGTTGGTTTTTCGCTGTGCTGTTATTTGTTCCGGGTTAATATATTATTATTGATACAACCTATTATCTGCTTGCTACTTAGAAATTAAAATACCTAAATTTACTAATCTCCAACTACCAAAATCATAACAAATAAATCTATGGAACGCCGTAAGTTTTTAATGAACACAGCCCTTACTGCAGGCTCAATTGCATTATTCGGAAAAAGAAGTCTGGCATCAATACTGGCCGATCCAACTTTTCAGTTTAAAACGTTACGTGGTAATGTTGGCATGTTTGCCGAAAAGGGCGGCACAATTGCCTGGCTGGCAAATAAGGAAGGTATTGTTGTGGTTGATGCTGAATTTCCGGAACAGGCTACGCACCTTATAGCAGAGCTGAAGAAACAATCAGACAAACCTTTCAAATGGCTCATCAATACCCATCACCACGGCGACCATACCAGCGGCAACATCGCATTTAAAGGTATAGCCCAAAATGTAGCAGCCCACACCAATTCCCTTACCAACCAAAAAGCATCGGCAGCTAAACAAAATAACGACGATAAACAACTATACCCGGATATTACCTACACCGATAAGTGGAAAACTAAGGTAGGTGATGAGCATATCACCGCACATTACTTTGGCGCGGGCCATACCAATGGCGATAGTTTTATTCACTTTGAAAACGCCAACGTTGTACACACCGGCGACCTAGTATTTAACCGTCGATATCCTTTTGTTGACCGCAGTGCCGGTGCATCATGTAAAAGCTGGATAACCACGCTGGAGGCTGCCACCAAACAATTTGATAAGAACACCATCTTCGTTTTCGGCCATGCCTTTGATCCGCTTAAGGTAACCGGCACTATGGACGATGTAAAAGCCATGCAACACTTTATGGAAAGCCTGGTAACCTTTGTTGATACCAGCATTAAAGCAGGTAAATCAAAAGAAGAAATCATTGACTCTAAAAGTATTACCGGCGTAACTGAATGGCAGGGTGATGGTATTGAAAGAGGATTAACCGCAGCCTATGAGGAACTAAGCGCGTAGAAATTTGCCTGAACCAGGGTTTAAGAATCGTAAGGTTTTTAGCTTGCCCAATCAAAATCCAAAAATCTTATGAATCTGCTTAATCCTGGTTCAGTTTAATTTACTGAACCAGGAAATTTCCGGTTTGGCTCCTTTTAAAAAGAACGGCCCTCCTTATTGCGTTATACCTCAACAAATCATGCTGATTAGTTTTTAATTACCATAACTAACCAATGCAGTAATGCGTAAACAGCGGTAATAAACTCATTACTTAACTCATTTCGTCCCCTAATCATCTCATCATGATTTGCAAATTCCGGCTGCAGTCATTCAAGTTTTGTGCCATTGTAGCACTTTGTTTGTGTGCCAGATCTGCCTTCAGTCAAAATTCTTTCGAAAAGGAGTTAAAGCAACAAGTAGATTCATTTTTGGCCCCCGTTCCGGTGGTAGCCGCGCAGGGGGCATCACAGATAGAAAACGGAGATCTTTATCCCAGCGATGCCCCCATCGCACTTTTAACACCGACTGGCTTTGGCGGATATGGCACATATATTTTCGGCGGTTTAGGCGGGGCCTACCCGGAAGTATACAGGAACAACAAGGCCGACCTCATTGGTTCAATAGGTTTTTGTGTGGGCAACCCAGAATCGGCAGTAAACTTTGCTACCAGCTTGAACGTTACCGATGTACACCTGTTTCGTGACTTTTCCGGCAACTTCATCCTAAGCAGGAAGTTATTTGTCGGTACAAGCATTTCGGCAGGAGCCCTCCAAATGTTTGCCAATGATAGGCAATCAGACTCGCCCGGATCAACCTTTTATATGGCTATCAGCCATGCGGTACAAACAATTCCATCCTTAACTCCCGGCTGCTCAAGGCTTAGCTACACCATTGGCTTAGGCAGCGGTAGGTTTTATGAAAAAAGCCCCATTGATATTGCTAACGGAAAAGGCACCCATGGTACCGCAATATTTGGCAGTATTTCATTTGAAGCGATAAGACATGTAAGCATAAATGCCGAATGGACAGGCATGAATTTAGCATTTTCGGCCGGCTTAAGGCCTTTTAAAAACCCCATAAGCTTTGGCATAGGCGTTGCTAACTTAACCAGGTATTCATCAAATAAAGCCAACATGGTTTTCTCTATTGGTTTACCCCTTTCACTAAACAGAACACTGATCAAGTAACAAAACATAAAAATTACAGTGGCGTCGATATTTGCTTCGGTATCGTCGCTATTGGCCTTACTGGCGTAAGCCGGATCAATACCCATCTTATTTATTCTGCAACTACCTGATTCTCTCCACAGAAGGGTTACTTATTCGCCTTTATCAGAATTAATAGTAACCAAAAAAACAATTAAAATTCATGAAAACAAAAATTGTAACTGCGCTGCTGGCGGGCATTGTTCTGCTGGGCGCGTGTAAGGGAGGTGTATCCAAGTACGAAGCTGTTAACAACAGCAGTAGTTCATCTGCAGATTCGGCTGCGGTAGATACCCGCACAGATTCATTGACGACAATAAACCCCAAACTGGTAAAAACTGCCGACATGCGCTTCAAGGTTCAAAACGTGCAGCAAACAGCCGAAAAAATCAGCGCCTTAACGATTAAGAACAGCGGAATGGTCATGCATCACCAAATGGAATCGTCTGTACAGGGAACACAGGATTACCGCATTAGCGATGATTCGGTAAAGCGTGTATCCGCTTTTAGTACTACCGAAGAAATGACTGTTAAGGTACCCTCTGATAAACTGGGCGATTTTATGCAGCAGGTAGCACATATGGGCATGTATGTTACTTACAGCAAAATGGATATCGACGATAAATCACTTGATTTTCTATCATCAAAATTAAAACTTAACAGCAGGAAAGAGCTGGTAGAGCAACAGAAAAAAGGGAAAATCACCATAAAAAACCCATTGAATGTATTGCTATTAAAAGATGACATGGTTGATGGGCAAATTGACAATATGAAAATTGACGCCGCTGTTAAGTTTAGCGTAGTAACCCTTAGCTTTTACCAAAGCAATACCATAGTGAACGAAACGATCGCGAATGATGATCCGTCGGCTTATCAACTGTCATTTAACAAACGTTTTGCAAATTCATTGCATTATGGCTGGTACCTGTTTACTCAACTTGTTTTGGGGTTAGCCAACTTGTGGGTGTTTATTTTAGCGGGTATTGGTGTGTGGATATTAATAAGGTATTATAAAAGAAAACACCCCACATTTTTAGGCTCGATAAAATCATAAAAATTAGTGGCATTTTCGCTAAACATTTCTATTTTTGCCAAAACATTAAATACGGTATCATGGAGTCAATGGAAAACGCCAATTCAGAGAAACATTACAAACTATTAGTTGTAGCTATTATCATAGGCATTGTAGGTGTATTTATCCGCTTTGCAGGTGATGAAAATACCCCATACTTTTCATGGATCGCCAATGTATTATTAGCATTAGGTGCCGGTATTGCTTTAAAAGCAGTGTTCGATATTATGAAATAATTTATTATTCAATATATAAAAAAAGCGTCAAGGTTATCCCTGACGCTTTTTTTATGCTTCATCTGCACATCTCATATCTGTAATCTGCGCATTTACTTCGGTTTATATTTCGATTGATTCAGGATCTTTTGCGCATCCTTATCAGCCATTAACTGTGGCAAGGTAACTTCAGGATGCTTATCCATATAGGCGCGCACAATTTGCCAGCCCGTATATACGGCCAACTTTGGTGCCGATTCATTCCTTTCGCCAAGGCCCGGAGTAAACGGGGCTTCAGTAAGATATTTTTGAATTTTTGGATAATCGGTTTCGTACAATAGGTTTTCCTCTAAAAAGTATCCCCATATTTTCGATTCAAAATCATTGCACCATTTTAACTGGGTGGCGGTATAGCTAATTTTGGTTGTATCACCAACATCAGGTAATATCCTATCCATAAAATACATGATCTTACCGTTGTACACCATTTTTGATAGTAATGATTTATCATTATCGTCTTCGGGAAACATATCCTCACGGGCAATACCCTCAACCACACGGGGAGTAATATTATCGGGTGTAAAATGCCTTGATAAATAATGCGGAAACGCGCTGGTAATTGAAGGATAAAACCTGGAGTTGGCCCCCAAAAACAAATCAAGCCCTATGGCAAAATACCCATCACCAATGGATGTTTGCGCCTGGAATCCAGACAGGTAAGCATAAACTTTCGGGATTCTCTTTTTGGGGTAATAGTATTTAATGTATTTAAAAGCTTCTGTCAGTTCGGCATTCTGTTTATCCATATTCGGGTAAACAGCCTCTACGTCATGTTTCAGATCGTTATAGGCTTTCCCTTTAAATACTTCGTGCAGGGTTTTAAAATAGGCAGTATCTCTTGTACTGCCGGCCTGCAAAACACGTTCAATAAAATCCTGGTAAAATGCCCCATACTTATTATGAAGAAAAACGGCTTGCTGGTTCATGCGCCCGGTGCGCATAGCATCAAAATCATGATCAAAGCGCTCTATCGTCACATCAAGGTTAATATTACTTACATCAACCTTTTTATTGCGCCCGCAGGCTGTCAAAATCAGGCCAATAAAAAAAAATAAGTAAATTTGTTTTGCTTTATACCGGGTAGTTATCATTTTTATCCTTTGAGCAAAAATAATTTTTATTTGCATTAATACGTTACTATACCATCCATGAAAATCGCATTAGCCCAGCTCAACTATCATATAGGTAATTTCGAATCGAACACAGCCAAAATTATTGATCATATTTTAGAGGCAAAGCAAAACGGTGCCGACCTTGTTGTATTTGCCGAACTATGCGTTTGCGGGTACCCGGCACGCGACTTTCTTGAATTTGATGAGTTTATAGGTTTGTGCGATGAAGCTGCAAAAAAGATAGCTTCAGTATGTACAGATGTAGCCTGCATTATTGGTCTGCCCACTTTCAATAACAAAACAGAGGGTAAAGACCTTAACAACTCGGCATATTTTATTGAGAACGGTAAGGTTAAGGCGATAGTGAATAAAGCTCTGCTACCAAATTACGATGTATTTGATGAATACCGTTATTTTGAACCATCAACAGATTTTAACTGTATTGAATTTAAAGGCAAAAAAATAGCGCTTACCATATGCGAGGACCTATGGAATACCATAGAGAATCCGCTGTACGTTACCCGCCCAATGGATATCCTCATTCATCAGCAGCCCGATGTAATGATCAATATCGCGGCTTCGCCTTTTGCCTATAACCACGATGAGGTGCGGATTGATATTTTGAGCGATAATGCCAGCCGCTATAATTTGCCACTACTTTATGTAAACCAGGTAGGCGCACAAACCGAATTGATATTTGATGGTGGATCGCTGGTATTTGACAATACAGGCAAACTTATAGATGAATTGCCTTATTTTGAGGAAAACATGGCTTATTATACCCTGGCCGATAACAACACCATAAGTTTTGAGCATACATCAACCCTAAAAACCGAACGCCCGAGTGATATTGACCAGATACACCAGGGAATTATTTTGGGGATCCGTGATTATTTTTATAAATCCGGCTTTAAACAAGCTATATTAGGTTTATCCGGGGGGATAGATTCGGCCGTGGTTTGTGCTTTGGCTGCGGAGGCCTTAGGTCCGATGAATGTGATGGCTGTATTACTGCCTTCGCGTTTTTCAACAGATCATTCCCTTAAAGATGCCGAGGACCTTGTGAAAAATCTGGGCTGCAAAAGTGAAACCATAGCTATAAAACACATTACCGAAGCGATTGAGAGTTCCCTGCACCCGCAGTTTAAAAACCTTACGTTTAATATCGCCGAAGAAAATATCCAATCGCGTACCAGGGCCGTTTTATTAATGGCGATGTGCAATAAGTTTGGTTATATTTTGCTAAACACCAGCAATAAAAGCGAAGCGGCGGTAGGTTATGGTACTTTATATGGCGATATGTGCGGAGGTATTTCCGTTATAGGCGATGTGTATAAAACGCAGGTTTTTGAATTGGCCCGCCACATTAACCGTGACAAGGAGATAATTCCAATTAACTCCATCGTTAAACCGCCATCGGCTGAGTTAAGACCCGATCAAAAAGATACCGACTCCCTGCCTGAATATGACATTCTGGATAAAATACTGGAAGAATATATTGAATACCGTCGTTCATCTGCCGAGATCATTAAAATGGGCTATGACGAAGCAACAGTTCGCCGGGTAATCAAGCTTACCAACTCGGCCGAGCATAAACGTTACCAAACACCGCCAATCTTAAGGGTTTCGCCAAAGGCTTTTGGTATGGGCCGCAGAATGCCGATAGTAGGTAAATATCTTTCGTAGATATATTCATCGAGTTTATCGATTATATGCATATTCGTATCAATATATGAGTTAATTTGCCGTCTCATTATTTTGAAAATGCCTATATCCAAGTCAATGAATAAGCTATACTCCGCAATTTACTTTTTATTGTTTCTGCTGAGTACCGCTACTGAGGTTTTTGCTCAACAACCATTGGTAAGCACCGCAAAAAAGGCCGAACTTGATAATTTTTCATCCCAGTTAAGAAACACTTACACCGTGGGCAGACAACAAGCCCTGTCATTAGCCGATAAACGCGGCTGGACCATAAGCCGCCGATCAAAAAATGGTAATTTGCTATCATTACAGGGCATAAACAGTTTAGGGTTCCCTATATACCTCATTACACATAATAATACTACTGCGGCGGCAACAACAAATACCAATAAGATACAACCAGGCGGCTCTTTAGGATTAAACCTTTCAGGCTCCAGCACCAGCCTCCTCAATAAATTGGCCATGTGGGATGGTGGCTCCGTTTACGCCGCTCACCAGGAATTTGCCGGTAAAACCATCACCATAAAAGATGGCGCTGCGGTACTTGACCACACTACTCACGTGGCAGGCACTATGATAGCCAAAGGGGTATATGCACCTGCTAAAGGCATGGCTTTTAACACGGCCGGTTTGCTATCATGGGATTTTAATAACGATGTATCAGAAATGAGCGGTGCGGCATCAGGCTTATTACTATCTAACCACTCTTATGGAGATGTGGCGGGCTGGGATTATAATGATAGCGACTCGCGGTGGGAATGGTACGGCTTACCCGGTGATTCTGTTGATTACACTTTTGGTTTTTATGATACCCGCGCGCAGTCATGGGATAAAATTGCGTATACCGCGCCGTATTACCTCATCGTTGAATCGGCAGGTAATAGCCGGTCCAGTAACGGGCCAGCCATCGGATCAACATATTATGGCTACAGGAGCAGAACAGATCAAACCATTGTTAACAAAGGTGCAAGGCCTGCAAACATCAGCGATAACAGCGGCTATGACATCATCAGCACAACAGGCAATGCTAAAAATATAATTACAGTTGGCGCAGTAAATCCCTTACCCTCCGGGCCAACAAACCGGCAGGATGTAAGTATCGCTTATTTCAGTAGCCGGGGACCAACCGATGATGGCCGCGTAAAACCAGATATTGTTGGTGATGGCGTAAATGTAACTTCTGCAGGTGTTGCCAACAGTACATCGTACCTCACCCTATCAGGTACATCAATGGCTGCACCCAATATTACAGGCTCTTTATATTTATTGCAGGAGTACTACTACAAAAAAAACAATCAAAGCTTTATGCGCTCGGCCACACTAAAGGGCCTGGTTTGTCACACTGCTTTTGATGCCGGTAATGTGGGGCCCGATTATATTTATGGATGGGGGCTGCTCAATACGGCAAAGGCCGCCCAGGCTATAACTGAAAACGGCACCAAAAGCCTTATTAAAGAGAATACGCTTACCCAGGGCCAAACGCAAACCTTTAATGTATTGGCATCGGGAGCTGATGCTTTGATTGCAACTATTGCCTGGACAGATCCACAAGGAACAGTTTTGCCCGACGGGACAATAAACAGCCGCACACCAAAATTGGTAAACGATTTGGATATAAAAGTAAGTGATGGCACCACTACCTATAACGCCTGGGTTTTGGATCCCGATCACCCATCTGCCACAGCAACAACCGGCAATAATATCCGGGATAATGTGGAACAGGTTTATATTGCCAATGCGGTGCCAGGCAAGGCTTACACCATTACGGTATCTCATAAAGGCACCCTTTCATCAGGCTTACAGGCTTACTCCCTCATCGTAACCGGAATGGGCGGTACTGCTTACTGCTCATCGGCACCTTTGAGTAATGCCGATTCGCGCATTGATAACCTTAAACTTGCTAATATCGACAATACACCTGCCTCGGGATGCAAAAGCTATTCTGATTACACCAATTTAACCATCCAATTAGAGGAGGACAAATCCTACTCCCTAAGCATTACCCTGGGTACCTGCGGCAGCAATTTCACTAAAGCCGCTAAGGTATTTATTGATTATAATGAAAACGGTGTTTTTGATAGCAATGAAGAAGTAGCAACTACCGGCTTTTTTAACGGCACCGGAACATACACCACAAACATTAAGATACCGGCCAACGTTTTGCCGGGCACCTACAGTTTAATGAGGGTAGTATTAAACGAAACCGCGGATGCCTCAACCATAAAATCCTGTGGCAGTTACAGCAAAGGCGAAACCCAGGACTACCGCGTACAATTTTTACAAACCAGTATTGATGCCGGCATATCGGCCATAGTTAACCCCGGCTCAAGTGGGGCATGCTCCATCACCACGCCTGTAACTATCAGGGTTAAAAATTTTGGTAGCGCGGCAATCAGCAATATTCCCTTAATGGTAAAAATAACCGCGCCCGATAACACTGTTACTACCTTTAACGGAACCTACGCGGGTGCCCTTGCACCCGGCGATGAAGACAACTTCACCTTTAGTCAAAATTTTAACGCGATGGCCGGGGCCACTTATACCATTACTGCTGTAAGCAATTTAACCGGCGACCCGGTAAAAACAAATGATACCATAACAACAACCATAGTTATTAACTTTCCATCTACTATTGGCGGTCTTAGTGCTTATTACTGTACCGATAGCAAACAATATCTTTTATCCGGGAATGGCGATGGCACTTTGCTTTGGTACCAAAATATTGGAGATACTGCCCCCGTTGCTGTTGGCAGCCCAATAAGCACAACATATCCGCCTGTAAATAATACTTATTACGCAGGCATAAATGATTTTAAGGGCACCGTAGGGCCGGCAACTAAAAATATTTTCAGTGATGGTGGGTATGATCAGTTTACCCCGTCTGTTATTGTTGATACCAAAGTACCGGTAGTTATTCAAAGCGCGCGTTTATATATCGGCAACCCAGGCAAAATCACATTTAATGTAAGTAACAGCAATGGGCAAACTGTGGCATCAACAACTATAAACGCCCAGGCCACCCGTAGCATACCACTCCCCGGCCCGCAAGCAAATGACCCGGCAGACCCTGGTAAGGTTTATGACCTCAATCTTGAATTACCTGCTGCCGGTAAATACGTAATATCAGTAGAATATGATAATACCGCAACCATCTATCGCAACAACGCGGGTGTAACAGCCTATCCGTTCAGCACTGGTAATATATTCAGCATTACCGGGAATGACGCAACCAGTGATAACCCTTCTGACACCAGTTATTACAAAAGCTTTTACTATTATTTTTATGATATGAAGGTTCAAAGCCTGGGTTGTGCTTCTGCAGCCAGGAAGGCCGTGACATTAACGAAGCCTGTTATTGTACAAAGTAATAATACCTTAAACTCAAGTATTGCAATGGGCAATCAATGGTTATTAAATGGAGCACCGATAAAAGGAGCCACAGGTGCCACCTATGATCCCATACAAAGCGGAAACTACCAGGTAGCAGATACTTTAAGCAGTGGATGCGTGGCCATATCAGATGTTTTTGTTTATGCCAGAACGGTAGCCAATGCAGATAAATCAACCGATATAGGATTAACAGTATTCCCGGTGCCGGCAAACGCCAACCTGAACGTGGTATTTACAGCAAAAACGGCTGCAGATCTCAACCTCTCACTTGTAAATTCAGTGGGGCAAATCATAATTTCGGATAAGCAAAGTATCCCGCAGGGCAATTTTAGCACTGTAATAAATGTAAGCAATTTGCCACCGGGCGTTTATGTTTTAAAGGTATTATTGGGCAGTAAGGTCTACGGAAAAAAGGTAATAATCAGTCATTAAAAACTTTATACCATTAAAGAACATAGCCAAAAGCTGTAATCCTTTACACAGATAAAAGGTGGAAAAAATTCACATTTTATGGCAAAAAAATAGAGCAGGCCTAAAATGCCTGCTCTTAAATTGTAACTGTAATTTTGGGGTAAGTAAATCAAAGCTTTATGCTATAGGCATTCGCTTTAATGTTTATTGAAAAGTATATTTTACACCTACACCCGGTGCAATATCAAAAAATGGCCCGGTGGCTACTTCAAGGCGGGGATTAAGATCCAAGCTTACTGCAATTGGGCTATTAGGAATCATCCATTCCAAACCCAAAACACCATCGGCTCCTAATAAAAGGTGCCTGTCTTTATAGTATTGGGCATCACTGCCAAAGCGATGGTAATACCCACTGCCAATAGAACCCAAATGGCCCCCAAAACCGTAATAAAAATTAAGCTTATCAACGTTAAACGCTTGTGTATGTATCTCATACAAACCGGTTATTACCAGGCCGTGATCGCGAATACCCAGGATACCTTCAAGTGCAGTGGTCTTATCCAGGAAGTACTTACCGGATGGCCCAATTTCATATGCGCCAAATTTTAAACCGGCGGCTACCTTATAATCCTGCGCCTGCGAGCGCTTGCCTATTAATAAAAAAGAAACCGAGCATAACAGAATGTAAATAAATTTTTTCATGTAGTAGTTTTAAGTAAACAATTAAACAGGTAATGTAAACGCATATTAGCTTAACGAAGAATTAACCCCATTTGGCCGTAAATGTTCAGTAATAAACGCCAATTATGAATTTTTATGGTATTGTAAAGAAAAAACTACATTGTTAAATATTCATCTAACTGACTTTCAACAGGAAATATTGGTCTTCTTTTAATGTATTTATGACCTTAAATAGATTATTTTAGTGAAATAATTTTCGCTGATAATGATGATATATAGCTTTAAAATAAGAAAGAGCAATTACATAACCCTGTTTTTAACCATACTTTTTTTTATAACCACAGGATGTGTACACGGGCAACTGGGGGTTAACAATAGTAACCAATATCGGAATGGTATGGTGGTTTGCGCTTACCCGGATGCCGCGCAGGTTGGGCTTGATATTTTAAAGAAAGGTGGCAATGCTGTTGATGCCGCAGTAGCGGTGCAATTTGCGTTAACAGTAACACATCCGCAAGCGGGCAATATTGGCGGTGGGGGCTTTATGGTTTTCCGTTCAAAAAGCGGCAAAACAAATACCCTGGATTTTAGGGAAAAAGGACCAGCTGGAGCAAGTGCCAATATGTACCTGGATTCTGCCGGGAATGTAATTCCTGATATGAGCCTGTATACACACCAGGCATCCGGCGTTCCCGGTTCTGTTGATGGGATGGTTGAGGCACACCGTAAATATGGCAAGCTCAAATGGGCCGATCTTGTACAACCTGCTATTGAACTTGCCCGCAACGGTTTTAAAATAACAAAACATTTAGCCAGCGACCTCAATCGCACCAAAGCCCAGTTCACAAAATTGAATCCCGGCAAAACCTATTTGATAAAAGATGGGGATTGGAACGAAGGCGACGTGTTAGTACAGGAGGATTTGGCCAAAACCTTTGAACTCATCCGCGATAAAGGCAGAGAGGGATTTTATGATGGTATAGTGGCCGATGAAATTGTTGCCGAAATGAAAAGCGGCAAAGGATTGATGACAAAGGAAGATCTCAAAAATTACCACTCTGTTTGGCGCAACGCTATTACGGGCAATTATAAAGGGTACAAGATAATTACAATGCCGCCGCCATCAAGCGGAGGCATAGCTTTGCTCCAATTGCTGCAATCTGTTGAAAAATATCCTTTAAAAAGGTGGGGATACAACCAGGATTCA
Source organism: Mucilaginibacter sp. (assembly GCF_025362475.1). Lineage (GTDB taxonomy): Bacteria > Bacteroidota > Bacteroidia > Sphingobacteriales > Sphingobacteriaceae > Mucilaginibacter. The sequence continues at coordinate 62,719 of NZ_JANYGH010000048.1, forward strand.
ACCGTGCGATTGGTAGTTGAAGCCGAACGCCGGGTTTATGCAGATAGATCCAAATACCTTGGCGATCCTGATTTTTTTAAAGTGCCGGTTGATAGCCTGCTGAAACCAGCTTATACCGCATCGCGTATGAGCAATTTTAGCTGGGATGCTGCCACACCAAGCACCAGTATACAGCCCGGCACCTTTGTAAGTTACGAAAGCGACCAAACAACACACTATTCTATTGTAGATAGGGATGGCAACGCGGTATCAATTACTACCACATTGAACGACAGCTTCGGTTCCAAAATTTTTGTTAAAGGCGCGGGTTTCCTGCTTAACAATGAAATGGACGACTTTAGCTCCAAACCGGGAGTACCCAATATGTACGGATTGATTGGAGGCAAGGCCAACAGCATCCAACCCGGTAAACGCATGCTATCATCCATGACACCAACCATTGTTGAAAAAGACGGAAAACTGTTTATGGTGGTTGGTACTCCCGGCGGCTCAACAATCATTACATCAGTTTTTCAAACCATACTTAATGTAATAGAGTTTAACCAAAGCATGCAACATGCTGTAACTTCAAAACGCTTCCACTCACAATGGCTGCCCGATGAGGTAACGGTTGAAAAAGATGCTATTGATAGTGCCACCGTTACAAAACTCCAAGGTAAAGGCTACAAAATAACCACCCACGGGACCATAGGTCGGGTAGATGCCATTCTAAAAACCCAATGGGGTTATTACGAAGGCGGCGCCGATCCGCGAGGGGATGATACTAAACTGGGGTGGTAGTAAGGCGGTTAGCAGTCGGCAGTTTGCTTAACATCTGTTTTAATAAAAACCGCAAACTGGCAACGGCAAACTGCAAACTTAAATTTGTGTAATTAACAAGCATTTCTTACGTTTGGTATGCATGCATAATAGTGTAAAACACCAGGAAACCATTGATTATTTTTTAAAAATTGTGTGGCAAACCGTTGCCAACAGGTACAACCAGTTGGTTACTGAGTTTGGCATCACGCAGTCTATAGGCTACCTGTTAATCAATATCGACGAAAAGGAAGGCACCACTGTATCCCAGGCGGCCGCATTATTAGGGCTTAAATCAACCAGTTTATCAAGAATGCTTAGTCAGCTGGAAAAAACAGGACTAATCTATCGGGAATCTAACCAGGGCGATAAACGTTCGGTAAAGATTTATCTGACAGATGTGGGCAAAGAAAAACGGCACCAGGCACGCGTGGTTGTAAAACAATTTAATAACTACCTTGATGCCCACATCAGCCCGGCAGATAAAGAATACCTTACCGAAATGCTTAAAAAAATAAATAAGCTTACTGTTAACTACAAACCTAATAGTCAATAAGCATTACAAGAGCTTTTATTGTAAAAACACTTTGCCGTAAACCAGTAATAGTGCGGCCAGAAAAACTAACGGACGTACAGCCATAAACCGAAGTAATTTTCTTTAAAATGATTCGTTTAGTTTGAAATAAAGCTCTTAACTACACTTATTTAATGCTGTGCGGATTATTAATTGTTAAAAAATGTTAAGCTGCCGTTTTTCTATTATAAAAGAATAAATTTGCCTTTTGAAAAAATGAACAGGTTACTTGTTTTACTATTGGTATTGATGGCGGGATTGGGCGCATGTAAAAAATCTGCCGATCCTATGGTACAGTATAAAATTCAAGCGGCAATTGATGATAAAATAATCAGCGATTACCTGGCAAAGCATCCGGAAGACAGCGCTAAACGTGTGGACACATCAGGAGTGTTTTACATTATAAAAAAGGGCGAAGAAGGTTCAGGAAATGACCTGTTTACCAGTTCAACAACTGTAACAGTGGGCTTTACAGGGCAACGGTTGGCTGATGGTGTTGTGTTTGCGCAAACTACCAATTTTCACCCGTCCTATACATTAGGAAGTGTGATAAGAGGTTGGCAGTTGGGTATACCACAGATAAAGAAAGGTGGCAAAATAAGGTTGCTTATTCCGTCAAGATATGCTTACGGGCCATATCCGCAGGATTCGGTACATTTGCCCGCTAATTCGGTACTTGATTTTCGTATACAGCTATATAACATAACTAATTAGACAAAAGAATAAAGGTAAAGGGCCACAATGATTAGCTGTTTACTGTTAACAAACAATATAAATGAAGAAAATTACTTTTACGCTATTATTACTTGCCACAATAGGTTTTATATCTTGCCGCAAAACAGCCAACGATCCTAATATTACACAAGTCGACGAAACCAATATTCAAAACTATATTAAAGCCAATGGGCTCACAGCTATGAAACGTGATACTACTGATCATGATACCAGCGGCATTTATTACCAGATTCTTTCGCAGGGATCAACTGCGGGTCTGCCATTGGACTATTCAGATACAGTGAAGTTTGTTTTTACCTTAAAATCATTCGACGGAAAATACAACTCACTTGATTCGCTGACCAATAACCATTACGATGGTTTTTTAGGCCACATAAGTCAAAGTGCGCTTCCAAAAGGTTTGCAGATTGCTATTCATAACCTCATTAAATATAAAGGAACAAGAGCAAGGGTATTAATACCTTCGCGCCTGGCCTATGGAATAAACGGCTATGGAACGGGCAGTGCAAGTAACGTTAATACCCGTATTGCAGGTAACCAGTGCCTTGATTATTATCTTAACGTATATACCGATCAAAACAAGTATGATGACCAGGTTATAAATAACTACAAGGCTGCCAATGGCTTAACTGGTTTTGTTAAGGCACCAGGTGGTTATTATTATAAAGTAACAACTCCTGGTACAGGCGCAAATGCCATAGGTCAATATTCAGCCTTTACCACAACTTACTCGGGCAAATTTTTAACCGGAACAGAATTTGACTCCAACACAACTGGTGCAACATTTGACCTTTCGGGCAATAGTGGAAGCATACCTGTAACAGGTGTGGCAGAGGGCTTACAAGGTTATACTACAGGCGCCGCAGTTACACTACTATTACCTTCAAGATATGCCTATGGAAGAGCGGGTACTACCGGTATAGCCGGGAATACTAACTTACGTTTCGACTTTACAATAGTTACCGTGACTAATTAATTATTTAGCTAAAGCCTCTTTAAATACTTTTAAACAACGCTCGCGTGCAAAAGCGTGATCAATAATGGGTTTCGGATATGTGCTAAAGTCAGCATATTCCGGAACCCATTTTTTTATGTATTTCAATTCCGGGTCAAACTTTTTTGTTTGAGATTCAGGATTAAATATCCTGAAATACGGTGCAGCATCTGTACCCGAGCCTGCAGCCCATTGCCAGCCGCCAACATTGCTGGCCATTTCATAATCAAGCAGCTTACGGGCAAAATAATGTTCGCCCCAGCGCCAGTCTATCAATAAATCTTTACTTAAAAAGCTGGCCACTATCATGCGTACACGGTTGTGCATAAAGCCTGTGGCATTCAGTTCGCGCATGCCTGCGTCAATTATCGGGTAACCGGTCTGCCCATCGCACCAGGCCTTAAATTGCGCTTCATCATTAACCCATCTAATGCGGTCATACTCCGGGCGAAAAGCATGATCCATCGTGTGCGGGAAATGGTACAAAATCATCATATAAAACTCGCGCCATATCAATTCATTAAGCCACGTTTTACTACTATAACCATATGCCGTTTTTGCCAGCTCCCTGATGCTTATGGTACCAAAACGTAAATGCATTCCAATATGTGATGTGCCTTTAATAGCGGGAAAATTACGCTTCTCCGCATAATCGCTGATAACGTCCTCATACTCCTTACCAGGCAAGGGAAGGGTGCTTTTTTCAAAACCCATTTCTTTTAATGAAGGTATTGCCAAAGGCTGGGTCTTAACCAAGTTGGTTAAATACTTTAGGGTAGGATAAGGTTTAAGATGAAATGGCTTAAGTGCTGCATACCATTTGCGCTGATATGGGGTATAAACAGTGTAAGGTTTGCCATCATCTTTGGTTACCTCATCTTTTTCAAATATTACCTGGTCTTTAAAGGTTTTGAAATCGATATTGTGCTTTTTCAGCCTCTCTCCTACAGCATCATCGCGCCTGGTAGCGTAGGGTTCATAATCATGATTGGCATACACCGATGCAATATTATGTTCCTTGATTATTTTATCCCAGGCATGATCGGCCTTATCATAAATCACCAATAGACTGCTTCCATGTTTTTGGAGTTCTGCATGCAGCTCTTGAATAGCATCATAAATAAAAGTGACACGGGCATCATCCTTGTCTTCCAGCTTATCTAATATCTCCTTATCAAAAATAAACAAAGGCAAAACAGGGTTGCCACTTTTCAAGGCGTGATATAAACCCGCATTGTCATTTAAACGCAGGTCGCGGCGAAACCAGAAGATCGTTATCGGGGTATTTTTATCCATATATTTCTTTCAATGCGGCTGTCACCTCAGTATACTTAAAACTGAAGCCTGCATCTTTAATTTTTTGATCAGATACTTTAGTGCTTCCCAAAACCAGGCTACTGATTTCGCCCAGCAATAATTTCAGCACAAATGCAGGCACATTTGGCGCCCACATAGGTTTATGCAATTGTTTAGCTACTGCCTTTGTCATTTGGGCATTGGTTACCGGGTTAGGTGCCACCATATTAAAAACCCCTTTCAGCCCTTTGTTTTCTATGGCAAACAGGTACATATCAACTACATCCTGCCAGTGGATCCAGGGAATCCATTGTTTACCATTGCCTATTGGCGAACCTACAAAAAGCTTTACGGGTAAGGCCAGCGCAGGCAATGCTCCCGCTTCTTTATCCAGCACCACACCAGTGCGGAATTTTACTATGCGCAAACCCAGCTTTTCACCTTCATCAACTGCGGCCTCCCAATCAATACAGCATTGCGATATAAAATCACTAACCGGCGGGCTGGTTTCTGTCAGTAATTCATCTCCCCTATCACTATAATACCCAATACCCGAGGCAGAGATAACCGAAGTAACTTTGTTAGCCCGGGTTTTAAGCAGGCTATATAACAGGGCAATTGATTTGGTGCGACTTTCTATTATTTCTTTTTTACGATCTTCCGTCCAGCGTTTATCTGCAATGCCGGCCCCCGCCAAATGAATAATTGTATCTACACCATCAATGCAATGTTCATCAATAGTGCCATTATTCACGTTCCATATAAAGGTTTTAATATCTATGTCTTTAGCAGGGTTCCGGCTCAAAAAACTTACGGAATAGCCTTTCGCCAGCAATAGCTTACTAAGCCGCTTACCTAAACCGCCAGAACCACCTGTTATCAATATGTTCATCTTGTTGTTATTTGTCAAGGTTTTTTGTTTTCATGTTATTGGATCGTCGCAAAGCGAGGAGTTAAGAGCCATAAAACAAATGGCTAAACTCCCTCCCCGTAATGTATAATTTCTTTTGCCATGCCATTAAAAATAAACAGGTGGAAAGGCCACATAGCATACCAGTACAACCGCCCCCACAAACCGCTGGGCCTAAAAGTAGCAACCTGGCTCAGGTTTTTATTACCGTTACGTTCAATTATTTTAAATTCCAACCAAGCTTCGCCTGGCAGCTTCATTTCGGCATATAATAGCAGGCGCTTATTTTCTTTATCGGCCAGTAAAACACGCCAAAAATCTATGACATCGCCAGGAGCTATATTGATGTTGCTGGTGCGCCCCCTGCGTATGCCTACACCTCCAAATAACTTATCAATAAAACCGCGGATGTTCCAGATCCAGTCCCAGTAATACCACCCCCGATTGCCACCTATCGACATAAAATTGGTGAACACATCTGCGCTTTCGCGCTCAAAAGGCATTTTAACTTTATACTGCAGCGTACCATTCTGTGGTACTTTTATCTGGTCCATAAAACCCGAATGGAGATAGCCCATATTCAGGGCGTCCTTCCAGCTGGATACAATAGAGTTCTGCTCTATCTTAACAAAGGCCAGGTTAAGTGCTTCCTCATATGTTAAGCATTTTCTCAGCACTATATCATCTATGCTATGATCCTGCATAATGGTTTCGTTCTTCATGCTGTTCACCAGGCTTTGCGCTAAGGTATAACTGGTTGAAGTAACAAAGTAAAGCCAGTAGGAAGAAATTTTAGGCGATAGGAACGGAATGATAAAAATATGCCTTTTCAGCTTACGCACTTTGGCATAAACAAGCATCATATCCTTGAATGATAAAATATCCGGTCCACCTATATCAAAGGTTTTCTTAAACGTTTTTTCGTTGAGCATCACACTTACCAGGTAACCCAGCACATCGCGGATGGCTATAGGCTGACAGCGGGTGTTTACCCAGCGGGGCACGGTCATGACAGGTAGTTTTTCGGTAAGATCACGAATGATCTCAAACGAAGCGCTTCCGGAACCGATAATAATAGCCGCCCTTAACACAGTAAGCGCCGATTTACCTTCCTTTAAAACATCCTCTACATGCCTGCGCGATTCGAGATGTTTGGAGAGATTATTATCATTGGTGATACCGCTTAAAAATATCGTTTGCCTGCAGCTGGTTTTATCAAGCGCATGAATAAAATTATATGCTGATAAAGCCTCCAACGCCGCAAAATCCTGCGCCTGCGACATAGAATGCACCAGGTAATAAGCGGCATCAATATCTTCAGGAAAGGCTTCAATACTCGATTCCTTAAGCAGATCTCCCGTTGTAAGTGTTACTTGCTTACTAAAGTCGCTATGTTCATGAAAACGCCGTTTATCACGCACAAGGCAAACTACGTCATAGCCTTTCTCCAACAAAACCGGGATAAGCCTTGTACCTATGTAACCGTTAGCCCCCGCAAGTAATACCTTCATGTTATGTGCAACAACAAAGCAGGCAGGCTGTTTTAAATTGCGTGTTTACCCGGTACTTATTAAATATTTACGCTATCAACCACTACGACTTTACTGCAAAGTGGCTTTGCATATTGCTCGGCAAAAATAATATGGGTAGGATCTACCTGGTAGGCCTCCTGTAACTCTGGCGAATCAAACAAAAGCAACAAGGATACATCATAAGAGCGGTCAATCACATCGCGGTTGGTATCGGCAGGCACGCCAATATGAAAATCACGGATGTGGGCGATAGGTTTCAGAATGTTTAGCCCCTCAATCAATTTATCCTTATCCGCTTTATTGGTAAGCCAAAAATGTACGTGGTGAACGAAGGTGTTTGCGAGTAATGGCATATGTATATTTTATATGTGGCTGAGGAAATTCAAATATAAATAAAACTTCAAATCAAAAGCTCTGTCGTCAGGAGAATGGTGTTACTCCGACAAAACGTTTAAGTCAAACTTACGAAGTTTTGAAAACTTCGTAAGTTTCTATGCACACGCAAATCAAAAGTGATCTTTTTTGAAATGGGTTGGATGAGCTCAATATTCCAATACCACATGCGGTTTAAAGGTATCCGTTTTAACTTCGGCCTTTAGTTCATGTAAAATATTATACAAGCCGAAATTGGTGCGGTTAACATAAATAAAATGCTTAACTCCACGGGCCTGTTTAAATTCGGGCATTTTGGAAAGGCGTTCGCCAAAAGCAAATAGCTTGTCAAAAAACTCGGTTTGGCTAAAGTCGAAATGATCATCAATGTAAGGCATGGCAAATAAGCTGATCATCTCCTTAAATTGCGTATAATAAAACTCAATTTGTGCCGGGGTATCATCCTTGCGGATCATATCCAATAACCGGAAAGCCTTGATGGTTTCCTCTTTATTATCGAGCAGGTTAGTTGATGTAAGCGAGAAGAAGGGATAATAAAAATCCTCCGGCATCTCTTTAATACAGCCAAAATCAATAACGCCAAGCTTACCTTCCGGGGTGATCATGAAGTTACCGGGATGCGGATCGGCATGTACTGCACGCAGTTCGTGCTGCTGAAAATTATAAAAATCCCAAAGGGCCTGCCCTATCTGATTCCGCAGTTCCTGTGATGGATTGGTAGCCAAAAATTCTTTCAGGTGCTTTCCTTCCAGCCAATCCATAGTAATGATGCGCTTGCTGGATAATTCGGGATAGTATTTAGGAAACACTACATTATCCAGGTTGGCGCAGGCGGTAGAAAACTCGATAGAGCGGCGCACTTCCAGCTCATAATCAGTCTCTTCCAGCAGGCGTTCTTCTACCTCGCTCATGTAAACATTCAATTCCTTTTCGCTCATGCCCAGCATACGGAAAGCAAAAGGCTTAATCAGCTTAAGGTCGGATGATATAGAATCACCCACACCGGGGTATTGGATTTTCACAGCCAGCTTTTTGCCATCCAGTTCGGCCTGGTGAACCTGGCCTATTGATGCGGCATTGGTCGATCGGATATTGAACTTATCATAGATCTTGTCGGGATTTTTGCCAAAATACTTTTTAAACGTTTGTACAATAAGCGGTCCCGAAAGCGGTGGCGCATTGTATTGCGATTGCGTGAATTTATCTACATAAGCCTGCGGCAGCAGGTTTTTATCCATGCTGAGCATTTGGGCAACCTTAAGCGCGCTGCCCTTAAGTTCACTTAGCGACTGGTAGATATCGGCAGCATTATCCTCGTTCAGCTGGGACTTATCCATATCTGGATTGAACAGCTTTTTTGAATAATGCTTTATATAATTGCCTCCTATTTTAAAACCCGTTTTTACAAACTTGGCGGAGCGCTCAGTTTTGGTGGTTGGCATGCTGCTTTGTTCGGGAGCAGCGCCCTGTAAATCTCCTCCATCAGCCGACGGAAGATCTTTTTTGTTATCTGTCATAATGAATTTTAAAATCCCATCTTATCTTTAAACCCTACCGTTTTTCACAAGGAATTTACCATACTCAAAAAGGTTATCGATGGGCGAACGCTGAAACAGATCGAACGTTACGTTAACACCTTTTTCAATAGCTTCATCGGTTTTCTCAAAGCCGGCCGAATTATCATTTACCCAAAAGTTTAGCACAAACACAAACTGGATCCACAACGCATCTTTATAGCGCTTGCTGAAAAACTTGCGATCAGTAAGTTCTGTTGTTTCAATGCCTTCCTTCAGGATCTCATCGGCAAAGTTTTCGTAAATATTTTTCAGGTTTTCAAAAACGCGTGGGGTAGTAAACCCTTTAGGCTGTTTATTTATAGTATAAATGGCAAAACTACGACTACCTTTAAGCAACTCAAAAAAGCCATAAAAGAATGACAGGGCTTTTTCACGGGCGCTATACTGGGTCCATACTTCCTGAGCTCTTATTTCGGCTAATGTTTTTGTTGCAAAACCTGCCCAAATGGACTGTTCCACCGCCTCGAACGAGCCAAAGAACTGATAAAACTCAGCCTCGGTCATTTCGTTTTGTTTAGCAAATATGTATACCGATTTAGGTTGTGAACCTTCAGTAAGTACATAATCAATATATGAATTCTGAATGCTTTCGATAGTTGCCATAATGGATTTACTTTTAGTATTATACGTTAAAGTTACATACATAGTATGAACTGTTTGTCACAGAAGCCTCACGTAGCCCCCCTGCTTTTGAGAGGCAGGATTAAGGCTTATATAAACATCTCAATCGTCCGCTGCAGGTCCCTGGCCTGCACCACGCCGCTTTGGCGCCATTTGGTTTGCCCCTTTTGAAATATCATAAGCGTAGGCACACTTTGCACCTTATATGCGCTTGCTGCCTGTGGGTTTTTGTCGATATCTATTTTGATGATCTTTACCTTATCGCCAAGGGCGTGCTTTACATCCTGCAATATAGGTGGCATCATTTTACACGGGCCACACCACTCGGCCGAAAAATCAACCAGTACAGGTATCTCTGATGCTATAATTTCCTGGAAATTTGCCATATAATTTTAGTTAATGGTTCAATATCATAGCTAAATTAACCTTAGCTATGATCCTCATTTATAACTATTAAGTTACAGAAAAGTTTAAGCTAATAAACTTTGAAACATCAACTATAAACTATATTTACTTTATGCAAACAAAACTCGCCATTTACCTATGCCTGCTACTATTTGCAGCACCATTAGCCGTATCAGCGCAGGATAAACCTGTAGTAATACCACTGTGGCCAAAGGGCGCACCGGGGTTTGAGAGCCGACGCAATGAACCCGAGCAGGCTAAGGATTATTGGGTGAAAAATATCCATAACCCCTCGCTTACGGTATTTTTACCTCCGGCAGGTAAAGCTATTGGCGCGGCGGTGATTATATGCCCCGGCGGTGGCCATCGTTTGCTAGTTTATACGGCCGAGGGTGTGGAGCCCGCAAAATACCTCAACAACCTGGGTATTACCGTTTTTGTATTAAAATACCGCCTGGGCAGGGATACCCTTTCGCCCTATAAAATTGATGTACACGCTAAGCAGGACGGTTACAGGGCTATGCGCCTGGTGCGCAGCAAAGCCGCCGAATACGGCCTGGATACCAACCGCATAGGCATGATGGGATTTTCTGCCGGTGGCGAGGTGGTGGATATGGTAGCCTATGGAGAAGGCAAAGGCGACCCTGCTGCCCCCGACCCTATCGACCGCCTAAATGCCAAACCCAAGTTTGTGATCCAGATATACCCGGGGCCACTGTATATACCGGATGTGATCCCGGCAGATGCACCTCCAGCCTTTTTATTGGCCGCCAATGATGACCCCTGCTGTGCGGTACCGGTGGTAAGTCTGCTGCAAAAGTACAGGGAGGCCAAGGTGCCTATCGAAGTACATATTTTTACGCAGGGTGGGCACGGCTTTAATATGGGCAACCGCTCAAAGCTCCAATCCATCAGTACCTGGCCGCAACGCATGGCCGACTGGCTGGCCGATAATAATTACCTAAACCCGGTTAGTAAGGAGCGCAGGAAGATTTTGCATTGATCCTCTAGCTAAAAACTTCTTAAAGGTGTTTTTTTGCATCATAAATGCCTTAAAAATGCCAATTATGATCAATAAACGCACCTAAAAAGCGTAAAAAACATTCTAAAAACACAAAAAAGAATTGGTTTTTCAGCCTTTAAAAAGTTTTCGTTTAACAAAAAAAGCCCGGTTTTCACCAGGCTTTTTTATATCATCATGGAGGAATTTACACCCCTAATAACAACCTTGCAGGATCTTCCAGTAATTGTTTTACACGTACCAGGAAGCTTACCGATTCGCGGCCATCAATGATGCGGTGATCATATGACAGGGCCAGGTACATCATCGGGCGGATAACCACTTGCCCGTTTACGGCAACCGGGCGCTCAATAATATTGTGCATCCCTAAAATGGCAGATTGAGGCGAATTTAATATCGGAGTAGACATCATAGAACCAAACACACCACCGTTGGTGATAGTGAAAGTACCACCTGTCATTTCTGGTATGGTTAATTTGTTTTCGCGGGCTTTACCGGCTAATACAACAATCGCCTTTTCAATTTCGGCAAGGCTCATGCTATCCGCATTACGGATAACCGGAACCACCAAACCTTTGGGAGCCGATACAGCTATAGAGATATCAGCAAAGTTGCTGAAAACAACCTCTTCGCCTTCAATACGGGCACCTACAGAAGGCCAGTCTTTCAAAGCCTCGGTAACTGCTTTAGTGAAAAACGACATGAAGCCTAAACCTACACCGTGTTTCTCTTTAAATTTATCTTTGTATTTACCGCGCAGTTCCATGATGGGTTGCATATCCACTTCGTTAAAAGTGGTAAGCATGGCCGTTTCATTTTTAACAGCTACCAAACGTTTGGCTACTGTTTTACGCAGCGAGGTCATTTTCTCGCGTTTTTCGCTTCTCTCTCCGGCTACAACAGGTGCGGCAGGTTTAGCAGCAGGCTGGGCAGGTGCTACCTGAGCGCCCAGTGCATCACCTTTGGTAATACGACCATCAACACCGGTACCGTTTACACCTTTAGGATCAACGCCCTTTTCGGCCAATATTTTTGCGGCAGCAGGTGATGGTGTACCTGATGCATAAGTTACGCCACCGGCAGCAGCTGAACCACCGCGCGGCGATTCGTCTGTAGCGATAACAATTTGGGGGGTTACGGGAACAGATGCTGGTTTTGCAGCGCCTGCGCCTTCAATAGTACAAACTACTGCACCAATAGGTAATACATCGCCTTCTTTGGCTATGGTTTTTAATATTCCGGCTTTTTCGGCAGTCAGTTCAAAAGTTGCTTTGTCTGATTCCAGTTCGGCAATGGCTTCATCCATTTCAACGGCATCGCCATCTTTTTTGATCCAGCGCGATAAAGTAACCTCGGTGATAGATTCACCAACCGTTGGCACTTTAATTTGTAAAGAGCCACCACCTGTTGCAGGTGCAGGCGTAGTTGCAGGAGCTGCCGCGGCCACCGGGGCTGGAGCAGGAGCCACAACTTCTGGCTGCGGTTGCGCAGCCGGAGCACCGGCGCCTTCTTCAATGTTGCCAACCAGGGCACCAATAGCTAAAGTATCGCCTTCTTTGGCAACTGTTTGTAAAGTACCTGCACGCTCGGCAGTTAATTCAAAAGTAGCCTTGTCCGATTCTAATTCGGCAATAACTTCATCCATTTCCACGTGATCGCCATCCTTTTTTCTCCAGCTTGATAGGGTTACTTCTGTTATCGATTCGCCTACCGGCGGAACTTTGATCGCTAAACTCATATTATAGTGTTGTAGATTTTATATTTAATAGTTGCGGGTTGCGAGGTTCGCGTTTCGGGTTCTGAGGTTCGGGTGCCGGGCTTTTAACCCGCAACACGAAACTCGCAACCCGAAACAGAAATTATCAATCCGCTCCGGCATCAGCCATTTTTTTTGTTGTTTTTTTTACTGCTTGTTTTACCACTTTACCTGCAGGTGCTTCAAATGCCTTTGAAACAATGTACAACTGCTGGGCGGCATGTTGCTTGGCAAAACCAGTAGCAGTACTGCTACCTTCATTACGTGAAATCACATCCAGGTTAATCACCTTATCGCTATGGAATTTACGGCAAATGTATGGCCATGCACCCATATTCTCGGGCTCTTCCTGTACCCAGATAAACTCAGTAGCCTTATCGTATTTAGCTTTAATCTTCAATATCTGTGTAACCGGTGTTGGATACAATTGCTCAACACGTACAATAGCAACATCATTCCGCTTATCAGCCTGTTGTTTCTCTAACAGATCATAATAAACCTTACCTGTACATAGCAACACACGTTTTACCTTTTTTGCATCAGCGTAAGTATCATCAAATAACTCATGGAATTTACCATTGGTAAAATCCTCAATCGGTGATACGCATTTAGGACTGCGCAGCAAACTCTTTGGTGTAAAGATGATCAGTGGCTTACGGAAATCACGCTGCATTTGTCTTCTTAAAATGTGGAAGAAGTTTGCGGGTGTAGTACAGTTTGCTACCTGGATATTATCATCGGCACAAAGTTCCAGAAAACGCTCTACACGTGCAGAGGAGTGCTCCGGACCCTGGCCTTCATAACCATGAGGCAATAACATCACCAAACCATTACCGCGTTGCCATTTAGTTTCGGCGCTGGCAATGTATTGGTCAACAATGATCTGCGCACCGTTAAAGAAATCGCCAAACTGTGCTTCCCATATCGTAAGCGCGTTAGGGTTTGCTAAAGCATAGCCATATTCAAAACCTAAAACACCATACTCAGATAATAAAGAGTTATAAATGCTCAGTTTTGCATCAGTTTCAATAGTTGCAAGCGGCGTATATTCATCTTCAGATTCGGCCAGGGTTAAAACCGCGTGGCGATGAGAAAATGTTCCGCGTTTTACATCCTCGCCACTTAACCTGATGGGGTAACCATCTTTTAACAAAGTACCGTAGGCCAGTAATTCACCCATGGCCCAGTCAAATACCCGGGTTTTGTTAACCATGTTGTTGCGGTCTTCAAACAGTTTTTCTATCTTTTTAAAAAACTCCTTGTCGGCCGGCAAAGTTGTTATCTTATTACCTATTTCCAGTAATCTGTCCTCAGGCACTGATGTATCAACCGCTTTAACCAATTCCCTGTGACTGGCCAAATGCAAACCGCTCCATGCACCTTCAAACATGGCTATGGTATCGGTAAACTTATCTTCTGCCTTTGATTCATCCAGCCTTTGCTGCAACTCATCCTTAAAAGTTTTCTCCATTGATTTAAGCACCTCGGCATCAATACTGCCTTCAGCTATCAATTTCTGGTTATAAATTTTTAACGGATTTGGATGTGCCTCAATAGCCTTGTACAATAGTGGCTGGGTAAATTTAGGTTCATCAGCCTCGTTGTGGCCATAACGGCGATAACAAAGGATATCAATAAATACATCCTCGTTAAATATCTGCCTGTACTCCATTGCCAGGTTAACAACGTAGGCCAGGGCCTCAACGTCATCACCATTTACGTGAAATACGGGAGATAAAACAGTTTTTGCCACATCGGTACAATAGGTACTTGAACGGGCATCTTTATAATTTGTGGTAAAACCTATCTGGTTATTAATAACCAGGTGAATGGTGCCGCCGGTGCGGTAGCCATCCAGTTTTTCCATTTGTAAAACTTCGTAAACAATACCCTGGCCTGCAACTGAGGCATCGCCATGGATCAATATTGGGGCTATCTTGGAATGATCGCCGTTGTATTTAAAATCTATTTTTGAACGGGTGATACCTTCAACAACCGGGTCAACCGCCTCTAAGTGCGATGGGTTAGGACACAAGCTTAAGTGTACCTTTTTGCCGTTTGATGTAGTTACATCGGTTGAAAAGCCTAAGTGATATTTAACATCACCACCGAAAGGCGATTCCGAATCAAAGTTTTTACCTTCAAACTCAGAGAACACCTCTTTATAGGTTTTCTCCATGATGTTGGTAAGCACGTTTAAACGACCACGGTGAGCCATACCAATAATGAACTCTTCGATACCCAGGTCGGCACCTTTTTTAATAACTGAATCCAGTGACGGGATCAATGCTTCAGCTCCTTCGAGCGAGAAACGTTTTTGCCCCAGGAATTTGGTTCCCAAAAAGTTTTCGAAAGTTACAGCCTCGTTCAGCTTATTCAGCATCAGCTTTTTCTCTTCGAGGGTGAATGAAGGCGTATTGCGATGCTTCTCCATCCTATCCTCAAACCATTTGATTTTGATAGGGTTGCGGATGTACCGGTACTCGGCACCGATAGCCTGGCAATAAGTATCTTCTAACAGCTGGCGAATGTCGCGCAGTTTGGCTGCACCTAAACCAACCTCAACACCCGCGTTAAAAACGGTATCCAGATCGCCTTCGTTCAGGCCAAATGTTTCAAGTTCTTTACCGGGATAGTAGTGGCGGCGTTCGCGTACGGGATTGGTTTTGGCAAACAGGTGCCCGCGTGAGCGGTACCCATGTATCATGTTAAGCACATTGATCTCTTTTAAAAAGTGATCATGTGTTTCTTCACCAATTGCCGGCGCTGCCGATGCTGCAACCTTTCCGGTTGCGTTGGTATTTATATTAAATTCAAAACCTTCGAAAAACTTTTGCCATCCATAATCTACCGATTCGGGGTCCTGTTTGTAGGCTTCGTATAGGGAATTGATGTAGTCTGCGTTGCCGCTATTGATATAATTTAGACGATCCATGTGAAAATGATCTTTAAAACGGTACAAAAGTAAGCATATAGGCTTATATACTTCACAATTAATTGTAAAGAAATTTGGTTGATTTTAATCCTGATTTAATGATATACAGGGGATTTGAAGGATAAAATACTGCTTATTATTCTTAAAAGGGGTATAACGATGTACGTACCGCTTTAGAAGATGTTGTAAATTTAACTCCTGTGAGGTTAGCAACGCGTAACTCGTGGGGGCGCATGGTTTAAGCCTCCGGCTTACCACGGCTAAAAAACTGAAACCCTACAACCCACGAGCTACAAGCTCGCGGGAGTTGAAACAGTTGAAACGATTTGAAAAATTTGTCATGCTGAACGGAGTGAAGCATCTATTCGCAGACTTTACAGGGCGAAGAAGCATGGCGAATAGCAGATCCTTCACTGCGTTCAGGATGACAAAAAGGTTTTTTGTAAAAAAATGTCATGGGTAGGCACGAAGCAATGACATGGTTTTGTTTAACATTATAAAAATTGAAGTTTAAATCCTTAGTAGGCTTTATGACTGGAGAATATATTACACCCCCACTAGATCACCGGCTTCATCCTTGGGTGATGATTGCCAGGTGTTCACAAAATCACTTTTGGCTTCCAGATCTTTTTGTGGCATGGAGGCTATGGCGTATTTGCTTTCTTTAGCATCGTTTACGCCGGCTACAAAAGCCCAGTTGCCCCAGTTACTGGCGGGCGAATAATCAATCAGCTTTTCTTCAAAATAAGCGGCGCCTTTTGTCCAGTCGGCCTTAAGGTCATGTACCAGGTAGCTTGCTACAATTTGCCTGCATTGGTTGCAGATATAACCCGTGGCATTCAACTCGTGCATACAGGCATCAATATAAGGTACGCCAGTTTTACCTGCCGCCCATTTTAAAAAGCCTTCTTCGTTTGCTGTTGAAACAATTCCTTCTTCTTCGGTTTTTTGGGTTTTTATAAATTTTTGCCCATGTTTTTTAAACATGAACCTGAAATAATCCCGCCACAACAATTCCAGCTTCAGCATAGCACCCGGCGCATTGCCTTCCTGGTTTTGTTTAAATATTTCCCAATATACCTGCCTTAAGGATATACAGCCAATTGCTATCCACGGCGATAATTTCGACGAATTATTGATGTTACCATTGCGCCCTTTTGATTTAACTGCAGGAGCTATCTTTAAAAAGTATTCTTTTAATTGTATCAACGCTGCCGTTTCGCCCCCCTGAAAATAATTGACAGCCCGCATATCATCCACAGGTTCGGTTAATCCTAATTGCTGCAGGGTGGGCAACTCCCCTGCCTCTGTAATTTCGGGGGTATAAATATGGCCGGGCGTTGGCACACATGGGCGTACATCGCTATCGCGCTCCACCTTCTTTTTAAATACAGCAAAACTATCGGGAATATCTTTTATAGGAAAAGGAAGATCTTCTTTATGATATAAGGTATGCCCTATAAAATGCTTCAGGTTGAGTCTCATTTTCCATAAAGCCGCCTCTACCTCTTCAGATATGGTGGTTTCTTCATGAGCTACCTCACGATGGTGGTAAACTTCGTTCACCTGGTATTGAGCCGCAAGTTGTGGAATTATTTCGGAAGGGTTCCCTATCCTGATGATGAGTTCGGCGCCATAGGCCTGCAGGTTTTTGCGCAGATCGGCAACGGCTTCTAACAGGAACCGGGCCCTGAAGCTCCCGGTTTTAAAATTCCCAGATGCTGTTTGCTGAAAATAATAGGGATCAAAACAATATACCGGCAGTACTTTATCTGCCTTGCGTACGGCTTCTAACAATATTTCGTTATCATGTATCCGCAAGTCATTTCTAAACCAAACCAGTATCGTTCTATCGCTCATAGTTAAACAGGGAGTTAACTGTTTTAATGCAGACCACAAATTTGCAATTTATTTGCTGTTTCTACGCATTTCACCTCAATATTTGACATCTTCTCAACATTTTTGCCGCTTTTTGAGCCAATTGAAAGGCCTTTTACAAGCAAAGCATATTTTATGAGTTAATTTTTTTGCAGAATAATGGATAAATATAAACTATCTATACCATTAATCAGGAAGCATCATCACAAAATGCCAGATAAGTTGAATAAGAACTTACTTATCCGTTTTGATATTAGCTTTGATAACTGAATCTTTTTGAGCGTTTGTAAGCTTGTAATTAAAGTGGAATAGCGCCCCTTCAAAATCCCCATATGATGGATTAGGAATTACAATATACCTGTTGCCAAATTCCTTTTCCAGCTTTCGCGTTGTGGCCACCCGGCTATCTTCGGATGGGTGGTTATCATATAACATATCAAAATCGGGCAGGTTATCGCCGCAAAGCAACAGGATGTTATGCGTTTTTAACACATTAAGCCTGCGGGCCTCTTTGCTTGATGTTGTTGTTTTTAATTGCAGATGCTCATCATCGGCATTGGGCAAACCGTATAGCCGCAGATTTTTCAAGGTTGTAGTCCGCTCGGCCTCGTTGCGGTTGGTGATGTAAAATATAGTTATGCCTTTTGAGGCCGCGTATTTAAAAAAAGAAGGTGCACCGGGTACGGTATCGGCTATGGCTTTATCCGTCCACCCTTTCCAGGTGGCATCTGAATAATCCAGGTTTTCCAAGGCCCTGCTGGCATCGTAAGGACTATTATCAAGCAAAGTTTCGTCGATATCAGTAACAATGGCCCATGGTTTACTACCGGGATTCTTTACCCCTTCATCAACCCGCAACTTAGCAATATTATACGCCTGGAAACATAAGGCTTTATACTCCGCCGCCCTTTGCTGCCAGATGGACGCCCATGCTTTACCACCATTGGTGATAGATGTTGCATTGCCAATTGCAACTTTTTTTGTTGACGCGCAGGCTGTGAGCAGCAAGAGTATAGGTAGTATATAGCTTTTTTTCATAGATGGGTGATGATGGCGGCAGAACTACTTTTATTTTTTGTCATCCTGAACGCAGTGACGGATCTAATCGCAGACTTTACAGGGCGAAGAAGCATGGTGAATAATAGATGCTTCACTTCGCTCAGCATGACAAAGAATCTATTTATCTTACAGCAACTCCGGCTTAATTTTATCTGTAAACTCTTTTGCAAATTTATTCAGTTTTGGCTGAATAACAAATGCACAGTATGACTGGCCGGGATTATCGTTAAAATAATTCTGATGATAGGCTTCCGCTTTGTAAAATTCGCTGGCCGGTATAATCTCCGTAACAATAGGGCTATCAAAAACCTTTTCATCTGTTAAGGTTTTGATCATGACTTCTGCCGCTGCCTTTTGCTCATCGGTAGTATAAAATATGGCCGACCGGTATTGTGTACCTACATCATTACCCTGGCGGTTAAGCGTTGTTGGGTTATGGGTTTTAAAGAAAACCAGCAACAATTCATCCAGCGATAACACATCAGCATCATATTCCAATGCTATCACTTCAGCATGGCCCGTGGTACCCGTACAAACGTCTTTATAGGTTGGATTATCTACATGGCCGCCCATGTAACCGGAGGTTACCGACAGCACTCCTTTTAATGATTGAAATATGGCTTCGGTGCACCAAAAGCAACCGTTACCGAAAGTTATTTTTTGAATATTTGAAGGCATTATTTTAATTTTTATACAATGCGAATTTACGGCTTACAGCAATGCTTATTTTCATAATAGTGTAAGCATTCATTGGGTAGCAGAATATCGATTTTTTTAATCTATCCCACCATTTCTCTTTCAAATATCTCTTCTACCATCGCAATCTGCTCTGAATAGATCGACTTTTTCCGGGTACCAAAGTATAGGGTATTTTCTATCATGTTATAACCCTCCCAAAGCAGTTTAATGTTGCCGGTATCACGTTCTTTTTTCGACAGAAAATCGGGAATTACGGCAATCCCCGTCCCTCCACTCAGGCAACGAATAATGGAACCCATATTGGGGACTATAAAATTGGGTTTAAAATCGGGGCGTTTACCAAAGTTGATATGCCAGAAACGACGCAGGTGTTCCATATCGCCAGACGAGCCATACCAGGTTTGTGCCTTGAGCCATGCCTGGATCCGGGGCAGGTCTTTTGTTTTAAGCAGATCTTTGAACCCCGCAATATCCGTTTGCGCCCCGGCCAAAACCACTATTCTCTCTTTAAAAAAGGGTTTATACTCCAGGCCCTTATAATCTCCTTTTTGCGGGGTGATGATCATATCTAATATCCCACTGTCCAGGTCGGCAAGCATCTGGGGGTATTCGCCAAATTTAATGATCACGTTAAAAGGCAATGTGGGCAGGTAGGATTCCAGCGTAAACTGAAAAGTTTCAAGGCACATCCCTATGCTGATGGTGGGGATATCCTTTTCGGTGCTTTTATGAAAGTGCCGCTCGGCTTCTTCCAGTTTACATATAGACTCCTGTATGTAGTTGTATAGTATTTTTCCACGCTCGGTTGATACCATTTTGCGCGAGGTACGATCAAACAACTTATAACCCACATAGCTTTCCAGCGAACTCAGGTGCAGGCTTACACCGGGTTGGGAAATAAACAAGGCTTCGGCAGCGCCGGTTAGCGATCCGGTTTCATATATAGCCTTAAACGTGCGGAACCATTCAAAATTCACCATTGCTATCTATCATAATTATGATACAAAGATATGATTTATGTTATTTTAATAGTAGCAACAGAGCCCGTAATTTTGATAAAAAATTAAAAGAGATAAAATGAAAAACATATTTGTAATAAACGGAGGACAGATTTTTGGTCATTCGGGAGGCCGTTTCAATAAAACATTACTGGATGCCACCGTAAAATATTTTGAAGAACAACCGGGATTCGAGATCCGTTCAACCGATGTTAATGATGACTATGATCCTAAACAGGAAGTTGAAAACTATAAATGGGCCGATGTAATTATTTACCATACCCCCATATGGTGGTTTCAGTTGCCGCACGGTTTCAAAAAATACATAGACGAGGTTTTTACCGAAGGCTATCAGAATGGTATTTATAGAAGCGATGGGCGTAACGCTGCCAACCCGACCATTAATTATGGTACCGGTGGCTTGATGCATGGCAAAAAGTATATGTTAACTACTTCATGGAACGCCCCCACTACGGCATTTACCCTACCCGGCGAATTCTTTAATGAGCATAGTGTTGATGAAGGCCCGTTATTTGGCTTTCACCGCATGAATGCTTTTACAGGTATGGAATCATTGCCAAGTATCCATTTTCATGACGTGGAAAAAAATGCCGACATCCCCAAAGACCTCCAACGTTATCACTTACATTTGAACAATTTATTTATCCAAAACAACCATCAGTATGAAAATTTACTTAACAGCGTTAGTGAAATCTAAACCGGGTTTTACTGAAGAAATAAAAGGATACCTCGATGCACTGGTAGCCGGATCAATCAAAGAGGAGGCTTGTTTGCAATATGAGCTATACCAATCAACCGAAGATGAAACGCAATTCATTTTCCACGAAACCTGGGCCAGCCAGGAAGGGTTGGATATACATGCTAAACAGCCACATATTAAGCTGTTTATTGAGCAGGTTTCTCCTATTTTAGATGGCAAACTTACCATTTATAAAACCGACCGGGTTAGCTAAAAATAAAGGGACTATAAATTCACATAGAGTTTAAACACCGTTCAATACAACCCTCAATAATATAATCATTCAGTATTATATTATTGAGGGATTGTTATATTTGCGCCGAACGATACCCCCTTATCATGCAAAAACTAACCAAACTCATTTATAATAAACCTTTTGTATTTTCCTTATGGTTTGGCCTGAGTTTTCTTATCGTTCTCCGGGAGCTTTTAAATCACCAGGGGTTTAATAACTATACTATTTTTAAATACAATTTTTTAAATACCATCCATCAGCATAATTTATATGCTTACCAGCCAGAGCATTATTATGATCTCAATCATTACGGCCCTATATTTTCAATAATATTTGCCCCATTTACCTTCATGCCCGATAGCATTGGCATTATACTATGGGTAATGTTTAATGCCTTTATTCTATTTAAAGCTATCCAGCTATTGCCGTTAAAAGAAAATCAATACCTTATTGTTTTGCTGATATGCGCTCATGAATTAATGACGGCATCTGCCAGCGTGCAAAGTAACCCCATGATAGCCGGCTTTATTATTTTGAGCTTTAATTTCATCAAGCGAAAACAAGATTTTTGGGCTGCCTTAATGATAGCGCTTGGTACATTTATAAAACTGTATGGAATAGTTGGCCTGGCATTCTTTTTCTTCTCTGATAACAAACTAAAATTTATTGCAAGCTTTATTTTTTGGTATGCGGTGCTGTTTGTGCTGCCGATGCTGATTTCTTCACCATCATTTATCATTCAAACTTATCATGACTGGTATATTGATATCATGGATAAAAATTTAGCAAATGAAAATTCAGTGATGCAGGATATTTGCGTGATGGGCTTTTTGCGCAAAATCCTAAACTATCCTAATCTCAAAAACACTGTAGTAATTATTCCTGCAATAGTAATTTTTGGCATTTCGTATCTAAGAATAAATTGTTTCAAGTCAACACCATATCAATTACTTATACTCGCTTCTGCCTTAATTTTCGCGGTTATTTTTAGTAGCGGTTCCGAATCGCCCACCTATATTATTGCATTTGCCGGGGTTGCCATCTGGTACATGAATTTAAACCGGCCCGTTACCCGTTTAGAAATATTTTTACTGGTAGCGGCACTCATCTTAACCAGCCTTTCCCCGTCTGATCTTTTTCCGAAATCCGTCAGGGAAAATTATGTTATTCCGTATAAATTAAAGGCTTTACCCTGTCTTTTGATCTGGCTTAAAATCATTTACGAAACCATCACCAGGAATTTCGTAAACCCTAAACCACTACAGGTTACCTAATTACCATAGCTAATTATTATGCTGCCTGGGTAACTTTTAGTTTGCAGTACAAAATTCCTACAGTTTTAATGTTTACAATGCACTATCTGTAATCAAAATAATACATAAATTGCAGTTTTGTAATAAAAAATTTACATTTATGCAGTAATTTTGATTGGAATTTATAATGACCGTTTAGGCACAGAAACACCGTTTAATCAGGCATTATCCAACAGACATTGAATTTGAAAATACCGATAAAGTAATAATTGAAAAAAGCCAACCTGCTACGCCTAAAACAATTTATATTATATGAACCCCCTTTCTAAAAAGAAAATTTCTGTTATTATTCCGTCTCACAACGAGCAGAATAATATAGGTTTTCTTATCCAGGCCCTCAACAAAACCTTAACTGCCACCGACTACGACTTTGAATTAATTTTTGTTGACGATGGAAGCAGCGACAACACACTGAACGAAATAAAATTCAATACCGCAGTATATACTAATGTTTTTTACATAGAACTTTCAAAAAACTTTGGAAAAGACAATGCCCTTAAAGCCGGAATTACCATGGCTACCGGCGATGCAATAGTAACCATGGATGCCGATATGCAGCACCCCCCTAATTTGATACTAAAAATGCTGGAGTATTGGGAAAATGGCTATGATATTGTTTACACCTACAGGCAAAACGCAAACCCACATGTTAAGATCCATCAAAAAGTTACCTCCAATCTTTTTTATAAAGGGATCAATATGCTATCGGACATTAAACTTGAAAACGGAACTGCCGATTTCAGGTTAATGGATGAAAAGGTTGTTAAACAATTAAAGCTTATTGATGAGTATGAGCTTTTTTTACGTGGCATCATCAAGTGGGCCGGCTTTAAGCAAATTGGCATCCCATATACCCCATCAAAAAGACATACCGGCGAGGTCAGCTATTCATTTGCTAAATTATTAATGCTTGCCGTAAGGAGCATCATGGCTTTTAGCGCCAGGCCACTATACCTTATGACGACTATTGGCATAAGCGTTTCGTTATTGGCTATTTTATATATCCCCTATGTATTAATAAGTTATGCTGCTGGCTATGCCGTTTCGGGATGGGCTTCAATAATAGCTACAATTGCTTTTTTTGGCGGTTTACAACTCCTTGTACTAAGCATCATAGGCATATATGTGGCTAAAATATTCATGCAATCAAAGGGGCGCCCTAACTATCTTATCCGGTCATCTAATCTTTTAACTGTAAATAATGATCTTGTTAGGGTTTGATATAGAGGAATTTGACCTGCCATTAGAGTATAGTAAGCAAATATCTTTCGATGAGCAATTATCAGTTTCGACCAATGGCACTTACATTATTTTAGATTTATTAAGATCAGCCAAAGTTAAAGCTACTTTTTTTTGCACCGCCAATTATGCAGATCATAAACCGGAGGTTATTCAACAAATTGTAAGCGAAGGCCATGAAATAGCATCGCATAGCTATTATCATTCCGATTTTAAAACAGCGCATCTAAAACAGTCCAAAACACGACTCGAAGAGATTTCGGGAAGCACGGTAAGCGGCTTTAGGATGGCCAGGATGATGCCGGTTGATGAACGTGAAATTGAAAAAGCAGGGTACACCTACAATTCATCCCTCAACCCAACATGGATACCCGGGCGATATAATAATTTCAAAAAGCCCCGGAGCTGGTTTTATGATCAAAATGTGTTACAGATCCCGGCATCGGTATCGCCACTGATCCGTTTTCCGCTTTTTTGGCTTAGCTTTCATAATTTGCCGCTGTCGGTACTAAAGTGGCTCAGCAAAATTACCTATGCCAAGGATGGCTATCTCAACCTGTATTTTCACCCCTGGGAATTTACCGATCTAAATGATGAAAGATTCGGCTTGCCAAAATATATTACCAACAACTCGGGCCAGGCAATGGCAAAAAGATTAGCAGATTTTATTCTTTGGGGTCAATCTAAAGGCTATGAATTTATGCGCACTGATGAGTTTGTAAAATCAATCGATAAAAGAAAACTAAAGCTGGTTGTTTAAATTATAGGTGGCAAAATTTATCTGCGTTTTTAATACCCTCCTAACAAACTACTGTGTGTACACATCTTTAACAATTGTTTTAAAGTATTGCAAGGTTAAAAGATGGGTTCACACAGTAGCTAACAAATTAAATTGCAGCTGATTATAGCCTGATTTTAATCCCGCCGTTAATAACAAAACCATCCAGAGGGGCATATATATCCTTAAATACCGGGCTGGTGATACTGCCGGTATAAATGGTATCAAATTTGGTTTGCCGGGTATCGGTCAGGTTCTCAAAATTGATGAACAGGGAAAACCGGTCCCAGATCTTCTCGGCCATCAAACCGGTAGTCCAGTAAGCCCTGCCGGTAGTGCCGTCATTTAAACGTTGCGGACTAAAATAGTAAGCCTCCAGTCCTATCTTTAACTTATCCTCTATCTCATAAACCAGTACGTTATTCAGCCTGTGTTTGGATACTAAAGGATATACAGAGATGTTCTCATCTGTATGCTGCATTACATCCGCCAGCGTATAACCTATAAAAAGCTTAAAATCGGCATAGGTTAACTTTACATTGGTTTCAAGCCCCTTTGTATTCAGGTCGCCACGGGGCTGCTGGTATTGGAGGTTACCATTGGGCAGTGATGCAAGCAGGATAGGCTTCTCTATCCGCGTATAAAAAAACAATTGATTAATGCTAAAGCTTACCTTATCATCAAAGAAACCGGTGCGGTAAGTAAAATCATAGTTTGCGCCGTATGATCGTTCGGCTGTGGTATTTTTAACATCAATAGGCAACACATTTCTAAACTGGATACGTTCGGCGTCCTCGGTAAATACAGTAGGCGCTTTATAACCCAAGCCACCGCCTAAACGGGTTGAAAAATGCGAATTAAGCTTCAACAATGCCGATATGCGTGGCAGGATAAAAAAGCCATACCGATTGTGATAGTCGCCGCGTAAACCGCTTTCAATTGTCAGCTTTTGTGTGGCATTCCAGGTGTTTTGTACAAAACCACCAATGGTATTGTAGTTATAACTTCTCAGCGGAAAAGCATTGTTTTTATCCTCAGCAAAGTTTTCTGACAGGTAGTTTAATCCTGCAACCCAATCAGATTTTTCGCTTGTACGGGAGTAAGTTGCTTCACTATAAGTTGAAAACTGCACCCCTGAAAAACGATAATCAGGCAGGTTAATAGCCCTATCGAAATAACTTACACTGTTCTTGACTACCAGTTTTTCCTTGTCATTCAAAGTATGATCGAGCTCCACCTGTGTGCTGTATCTGCCCGTTTTATTTTTTTCAAAATAGCTGTGCTGCGCGTTACCATCGCCTTCAATATAATGAAGATCGCCGCCAATACGGTTCTCGATGGTGCTGTTAATCCCTGTTATCAGGGTGGTTTTATCGTCCAGGTAAAAGAATAATTTAGGATTTAGGGTAAACCTGTTATACTTTGGGATGGCCGTTAGATCGATATGGGCAGGATCATAAGCCGTACCATGATTATACGCTGCAAATACGGTGGCCCCCATTTTTTTAAACTTTTGCGAATAGAAACCACTGGCATCCAAACCCAATGCCGAAGTACCGTTTAAAAGGAAATTTAATTGCCTTTGATCGGTGGGTGTTTTGGACACTAAATTAACCAGGCCCGCGATAGCGCCACCACCATACAGGGTCGACGATGATCCTTTGATAACTTCAACCTGTTTCAGATCAAGCGGTGCTATTTGCAGTAAGCCCAAACCGCCCGAAAAGCCGGAGTAAAGCGGGAACCCATCCCTTATAATTTGGGTGTACTTACCATCAAGTCCCTGGATACGAATACTGGAATTATTACTGGTTGCCGACGTTTGCTGCGTTTGGATCCCTGTACTTTCGGCAAGCATCATGCGGATATCGCCTGGCTTCATGTTGGCTTTTTCGTCCAGCTCCTCACCCGAAATCACCTCCACCCGGGTAGGAATATTAGCAATTGTGCGACTGCTACGGGTGGACGAAACGGTAACTTCACCCAGCTCCTCGCCATCTCCCTTGCCTTTAGCCTGAAGCAAAATTATCATAGGAGAAGATTGTTGAACCGGAAACGTTAAGGTGTCCGTCCTGGTATCATACCCAATATAACTAAAGCGAATAATTTGTTTACCGGCAGGTATGTTTGTTAAGGTAATTAAACCCGCGGCATCGGCCGTAGCCCCTTTATTGATCCCCTGTATTAATGCCGTTGCACCAATCAGGGTTTCGTTTGTTTTGGCATCTTTAATAATTGCTTTAAACGTATCCTGGGCATACGCCATAGCGGTATATAAAAGTGCCGTAAAAAGCACTATGATTTTTTTCATGAATATGGAAATTAGTTATGTAGAAGCTAAAAGCAGAATGCACAAAGCTTAAAGCTAATAGAATATAAAATTGGCCAGCTGCATAGCTGTATGGTGGGGTTGTATTAACTTATCTGCGGGGGTTGCCATATTGCCTGGGCAACATCTTCGGTATATGGTTGATTATAAGCAATAACATGCTTAACGGGTATTTGGGGCAATAAAAACAAGGTGTGATCAACAGCTTTGGTAACGGTAAACCCGGTACATGAGCCACATGCAAAAAATGGGGAACAACCCTGGCAATCTTTCCCTTTAGGTGATGATTTAGCCGGGGCATTTTGCGTAATGGTATTTTTGATGCCACAATCATTATCGGCACAACAAGGCTTTGCTGTAAGCAGCAGCACAACCAGGGCAGATATGTAGCATAGGAATTTCATTGTGGCAAATGTAAGAGATTTAGCGTAAAATCTTTATAAGGTGATAGATTAACGCCAATTAAACAAAAAGCATTGCGAAACCCCGGCATTTTTTGTCAGTCCTCCTTCAATAGTTCAATGGCTTCCTGGTATTGTTTTATTAAACCCGGTGCCCTATCCACCGCCCAGGCGTGGTAATTATCTTTTATCAGCATCAATGTGGTATGCGTATTTACCGCTTTGCGCGATTGCGGATCAAACATCACTTTGGCTACTTCATCTTCTACCTTCATTATTCTGCTTTGTTCGTCATAAATGCGGGTGAGCAAAGCGGCTTGCTTAAAACTGATCTTCGAAAGGATATTATGGCCCTTGGCCACATCCCATGCTACGTTATCCAGATATCGGTACAAAACCCCGGCCGGGGCAATGTAATTTAGGTGAAATTCATCGTTAGTCACAATCCTGGCCTGCAATTTAGGATCGGCCAAAGCCGAATCGATAGATTTTAAAACCTTTTGGTCATAGGCATACTGCTCAATGGTAAACTGCTTATTCTTATCCAGCTCGGCCCTGATGTTGCTTACCAGTTCTCTTGTCTCGCTCTTTTCATGCCGGCTGTTGATAAACTCGGTAAAAACCAATCCCAAAAACACGCTGAACACAATCAGCAACGATTCGCCTACGTATTCTTTCCAATCCCTTAGGGTATAAATCTCCAGCTTTTCGCCGTCGTGCCGGGGAGCGATTTTGTTTTTAGGGTGCTGAGGCATAAGGTTTTATTTAGTGGATACAAGATAAGAAAAAAATAAAAGCCGCAAGCTCGACTTTACGGTTTATCAAAGCCTCACAACTCAACTATTTACATTATATTAGGCCTAGAAGATATACGACGCTTACTTGTATTGGCATCGAACTTCATACAACTGTAATATACAATAAACACAGTCTATTATCATACCCCCGGGAAGTTCATGCAACAATACACGTGCACTAAAGAAATAGCAGAAGCAGCCAACCGTTGTTTCGAGTGGGAGGTGTATCATTTTTTGCATACTTGGGTCCAGAACCATGAGGATAAAACGCTGCTCCAGTTTGATCAGCCGTTGGATGAGTATTTGGCAAATGACGCGTTGCGGGATTTCTTTTTGAATACGCGTCACCCAATTCAGCAATTGTTAAAAAATCGTTCCATCGCCTGCCATTTAGGTCGACGCGCGCGGGGTGTTTACTTTGACCCAATTAGCGGAGATCCCTTATTGGCTTTCACAGAGCAGCGGATCTATAACCTTGCCCGCAGGATGGATAGTGAACGCATGCATGTTCCATTCCGCTCGGTTCATCCTAACAAGCAAACCGAAGCAGGTGATACCGCGGAAATCAGCACCTACCCCACCGGATCAGAAGAAATTCGCTATAATAGCGGCAATCATTTTACCAGCCGGCCAGCGAACGGGAACGTATTTGATGAACACAGTAAGCACTGCACGGCAAAATCAGCAGGCAATCTACATGTGCTCTTCAAACGTGGATTCCTGGAAGAGCGCTTACACGATGCAAAAGCGCTTACAGCCGAAATGCATGAGGCAGGTGAAACCCAGCCTCAATTCTTTGTAATCTTCAGCAGGCATTCGTTAATAGAAGGTCATTTTGGGACATCCCTGGTGATCATGGATCCTGCAAATCCCGATTTCCCCCGGCGCGTGATGGTTTGTGATACTTTACTCAAAGAACTGCCGCACCACCCACGCTGGTGGCATCACTTTATCGCAGAATATTCTAACGTATTTGGTGATGCCATAGCAGAAATAGTTGAAGATCTTTCGCACCCGCTACAGAAGGTAAATATTAAAGGCGATAACCCGTATCGACATGATTGGGACTGCCCTTATTACGCCACCAGCATGGCAGCCGCCTTGGCCGACCTGGTTAAAAACAACCCGGACCTCCTGTTAAATGGAAGCGTTCATGACATCCATAACGCCATGAAGGCTATCATGCAGGATTACTACCACCCAGATCACGAAATTAAAACAAGGTCGGAAATTCAACAGGCTAACCGGTTAAAGCGATGGAAAAGCGGTCGGGAAGTAATTAAGGATCTGGTGGTGGAGATTAGTAGGAAGTCGTCTTATGAATTGTAGGTAGTTTATCATTACAGCCTGTGGTCGGTGTTTTCAGCCTAACCAATTCCCAAGGGCGTAGCCCTGAAACATTTTGCAACAACGGGTTGAAACCCGTTGAAAAAGCAAACGAGGGATAGAGAGAACCGTAGGTTCGGCGCATATACATGGGTCGTTCCTATGGAACTATTGGCTTGTGATATTCCTGGTCAACGGGTTAAAACCCGTTGCTAATATATTGGCCGTCCGCTATGCGGACTGTGAAAAGGTTTGGTCATGGAGATCATCATCACTCATAAATTACTCCACAAAAAAGCCCCCAACTTACGTTGAGGGCTTCAATATTATTGTCCGCCTTTCCTGGCTTCCTGCATCGGGTTGGTGCCTGATGTGGCGCCGCGTGGCAGGCTTTGTTGTTTAAACAGTTCAAACCTTGATGGGGCGTATTCTCTTGGCCAGCTGTTGTTGGCTTCGTCAATATCTGCCGTTTGGCGGTATGGGTCAAGCTTAATGGATTTTACCTCTTTTGTTTTGGCAAATACCTTGCTCACCTTAAATTCGTTTTTACGCCAGATGTAAGCCGGGATATTATCTATCTCCGTGGTGCCATCGGCATAAGTCCACTCGATGATTATCGGGCTCACCAGGCCGCCTTTATTGCTGAAGGTGAGCTCGTAAAAATAGCTTTTGCTATCGTACAACTTCTTTTCGTCGGGAGTTAAAGCACTGTACATATCCTGGTAGCTTTTGGTGGTCATTGGCGTTGCCGCGAAACGATCCCATTTGCTGTAAAAATCCTGCAATGAAGTATCAGCCTCTACCGCGAAACGGGTTCCTGCTGCTTTATTGCGGGTGGTGCTGATGTTCTCCAGGTTACGATCAAACTGAGCACGGTCAACACTGCCTTCAACAGCCGGATTTTTGGTATTTAAACGGTAGTATTTTACGCTATCCAATGATACGTCCACCGGCTCGGTTCCGAAGAACCATCCGCGCCAGAACCAGTCCAGGTCAACCGCCGAGGCATCTTCCATGGTGCGGAACAAGTCCTCTGGCGTTGGGTGTTTAAAGGCCCAGCGTTTGGCGTAAGTCTTAAAAGCATAATCAAACAACTCGCGACCCATTACGGTTTCGCGCAATACATTTAACGCGGTGGCCGGTTTGGCATAAGCGTTAGGACCAAACATGATAATGTTTTCTGAGTTGGTCATGATAGGCTCCAGCTGATTTTTCGGCATTTTCATGTAATCCACAATCTTGTAAGCCGGTCCGCGCGATGAAGGAAATTTAGGATCCCACTCCTGCTCGGTCAAGTACTGTACAAACGTGTTCAGGCCTTCGTCCATCCAGGTCCACTGGCGCTCGTCAGAGTTAACAATCATCGGGAAAAAGTTGTGACCAACCTCGTGGATAATTACACCAATCATCCCGTTCTTGGTGGCTTCGCTATAAGTACCATCTTTTTCGGCCCTGCCATAGTTAAAGCAGATCATCGGGTACTCCATGCCGTTTGCAGCCTCTACCGAAATAGCAACCGGGTAAGGATAAGGGATGGTATGTTTTGAATATGTACGTATAGTATGCGCAACAACCTTACTTGAATATTTACGGTAAAGCGGGTAAGCTTCGGGACCGTAGTACGACATCGCCATTACCTTTCTACCACCCTCAATTTGGGTGCTCATGGCATCCCATACTATCCGGCGTGATGATACCCATGCAAAATCGCGCACGTTTTCGGCATGGAAAGCCCATGTTTTACGGGCGGTTGCATGGCCTTTCATGGTGTTTTTTACTTCATCTAAATTTACCACTTCCACCGGCGAGGTTGCAGATTGCGCCGCGTTCCAGCGTTTAAACTGGGCTGCAGTTAAGGTTTGCGCGTAGTTGGAACATTGACCGGTACCACCTACCACATGATCGGCAGGTACGTTAATGTTCACCTTAAAATCGCCAAAGTTTAAAGCAAACTCGCCGCTGCCCATAAACTGTTTGTTTTGCCATCCCTGGAAATCGCTGTAAACAGCCATCCTTGGGTACCATTGCGTCATGGTATACAGGTAATTATTATCCTCTGGGAAATATTCATACCCACCACGACCACCGATGGTCATCCTGTCGGATATATTGTACCACCAGTTAACTTTAAACTTAAATTTTGCGCCCGGCGCCAGGGTTGCAGGCAGCTCAATGCGCATCATGGTTTCGTTGATGGTATAGGTAAGCGTACCACCGTTTGCATCTTTTACACTTTCAATATGGTTACCCAAATCAAGGTTATGGCCCATTACGCCCTGTAACTGGCGCAGACTCATTTTGCCCTGCATTTTGCTCTCGCTGGTGGTAGTGCCTTCAGCATCTTTTTTATGTTGATTTTCATCAAGCTGCAACCACAGGTAAGTTAGTGCATCGGGCGAGTTGTTGGTATAAGTGATGGTTTCTGATCCATCCAAACGCTGTTTGTCATCGTTAAGGGTAGCGTTGATCTCATAATCGGCTTTTTGCTGCCAATAATGCGGACCAGGGGCACCTGATGCCGACCGATAGCCGTTAGGCGTGTTAAGCATAGTACCCAATTGCTCAAAACGGTTACCGTGGTTTGAGCCGGGGTTGTTGTCATGTTGCGCCCAGGAAGCCGAGGCTAATAAGAGGCAGGAAAATAAAGCCGGGTAAAATTTATTCATCTGTATTTAATTAGAAAAAAACGTTCAACGCACATTATAAAAGCAATTCCAAATATAGCCGACGACAGGAACATCGTCCAGTCGCGCTGTGGTGTTTTGGCAAATTTGATTAACAAATAAGAGATAAGTAACGCAGATATTACAATTAAAACCTGCCCAAACTCCAACCCAAGGTTAAAAGCGAACAGCTGCGCGGTGATATTACTGCTGCTGCCCAGCAAACTTTTAAGATAGTTAGAGAAGCCCATACCGTGGATGAGCCCGAAAAAAAGTGCCAGGGAGTAGTTAAGCCGCATGGTATTTGCCGTGCGCTTTTTATTGAGCACATTAACTAAGCTGGTGAAAACTATGGTAACAGGAATTAAAAATTCAATAAGCGAAGTATTGATATGAATTACATTTAACACGCTTAAAGCCAGCGTGATAGAGTGCCCGATAGTGAAGGCGGTAACTAGTACCAGTACCTTGCGCCAGTCGGCCAGGAGGTAGGTACCGCAAAGCACGGTTACAAATAAAATATGGTCGTACCCCTCCCAGTTACAGATGTGTTGCCATCCTAACTGGAAGTATAATGAAAAGTCAGTCATTGAGTTAATTCGCAATTGCCAATAAAAATAACGTTTTTTGCTGAAAATAAAACACCCGGGCGATACCATGTTGCAGTTGATCATCATAAGCTGGCTTAGCTTTTTCCACCCATTTTTTGTAAGTGTTACCGAAATTAACCACAACGCCAAAAACCAAAGCGTTGAAGTAAGCTGTCGCATTTTTTATGACGACCTGGAACGCACCCTCGAAAAACAATACAAAAGCCCGATTGATATTGTGCACCCCAAGGACAAAACCAAAATGAACCAGCAGCTTAATGATTACATTAAAAAGCACCTGGCCATTAAAACCGATGGCAAAGCACTCAATTTAAGCTATGTTGGCTACGAGATACAGGAAGATGCCGCCTGGATTTATTTTGAAGTAAAAGGCATCAGCAAGGTAAAAAAAGTGGAAATCCATGATGATATTCTTTTTGCCGAACACCCCGAACAAATCAATATGCTCCACGTAACCGTAGGCGGCCAGCGCAAAAGCACCAAGCTTGATAACCCGGAGAGTGATGCGGGATTTGAATTTTAATTCAGATGTGCAGATTTTAGATTACAGATATGCAGATGATGGTTGGATTGATTTAGTATGATAAAACCTGTTTGTCATGCTGAACGCAGTGAAGCATCTATTTGCAAACTGTACAGAGCGAAGAGGCATGGCTGAGAGTAGATCCTTCGCTATCGCTCAAGGATGACAAAAAGGGATAATATTCACCTCAGTCGTATCATAAACACCCAAGCCCACCTATCCTACTTTATCCTCTTCAAGTCATGTTTTCCTTCATCGGCATACAAAACCAGCTTAGCCTTGCCTGTTGTATCGGGTAAAAATTCAAGTTCGTATGGAAGATCTCTCAGGAAAAATCTTGTTTCCGATTGTGCGTAAAGTTCCCGCTTTGTTTCTCCGGTGGCCCTTAGATACAGATGTCCGTCTTCCGTAAATATGGTTAAAACACGTTGTGGAGTCAATTCAAATTCGCCGGTATAGGTTTGCAACCGATCGGTAGGCAGTGCTATTACTTTTTTAACGTTGATCTTAAAAATGCCTTTAAAATCATAAACTTTCGCCACGCTATTTGTCACTTCTGCAAGCAGCTGATCATTGTCGCCATTAACCATTACTATTACACCATTACCGCCTTCCACGCTGGCTGTGTAATTGCTATGGAATCCTGCATCTACTCCCGGATGACTAAAATATGTTATACCATCCTGTTTATTAATAAACACGCCAAGGCCGGGAAAGCCTCCAATATAAGGGGTGAGCATTAATTTTGCCGTGGCCTGTTTTAGTACCTTTGTTGATTTACCCGCATAAGCAAGCTGTATTTCTATAACGTATTTTGCCAGATCGGTAGGGTTTGTCCATAAGCCGGCGGCCGCTTGTTCGGGATAGACATGAAATTTGCCAGGCACGGGGTTGCCGGCCATATTATAAGCATTGGCAAGCAACGCCGGATTTACATCCACAGGCGGCTGGGCAAAGGTGCTGCTTTTCATGCCCAGTGGCATAAGCACTTCGTTCTTCATATATTCGGCATAGTTGCGATGTGTTATATCCATCACCATCAGTTGCGAAATAATAGTCCCCCCGCCCGAATATTGAAACCGGAGCCCCGGTTCGAACATCGAATGTACACGCGGGGAATTGGCGGGCTTCTCGCCATTAAGTACCTGTACTATAGTTGGCAGCGGTTTTCCTGGCAGATACCCCCCAAAGCCCTGTAAATTTAAGCCGGCACTATGGCTCAACAGGTTGGCCATGGTTATCCTTTTGCCCTTTGATAAACTATCGTACGGAAATTTCCAATCGGTTAAATAAGCGTTGATATCAGCATACAGATCCAGCTTTTTATCCTGCACCAGTTTAAGTATCCCCACTGCGTTTAATGATTTGCTGATAGATCCAGCCTGGAAAAGCGTTTGCGTAGTTACCGGAGTTTTGGAGCTATCGTTAGCGAAGCCGTATCCCTTAGCCCAAACTACACGGTAATTTTGAATAACCGCGATGCTTAAACCCGGCACTTTATAGTAAGCCATCCGTTCCCGGATAGTCCAGAGTGCTTCGCCTTCTATTTGTGTGGTTCCAAACAACCCGTTCTCTACCTGTGTTATTTTTTCTTTGGTACTGTTTTGAGCAGAAACGTTTAATTGCGCTAATAATAACAAGGGTAAAGCAAATAATCTGGAAGTTTTCATATAGTAAATAAGGTTTTATTTTAGTTAGACCTACAAACAAGATCGCTGTTTTAGATTCAAATTTAGAATTAAATTCCGAAATAAAAATTAAAACAAAATTAAATTTTATAAAAAATCAAAAAACAGCGCAACACACAGGAAAAGTTTTGATTTGTTAATTGCCCTTGCATATGGGGTATTGAAAAAAGTTCCTTATGATCGGAGGGAAACTTTCATTGCAGATTATCTTACATTAAAACCAAAGTCGTGCCGAATTTATTTTGGCATCCCACAGGACGGGTAGACATTATGCTGTACATCTTTTATATCGTAGACTTTGCATATGGGGTGTATGCGGAGATTAACCGGCTCATTCTCTTCATAATCGCATACCCATTTTTAGCATAGCTCTTGTATGTTGGTTTTTAGCCATGGCGGACCTGTGCTTCACAATATACCCTTCAATAAATAACATGTCCCCTACTCTGCAGGCAGCCACACCAGACTTACTCTCTAAGGTAGTGCAAGTACATCCATTAAATTGAATCTTTTTTGATTTTATAAAAATTGTAACTTGCAGAACTCATATCGAAAACCTTATCAAATTGAAAAAGTTAGCATTCCTTGTGGTCTTTGCCGTTTTATTCATTTACTGGAAGAATGGTGCAGTATATATAAAATCATTTAAGCAAAAAACAACTCAACAGTTTACGGGTACCTTAACAAGCGAAGACCGGAAAAACTATATTGTAACAATTTCCCAGGAAGAAATTGGAAAACCGGTAAGTGCAAGTACTGATCCCAGTTTTCCATCAAACATGGTTTATCTCTCATGCCGCCTAAAGGTGAGTAATAATTCAAATGATACGTTAAAATATTTAAACAAATCATGTGCGTGGTACGATATATTAAAAACAGACGACGTAAAACTCCGTATTTGGAAAAATTCCTGCAGTAGTGATGTTACAAAAGTGGAGTTTATTGCTCCGCACCGTTACACATGGTTTAGTATTACAATGGTATACAATAAAAATAAAGTTGCTGCAAACACTCCATTTAAACTTGGTATAGGAATTTTCAAATTTGTAAATAAACAGCAGCTTTTAACCTTTGATGCCTCAAAAAAATTCACTGAAACCGATACCAATAATCTAATCTGGTCAAATACTGTTGTTATACCCCGATAGATTTTGAGCGATGGCTGACATGCGCTAATTGATATATTTCATTACCAAAATCACAAGTGACCTAACCCACAGGCGCCACACAACACTTGCGCTAATGAGAGAGCGCTAATGGGGGAGAAACCAATTGAAGATACTAAAGCAAAGTACCCACCTACAATCTTAACTTATATCCAACCCCGAATATATATTAAGTTGGCTCACCATACTGTCACGGTCAGTTATTTCGTAAGGGATTGTAATAACTCCACGGCCAGACCACCATCTGTTAAATGATGATACTGTTTTATCATATACTTTGATAACGCCATTATCTTTCTCTTTGTAGGCAGAAACATCCCAGTCAATTTTTTTGTATTGTGTCATTGGTGTTTTTATTTCTATCCCTTTATCGTCAACAATGATTGCCATCTGCTCAAGGGCTTTGATATTTTTTTTAAACCCCCAAAATAAAGATGCCGCTATCATTGCCGTTACTATAGAGGATGCCATCAGGTTTGAACGAAGAGTGGTTCGGCTGTCAAAAATATGCGGTAGGGCTACAATCAATAAAACAATAGCATAAATCTTAATCTGTCGCCATAAAAGTTTTTTAACATAAGCATTCACCCTGGTTTTATCAATTGCAAAAGTTTGAGGCATATTTGTAATATTATAAGACGGTAAATATAGGATTATGAGTAAATCTTACTATTATTTTTTATCGATCGACGAATTAGTTGACGCTATCCATTCTATTTTCGATTTTAACCGTTGAATGTTCTTACAAATCATTGGCAGGTAGTATAGTTATCAGTTTTCTTTTCAATGCTAAGGAGGGTTACGCCATAATAATTACGCCCCCTCACTCCGCCTTCAAATTCCTCACCGGATTCGCAATCGCAGCCTTAACGGATTGAAAACTAATGGTAACCAGCGCAATAAACATAGCAGCCAGGCCCGAGGAGATAAAGATCCATGCGGGGATATTGATGCGGTAGGCAAAGTTTTGCAGCCAGTTGTGCATGAGCCACCAGGATGCCGGCGACGTAATGAGCAGGGCAATGAGGATGAGTTTGATAAAATCTTTAGATAACAGCAGGCTTATATTAATCACCGATGCGCCTAAGATCTTGCGTACGCTGATCTCCTTTTTGCGCTGGGCAATGTTATAAGCCGACAGCCCCAATAACCCAAGGCATGAGATCACGATAGCGACAATGGCGAAGCAGATAAACAGCTTGCCAAAGCGTTCCTGGGCTATATATTGCTGGTTGTAGGCATCATCGGCAAAAAAATACACCAATGGAACATCCGGGAGTATTTTTCGCCAGGTGGATTCCAGTTTATTGACGGTCGACCTTACATCAGTCGATGTGATATCAACAGTAATATTGGTTAAATGGCTGGAATCAACCCTTACCGTTAAGGGTTGAACGGTTTCTAAAAAAGAGTGGTTATGAAAATCCCTGATCACACCTACAATCTCGCCCGTGTGGTTGAGCTGCTTAAAGTGTTTGCCAATAGCATCTTCGGGCCTTTTAAAGCCCAGGCTTTTTAGCATGGCCTGGTTAATGAGCATGGCCTTCATGGAATCGAGCGCTGTGTTTTTTTGAAAATTACGCCCAGCAATAAGATCTATATGGTACTGCTTCAGAAACACATCGTCGATAAAATAAACGTCGGGGCGTTGCTGTTGCTTTTCGCCCTTGCTATTCTCAATCATGGTATTAAACTGATTGTTTGTTGTACCCGGGATTGACGACGACAAGCTAACCATACCAACGCCCGGAATAGTCATCAACTGCTGTTTTATCCTATCGGTATGCTGATTAATACTATTGCTGAATTGATAGTCGACCACCAGTTTATGATCTTTTTGAAAACCAAGCTGCTGGTTTTGCATAAAGTTGAGCTGCATGTGCACGATGGTAGTGGCCAGGATCAAAAATATGGAAATTGAAAACTGCGCCACCACCAACGACCGCCGTAATATAAGCCCCGTACCCGATGAACCTGTTTTGCCTTTAAGGCTGCTGATTGGTTTAAAGCCGGATAAAAACAAGGCCGGATACGCACCGGATAAAATACCTACCACAACAGCCAGCGCTAAAAGCCACAAAATATGCTGCACATTATGGAAAATACCATCGGCCACTATGGTACCTGCCAGTTGGTTAAACAAAGGCAGCAACAGCGTTGCAAACAGCAAGGCTATGATGAAAGCCACCAGGCAAAGTACCACGGCATCCATAAAAAATTGCAGCATCAGCTGATATTTTGATGCGCCAAGTACTTTACGCACGCCTATTTCCTTGGCCCTTTGCAGCGAGAACGCGGTGGTGAGGTTAATGAAATTAAAACAGGCAATAAACAATACCAATACCGCTATGATAGATATGATATAAACATTGGTAATGCTGCCGCTGGCCGACGCGCCGGTACGGTGGCCGCGTGGTTTGCCATATAAATAAACTTTTTTTAATGGCTCAATAGACAATTTATATTTAAAGTCGGTTTGATTTATATTATCATTTATCAAAGCGGGAAACTTGGCCTGCAGGGCTGCCGCAGACGCGCCGGGCTTTAATAAAAGATAGGTGTAGAAGCCAAAGCGGGTCCAGTGGCCCTCCCAATCCTGATCAATCAAAGTAGCTACCGAGAAAATAACATCAACCCGCAGGTGCGAATTATAAGGGATATCCTTCATAATACCAGTTACCCTGCATTTTGCTTTACCGTTGATCAGCATGGCTTGCCCCATTGGGTCGGCATTGCCAAAGTATTTTTTTGCCGCGGTTTCGGATAGTACCACGTCGCAAGGTGCGTTAAACAAGTGCTTGATATCGCCCCGCAGCAGCGGCCATGAAAATATTTTAAAGGCTGATGAATCGGCGTAGGCTACCTCCTCCTTTATGGCATTGTTGGGGTTGCTCTGCAAAATCATATCGTCCATAAAAACCCTGGCCATATCTTTTACTTCGGGGAAAACCGCCTTTATTTCAGGCCCCATAGGGGTTGATGTGCTTTCGTACTTGATGTCTGTTGATGTTTTTATGTCGGTTACCAGGCGGTAAATATTGTCGGCTTTTTGATTATAGGTATCGTGGTTTAATTCAAAATGAACATACAGGAGTGCAAAAAAGCAAACACAGATCCCTGTAGCCAGGCCAATGATATTGATCAAAGAAAAGATCTTGTTCTTCCACAGGTATCTTAACGTAGTTTTAAAGTAGTTTTTGATCATGGTTGATGTGTTTAGGTCGGGATGTTTATTAGTAAGCCCTAAAATAGGGTTACAGATTGATATTTTGAAGTTTATAATGAACTTTCAATCTTCAACTATCTTCATTGCTGTAGGTCACGAAGCAATCTCCCGAACTATTTACGGCTATTTGGGTAACGGTAATGTTTAGTTGTAATCGACAACATTGGCCCGCTCAGTTGCCGCGGGAGGGCCAAGTCCTTTTTGTCTTGAAACAAAAAGGACCAAAAAATTCAAGTCAGCAGAAATGCTTCTTTGCGCTCGGGGCCTTTGCGCTGCAAAACGAACAAAACCTGGGCTGGAATTATTTTGCCCCGGCGCGCTTAGTCCCACGCACGTGCAAAAACTTCCTATGCCCTGCTGCCGCACAATCCCGCACCGTTTTGTCCGTTTTCGCCCGAAGCTGTTCTGCTGACGTTTTGGGGAAAATGAGGGCTTGGGGTGTTAGCTGAAAGTTGACAAAACTCTGAAGTGGAAATGACGTAAACTAACCAAGGTTACGACTCACCCGACATCTCTGCGCTCGTCACCCTCTCTTCAGCTTCGCTGGAAAGAGGGGATTTGATAGGTTACCTATGGAAAAACAAACAAACAAACAAATCCTCCCCCTCTTTCCACCGCAGGTGAAGAGAGGGGCAGACAAGCGCAGCGACGTCGGGGTGAGTCGTAGCCGGCATACAGAGCCGTGCGTCCGGTCTAAACAAAATCGTCACAAGCACGAAGCAACTCTATACTATGCAGTTATTCGAACAGCAATTGGAGCACCGATCTGTGAAGACACAGATCGCGGGGTTAGGTTTGTCTTGATTTTGACTCTTGACTCTTGATTCTTGTCTCTTGATTCTTAACTCCTGATTCTTGCCTCTTAATTCTTATTCCTTGACGTTATTCAATATTTTTTGTAACATCGCATAGTATCTCTGCATCTAAATAAAAAAGTTAAAACACAAAAGTCAGCCGGCGCAAACAATGACCAATAAAACTGCCATGCCGGCAAATCATCAAAAAATATCATGAAAAAAATATTTATAGCGCTTACAGGTTTGGTATTGCTGGTTTCTGCATGTAACCAAAACTCGCCACAGCAAAACAATGTAACTATTGAAAACAACACCACTGCCGGTTTTGATGTAAATAAGCTAGCGCAGTTTGTAAAAACCAGTACCGACCCGCAAACACTGGAGAAAGCAATTAACAACCCCGCCAACCAGATCAACAACCTCGACCTGGATAAAGACGGTAATATTGATTACCTGAAAGTGCAGGAAGCCGACAACAACAAGCTTAATGTAATTGACGATGTGAGCAACTCGCAGGCGGTAACTGTGGCAAGCATAAATGTGCAACCTACCGGCAATAATAACTCGGCAAACCTTGATATACAGGGCAATCCAAGCTATGCAGGGTATAATAACTATTACCACTCTTCATTTGGCTTAACCGACTTTTTAATATTGAGTTACTTTTTACGTCCGCATAGCTATTATGTGCCGATGTATCATTACGGGTATTATCCATCATACTATACCCGCACCCGTACTTATACCACTTTCAGGCCAACTACTTCGTCGCACATGTCGTCAAGAACAAGCAGCAGCAGGAGCAGTTTAAGTCAGCCGGTAAGGTCGCAAAGGTCATTCGGCACACGCAGCAATTCGGGTACGGTAAGAAGCGGCGGTTTTGGGAGCAGGAGTTCTGGCAGTAGCTTTGGTAGCGGCAGAAGTTCAGGCAGCAGGTCGGGCTTTGGCCGTAGTCGTGGTGGCTTTGGTCGCAGGCGATAAGATATCAACGCGAAATTTTCATAAATTTTAAAAGTCACGGATTTTCTGAAATTCGTTCTAAACAATAGTTATGGCTATTCAATTAAGAAAAAACACAGTTTTATCAAACGATAATAGAAAAACATTTAAGGCAATCGTTATTTTAAACGAAATGATAAATGGCAGCCACCAGTTTAGCAACAGTGCTTCTGGTGATGATGCTGTACTGCAGCCCTTATTTGCCGATCTGGTTGCTAATGGTTATATCATTAGCTCAGGTTCAAACTACAAAGTTAGCTCAAAGGGCCGCGGAGTGTTTGATACCTTTATGAAACGTTATACCGAATATTTGAAGGTTTATGACGTTTTTTCCTTTGTAGATCTTGAAAAGGGTGAGTTTGCTTTCGACAGTTATTTCGATTTTGATACCGATGATGCCTGGTTTGATTTTACCAACGACGATCGATTTGACGACCTGCGCATTGCCGTGGCCATGTTTAAAAAAGCCGATCCGGCAGAAATTGTTTTTATGTCGTTCATCAACGAAAACAGGTTTG
Organism: Mucilaginibacter sp.; assembly: GCF_025362475.1. Classification (GTDB taxonomy): domain Bacteria; phylum Bacteroidota; class Bacteroidia; order Sphingobacteriales; family Sphingobacteriaceae; genus Mucilaginibacter. The sequence goes on from NZ_JANYGH010000048.1 coordinate 104,269, forward strand.
ATACTACCGTAGCCGGCTGGCAAAATGCCCTTGTTGCTGATGACGCCTGGAACGAGATAGAAGAAATCTGTATCACCGCCATAAAACCCGACGATATTGGCAAAGATGCCATGGTAGATATGATAAACCAGGGATCGGAGCTGATGATCAGGCTGATGGAGGAAGAACAAAACCAAAACAATAATTCAAATAACGGCGGCGGAGGCACTACCACTACTACAACCGTTGTCGAAGAAGAAACGATAGAATACTACCAGCCCTATTACGACCCCTATTACATATCGCCAATATGGTTGGTGCCTTTGTTTATCTGGTAATTGTCGGTTCAGGGATTAGTTGCTAACCGCGGCGATTTGATCACGGAGTGTACCTATCTTTTAAATTCTATCAATAATTCAAACCGATTGTCCTTTCCGACGAGCCAGCTGGGAGTTGAGCGCCGGGGTGGGGAGAAATCTTCTACACCTTGTTCTAAACTATGTATAGCTGACTACCTGTTGCATAAGATTTGTAGCTGAAGAGATGGTTTCTCTTCAGCCCCCCCCTGCAAATAGCCGCCCGGCTTTTGATCCGCACGTTGCATAACAAATATGCAAATTCAACATCCTTCTTAATTACTGATTCCATTATCCCCACTCCCCTTCTTTATCAACCCAATGTCATCTCTGCGCTACAAATTGACATATCGGGAAAAGTCGATATATCTTTGTGCCATGAATCAGTTAGAGATTTTTAAAGCACTATCAAACAAAACCCGGCTGCAGATTTTACAGTGGCTTAAGGAACCTGAAAAGAATTTCCCAAAACAGGAATCTGGTTTCGGGAACGGGGTTTGCGTGGGTCTAATTCAACAAAAGGCCGGGCTTACCCAATCTACCGTTTCGGAATATCTTTCGCTCATGCAGCGTACCGGACTGGTTACCGCTACCCGTGTTGGCCAGTGGACCTATTACAAGCGTAATGAAGAAGCATTTGCCGCGCTGAGTAAACTGATTGAGTCTGAACTATAAAACAAACAATAAACATATACCATGAGCATTAATAACACCTTGTTCAGGCCGTTTAGCCTGAAATCATTAAATATCAAAAACCGTATCGTGATGGCGCCCATGACCCGTTCATTTTCGCCAAACGGAGTGCCTACTGCCGATGTTGCCGCTTATTACCGCAAGCGTGCTGAAGGCGAAGTTGGTTTAATTTTGTCTGAGGGCACCGTTATCGATCGTGTATCATCATCAAACGATGCCAACATTCCGCATTTTTATGGCGATCAGGCTTTGGCCGGCTGGCAAAATGTAATTAACGATGTACATACAGCCGGTGGTGCTATGGGGCCGCAGATCTGGCATATGGGTATTATGGATAACCACCGTTCGGGCTGGGTTCCATCACAGCCTTTTGAAGGACCATCGGGCCTAAACCGGCCAGGGTTTAACAATGGTAATACCATGACCGATGCTGATATTGCCGATACCATTGCCGCGTTTGGCCGTGCTGCAGCCGACGCCAAAAGGTTAGGTTTTGATTGCGTGGAGATACATGGCGCGCATGGTTACCTTATCGACCAGTTTTTTTGGGATGCCACCAACCAGCGTACAGATATTTATGGCGGTAAAACATTAGCAGAACGCAGCCGCTTTGCGATTGAAGTTATTAAAGAGGTAAGAAAACAGGTTGGTGACGATTTTGCGGTGATTATCCGTTTATCGCAATGGAAACCTGCGGACTATGATAACGTGCTGGCTAAAACACCGCAGGAACTGGAAAGCTGGTTAAACCCAATGGCCGATGCAGGAGTGGATATTTTTCATTGCTCGCAACGCCGTTTCTGGGAAACCCAATACGAGGGCTCAGATCTGAACTTTGCCGGCTGGGCAAAAAAGGTAACCGGTAAGGCTACTATCACAGTTGGTTCGGTTGGGTTGGACGGTGAGTTTTTGGCCGCCTTTGCAGGTGCCAGCTCAAACCCAAGCTCATTAGATGAATTATTGCGCCGTATGGACCGTGGCGATTTTGACCTGGTAGCAGTTGGTCGCCCCTTATTGGCCGATCCTCATTGGACACAAAAAATCCGCGAAGAACGTACAGATGAATTGAAAGGCTTTAGTAAAGAGGCTTTGATGGAGTTGGTGTAATATATATTAAAAGCTTTGTCATTGCGGAACATCTCAGGGGATAATGAAGGGGAAATGACGTTTTGAAAAGTTTGTCATCCTGAGGAACGAAGGATCTATTCGCAGACTGTGCAGGGCGAAGAAGCATGGTGGAGAATAGATCCTTCGTTCCTCAGGATGACAAAAGTTTTTTTTTGCTAACACGTCATGGGAACGAGGCAATGCTTTTTTTAATACATCCTACCCCTTATACTTCCCAAACATCTCCTCAATAGCCTTTTCCCTAAACGCAAAAATTTTGTTCACCTCTTTACCTACAAAAACCTTGTTGGTGATGGTACCTATAAAGCCATAGGGTATGGCGTAGTGTAATATATCATTCATTTGCACACCACCTTTTATCTCTTTAAAATGATGCTGGTGATGCCATAACGCGTAAGGACCAAAGCGTTGTTCATCTACAAAGTATTGCTTATCAGCAACGTGGGTAATCTCTGTCATCCAGTTCATTTTGATACCCAGCAGAGGCGATATTTTGTAGGTAATGATCATGCCGGGGTACATTTTTGTATCCGCAGTATAATCAGATGTTACCACAAAGCTCATTTCGGGCGGAGTGATCTTAGCCAAATTAAGTGGCGATGAAAAAAAATCCCAGGCCTCCTCCAGGGAAATAGGGATTTTTTGTTCGGTTTTTAAAACGTATGTTTTCACAAGCCAATATCAATTAATACAATATTGTTGTAAATATACATTTTTATCTTGTAATTGTACCAATTGGTAAATCACGTCTTGACCACTCACTCCAGGAGCCAACATATAATTTGGGGCCGGTAATGCCGGCGTACTCCATACCCAAAAGGGTGTGGCATGCCGTAACGCCCGATCCACAGTGAACAATGATATCCTCATGGGCTACATCGCCAATGGTTTCATCATAAATTTTACGCAGCGCCTCGGCCGGCAGGTATTTACCGTCAACATCCAGGTTGGTAATATAAGGCAGGTTATAGGCACCGGGGATATGCCCGGCTATCAAATCAAGCGGCTCGGTTTGTCCTAAGTATCTTGGGGTTTCCCGCACATCTATCACAATCCTCTCCGGGTTATGCGCAGCTGTACCTACTTCCTCAATTACAACAGTGCCTGTATAACCGGCAGGTACCGGGTAAGGCGCAACCGGGTTTGGCGTGTACTCTTCGGTGCTTAACTCAATACCCGCATCTGTAGCAGCCTGCAATCCGCCGTTTAATACCTGTACATTTTGATGCCCAATGGCTTTCAGCATCCACCAGAAACGGGCACCTCCAAAGGCAGCAGCTTTATCATCATAAACAATCACATGGCTATCGGGGCTTATTCCCAATTTACCCAGGAAGGCTGCAAAATCATTAATATTGGGTAGTGGATGCCTGCCCCCTATTGCGGCATTGGTAACAGGGGCTGCCAAATCCCTGTCCAGATCAACATAGGCAGCATTTTTGAGGTGACCGGCAAGGTAGCGGTCATGGGTATCTTTACCGGCGCGGGCGTCGATAAGTATGGTATTCGGGCCGGCCATAGCCGGATCGTTAATTTCAATTAGTGGCGACATAGTTATTTCGATCTGTAGTAAAGATCAAATATAAATACACCGCTTTTACTTTTGCGCTTTTTACTGCACTATTTTATTGGCGCAGTATGAGCTGGCAAAAGCCTCCGGTTTAGCCTTAAATACAAAACCCATGCTTAAAATGTAGCCCATGGCCTCGTGCAGCGCCTGGTTTGATTTAAACATTGGGTTGGTATTAATGTCGGCGTGTACTTCCAGTTCCACATCGTACAGGTCAAGCAAATCGCAAAGCTTGTAGGCAATGTCAATTGATTTTTGCACCTCGCTAAGCATACGCTCCTTGATGCTCATTTTTTGTGATGTACGCTCCTGGTGAATAAACATAAATGCACCACGCTGCTCCCGTACAAAAACAATAACTGTAGCAAAATCAGTTACGGTGCCTTTAACCTGCGAATCGGTTCCGATACATACTTTAAGTTTGTTGCCGAGGTTGGCTTCGCGTTCAATCGCCCTTTCTACCTCTTCCATAATGGGCGATTGGATTACCTCACCGCTGAATTTTCTCCAGGTCATAAAAATTGATTTTAGTTAATTTTAGCTGACCCATTTTATAGGTCTATAAAAATAAGCGATAAGGTTTCATATAAACGTAAACTACATATGATTTATTTGTTAACATTTAGCTGAATATCAACAAGATCGCGTTTTTTCATGACAATTTGAAGATTGAGCGGAATTTTTCCGATGTGCAGATGGAGGACTAATATGCAGATTACAGGTGTGCAGATGAAGGATGATTGTGTAGAAATATCTGAGTTGCTCTGTAATTGAACAAATGCAGTTCAGTTAAAAAATGCGGAAGAGTTGTTTTTGAGGACACAAACAACGGGGGTGGAAGAAATGTCAATGAGAATATAAGTGCTCGGAAGATATAAAAAAGGTGAGGCAATGTGCGATTCCTTCCTCGGGGAAGGGAAGGTAGGGGTTAAATCAGGCGTTCAAATACAGGTGCAGATGGTATGTCGGTGAAACCCCTCCCTGCCATTGCGCGCATTCCGGCCGCACCCCTCCCGTTGGGAGGGAATTAAAAAACAGTTAACAAGGTTTAATTCAACGCTGCCCTGATAGCGTTTTCGGCTTCCAGCACCAGGTCTTCCATGGGGCGGCCGGCAGGTTCAATTGGTGAAAGTACCTCCCAGATCATCGGCGTAAAAGTATTGAGCGGATACTGTCCGTATTGGATCATTTTCCAGGAATCTTTTATGGCGATAGGTACCAGCAGAGCCTCAGGGCATTTTTTAAGTATGGTAGCTATGCCGCCAACCTGGAAGGTTTTTACTGTACCATCTGTTGAACGGGTGCCCTCGGGGAATATCACCGCCGACCATTTATTCTCTTTCATTCGCTGAGCAAGCTTTACAATTTCGCTGATTGATTGCCTGCCATCTTTACGATCGATATTGGCACCGCCACCATGTTTCAGGTTAAAGGAGATAGACGGAATGCCTTTAGTAAGCTCAATTTTTGAAATAAATTTAGCGTGATATTTACGCAGATACCAGATGAGCGGAGGTATATCGAGCAGCCCCTGGTGATTGGCCAGGAAAATAATAGGTCGCCCAACCGGCAGGTTTTGTTTGTTGATGAAGGTAACCGTGTTACCTAACACGTATACCGAGCGTAAAAGGAATAGGTTTAAAATATCCACCGACCTTTTATGTGCCGAATAACCGAAAAAACGAAGGCACACCCACTGGATAGGTTGAAATATTATAAGTATCAATAAAAACACTCCTGTTGCTATCGGAGTAAGGAAATAGCCTAAAAATTTTTTCATTCGACTGGCAAATTTAGGTTTATTTTGTAGAAACCGATGGTCTATATCCGGTTTTCTATAATCAGCAATTGCACTTTTAACACTGCGGCAACCGTCATCGCATCAGTGATTTCACCATCGCAAACCATTTGGTATACGCTGGCAAACGGTAGTTTTTTAACTATCAGCTGTTCGGTATCTTCCGGCTCGGCTTCAAACTGGGCCAGGTCGCGGGCTACATATATAATGCTCAGCTCATCACTTACCGAGTTACTGAGATGCAGACGTTGAATCTCGGTCCACCGGTTGGCTTTCAGGCCTGTTTCTTCCAGCAGTTCGCGCTTTGCAGCATCCAGCGGATCGGTATGATCAAGGCCACCGCCTTCTGGCATTTCCCAACTATATTGGTTCAGCGCAAAACGATACTGCCCTACCAGGTAGGTATTTAGCTCATCATCAAGCGGTAAAACACCTATGGCCAGGTTTTTATAGTGCACCTTGCCGTAAATGCCGGGATTGCCGGATGGGTTTATTACCTGGTACTCGGTTAAATTTATCCAGGGGTTGTCATATATTACTTTTTCGGAGGTTATTTTCCAGGGGTTATTTTCGGGATGCAACATGGGGTTAAAATAGTAATATTTGCACAAAGGATGAAGGATAAAAAACGGGGAAATGGCCTAAAATTTTATACTCAAATAAACCGATTGATTTTAAACAAGTAACCGCGGTTTAGAAAAAACTGCCGTAAAGTGAATATAAAATATAGCGATGAGCTTTAAACCTTGAGTGTTCGAAAGGTTAAAAGGAGCAGGAGGATGTGCGATTCCTTCCTCGGGGAAGGAGGAGGTAGGGGTTTGACCAGCCATTCACTGCCGCATTTCTCGTCGCTTTTAGAAACCCCTCCCTGCTTTTGCGCGCATTCCCAACCGCACCCCTCCCGTTGGGAGGGAATAAAAAAGCTTTCGAACACTTCTGGCTTTAAATCCATCGCTATATTTTTACAAGTTCCAAAGAGATCAAGCCAATACTACTTTACATAAACAAAAGAAACGCTTTTACTCACCACCAGGCCGCTCATGTTTTGGCCTACATAAGTGATGGTATATTTGCCCGGTTTATCAATAGCGAACCCTTTCAACACATCAACCATCGATAAAATGCTGCCTTTCTGATCAACTTTTATATAACTACTTGCCGGTGGCGGCATTATTCTTTTGGCCATTGCGCCCCTGTAATCAACCTCGTTCCCATTCCCGTCTTTAACTTCCAGGTATTTGCTCATCAAAGGCTCAAAAGGGGTATGCCATTTACAAAAATGCTGCGCACTATCGGCATGGTTAAAAACCGTAAATTTCAACAATACCGAATCGCCAACTTTAATGGTATCCCTGATCTGCATTTCGGCAACGAGGCCTTTTTCTACAGATTTATCAGCATTTTGTTGTGTTGCGGAATCTGGCTTATGACTGGTGTTTTTGGTTGTATTAACGCTGCAGGCAGAAATCATCATCATTGCTGCAGATAATATTAACATATAGTTTTTCATTCTGCAAAAGTATCCCTTTTATCAGCTTGAAACCGTCTTTGACCTGTAAAATAGAATTAAAATTTGTGTTAAATTAACCCCTGTAAATACACCAGTCTATCTGCGTTATAAAACAGGTAAATTAATTTAGCACGATTTTTTTTGGATTATAAAACGCTTTTATAATTTTACACTCTACCATTTAAACTACTTATGATTACCAGAAGACATTTCATTAAAATTAACAGCGTGGCGACTGCCGGTTTAGGCCTTAGCGCTGTGCCTGTACCCGCCTGGCTTGGCAATACTGCACCTGTATTTGAAAGCCGCCGCCCAAAACTTGCCGACCGCAAATTCACCAGCAAAGCGGTTGAAAGTATCATACAAAAAGTTAAAGCCGACATCAAAGATCCTGAAGTAGCCTGGCTTTTTGAAAACTGCTATCCAAACACGCTGGATACCACCGTTAATTACTCCGAAAAAGACGGCAAACCTGACACATTTGTAATCACAGGCGATATTTTTGCCATGTGGATGCGCGATTCATCGGCACAGGTTTGGCCATACTTACCCCTTATAAAAACAGACCCCGAACTTAAAAAAGTTATACAAGGGGTATTGAGCCGACAAGCAAAATGTGTGTTGATAGACCCCTATGCCAATGCCTTTAACGAAGGCCCAACCGGCAGCGAATGGGATACCGACGTTACCGACATGAAGCCCGAGCTGCATGAACGCAAATGGGAAATTGACTCACTTTGTTATCCGGTTCGTTTAGCTTATAACTATTGGAAAATTAGCGGCGACAGCAGCTTTTTCGACGATAACTGGCAAAAAGCAGGCAAAACCATATTAGATACTTTTAAAGTACAGCAACGTAAAAACGGCAAAGGCCCTTACCATTTTCAGCGTAAAACCGAAACCGCCAGCGATACCGCGCCAAACCGTGGCTATGGCAACCCGGTAAAACCTGTTGGTTTAATCTGCTCTATCTTCCGCCCGTCGGATGATGCTACTATTTATCCTTTCCTTATCCCGTCAAATTATTTTGCCGTTACCAGCTTAAGGCAAATGGCCGAAATGTTTAGTGTGATAGGTAAAGATGCCAAAACAGCGGCCGAATGCAAAGCCCTTGCCGCCGAGGTGGAAGCCGCTATTAAAAAATACGCGGTAGTTAATCACCCTGTATACGGCAAAATTTTAGCTTTTGAGGTTGATGGTTATGGTAATCAATTATTGATGGATGATAGCAATGTTCCCAGCCTGCTGGCCCTGCCCTACCTTGACTCATTGCCCGTTACCGACCCATTATACCAAAACACCCGCCGCTTTGTACTTAGTTTAGATAACCCATACTTTTTTAAAGGCAAGGTTGCCGAAGGCATTGGCGGCCCGCACGTAGGGATAGATTTTATATGGCCAATGGCAATTACCATGCGCGCCTTAACATCAACCAATAAGCTCGAAATAACCCGCTGTTTGCACATGTTAAAAAACACCCATGCAGGTACGGGCTTTATGCACGAAGGTTTCCATAAAGATAATGCCAGCAATTTTACCCGTAAATGGTTTGCCTGGGCAAATACCTTATTTGGCGAACTCATCATTAAGGTGCATGCGCATCACCCGGATATTTTGCAGAAGATGTTATAATGACTGTTTTAAAACAGCGGCCTACCTAACATGGCATTATAAAACAACAAGGACACAATTACAAAATACAGGCCGGCAAAAACAATTGCCGGCTTTGCTTTTTTAGTTTTGATGAGTACAACAAAAAGCGGTACAATTTGCAGCGCATGCAACCCCATAAAATGTACTATCCGCAAATCGCCGGCACTGCGGCTCCAGTTAAGAAGCGGCAAACCGGGGCCGCCATCAGCAGCGCCAACCGTATGTGCCAATTGTGAGGCCATTACGCCACCCTCAAGGGCAAATACACCTGCCATGATAATACCGAGCCTAATTGCCCATAATAAAGCCGGGCTTATTTGCACCGCGCTTACTTTAAAAAACATATACCCCATATAAAGGGCAAACAGCGTTTGCAAAACAATAACTACCCCCATTAAACTAAACAAAATGGCGTTGTAAAGGCTGGATGTGTTGTAGTGCGATAGCTGCCCCCTGGCAGCCTGGCTGGCAATGGCCAGCATTTCAAACGTCAAAGCAAATACGCTGAAGTTTACAAAGCGTTTTTTGATCTGCTCAAATGGCAGGTACTGCAACAGCAAAGGCCACGTTAAACAATAAATGGCTATGGAGATAGCAAACTTGATAGGTTTTATCCATAGGTTGATGCCCATAAGTTGCCGATGATCAAACTGCGCTACGATAACCATCAGTATAAACAAGGCCAGGTGCCCCAACCCGCAATAGTAAAAGACCGGGCTTTTGATTTTAATAAGGGTGAATAACGTTTTCATTTACTTGTTTTTACTTTTTGTATAATTTGATAAAGCAGGAAACCGCATGGGCCAAACATAAATGTAAGTGCCAGGCATGGCACCAACAGCCAATGCGAAATTGATTTTGCCTGCGCCGATTTGAGGATAGAGAACCCTATCAGCAAATCAAAAGCCAGGTAATGTACCCAACCGGCAAGCAACAGGTTATCATTATTAAAAAGCACATGTACCTGCTGCAGCGAGTTAAAGCCACCACCCGGCGTATTAAAAAAGCCCATAATGTAAATGCAATAGATAACAGATAATAGCAAGGGAACAACTGTATGATCAATTAGCCACGTTGTAACCTTCCATTTGGGGAGTACGATGAGCAGCAGCCATTGCAAAGCTGCAATTGCCCCTGCCGCCGAAAATACCTGATCTGGATTCATATTATTTTTAATTTAAGTTGATGTGTAAAGCATAAATAAATGCACACTACAAAACTGGGACTAATGGCTTAGCTTAAAAATGACATGGGGTTAAAAAGAGCAATAAATTTATTAACCTAAGTTAATTCTTAGAATTAGATAGCTTAGCCCTGATCCGACTTAGGCTTTGAGGCTGAATGCCCAGGTACGAGGCAATCATGTGCTGAGGCAGCCGCTCAAAAATGCGGGGTTGGGTATTTAGCAATTCCCGATAGCGGTTTTCGGCCGATTGCATTTTTAAATTGCGATTGTTTCTTGCCGTATCGATAAATAATCTTTCGGCTATGATGCGGCCAAATCTTTCAAAACGCTGGCTATGATTGTAAAGTGCCTGCATGTCGGCATAACTCAGTATAAAAAGCTCAGTATCTTCAATGGCTTCAATAAAATCGGGTGATGGGGCTTGCAATAAAAAGCTTTCATAATCACCAATCCATTCGCCTTCAAAAGCAAAACCTATGGTATGATCGCCTTTTTCGTCCCGCGAAAAATAGCGCAAACAACCTTTTTGCACAATGACCATGCCTTTGCAAGTCTGGCCTTCCTTTAAGTAAAAGCCATACTTTTTTAAGGCTACCACCTTAAGCTTTTGCATAAACATAAAAAGCTCTTCGTCGGTAAAGTCAACGAGTTTACGTAAGGATTGGGTAATAACTTCGTACATATTAAAGTTGCTGTAAAGGGCAATCTGCCTTAAAAGCATTGTATCAAATATACATTGAATATTCATAATGAGGTGCAAAGCGGGCTGGTAACGCGAATCAAAAGATCAATTAGAGGCTCTTAAAAAATATACCAACAGATGGTCAGGAAATTTTTGTTTCGCCTATTCCTATACTACCCAAATACCCGCGAGGTTAGCGAAGCGCAACTCAGGGGTGTTAAAAAGATCAAAAAATCCGCCGTGTCGACAAACTTATTATCTGCGAATTAAATACACCAATCAAATAAGGTTTATTTAGGCTAAAAATCATTAAATACTATTTAATATCACCATATTTTAATTATTATCCATATCATTTAAATATGAATAAAATATACTACAGCATATTGCCATATTCATAGTATTCAATAAAAACATAAATACCCTCCTTTTGTTAAAAATGTTGAAAAAAACCACTTTAAAGGCATTATTTTTCCTCTTCAAAAATTTTAAATTAAAAAAAAACCTTATAGATTAGCTTTAATTAAAAGCAATAGACCTCATAATTTAAAAGGAGTAATTAAATGAAAAAATTTACTGAAGTAAAAGAGCTTGTAGCATCTTTAGAGGCTGACGCCGACAAATTCTACAACAAAGGAAACAGCGCTGCCGGAACTCGTGTTCGCAAAGGTATGCAAGATCTTAAAAACCTGGCACAGGCTATTCGCCTTGAGGTTCAGGAAGCCAAAAACAAAGAAAGCTAAGGAAGATTTTTAATTATCTTATTCCAGATAAAAACCCGGTTACAATCAATAACCGGGTTTTTTATTGGATTAAATCCCGCACCAGGATAATTGAGCACCAATACAAACGCAAAAAGGCCACATCAATTAAGATGAGGCCTCTTTTTAAATTTATCTGGCTTACCGTTATTAAATAAACTTTTGTGTTTCCTTAATAATGGCCTCTGCAGTAGTATTACCCACTTGCACCAGTGGTAACCGCACTGTATCGCCACAAACGCCCAAATGCTTTAAAGCGGTTTTAACACCAGCCGGACTGCCATCGGCAAACATCAGGCGGGTAAATTCTATTAAACTATAGTGCGCGGCATGAGCGCCCTTGTAATCATTATTTAACAATAAACGCACCATATCTGATAGCTGCCGTGGCAATGCATTACCAATTACTGATATTACTCCTACTGCCCCCAATGCCATCATAGGCAACGTAACCGGATCATCGCCCGATATGAATAAAAATCCTTCGGGCTTATCACGCATCAAGTGGTTAAATAAATCGAAATTACCCGAGGCCTCTTTTATACCGATGATGTTTTTAAAATCATTGGCCAGGCGCACAGTGGTTTCGGCACTGATAGTGCTACCGGTGCGGCTGGGTACGTTGTATAAAATAACAGGGAGCTTAGCAACGCCGGCAATAGCCTTGTAATGCTGATAAATCCCCTCCTGCGTTGGTTTATTATAATGTGGACTTGCTGAAAGTATAGCATCATAACCCGTAGTATCAAATGCTTTTACCTGCTCAACAACCTCATGAGTATTATTACCACCTATACCGGCAACCAGGCCAACACGCTTATTCACTACTTCCGCAGTAAAGGCCCAAACCTGTTTTCGTTCAGCCTCGCTCAATGTGGCGCTCTCGCCGGTTGTGCCTAATGATACCAGGTATTCCACCCCGCCATCAATCAAATGTTCAATAAGGTTTTTCAACCCTTCGTAGTCGATCTGACCATCCGCATGAAAAGGGGTCACCATAGCTACCCCCGTTCCGTAAAATATATTCATGTGTAATTTTAAAGGATGCTAATATAGTGAGATAGTATCAAGTAGTTAGTATCAAGTATCAAGATTTTGTGTGTTTAGTAGCATGAGGCTGTATCGAACAGCAAGATTTTGGTCAGCTCTCACCGGCAGTAAACCACTGATATCGCAACAGAAAAGTACTGATAGTATCAAGTAGTTAGTATCAAATATCAAGATTTTGTGAGATCAGCAGCGAGTGCTCTATCAAACTAACAGAAAAGTACTTGATACTTGATACTAAGGACTTGATACTAAAACTTGGTACTAAAGGCTTATCCCTATCACTACATTGTTTCTCATATTACTCCCACTGTTATAACTCACACCGTACAATACCCTTATAGCGCGGTATTGCAGGCCGAAACCCAGCTCGGTATAATTTTTAAGGGTTGGCGTATACAGATAATTTACATCAATGATTTCCTGCAATTTTAAATTGCGGATAAAGGGTATCTTATTGGTGATAAATCCCGAGAAGTTGTGCTCCAGGTGCCCCTCAATGTACTTATCCGGCGTGCTAAAATTATAATAATCCAAAAGCAGGAAGCGATTAAAAGCTGGCTTATAAATTACCAGCTGGTTACCATCAAAATGTTTGTAATCGGGGTAATAAACCTTGCTTGCATTAAGGAATTTACCTGCTCCAATAAAAAAAGACGTTTGCCCATAAAAACCCAGATCGATATTTGATTTGGCAATATCGGCGCTCAGCTGGTCGTAATCCACATCGCTTCCAAGTACACCCTTTATTCCTTTGGTATAATTGATACCGATAGTTGGATAGCTGGATGGCAGGTATCTGCGACCGAACGGATAGGTTTCATACCGGTTGCTAAAATCATAGCTGGTGCGCGCGCTTATTTTAAACGACTGATTTTCGGGAAACAGAGGAACATCCTGTGCAGGCACCAAAGGATTGTTTGAAGTAAACTGCCTGTCATCACGATGGAAAAAGCTATAGTTTGTGCTGTTTGGCAGCCATTTACGGTTAGCCCACTCTACATAGGCACTGGCCTGCCATCCGCCACTGATCCGCCCGGAAAAGGATGCCGACGCAAATTGTTTTTGATATAGCTTTTGATAATTCTGCCTATAGAACAGGCTATACACCGAATTTAAAAGTTGAGATTCGGGCTGATTATTGTTCATATCAGTAATATCAGACCCGGCATTAAAACTCAACGTCATCCGCTTTACCGGGATAGCAATCCCGGCCACACCATTAAATAAATGATTACTGAACCCATAGCGTACCCTTGCATTTACAGTTATAAAGCTGTTGTCAATAGTATCTATGAGCTTACTATAAGTCACCCCGTAGTTTATAGCAAACCCTTCAACCGTATTGTACAAAACCGAGCTCAACACACTCCCGTAGTGAAGATATGCCTTTTTGTACCGGTTGCGGGTATCAATACCTGTAAGCAGCAAATTGCTTAATTTAAAAGTGTTATTGGCTTTATCAAGCGAATCGAGGTAGGGTTTTGATTCGCGTTTAATGGCCAGCTTCCCTTTAACCTCATAGTCCGTCTTTTCTTCATCGGTGAGCGGTATGGGGCGTTCCTGCGCCCAGTAAACCGAATCCTTATCATGACCTTTACTGATATTGATCCGCTCCACAAAATCCTTTTTATTAAGTACCGGGTTTAAATCATAATTTTTATAAACGCTGATAAAATACCCACCCAGCTTAAAGCCGAAAACACCTCCGGTAAACTCAAACTTAATAGAGGCCGGCATCCATATCTTGTTATTTACCGGATAAAACTGCTGGTTTATTTTCAGTGTATCTACGAAATTAATATTCGCCTTTTTGGTGATAAAAAGCTGCAATGCCGAAAGCCGCCAACTATCATCCAGTATATATACATATCCCTCAAAACAAGGGTCATAACCGCGCTTGGGAGTTACCTGTATCTTGTTGATGGTTTCTCCATTTTCAACAGTTACCCCTATTAGTTTATAGTTGTAGTAAAATAAGGCATTATCGGCAATGGGCGATACCAGTGGGCGGTTGCTGAGGCTTTTCAAATTCTGGAAATTCTGGTAAAAGTTCACCAGCATATCTGATGATCTGTTAAAGCTAAAGGCCCGGTTGTAGCCCGATACCTTTGATGATACCTGTACCTCATGTACCAGGTTGGGCCGCATAAAACTGTATTTTGATTCGGACTCTGAAAGGTAAACAATCCCCTTACGATTGGAGTCGAGGCCAGCCTCGCTGGTAGCTTTCTGCACATCAAAACCCATGAATGATTTTGGGGCAGCTAATAGTTTTTGCAACCCTTTTATATAAATATCGCAGGTGTAGGCATTTACTTCATTTAAATAAAACTTTCGCTTTTTTATGGCCTTGCGGATAATTGCATAAGCAGGATCTTCGCCCCCGGCATGTATAGCTATATCTTTTAATTGATAGGTTTCTGTCTTTAGGCTGATGTTTATCACCTCGTTTTGCGCGAGTGATACCTGTTTGCTTTGTTGCCCAAATCCTACCGCCTTAAACTGCAGTTCATAAGTACCTGGCTTTAGCAGCAACTGGTAGGCTCCTTCGCTATTGGCAGATACGCCTTTGGTTGTGTTTTTTATATAAACCGATGCAAAAGGAACAGGCTTGTTATTTTCATCGGTAATTTTGCCGCTGATACTCAACTGCTGCGAAAACACGCGGATAGTTAAACCCCAAAACAGCAGGAACAGCGCGGTTAATTTCATTTAGCATAGTTTATGCTAATATGTAGCTTATTTACTGAATGTTAAGCCAAAAAATTGTTAAATTATGTGAAATGCCGTTTGGTAATTGATCAGGAAGCTTCTTTTGAGGGATGAGCGCTTTTTGCGCCCAAAGAAGGATGCACTTTATTTTTCAGATTCCAATCGTCAATATCTATTAATCCGGCTTTAGTTTGATAGTGATTTTTGTCGGTGGGGCACCTTACAATAAATTTACTTTTCTGTTGTTCAATTACAGGCCTGGCGCCACAATCCTTACAGGGTTCACAAAATATGCTCTCCTGAATTTGTACAAAATTTTTCATGTTCAGATCAAATTGGAAGTAAACCCGGTTTAGAAAATATGTGATTGAAATACCTATTACAATCTACGTAAATATTACTGTCGAATTTTTTAATTTATTTCAAAAAAGACTTATTAGTATGTATTGTTTCTCAACAGGAAATAAATTATCGAAAATAAAAAAAACACCCTAATTTCAGCTTACCTTATCTATTAATTCCTGATCACTTATGATTGGGATATTTAATTTTTGTGCTTTTTCAAGCTTGGCAGGCCCCATGTTATCACCCGCCACAACATAACTCAATTTAGCCGAAATACTACTCAATATTTTACCACCATTTTGCTCAATAATATCTTTCAATTCGTCGCGCGAGAATTTTTCAAAAACACCCGATATAATAAAACTTTGCCCGGTTAACTTCTCGCTGGCCAGTTTTACTTCATTTTCAACAACAACAAACTGCAAGCCCTGTACCTTTAATTTTTCTATTTCCTGCTGATGTGTTTCGTTGCCAAAATATTCAATAATGCTTTGTGCAATACGTTCGCCTATTTCTTCTGCAGCTACCAGTTCTTCTAAACTTGCAGCCATCAGCTTATCTATTGTTTTAAAATGAAAAGCCAGTTTTTTGGCCACCGTTTCGCCAATATAACGGATACCCAGGCCAAACAATACTTTTTCAAACGGCATCTGCTTTGATTTTTCGATACCTTCCAGCATATTGTTGATGGACTTTTCGCCAAAACGGCCCAGTTTCTTTAACTCAACGCTATGCTCATGCAAGTTATACAGATCGCTGATCCGTTTAATAAATCCTTGCTTAAATAAGGTTTCAATTGTTTCATCACCCAGACCATCAATATCCATCGCCTTTCGACCAGTAAAGTGTTGCATTTTACCCACTATCTGTGGCGGGCAGCCTTCATCATTAGGGCAGTACCAGGCAGCTTCACCTTCGGTACGTAACAAAGCTGTGTTGCACGCCGGGCAATGGGTTATATAAGCTATAGCTTTTGCATCGGGCTTGCGCTTATCTAAATTTACACTGATGATTTTCGGGATAATCTCTCCCCCTTTTTCAACAAAAACGGTATCGTGCTCGTGTAGTTTCAGGCGCTCAGTAATTTCATCCGCATTGTGCAGGGTCGCCCGTTTTACCGTAGTGCCGGCCAATAGCACCGGCTTTAAGTTGGCTACCGGCGTAACCGCACCAGTACGGCCAACCTGGTAAGTTACCTGCACCAGTTCGGTTTCCACGCGCTCGGCTTTAAACTTATAGGATATGGCCCAGCGGGGCGATTTGGAGGTAAAGCCCAGCTCCTGCTGCTGCGAGTAATTATTTATTTTAATAACTATGCCGTCGATATCATAACTCAAACCAAAACGGTCTTTATCCCATTTGTTTATAAATTCCAGTACGCCATTGATGTCGCTGCATAAGGCACTGTGGTTATCTACATGAAAACCCCAGCTTTTTACAGCTTCCAGGCTTTCCCAATGGGTTTTAAACAAAGTTTTTTCGGTGTATAATCCATACAGAATACAATCCAGCGGGCGCCTGGCCACTTCGGCCGAATCCTGGAGTTTCATGGTGCCCGATGCAAAATTACGCGGGTTGGCATAGGCCACTTCACCATTGTCTGTACGCTCTTTGTTTAACCGCTCAAATGCTTTTAGGTGCATAAATACCTCGCCGCGTATCTCAAACAACTCGGGGAACTCACCCTTATCTAACTTTTTAGGGATGCTGTGAATGGTGCGTACATTGGTTGTTACCTCATCACCCTGTGTACCATCGCCGCGGGTTACGGCACGTACCAGTTTACCAGCCTCGTAAGTCAGGCTCATGCTAAGGCCATCAAACTTAAGCTCGCAAACGTATTCAAAACTATCCCCAATAGCCTTACGGATACGCTGATCAAATTCCACAAGCTCCTGCGCATTATACGTGTTACCTAATGATAGCATTGGCCAGCGATGTTTTACCGTTACAAACTCTTTGGTGACATCACCGCCTACCCTTTGCGTAGGCGAATCGGGATCAGCAAACTCCGGAAATTCCTTCTCCAGCTTGTTGAGTTGCTCTAACTTTTTATCGAAATCAAAATCGGCAATAGTAGGCATAGCCAGCACATAGTAATTGTAATTGTGCTGCTTTAACTCGGCGGTTAATGCCTGGATCTGGGTTTTAGCTTCGGCGGGTGACATGGGACGAAGTTAAGAAATTAGTCAATTGGTTGATGGTTCATAAATCATAGTTCATTTCTTTTTTGATGAACAAACTATGATCCACCAACCATAAATTTTTACTTATCGGTAATAACCGTTTCGCCAATCATGCTCATGGGGAAGGTGATACCGCCGGGGGTATCCGGGTTATCTTTTATGGATACGGTACCGCTGATACTTTGTTTAATTTTTGATTCGGTAATCCAGCCGGTTACTTTATCAGCCTTAACATCTGATACCATGGTACCCTTCATGTCATATTTCATCGGCATACCTTCCACCGGATCTACGATGGTTATTATGGCACCCTCGCCATGTATCACGTAGCTGGAGGGGGTAACATCAGTTAGCTGATAAACTGTTGTTACGTTGGCCTTCATGGTACTTTGCAGCCTGGTGTGTATAGTCCATTTATCATTTTTCGCCACAGCTATTTCCGGAAAAACAGCTGTTGACATCTCAATACTTCCTTTAATAGCACCACCGCCAAATGATTGTATGAACTTTGCCTTTAGCTGATCTTTTTGCGCCCCCTGCAGCTGCGGAAAACCATCCAAAACCGAGGATATCATGCTTTCCACATTTTCAACCGAATGAATTTTACCGCTTTTGGTAAAAGTGGCCGTAAAGGGTTTATCTATAAGGCCGCCCAAAATAGATGACATGATATCTGCAGGGTCTTTTTTCTGTGAATCGAAACTAACCGGCCCGTTGGGTAGCTGCATTTTCATAGTCAGGCCTTTGTAGGTAACCTCCATATAATAGAGGGAATCATCGGCATTAAGCACTTTAAATGATGTAGTTCCTGATATAGTAACATCAATATTATTCACCTGCCCGTTTATGGTTTGCTTTATGGCAGATGTTGTAGTGGTAATCATATTGTAAGTATTACCTTTTGTTAAATGCAAAACGAGTTTTAACTTTTGCCCCTGGCAGGCCACGGTTGTAATTAACAGTAAAAACAGGCTGAATAGAAATTTCATATAGATACCAGCTTATAAGGCTAAGATATTACATTATTTTATCAAAAAAAATGTAATAATTTTAACGAATAATTAAAACTAATTTTATTAACTTTATTTAAGTATTGGCTCTTTACAGTTTTAAGCGTTTTATTAACCGAAAGGAGGGTTTTTATGTTACAACAAATAGCATTTTTACCACAGCGTCAGTTCCACGTGTTGATCAATTTTAAAAATGATGAACGTGTAGTAGCTATTTTACCCAACGAAGCAGGAAAGTTCCGCGTGGTTGACCAGGGTAAAATTATCGCTGAAGTTAATTTTGATGAAAACCGCAGCGTTGTTTGCTGTCAGGGTAAACTGGAAGATAACATCATGGCCCAGCTTGCATTCCATATAAAAAGTCATTACGCTTCTTAATAAACCAGGTAACAAAGAATTTGATAGTTCATGGATAATGGCTCATGGTTCATAGTCCATGGGAATTTATTATTCATGGGCTATCTTTTTTGTGCTGATCAGATGTGTTATTTTCAAAAAAAACATTTTGTCATCCTGAACGCAGTGAAGGATCCATATTCGCTATGCTTCTTCGCCCTGTACAGTCTGCTAATAGATCCTTCACTACGTTCAGGATGACAAACTTTTAAACGTTATTTTCTTCCTTAAATTTAAAGCTCTATAGCTTTTTCGTTACAGGTTTTGCCAGCATAGCTTCTTTAATAAATTTAACCGGTGCGCTGCCATAGCTCAGGAATTTTTCGTTAAAATCCTTAAGCTTATATTTATCCCCCATTTTATCTTTCCAGGCATCGCGCAGATCCATGATCTCTTTAAAACCGGTGTAGTAGCTGGTTAGCTGAACACTGCTAACACTCACCCTTTTCCATTTACCGTCAGCTTCTGCCTGTTGTTGAAAAGCCTCGGTAGTAAGCATTTTAATAGCCTGCTCTTTGGTCATGTTGTTACTGTGTACACTGTAATCCAATATAGCATTACATACCGAACGCAAGTTCCATTTGTACCACATCAGCAACATTTCGGGTTCATTATTGCCATAGCCAGCATCCAGCATCATCTGCTCACTATATACAGCCCAGCCTTCGGCCATGGCGCCATTACCAAATACTTCTTTAATGATACTCGGCGCTTTGTTGGCATAAACACCTTGTACATAATGGCCGGGAACAGCCTCATGGATACTCAATATCTGGATGATGTATTGATTGTATTCGCGCAGGTAACTTTCTGCCTTCTCTTTTGGCCAACCTGATAAACTACCTACATTATAGTAGGAATTTCCGTTTTTATCATAAGGGCCGGGGCCGCTCATAGATGCTCCCGCAACACCTGCCATATAACCCGGCTCTTTACGAACGATGAGCGGCTTGGTAGGATCAAGCGTTACCAGATCCTTGGTTCGTACAAAATTGTTAAGCTTAGGGATCAACTGCACAATGGCCGACTGAAACTCGTCAGGCTTGACGTGATTTGCCGACAGGGTATCAATCATCTGGGCAATCATCTGCAATGAATCAACAGGCATCGCTTTATTAGCAAAATATTTTGGCCACAACTGCCTGCTTATTTTAGCCATTTGCTGATGAACATATTTTTTACGCAGTACAGCGGCATTGTAAACTTGCTGAGCAGTATTTTCTGCTACCACTTCGTATTTAAATTTATCTTCATACAGATCCTTACCCAGTCTGAAACTGCGTGGGTGGTCGTTCTTTAAATTCTTTAACCATGCGGCATACTCTTTTATAGCTTTAACAGTAATGGCGGCCCTATCGGTCATTAACTTTTGTTCGGCCTTGGGGATATTGGTTTTCTGCAGCGAATCGGCAAAGTCTTTTTCAATTACATCCACACCACCCAGATTTTGCTCAATAGCAAGGCTGGTCAATTCCGCAACTGGATTTTTTATCTGTTTTTGGGCTTCTTTATAAAAAAACGGCACATTCACCATGCGTTGATAAAAATTGCGCAAACGTTTAGGCAGCGGGGCGTAATGCTCATTTAATATATAGGCAAAAGTGCCAACTACGTTGTATGATGACGGATCCCATTCATAACTTTTCAACTGTTTTATCTGCCATTGGGCATAATCCAATTGATTTTCCATCATTTTATAATCTACCTTATTGCTTTCGTTAAGCGTGTTTACATCAAATCTGCTTAATGAATCTTTCTGCACTTTGGCAAAATCCAGCATTTTATCGCGGCTTTGCTGATTAGGGATAAATAGCAAACTATCATATTTATGGTAACCAACAGAGGTAGCCCAGTCAGGGTTCTGTTTCCATAAAGCCTCCAGGAAAGAGTTTTCATAAATGGTGAAAGCTTCATCATCTTTACCAAAGTTGGGATAGCTGCTTGCGCCTTCCTTTTTGCAGCCGGTTAAAGCTATCATGAAAAGCACAACAGCCAATGCTATTTTAAATAGAATATTTTTTATCACGGGATAATTGAATTATAATGCCGCATAAACTTAAAACATTTAAGGCATATAAATCAAACAGGTGCTTAATTTGTTACTTTGAACATGACGAATAGCCAACATGAAATTTTAATAGAAGAAGTAGTGCATCTGCTGCAGGGAGGTAATGCGCATGCTGATATCAAAAAAGCTTTAAACGGATTACCTAAAAACCAGCGTGGCGCAAAGCCCGATAAATTACCTTACAGCATTTGGCAATTAGTTGAGCATATCCGCATTGCACAGTGGGATATGCTGGAGTTTTGTAAGGATAGCAACCATCAATCGCCTAAATGGCCCGATGACTACTGGCCAAAAGAAATTGCCCCCGGGAGCGATGAAGCCTGGGATCAATCGGTTAAACAAATAAATAAAGACCTTGATGAACTCATAAACCTGGTGAAAACCGCCGATATATTTACCAGAATCCCTCATGGGGAAGGCCAGAATATTTTGCGTGAAGCATTGCAGGTGGCAGACCATATGGCCTACCATGTAGCAGAGATCATCGTAATCAGGAGATTATTGGGAATTTGGGAATAGGTTCCCCTAACGCCCTAAAGGGGGGATTTTAAATAAAAGCTTTCTAAAAAAGCCTGTCACCCTGAGCCTGTCGAAGGGGCGCGCGCAGAGGCCTTTGCCCACATGCTTCGACAAGCTCAGCATGACAACCCTTCTTTAACGTTATTTCATTATTCAGAGTGCCCGGTTTTTATTCCTTGCCTCGATAGTAAAACAAACTACCTTACCTTCTTCACAAAACTAATAACCGCCTTCACAAATTCTGGTTTGAGGGGTAGATCGGGTTGATTATAGGTGGCTATATTTTTATCCTTATCTGCTGGCGCTTCTTTTAAAACGTGGTTCATTTCCGGGATAATATCAAGTATAGCATCCGATTTGGCCTTTTTTAATTTTTCGGCATCGGTAACTTTTACCTGCAGATCGGTAGTGCCCTGAACAATCAGGATAGGGATTTTCAATTTCCTTATCTCCCTGGCAGGATTATACCTGAACCACGACATCAGGTATTTTTGAATACCGGGCCTTGCTACGAAATATAACGAAGGATCGATATTATCGGTTGTTTTTCCTTTTTTCAAGCTGTCAAGCATCCGTTTAAATCCTTCAGAAATATGTGTGGGCTGCGATTTCATTTGCTCGGTAAGAATAATATCTGCCGAATCGCCGGCGCCTGCTACGGAAACGAACCCTTTTACCGGCTCATCAATAGATGAAAGCATACCTACCAATGATCCTTCGCTATGGCCCAATACAATCACCCTCGAAAAACGCTCATCATCATTCAGGAAATTTATCAGGTTAACAGCATCTTCCACATAATCCTCAAACCTTATTTGATTTTCTGTAGTCGAGCTTACACTTTGACCAACCAAACGCTTATCATAACGTAACGATGCGATACCGCTTTTGCCCAATTCGTTGGCAAGCATTTTATAAATATTGGCTGATAAACCTAACTTGGGGCTGTTACCATCCCTGTCAGTCGGGCCAGATCCGGCAATGATCAATACTACCGGTACTTTACCTGTTACATTTTTAGGCATTGCCAATGTACCGGATATAGAGCCCGCAAGATTTTTTACAGATACAGGCGTTTCGGTAATGGATGGATCCATTGTAAATGTTGGCGCTGCGGGCTTGGTAGCAGTTGCAGCATCGTCCTCATATGGTTTTAAAAACAAACCGGTGTATTGGTCTTTAGTGTTTAAGGCTATATTTAACAGAAATGTTCCTTTTTTAAATGTTGCCTTGTAAGAAGCTACCGAGCTTGCAAGTTTCACAAAATCGGCATCTACCAGGTCGCCCATCTGCGTTTTTAGTTGCAGGGTGGTGGTTTTAAAACTCTCCAATGGCAGGGCCGCCTTCATTTCGGGGCTAAAATAATTGAAAATACTATCGGGCTTGCTGTTGTTGTAAAACTGTTTAAACCTGCTTAATGCAGCCTTATAATTAACCGGCTCTGTTTGTGCAAAAAGCTTAGTTGCAAAACATATGATAAGTACTAAAAAACTAACTTTCTTCATGGTTATAATCTTCCAACCGGCATATGCCTGTTTGATGCGAAATTAATAAAAAACGTATGGGTTTCATTTTAATTGATTTACATATTTAATTCTAAACGCGGGGTTTGTTTATAAAATGCATTATTCGTAAAAAAACAACAAATAGCGGCAAAACTTTAGTATTAATATATTGTAAAAAACAAACTGTTAAAATATTATCAATTTAATATTTTGTGTTATATTGCGTTACATTTTCTAAACTGAAAAATATCGGGAATTTCTACATCTACTGTTAATGAGGGTTTTATTCGGAAGCATTTTTTTTGCATTCCTAATTGGAGTGTGCTCTATTTCTCTTGCGCAAACAAAATCTTCTGCCATTCAAGGTAAAGTTTTGATGGATACTAATAGCCCCGCCGAGGCGGCGACGGTTGTACTTATGCAATACGCCGATTCAACCATTATCAGCTCCGGACTGGTTGACAAACTTGGAAAATACCAGTTAAGCAACTTAAAATCAGGAAATTATTTACTTTTAGTAACCCAGATAGGCAGCAACAAAGTTTACTCGGGCCCTTACACATTATCAGCAGGCCAAACTTTTATTGCTCCTAACATTATCCTTAAACAGGTAAGCACCCAGCTAAAAGATGTTACAATTGTGGCCCGCAAACCTTATATTGAAGTAAAGCCCGGTAAAATTATACTAAACGTTCAAAATAGTGTTTTGGCCGATGGTAATTCGGCCTATGATATATTACGCCAATCGCCGGGGGTACATCTCGGCAACGATAAGGAATCACTGAGTGTTATTGGCAGGCAGCCGGCTTTGATCACCATTGATGGCAGACCAACCAACCTTACCGGCGACGACCTTAATAACATGTTGCGCGGCATGCAAAGCAGTACCGTTGATCAGATTGAAGTCATCAGCAGCACATCAGCCAGATATGATGCATCGGGTGGTGGCATTATTAATATCGTGCTTAAAAAAGGCAAAAACGTAGGCACAAACGGCACCTTTACAGCCGGTGCCGGCATGGGTAAATATGCCAAAGGCAGGGCCGGAATAGTTTTCAATAACCGCACAGCAAACCTTAATATATTTGGCAGCTATACATATGATGACGGTAAAACCCACCGTAGTATTAACACCAATCGTAACATTAAATATAATGATACGTTAAGCAATTATAATGTTGCCTATAATAATATCCAAAAAACACAAAATCATAACTTCAGATTTGGTGCCGATTATGCCCTTTCGTCAAAGCAAACCATCGGTTTTTTGGTTAGCGGCATTGTAAAAAAGGATGCCTTTGTAAAAAATAATGATTTAAAAATATCTAACCAAAACAAGCTCGATTCTTTAATTACAGCGCAATCAGATTTGACAAGGAGCAGCAGCTTTTTAAATTATAATATTAATTATAATGGAGTACTGGATAAAAGCGGCAGAAGCATTGCGGCAGATGTAAATTACTCTACTTACGTGCGCCACTCCGATGAATTTATTACCAATACGTTTTATTTGCCCAATGGTGATACTTATCGTGACGATATGATGCTGGAAAACATTTCGCCATCAAGCATCCACATCTGGACATCGAAAATAGATTTCATTAACCCGCTATCAAAAACCGCGAGATTTGAGGTTGGCGCAAAATATAACCATGCGAAGAGTGATAACACCCTCCTGTTTGGCCCCAAACTACCCGGAATCAATATCTACCAGGCCGACCCCAATTTCAGTAACCGCTTTTTGTATACCGAGGTTGTAAGCTCGGGCTATGTTAATTACATCAATAAAATTGGCAAATGGGATATCACCGCTGGTCTTCGTGCCGAAAATACTGCTTCAAGAGGCAGCTCGTTCGCGTTAAACCAAAACAATGGGGTTACCAACAGTAATAACTATTTTAACCTTTTTCCGCAGGCACAGGCGTCATATACCTATAATGATAAAAATGTTTACACCGTAAGCTATAACAGTGGTATCCACCGCCCCGATTACCAGGATATTAATCCGTTTTTATACTATACAGATCCTTATGATTACCGCTCTGGTAATCCAAATTTAAAGCCTGAGTTTACTACTACCATCCAGCTATCACACACTTATAACAGTGAGTTTATAACCTCATTATATTACAGTCAAACTGATGACGCCTATGATTTTCCGGTATACCGGCAAAATGATACCACCAAGGTTAACATAACAGAGCGTAAAAACTTTGGCCGCATATTCTCCTACGGAATTTCGTTTTATGCACCTGTACAATTTACCAGCTGGTGGTCGGCTAATTTCAATTTGGATGCATCATACCTGCGTTATAAAGCATACGCGGCTAATGGCAATTTCAACAAGGCATCGCAGGATATTATTTTTAACAGTACACAAACTTTTGTGCTCAGCAGCACTATTTCTGCCGAGATTTCGGGCAGGTATGAATCGCCTACTTTATATGGTGTTAATCAGCTTAAACAAAGCTATACTGTTAATGCCGGTATCAGTAAGCAACTATTTAATAAACGCGGAAGTATAAAAATAAATCTGAATGATGTTTTCAATACCGACCGTGACCTCAACCATGCCGCTTACCAAAACGTCGATTTATCAGAAATCAACAAAAAAGAAACCCGTGTGTGGAGAATAGGCTTTTCATACCGTTTTGGAAAAGCTACCGTTAAATCGGCTACCAAACACAACACCGGGAGCGATGATGAACAAAGGCGCACAGGCAACTAATATGCTTATTTGATCCTTAACTCTGGGTATTTGCCTTTTATGCGGGTTACAAAAAAATTACCTAATGATTCGGCGTGTATGAATTTCTTAAATGATGCCTTCGAAAAGCCAAAATACTGCCAAACACCTCCACTATCCCTAAACTCCAGTTCCAATATCCTGGAGGCAGGATCATAGCCTGCGCTATTTAGTGCCGATGACTGTACAGGTTGCCTTTGCATAGTCTCAATTTTAATATTATTATATATAATATTTATATGGACAAAAAGGTTTTAAAAAATATTTAACCAGCGTGGCCGCTCAGCATGCTCGCCAGAATGATAAGTAAAACCAACAAGGTAATGCACAGGTACAGGTAATCTTTCTCCAATACAAAACCGATGGCAGAGAATACAACCCTTACTATGGGTGTGGCAATCAACAATATAACGCCGGCTTGTATAATGGCCCGGCCACGTAATGTAAAAATACCGTTAATGATACCGCTTGCACTATGTACAAAATCTGGCACCCCCTTAAAGGTGCTATAATCAACATGGCTTTGCCCATGCCGGTACAGGTACAGCAAACCACCAATAAACACCACACTCATGGATATGATAACCCCTGCGCGCAGTATCCATCCTATTATGGATTGCATGTCGGCATCTTTGAATCGCTTATTTGCCATTAGTATTAACTATATTTTCCCTGTAAATCCGTTATATATCATTTGCGAAGCCAAAAAGGTTACTACTACGGCAAAAACCCAACGCAACCAGCCCGATGAACTGGTATGTACCAGTATTTTTGAGCCGCTAAGTGCGCCCAGCAAAACTCCAATAGCAACGGGCATGGATAATCCCGGGTCAATGTATCCGCGTTGCAGGTACACAACCGCGCTTGCTGCCGCCGTAACACCTATCATAAAATTACTTGTCGTGGTGGATACTTTAAAGGGGATACGCATAATGGTATCCATTGCCAGCACCTTTAATGCGCCAGATCCTATCCCCAGCAAACCCGATATAGCGCCCGCAAACAGCATCATAAAAAAGCCGCCGCTTACATTTTTAACCTTATAAGCCACAGGCCCTTTGACCGATGGATAAGTACTGTTCAACTTTAGTTTTTCGGCCAGTTTGCTTGGCTCCTGATTAATAATCTCGGCCTTTTTCTTTAAAGACATCACGGCCGACAGGATTAATATCAACCCAAATAAAACCGCGATATAATGAGTAGGAATATAAATGGCTATCAACGCGCCTACCATAGCCCCGGCAGTAGTGGCTATTTCCAAAAACATACCCAGCCTGATATTGGTGATGCCCTCCTTAACGTAAGCCGCCGCCGAACCTGAAGAGGTTGCAATCACTGATACCAGCGATGCGCCAATGGCATAATGAATATCAACCTTTAACAATAGCGTAAGCAGGGGTATAATAACCACCCCACCACCCAAACCGGTTAATGAACCCAGTAATCCCGCAAAATACGAGCCGATAAGAATAATAAGCGTTAGTACAATTACCGACATAATTTGCAGCAATATTTATCTGCGAAAATAGTAATAACTTTTTTAGATAGCCACCCGGGTTTCGGCAAGTATTTTAATATATAACAATTAGTCATTAAGTTAACTCGAAATTATGAGTAATCGTTTAGAAGATTTGGAAATTGAGGAGGATACTTATCACCTGCAAATAAAAAAATTAAAGCTAATCCACCTAAAACTTAATGCTTACATCAAATTTATCGGCAAAAACATACCCACCAATGACCAATGACAACCATTGAATTCATCGGCAAAAAAATAACTTCGATGACCAATCACTAACCAGTAATGAGTAATTTCGCGCATGGGTTATAAAAGTTTACAGGCTTGTATTGCCGACCTGGAAAAGCATGGTCACCTGGTACGTATTAAAGAAGAAGTTGACCCGTATCTGCAAATGGCAGCCATTCACCTCCGGGTGTTTGAAAACCAGGGTCCGGCCATACTTTTCGAAAATGTAAAAGGAAGCAAATTCCCCGCGGTATCTAATTTGTTTGGTACGCTGGAGCGCTCTAAGTTTATTTTCAGAGATACACTCGATAAGATCAAAACTCTTGTCGAACTAAAAAACGATCCGCTAAAGGCCATAAAGCATCCCTTTAAATACGCCAACGTAGCACTTACCGCCCTATCTGCCCTGCCGATGAAAGGCAGCAGCAACGCCCCGGTAAATTGGGGTAAATGTAAGATAAGTGATATTCCGCAGATAGTGAACTGGCCCATGGATGGCGGCCCCTTTGTAACCATGCCACAGGTATATACCGAGGATGCCGATAAACCGGGCATTATGAATGCCAATTTGGGCATGTACCGGATACAGCTGGCGGGTAACGATTATATTTTGAATGAAGAGATTGGCCTGCATTACCAGCTGCACCGCGGTATTGGCGTGCACCAAACCAAAGCAAATGCAAAAGGGCAGCCTTTAAAAGTGAGCATATTTGTTGGCGGACCGCCCTCCCACCCCGTTGCCGCGGTAATGCCCCTGCCCGAAGGTTTATCAGAAATGACCTTTGCCGGGGCTTTGGGTAACCGCCGGTTCCGGTATTTTTATGATGACGAGGGATTCTGTATTTCTTCGGACGCGGACTTTGTGATCACCGGAACGGTTATGCCGCTGGAGAATAAACCCGAGGGTCCGTTTGGCGATCATTTGGGTTATTATAGTTTAAAACACCCTTTCCCGCTGCTTAAGGTTCACAACGTATACCACCGTAAAGATGCCATCTGGTCGTTCACGGTGGTTGGTCGCCCGCCACAGGAGGATACCAGCTTTGGGGCGCTTATCCATGAGATTAGCGGCGCCGCTATCCCGAAGGAGATCCCCGGCCTGCACGCCGTTAACGCGGTAGATGCGGCAGGTGTACACCCGCTGTTATTTGCTATCGGCAGCGAGCGTTATACGCCCTATATCAAAGAGCGCAAACCACAGGAGATACTAACCATTGCCAATCATATTTTAGGCAAAAGTCAGCTGAGTTTGGCCAAATACCTGTTGATTGCCGGACAGGAAGATGATACCGCATTAGATGTAAATAACATTGAAGCGTTTCTGCGCCACATGCTGCAACGCGTTGACCTTACCCGCGACCTTCACTTTTATACCCGGACAACCATTGATACCCTTGACTATAGTGGCGATGGGCTTAATACAGGCAGTAAAGTTGCCATCACCGTAGCCGGAGAAATTAAACGTGAACTATGGACTGAACTGCCATCATGGTTTGATCTGCCCAAGCCGGTCAGCAACTTCAAAATGGCTATGCCCGGCGTGCTGATGGTTGAAGTGCCGAAGCACGTAAACCACAAGGATATAGATAACATTATCAGCATTATTGAATATCGCCTTAAAGAAGAGGAGGAAGAACTAAACGGGTTACCATTGATAGTACTGTGTGATGACGCCGCCTTTGCTGCTCAAAACATCAACAACTTTGTTTGGGTAACCTTTACCCGGAGCAATCCCTCGCACGATATTTACGGTATAGGCAGCTTTACCGATCACAAACATTGGGGCTGTACCGGTCCGCTTATTATTGATGCCCGCATTAAGCCGCACCATGCACCCGTACTGGAACGGGTACCTGAAGTTGAAAAACTGGTTGATAAAATGGGCGAAAAAGGTGGAGCACTTTATGGGATTATTTAGGATCTTTTGGAGCAAGGAGTAAGGATTTTTGGACAAAGGACTTTTGGACGTTCGGACTTTCAGATAAAGGATTTTCGGACAAAGGAGCAAGGATAAATTATCCCCAAAAGTCATGCTGTCCGCTGGCCAGCGGATCAGCACCCCAAATGCAAGGGCAACATCATGCGGGCTCCTGTCCTGTGGGATCATGAAACAAGTTCAGGCGAACTTGAGGCATCAACCTAATCATACAGAAATCGGCGGTCAAAAATCCGGTCCATCACACCAAGTCCTTAAATCGTGTTATCTTTGTACGCTATGAAAAACACAACATACATACTGCTTTGTTTAATTATCCTTTCAGCATTTAGCTGCACTAAAAAAGATGTACCCCATTACACCATATCAAGAGTTACAAAATCAGATACTGCCAGTAAGGTAATTGTTAATATCAATGGCCGTTTAACCGAGAGCCAGTTGCTTAGCATCGCCGGCAAAATAAAAGCTGATAGCGCTGCATTACCCAACCTGCAACTTTGTTATTTGCTACCCGGCCATAGTGATAAAAACACGGGTGTGAATAATTTTTATGCCATTGCTAAATACCCCAATGCCCAAATAGCAACCATGCAGGATACTTTAAAAGATGCTGATGGCAATATTGTAAGGTTAAAAATCATAGGCGTATCTGCCCAAACTGCTAAAAAGCTCATCGGTTTTCATCCTAAAGAATTAAAGGATCAAAATTTTTTCGGGCACTTTATTGATGATAATAACCATACGGTTATCATCCCATTCAGAGATTTAACCGATCCGAAGAAAGAATATTATATACTGGAACTGGATACCACGGGCAAAGTAGTTTCGGCAACTATCCCAACAGTAATTCATAAAGATGGTGTTGAAAAATGGATGGTTACTGATCGTGGCGACTACATTACTATAAAAGATAGTGTACTTACCCAATACTCCATTGATGATATGGGTCTGCCTTATAATAGTATTAAATCGAACATGTAATATGCAACTCCTGTTAGCACCCATTACATATAACTAACAATTAAGTTAAAAAGGGCTAAAATTTTCCTTTTCATAATTTATACCAATATATTTATAGTGTTTAAAACATTATTAATATATGACCCAAAATCTTATTAAAAAATTAACACTTAGTGTTATTGGGGTATTCAGCTTTTGCATAGCGATTGCCCAACCCCGCCTGCCCGAAGGCTATTTCTGGAAAAAGCTTCCAAACGGACTGGAAGTGGTTGTTATTGAAAACAGCAAGGTGCCTTTGGCTACCATAGAAATTGCCGTAAAAAATGGTGCCTATACCGAGGGCCCGGAATTTAGTGGCTTAAGTCACCTTTTTGAACACATGTTTTTTAAGGCTAATAAGGATTATCCAAACCAGGAAGCATTTTTAAAACGCATACAGGAACTTGGCGCTATTTTTAATGGCACTACCGATGTTGAGCGTGTAAACTACTTCTTTACTTTTGATAGGGACAGCCTTAACGCAGGTTTAAAGTTCATGAACGCCGCTATCCGTTTCCCTATTTACCGCGAGGAAGATATGAAAAAGGAGCGCCCAGTTGTTGACGGCGAATTTCAACGTGCCGAAAGTGATCCGGGTTTCCAGCTGTGGTTTGGTATTCAACAAAAGCTTTGGGGCGATCTTATCACCCGTAAAAACGCCATAGGGATACATGAAGTGATCAACACCGCCACTCCCGAAAAGATGATGATCATCAAAAACAAATACTATTTCCCCAACAATAGCTTGCTTACCATTTGCGGCGATGTAAAACATGATGCAGCCTTTGCCATGGCCGAAAAGATATTTGGCGATTGGGCCAGCAGTGGTTTCAATCCACACGAAAAATACCCTATCCCGCCGTTTAAGCCATTAACCAAAAGCGAGTATTTTATAAAAGAAACTACCATAGCGCAAACCCCTTCTATGCAGATCTCATGGCAGGGCCCATCCTATTTAACTGATTCGGCATCAACTGTTGCTGCGGATGTATTTAGCACTATCCTTGGATTAAACTCCTCGAAATTACAGCAGGCTTTGGTTGATAAGGGACTTGCAAGCAGTGTGTATTTAAATTATACTACCAGCAAATACGTTGGTCCGGTAGATATGGGGATTGAACCTAACCCTACCAAACTAAAAGAATGCTATGATGAGATCATAAACCAGATAAGCCAATGGGGCAAAGCAGATTACTATACAGATGAGCAGTTGAAAGACGCCAAGGCTATTCTTTTAAGAAACAGCGTTCACCGTAAAGAAAAACCATCATCATTAGCCAGCCAGCTCAGCTACCAGTGGTGCAGTACCTCGCTTGATTTTGCTACCGATTTGGATAGCAATTACCAAAAAGTAACCCGTGCCGATATACAAAAGTTTGTAAGCACTTACATAACAGGTAAACCATACGCTGCAGGCCTGATCATAGCACCTGAGTTAAGTAAACAATTAAATGCAGCTTCATTTTTTGTAGCTAAGTAATTTTAAATCTTATCATGATGAAGAAATATATAATCACCCTGTTAATTGCAACGGCGATAGGAAGTATAAAAACAGCGCAGGCGCAAAAGGCTGCTTATGAAACCACTGTTGATGGCGTAAAAGTAATAGTACAGCCCAGCGGTAACGATATTGTGGAGATACAAACCATTATTAAAGGCGGTGTACAAAACTACAGGGCCGATAAAATGGGGATTGAATCAATGGCGATGAGCGCCCTTACCGAATGCGGAACTGTTAACCACGATAAAAATAGCTTTAAAAACATTTTGGATAAAGTAAGCGCCACCGTTTACGGTTACAGTAACAAAAACTACTCGGTAGTGCGCATGAACTGTATTAAAAGCGACCTGGATGTAGTTTGGCCGCTGTATGTGGAGGCCATGACTCAGCCCCGTTTTGATGCCAAGGAATTTACCCGTATTAAACAGGATGCTATCAACCAAATAAAAAGCACCGACTCTCAGCCTGATGCGGCTATTGATAAACTTGCTGATAAGATAGCTTTTGTAAACCGCGACTATGCTAAAGATCCGGCCGGAACAGTTGATATCATTTCTAAATTAACCCCGGAAGAAACAAAAGCTTTTTACTCATCCATATTCACCAAATCGCGTTTGCTGATTGTGGTAGTGGCCGATCTTGACCAGGCTACAATTGAAGCCAAAGTTAAGGCTATGCTTGATGGTGTAAAAAAAGGCGGTGCATTTGAGTTTAAAAAAGCATCGTTCAGGGTTTATAAAAACAGCATCAATGTTGAGTCGCGTGATCTGGCTACCAACTATGTAGAAGGTGTTACCAGTGGCCCTATCCCCGGCAGCGAGGATTTTGACGCCTTTAACGTAGCCATGCGGATATTTGCCAACCGTCATTTTTTAGATGTACGTACCAACAATGGCTTATCCTATTCGCCACAAGCGTGGTTTAGCGTTGGGCAAACATCAACAGCCAGGTTTGCGGTAGCAACCACCCAGCCCGATAAATATATAGCTGTGTTTGATAAACTGGTTGATAAGGTAAAAACCGATGGTTTTAAACCAGAAGAGGTAGCCAATATGAAGGTAACATACCTTACCGGTTTCTATTATAAAAATGAAACCAACAGCGCGCAGGCATCATCAATTGCATCAAACGAAGTGCTGTTCAACAACTGGAAACGCTCTTTAACCCTGGTTGATGATGTTAAAAAACTAACAACCGATCAGGTTAATAATGCCTTTAAAACCTATATCAATAATATTGTTTGGGTATACCAGGGCGATCCTAAAAAAGTAAACCAGGTATTATATATCAACGGAACTTTAAACAAAGGCGAAAACGGCGTCAGCCATTAATTGAAGTCAAAAGTCAAAAGTCAAAATTGCATAGCGGTTTTGGCTTTTGGCTTTTATAGGGATAGATAAGCAAATTGCCCATTGCCCGGTTTCAAGTTTGAATTTGAGTTACTCCACAGGAAGCACAGCCTTTTTCCTTCTGCCCCATATTTGCCCTTTGTGGCGGGTGGGTACGGTATCGCCAAGTAACTTGCCCCATGGTTTAAGGCCATCTATGCGGTCGAAAATAATTTTGAGTACCGCTATAAACGGTATGGAAAGAAACATACCCGATAATCCCCAAAGCATATTGCCCAACAATACCACGATAATAGATATCAGCGCATTGATTTGTACTTTGGACGATACGATGCGCGGCACCAGGATGTTATTATCAATAAACTGAATTACCAGGTAAGCAATAACCACACCCAACTGCGTAGAATACCCATCCTTGGTTACCGTAGCCATTAGTACAGGCAAAGCTATAGCAATAATACCACCTATATAGGGCAACAGGTTTAAGATAGCGCCGATAACCCCTATCAGGATCCCGTATTTTACACCAAGCAACATCAACGCCGTAGAATTTAGTACGGCTACAATAGCCATTTCGATAAGTAAACCGATGATGTAACTCTGGATAGCCAACTTGGTTTCTTTAAGCACATCTGCCACACGTTTAGAGTTCTCTTCTGAAAATACTTCGTAAAAGAAATTAAGCAGCAACGTTTTATAGTACAGTATCAAAAAAACATACACCGGCACCACAAACACCAATCCCAGGGTCCCCAAAACCGACCCCAGAGTTTTACCAACCATCGACTGGCTGTTATCCAAAGCATCTTTGATCATCTGGTTTTGCTTCTGCACCGCCAGGCCAAAGGTGGTAGCTACCCATTCCTTTGCCGATACAGTTAAAGAGGCAAATTTCTGCTTCAGCATCGGCAACGAATCGCCAAACTGAATAATCTGGGTGGATAAGAAATAAAACAACCCTGCTATTACAATAGCTGCAATTAACATGGTAATCATAATGGAAAATAGTTTGGGAATCTTTTTATCCTCAAACCGGTTACAAAGCGGGTTAAGCAAAATGGCAATAAAGGCCGAGAATGCTAACGGGACCATTACATCGGCAAGCTGAGCGAAAACATAAACCAATAAAATGAGACCAAACAATATAACGGTACTCTTGAGATAAAAAGGGTATTCTTTTACAGGCATACAGGCAGGAAATAAGGTATACCCAAATCAAGGAGTAAATGACACAATTGTTTTATTTTGATTTAGATAAATAATTCCGTCCCCGCAGGGTCCTCTGCGAGAGACCCTGCGGTTGTACTAAGCCTGTATCATTTACGAAGGCCGCGTTTATGCGTAGTGATCGTGGAACCTCAGGGTCCTCTGCGAGAGACCCCGAGAGGACATAAATAGTGAAAAATTCACAAGTCATACCTATCACTTCATCACCGCCAGCACCTGCGAAACCGGAGCATAAGCTGCCACGAGTTTCCTGAGAAAGTTGCTAAAGAAAATCATCGTTTTTTTTTAAAGCGTTAAGTACCTCATCGGTGTTTAGTACGGTGGCAAACTCGTTATTTAGTTGGGCCAGGGCGGTTAGGTGGATGGTTTCGGCATTGTAATGTTCGCCTTTGATACCAGTTTTGGCAAAGGCGGCGGTGGCATCGGCAACTACGTAGGTGTGGTAACCAAAATTACCGGCCATCCTGGCGGTGGTTGATACGCAATGTTCGGTGGTAAGGCCAACAATAACTATTGTATCAATACCGGCGGCATCCAGCTGCTGCTGCAGGTTAGTACCGATAAAAGAGCTGTTTACCGATTTTTTGATCACCGGTTCGCCAGACAAAGGCTGTACAATTTGTTTGTGCGCGTTGCCGGGATTACCCTCGGCCAGCGGGGAGTTGGGGTTGACCGAGCAATGCTGAATATGAAAAAGCGGCAGGTTGCTTGCCCGCCAGTGATCAAGCAGTTTACGGGCATTTGCTTCGGCACCGGGGTTATTGCGTTCGCCGCCCCAGTAGGGTATGTTATCAAAACCCTGCTGTATATCAATTAGTATTAAGGCGGGGTTGCTGTTGCTGAGTGTTTTCATACCTCAAAATTGCGGCTTTTGAGAGGGCGTAATTTTGTTGTGAGGCCATATTTGTTTGTTTTTATAACACGGGTTCGTTCCGCGCGCTTTTAGGCGAGGCGCCAAACCTTTGCTTATACACTTTTGAAAAATGCGAGATGTTTTCGAACCCGCTGCTATAAGCCACCAGCGAAACCGGGTCGTGCGAGTGCTTTAACTGGTACTCGGCATACTCCAGCCTTCGGTTTAACTGCCATTTTACGGGCGTGGTGTTAAAACTATCGGTAAATTCCTTTTTAAATGCGCTCACGCTGCGTCCGGTAAGCTTGGCCATGTCCTGTATAGATAGCTGGCGGTTAAAGTTGGTTTCCATAAAGTAAGCCAGGTCAATCTTTTTGTTGCTTACCAGGTCCTTTAAAAACGATACAAAAGTTTTGGACCGGTCGCCCGACAAGATCTGCAGCAGTACCTGGTGGGCCGCGAATTTAACGATGCAGCGCGAGTAATCTTGCGGGTGTAAAATATGCTGCATCACCTGGGCGATATTGGCCTGTATAAATTCGGATGTTTTGAAGGTGAAGGGCGGCAAATCGGCACCCTGTTTTTCGTGCCTGAACTCGGGCACATGGCTATCTAAAAAGTAATCAACAAACTCATTCTCCATAAAAATAAGCAGACTGGTATAATCATCAGACGGAAACAGCTGATAATTGCCCCGCCGCCTGAATTGTACATCGCCGGCCGCCAGGTGCTGCACATGGCTGCCATACCGTACATCAATAGCGCCTGTTAAAATTACCTCCAGGCAATGCGCGGTTTGCAGGGTATCGTCGCAACGGAATGGTTGCTTTTTATCAATGATAATGGCATACATGTCCGACAGACGTAACCTGATATGGACATGATGATCGAGGAGGTCTTTAGGGATTTGTATCATTGCAAAACATTAATTATACTAAGCTACATTTTGTCGTTTATCTTTTTTTACTTTTTAATCAATTGTAACAAAGGGATGATAAACAGCAATGTTGTGCGATACAAGGCGTTAAGCTTTTTGTGGCCTCATGCTCTCTTTAAAAAACGACACTGACGGTGCAGAATCATTTCGATTAAAAAAACGAGGCTGTGGTAATTGCGACGGAGATTTAAAACCTCAGGGCCCTATTGAGCGACCCTGAGGACACAGAATGGTTTACTTGCTTGTTAAAACAAGTGATGCGTTTTGCAAGCCTTTGGAAGTTGCAGTAAATGTAATGCTCCCTGCTTTTTCCTTTGTTTGTACTATAGCCAATGCCAGGCCATGGAACGCTTTACGGTATGATACCTTAAATGAATCGTGACTAACCGGGTCGCCGTTATCAACGCTGGCTATAAAGGCTTCGCCGTTGATCTTGAAGTTAACCAGGTTATCAGCATCAGGCACCACATTGCCATCCTTATCCAAAATCCTCACGGTGATGAATGACATATCTTTGCCGCCAGCTTTGATCAGTTTACGATCTGCCGATAGCTCAATTTTGGCTGGTTCGCCGGCGGTATGGATAAGGCGGGTTAAAACCACTTTG
Organism: Mucilaginibacter sp.; assembly: GCF_025362475.1. Taxonomy (GTDB): domain Bacteria; phylum Bacteroidota; class Bacteroidia; order Sphingobacteriales; family Sphingobacteriaceae; genus Mucilaginibacter. The sequence goes on from NZ_JANYGH010000048.1 coordinate 141,278, forward strand.
CCATTCTTACGCGATACCGCTTTCAATGTGCCCGGCTCATATTTAACACGCCACATAATATGCAGGTCGTCGCCGGTTTTCTTTTTAATGCCTAATGATTTATCATTCAGGAAAAGTTCAACCTCATCAGCATTGTTGTAATAGGCCCAGATATCAATCATTTTGCCGGGTGTCCAGTTCCAATGCGGAAAAATGTGCAATACATCTTTATTTGTCCACTCGCTTTGGTACATATAGTACACATCCTTAGGGAAACCAGCCAGGTCAACAATACCAAAATATGAACTGCGCGATGGCCAGCTATAAGGGGTTGGTTCGCCTAAATAGTCAAATCCGGTCCAGATGAACATACCTGATAGGAAATCGTATTTCTTCATCACCTTCCAGGTCATTTCGTGGGTTGCCCCCCATGGTGGTCGCACGTTATCATAGGCCGATACGTTGTTGCCTTCCCTTACAAAAGGTTTATCCCAACTCTCGGGCCATACACGGATGCTATCTGATGGCATTTCATAATAACCGCGGGTTTCTAAGCCCGAGGTAGTTTCTGTAGCGATGAATTTTTTACCGGGGTACCTGTCATGAAAACCTGCATATTCACCCTCATGATAATTGTAACCCACCAAATCTATAGCACCTGATGCAATGATCTTGTTATTTTTATCGGGGTTATTATTGGCACTGGTAATAGGGCGGGTTTTATCAAGGCTATGTACAATTGCTGTAAGTTGCGGCGCTATCCTTAAAGCAGAAGTATCGCTCTGCTGTCCTATTTCATTCCCAATGCTCCAGATCATTACACTGGGATGGTTACGATCGCGCAGGATCTGGTCTTCCAGATCGCGTTTATGCCATTCCTTAAAAAACAGGTGATAATCGTATTTAGCCTTTGCCCATTCCCAGGTATCAAAAGCCTCATCCATTACAATGAAACCCATTTTATCGCACAGATCAAGCAACTCCGGAGCCGGCGGGTTGTGCGAGGTACGGATACCATTACATCCCATCGCTTTTAAAATTTGCAGCTGACGCTCCAACGCGCGGATATTGATAGCAGCGCCAAGGCTACCCAGATCGTGGTGATCACATACGCCTAAAATCTTCATCGCTTTACCGTTCAGGCTAAAACCTTTGTCAACATCGAAGTTGAAATAGCGGATACCTACAGGAGTAGTATATGTATCAATAACGGTTTTGCCTGATAACACTTGCGTAACTGCTTTGTATAAATAAGGCTTATCAACGCTCCACAATTGTGGATTTTTAACTGTCAGTGTTGCTTCTGTTTCAAATACAGTATCCTTTAATTGATCTTTTGATGGAATAGCCCCACCTGCAGCAATCACTTTACCCGCAGCATCATAAAGCGTAGTTTTCACTGTTACTGATGACGATGCGGAAGCATTTTTAACCTGCACCTTTAAATTTACTTTTGCCGATGCTTCACTTACATCTGTTGTGGTAACATAAGTTCCCCAATGGTTAATAGCAACCTTGCTGGTAGTAACCAGCCACACATTCCTGTAAATACCAGAACCTGAATACCAGCGCGAATTTGGCTGAACAGAGTTATCAACCTTAACTGCTATAACGTTATTACCGCCAAAGTTTAAATAAGGAGTTAGCTCATACCTGAACGAGATATAGCCATTAGGCCTGAAACCAAGGTGGTGTCCGTTTACCCAAACATCACTCTTCTGGTAAACGCCATCAAAATCAATATAAACCAGCTTACCCTTTGATGAAGCGGGAACTGTAAATGTTTTGCGGTACCAGCCTATGCCACCCGGTAATGCACCACCTTCGGGCGTTGCAGGGTTATCCTTGCTAAATTTACCTTCAACGCTCCAATCATGCGGCAGACTAAGCGACCGCCATTTGGTATCACTCGTCGCCGGATTTTCGGCATGGGGCACATCGCCCAAATTAAAGCGCCAGCCCTTATCAAAATCAACAGTTTGGCGACCTTGCTGGGCAAAACTACCGGCACAAAAAAACAGCGTAATAAGCAACAGACCGTATGATTTTACAGCCTTTGCAGTGAGTTTTAAAGAAATCATAAATGAATTTAGGATTAATTGTATTTACGACACTAAATTATAAATAATTGTGAGAAATAGAGCCGGAAAATAAATCGATGTTATTACCTATAATAAAGATCCTGATACTCTGAAGAAGTAATAACTTTCAAAAAGCTTTGTCATGCTGAGGTACGAAGCATCTATTCGCAGACAGTTCAGAGCGAAGAAGTATGGCGTAAAATAGATCCTTCGTTCCTCAGGATGACAAGAATTAAATAATATATCTGGGGTAAGCAATATTAGCTCCGGCTACTTCTTCACCGTATTAATCATACTAAAGCCAACCAACTCATCCCAGCGGGCAGCGGGCGGTCGGTAATATACCAATAGCTGATAATCGTTCTCGGTTTCAAAATGGCTGCCTTCCAAAGGCACATCGTCGGCGTTGTTATTTTTATCAACCCAAACATATTCGTAATCGTAAACTCCCTGCTTTAACAGCAGGTTGATGTAGTACCTGCCAGTTTCATCGCGGATAAGTCTGCTATGTTCGTCCAGTTTATAATCGTTAAACATACCTACAATGTATGGCGTACCCTCACCTGCCAGTTTATTGGCAGCAAGACTGAAATACACATGCGCGTAATCTGCATCGGTACGCGGGTCCCGACCATCCTGATTCAGGATAAAGAATTTGCCGTTGTTATCATAATATAAAACATAATCGGGACTATCGCGAATGGGGTCGCCCAATAATACTACGATGTTTGCCGTATCCTTATATATTTTGGCTACACGCTGCGAATTAAGCTTTAACGTACGCATATCAAACAACCTGAACTCATTACGGCCGGGAAAATCATTAATGGCTACATCATTATAGATCAATGAGGAACCCCGGATATTGGTTGGCTGGATATTTAAAATACCGGTGGAGGTACGCGCATTCTGCATAACCAGTGTACGGATCTCGCGGGTTGGGTTTTGAATTTGCAAACTTCCGTAATCAACCGTAAAATTTAACTTTTGGTTGGTTTGCCGCGTTTGTGTATTAGGGGATGCAATAGTATTGGCAGCGATAGAAACTTTTTTGCCAACAACATATAAGCGGCGGGTAAGCACCATTTTTGATTGGTCGCCATCCTCATAAACTTTCAATATATAATTACCGCTTATTTTGGGGGCGATGTTATCATTAGGGATCAGCTGTTCGTAATGGGTATATTTTTGAAAGGTACCGGTTGAATAGCTGTAATTATACAAGCGATCGTCCTGGAAACTTTGCAGGTATTCGGCAGGTGATAAGTTGGATGAGTTCCATTTGGTATCGCAATGCTCAATGGTATAGTAGTAATTACGACTGCCACCACGCAGATCATCAAATGCCAGCAACACCTTTTCATCTGAGCCCAGGTTAATTACTGGGAATGGCTGCTTACCGGTACCGTTAAACTCCACGCTTTTAATGGCGGGGTTGTAAATGTTGTTATCGTATGGGGATTGGGCGAAGGATTTTAGGGAGAAAAGGACAAGCAGGAATAGGATTATTGATTTAGAAAACCATGCGTCATTGCGAGTTGTAAAATTTCGCGAAACGTTAAAGGGTAAGTGATGTTGGCATGATACACAGCCCCAAAAAGGCCTGTCAGTCTGAGCCTGTCGAAGACTCGCGCGGAGAGGCCTTTGCCCGCTATGGTTCGACGGGCTCACCATGACATCCCACCGCCCGTCATTGCGAGGCACGAAGCAATCCCCAATATGCAAAGCGGCCTTGCAAGGTTGCCCTGTAAAATGGGGGATTGC
>NZ_JANYGH010000054.1 GCF_025362475.1 Mucilaginibacter sp.
TACAAGATAACCGATGGAAAAAACAGCCTTCCACCGTGATCTTCTAGCAACCTCTTATCTATTGACTGGTCCCTTTTGCCTCGGAATCACTGGTCCACTTTGCCTCGGAATCACTGGTATACTATGGAGCGGAATATCCACGTTGGTTTGTTCACGTCCTTTTTACATCCCGCAACTATCAAAAGAACTGGAATACAGATTAAGGTGATTTTTTTCATTTTTTAATTGTTGTTTGAAACCAAAAGTAAGGATAAGTTATCATATATGATAACCAAGTGAGGTCAATTTTAATTGACCTTGACCTTTATGGAAAACAAGGAGAAAAAGGAAAATAAGAGGGAGGAAGAAGAACAGATTTTTCTAAAGAAACTGGGTGAACGTATTACAGCGATACGTAAAGAAAAAGACGTTAAACAAGTCGAACTTAGTTCCCGTCTTAACATCGAAAAAGCTAATCTCAGTCGAATAGAAGCTGGTAATACCAATCCAACCATTCTTATGTTGAGAAAGATTTGTAAGCATTTAGAGATTGATTGGGATGATCTCTTAAAAGACTTGAATAACAATATTCAATAATAAGAAGCCCTTAAATCAATATAACTAAGGGGGTAGATAGTTACACTATTTAATTATTATTTACTTTTAATTTTTTAATTTTTTCTATAATATCATCAGCTATTAACTGGATGTTTCGCTTTATATCTTTTTCCCAATATCTTAAAACTAACCATCCATCTATAGTTAGTTTTTCATTGACTTTAACATCCCTTGCTATGTTTCGTTGAATTTTTGATATCCAAAAGTCCTTATTGGTGTCTATTCTTTTTTCAATACTATCGATGTCTTTTCCATGCCAAAATTCACTATCACAAAATATTGCAAGTTTAATTCCCTTCAAGGAGAAATCGGGTTTCCCATAGATTGTCTTATCATTTTTCCTATATCTAACCCCTCTACCCCAAAGTTCTTTAGCTAATAATAATTCTATTTTGGTGTTCTTGCTTTTAATCCGTGACATATTATAGCTACGGATTTCTTTACTATGGACATCGGGCATAATTTTTTATTTAATCGTTTATTAAGGAACTCGGTTTTCTTCGATTTGTCGAATTAAAATTTCCATTCCTTCCTCGCGAGACATTAGATTACCAAGTTCCTTGTAAGACAATTCATCAGTATAAATCCCATTTGGATCATTCCAAGTTAACCATTCTATGATGTCAGTGCGGCTCATAGAATTAACTATTTGAATCAAACCCTGTTTGGATAAACTACCTAAAAAATGATAGTCAAAATAATTCTTACTCCAAAAGCTCATTATAGTTATACAAAGTTCTAATCACTAATTATACTTTAGTGATTAGAAATCCGTCTTTCACTTTAGATATTGAAAGTGTTTTTACGTCCTTGCCTTTTCTGAAACGATTATAATAATATGCACCAGGCGTTGTTTTCAATTTCCACTCTGTTTCCAGGAAAAAAATTCCTTCCCCAGATTTAAGTTTAGAAATCGCATCACCGAAGATGATCTCTTTGCTACTCTTTTTGTTTAATTCCAATAACGTTTTTACGTCGTCTTTGCTTTTAATTTCCATGATTTACTAATTTTATTAGCTATTTTACGGAGGTTATTTTAAAAACGCAGCATTAGAAGAAAAATAAATCAATACAAGACATTACCTTTTCAGATAATGTCTTGTATTGTTTGCTTTATTTATCCCTTGATAAGAAAAATCGGTCTACCCAAAGGGTCTAATGATGGTGGTCCGTCTATAAGTCAGGAACTGATTATATCAGTTTGTTAGCAGCCAGAAGTTTCTTCAACTTCTCTACGTTTAACTTTCTTTGTTTTACCCCGTGCTTACTATCAGCATAAAGTTTAACACCATTGGTTTCTACCTCAATTCTCCTTCTCTTTTCAGTCCCGATAGAAGTTTTAAACAGCCCTGATTTTACTAAATGTTCGTCAAGGTTTGGTATAGCTATATTATCCTCAACAAAACCCTTTAAGTTATCTAAGTAATTGGTTTCACAATTTATATCAACAAGTGATAAAACACTATTCAATATTCTATCTCTCTTTTCAGATGGCATTAAAGTTTCTTCGGGTGTTACTGTTTTCATTTTGTTGTGTAATTCATCACTTAAATATCCACTAAATTCATTCTCATAAGTATTAATTAAATCTGCATCAGACATATTAGGTAACGGTGTGTTGTCCCAATACTTTTTAATTACCCCCGCTATTTCATTGTCTGATAATTCATATTCATAGTATTTATAAACACCATCGTTAAATATAGTCTCTGTTGCTTCCCAAGTAGGTTCACACGGATACCAACTACTATGAAATTCAACATTGTAAATATGTGCCAGGTTAGCGAAAATCCAATCATCACCACCTCCACTATCTCCATAAGTAATTGAATAAATTCCGTCACTTTCATCTATACTGGAATCATTTTCCATACCACCATCTACATACTCCATCAGTTCCCGATACCCCTCATCAGTAGTAATTAATTTGCCGTCTTGTGTAACTGGTGTAGTTCCTTGTAAAAGGATCTTTGCCCATTCACGGAAATTGTTGCCTGCATAAGTAAAGAAGGCATCTAATTTCTTTTCTAAATCTTCTATGGTAGCTTTATCAGTAGAACTAAATGAAATTGAATAATCTGTGCATTTTGACATAACATTTGAAATTAAAAGTAATAGACATGACACGCCATGCCACTAAGCGGAGGGTTTAATTTGTAGTCGCCTTACAGATTTGTTAGTGTCTTTTGAAGACACTGCCGGTAGCCTCGGCAGAATTGTTTAATGAGTGTGTCTACTCTATCAGTGAGTGGTTAAACATCACTCACTGGTCACTGGGTAGTGATTTCTTTCGTTGTTTGATAGGGATAAAATTAAAAATAGGATTTCGTAATTACTTCGTCAAACTTGTGTGTTTCGCTTCTGATGGAAATAATATCCATCTTCTTGATAAATCATTTGAACTATCAATTTTCAACATGTCCATTAAATCTTCATTAGAAATCGTTTCCTTAGAAAGGATTTGTTGCATTCTAATGTTTTTGAATGAGTTAACTTTGTCTTTTTCCTCTTTAACAATTTTACGTAACTCTTTAGGTAAGCATCTCAAATCTGGAGTTCTGTCTACCTTTGGTTTTATGTTTATGCTTATTTTAGGAAATAAATTTGAAACTATACCTTCAAGGTTTTTTAAGTTATCAGGGGATATAATGTCTTGTGATATTATATCTCTAAAGGATTGAAGATATTTCTCTCTGTCTTGTTCTTTTCGTTGCTCAACAAGCTTTCTCATTTCTTTGTTAAATGACCCCATGTGAATAGTTCCGTCTTTGCGATGTTTTAGTTTTTGTATCATGATATTTGTTTTAAATTGTTAAATAATAAACTGATGTTTCTTTAATTGATTTGATGTTTTACTGATTGACTGGGGCAAAGATAAATTGGATTAATGAAGATTATTTTAAAATCGCTGATACACTAATTGCAATACACTGTTTATTTTGATAACTGATAATCAAGTGGATACAATAATATGGTAAAAGATGTTGCTTTAGTGGGCGGAGGAAGTAACCCGGCGCCGGGCGAAATTTCATTAGCTCACAATGGTGTTTTATTTTTGGATGAATTGCCCGAGTTTAAACGGAGCGCGTTGGAGGTAATGCGTCAGCCACTGGAGGAACGCAAAGTAACCATATCAAGAGCCCGGTTTACGGTTGATTACCCCTCCAGCTTTATGTTGATAGCCAGTATGAATCCGTGCCCATGCGGATATTATAATCATCCCGAGAAGGAATGCATTTGCCCGCCGGGGATGGTGCAAAAATATTTGAGTAAGATCTCTGGTCCGCTGTTGGATAGGATTGACCTGCATGTGGAGGTTACGCCGGTTAACTTTACCGAATTATCATCAGACAGACTGGCCGAAAAAAGCGAGCACATCCGCGAACGGGTAATCAAAGCCCGAGAAATCCAGATAGAACGTTTTGGTAACAGGCCAGATCTGCATGCCAACGCCCAGATGAGCCCCCAAATGGTACGCGACCAGTGTAAGATAGATGTTGCAGGCCAAACGCTGCTCAAAAAAGCTATGGAAAAACTGGGCCTTTCTGCCCGTGCTTATGACCGCATCCTGAAGGTATCCCGCACCATTGCCGACCTCGCGGGCAGCGAAGAAATAAGGCTGGAACATTTGGCGGAGGCGATACATTTCAGGAGTTTGGATAGAGAAGGCTGGGCCGGGTAATGCTATCACTGTTATGCGGTTTGTAAACCCGAAAACCAGTCCCTATTGCCTGTAATGCCAATAAAGATTAAATTAAATACGCTTATAAAGTGCTCTTGCGTTAGCGCAAAAAAAAAATTAACTTCACCATACAAACGGTTAAAGGCTTAAATATATGAGTTCGTCTAAAGAAATTATTGAAAAGATGTTTGCCGCCGGGGGCATCAAAATGAATGGCGATAACCCCTGGGATTTACAAGTACATAACCCGAAAACATTCGATCGCTTGCTTAGCGCAGGCTCTTTGGGTTTCGGCGAAGCCTACATGGAAGGCTGGTGGGATTGTGAGGCTTTAGACGAGTTTTTTTTCCGGGTGCAGTATAACAGGGTTGATAAAATGATTCCCCGCGATTTTACCACCCTAAAATATGCACTTAAAGCAAAGTTTATGAACCGACAAACCAAAGGCCGGTCAAAAGATGTTGTGCGTAAGCATTATGATATTGGTAATGATATTTATAAGCGGATCCTGGATAAGCACATGTTGTATTCCTGCGCCTATTGGAAAACCGCGAAAACGTTAGATGAGGCCCAGGATGACAAGCTGCATTTAATATGCCGTAAACTTAAGTTAGAACCAGGCATGCGCCTGCTCGACCTGGGTTGTGGCTGGGGTGGACTATCAAAGTTTGCAGCCGAAAACTATGGCGTATCAGTAGTGGGAATAACCATTTCTGAAGAGCAGGCAGCTTTGGCCCGCGAAGTTAACAAGGGTTTACCGGTAGAGATCAGAGTGCATGATTATCGCGATTTGAATGATAAGTTTGATAGAATTGCCTGTGTAGCCATGATGGAGCATATTGGTTACCGAAACCACCGGGTATTAATGGAAACTGTTGAAAGAAACCTATCCGATGAGGGCATTTTTCTGCTGCATACCATCGGCGGCAATTATTCAACCAAAGTTACCGATCCCTGGATAGATAAATATATATTCCCCAATGGGATGCTCCCTTCGGCGGCCCAGATTACAACCGCGGCCATGGGTTTGTTCATTTTAGAAGACTGGCATAATTTCGGTGTTTATTATGATCGCACCTGTATGGAATGGTTAAAAAACCTGGCGCATTTTAAAGATGAGTTTATAGCCGAGCATGGCGTACCTTTTTACAGGATGTGGGAGTATTACCTCAACGCAAGCGCTGCCTCATTCAGGTCGCGCAAAAACCACCTTTGGCAAGTAGTTTATACAAAACCGGTAAAGCTGGGATTGTACGAGACTGTACGATAGGGCTTTTATACGGAAAAGCTGTCTAAAAATAAATAAATCGTCATTGCTTCGTACCTCCCTATGACAAGTTGTTGAATCCCAGACTTACGAAGTTTTAAAAACTTCGTAAGTCTTTCGCCGCTTGTCATTTCCGCCTTCAGGGTCCCTGGATTTCACAACTACCTATGACGTTTTGTAAAAACGGTTGTCATCCTGAACGCAGTGAAGGATCTTCTTCGCTATAAAAGTCGGCGATGAGCAGGGCGAAGAAAACCCTTCGTTCCTACCCATGACGTATTGAATTTTGAGGCGTGTCGGCCTGTCAGTCTGAGCCTGTCGAAGACTCGCGCGGAGAGGCCTTTGCCCGCTATCCTTCGACAGGCTCAGGATGACAGCCAGTTTTGTTACGTCATTTTCTCCTTCAGAGGCCACCAGATTTTACGACTCAGGATGACAAACTTTTCAAACGTCATTTTCCTTTCAGTGTTCCCCGGATAGTAAAACTCGCAATGACGCGCAAAAATTAGCCAACCTCTGATAACCTGTTAATTTACTTAACAAACTGCAGCCAATGGAAATTATATCCTCCCATATCGGCATAAACCCTTACTTTATTAATCCCGGCTTTTAGGTGGATATTTTTTAAATCGATAACCTGCCATTTTTTAAATCCACCGGTGCTGGGTACGTTAATGGATTGCGTTACCCCATTTACAATTAAGGAAAGTTTACCATCATCTGCAGCGGCGGCGATCTTCAGCTTAGCGGTGTATACCCCCGGTGTTTTAACCTGCAACGTGTATTGCAGCCACTCGCCCTTTTCAATATCATCAACGTAGTAGCTGTTATATGCAGCAGAATCTTTGCTGATATCTACCCCATCATTGCGGTAAACATGCCCGTTGTTGCCTTTGCCATATTTACCGGTTGCGACATGATAATCAGCAGTATCGGTATCAAAGTAGGCAAATCCATTTCGACCCATGTCATAGTCGACTGCATTAATGATAGTGCCATTGGCAACTTTGTTGGCCTTAAACGGTTTGGTAGCGGTAGTAAAGGGCTGGCGGAAGATAGCGTCGATCACATCATGATGAATGATGGCGTTTTCTAACTTTGCATAGGTAGCCATCTCTAACGTCCCGCTGTATACATTGCTTTCTTTGGGCTTATGGTGGCCTGTATTCAGGTAGTTGGTTACATCATCATAGTTCAGGTTTGATGGAATTTCGATAGGGTTGTTATTGCCCATCTTTTTAAGCGGCCATAACGCCCAGCCTATGTTGTTTTTTTCCAGCAAACCAATCGCTTCGGTTAACCAAACATTGGAGTTCTCGCCGGTTTCGCCAAGCCATACGGGTACATTATATTGGTCGCGGGTCTTAATGATATGTTCAATTGATTTTTGATCATTATAATTCCAGTATTTGTGAAAGCTGAGCACCATGTTTTTATCCCAGGTAGGAAGTATGCCGTTGTAATTGTTGCCCCATCCATTACCCTCAATAATAATGATATGCTTTTTATCAACCTCGCGAATGGCGGCGGTAATATCAACCATCAATTTTCTTAAAGGCGCGTTGGTTTTTTCCTTCAGACCGTTTTTGTCATTTGCAGGGTCATCGAAACCCCAGTTTGGTTCATTAATGATATCATAACCGCCAATATTGGGTTCGTTTTTATACCTGTCGGCCAGTTTACGCCAAAGCGCAATCATTTTTTGCTTGTTGGCCTCACTATCCCACAGTGATGGATGATCTGTATTCCGGTCGGATATATTGAGGTCATTACCCTGCCCGCCTGGTGTGGCATGAAGATCAAGGATGAGGTACATATGGTTGGCTTTGCACCAGGCCAGCAACGCATCGGTCATTTTAAAACCTTTATCAATCCAAGTATTTTGCCCGGCAACCGGCTCCTTTTCAATAGGAAGCGTATATAAATTATAATGCATAGGCAGTCGCACCGAATTAAAGCCCCAGCGGCGCATGGAATCCACGTCAATTTTGCGGGTGTTGTTGGCCAGCCAGGTATCATAAAACTCTTTGGTTTCGGCAGGGCCCATGAGTTCTTCCAGCCGCTCACGAATGCGGAACTGACGGCTATCCTTGTTCACGTGCAGCATATATCCCTCCTGCAGCATCCAGCCGCCCAGGCCCATGCCCCGCAGTAATACATTTTTACCTTTCTCGTTCACTATCTTTTTGCCGTCGGCCTTTAAAAGGCCCTGGGCGTTGCTTTGTAAGGATACAAGGGAAACAGCAGCAACAACCAATAGTCCCTTAACAACCAAAATATTTTTAACAGATTTGAGTAACATGATACTAAATTATAATGAACGTTTTGTTTAAAAATCACCAGATGTATGTACCTACCGACCCTTTATCTAAATGCGCGGCGAGGGTTTTCCCGGCGTACTGGATGTTAAAATCCTGCGCGGCATCGCTGGCATTGGCTACAATTAAAACCTTTTTGCCATCGGGTGTTTTAAAGGCCACATTGGGTAGTTTATCTGTATTGTTTGAGGCTATACGCACCGATCCCGGCCTAACAAATTTTGAAGCGTGTGCTATTGAGTAATAAGCAATGTTTTTCTTCACATCATTTTTATTGATGGTTACAGCACCCTGGCATGATGGGCAGCCGCCCCTGTCTGTGTAGGGTTTGTAATCCTGATCAGCAGCCAGGTTCCATTCCAGTACGTTGCGGCTCCAGTTACGGGTAGCGCCAATGATAAGTTGTTTAACCGGCCATGTAATATCAATGGTTGATTGATTTTCGGGCTCCACTACCATCTGTTCGGTAAAATAGATGTTCTTATCGGGGTGGGCATTGTGTACAGTGGTTAAGGCGCTTATATCACCTCCGTATAAATGAAACCCGGAGCCATCAATGTATTTACGGGCAGCGGCATCATTTAAAATAGAGATGGGATAATCAGGCCTGTCGGCATTATGATCATATAAGATGATTTTTGTTTTGATGCCGGCTGCCTTAAACGCTGGGCCTAAATTGTTTTTTATAAACGCGCCTTCATCGGGAGCTGCTAACAATAAGCTGGGGTTATTTCCCGGATGCAAAGGTTCGTTCTGGATGGTTATGGCATCAATTTTAATGCCTTGTGCCCGCATGCCCTGAATGTATTTCACCAGGTATTGGGCGTAGGTGCCCCAATATTCAGGTTTTAATCTGCCCCCGCGGGTATCATTGTTGGTTTTCATCCATGCAGGCGGCGACCACGGCGACCCTAATATTTTTATAGCAGGGTTGATGGCTAATATCTGTTTCATTACCGGGATAACATCCTGTTTATCGGGGCCAAGATCAAAATGTTTCAAAGTGGGGTCGGTTTGCCCGTTGGGCATGTCATCATATGAAAAAACCTTTTCGTTAAGATCAGAAGCGCCAATGCTCAACCGGATATAGCTAACCCCGATATTGTTTTCGGAAGTAGCAAAAAGGTTTTGTAGCAATTCGGCCCGGCTATCAGCACTCATCCGGATGATGTGCATGGCACTGCCCCCGGTAAGCGCAAAGCCGAAACCATCAATTGACTGGTACGTTTGTTTATCATCAACGGCAATGGTGAAATTATTACTCCCCGTTGCGTCAAATTTAAGGGGTTCTTTCTGCTTTTCGAACAGTGCAGATCTATCTGCCCGGGTAAGCCAAAGGCTGGCAGTTGCAGGTTTCTGGGCATAGGATATGGTTGTTGTACCCAAAAGCGTGGTTCCCAATAAAAACAAACTGATATATTTATTCATAGATCTGGTATTAAGCAAGCTGTGCATTATACTAAAAGGATTAAGGGTTGCTGAATAATTGGTGAGGTAAATTTATTATAGTTTTTGTATTTAAAACGGTAAATTATTAAGTAACAGATAAATTACCTGGTTGCGTATGCAAAGCTATGTAATTGCCTGGCAGATATATTTTAGAAACAATAAAGTAGTGGATTTGAAGTGCCTGTTGTGAAAATCAGATTTAGGACTTTTTTAATTAGAAGCTAAAATTATTTGTTTTTATTAAAAATTATGCATAGTTTCACTTGTACTATCGAATGAAAAATCCGACAAAAAAAATCATCATTTTTGATGATGACGAAGACATCCTTTCCATTTGCAGCTACATTTTAGAAGAACAGGGCTGGGAAGTGCATACCTTTACCGATTGTAATAATATTACTGACAAGGTATCGGGAATATTGCCGGACGTGATCCTTATGGATAACTGGATCCCGGATGCTGGTGGTATTATAGCAACACAAACCCTGAAAAAATCGGAAGCATTAAAAAATATCCCGGTGATCTATTTTTCGGCAAACAGTGATATTCAGATACTGGCTAATCATGCGGGGGCTCAAACTTATCTGGCCAAACCATTTGACCTGGAAGAACTGGAACGTGTTATTAGTCGGGTGCTGGAACCTGCTCACTAACATTAAATTAGATATAAAAGAAAAGACCGCCAGCTATCTGACGGTCTTTTTTATGAAAGCATAAATCCAATTATGCAAAATCATCTGCGCCAGGGCGCAGATGAAAATCTATAAGTTTATTCAATTACACTTTCTTCAAACTCATACTCTTCTAACGGAGGGCATGAGCAAATCAGTGTTCTATCGCCATAGGTATCATTTACCCTACCCACAGATGGCCAGAATTTAAAGTCGGCCACGTAAGGAAGCGGGAATGCTGCTTTTTGACGGGAGTAAGGATGCTCCCACTCGTTGCCGGTAATTACCGATACGGTGTGAGGCGCATTTTTTAATGGGTTGTCTGTTTTATCTAACACGCCATTTGCTACATCGGCAATTTCATGACGAATAGCGATCATGGCATCACAAAAGCGGTCAAGCTCATGTTTAGGCTCAGATTCTGTTGGTTCCACCATTACCGTTCCCGCAACCGGGAAGGATACAGTTGGCGCGTGGAAACCATAATCCATCAGGCGTTTGGCAATATCTGTAACCTCGATACCGAACGATTTAAACGAGCGGCAATCCAGGATCATTTCGTGAGCGCAACGGTCATTGGCTCCGGTATATAGTACCGGGAAGTGGTTCTGCAATCTTGCTTTAATATAATTAGCGTTTAGTATGGCATAACGGGTAGCATTGGTCAAACCTTCGCCGCCCATCATAGCTATATAAGCGTGAGAGATGATGAGGATAGAAGCCGAACCCCATGGAGCAGCAGATACAGCGTGGATAGATTTACCCCTGTCAATATCAACCACAGCATGACCTGGCAAATAAGGAACCAGGTGTTTAGCCACACCAATAGGGCCCATACCAGGGCCGCCACCGCCATGCGGAATACAGAAGGTTTTGTGTAAATTTAAGTGGCAAACATCAGCGCCAATATTGGCCGGGCTGGTTAAGCCTACCTGCGCGTTCATGTTGGCGCCATCCATGTAAACCTGGCCACCATTCTGGTGAATAATATCACAGATTTCGATGATCGACTCCTCAAATACGCCGTGGGTAGATGGATAGGTAACCATTAAGCACGATAACTCGTTTTTATACTGCTCGGCTTTGGCTTTCATATCAGCAACATCAATGTTGCCATTATCATCACATTTAACAACCACAATCTTCATGCCGGCCATAGCTGCAGATGCAGGGTTGGTGCCGTGTGCTGATGATGGTATTAAAGCGATATTACGATGATTGTCGCCCCTGTCGCGGTGGTAAGCTCGGATCACCATTAAGCCGGCATATTCACCTTGCGCGCCTGCGTTTGGTTGTAAGCTCATGGCTGCAAAGCCGGTAATTTCACTTAACCAGTTGTTAATTTCATCAAACAGCTGCATGTAGCCACCTACCTGGTCGGTTGGTGCAAACGGGTGAATTTTACTGAAATGGCTCCAGGTAACCGGTACCATTTCGGTGGTTGCATTTAGTTTCATGGTACATGAACCTAAAGCGATCATTGAGTGGCAAAGCGAAAGATCTTTAGCCTCTAATGATTTGATATAACGCAGCATTTCATGTTCTGAATGGTGCGTGTTAAATAATGCGTGTGTTAAATAAGCTGATGTACGCTGTAATTCAACAGGAATAACAGTTTCCAAACCGGCTTTCAATCCGTCAAAATCAACATCGCTAAGCGTTTTGCCCAATACTTTGGCAAAAAACCTTACTATGGTTTTGATATCCTCTGCCGATGTTGTTTCATCAACAGAAATAGTTACAACTGAGCCATTGTAACTAAAGTTCATCTCGTTATTTAATGCCTCAGAATGAATTGGACCAGCTAAGTGGGCAACATCAAACTTCAACGTATCAAAGTATGATTCGTTCAGTTGCTCATAACCTAACTCACCAAGGGCTTTAGCCAATAGTACGGTTAAGCCATGAATTCTTTCGGCAATAAGTTTAACGCCTTGAGGGCCATGGTATACTGCATACATACCAGCCATGATAGCCAATAATGCCTGCGCGGTACAAATATTTGAAGTTGCTTTATCCCTGCGGATGTGTTGCTCGCGGGTTTGCAAAGCCATACGCAAAGCGTAGTTACCTGCGCTATCAATAGTTACACCAATGATACGGCCCGGGATAGAGCGTTTATATTCATCTTTAGTGGCAAAAAATGCCGCATGCGGACCGCCAAAGCCCATGGGTACACCAAAGCGCTGGGTGGAGCCAACAACAATATCGGCACCCCACTCGCCCGGAGGCGTTAACAGCACCAGGCTCATGATATCGGCAACAACGGTTAGTTTAATACCTTTTTCGTGACCTTTAGCGGCAAAATCTGTATAGTTATAAACAGCGCCATTACCGGCCGGATATTGAACTATAGCGCCAAACATATTGTCGGTTAGTTCAACAGTGCGGTGATCACCTATTTGTAGTTCGATGCCGTAAGGCTCAGAACGGGTTTTTAAAATATCAATAGTTTGCGGGAACAGTTCTTCGGATACAAAGAACACGTTGGCAGCAGTGTTTTTGCGTAAGCTGTACTGCATAAACATAGCTTCAGCAGCGGCGGTACCCTCATCTAATAATGATGCGTTGGCAATTTCCATCCCGGTAAGGTCAATTACCATGGTTTGGAAGTTTAATAATGCCTGTAAACGGCCTTGCGCAATTTCGGCCTGGTAAGGCGTATACTGGGTGTACCATCCCGGGTTTTCGAGGATGTTACGCTGGATAACGCCCGGCACAATCACATCATAATAACCTTTACCAATAAATGATTTAAAAACCTTGTTTTTTAAAGATGTTTGCTTTAAAGTAGTAAGGTAATCAAATTCGCTTTTTGCGGGAGGTAAATTGAGTGGTTTTTTAAGCCTGATCCTGTCTGGTACAGTTTGCGCTATCAATTCATCAAGTGAATTAACACCGATGGTTTTTAACATTTTTGCCGTATCGGCCTCATTTGGAGCAATATGCCTTGACTGGAATTGTTCCTGGTAATCTGCGTTAAGCTTCATGAAGTAGTCGTCCCCTTAAATTTGCCACAAAGGTACGGTTTTACAATATGAGTAACAATCGCGTAATATGATATTGACAAAACGTTTACAGGCAATTATTGTATTTTAGTACCTTGACTACCATATGCATCGCTTAATCCTTATCCTGTTTTTAATATTTATAACAAATACCTGTATTGCCGCGGTATTTGTAGTTACCAGCAATGCTGATAGCGGGCCTGGAACTTTGCGGGAAGCTTTGACTTTAGCAGCGGCGAATGGTAGTACGGAGAAAGATTTTATCAATTTTAATATACCGGATTTGAGTGTGGGAGGAAGGACGATAAACTTGCTTACCCAGTTGCCGGATATATCCTCGAATTTAGTTTTAGACGGTAGTACACAACCGGGCAATAAATTTGGTGTTAGCGATGCTAAAGTATGCCTTGCTTATAAATTGCCTTTGGATCAGGATATATCAGGTTTAAAAATTGTTAATCAAACCGATGTGGAAGTTTACGGAATGTATGTGAACAATCTCACAGATGTAACGGGTGCCCTAACAATAAAATCATGGAACGGAATTGAACTTGCAAGCGATAAAAATATAAAAATTGGAGCGGCAGGCAAGGGAAATGTATTCTTTGGATTTTATAATCCATTGATAGTAAATAAATCCGACAGCCCGGGTATAAAATTTTTCGAAAACCTTACAATCAAAGCAAATTTCTTTGGCATCGCCCCTGACGGTCAAACATTGTCGGTAAATAAGACAGACCAGTGTGCCCTTTTTTTTGTAATTGGGCAAGTTATAATTGGCGGCACCGCAGCCGAAGGTAACGTATTTACGCAAGGGCTGTTTATTTATCAGGGAAACGTTTACGATTCTACAAGCCCGGAAGACTATTATATTTCTGCTCCGGCTACCATAATTGTAAACAATAATAAAGTTGGAGTTGATTATTTTGTTAGCCAGTCATTCGTCGAATCGACAGGTATAAATATTGAATCCATCACGCCAAATAGTAAAAACACAATATACATTGAGGATAATGTAATAACTGCTCAAAGCGTGTTTGGTATGGCAATTTATATAAGCAATATTGGTCGTGATGTAACCATTATGAGAAATTATATTGGCACTGATAGAGCCCGCCAAAAAAGTTTTAAAACAGGAGGAATATTTTTAAATGGAGATGCAGGCCAAATAATTATAGGTAGTAGCAGCCAGGCGGATGCCAACTACGTTACTAACTGTATACCTGTTTGGATATTTGATTACGTTTATGCTACAGTGAACAAAAATAGCTTTTCATGTGCTCCGTATCAACAGCCTATGCATTTCGGCAGTTCCGGCTTTTTTACCTACCCCGAGGTTAAGCTTACTAAAATATCTAATACATCGGTGGCGGGTACAGCTACGCCAAATTCGCTTGTTGAATTGTTTTATAGCGATAAATGCGGCACTTGTTTGCCCGAAACATATTTTGCATCGGTAACTGTAGATGCTAAAGGCAATTGGAGTTATAATGGTCTTATAACCGGAACTGTAATAGCATCGGCAACGTTTGGTAAAAGCACGTCAAATTTTACCATATCGTCTCTCTTTTTAAATATCGATGATGGTGAAATAGTAAGGAGGTCGGCAAACTGTAATTCTACCAATGGTTACATAAAAAACATCAAGCTTTATAATTTAGGGCCGAACACGGATACGTACACCTTTAGTTGGAAAAACAATGATAATATTGAAGTTGGTACAAAGCTGGATTTAACGGATGTACCTGCAGGCACCTACACGTTAGAAGTGAAAGGCACAGGTTGCGGCTCAGCATTTTCGAAGCCAATAACGCTTGAATCAACAGAGATCGTGTTTAATTATACAAACCTCAAAAAAATAAATGCGGGTTGCAATAAGGCAACCGGGTCAATTAAGGGTATTACTGCACCAGAAGCCACAAAGTTTGAGTGGAGGGATGCCAATAATCAAATAAAAGGAAAAAAAGCTGACTTGGAAGATGTGCCCGCGGGCTCATATTCTCTTACCGCTTCAAACGATTTTGGTTGCAGTACCACTACAGGCCCCTACCAGATCAATGAAAACTCGCCAACACATTACCCCGATTATCCCTTTGTTAAAGCAGACGCTTGTTATGGCCAAAGTAATGGATCTGTTTCTATAACTACGGATGCATTGGTTAAATCCCTGCTATGGAGAGATAGCCAGGAGCAACCCCTTTGGACAGGTAATAAGCTAACCGACCGGCCGCCAGGCACATATTCTCTTTACTTAACCGATCAGAATGATTGTGAACGTTTATATAAAAGCTTTACCATCAATGAATTTGCGCAACTACAGGTAGTTTCGAATACGGTGCAGAAAACACCGGATGAATGTGGCTTAAAAACAGGCAGTATTCAAAACGTACAAGTAAGCGGTGGCAATCCGCCTTATACTTACGCCTGGTATAAACAGGATGTACCGGTGGCCTCAACGCCATCGTTAACAAGTGTGGGCGCCGGCGATTATAAATTAATTGTAAATGATGTAACCGGATGCAGCCCGGTTACCGCCAGCTTCACCATAAACGCCCAAACTAATATTGTACAGCCTCCTGTAGCGGGCAACATACAGTTATGTACTCCGGGCGATGCGCTGATATCGGTAAATAACCCGGTTGGAGGCAATATATATCGTTTATATGCAACGGCCGACAGCCCCCAGTCCATTGCCGAGCAAACTAATGGAACATTTAAAGTAAGCGTGACAGGAAATACTACCTATTATATTACACAAGCGACTGGCAGCTGCGAAAGCCTCCGTACACCTGTCGAGGCTGTTTTAAGTCTTTCTGCCATCAATATTGCCAACACCTTTACCCCTAATGGCGATGGCCATAACGATTACTGGAAGATTGACGGTATTGAAAATTACCCGCAGGCGGTTGTTCAGATTTTTAACCGCAACGGGCAAAAACTATTTGAGTCAAAAGGGTATACGCAGCCTTTTAACGGTAGTTATAATGGCAAGCCACTACCCTATGGCTCCTACTTTTATATCATCAACCTCAATAAAAACTGTAATCTGTTATCGGGTAGTTTAACCATTATCAGGTAAAGCCAGCTGCCGCAAATACATTTGGATGGTGTTTTCCAGTCCGTAATATAAGGCGTCGCAAATAAGGGCATGGCCAATGCTGACCTCATCCAAACCAGGAACGTTTTGAGCAAAATATTTAAGGTTATGCAAGTCAAGATCATGCCCGGCATTGATGCCCAGGCCTGCATCATGAGCTATTTTAGCAGCCTGGATATACGGCGCTACAGCCAGTTCTTTGCCCTGGTGGTAATGGGTGGCATAGGCTTCGGTATATAATTCAATGCGGTCGGTACCTGTTTTGGCAGCCCCTTCAACCATTTCGGCAATGGGATCAACAAAAATAGAAACGCGGATACCGGCTTCTTTAAAAACGGCTATCATATCTTTTAAATAATGATAGTTGGTAATAGTATCCCAGCCATGATTGGATGTGATCTGACCCAAAACATCGGGCACCAAAGTGACCTGCTCAGGTTTGTTGGCCAGTACCAGGTCGATAAATTTTTGTTCCTGGCAATTGCCCTCAATGTTAAACTCGGTGGTAACAATTTGCTTCAGATCAAAAACATCCTGGTAACGAATATGGCGCTCATCGGGGCGTGGGTGCACGGTGATACCTTGCGCTCCAAAACGTTCACAATCTTTGGCAACCTGTACCAGGTTAGGATTATCACCTCCGCGCGAATTACGCAGCGTAGCTATTTTATTGATGTTGACAGATAAACGGGTCATGAGGCAAAGTTAATACATCATTTACTTATAAATAAACCTATTATTAGGAGATAAGTTTATATTTAAATCATGAAATGGAAACCTGTAATCACAGAGCTGATCATATTGTTAGGCATCTTCATCCTTACAACAGCATTGTCATTATTGTTTAGCAGTACGTTGTTTGGCAATGCAGCCCTCGATATCAACCTGCATGATACCTACTTTGTAAATAAGTTTTCATGGTGGATACTTACGTTCCCTCCCTTTTTTGTGTTGGTAGTTTTGTTTTATTTGATCCGGGCGATAGCCGGTCGCTTTAAAACAAGAGCGGTAAACATAATACTGGTTGCAGGAGTATTTGTAAATGTGCTGATCTTACTAATGGTATATCAATTTGCCCTTAGCATTGATAGAATTATTTCATCGGCATCCGGAGGCTCCACGATATATCCGCCACTGTCGGCTTTAGGGCATACCCCGAAACAAGTAAATCAAACACCGCCGTCGGAGCCGTTCAGCCATATTATATTTATTATTTTAATCATTTTCCTAATCTTGCTGGTTATAAGTGCTGTACTAACCGGCAAAAACTGGAATGCAAACAAACATGAACTACAAAAAGCTTAAATTTCTTACTTTCGTACTTTTAATTTTGGGCGGCCTGCAACAACACGTAGTTGCCCAGGCCAATTACCGTAAAATAGAAAACTACAAAGTGTTTTATGGATGGGCCCACCATTTTCCGCAAGACTGGATGATATTGCGCCAGTTTGAGAACGAAGGAAAAAGCTACCTCCTGCTTGTAAACCCGCAAACGCTGGAAACCAAAATTGACGAACCTGGCTTTTACAAGGTTAAGCCGATGGGTATGAGCGAAGCCCGCGAATATTTTAAAAATACGCCCTATCAAAAAGCACTTCGCAAAGCCGAAAAACAATCGGTAGCTATCCAGGATGCCGGTATTGAGAGCGGTGTACCCAAGGAAACCGGTATCAGCTTAACGGCCGATCTTTGCCCCTCGCACCGCCCTTTAGATAAACGCATCTTTACAGATATATTTAATGAATTTAAAAAAGTGGAGCGCCCGGTGCCTGTTGCCTTATCCGTTACCGGCATCTGGATGCGCCAGCACCCGCAAGATCTGGAATGGCTAAAGCAAATGCAGCAAAAGCACGAGATCTATATCACCTGGATAAATCATTCTTTTAACCATCGCGTGAGCATGAAAGCGCCGCTTAAGGAAAATTTCCTGTTGGAACCGGGTACCGATATCAGTTACGAAGTGTTAGAAACGGAGAAAGCCATGCTTAAAAATGGCTTGCAACCCTCTGTGTTTTTCAGGTTCCCGGGTTTGGTGTCAGACCAGCAACTGGTATATAAGATAACCGACTTTGGATTGATCCCTGTAGGCACGGATGCCTGGCTGGCCAAAGGGCAACAGCCGCAAGCCGGCAGCATTGTACTGATACATGGCAATGGTAATGAACCTACCGGTGTTAATGATTTTATAAAGCTGCTGCAATCAAAAACACGCGCCATCGCTAATAAACAATGGCTGCTGTACGATCTTCGGGAGAGTGTAGACGAGGAGTTTCAGGGGCAATAAGCCTTCGGGGAATGGAAAGTGTTGCGTTTTTGTTGCGTTTTGTATTTTATGACAATTCTTAATTGATTGATCTTTAAGTAGCTGTGTATTTGAGGTGTTTCGCCTGTTGCGAACGCAACAAAAAATCTTAATTCTTGATTCTTGTCTCTTGATTCTACTTTACCTTTGCCATTATGGAAACCATTACCTGGCATGATTTTGAGCAAGTAGAATTACGGGTGGGCACCATCCTGGAAGTCGCTGATTTTCCTGAGGCCCGCAAGCCGGCTTTCAAAGTAAGGGTTGATTTTGGCGAATTTGGTATCAAATGGTCAAGTGCGCAAATCACCAGGCATTATACTAAGGAGGAATTGCAGGGGAGGCAGATAGTTGGCGTGATCAATTTTCCTAAAAAGCAGATCGGCAAGTTCATGTCAGAGTTTTTGGTGACTGGCTTTGCTGATGAAAATGGCGATATAGTTTTGGCCGCAGTTGATAAACCCGTGCCGAATGGCAGCAAACTGATTTAAATGAGATATATAAATTTTGAGGAGGAACCTGCTGTTTCTCCCGATGAGTTTTTTATGGGCGAAGCTTTAAAAGAAGCCCGCTACGCCCTGAAAGAAGATGAGATCCCTATTGGTGCCATAGTAACTTATGGCGGCAAGATCATTGGCCGGGGGCATAACCTTACCGAGCGCCTGAGCGATGTATCGGCCCATGCCGAAATGCAGGCCCTTACCGCCGCTGCCAATTCTATGGGCGGTAAATACCTGCCGGGTTGTACATTATATGTAACTATGGAGCCCTGTGTAATGTGCGCCGGTGCATCCTATTGGTTCCAGGTGAGCCGGATAGTTTTTGGAGCCTATGACGCTAAGCTGGGTTTCGGCAGACTGAATCAAAAGATCACCCACCCCAAAACAGTTATTACCGGTGGCATCCGCGAAAACGAATGTTCTGAGCTGGTGAAGAACTTTTTTAGGAATAAGCGGAAGTAGTGGGAAGTCCATGGACGATAGACCATCGTCCATGGTAATTATGTTTTGATTCTGGCTATGGGCAATGGTCTATCGTCTATGGACTTAAAACTTGACATTAAATTAGAACAAAAAGCAAATTCTACTCTTATATTTGTTACATCACAATCATTAAACTTTAAAATTGTAATTATGGCATTTACACTACCGGCGTTATCCTACGCTACTGATGCATTGGAACCGCACATTGATAAACTGACCATGGAAATTCACCATGGTAAACATCACCAGGCTTATGTTACTAACTTAAATAAAGCCCTTGAGGGTAAGCCTGAAGCTGACAGCAGCATCGAGGATATCATCAAAAATATCTCTAAATTTGCGCCTGCGGTACGTAACAACGGCGGTGGTCACTTTAACCACACCATGTTCTGGACTTTGCTTTCTCCAAACGGTGGCGGCGAACCTACTGGCGCATTGGCCGATGCTATAAAAAGCACTTTCGGTTCAATTGCCGATCTTAAAACAAAAGTTAACGAAGCTGGTGCAACCCGTTTCGGTTCTGGCTGGGCATGGTTAATTGTTACTGCAGATAAAAAACTGGCTATTTGTTCAACCCCTAACCAGGACAATCCATTAATGGATATTGCCGAAGTAAAAGGTACGCCTATTTTAGGTATTGATGTTTGGGAGCACGCTTATTACCTGAAATATCAAAATCGCCGTCCGGATTACCTGGCGGGCATCTGGAGCGTGATCAACTGGGCTCACGTTGCTGAACTTTATACAAAAGCAATCGCTTAATTCAATTAAGCTCATAAATTTGAAGCGGCAGGATTTAAATCATTCTGCCGCTTTTTTATAGCACATGACCGAGGATATACTTAAGTTAAGGATTGAACAAATAAAATGGGAAACGCCGGATACGGCTACATTTTACCTGGATAATATATCGGGAGAGCCTGTTAAATACAAGGCGGGGCAATTTGTTACCCTGATATTTAATCACCGGAACGAGGAGATCCGCAGGTCATATTCGCTCAGTTCATCGCCCGATGAGCCAAGATTATCCGTCACCATTAAACGGATCACAAACGGCGAGATCTCACGCTTTATGCTCACTAAAATGAAGGTGGGCGATACTCTGAATGCTTTAGCACCGGCCGGCAGATTTACCATTAACCGTTATGAACAGGATAAAGACATTTTACTATTTGCTGGAGGCAGCGGCATCACCCCTATACTTTCGCAGATTAAATATGTTTTGAACCGCCCGGGCAACAGCAGGCTTACACTCATCTACAGCAACCAGGATGCAAACTCTATTTTATTTAAGACTGAGCTTGAACTCCTGGTAACACAACATCCCGAAAGGTTTAAAATCACCCACCTGCTAAGCAGCGAGGCTAACCGACTCAATGCTGATAGGGTCGAGGAACTCACCCGCCAGATTGTCCCCGTTGGATTAGATAAGGCTGAGTTTTATTTGTGCGGACCATTTCCTTATATGCGCATGATCAGATTCGCGTTGGTGTATATGGGGATTGAACCAGGGCGGATTAGAAAGGAGAATTTTGTATTGGAAACCGTAGCTGTAACCCGTACTGCTATTAACTTTTCGCCGCGTAATATCAGGATCAAATTCAGGAATGAACTGCATGACCTGGCAGTGGGCGAAAACCAATCCATTTTACAGGCCGCCCTGCAAAACAATGTGCCGTTGCCCTATAGTTGCCGCAACGGCGTGTGCTCCACCTGCACTGCCAAATGTTTCAGCGGTAAAGTAGAAATGATCAAAAACGATGTGCTTACGGATGCCGATATTGCCGATGGCTGGATCCTCACCTGTACCGGGCATCCCGTGAGTGATGATGTGGTGATTGTATTTGGTGAGTAAGTGATCATAATTGGCTGTGTCCTCTTTTTGACGGTAGGGAACAAAAAGAAGTTGCAAATTAATGCAACTCCTTAATTATTGATGCGGGGGTAAATGGGAATCTATCAGATCACTTAGATGGAATTTTAGACGCAAAAAGATAGAAGTGGCGGTCAGTGATCCCGAAATATTCAAGTTCGCTTTCACACAATTTTATATTCTAATTATTTAAAATCTGGTTCCGATTCCAAAATAGAAACTTCGTCCTATGGCAGGGATGATCCCCGGTCCCGGATATTCATTGGTACGGACGGTAAAGTATCTTTTATCGGCCAGGTTATTAACTCCAAATTTAAAATTGTATTTTCCAATATGCAGCGCTGAAGACCAATCCATCACCTGGTAAGCCGGGATCAGCCCAACCGCCGGATCATCGCTGCTTACTGTATTTGTCGCATCGCCATAAGATTTTCCAGTATTACTGATCAGGAAGGTAGTTGAAAATACTTTATAGGTATAAGTTGCCCCAAATCTATTGATGGTTTTCGGCGCATATTCCACTGATTTGCCTTTGAAATCACCTGAAACGTACTTTGCATCAACATAAGAAAAGGAATTGAAAAAACTAAATTCGCCTATGGTACTGCCCGGAAATAAGGCTTTGATGATATTAAATTCTATATAAGTTTCAGCACCTTTGTGCACACTATTGGCAATATTAGCACGGAAAAGATAGGAAGTACCGCTGGCATCAAATTTTTCAGTTACCCCAATACGGTTATTATAACGCAGGTAAAAGCCGCTGACATCAAAATTAAAAAAGTTTTTAACAGATCCCCGCCATCCCAGGTCGGCATTATAGCCATTAGCGTCTTTTAAATTCGGGTCAATTTTAGTAGCTGACCCGAAGGGGGTAAGCTGATCATAAGTAACCGGGCGGTAGGCCTGGGAAATATTGGCATAAACATTGGTTGTCGAGGTAGTGATAAATTGGGCGCCAACACCAAATAAAGCAAAGTTGCGGTTTCTTGTAGCGTGAGTTGTTTGCTCCACATCATTTTCTATATAACCATCTGTGGTAGACTTCAGGTATTCATAACGAAAACCGGGCGTAACCGATAAGCGGCTACCCAAACGAAAAATATTCTCTACAAAAGGGGATATATTTGTGGTTGTAAAATTCAGGTTATATCCATAACGAGGATCTAAAAGAGTAAGGTCAAAGTCCGACCCTGTTGTGCCCAGCCCTCCGCCTTCTCTTTTCATTTTACCATAAAATAGCCTGATACCAGCGGCCAATGTGTTTTTTATAGTTCCTATAGTATAACCAGATGTAAAACGCGCTTCTGTGGTATTCGCATGGAATATTTCCCGCTGTACTTCCCGGTTAACCGGTTGCAGAGTTACCGTGCTGATGCTGTCAGGTGTACCTGGCCCACCATCCTCATTTTTCCATACCAGGTTTCTTGAGCTGAACTGGTAGGCTGATTTTACGGAAAGTTTAGTAGACGGTGAAAATTGGTAATCTACCTTTCCGGTCAGAATGTTCCATGGGCTATTGAGCCAGTTCCTGGCCCGGTATGAAGCCCTGCTGTTTAAATTAAACTGTTCATCATCAAATCCTCCGGCCATATGAATACGGTTCCGTAGCACGGAGTATTCCAGGCCTAATTTCAACTTGTCATTGGCCTGGTAATTCAATCCTGCAAAACCCGATACCTGCTGAATATCCGAGTTTGGCCTCCAGCCCTGTATAGCTTTATATTGAATAAAGCTATAATAATTCCATTTACCCAATGTTCCGCCAGCGGATATAAATGAATTGAAAAGGTTGAAACTGCCCCCGGTTTGCTGAATATTAATTTCAAGAGGTTTATCAGCTGGGCCTTTTTTGGTGATATAATTAATGACACCTCCAAATTGGGGGCCAAATTGTAAGGACGCCGCACCTCGGGTCACTTCTATTCTTTCTATGGCCTCCAAAGGTGGCAGGTAATAGGTTTCCGGATATCCAAAAATATCAGCAGCCACGTTATAGCCGTTCTGACGAATATTGGTTTCAACAGACTGGGTTGGGTTTAGTCCTCTGAACCCGATTCCATTAGAGGGGAAGCCACTGCCTTCTGTTTCAGAGTAATTAGCACCTGGTATACGACCTAATACCTGTCTTGGATTATTTTGAGCAGTATTGGCATTCAGGCTATCCAATAATATTACTTCCGTTTTTTTACCGGAATAAATTACTCCATCATGAACATCATTAAGGTATCCCATACCTTTAATGGCTTTATAGCCTTTGATTACAACTTCATTTAATTGATTCGTTGAAACCTTAAGTCTAAAATTGACAGTTCCGTTTTTCCCATTTTGGATACTGACAATATTTTCCTGCGCCTGAAAGCCTTGCATAGTTATTTTAACAAAGTAGGTTCCCGTCGGGATCTGGTTGAAAGTAAAATATCCGTTATTATCAGTGACTGTTTTTTGTGCATGGTAATTTATTTGAATGGAGGCTCCTGCAATGCTATTCCCATTCTCATTTGTTATTCGGCCTTCTATTTTTGATGTGATGACTTGTGAAAAGCCAGGCAATGCAGAAAAGAAAATCAGACAATTGACAAATAGGATTTTGGAAAGTAGTTTTTTGTAGAAAAGTAAATTCGAGAGCATTTTATTTAGACTAATTACAAATTGATGCAATGATAGTATCTATTTAGAATTAATCCAAATGCAATTGTATTATTTACTTGTGATATAGTTATTTAGTAAAAGGTTGGGGGCATAAATAGCTAACTTCTCAAATTTTCGGACTGGTCCCCAAAAAGGCTAAAACGCAAAAAAAACTACTTTTCAATAGGCTTTGTTTTGCAGCAAAATGGACGGGTCTGTACATTCTGCTGAAATGATTTCAATTAAAGATTTTTTACAATCAAATATATTAATTGGTATCCTTGATAAATCCTTCTGTATGGAGAATTTATAAGGATATGTCTGTTAAAAAAAACAAATTTGTCCCAAAAAAGTCATCACCTTTTAATCCCAAATTCCATTGGCTTCGGTCAGGATAATCGGCAAACCATCTGTTACAACAATGGTATGCTCATGTTGTACTGCAAACCCGCCTTTGTCGCCCACAAGCGTAAATCCGTCACCTAACTCTACAGTCCAGGTTGAGGCTGTGTTGATGAAAGTTTCAATCGCCACAACACTGTTTTTTCTGAACCGTCTTTGATCAAGCTTGTCTTTGTAATTCAAAATACTGTCCGGTTGTTCATGGAGCCCCCTTCCAATACCATGTCCACCTAAGTTTTTTATCACTTTGTAACCGGCATTCCTGACTTCTTTTTCAATCAGTCCGCCAATTTCATTGATTTTCACACCGCCCTTAATGCTATTGATTGCCTTTTTAAGGATCTCCCGCGAAGTATCTACCAGGTGCTTTTTTTCATGGATGTCCTGTCCCACGATAAAAGAACCGCCATTATCTGACCAATAGCCGTCAAGTTCGGCAGAAACATCAATGTTTATAACATCACCATCCTGTATGATCCTATCATTTGAGGGTATTCCGTGACATACCTCATTATTTAAGCTAATGCAGGTAAATCCAGGGAAATTGTACGTAAGATGCGGAGCGGACCGCGCACCAAAAGTACTCAATACCTGCCCTCCATAATTATCTAATTGTTTTGTACTCATTCCAGGTTGGGTATATGCCCGCATTTTCTTTAAAGTCGCGGCGACTGCTTCGCTAACGGCCAGCATTCCCTGAAGATCTTTTTCGTTATTTATCGTCATATCTATTTTGCTTCAAAAGTATCAACCTTGAGCTATCGCTGACAGTATAAATTAGACATCTGTTCTCTAATCAACAAATTGGTATATTCGCATTATGCCTATCAATTTTTTTAGACATATCTACACTCCTAATAACGCGCTTATTACCAGGATAAGCCCACCGGAAAGCTTAAGAGATTTTGTTGAAGGGTTTTATGTATTTAAAACTCAGGATTTGAACGGAAGACAACTCTTTTTCAATGATGGTTATCCTGTAATTACGTTGATGCAACACCGTGCAGGTAAGATGTTAATCAATTTAAACGGCGATATTATAAATATTGGCAATGCATGGGTTTGTGGCGGTCTTCTAAAAAACATCTATTGCGAATCCTCCATCAGTACCGAAGAACTTTTTGTTATTCGCTTTAATCCCATTACTTTTTTTAAGCTGTTCAATATTCGTGGGAATGTTTTTAAGCATAAGCCAGTTTTTGATCTCGCGGAAATTGTAACCGATGATTTCGGCGTTTTCAACAACAACTTTTACAGCAATGCCTCTATTGAGCATAAAGTTGAAGCAGCAACTAACTTTTTATCCCAAAGGATATGCGCAACTGCGTTTCCAAATGTATTAGGAGATGTAATTAATCATATTGAACAGGGACGGAGCCTCACCGTAAGGGAGCTCGCAAAATCATGTGGTGTGCGCATAAACTACAAATGGTTGGAAAGAAACTTCAAAAAGCACATCGGTGTATCCCCGAAAGACTATTTATTGCTCAGGCGCTTTTTGAATACTTATCGCAGTTTAGATTCATTATCTCCCAAAGTGCTGCTGCAAACAGCTTTAGAACATGGTTATTATGATGATAACCACCTGATCAAAGACTTTAGGAGTTTTTCAGGGCAGTCTCCCAAAGCTTTCTTTCAAAACAACAATCGTGCTTAATATGCTGTTAGAATTTGCGTGTAACGGGTATTAATTATAGTATATTGATTATCGAAATAAATGAAAAAAATTTCGAAACATATTCGATGAAATTATTTAGCTTTCCCAGGCAATTGTACGTTAAAGTTATAATAGGTACGGAAAAACCAGTATTTATGACGGACTTCGGATTATGTTTTGCAAAAAAATCTTTTAATAAATTGGAGATCTCCCGTATAGTGGAATCACCGACCCTTTATAATTAGTAAACCATTTGTTTAAGGATATTGAACTGAGAAATTGATAGCCGGGCGAATGGTTAAGACCTGAACAAAGAATTCAATTTATATATAATAAGAAGAGCACAACACTTATCACCTATGAAAAAAACGCACTATCTTTTTATGTTTTCCTGCTTCCTTATATTGGGTTGTACCGGTGTAAAAAAGCTGGCTGGCACCAACGATGCCGACAAAGGCTGGAAGAAGCTGTTTAATGGCAAAGACATTAACGATTGGTTTGTTAAGATCAATCATCACCTCGTTGGCGAAAATTATGGAAATACGTTTCGGGTAGAAGATGGCATGATCAGGATCAGCTATGACCAGTACGGCGATTTCAACGATCAGTTTGGCCACTTATATTACAAAACGCCATTTTCTCATTATCACTTGCGTTTTGAATATCGCTTTGTTGGTAAACAGCAAAAAGGCGCACCAGACTACACGCTCCTTAACAGCGGTATGATGTTTCATTCGCAGGATCCAAGGACAATGCTAAAGGACCAGGATTGGCCAATATCAATAGAAATGCAGTTATTAGGCGGCCTCGGTGACGGGAAACCAAGACCAACGGGTAATATGTGCTCACCCGGCACCGATGTTGTTTACAAAGGCAGCGTCTCGCCCGATCATTGTATCAACTCTACTTCAAAGACCTATGATGGCGAACAGTGGGTAAAGGGGGAGCTGATTGTTCAGGGCAACAAATTAATTACGCATATCATCAACGGCGATACCGTACTGCAATATTCCAGACCTACCATAGGCGGCGGGGTAGCACATGGTTACGATCCGAAGTACAAACAGGACGGAAAATTACTAAGCAGTGGTTTTATCGCCTTACAAAGTGAGGGACAGCCTGTCGATTTCAGGAACATAGAGATCAAACAGCTGCCGGATGTTGACAATTAAATAGTAAACAAAAATACTGTAAGCCCGAAGCATTGGAGATTTGTTCATCGTCTTGTTTTCATCAACTCGCAGAACTGTTGAAAATAATGATATAAGAATAATCTTATAATGTTTTCTGGGTTTTAAAGATGGCTCAGGCAGATTTCATTTTCAACGTTTTTGCCGGTCCCCTTATTTAGATTTTTTTTCCATCGGTACATTCGTTAACATTGATTTTGCTGTTTATAATTTCCAGGTCCTCAATAGTTAGCTTACCAATACGCATATCGCCAAACGAGGCCTTTTTAACAGATAAACGACCAAGATAAAACACACCAATCGCGATTGATCCGATCGCAATGCACCCCAACGCAAAGGCTCCTGTTGCACCCGCGCCTATTGCCCTGGCGCCCAAAGCGTAAGCGCCTACTGCTTTAGCGCTCTCCATTTTTTTACTGATGTTTTTTATTCTCATGATTTTGTCCGTTTTGGGTTAGCATTACTATGTTGACTTTATTTCCTTTTCAAATAACAAATCTTTTGATAAAGAGTTGATAGCCAAAGCATTTTTCATTAAAACTTCCAAGTTATATACAATTTACATGATCCATTAAAACTATGGGTAAAGGCGCAGACTTGACGCCACCAGACCGGAAGTAAAAAGCAAATTCATTACGTCATTATCAGCATTCAGGATATTAGAAAGATCAGGATTTAGGGTATTCGCTTTGTTGGGAATGGTCAGAGGATATTGCTGTTCCTTTAATCAGGTCGGGATGAAATAATAAAGCCCATCCTTTTGCTTTAAAGGTTTTTACATTCGGATGAACGCCCATCACTTGGCCGGGCGCAATAAATACCAGCGTGCCTTCCTGGTAATCATAATGACTTCGCCCATAACGCAACTCGCCGCAATTGAGTTCCTTCATATACATCGCATATAAACCAAAGTTAAATGTTTGGGCAGGCATAGGTTGTGCTTTCG
Source organism: Mucilaginibacter sp. (assembly GCF_025362475.1). Taxonomy (GTDB): domain Bacteria; phylum Bacteroidota; class Bacteroidia; order Sphingobacteriales; family Sphingobacteriaceae; genus Mucilaginibacter. The sequence continues at coordinate 28,074 of NZ_JANYGH010000054.1, forward strand.
ACAAGTCGACTACCGTGATTAACGGGTGCAGTGTTTCTACACCGCGCATTTTATTGTATTGAGCAACACTCTCAATTTTCACAATTTCTTCCATTGCATTTTGCTTTTCTGATTCAAATTTAACCGTTTAATCAGGCGATCATCTGCGTCCCCCCGGTTACCTGTAATCTTGGTAGGTAATCCAGTAATCTGTATACAATCATGATCGTTTTATCTGCAGACCTTTGTGTTATAAAAAATAAAAAGTGAAAAATCCAAGCCGATTTATGAAACCTATTTTAATTACCCTTTTTCTATTTTGCTGCCTAAAAAGTTTCGGACAAACCCGAGATGAGCGACAGTTGCTCGCGTTATCTAAACAAATTTTCAGCTGGGAGGTTGATCTGAAAACCGATTCGCTGGATAATATATTTCACGAAAAATTTACCGTAATGAGTTCCAGCGGCCGGCGTCTGACGAGAGCTCAATATATGGCGCGGCTTACAGGCGGAACATTTTCACATAATAAGATTGACATACAGGAAAACGCCGCAACGGTAACCAATAATACAGGACTCGTAATGGGTAAAGGGAAATTTACGGTAACAAACAATGGGCATCTGTCGGTTCTTTTGTTGGCATTTACTGAAGTTTTTACACGGAGCAACGGCGAGCAACCATGGAAACTCCTGGCGATACATGCTAATCCATTACCTTAAACGGGATTATAAAAACATATATATATGAAAACGAATCCAATAAAAGTTATTGTCGTGATCGGTGCTGGATCGATCGGCCAGGCCATCGCCCGGAGAGTAAGCGCAGGAAAACACGTATTACTCGCTGACCTTCACCAGGGAAACGCGGATGCCGCTGCCAAAGTGCTCAGTGAAGCAGGCTTCGAAGTGAGCACAACTACAGTTGATATATCTTCCCGCGTATCTATCCAGGCACTCGTTGAAAAAGCTACGGGTATTGGTAGCGTCAACGGATTGATACAAGCAGCTGGTGTTTCGCCGTCACAGGCATCACCTTCTGTCATCCTCCATGTCGACCTGTATGGTAACGCAGTGATTCTGGAGGAATTTGGCAAGGTGATTGAAAATGGCGGATCAGGCGTGGTGATCGCTTCCCAATCAGGACATCGCCTGCCTGCACTGACGCCCGAACAAAATAAGGCACTGGCTACCCTACCTGCTGATGAATTGCTGTCACTGGATTTTCTGCAGCTGGATCAGGTTAAAGATTCCCTGCACGCTTACCAATTATCTAAAAGAGGCAATTCATTACGCGTGATGGCGGAGGCTGTCAAATGGGGAAAACGTGGTGCCCGCATCAATACCATCAGCCCCGGCATTATTGTTACACCGCTGGCTAAAGATGAACTGACCGGCCCACGTGGCGAAGGTTATCGCCATATGATCGAAATCTCCGCAGTAGGAAGAGCCGGAACTCCTGATGAAGTAGGCAATGTTGGGGCTTTACTCATGGGTCAGGACGGCGCATTTATTACGGGCAGCGACTTTTTGATGGATGGTGGTGTAACCGCCGCCTACTGGTACGGCGAACTCGCCCCCAGGTAAAAGCAAGTTGATCTGAAAAAATAGACTTAAATGAAAAGAGTACTTATTATAGGCGCTACCGGAAGCCTTGCCCGATACGTGATTGAAACCCTGCAGCAACTACAGAACGTCAAGCTGACGCTGTTCCTGCGGAACAAGGCCGGGCTTTCCAGGCATCTTGTTCCTGGCAGTACCCTTATCGAGGGAGATGCGATGAAATATATGGACGTACTTACGGCAGTAGCCGGCCAGGACATCGTCTACGTTAATCTCGCAGGTAACCTCGAAGCCATGGCGAAGAACATCGTCAAGGCGATGCTGGACAGCGGAGTAAAAAGGATCGTAGCCATCAGTTCTATCGGGATTTACCAGCAGCCGATAAGGCAGATATTAGTACCCTACCGCAAACTGGCAGATGTGATCGAAGGATCTGGCCTGGATTATACCATACTGCGACCAGACTGGTTTACTAGTGCAGATGAGGTGGATTATGCCATTACCCGTAAAGGCGAGCCTGAAGGAGGTACGGCGATTTCGAGGAAAAGTATCGCCGCATTTGTTGCTTCTGTTGTTCAAAATCCAGACTTGTATAAAAATGAGAACCTCGGCATCAGCAAGCCCAACTAATGTCATTAAAACGCAAATAGTTAAAAATGGAAAATCAGGAATTAGAAGAACAAGGATTTAAACCGGCCCCGGCGGATTATTTCAGCAGGAAAGCTTTTGTAAAAACATTCGTGGCTGCCGATCCTGCCACTAACTGTAATGTTAGCGACGTGTATTTTGAGGCAGGCTGCCGCAATAACTGGCATACCCACGCTTCCAACCAGATACTGATCGTCAAAGAGGGTGTTTGTTATTACCAGGAACAGGGACAACCGGTGCAGCACGTTCCGGCAGGCGGCGTGATAAATGTCCTTCCTGGTGTTAAGCATTGGCACGGGGCCTCACCTGATGCACCGATGATACATATCGCCATCAATATAAATACAGAAAAAGGAATGGTTACCTGGCTGGAGCCTGCGACAGACCAGGAGTATTCACATTAAGTTTAATTATGGAAAAATCGGCAAAAATTACAGAAACAGCGATCGGAAACCACCAAGCCTTATGGCCGGATTATGTCTCCAAAGCCGGGCCAACAGACCCTGACCTGATCGAAGTGTTCGACAACTTCGCCTTTGATGAGGTGATCGGTCATGATGCGATGGACATGAAAACAAGGGTATTGCTCATCATGGCTTCCACCATCGGTAGCCAGGCGCTGACGGAATACAAAATGTTTGCCAATGCAGCGTTGAACATTGGCATTACACCGGTTGAAATAAAAGAAGTAGTATACCAGGCGGTGCCTTATGTCGGCATCGCCAAAGTGGTCGATTTTCTTTACGCCACCAATGAGCTGTTTAAGGAGCGTAACATCAGCCTCCCCCTTGAAAGCCAGTCAACCACAACGCCTGGGACACGTTTCGATAAGGGTCTGGAATTGCAAAAGCAAATTTTTGGCGATCGGATCGACGAAATGTATAAGGCGTCACCGGAAGACCTGCTGCATATCCAGCGGTATTTATCGGCAAACTGTTTTGGGGATTATGTAACCCGTAAAGGGCTGGACATCCAAATACGGGAAATGGTCACGCTGGCTTTTTTGATTGCACTGGGGGGTACCGAAGGACAGATCAAAGGCCATATCCAGGGCAATGCCAATATTGGCAATGACCGGCAGACGCTCATCAACCTGATGACACAGCTACTGCCTTTTGTTGGCTATCCGCGTACGCTGAATGCCATCAATTGTTTAAATGAAATTCTACCCATAAATAAAAAATAATCATGCAAAGCAAACCAGCAAAAGCATACGGCATAACATCCGTTGAACAGCCGTTAAAAGAAATGACCATTAACCGCAGGGCCATCGGGGCCCATGATGTGGAGTTGGAAATATTATTCTGCGGCATCTGCCACTCGGACCTGCACCAGATTAAAAATGATTTTGGGGGAACGATGTTCCCTATTGTGCCGGGCCATGAGATCGTTGGCCGCGTTACCGCTGTTGGCGATCATGTTAAAGCGTTTAAACCGGGCGACCTTGCCGCCGTGGGCTGTATCGTAGATAGCTGTGGGCACTGCGAATATTGTAATGATGGTATAGAGCAGTTCTGCGACGAGGGGGTCACCTTCTCGTTCAACAGTCCAGACAAAGTATCAGGTGGCCATACTTTCGGTGGCTTTTCAAAAACCTATGTATGTAACGAAAAGTATGTGCTGCACATGCCCGAATTCAAGGACCTGGCTGCTGCTGCGCCACTGCTGTGTGCCGGGATCACCGTGTACTCACCGCTCAAACATTGGGGAGCCGGGCCGGGTAAAAAAGTAGGCATACTGGGTATCGGCGGATTAGGACACGTGGCGATCAAGATAGCCAAAGCTATGGGTGCCCATGTTACGGTTTTCACCACTTCGCCATCGAAAGTGGAGGATGCCAAACGCCTGGGCGCCGACGAAGCCGTGTTATCATCCGATGCGGATCAGATGGCGCAATACAGCCGTAAGCTGCATTTCATCATTGATACGGTATCTGCCAAACATGATGTGAACACCTATCTCAACCTACTGCGCCATGACGGGGCCGTGGTATTGGTAGGCCTGCCGCCGGAACCGCTGGAAATAAGTGCATTCGGGGTGATCGTCGGTAACCGCAGCTTTGCCGGTTCCAATATCGGCGGCATCGCCGAGACCCAGGAAATGCTCGATTTCTGCTTCAGGCACAACATCACGGCCCAGTCAGAGATCATCGACATTCAATACGTGAACGAAGCATTTAAACGCCTGGAGAAAGGCGATGTTAAATACCGCTTCGTGATCGATATGGCCTCGCTTGGTAATTAACAGAGAACAGGCACGGTTACAATACAAGCAGGATTCATCGTAACTAAATAGTATTATGACAGCTAAAAAAGTATGGTTCGTTCCTGGCACTTCTAAGGGGTGGCGATTAAAGCTTGTGAGGCAACTTTTAGAAGAGGGGTATTGTGTAGCGGTAACGCTAACCCTTCAAGGCAATGCAGAAGATTGGCTCAACGATTATCCGTCAGAGCAATTACTTCAAATTCTGATCAGGAACAAGGCGGTAAATAAAGGTGATGCTTTAGCAAGAGCAATAAGTCATTTTGGAAAGATTGATGAGATCGTTAACAACCCGCGCTTATGGTTACAATGGAGGTAACCTCGTGTTCATTAATATGACACAGGTTAATTACATGGAAAAATCAGAATTAATTCTTTTTCTTTTGGCAGGGCTGATCCCTAAAATCTATACTTAGAAAACTATTCCCCAAGAATCCCACTTGATCCCCTTTTGCAGAATCCGCTCAAAAAGGCTTAAACGCAAAGAGCCTCACTTTTCAGTAAGGCTTTTTGTTTTCAGCGGAATGGACGGGATTCGAACCCGCGACCCCATGCGTGACAGGCATGTATTCTAACCAGCTGAACTACCACTCCGTTTGGGTGTGCAAATATACACACCATTTTATATTACACAAGTCCTTTTTTCAAAAAAAGTGATTTTGGCTGTTTTTGTATGCTGCTTATCGCAGCAAAACGGCGCCTGTTCATTCTTTATCACTGATGTAATATCCTCTATATCAAAACAAACAAGACTCAATTTGTAACCGTTACAGTTTCTGAATTATTTGAAAAAAATATTTTTTTATTTTACTTCAAAGCTAAAATATTGGCTTGCCGCCTCCCCATTATCATTTATTCCCTGTATCGACCCTACATATTTGCCTTTTTGATCGGAGGTATAAAACGATACAACGCCTTTTCCGCCCTGGTTTGTGTAAACATCCGGCGACCAAAACAAAAGACTCCTAAAATCAGGCACCCGGCTTTTCTCAGTCTTTTCGGTATTATAAACCGGCGAATAAAATTCACGCTTTAACTGCATTCCTTCGTAATCAAGCACTACAGCATGCGGATCCATTTCAACACCGCCAAGGTCGCCTTTGTAAGTGGTGTAGCTCAATACACCTTCAGATACTGATGGTCCATAAAAATATCTTTCTCTTATAACTTCCAGTTTACGCACTTTTAAGGGGTCGATAGCTATTACCTTATCAATGTTAAATACCGGTACGTCATCAAGCATTACCAATGGATCGCCTTCTAAAAAGCCTTTTTCATTCAATACCTTGATATGGTAACGGCGTTGAGAACGTACTACGTTAACCTCTCTTATATACTCGCGCAGCACTTCTTCCATAGTGGTAAAGCGGGTATAATTATCTAAGAGATAGGTTTTATAGGGGCGCGCATAAAAGCCCGCGCTATCAACACCCGGATCATAAAATCGCTTAATTTCATTATTTGCATATACATTTTGTACTTGCATAGCAAGGCTATGCTCTTCTAAAGCTTTTTGCGCGTTTGGCAGTAAACTATACTTTGGCCAGTTAAATTTGGCATACTGTTCAGAGAAAGGGCTTAACACATCTATCCGAAAAGTAGAATCCCTTTCTGAGTTTGTTTGGGCTACAACTTCGCCAGGGCCATATAATTGTTTTGTATTGAATACCAGTCTACCTAACGAATCGCTTTTTGAAACGTATAATTGTACCCTTTTACCCGGCACACTTAAATAAGCTACCACCTCCTTTGCGGGGGTGCCTGTTATGGTGCTTACTATTTTTGCGGTTACAAGGTGGTCATCATACTCGGGTAAAAAAGAGAATGCAGGGGGAGTATTCGCTAATACACTGCTCCAAACAAACCTTCGCCAGCCTTGCGAAAGCATCAGGTTATCCATAGCTGCATCGGCTTCTGTATTGGTATTTTTAAAGTAATAAGCGGCGGATTCAATGGCCCCCCGAAGGTCTGATTGTAACCATAGGTAGCTAAATATATCATCGGCATCTATATGCTGTAGTGAATCGACACGATAGACAGACAGTGACATGTTTGTTTGCATTGCCGCCCCTGATAATCTTTTTGCCGCTACATTAATAGTTACTTTTTTACGGGTGGAGTATTGAGGCTGATCGGCAGCGGCATCTATAAGTAGCTGTTGTTTGGGGCGTTTAAAATAAAGCCTTTCACAAACTGGTTGTTGGGCACTGTTGAAAATGGTAATATGAGATACGCCATCGCCCAGTTTACTTTTGTCAATTGTAAAGCTGGCCACTCCGGAGTTAAATGAAGTACTTGCTGCAGCTTTAACCAATTGCCTGGTATGCGCAAAAAGGAATACCTCGCCACCTGTAGCATTGCTATTTACGGTAACCTCCAGGCTTGGTCCGTTATCTTTTAATTGCATCACATAGCCCCGGCTGTTAATTTCAGGTAGTTCCTTAACAACGGAAATGCCTGAGCCGGTTTTAATGATTGCTTTATAGGTATTATTGGCAACGGGCGTAAACGTAAAATTACCCATACCAAATTTTAACGGCTGGAAACGGACTACGGTATCATTATGCTGGTCAATTAGGGCTCCGCGGTACATGGCAAGACCCTCTCCATTAGGTGTGGTAACTTTGAAGGCTACTTTGCTGGTTAAGCCGGTCACAAGGTTGCCACCTTCCGGAAAAAATTGAACGTCATAAGCAGGGGCAATTTCCTTTGCCAGTGCATCGGGCGATTTTAAGGGGTTTACGATAGTGATGCTTTTTTCGAAATAATAATCTGGACTGAAGTTTTTCATCCAATTGGTATAGGCCCTCAATTTGTAATTGCCGTTGCTTACAGATACCGGAATATATAATGATCCACTGCCTGCGCCATTTTTCATGGCAATTTTAGCCTGTACAACAGTGCTGTGGCCGTTATCTATCACATCAACATAAACTACCTTGCTTAGGCTAAATGGCTTGTGTAGGGCAGCGTCAACGGCATAAATCTTAAACCATATAATTTCGCCGGGCAGGTAGGTGCTTTTATCCGTATGTACAAAAACTTTTTCCTGTACTGTTGCCTGCTGGTATTGGTTAAAGCTGTTCCTGATCTGATTTATCGCCTGCGCAAAGCAAGTTGTTTGCCAAAGCAGCAGTATCCCAATTGATAAGGCTGTAATTTTAGCAGTTTCCTTAAAATTTTTCATAGCCAAAAACTGGTTTGTTTAAAGTTTTCATGTAAGTGATATTTCATAGTACTCACTGTAAATTTTTTAAATAGCATAACTTTGTTTATGGTTTCCAGAATGCTGGTGGCTGTGATAGTCCCCGTATCCTGCAATCTGTACATTCCAGTGTCGAAAAAATATATCCTATCACAAAACCCTGGTCCATTATTGGTGCAATAGGAATTCCACCTCCATCAATAATGCTGCCTTGTACCTCATGCAGCATGCTTTTAGGATTGTAAATAAGTGCCGAATCAATCTCGCAGTTATATGGGTATACAGGAAACCAGTTTATCGGTAATTGACTGTTATCAACAAAGATTCGTTTTTGCTGCACGTTAGTAATGCTGATGTAGCCAATTACCGGCTCTGCAGCATTAGTTACGCTATGAATATTACCCTGCAGCTGCGAAGGCTGGGCATCAAATATACTTCCAAGTTGTTCGGTGTTTTTTTTGATGTTTTCCCAAAACGCATATGCCTCCTTGGTTAAAGCGTATTGCTTTACCAAAACAGAATACCTAACCGATATTTTCTCTGATGTGGATGGAATAGTTGTTAAGGGAGCCTGAAATATGACGTCGGACACCAGTTTGGCCGATGAACTTATCAGGATGTTACTTGATAAATCATTTGTATAGCAATAGTATGATGCTTCACTTTCTTTGCGGGCTCTTATTGATTTGGTAACCGGATCAACCAGAAAGCCGGATTCATACCGGGAATGAAACTTCCATGTTTCTTCAAAATCCCAACGGTAGTAGCGGGTACTATTAGTGGCATCATGAGTGCTAACGTATAAATTAAGGTTGCTCCCCTTGGGTACAAAACCAACGCTATCAATAGGTGGTGTTTTTCTTACCTCGATATAATCGGATGCGTATTCTTTTTCATTGTGAGCTATATGTAGCCTGTATTTTTTTGATTGATTAAGATTCAACCCGCTCCCGGAAGTATATTTGCCATTGCCTTGTGAAATTAACGCTATTGAATTACCTGCCTCATCCTGTATGGCAACCGCATAATCATTCAACGCAGAAGTTTGTACGCCATTGCTTAAATTAACTGTCTGGCTCAGGCTGATAACTGTAGGGTCGCTGCCCGCGTTTATTACACCCTCAACAACAAGGTAATTATTGTTACTGGCGATAACCGTTGGGTTATAAGGTTTTTTGCACGTGGTGATCATGACGCCCAGCACCAGCAAATACAACATATATTTAGGCTTCATCATTTTAATAAATTATTTCCAAAAAACGGGGGCCTCTATTCTCCCTCTCACTCTGCAATCAGTACATTCAACACTTGATGCCGTATATCCAATAATGTGAAATCCATCCGGGCTTATGGTTGAAATTGGTATTAGCGTACCTTCAATAATTCGGTTCTCCACATCATTTGATCCTGTGTGTAGGTTTGTAAAAAAAGCCGAATCAATTTGGCAGGAACCATTATACTCGGGTCGCCATTCATAAGGGAAAACACTATTTGATATAAATATCCTCTTGGTTTGTACATTAGTTACACTTACATAACCAATAACCGGTTCGGCAGGGTTGGTAACATTATGAATATTCCCGTTAATTTCTGATGGTTGCGGATCAAATATACTTCCCAGCTGTTCTGTATTTTTCCTCATATTTTCCCAAAAAGCATATTCTTCTTTTGTGAGCGCATATTGTTTTAGGAGGATGCTGTATCGTATTTCCAGTTTTTCTGAAGTTGGAGGGATTAAAATTATGGGGTTATCTGATATTACATCTTGCCTCAATTTTGCCGATGACGCCAAAACAATATTGCTTGATCTGTCGCCGGCATAACAATAATAGATCATCTCATCATTATTTCTGTATACTATCTTTCCGTCCCTAACTATCAGCCCCGAATTGAATTGGGAATGAAAGCGCCACGTTTCTTCATAAGCCCAGCGGTAATAGCGGGTATTGTTACTGGGATCATGGGTGTTTGAATTAATTTGCAAACCCTTGCTGGTAATTTTATAACCAATGCTATCAATAGGTGGCGTTGGTTTTACAGCTACATAATCAGACACATATTCATTCCCTATCGCTTTAATGTGGAGGCGATATTTTTTTGAGTTATCCAGATTTAAGGAAACCGCTACATAACGCCCTGTATTAAACTCCGCTAAGGGATAACTTGCTCCTCCTTCGGCCTCAACATGTACCTGTGCACCTGACACCAAAGCCGAGGACGGATTTTGTGAAAGGTTTACCGTTTTGCTTAAAGTAATAATGGTTGAGTCTGCGCCACTATTTATAACTCCCTCAACCACAAGGTAGCTGCCCGGTGCAACTATGGCTGGTGGAGTATACGGTTTTCGGCAACCGGTAATAACGCAGCCCAGTAATATAAAAAACCATATATATTTATTCTCTATCATAATTCCCAAAAATCTGGTGCATCAATGTGGCCTCTTAGTCTGCAATCAACGCATTCAATTGGCGCTGCCTTATAACCTATGGTTACACCCCGCGGACTAATTATTGGCGATACCGGGATATAGCCCAGTCTAAATATGAAAAAGTCAACGTCATTTGCCCCCGTAAGGGCATTTATAAAGAAAGCGCTGATTACTTCACATTCATCGGCATAAACGGGGTAGTAATTATCCGGAAAACGGTTGTTTGTAATAAATATCCTTTTAGTTTGTGTGTTGGTTACGCCTATATAGCCAATAACCGGCTCTGCAGGGTTGGTAATGCCATGTATGTTCCCTTTTAATTGCGATGGCTGCGCATCGAAGATGCTGCCAAGTTGCTCGGTATTTTTTTTAATGTTTTCCCAAAATTGATATTCCTCTTTTGTTACGGCGTACTGTTTAAGGAGGATGCTATATTTTATTTGTAATTTTTCTGACCGGGGCGAAATAATTGTAATCGGGATTTGTGAAATAATATCCTGCTGTAATTTTTCTGTTGAACCTAAAACTATATTGCTTGATTTATCGCCTGCAAAGCAATAATAGATCTGTTCTTCGGGTTTTCTTGGTACAATATCTGTTCCTTTAACTATTGATTCCGAGTTGCGTTGTGCGTGAAATTGCCAGGCCTCTTCATACGCCCAGCGGTAATATCGTGTACTATTGGCCGGGTTATGGGTATTAACATTAACCTGCAAACCTTTGTCTGTTATTCTATAGGTAATGCTGTCAATAGGTGGCGTTGGCTTTACAGCGACATAATCAGATGCATATTCATTAGAACCAGCCGTTTTGATATGCAGGCGGTATTTTTTTGTTTTGTCGAGATTTAGGGCGATGGCGAGATAGTGCCCGGCTTTGAACTCCTGTAACGGATAGCTTGTGCCGCCTTCATTTTCAACGGTTACCTGTGCATTTGTTTCAAAAGCCGACGAGTCTTTGGTTGCAATGTTTATCGTTTTGCTTAAAGTTATAATTGTTGAATCGGCACCACTGTTAATAACTCCCTCAACCACCAGGTAACTGCCGGGAGCCAGTATTGCTTTAGGAGTATAAGGTTTACGGCAGGCCACTATTGCGGTGAGCAATGCTAAAAAAACCATATAATTACCCCTTTTGTTCATACCCGTTAAAACCTGATATTGTAATTGATGAACGGAATTGGCTTTGCAAATATCGAAAGCTTATAGCCACTTATTACGCCGCTTTGCTCGGTAAAATAGGTTGAGTAGGCATTTTGCCTCCCGGTAAGGTTATAAACGCCTATGGTGAACGAGTTATGCGTTAATTGGTGCACCTTATGATTGCCTTCGATATTCATTGAAAAATCCGACCGGAAGTAATCCGGGATTCGATATTGATTACGGTCTGAATAGTATACGCGCTCCGATCCGCCATACTCATACTTGGCAACCGGCAATGTTATTGGCCTGCCTGTACTATAGGTAACATTTAATGATATGCTAAACCTGTGCGAAAACCGGTAGTTGCCTATGAAATTAAAATCATGTGGTTTATCAAAATTGGCAGGATAATAAAGTCCGCTATTAATTAGTTCACCCTCATTAGGATCAGTTTGCCTTAAAAATGTACGGGAGTAGGTATAGCTTATCCAGCCATTTGCTTTACCTGTGGTTTTTTTAATCAAAAACTCAATACCATACGCTTTGCCCTGGGTAGCCAGTACATCGTTTTCTATATGATGATTAAGTACCAGGTTGGCGCCGCTGCGGTAATCAAGGTAATCTCTTAACCGTTTATAATAAACCTCTACCGAGGTTTCGATCGTGTTTGATTTTAGGTTACGGTATATCCCCAGCGATACCTGGTCGCCATATTGTGGTTTGATATTAGGATCGCTCAGTTGCCATACATCGGTTGGCGCAATAGCGGTGGTATTGGATAGTAAATGAATGTATTGCCTTAGTGTGTTGTACCCTCCTTTTAACGATGTATTATCTCCTAACTGGTACCGGCCCGAAAGCCTGATCTCGGGCCCTGAATATGTTTTAATGAACTTGCCGCTGCTATAGTTGGTGCTATCCAGCAAGTTTGAACTTGTTTTAGGTAAATTTGGCGCATAATTGTATACCGTTTGTGGCCCAAGGAAACTATATAAAGAATAGCGTACGCCGCCACTTACGGAAAAATCTTCGGTAAAGTCATATTTATCGCCAACATACAATGCACTCTCCAGGGCGCGCTGCGTTGGGATCACATCCGGCGCCACCAGTGATTTGGGATTATTGGGCTGGTAATTACCCGGATGCAGTTTATAAAAGATAGAGCTCAATCCAAAATTAACCGTGTTTTTACGATTTAGATAATAGGTAAAATCGGCCTTGAAATTAGTTTGATTGATATCAAAGTTGAGTTTATATGCATTTACAGGGTTATCAAAGCTGGCTATGTTATATTGGTACCTATCAATACCTGCACCTATAACACTAAATAGCTTATCGTTAAAATTGTGCTTCCATTTAATGTTGGCGTTCCTGTTGCTGTAACCATAGGAAGTATCGCTGTTTAATTTAAATTTATCCTTGCTTAGGTAAGTGGATACATAGATATTGTTTTTATCATCTATCTGGTGACTTATATCAAGGTTTAAATCATAAAATGAGGCCTGGCTGTGCTTATATGCTTCTGGTAATAGCTTCAGTAACCAATCGGAATAGGTGGTGCGGCCACCAAATGAAAACGAGGTCCTATCCTTAAAAATAGGCCCTTCAACATTAAGCCTGCTAGTAATTAAACCAATACCTGCCGATCCTGTAAACTTCTTTTTATTACCCTCGCGGTTGGTAACATCGAGTACCGATGATAAGCGCCCGCCAAATTTTTCGGGGATGCTGCTTTTATATAACTCTATATCTTTTACTATATCGGGGTTAAATGAGGAGAAGAAACCAAAGAAATGTGATGGATTATAAATGGTAGCATCATTCATTAAAATAAGGTTCTGATCTGCCGAACCGCCACGGACATTAAAGCCTGTGGTAGCTTCGCCCACTGATTGTACGCCGGGGAGAGTTAGCACCACCCGTAATACATCTGCTTCACCAAAAACGGTGGGCACTTGTTTAATGCTTTTGATATCGAGCCGGTTAACGCCTAATTGCACATTACGAACGTTGGCTACCTTCTCGGCCGATATTTTTACCTCTTTTAAGCTGGTCACCTGTTCCTTCATTTCGATGATCATTTTACCATCCGAATAAAGTACAATCTGGCGGCGTGTGTCGCGCATGCCTAACCCCCTTACACTTAAAATTTGCCTTCCTTTTGGCAACGAAAGGGTAAAATATCCAAACTGATCTGAGGCTACGCCAGTTTTGGTATTGGTAACATAAATGCTTGCGCCTACTACGGCTTCGCCCGATTTTCCGTCACGAACATAGCCCGATAAGGTGGCATTTCCGGCACCAATTGTGTTTGTTTTGGTGCCAATTTCATACAGCTTGTTTTCTGTAGTTGCTTCAGGAACAACCTTGTCTTTTGTATCAGCAAACTCTTTAACCTGCGTAACAACATTGTTTTTTTGGGTTTCTGCCCCAGTTTTAATCCCAAAAAAGCCGGCGGCGAGCGATAGTTGTATTTCGCGTCCTTTTGTAAGAAAAACCTCGTGATTAGTGCTGATAGCGTAATGAAAAGCAGTGTTTTTAAAAGCCGCGTCAAGCACGGTTTCCATAGATTTGTTATCTAACTGTACAGTTATCTTTAAACTATCAAATTTTGCTGGCTCATAATAAAAGTGATATCCGGTTTTTGCCTCAAGCTCGGTAACAAACTGCTCAATAGTGGCCTGTTGAAAGTTTACACTTATAGTTTGTACCGTTGTTTGTTGAGAATATCCCACTTTTAGCAGGATCAAAAAGCAAAAACTTAAAAAGTAAATTTTTTTCATCAGTATATTTTAATGTTCACACTATACTACTATACCCCTTAAGGTTTATGCATGGAATATCAAACCATAAAAAAGACTTTAGATCTTGATTATACTTTATTTATAACACCGCGTAACTTTATCTAACCAGCTGATCGTATTCTGCAGCTATCATACGCATGGCCAATTCAGGATTATCTCTAAACTTAATTTTATTAGCCTTGATGTATTGCTGCAGTTCTTTTTTCTTATCCTTTAATATTTTCAGGAAAGAGCTTTGCCCGCTTATGCTGTAATAGTTATTGCCTTTTTTAAGAAAATAATTTTTGGAGGCGGCAGTAAAAAAAGTTTCGAGCGTTGTTTGTGTAGAGATGGATTGAATACTTTTTGACCACCTGGTTAAAACCTGGAGGTTGCCCCTGTATACCTCATCGTAAAATCCTGTATCTATTGATGCCGCTTTGTTTAGCGAATCCGGAGCCACATATACAAAATGATGTGCAAGAAGATCAAAGCTTTGTACTCTTGAATTCAACAAGCTATATTTAGAAAATCCGTTATATAGCAATACAACAACTTTGTCTTTGTTCAAATCATACATCATGGCTATGTTTGGGTAAAATATGCCATCGTAATTAACCGAGCCGGGCCTGAATGCATTTATATCCAAAAAAAAGGCATTGCTTTTTATATATGGATCGTAAAACTCATATTCAGGTCCGTTGTACAGGCGAGACATTTGCCCTATGGAGGAATTGTAAGTGCTAACTAAGTGGCCTACCGCAATTTTTTGCATAGTACTATCGTCGGTCACCGTTTGGCTTAGGGCACGGTCACTTAAAAAAAGGCAGACGATAAAAAAGCACAGGAGTGGTTTATTTATCATTTAGGTTTTATAAAGATGAAATGTACATTACTTTTATTAATAATCAAATATTGAATGGAAAACCCATCTAATATTTAATGTATTAATTATGTTACACGAAATGAGCGCTTAATAATATTACGCAAGCCTAAAACCCTTTGTAACACTGCATGTTAAATATTTATATTTTATAGAAATGGACGATGCATACGAAGGTATTCCTGAACAGCGCGATGGCGGAATAACCGATTTTATCCACTTTGCTGATTTGAAAACCCGGCAACAGGCCCATGCCCTTTTTTTACTGGCTAAAAGCCGTTTAAAGGATATATCCAACTGGCATCAGCTCTGCGGACCAGGTTCATCAAAATTTTCGCTTACAGATGCACAGGGGAATGAATTATACCGGATGGCAGAGAAAGGAGATCATTTTTATGTTGATTTACCTGCGCCGGGCTCTATAGCGGGGGGCGGCCTCGATTGGGTTATGATTGAAGATATACAGGAGGTTGAAAATGCAGAAGCCGAAAGCGAGTTTATAACCATTACCGTAAGGCCTGTGGTGAACCCCAGGAAACCAGGACAGGCAGTCGCCAATTTTTATGATCATGGTGCAACTAACACTTTTATTGTTGAGCGGTACTTGAACCACGTTAGCGCTGCTGTGCATGGGCGTAACGAAGTAATTAATAATAAGGATACTAATATTTATGATACTGTCAGAAATACCGTCATCGCCCTTACCGCGCGGGAAGGGCTGTCAGGCCCGCAGTGGAAAGCCCTGGTAGAAGGGTTGCTGCAAGAGTAGGCGTGCAGATTGTTTAGCATTGTAATTACGCAATGGGCCGGTAGAAACGGCCGTTGCCTTGTGCCGAGCTCTACTGTATGTACACAAGGTTGTTAACATGGCTATTATTTGGCTAAAGCCACCGAGGCTCTTTATTTATCCGTCCCATAAATGGGACGGCAATGAATTAAACGACTGTTTGCCTTCAATTCTTCATTGCCGTTGGTTTCACCCAACGGATAGAAAGGATATACAAGGATGGCTTTAGCCTAAATAATCCGCATTTTAGGACAGATGTGATTGTCTTTGCCCCGTAGGCGCCTCCTTTTTAAAAGCGACTTCCCTGGTGCCGGGGCTTGGGAAATTACGCCGCTATGCCTGAATGGCTACCCAATGGTACAAAAAAAGGCCGATCTGTTGAAGACCGGCCTTTGTATTTATGAGTAAGTATTGTATTACAACTTACGTTTAACTTCTACATTTTCATAAGCTTCAACAATGTCACCTACTTCAATATTATTAAAGTTGTGGATATTTAAACCGCACTCGTAACCGGTTAATACTTCTTTCACGTCATCTTTAAAGCGTTTCAGTGAAGCAAGTTCGCCAGTGTAAATTACTACACCATCACGTACTATACGTATTTTGCTGTTACGGTTAATTTTACCATCCAACACCATACAACCTGCAATTGTACCAACCTTGCTAATCTTGAAGGTTTCACGTATCTCAACGTTAGCCACAATTTTCTCTTCAAATGTTGGTGCAAGCATACCTTCCATCGCCGCTTTTATCTCATTGATAGCATCGTAGATGATAGAGTAAAGCCTGATATCAATCTGCTCTGCCTCGGCAAGTTTACGGGCACTTCCTGACGGACGAACCTGGAAACCTATAATGATGGCATCAGATGCAGAAGCCAGCAATACGTCTGATTCGGAGATCTGACCTACAGCTTTTGATATGATGTTAACCTGTATCTGCTCGGTAGAAAGTTTCAGTAATGAATCTGATAACGCTTCTATTGATCCATCCACATCACCCTTAACAATAATATTAAGTTCCTTAAAGTTACCAACTGCCAAACGACGGCCGATTTCATCAAGTGTAATATGTTTCTGTGTACGTAAACCTTGTTCGCGTTGTAATTGTAAACGTTTGTTGGCAATTTCACGTGCCTCAACTTCATTTTCCAATACGTTAAACTTATCACCCGCCGTTGGTGCACCTTGCATACCCAACACCTGTACTGGTGTTGATGGCCCTGCAGATTCAACTCTTTGGCCGCGCTCATTAGTTAATGCCTTAACACGCCCGCTGTAGCAACCCGCTAAAATTGGATCGCCCACTTTTAAACGTCCGGCCTGTACCAGGATAGTGGTAACAATACCACGACCTTTATCTAAAGCTGCTTCAATAACCGTACCTACAGCACGTTTATTAGGGTTGGCTTTAAGTTCTAATATCTCTGCTTCAAGTAATACTTTCTCTAATAACAAGTCAACATTTAAACCGGTTTTAGCCGATATTTCCTGCGATTGGTATTTACCACCCCACTCTTCAACCAAAATGTTCATAGCCGATAGTTGCTCACGGATCTTATCCGCATTGGCACCTGGCCTGTCAATTTTATTGAAAGCGAAGATGATTGGAGCTCCTGCAGCCTGCGCGTGGTTTATGGCCTCGCGGGTTTGCGGCATCACGCTATCATCAGCGGCAATTACTATAATTACAATATCTGTAACCTGTGCACCCCTTGCACGCATGGCGGTAAACGCCTCGTGACCCGGTGTATCCAGGAATGTTATTTTTCCTTTATTATCAGGCAATGTTACTTCATAGGCACCAATGTGCTGGGTAATACCCCCGGCTTCGCCACCTATAACGTTTGTTTTGCGGATAAAATCAAGCAATGATGTTTTACCGTGATCGACGTGACCCATGATGGTAACGATTGGCGCACGTGCAACCAGGTCTGCCGGATCATCAGGCTGATCAAGGTTGGCCTCTTCATCCTGTGGTTTAACAAACTCAACCTGGTAACCAAATTCATCAGCCACAATGGTTAATGTTTCTGCATCAAGCCTTTGGTTGATAGATACGAACATGCCCAGGCTCATACAAGTGGAGATGATCTGTGTTACAGATACATCCATCATGCTGGCCAGCTCATTCGCTGTAACAAACTCGGTAACCTTCAGTACTTTGGATTGCAGTTCCTGCTCCATTGCCAATTCTTCGGCAGTAGCGGCAACACCATCACGTTTTTGACGACGGAACTTAGCCCGTTGTGCAAATTTTCCTGATTTTCCTGCACCACTTAAGCGGGCAAGTGTTGCTTTAATCTGGTCCTGTATATCTTTTTCAGATGGTTCTTCTTTAGGGCCTGTGCTTTGAGGTGCATTACGGTTATTCCTGAAATCAGGACGATTGCCGCCACCTTGGCTTGGGCCGCCATTTCCAGGTGCACCATTAGTCCTGTTCCTGAAATCAGGACGATTTGGATTAATAGTTCCACCACCTGACGGTGTGTGCGGAGGATGGTTACCGCCGCCGCCACCTTGCTGGTTATGCGGAGGATGATTACCACCGCCACCTTGCTGTGGATTTCCCTGGTTATCTTTACGTTTTCTTTTGCGTTTATGATCAGCGCTGTTGGCGTTTGATGATGATGCTATAGGATTACGCTTCGGCGCACTAACAGGTAACTGTATTTTACCAATAATGTTAGGGCCGGTAAGTCTTTCGGCTTTTGCCCTAATAACTTCATCCTCAGTATCAACAACAGGAGCTTCGGCTGGTTTTTCTGCAACCGGGGCTGGTACAACCACTGCCGGAGTAACAGGAGCCTGTACAACCGGAGCTTTAGGCTCTTCAACCTTTGGGGTCTCTGCCTTTGGCGTTTCAACTACCGGAGTCTCTACCTTTGGAGCTTCAACCTTAGGGGTTTCGGCAACAACCGGTTTCGGAGCTTCTACAACAGGAGCTTCCGCTACTATTTCTTTTGGGGCCTCAACTTTTGGCTCAGGTTTCGGTTCCGGAGCTACTACTTCTGGCTTCGGAGCCTCTACTTTGGGCTCAACAATCGCTGGTTTTTCAGCAACAGGTTGTGGCTTCGCATTTAAGTTATTAAGGTCAATTTTCCCAACTACCTTAACACCTGGCAATACATCGCTACGATCCTCGGTTTTTTCGTGTGCAACAGGCTCAACCGGTTTTGGTTTTTCTGTTTGCGGTGAAGTGTACTGACCGGTGTTTTTGATCAATATTTCTTCGTTCTCAAAATCCCTTGAACGGCGGTTTTCGACTGGCTTTTCCGGGAACGGCGCAGGATCTTCTTTCCGTATCTTTCCGATACTGATCTGCTTAGCTTCCTCTTTAATGCTTTTGTCCACAGCAAACTCCTTCAACAATGCGTTGTACATGTCGCCATTCAGCTGGGCCATAGGTTGCTTGTCAACCTTGTAACCTTTTGTAGCCAAAAAATCGACAATGGTACCCATACCAATGTTGAGTTCTTTTACTGCCTTAATTAATTTTATTGATTTGTCTTCTGACATTTATTATATTTTCTCTGCTAATTATCGCAAAAATACGATTTTAATTTTGGTTATTATGCTTATTCAAACTCAGCATTCAATATTGATAGCACTTCTTTTACCGTTTCTTCTTCCAGATCGGTACGTTTTACCAATTCGCCAACAGTTAAAGCCAATACCGATTTTGCTGTATCTAAACCAATTCGTTTAAATTCATCAATTATCCAGCTATCAATTTCATCTGTAAATTCTTCAATATCCACATCCTCATCATGTTCGTCAGCCTCACGGTAAACATCAATTTCATAACCGGTTAATTTACCAGCTAATTTAATATTATGTCCGCCACGACCAATGGCTAAAGATACCTGATCAGGTTTTAAGTATACAGCTGCTGTTTTTTTCTCATCATCTAATTTAATAGAGGTGATTTTGGCAGGTGATAATGCACGCTGAATATATAACTGGATATTGTTGGTAAAGTTAATTACGTCAATATTCTCATTCTTCAATTCACGAACGATACCGTGTATACGTGAACCCTTCATACCCACACAGGCACCAACCGGATCAATACGATCATCATATGATTCAACGGCTACCTTAGCTCTTTCGCCCGGCTCACGCACAATTTTTTTAATGGTGATCAATCCGTCGAAAATTTCTGGTACTTCAAGTTCAAACAAACGTTGTAAAAACTCTGGTGCTGTACGCGAAATAATGATTTTAGGGTTGCTGTTCAACATATCTACCTTATAAACAACCGCTTTTACGCTATCGCCTTTTTTAAAGTAGTCGGCCGGGATTTGTTCTGTTTTTGGAAGCAACAATTCATTGCCTTCATCATCCAGTACCAGGGTTTCTTTTTTCCAAACCTGGTAAACCTCGCCTGTAACAATTTCACCAACGCGATCTTTATATTTTTTGAAGATCTCGTCTTTTTCCAGTTCTAAAATTTTTGAAACCAGTGTTTGGCGGGCGGCTAATATAGCACGACGGCCAAAGCTTTCCAGCGTGATCTGCTCAATTTGCTCATCACCAACTTCCAGGTCTGCATCAAATAATTTTGCCTCTGTTAATTCAACTTCCAGGTCATCATCTTCACTAAAGCCATCTTCCATAACCTTACGGGTACGCCAGATCTCTAAGTCACCATTATCAGTGTTAACAATTACGTCGCAATTTTCATCTGTGCCGTATTTTTTCCTGATCATGCTTCTGAAAACGTCTTCCAAAACGCTCATCATGGTTGGGCGGTCAATGTTCTTGAAATCTTTAAATTCCTGAAAAGAATCAATTAAATTAATATTGCTCATTTTCTACTTGAATGATATTAAAACTTTTGTTTCTGTTATGTGATTAATAGGGATAACGCT